>JAFLBJ010000001.1:1200000-2400000 GCA_017303415.1 Chitinophagales bacterium
AGCGCTACCCTCTCCATCTTACTGCGTTTCTATTACTCCTTTTATTTCAAGCAGGAAATGTTTGGTCACAATGTGGCGGATCAACCACACAGGCTCGCGCCAATTGGGACAATCTTGACTATTACTACAACGGAGGCCCCTATTCTGCCTATATCAGTTCGGCACAGGCAAGAAGCCAGCGATTTGGGATAGGATCTAATTATTTCACATTTGCTGTTTCCAATGACGTTACTTTATATGGAGACGTAACAACTCATGCAGGTGATGTTACCGTAGGTGGTATTGCCTATACAGGCGCGGATGTGCAATTTCAGCCTACATTATTGGGTCAGACCTTCACCATCACCTTCAATAATGAAGTGCAAAATGCCAGTTTCACCTTATACGATATTGATCGGTTAGCCTCTTTCACGGTAGTTGCTACCAATGCGGCTGCGGTTCCTCAAAATGTAAACGTGGCACTTCAGGGAACAACGATCCTGACAGTAGGAGGTGTACCTGCTGCTCGTACGATTACCGCTGATGCCACTACGCTTGCCAGTCCGGATAACCGGGGGACGGCCACGATCACAGTTGCCGGACCGGTTAAAACGATCGTCTTGACCAATACTGTACTGGGAAGTGATTCCCATTTTTGGTTTTCTGATATCGTGGCCTGTGTTACCGGCAGTTTTCCCAATAATTATCAGCAGACAACCGATAATGAACCCTTTACTGGCCCGGCGGGTAACCAACCGGATTATTTTCTGGCTACGCCGGATAATGACTCTGTGTATATGGTGGATCCGGCAACCGGCAATGCCTGGTTTCTGTTTCGTGATGCGAGTAAGGACTATGTCAACTCCCTGGCGTATGATCCCTACCATAAATACTTGTACTACATATCCGAGAACGTTTCGGTTGACGCCAATAACCGCGAGCTGAAACGATACAACCTTACTACCGGAGCCAGCTCAACCATCGTAGCGAATATTACAACAACCCTTGGCATTCCTACCATGGGTTCTGGTGTGGAATCAGCCGGTGCTGCTTTTTATGACGGCGCCCTGTACCTGGGTGTTGAGGGTGGACGTACAGGAACAGGAGGAAGTACACAAACCCGCGAAACTCTTTTCTGGAGAATTGAACTGGATGCTTCTCAAAATCCTACCGGGGTGGCCTACCAGGTATTTGCCAGCGATGCCTATATCAATGCAAGTAATACCTCAATACACGACTTTGGTGATTTTGTGATCCATGATGGAATACTTTATGATTTCAACACGGCCAGAAATGGAGGTAACTATAGTCAAAGCAAATACCACCATTACAACCTGATGACCGGAAATATGGACGCCTTGTATAATAATCCTGGTTCTGGTTCATGGAATGGTCAGGGAGCACTAACCTGGTCGGGCGACCTTTATTATTTCAGAGGAACCACATCTGGTAATTCCGGAGTAGGTTTTTATAATAAAGCGGGTACCAATTCAGGCATTGTTGCCATCACACCGCAGGGGGGAGCCAATTGGCCCGGTGGAGCTGGTGATGCGAGCGAGAACTTTCGCCCCCGCTGTGATTTTGGTGATGCTCCTGCATCGTATGATCCGGTGGCTAATAGCCCGGCAGTACATGAACGTTCCGACAACCTCCGATTGGGTGCTACCTGGGATAACGAATGGGCAAAGACCGGTGGAGCCGGTGCCACTCTGGATGGTGGAGATGAAGATGGTATCGCTACTGTTCCATTACTCGATACGGGCACATTCAACTTTGCTGTAGATATTGATGTGTTTAATAACACCGGCGTAGATGCTACGCTGGGTGCATGGCTAGACTATAATGCAAACGGTGTTTTTGATGCCGGTGAAGGAGTTATCCAAACGATTGGAACCAGCGCCTCCACCCAGACCATTACATTGGTTTGGTGGACGATCAATACACCACTTGTGATCGGTCAAAGCACCTACCTGCGTGTACGGATCACAGCGGGTACGAATAACATGGATGAAAATCATGCCACAGGATATTTCAATTCAGGTGAAGTAGAGGATTATCAGGTAATGGTCGCGAGCGTACTTCCGGTAAACCTGAAATACTTTGATGCCCAGTTGACCGGTAACCAGGTTAAAACCACATGGGGTACCAGCAATGAAAGCAATCTCGGCGTATTTGAAGTGGAAAGAAGTGGCGACGGAAGTATGTGGTCCTCCATTGGAACTGTTACTGCGCTCAATCAAACAGGCGACCATGTCTATACGTTTATTGATACCCTCCCCTTAAAAGGGAAGTCCTACTACCGCCTGCGCGTCACACGCAAGGCTGATGGCAGTACAGAGAAAGTGAGCCAGACCAAAACTGTTACCATTGTCCAAAAATCCTCACTGACCGTGATGCCAAACCCGGTACGTACCTGGGCAAAACTTGATCTTCAATCTACACGGCAGGGTACTGCAGAGATCAAAATATTGAGCCTGCAAGGGGCCCTGGTCTATCAAAAGCAGTTGGAAATCAAAGAAGGACTCAATACCATTCAACTCGATAACCTGAAACGTTTTCAAAGCGGCACGTATATTTTACAAGTAAAAACACCAGATGAATTGTTCAATCGACAAATCATTATACAAAATGAATGATTTTAAGTAATTTGTAATTCAGTTAAATCCAATAAGAAAAACCACTACCGATGAGAAAGAACCATCTCTTAGCAGGGCTCACCATCCTGTGCCTGTTTGCTATTACATTTTTTATCTACCAAAGCCAAACCAACCGAAACGTCCTTCATTCCGAAGCTGAAGAGGAGCGGGAAGAAGGTGCCGAAATTGAATTATTTAGTGGCGCTGACCGTCAGTTATTGATGTGGGTTAACGGCAGGGCTGATATGGACGGCTCAAGCCTCACGGGCAAGTACATGCGCGCCTGGCAGCAGTATCTCCAATTAAAAAACAAGAATGTTGATTATCGCGGTGGCCGAGTTGGCGCCGCCAACTGGACCTCTCTGGGGGATGTATCCACCATTGGGGGTCGTGTATTAAGTATTGCTGTGGATAAGACCAACAGCAATAACCTTTGGGCGGGTTCCGCCAGCGGAGGAATTTGGAAATCCACTAATGCGGGAAGCAGTTGGACCAGTGTTGAAACAGGATATCCCACTTTAGGTGTATCCTCCATCATTGTTCACCCCACTGACAACGATACCCTCTTTGCCGGTACAGGTGAGGTTTACCGGGTTGATACGTCCAATATCGGATTCAATGTGTGGAAGGCCCGTGGTACCTATGGTATCGGCATCCTGCGTAGTGTGGATGGTGGTACTACCTGGAACCAGGTTTTAGTGAGAACATCGGACCTGATGTTTGGTGTTCAAATGATGGCCTTTGACCCTTCAAACAGCCAACGGATCTATGCCTGTGCCACAGATGGCCTTTACCGTTCCAATGACGGTGGTACTACCTGGTCAAATATCCTTAGCAAGATCTATGTTTCAGATATTGCCATCAACCCTTCCAACCCTGATCAGATCGTGGTGGGAGTAGGGAACATGGTCAATACAGATAAAGGGGTCTATCGCACCACCAACGGAACTGCAGGTAGTCCGACTTTTACCAAAGTAACCAGTGGTCTTCCAACCTCCTGGTCTGGGTATATCCGGTTAGATAATGTAGGTTCCGGAGTCCTCTATGCACAGGTGGCAGGTACCTCGGGTAACGAGTTATTCTTATCCACTGACTTTGGTGCCAACTGGAACAGTAAGTCCGGTTCTGCTCACGTGGATTTCCAATACTGGTTTTCACACGACCTGGCCATCAATCCTTCCAATACCAACCAGATCTTAATGGCGGGTGTGGATTTTTACCGTTATACTTCTACCAATAATACCACAGGTGGTTCTATTACCACTACCATTTCATCCGGTAGCAGTCCTGTTCACTCCGATATTCATGATATTGAATTTGACCCCAACAACAGCAATACCATTTATGTGGCTTGTGATGGTGGTATGTATAAAAGTACCAATGGTGGAACCAACTGGAGCGCGATCAATACAGGGCTACGTGCCACACAATTCTATGCTTCATTCGGTGTACATCCTACCAGTGCCAACGTAATGATCGGTGGGTTGCAGGATAATGGGGTGGTTCGCTATAATGGTACTTCCTGGACAAGTGTATTTGGTGGAGATGGTGGGCCTTGTGCCATTGCCCCTAATGGTACTACGGTACTGGCCTCCAATGATGCCCGTCGGGTTCGCCGATCCACAGGAGGTGTTACAGGAACCTTTAACAACTCATTAGCCGCATGGGCCTTTACAGCTGACGATCGTACTGCGTTCATGGCACCGGTCGCCATTAGTAAATCCAACGGAAACTTTATGTATGTGGCTTCTGACAATATCCACCGTTCTACTAATGGAGGTGGTACATGGAGCAATACGGCTACCAGTTCGACAGCCTATATCGAACAGCAGCGAAAGACCGCTATTACAATAGCAGTATCCCCCACCAATGAGAACAAGATCTATGTATCGACTTCCAATATTGCCCAAAATACTACCAATGACTTTTTGTGGGTGAATGGACAACCCAACGTATTTAAAAGCACCACTCCTGCCACAACGCCGTATACAAGCATCAAAGGCACATTGCCCAACCGATTTGTGAATGATTTTGCCATTAGTGCGGTGAATGATGACAGCGTATACGTAGCCATAGGCGGATTTGGCACCACCCACATTTACCTGACACCCGACGGTGGCGCCACCTGGCAAGCCAGAGGAACCGGTTTGCCGGATGTACCCTTTAATGCTGTATTGATCGATCCCACCAATCCAAGTGTGATCTATGCCGGTTGTGATTTTGGTGTATATGTAAGTCCAGACCGTGGTGCAACCTGGACAGACTACAACAATGGTTTCTGGGATGCCACACAGATATTCGATCTGCAAGTAGATGCCAATAACAAACTCATTGGTGTTACCCATGGAAAGGGCATTTTCCGGAGTGACCTCTATAGCGGCACCCTGCCCGTTAACATCACCTCCTTCTCCGGTGTTCACCAGAGCGGCCTCAATAAGCTGACCTGGATCACAGAGAGCGAAAGGAATATCCGTCAGTATGAACTGGAAAGAAGCCTGAATGGTGTTGATTTCACCACCATTGCTACGCTTGCTCCGCACAATCAGCAAGGAACTTATACCTATAATCATACAGACGCGGTCAACAGCAACACAACAGCTGTTTACTATTATCGCCTGAAATCCGTAGACCTTGATGGAGCCCTCACTTATTCGCGTGTGGTGGCCCTGCAGGTAAATGGAAAGAAAGCTTTTAGCGTATTGAGTAATCCGTTTGGTGATCAGATAAGCATAGGCATGAACCTGCCTGCAGCTTCTTCCGTCACCATGAACCTGTACGACAATAAAGGAAGTCTGGTCCGCAAGAAGATATTCTCCGGCGCAACCGGTCCCAATACATTTATTTTAGACAATGTGGCTGTATTACCCAAAGGAACTTATGTGGTCGAAGCCCTTGTCAACCGTCAACGATATACACAGCAAGTGCTGAAAAAATAACTGAACTCGGTAGCTGGTTATTACTTGCAGGCTGAGCCTGCCGCCCCTCTTCATTCTTGTTGAGGGGCTTTTTTTTGGGTGTTGGATGTTGGATGTTGGATGTTGGATGACGGATGACGGATGCCAGATGACGGATGACAGATGACGGAGGGTGGCTATGCGAGACCTCTGGTCTCGCACTTCTAGAAAGCCGCTTCTGGCGGCAGCAATTGTTTATTAATAAAAAAAAGAGAAAGTTGTTGTTCGAGTCGCCAGAGGCGACAAGAGAATAGTGCGAGACCAGAGGTCTCGCACAGCCACCCTCCGTCATCTGTCATCCGTCATCTGTCATCCAACATCCAACATCCTCTATCTTTGCCCCATGTACACCCTCAAAAAATCCCTTGGCCAGCACTTTTTGAAAGATGAGAACATCTGTCGAAAGATCGTGCAGGAACTTCGGGAAAGACCGTTTACCCAGTTGCTGGAGGTAGGGCCCGGAGGGGGGGCGTTGACCAAGTACCTGATCGAGATTCCGGATATTGCCTTCAGGGCGGTGGAGTTAGACCGGGAGAAAGTCGACTATTTATTAATGACCTATCCTTCGCTGAAGGATCGGATCCTGGAAGGGAGTATTTTGGATATACCGGCGCCTTTCTCCGGGAATTTTACTGTAGTCGGCAATTTCCCCTATAACATCTCCACCCAGATCCTCTTTCGTATATTGGAATGGAGGGAGCAGGTGGAAGCGGTGATCGGGATGTTTCAGAAGGAAGTAGCCCTTCGTGTGGCGGCCAAAGAGGGAAGCAAAGTGTATGGTGTAACAAGTGTATTGGTACAAGCCTTTTATAAAGTAGAATACCTCTTTGACGTACATGAGAATTGTTTTCAGCCTCCCCCCAAGGTTAAAAGCGCGGTGATACGGCTTTCGCCACTGGAAAATCCGCCGGTCATCGCCTCCCCGGATCGATTGTTCAGGCTGGTGAAGTCGGCCTTTAACCAGCGCCGGAAGACCCTGCGCAACGCGACGAGGGATTGTTTTGTCAATGAAATACTGGACCTCCCGATCTTTGATCGGCGGGCTGAGCAACTATCGGTAGCAGAATTTGCCGAGCTGACATTTAAAATGAAACAGTAGGATGAGAAAAGTGATCATTACGGCCCCGGCACATGAATACCTGATGACCCGTTTGAAAGAACAGGGTTTTGAACCGGTTTATGTTCCGGATATTGAGTACGAGGCACTGGAAACTTTAATTCCAGAAGCAGAAGGGATCGTAGTAACCACACGGGTCCGTATCGATCAACCTTTATTGGCCAAAGCCATCCAACTCAAATGGATCGGCCGCCTGGGTAGCGGGATGGAGATCATTGATACCGCCTATGCCGAAAGCAAAGGAATTCTTTGTGTCAGTTCCCCCGAAGGAAACCGTCTGGCCGTAGCCGAGCATGTGCTGGGGATGATCCTGAACCTGATGAACAATATTTGTTTGTCGCATCAGCAGGTACGTGAGGGCAAATGGATACGTTCCGCCAATCGGGGTACTGAATTAAGTGGCAAAACCATCGGCATCATTGGGTATGGGAATACCGGGAGTAGTCTCGCGGCACTGCTGGCCCCTTTTGAGGTCACGGTATTAGCCTATGACAAATACAAATCGGGTTTTGCCAAAGGATATATTAAAGAAGCCAGCCTGGAACAGGTAGCGCGGTATGCGGAAGTAATTAGTTTCCATGTGCCCCTAACCGAAGAAACCTTCCACATGGCCAATACCTCCTTTTTCCAATCCCTGAAGAACAAACCCTGGTTCTTTAATGCCGCCCGGGGCAAAGTAGTCGATAATACCGCTTTGATCCAGGCCCTTAAGGAAGGCTGGATCGCAGGGGCCGGACTGGACGTATTGGAAAATGAAAAATTGGAAACCTATTCCGCGGAAGAACAAGTGCAACTGCATTGGTTGTTGCACCACCCACAGGTACTCGTTACCCCCCATATTGCAGGCTATTCCAATGAGGCTTTCTATAAAATGGCCAGGGTATTGCTGGAAAAATTGGGTCTTTGATCAGCGTTTCGTTAATTAGGATTTCCTTATGACCAGATGCGATTTTACGCTATTAATTTAGCCCAAATACATCTGCTATGAAAAGAAATCTACTCCTCTTACTTCTTTTCTCTACACTGTTCATTTCCTGCCGCAGGCAGGTCGAAGACCGCCTTTTTGGCCAGTGGAAACTGGATCAATCTTTCCGGCGCGATTTCCTGGACCGGGACTATTTTACCACCGGGTATGAAGATGGCGTTTTCACCTTCAATGAAAGTGGTACCGCCAGCTATACCAGTGCTACCGATACCCTGACCGGTTATTGGGAAGCTGATTTTTACAACCGGGGATATTATGACGGGAATGGAAACTGGCAAAACCAGCGACAGAAATACCTGCGGATCTACCTCGTCAATTTTCAGGCGAATCAGGTCTTTAACCTGAACCTGGATGAGTTTAACTTTCGAAATAACTGGAACTGTATTCGGGGTATCCAATATTCATATGGTCGGGATAGGATATATGAGTTTGTAAGACTTTGATTTTTTTTCACCGCAGAGAACAGGAGAACGCTGACTTACGCAGAGATTTTGAGTGAACTTCATAAATTATTGACTATTATTATTTGATGTGCAAATAATTTTCCAACTATCTATAAATCAATTATCTATAGATTAGTCTATACTCCAAAATTTCTCTGCGTAACTCAGCATTCTCTTGTTCTCTGCGGTGAATCTCCATTTTGTTCCCGGCGGTAAAAAATCCCGGGTTTTCCCGAAAATTCTATATTTGCAATTATAGCAACGCTTCAGACCCTCTGAGGCGTTGTTATTTTTTTCTGTTTAATAAAAACCTTGAACCATGAGTGGGTTGAATTATGTAACCAAGGAGACCTTTGAGCAAATGAAACTGGACCTCCAGCGGATGAAGGCGGTAGACCGCCCTGCTGCCTCCAGGGCCATTGCCGAGGCAAAAGAAAAGGGTGACCTGAAGGAAAATGCAGAGTATGATGCAGCCAAAGAGGCCCAGGGATTACTGGAAGCCAAGATCGCCCAAATGGAAGGGGTAATGGCTAATACACGGATCATTGACGAAGGCAGCATTGATACCAGTAAGGTCTCGATCCTGACCAAAGTGGGACTGACCAATCTGAATACAAAAAAGACAGTGACCTATCAGATCGTTTCTGAAAATGAAGCCGACCTGAAACTGGGTAAGATCTCCGTGACTTCCCCCATAGGTAAAGGATTGTTGGGTAAAAAAGTCGGCGAGGTGGCTGAAGTGCAGGCGCCTGCCGGGACGATCAAGTTTAAGATTGAGAATATTTCGGTGTGAGGCGTGAGACGTGAGACGTGAGACGTGAGACGTGAGACGTGAGACGTGAGACGTGATGTTCGCGGCATTAAAATTAAACTTTTTTAAGTATATTAAATTTTCCTGACTCACGACCCACGCCTGACGTCTCACGATTCACGTCTCACGTCTTACACATACCCAAACTACCATACCACTACCATGACCCTCTTTTCCAAAATAATCGCCGGCGAAATTCCTTCCTACAAAATTGCGGAGAATGATAAGTTCTTTGCGTTTCTGGATATTTTTCCATTGCGGGAAGGGCATGTGTTGGTGGTGCCTAAAGTTGAAACAGATAAGTTTTTTGATCTGGAGAAAGATTATTTACAAGAGATCCTTGTTTTTGCTCAGCCTATTGTTAAAGCAATGGAGAAGGTCTTCGATTGCAACCGGGTGGGCATTTCTGTTATTGGGTTGGAGGTGCCGCATGCGCACCTGCATCTTATTCCGATCAATTCGGCCAACGACCTCAATTTTGTACAGGAGAAAATAAAGATGACGCCGGAGGAACTCTCCGCGGTACGTGACCGGATATTGGCGCAACTGTAAGGGCGCCAGGAATATCATTTGGCTATTTTCTGCGGGTTTTTTGAAACAAATTCTTTCCAATCATTTTTCTTCCCTTTGTTTTTTACGGGGATGGCTGATTTTTTCTTTTCAGGCAGGGCCCGGTGCCGTTGCAGGTGATGACATAGCGCTACAGCTAACGCATCGGTGGCATCAAAGTGTTTTGGTTTTTTTTCAATCAGAAAGATCGTTTGCAGCATTTTCCATACCTGTTCCTTGCTTGCATTTCCGTTTCCAGTAACCGATTGCTTTACTTTTTTGGGTGAGTATTCGGTTACCGGAATATTGGTTTGCATGGCCGCGGCGATCGCTACACCCTGGGCTCTTCCCAGTTTGAGCATGCTTTGTACATTCTTACCGAAAAAAGGGGCTTCAATGGCAAATTCCCCTGGTTTGTATTTGATGATGAGTCCGCAAACGGTCTCGTGAATAAGCTGAAGCCGCTTATAAATATCCTTTTGAGCCCCCGGTTTCAGGGCGCCCATCTCTAAAATGGTGACTTTTTGCCCCGAAACGGCGATCACTCCATATCCCATGACGACGGTACCGGGGTCGATCCCGAGTATTATTTTTTCAGGCTTTTGCAAGGGGCTTGTATTTTTACCGATAGATGAGGCTGAACAAAAATATCAAATTCTTTCTCAAATATGTTTTGGGGCCTCTCTTATTCATCTGGTTATCCTGGTCCATTTATCGCGAGATACGACAACAGCCTAACCTGGCCCTTTCCTGGCAACAGATCAAAGCATCCCTGAATAGCCCGGAAATTGGCAAATTGATCGCCGTTATTGGATTGATGGTACTTAACTGGTCGATCGAAACAAGAAAATGGCAATTGGCGGTGCGCCAGGTACAAAAGATCTCCTTTTGGCAGGGATTCAAGGCCATACTTACCGGGGTCTCTTTTTCGGTAACCACACCCAACCGTACAGGTGAATACCTGGGGCGGGTCCTGTATATGGACGAAGGAAACCGGCTGCGAACCATTTCCCTTACCATTCTGTGCAGTATGAGTCAATTGCTCGTTACCCTGTTTGCCGGTATCATTGGTCTTCTTTTTCTATGGAACCGAATTCTGCGTGCAGAGCCCATCAGTGGATGGTCATCCATTGGCCTTCAGGTATTGCTTTTCGGGTCTGTTCTGGCATTCATTATTTTAACACTTTTTTATTTTCGGGTATCCCTGTTCGCGCGTTGGATAGACAGGTTGTCGCGGAAGGAAAAATTCGCTTTTCTGTTGATTGAGCTGGGGGCTTTGAATGCAACTATCCTCTGGCGATTATTGTCATTATCTACCATACGGTTTGGGGTATTCATCTTGCAATACTTCCTGCTGTTTAGTTTCTTTGGCGTGGAGGTTGGATTTGTGGAGACCCTCTGGTCCACCAGTTTGGTATTTTTGATCCTGGCCATCATACCCGGATTTGCCCTGGCAGACCTGGGAATACGGGGGGAGGTGAACCTGAAGGTTTTGGGCTTATTCAGTTCAAATGCCATAGGTATCGGGTTCACAGCCGTCATAGTATGGTTCATCAATTTAATAATACCCGCATTGGCTGGTAGTTTATTAATTTTAGGCATTAAATTCTTTGGCAAACGCCCATCAAAACAAGAAGGCACATGAATGGAATGAAGTTCATCATATTTGCGGGGATCAGTTTTTTCCTCTTTTCCTTTAAAAGCCATCAGCCCAGCAATGACAGTAATTGCGGGATGAAAAATAACGCTTTCAAATCCGGGGAGGAAGTAACATTTACAGTGTACTATGCAGTGGCCGGGTTATACGTAAATGCAGGTACAGCTATTTTCAGCGCCAACCTCGAAACCCTCAATAACCGGCCTGTATATCATATCATAGGAGATGGCAAGACAAACAGTTCCTATGACTGGGTGTATAAGGTGCGGGACAAATACGAGTCCTATATTGATACCGCCACCCTACAGCCGCTGAAGTTCATCCGGAATGTAAACGAGGGCGGGTTCAAGAAATACGAGAACATCAGCTTCAACCGCAATGCGAATACCGCCATCACAACCGAAGGTGTGTTCAAAGTGCCCGACTGTGTACAGGATGTGCTGAGTGCTGTCTATTATGCGCGAAGCATTGACTTCAATAAATTTAAGGTGAATGATAAGATCACCTTCCCTATGTTCCTCGATAACCAGGTCTACAGCATGTATATCCGTTACCTCGGTAAAGAAGAAGTAAAGACCAAATACGGAAAATTCAGGGCCATCAAATTCAAACCCCTTTTATTGGAAGGCACTATTTTCAAAGGCGGTGAGAGCATGACCGTTTGGGTCAGTGATGACGAGAACCATATTCCTCTCCGGATCGAAAGTCCGATCGTTGTGGGAAAAGTGAAGATCGATATGATGGGGTATAAAAACCTGCGGCATCCGTTGACTTCGTTGGTAAGACGTAAGTAAAAGCGTTACACGAATCAATATGATTCGTGTATTAAATGTCTGCTACCCGAAAAAAGTCCTTCGGTCTGATCCCTTTTTCTGTCTGCTCCACCGTGCAACATTCCTGAGCTGCGTCGTGCTCAAAACACAGGATGTAATCATTTTCCACCGCTTCTTTCAGAAAGCTCTTTTTTTCATTCAGTGTTGTCAATGGAAACATATCATAGGCCATGACATACGGAATGGGAATATGGCCATGCGAGGGGAGGAGATCGGCCATATACACCAGTTTGCGGCCCTTGTAACTGACCACGGGTAACATCATGGCATCGGTATGGCCATAGACAAATTTTATGGAAATGTTCGCTGTAAACGGTGTATCTCCCTGTGCTGCTTTTTCTATGAATTTCAATTGCCCACTTTCCTGGATCGGAAGAATATTTTCCTTCAGAAAGGAGGCTTTCTCCCGGTCATTGGGTTGAACCGCCCACTCCCAATGATCTTTATTGCTCCAGAAAGTAGCTTTTGGAAAGACGGGCACCAGTTTATCTCCTTGCCGGACAATAGACCCCCCACAGTGATCAAAATGCAGATGGGTAAGAAAGACATCCGTAATGTCCGACGCATGATAACCTACCCGTTGAAGTGACTTTTCCAGGGTGTCTTCCCCGTGTAAATAGTAATGACGAAAGAATTTCTCTTCCTGTTTATCCCCGATACCATTGTCAACCAGGATAAGCCGTTCGCCATCTTCAATAAGAAGACAGCGCAAGGCCCAGGTGCACATATTGTTTTCGTCTGCAGGGTTGATCTTGTTCCACATGCTCTTTGGCACCACGCCAAACATGGCACCCCCGTCGAGTTTGAAGAGCCCGGTTTCTATTGAATAGAGTTTCATGGATGCAAGTTAGACAAATGATTTTTTACGGCTTCTGGCGGCAGTGAGTAACAACCAGAAAAGTCCCAGGGCAAAGAACACGATCAGGGCCAGAATGGAATTGCGCATACCTCCGTTGTGTTCGGTCAATCCTTCAATAAATCCAAAACTAAACAAGCCAATCACAATGGCCAGCTTCTCGGTGATATCATAAAAGCTGAAGAAGGAAGCGGTGTCCTTTGTTTCAGGCATAAGTTTGGAATAAGTGGACCGGCTCAGGGATTGAGTACCCCCCATAACCAATCCGACAAGTGAGGCAAGGATATAAAAATGAAATTCGGTTTGGATAAAATATCCGGCGATACAAACGCCGATCCAAAGGATAACAGCAAGGATCAATACTTTCAGGTTTCCCCATTTGGCTGAAAGACGGGCCATCCCCATGGCACCGGCAATGGCAACCAATTGAATGATGACCGCTGTGATGATGAGTTTGGAATCTTCCAGTTTAAGTTCTTTTATGCCAAAGTCGATCGCTACCAGCATTACGGTTTGCACCCCCATGCTATAGAAGAAAAACGAGGTCAGGAAACGTTTCAGGGCAGGCATATGACGTAACTGGTTCCATACCAGTTTGAGCTCATGAAATCCATTGACAAGGATATGCTTCCGGGCCTTTCGCTCCTGTAAGGGAGGTGCCGGAAGCCGGGAGAACGTGAGTTGTGCGAAACCGATCCACCAAAGTCCTACCAGCAGGAAAGTAAGTTGAAGGGGGAGTTTTTTATCCGATTCCGGCATAAAAAGTACCAGGGCAAAACCGATCATCTGCATGATCACACTGCCAATATAACCCATGGTATAGCCTTTGGCGGAAATGCGGTCCATATCCTTTTCGGCAGCGATATCGGGGAGATAGGAATTGTAAAATACCTGGCTTCCATAGAATCCGATTCCGGCGATCATAAAACAAACCAGCCCCAGCGTCACATGGTCCCCATCAAAAAAGAACAACAAGGAACAGCTAAGGGCACCCAGGTAACAGAAGAACCGCATGAACTGTTTTTTATTGCCTTTATAGTCGGCAATGGAAGAAAGGATCGGGGACATCAGTACCACGAGCAGGAAGCCAAATGACAACACATAATCTTTGAGCTCGGTGTTGACGAAATTCCGCCCCAGAAAAGGGATCCCATTGGGAAAATTCTCTTTGGAGGTTATGGCAGCATAATAGGCAGGGAAAAAGGTTGTGGTGATCACCAGGTTGTAAACGGAATTCGCCCAGTCATACATAGCCCAGGCGTTTACTACTTTTTTAGGAGCCGTCTGCATCGTTAGGTTGGTTTGACACAATTTAAGCAATTTGAGCAATTTGAGAATTGCCTACTTCGGGATCACACCGGCAATGATCAAAATGATCAAGGCCAGTCCAACAATGATGCGGTAATACCCGAAAAGCCTGAAACCATGTTTTTGTAAAAAGCCAATAAAAAATTTAATGGCCAGGATGGCTACGATAAAAGCCACGGCATTGCCAATGGCGAGGAGTTTGATATGTTCGCTGGTAAACGATTCGTATCCTTTTAACAGCTTGTACCCGGTGGCGGCCGCCATGGTTGGTACGGCCAGGAAAAAGGAGAATTCGGCGGCGAGTTTGCGGGTCAATCCCTGCTGCATGCCCCCAATGATCGAGGCCGCACTTCGGCTTACCCCGGGTATCATGGCCAGGCATTGCCAGATGCCGATCAGAAATCCTTTTTTAAAGGTGATTTGCTCTTCCTCGTGGATGACGGGGTTTTTGAAATAATCATCGATCACGAGGAGGACTACACCACCCAGGAGAAGGGTAACAGCTACGGTGGTTGAGCTTTCAAGTAGTGAATCGATCTTGTCACTGAAGATAGCGCCCAGGATCAGGGCCGGGATAACAGCGATGACCAACTTCAGGTAGAATTGCCATTTTCGGAAATCAACAAATTTCTTCCAGTAAAGAACCAGCACTGCCAGGATGGCCCCTAACTGAATGGCAACAGTGAATAGCTTGGTAAAATCACTATCTGGAACACCAAGGATCTTTTCGGCAATGATCATGTGGCCCGTGGAGGATACAGGCAAAAATTCGGTGATGCCCTCCACGATGGCGATGATAACGGCTTCCAGAATACTCATGGGAGATACAGGTTATTATTCCGCCTGTTTGGGTTTGCGGAAGATGGCGATCACTTCAATGGCCAGCCCGATCAGGATGATAATGGGCGCAATTGTGACCCGGGTGGAACTATATACTTGTTCTGCATCAAATTTACCCGGATCGCTTTTTCCACCTTTCATAAGAAAGAATCCGATCACCATTACAACAACCCCGGTCAGCATCAGCAGATAATTCTGTTTGCCAAATAAAGGGGCCATTCCGGTATCTTGTTTTTTAGCGCTCATATTCGTTTGGTTAGGGGACTAAGGTACTATTTTCATTGGAAACTAATAGCTAACAGAAAATAGCTTTTAGCAGTTAGTTGTTAGCTTTTAGTGTTTAATACAGGTCATCCAGTTTCATCCTCAGATACTTGGTAATACTCCGGAATGTGCTCAATACCGAAATGCCAATTCCGGTCAGGATGAGGATGATATAGAGAAGGGTCAGTTTGCCGTTGTCGCGCAACAGCCGAAGATCGGGGACCATCCATTCAAAAAGGTAAATGAGCCCGATGATGGCGCCGATGGCGATAAGAGCGGCAATGGTACCATTGATCACAGCCTGGATATTCATGGGTTTGGAGATAAAACTCCGGGTAGCCCCCACCATTTGCATGGTTTTGATCAGGAAACGGTTGCTGTACATGGCCAGACGAATGGTATTATCGATCAGGATGATGGAGAGAATGGCAAAAAGGGAGGACAAGATGATCAATCCGATCAAGATCAGTTTCATGGCCGGTCCCATTTTTTCTACCAGCGCAGCAGGGTATTCCACGCTTTGTACCAGGAGCAGGTTTTTGGATAACTCGTTTTTCAGGTTGATCAGACTGTCCTTGTTGACATATTCGCTGGACACATTGAACTCGATAGAAGCAGGAAGAGGGTTCTCGTCTATCAGCTTATTGAAATCATCCCCACCATCATTCATCCATTGCTTTTTGGCTGTTTCCTTGTCAATATAGGCTACGTTGCGGGTAAAGGACCTCGATTTCAATTGGGCCACCATCGAATCGATATCTGCCTGACGGGCGTTATTTTGCAGGAGGACCGCGATCCGGATTTCCTCTTTAAGATGCTTCATATAACGGCTTCCACTCAGGAAAAGCCAGCCAAAAATACCGATCAGGAAGAGTACGATCGCCACGCCAATGATCGCCATGAAATAGGAGGGTTTGCCACGCTTGAGAGATGATTTACCTATTTGGGACATGCTTTTGGGATTTTGGTAGTTTTTTGACCACAGAGGCCCGGAGACACAGAGAAGTTTGATTATCCATCTGGGATTAATATTTAACAATCAATAATTAATAATCCCTTAGTCTCAGTGTCTCCGTGGTTATATTACACTTTCAATAGAGGCAAAAATAACGGATTTGAGGGTCAATTCGTAAATTTGCACCTCTCAAAACCCCTTTTAAACTTTCTTTTAGCATCACCCTAATAACCCCGCAGCGAAGCATGGAGTACAATTTCAGAAGCATTGAGAAAAAATGGCAGCAGACATGGAAGGAATCGGGGGTGTACAAGGTCTCCAATGAATCTTCCAAACCCAAGTTCTATGTATTGGATATGTTCCCTTATCCCAGTGGGGCGGGACTACATGTCGGCCATCCCCTCGGGTATATCGCCAGTGATATCTTTGCCCGTTTCAAAAGACTAAAAGGGTATAATGTCCTTCACCCAATGGGGTATGATGCCTTTGGACTTCCCGCCGAGCAATATGCCATCGATCATGGGGTACATCCTGCTGTCAGTACCGAAGCAAATATTGCCAATTTCAGACAACAGTTGGATAATATCGGGTTTTGCTTCGACTGGGACCGGGAAGTACGTACCTGTGAACCTTCCTATTACAAGTGGACCCAATGGATATTTCTTGAACTTTTTCATGCCTATTTTGACCAAACAGACCAAAAGGCCAAGCCCATCTCCTTTCTGGAAGAAGAGTTTGAAAAATTTGGTTCTTCCTCCGTCAACGGGAAACGTTCCCCTGTGTCCTTTTCCGCTCAGGAATGGAAAGGCTATAATGAAAAGACCCGGATGGATATCCTGATGAACTTCCGACTGGCCTATTGTGGTTATGGGGAGGTGAACTGGTGCGAGGCCCTGGGTACGGTTTTGGCGAATGACGAAGTAGTGAATGGGGTGAGTGAGCGTGGTGGGCATCCGGTGGTAAAAAAGAAATTAAGACAATGGTATCTCCGGATCACCGAATATGCCGACCGACTGTTGGAAGGATTGGAGCGGATCGACTTTAGTGATGCCATGAAGGAAATGCAAAGCAACTGGATCGGGAAAAGCAGTGGAGCGGAGATACAATTTGATATTGAAACCCCCGCTGGCGAAAAACTACCCCTTGTGGTTTATACCACCCGACCGGATACCATTTTCGGCGTGGATTTCATGGTGGTGGCTCCCGAGTTGGAGCTGGTGGATAAGATCACCACCCCCGACCAGAAAAAACAGGTGGATGAATATTTGGCCTATGTAAAAAGCCGAAGCGAACGTGAGCGGATGGCCGAAAAGAAGATCACCGGGGTATTTACCGGGGCCTATGCCCTCAATCCCTTTGATGGCCGAAAGATCCCGGTATGGGCCAGTGAATATGTATTGGCAGGATATGGCACCGGAGCCATTATGGCTGTACCCTGTGGCGACCAACGCGATTTCTTATTTGCCAAACATTTTAATATCCCTATTACCAATATCATTGGCGAACACTATAATGGGGAGGAGGCTAATCCGACCAAAGAAGCGAAATTGGAAAATTCCGGTTTCCTGAATGGGTTGCCTATGCGGGAGGCCCTGGAGAAAGTGATCGGGGAAGTAGAAAAGAAAGGGATCGGCCGCCGCAAAGTGAATTTCAAAATGAGGGATGCTGCGTTTAGCCGCCAACGCTATTGGGGCGAACCCTTTCCCATACGCTGGATCGATGGTACAGCCTACCCATTACCCGCTGATCAGTTGCCTTTATTGCTTCCCGAAGTAGATAAATACAGCCCTGGACCTGAAGGCGAAGGACCCCTCTCAAACATTCCGGAGTGGACTGCCTTGCAATTGGAAACGAATACGATGCCCGGCTACGCCGGTTCTTCCTGGTACTTTCTGCGGTATATGGATCCCCATAATGAAAACGAATTCTGTTCCCGAAAGGCGTCTGATTACTGGGGACAGGTAGACCTGTATATAGGAGGAACCGAACATGCCGTGGGTCATTTGCTGTATAGCCGTATGTGGACCAAGGTACTTTATGACCTCGGCCATATTGGACATGATGAACCCTACAAAAAGCTGGTGAACCAGGGAATGATACAGGGAAGCAGCCGGTTTGTGTACAGGGTTAGAGGGACCAATCAATTCGTTTCAGCCGGGTTAAAAGATCAATATGAAACGGATACGCTTCATGTGGATGTGAACATGGTAGATGGATTTGAACTGAATATTGATGCCTTCCGAAAATGGCGTAATGGGGAATACAAGGATGCTGAATTGATTGGAGAAGATGGAACCATTTCATCCCCCCTCTCCAAGAATGAAGAGGGGCCGGGGGTGAGATACCTCTGCGGCGCGGAAGTGGAGAAGATGTCCAAATCAAAATTCAACACCGTTAACCCCGATGACCTCGTACAACGCTATGGAGCCGATACCTTCCGGATGTATGAAATGTTCCTGGGCCCGGTAGAGATCAGTAAACCCTGGGATACCAAGGGAATTGAAGGGGTACACCGGTTTTTGAAAAAGTTCTGGCGTCTTTTTGCCACCGAGGAGAAAGGCTGGATCGTGAACGAGCAGGCACCTACCGATGCCGAGCTAAAGGTGTTGCATAAAACCATCAGGAAAATCGGCGATGATACCGAACGGTTTAGTTTCAATACCGCGGTGAGCGCTTTTATGATCGCGACAAATGAACTTGCCGATCTGGATTGCCATAAAAAAGCGATTCTTGAACCCCTGGTCATACTGCTTACTCCCTATGCCCCCCATATCTGTGAAGAGATCTGGCATCAATTGGGAAATACCGGTACCGTTCTGGATGCCTCCTTCCCGGTTTTTGAGGAGAAATATGTAAAAGAATCCACCAAAGACTACCCTATTGCCATCAATGGGAAGACCCGTACCGAAATGACCCTTGCCCTCGATGCTACACCACAAGAGGTCGAAGCCCTGGTGCTGGCCAATGAAGTGGTTCAAAAATGGCTGGAAGGCAAGGCGCCTAAGAAAGTGATTTTTGTAAAAGGGAAGATGGTGAATGTAGTGGTGTAAGTCGAGAAACGTGAGACGTCAGTCGTGAGCGGTAAATGTTCAAAACTCACGATTCACGTCTCACGCTTTCCCCGCCAACATCTCGGCAATAAAATCAGTCACCTTATACCGCTTCAATACCTCCTCCGAAAGCGATGCGGCCCCATTGATCATACCCAAACAACCCGGTTGATTACACATGCATTGGAAAGGTTGTGCCATGTCCCATTCGGTAGAAGGGTAGAAAAAGGTAAACTCATCACCCGGCTGTATGGGCTGAAGGGCCGTCAACTCCATGGTGGTAGTATTGAAAAATACATTGGGGTTGCAACTGTGATTGATATACTGCAAATATTGTGGTAATAGCGTAATGTGTTTTTTGATGCCCACCTGTACTGTGAGATAGGAGGGTTTACGGGAAACAAAGGAAGCACCAAAGGGACTCACCAGATCTCCCGGCTGAAATTCTTTTAAGGCGTGTAATGATTTGTTTCCGGTGGCCGTGGATTCGATGACTTCGCAAAATTCATTGGAAAAAACGGAACGGAACGGGTGGGGGTTCGATGCAGGATTGAGCATAAAGATGGGTTAGTAGTATTTATAAATGAATTTATATAGAATAAAGCGGTGTAAAAAAATATTTTATTCCCATTTTCAAAATATTAAACTAACTATCGTTATTCTATTGCCAATAACTATATTCATTCATATAACTGTTTCATGCGATTTGAATATAATTTCTATTCTTCCTTTTTACTGGTCTTCTTTATCCATGGTCTGGTTTATGCGGGTATGGTATGGGTAAAGGGGTTACGCCGGGAGAACCCCTCCGATCTATGGCTGGCCTTCTTCCTCTTATTGGGGCAGCTCTATATATTACCCTGGATGGTGGGTTTTGCCGGGTGGTATGATAACCAGCCTTACCGGGACCTGCTCTTTTATGTACCCTTTCAGCATTTGTACTTATTAGGACCCGTAGTTTATTTCTATGTGCAAAGCCTGCTTAACCCCGGGTTTGTGTTTAGCCGGAAAAAACTCCTCCATTTTCTCCCGGCCGCCCTGTACCTTTTATACTGTCTGGTTGTATTTATTACCGACAAGCTTGTCCTTCATAGGTATTATTTTCTGTACAATGAGGCTGACCCTGATTTTGATACCTGGTACCAGGTTACGGGCTTTCTGTCCATGTTCTTCTATTTTGGACTTTCCTACCGGTATTATCGCGTGTACAGGAGGCTGATCGTTCAGGTGGTCAGCTATGCGGATACCTTGCATTTCTTTTGGATCAAGCGTTTCCTGATGGCCTTTCTCCTTATCCTTCTGGTCAGGGCTCTTTTTTATATACTTGACCTGGTATGGGGATATTGGTACACCGACACCTGGTGGTATTATCTGGCTTTTGCATTGATTGTTTATTATATCGCCATTACGGGGTATTCCAACTCAATGGTATCCCGGATCGCCTTTCGGTTCAAATTTTTCCAGGAAAAAAAGGTCTATCTGCTATCCGGGGCAGGTAAACAATTGGAGGACCTGGAAGAAATTGAAATAAGCGAACCTGACCAGGAAACCAGCACCGCTGCGAAAGAAGCTAATAGCCAATGGATGGAAAAAGTGAGAGAGGCCATGGAAAATGGAAAGGCCTATACGGACCCGGAACTGACCCTGACCCAACTTGCGAAGCAACTGGGCACCAATTCTTCGCTCTTGTCAAAAGTGATCAACCAGGGGTATAAATCCTCCTTTAATGATATGGTGAACGCTTACCGCGTAGCGGCCATGAAAGAAAAGCTGGTTCAAAAAGAACATCATCGGCAGACCTTATTGGCCATCGCTTTTGAATGCGGGTTCAATTCAAAAGCTACTTTCAATCGCGCCTTTCAACGACATACGGGCCAATCGCCGCGTGACTTTGCAAAAGACCTTGAATAGGCTCCTTTATTTTTGACCCGCCAAAGGAGTTGCGGGCTTTACCAGTTTTATAGCCGCACTGGTTTGTTCGGTACTTGAAAGCATGGCCTCATACCGGCGGTTATTCACCAGCGCGATCATGTAGGAAGTATTGGGGGGTATCTCTCCCAGGTTTTCGGCCACCATAACAAGATCATTGGTTTCTTTCAGGTCGGCCACAGCGATCCGGATCGTATGGGCAACGGCCGATAAACGAATATGTTCAAATACCAACCGGTCATTCAGGAACAGGGAGATGGAATCGCCATCGATCTGGGCATTGTCGTAGAATTTTAGCTCAATACTATCACCCGTCACTGGTATCTCCAGGCTGTATTCCTTTTTTCGTTGGAAATATTTGTCTTCTATGGTTACTATTGGTTGAGGTTTAGGCGCTGTTTTAACCACCACTGGTTCTGGTTTTTTCTCCGGCAGGGTTTCAGTGATTACTGGCGGAGGTACGGGCGACCGTTGAGGTTCCGGCATGGGTGCAGGAGGTGCTTTTGCAATGGAAGCAATGCTGTCAATGATCCAGGGATCATTGGCCCCAATGGTATAATTATCGATCACATAATCCCATTCATCAAAAAAGGAAGCGGAGGACGTTTTATTCAAATGAACATCTCCCCGGTCCTTGTCCGGTTCATCCCGTTCTACCACTTTACCATCTAATTTCATGATGCCTTCTCCGGGACAATTGAAATCAGCCCTGGCCAGATTGGGGGTTTGCCCAGGTCTTAAGGAAAGACCCCGGCCCGTTTTTTCTTCTATCAATTGGTCATCCCACCACACGGTTTCATTGGTGGAAGCATCAAAAAAACCTTTGATGGCATATCGGCGGTATTGCGTAGGGGAGGTGTAATAGTAGGAAGTACCGGTGAGGCTGTCACCTTGTTGGATGATCTTGATTTCAACCTGCTGACGGTTGATCTTTCCCTTCCATACGCCAGTTATCATTTGGGCATATACAGGATATAGTCCGGTCAGCAGTGTAAGCAGGGTCAATAGTGTTTTTTTCATTCGGTCGTTTTACGATCGGGGACAGGTAGAAACGTCCCTGGGAACGGATTATTTTTTAATGAAATGCCAAAAATGGTGCCACTGGCCCCCGGGGCTTACTACCTTTAGGACATGAAAAAGATCATCCTTTCCAACCTGTTCATCCTCTTTGGATTGGGGGTTTCCCTGGCCCAAACGGAATTGAACTTCATGACGTTTAATATTCGGCTCAATGTGGCGTCCGACAGCCTGAATGCCTGGCCGTACCGGAAAGACCTGGTTGCTTCCCAGGTGCTTTTTCATGAAACTCATATCCTGGGCGTCCAGGAGGCTTTGCATGGACAGATGACAGACCTCCAGGAAAGGCTGCCCGGTTTCAGGTATATCGGGGTGGGTAGGGATGATGGAAAAGAAAAAGGCGAATATTCCGCCATTTTTTATGATACTACCCGCTTGCAGGTAATTAAGAGTGGCACCTTCTGGCTTTCACAAACACCCGAGATACCCGGGAGTAAGAGTTGGGATGCGGCCATAACACGGATCGTTAGCTGGGCGAAGTTCAAAGACCGCAAAACCAAAAAGACATTTTTTGTTTTCAATACTCATTTTGACCATATCGGAAAACAGGCGCGTGCTGAAAGTGCAAAATTGATTCTTGAAAAAGTGAAAGCGCTCAGCGAAAAACTGCCCGTGATCGTAATGGGTGATTTTAACTCAAAACCCAATGACCTGCCTATACAAACCCTGACAGATATTGGAAACCCTGACAGGCTATATGATACAAAACTCCTTTCCGAAACGCCTCACTACGGACCGGCGGGTACCTTCACTGGATTCGGTGCCAAAGAGACCGATGACCAACCGATAGATTTCATTTTTGTAAAAAAGGGAATAAGGGTGCTCAAACACGCGACCCTCTCGCAAACCTGGAAGGGCCGGTTTTCTTCGGATCATTTTCCGGTATGGGCAAAGATCAGGTTATAGGTATGCGACCGACGTGGGAAAAAGACGGTTCATAGGCAATTCGTTATTTTTCCTCCTAAATACTTTAGTTTTACGGTACAGATGCCAAATCCAAACCTCCAAGCTGATAGCGACAATCTGAGTGCCGCGGACAAGGAATTTGAGAATAATATCCGTCCGGCGCAGATCGCTGATTTTTCCGGGCAGGAGCAGGCTATTGATAACCTTCGGATATTTATCAAGGCTGCCAAGCTTAGGGGAGAAGCCCTCGATCATATTCTTTTTCATGGCCCTCCCGGATTGGGCAAGACCACCCTTTCCCGAATCGTGGCGAATGAATTAGGGGTGAATATCAAGGAAACCTCCGGGCCGGTTATTGAAAAACCCGGTGACCTTGCAGGTTTGTTAACCAGTCTTGAACCTCAGGATGTGCTCTTTATTGATGAAATTCATCGGTTGAGCACGGTGGTGGAAGAATACCTCTATTCAGCCATGGAGGATTATCGGATCGATATCATGATCGAATCGGGGCCCAATGCACGGAGTATACAGATCAACCTCCATCCCTTTACCCTGATCGGTGCCACCACAAGGAGCGGATTACTCACGGCACCCTTACTTTCCCGGTTTGCCATTAAATCCAGGCTCGAGTATTATAATGCGGAAACCCTGCAACGGATTGTCAAACGCTCTGCAGGTATTTTGGATGTTGGGATCACTTCCGATGCCTGTGGAGAGATCTCCCGGCGGAGCAGAGGTACGCCCCGTATTGCCAATGGACTCTTGCGTCGTGTACGCGATTTTGCCCAGGTATTGAATGAAGGAAAGATCGACCTGGCCATTACCCAGCATGCGCTGCGGGCGTTGAATGTGGATGAGCATGGACTGGATGATATGGATAACCGCATTCTGCGCACCATCATTGATAAATTCAAAGGAGGGCCGGTGGGGATCACTACCATTGCTACGGCGGTGGGGGAAGAATCAGGCACTCTTGAAGAAGTGTACGAGCCATTCCTGATCCAGGAGGGATTTTTACAACGCACACCCCGCGGGCGGGAGGCAACAGCAAAAGCCTATGAGCATTTGGGGAAGAAGAAAAGGGGAGGGGGGACACTCTTTGAGGAATAGAAAACACAAATTGTTTCGAATAAGCACGAATGCCACGAATTTTTTGATCAATTCGTGGCATTCGTGCTTATTCGTACTAATTCGTGCAATCTCTATGATTCATGGACAACCAGCCTGAAGCCATTTCCATGGATATTCACGATCTCCAACTTTGGATCGTTTCGCAGGTATTTGCGAAGTTTCGCAATGTACACATCCATGCTTCGGCCATTGAAGTAGGTATCCGAACCCCAGATCTTTTTAAGGGCCTGGTCACGGGGTAAAAGGTCATTGATATGATCGGCCAGCATTTTGAGCAGTTCATTCTCCTTGGGAGAGAGCGTCTGTGTGATACCATCATGCGACAATTCGCGCAGTTTGGGGTTGAAATGGTAGGTGGACAGGTCGTACTCTTTATTCTCGTTCTCTTTATTTACCTCCTCATTGCGTTTGAGGATGGCTTTGATCTTGAGTAAAAGCACTTCGCTGTCAAAAGGCTTGGTGATATAGTCATCGGCACCCAGTTTATATCCCTGGATGATGTCTTCTTTCATGGTTTTAGCACTCAGGAAGAACAGGGGGATATCAGGATCTACATCCCGGATTTCCTCTGCCAGGGTAAAGCCGTCCATATTAGGCATCATTACGTCGAGCAGACAGAGATCAAATTTCTCGCGCTGAAAAGCGGCCAGTCCAAGACGGCCATCACGTTCCAGGGTTACGTCATAATCATTCAATTCCAGGTAGTTTTTCAATACGCTGCCTAAGTTCGGATCGTCTTCGCATAACAGGATGCGGGGTTTTTTTCCTTCCATTGTGCTTGTTTTTTATCGGTTGTACAAATAAAAATAAATCATTTGCCATTATCCCCCATGGGGGTCTAATTTTTTGTTAAGAACTAATTTGAGGCGAGAGACGTCAGTCGTGAGGCGTGAGGCGTGAGACGTGAGGCGTGAGGCGTCAGTCGTGAGGCGTCAGGCGTGAGACCGGAAACCGCAAATAGGTGTTAGATCACCGAAATTCGAACATTACACCTCACGTCTCACGTCTCACGCCTCACGTCTCACGTCTCACGCCTCACGTCTCACGTCTCACGTCTCACGCCTCACGTCTCACGACTGACAAGAATTTCCTATCTTTCTCGGCAAACTACACACATGGCTGACCAAAGCAAATTTCTGGAAGCAGTACAGTCTGGATATACCTTCAAAGGGGAGTCTGTAGTCCTGGGAACCGGGATACTTGGAGGGGAGGCGATTCCGGGAGCGACCGTCAAACTGGCCCTAAAGACCCTCAACAGGCATGGATTGATCGCCGGGGCTACTGGTACGGGTAAAACAAAGACCCTGCAGGTGATAACCGAAACACTGAGCGATGCCAGTATTCCCGTGGTTTTAATGGATATCAAAGGTGACCTGAGTGGGATTGCCGCTCCTGGTACTGTAAATGAAAAGATCACCGAACGTAGTCAGAAGATCGGGATTGAATACAAACCCACCGGTTTTCCGGTTGACCTTTTTACCCTCAGTAATGAGAAGGGAGTAAGACTTCGCGCTACCGTAAGTGAATTTGGCCCGGTGCTGCTTTCCAAGATATTGGGGTTGAATGATACCCAGGGAGGATTGGTGGCCATGATCTTCAAGTATTGCGATGATGCCCAACTGCCTTTGCTTGACCTGAAAGATTTTATCAAGGTGCTTCAATTTGTCAGCGATGAAGGCAAAGCGGAATTGGAGAAAACCTATGGAAAGATCTCCACTACTTCTACCGGAACCATACTCCGAAAAGTGATCGAATTGCAACAGCAGGGGGCGGATCTGTTTTTTGGTGAACGGAGTTTTGATGTGGAAGACCTGATGCGCATCAGCGACGATGGCCGGGGAATGGTATCGATCATACGGGTAACAGACCTTCAGGATCGTCCCAAACTCTTTTCCACCTTTATGCTTCAGCTTCTGGCGGAACTCTATGCCAATAGTCCGGAAGAAGGTGACCTGGAAAAACCCAAACTGGTACTCTTTATTGATGAAGCCCACTTGATTTTTCAGGAAGCAAGCGAGGTATTGTTGCAACAGATCGAAACCGTGATCAAGCTGATCCGGTCAAAAGGGATCGGTATATTTTTCTGTACACAGAATCCCATGGATGTACCTCCGGCCGTATTGGCGCAGTTGGGATTGAAAGTACAACATGCACTGCGGGCCTTTACTGCAGCCGATCGCAAAGCCATCAAACAAACGGCAGAGAATTACCCATTATCAGATTTCTACAAAACCGAAGAAGCCCTGACCCAACTCGGGATCGGTGAGGCGCTTATTACCTCCCTGAACGAAAAAGGTATACCTACCCCACTTGTGCATACCTTACTTTGCGCTCCCCGAAGCCGAATGGATATTCTTTCCGATCTGGAGATCGACAATATTGTTGGCAAATCAAAACTGGCAGCTAAGTACAATACCCCCGTTGACAGCCAGAGTGCCTATGAGATTCTCACCGAGAAATTAAAAGCGGCCGAAGAAAGGACCAAGGAACTCGAAGCCGATGAACAACGCGAAAAAGAAGAGAAAAGGCCCGGCCGCACACGCCAGGAAAAAGGCTTTTTTGATGACCCGGTGGTAAAAAGCATGGCGCGTACCGCAGGCAATACCATAGTACGGTCATTGTTAGGTGCTTTGGGGATTGGAGGGAGGAGGAAGAAGCTGTTTTAAGTTGTTGTGAGGGGTGAGGGGTGAGGGGTGAGGCGTGAGGGGTGAGACGTGAGGCGTGAGACGTGAGGGGTGAGACGTGAAAGGTGAAACCTGGGAGGTTTGCGAGGTTTCCTAATTTTGGGGAAATCTTACCCTATGTTCCTAAATCTGGCCCATACTAAATTGGATGTTTTTCATTGTTCTAAGGAATTGGTAAAACTGTGTTATGAACAAACCAAACAATTTCCAATGGAGGAAAAATATTGTTTGGCACAGCAAATTCGCAGAGCGGCAATATCAGTACATTTGAATATAGCAGAAGGATGTTCAAGGAAATCAGTCGCTGAAAGAAGGCGTTTTTTTGAGATCGCAAGAGGATCAATTGTGGAGGTTGATGCTGCTTTGGGTATTGCAGTCGCCCTCTCCTATATTTCCAAGGAGGAACTCCAACACACAGGCGATCACTTGGCGCGATCCTTTAACATGATTTCAAAAATGATGACGTGAAATGAGCACCTCAACATCGCCGCAAGGCTCCTCTTCAGATACCCACAATTCATCCCAAGCCCTGCATTCAATACTAAAGAAATATTGGGGATATGATACATTTCGGCCGATGCAGGAGGATATTATTCATTCTGTATTGGCTGGAAAGGACACCTTGGCACTCTTGCCAACTGGCGGGGGAAAGTCATTATGTTATCAGGTTCCTGCAATGAGAAAGGATGGTATATGTCTTGTCATTTCTCCCCTTATCGCTTTAATGAAGGATCAGGTTGAAAATCTTCGAAAAAAGGGTATAACTGCCTATGCCATATATTCAGGCATGAGCCGCAAAGAAACTGAGCTAGTATTTAAAACTGTTGGAAATAGTAATTGCAAGTTCCTATATGTCTCTCCGGAAAGGTTAGAAACCCGCCTTTTCAAAGAGTATCTTCCCTCCTTTTCCATTTCACTCCTGGCTGTAGATGAAGCTCATTGCATTTCCCAATGGGGATATGATTTCAGGCCTCCTTATTTGCGTATAACGAATTTGAGGGAGGAATTACCAGGTGTACCTGTATTAGCGTTGACTGCTTCTGCCACTACGGAAGTTCAGGAAGATATATGCCAATATCTTGGCTTTAAGGAGCGTGTGATTTTTCGGCAGTCATTTGAAAGGCCAAATCTTTCCTACAGCGTTTTTTCAGTGGAAGCATTTATGCCCCGTTTGAAAGAAATTGTTGAAAAAGTGCCGGGTACGGGTATAGTCTATTGCAAAAGTCGAAAGGCAACACAGGACATAAGTGCGCAGCTGAAATTATGGGGACTAAATGCAGATTATTACCATGCTGGTCTTTCTGGAGCAGAAAGGGCGCGCAAACAGGAAGCCTGGATTCGGAACGATATTCGAATTATGGCATGTACAAATGCATTCGGAATGGGAATCGATAAGCCTGATGTGCGCATAGTTGTTCATACCGATGTTCCAGACTGTCTTGAGAACTACTATCAGGAAGCCGGAAGAGCCGGGCGGGATGGTAAGAAATCCTATGCTGTACTTCTTTACAATGACCGTCTTCTTCAGAACCTGGAGGAACAGGCGGAACAGCGATTTCCTTCTCCGGATGAGATCAAAAGGGTATATGAAGCAATCGGGAATTATTACCAGATACCATCCGGGGCAGGTGAAGGGGAAACGTTTGAAATAGAGATACAAGACGTCATTAAAAAATTTGAACTCCCTGTAAGAAAAGTGCTTCCCGCCCTTAGCGTATTGGAACAGGATAAGTGGCTATCCTTTAATGAACAAGTATTCAAATCATCAACTGTTCAATTTACTTGTGATAAAAATGCATTGTATGCTTTTGAAGAAGATCATCCGGAACTCGAGCCATTAATTAAAGCTTTGTTGAGAAGTTATGAGGGGATTTTTGGTTACCCCGTTAGTATATCTGAATATCTGCTTGTTAAACTGTTAATGCAAGATCATTCCCGGATTGTAAAGGATCTTAGTACTCTAAATCGGTATGGTTTAATTTCATATTCCCCCCAAACAGATAAACCTCAAATTCAATTTTTGCGAAACCGCGTAAAGGTGGAGCTTCTGCAAATCGATATGATAAGATATAGAAAACAGGAAGATCGATTTCGTAGGCGTCTTGCTGAAATGAAGCGGTTTGTTGCTTCTTCTGATTGCAGGAGCCGGTTTATTGGAGAATATTTCGGGGACACAAATATGAATGATTGTAGTATTTGTGATAACTGCTTAAAGAAAAAAGTTAAGTCGGTTTCTGCCTCTGATATTCAGAATTTTTTTGACCGTTTGATATTGTTATTGGCCAATGGCGGGATTGAAGCCAAAGACTTGCGGAATAAGTTCAGCGATCTTAGAAATGAACGTTATTGGGAGATCATGAAATTCTTACAAGCAGAAGGCCAGGTTGTGATAGACGGGAATGGAAGAGTTTCATTGAGACGTGAAACGTGAGGCGACTCACGACTCACGACTCACGTCTCACATCTCACATCTCACGCCTCACACCACCTTCTTCACAAACAACCGCCCCGAATTAATCGCTAATACGACATCACTCAAGCCCATTACGAGGGCACCAAAGGTAGGCGTAAGAAATCCGAGTGCGGCAACAGGTATCGCGACAATATTATAGGCAAAGGCCCAGAAAAGATTTTCTTTAATGGTGATATAGGTGTGTTTACCCAAACCCAGGGCCATCGGTAAATTGCGCAGGCCTTTATTCATGAGTACGACATGCGCACTTTCTACGGCTATTTGCGAAGCTTCACTCAGCGATACACCGATGGTTGCTTTGGCCAGCGCAGGCGCATCATTGATACCATCCCCAACCATCGCTGTAGGGATCGCTGCGTTCAGTTCCTCGATCTTATCCAGTTTCTGCTGGGGCGTCTGCTCGGCGATCACGGTTTTGATGCCAAGTTGTTTGGCCAGCGCTTCACATTTCTCTTTTTTATCTCCGCTTAAAAGGATCGTAGGAATATTCCTGCGTTCAAAAAATTGTATTACTTCCTTGGCTTCCGGTCTCACTTCATCTTCCACATCAACCCAACCAATCAATTCATTGTCGCGGGTGATGAATACATTGTGTTCACCGGGTTCCTGACCGGCTGGCAGCACTTTATAAGAGCCCGCCCAATAAACTTTTCCCTCTTTGTCTGTGGCCTTCATTCCATACCCTTTTACCTCCTCGATCTTTGCCCAATTGATCGGGGCAGCAGATTTCCAACTTTCAGTAATGGATTTGGCAATGGGGTGGTTGGAGAATTTCTCAAGGGAGTAAACCAGCTTTTGAAATTCTTTTTCCTCCATAGTCGAATGAAACCCGGAAATTTTGAATTTACCGGTGGTTAAGGTGCCTGTTTTATCAAAGACCACTTGTTTGATCTCGCGAAAGGTTTCAAGACTCGTGGCATTGCGAAAAAGGATACCGTTCTTAGCCGCACGACCCATCCCTACGGCAATGGCAGCAGGCGTGGCAAGCCCCATGGCACAAGGACAGGCGATCACCATCACGGCGATACTCCGCATTAAGGCCGGCGTAAATTCCTGTAGGATGATCCAGTTAACAACCAAGGTGGCCAACGCGATCACCAGTACCGTGGGAATAAATATGGCACTGATCTTATCGGCCAGTTTTTGCACGGGTGGTTTCTCTCCCTGCGCTTTTCTGACCATATTGATAATACCCGATAGCACGGTGTCCTGCCCAATAGCGGTAACCTGTGCCTTTACAGTGCCATCTGTCAAATAGCTTCCACCGATCAGGGTGTCTTTTTTGATTTTATGTACCGGGATACTTTCTCCGGTGATGATTGCTTCATTGGCATGGGCTTCTCCACTCAGAATCTTGCAGTCAATGGGTACCTGTTCCCCATTTTTTATCAGGATCAGATCGCCTACACGCAAAGCGGTATTTTCCACCGGGAAGATCTGTTCCTGATGCTGGTCATCAAAGGCGATCATATTCGCCATCACTTTTTGTGATTTGGCCAGTTTGTTCAATTCTCGTTGCGTGGAAGCAATCGAAGCATCCTCCATGTAATTACCAAGAAATACCAGGGTGATTATGGTAGCAGCCGTTTCATAGAACATATACTGCTCAGCCTGGCCGGTCAATGTGCCATATAAACTGTAAATAAAAGCCGCACTGGCCCCCATCGTGATCAGTACATTCATATTGGGCATACCATTGCGAAGACTCTTATACGCGCTTCTGCCAAAAAAACTCATCCCCACGATATAAACAGGAAGGCTCAGGGAGAGTTGTACCCATGGATTCACGAGCCAATGAATATGGAGCCCCGGAATCATGTGGAGCATCAATATGGCCGTAAAGGGCAGGCAAAACCAAAACCGTTGTAAGTGGGTAGAAAGAAAAGGCTTCTTTTTTGATTCAGTGACGGGTTCCAATCTGTCTGCTACAGAATAACCCAAATCCGTGATGCCATTGGAGATCTTCTCACGCGAATAACCTTCCGCCGCTTCAAAGATCACATCACCCGTGGCAAAATTGACCTTTACATTCTTCATGCCCTGCTTTTCCAGATACTTGTGAATGTTGATCGCACAGGTATTGCAATCCATTCCTTCTACTTTCCACTCCTGTACCATGATTTATATGATTTTAGGATTAACGGATTGGATTAACGGGATTGATAAAGACGGTTTTAGAAATCCTGATAATCCTGAAATCCTTTATATCCTGGTAATTGTTGCATTTTCTGTTGCAAATTTAAGCTATTTCCACCCGTTTGCCAATTCATGGTAACCCTATCTTCTACACAAGGTTGCAATTACAAAAATATATTTTTGCAAAATGGACATCCTATTTGAACTAAGGGAGATCAGTGCGGTTGCGGCCAGGCTTTTGCCCCTGATCAGGGGAAAAGTGGTGGCGCTGCACGGCGACATGGGAGCGGGGAAAACAACCCTCGTACATGCGCTGGGGGAGGTGATGGGAATCCACGAGGTGGTCAGCAGTCCAACTTTTTCAATCATCAACGAATATGGGTGGGAGGGCGGCCCTGTTTTTCACATTGATCTGTACCGTTTAAAAGATGAGGAGGAGGCCATACAGGCAGGGGTGGAGGACTGCCTTTACAGTGGTGCCACCTGTTTGGTGGAATGGCCAGACCGGGCACCGGGTTTATTTCCACCCGATACCATCCATCTTTACCTTGAGGTGGTAAACACCCAGGCCAGAAAGCTGCGTATAGCCGGGAATTGATTATTTTTATCATCCGCCCATCCAACGGGACCTTAACCAACATGAGCCAGCAAAAACCCCGGATCAGTACCTCCTTCAGTTATGAAACACTGGAGGAAACCCTGGACATAAAGCCCAAAGGGGCTTCCATGCATATCGGTATCCCTAAGGAGATCGCTTTTCAGGAGAACCGTATCGCTCTGACCCCCGACGCGGTCAGCGTATTGGTCAGCAATGGTCATGAGGTCATGATCGAACATAATGCCGGTGAAGCTTCGCATTTCCGCGATAAAGATTATAGTGAGGCCGGTGCGCGGATCGTTTATGAGCGGGCCGAGGTTTTCAAGGCACCCATCCTGGTGAAAAGCGCACCGGTGATCGAAGAGGACCTGCCTCTTCTTCAACTCAATCAGGTGATCATTTCCCCCATCCATCTTTCCGTATTGAAAGCCGATCTGTTGGAAAAGATGATGGAGAAACGGATCACCGGTATTTCCTTTGAAAATTTAAAAGACGATAGTGGTACATACCCCATTGTGCGGAGTATGAGTGAGATTGCCGGAAGCGCGGTGATGCTGATCGCGGGTCAGTACCTCAGCTCTGCTAACCACGGCAAAGGGGTATTATTGGGTGGTATCTCGGGTATCGCTCCAACCAAGGTTATTATTATCGGGGCAGGGATCGTAGGCGAATATGCCGCGCGTGCCGCCCTGGCATTGGGCGCCTCGGTCAAGGTGTTTGATAATAGTGTATATCGGTTGAAACGTCTTCAGAATAATGTTGGCCACCGGCTTTGGACCTCGGTGATCGAACCTCGTATGCTGGCCAAACAACTCAAGACCTGCGAAGTAGCCGTAGGTGCCCTGGCCAGTGAAACAGGCCGCACCCCCATGGTGGTCACCGAAGAAATGGTAAGCAATATGCGCCCGGGTAGCGTCATCATTGATGTGAGCATCGACCGGGGTGGTTGTTTTGAAACCTCCGAGATCACCAGCCATGGTCATCCCGTTTTCTTAAAATATGGAGTGATTCACTATTGTGTGCCAAATATACCTTCCGGTTTTTCCCGTACTGCCTCCCAGGCCATCAGCAATGTGTTGATGCCCTTATTTATGGAAGCCGGAGAAGAGGGAGGATTTGAAAAATTGATCTGGCACCAGGTGCATCTCCGCAGCGGGATTTACCTTTTCAAAGGGCATCTCACCAATTTCCATTTGAGTGAACGTTTTGGGATCAAGTTTACAGATCTGAATCTATTGATCGCGAGTCAGCGGTAGGCTTAACCACAGAGACACAGAGATAAATGTACAGATGATAAAAAATTCCAGTTGTTTATTACTCCGTGGATTCTATTGGGTTTAGTCATATTTAAGAACACAAAGGAATTCATTAGCTATCAGAAATCTCTGCGCCTCTGTGTCTCTGTGGTGTATTATAATTTGTAGTTCAGGATATCCAGCCGTTCCGAACAAAACCCAAATTCCACTTCATCATTACTACTTACCACAACCAATCTGTCACTGGTTAATTCCGCGATGAGCTGTTGATAGAGGCTGATACCCCCGGCATCGAGGTTGGTACAGGGTTCATCCAATAATAAAATAGGTACATCTGAGTAGAAAGCCTGGGCCAGTTTGATGCGTTGTTTCATTCCGCTGGAATAAAAACGAATCTGTTTATCTGCCGCATTTTCCAAACCCACCCGTTTCAGTATTTCAGGAATCGTAATGTCTTTGACAAAGGGTTTGAAAACCTGGTGAAAAGTGAGAAATTCCAAAGCGGTCATTTCTTCAATGACTTCGAGGTAGGGGGCAGCGATGGAGATGAGGTCGGGGGTCGGAGGTCGGGAGTTGGGAGTTGGAAGTCGGGAGTCCGGAGTCGAAGGTCGGAGGTCGGAGGTTTCTCTCCGAACCCCGGACCCCGGACTTCCGTCTTCGGACCAACTAATTCTTCCTTCATTCACGTCTACCGCCCCGCTTATCACCTGCAGCAGGGTACTTTTCCCGGAGCCATTGGGTCCGGTGATAGCGTAACTTTTCCCTTGTTCAAATGTGTAATGAAGGTGGCGAAATATCCAATCGCGGTTATACCGTTTCCCTGCGTCAGTCAACGATACTTTCATCGCCGTTGGTTTTGGAGAAACGTTTGATGATACCGCGTTGGGAAGTGCGGATGAACTGAACGATCTCATCGCGTTCATCACTTACATCAAATTCTTCCTCCAGGAATTCCACGGCCTGGGTAGTGTTCATCCCCTTATTATAAATAATGCGGTAGATATCGAGAATATGATTGATCCTTTCTACGGTAAACCCTCTTCTTTTTAATCCGATAGAGTTGACCCCGGCATAGGAAAGCGGGTTTCGGGCGGCTTTAATATAAGGAGGAACGTCCTTGCCCACCAGTGAACCACCACTTAAAAAGGAATGTTGACCGATATTGACAAACTGGTGAACGGCACACATGCCACCAATAATGGCCCAATCGCCGATCGTTACGTGTCCTGCTACCTGCGTGTTGTTACTCATGATGCAGTGATTGCCCACCAGACAGTCATGTGCCAGATGGCAATAGGCCATGATCAGACAGTTGCTGCCGATCATTGTTTTTTCCCGGTGTTCTGTACCCCGGTTAACCGTAACAAATTCCCGGATCGTAGTATTATCCCCGATTACCACCTGGGAATACTCACCCTGGTATTTGAGGTCTTGCGGAATAGCGGCGATAACCGCACCCGGAAAGATCCGGCAGTTTTTGCCGATCCGGGCCCCTTCCATAATGGTCACATTGGAACCGATCCAGGTACCATCTCCGATCTCTACGTCCTGGTGGATGACTGTAAAAGGGTCCACTTTGACATTCGTAGCCAAACGGGCATTGGGGTGAATATAAGTATGAGGATGAATCATTTGTTAGCGCTTGATTTTCAAAGGACGGACAAAGTTAATTTTTAATGAATAATAGCGAAGTTTTTTTGCAAATAATTGGCAATTAGGGTTTTGGATGACTGATGACGGATGACAGATGACAGATGACGGAGGACGGATGTTAGATGTTGGATGTTGGTAATAGGTATTTATTTTTGGGGTTTGGTGATTCAAAAACCTAAAACTTAATACCTTATAACCACCAACCACCAACCCTCATCCGTCATCTGTCATCAGTCATCCAACATCCACCATCCACCATCCAACATCCGTCCTCCGTCATCTGTCATCCGTCATCCAACATCCAACATCCATCCCCCACAATTTCGTACCTTTGCCCACTCACATGCACCAACCACAAGACATACTCGCTCTCGCCTATCGCAACAACCTGATCCAGGATCAAATGGTTCTGTTGCAGGAACGCGAACAACAGATCCCGGGTTCGGTGCAGTACACTATTAAAAGGTATCACCGCCAGTCTCAATGGAGCATAGAGGATACCGGTATGCTGGTGTACCATTACGAAAAGAATTCCCTGGAAAAGAGCTACCTGGAATTGCGTTTCTGTGTTTCAGGAAATGTCTATTGCCGTAAAAAGGAAACGGAATGCGACATGTGCCAGTACGCTGCTTCCCGCCACTGCATGGAAAAAGTGGATAGCGTGGATGTGTTGAGTTTTCATTTCACCCCGGCCCAACTGACCCAGTTTGTAAAACCCCGCCGCTCAGATTCCAATCTGGGTGACGAAGTGATGGCCTTTAAACACCGTTCCTCTTTTTCCAAAACACTTCCTCTTTGTGGTAAAACAAGAATGGTGCTGGAAGGGCTGCTCAATCATACCTACTCGGATACTTTAGCGAATATTTATATCAACGCGCAAACGCAGATGCTTCTGCTCTATAGCCTTGATTGTATGCTGGGCGATAAACAGGTGGAGAATATCACCTGTAAATTCCTGGCAAATGAACTGGATCGGGAAAAGATCATTCGTTCCCGCGAAATTCTACTCGAACATATTGGTGAGCCCATCACCATCAAAGAACTTAGTCGCAAGGTGGCCATCAATGAATGTTACCTTAAAAAAGGTTTCAAAGAGATGTTCGGCACCACCATCTTTGATTTTTATCAAAGCCAGCGTATGGAACATGCTAAATACCTTTTATATGAAAAAGGGCTTAGCGTCACAGAAGTGTCATTGCTTCTCGGATATTCTTCCATCTCTCACTTTTCTACCGCCTTCAAAAAGCACACAGGGCTTAAACCCTGTGAATTGCTGATCCGGTAAGATCTCCCTGTTTGGTAATTATGATTGCTTTTTCGCATTGCGTAAAGCTTTTTTCTTTTTGCGAAAGCCTAACGAAGAGAGATAGCTGATTTTTGCGGCACAAAATCAATTGTATGTTTGCATGGAGGAGTTTGCTCTTTTTAGTTCTCGCCCTATTGGATGTAGTTATAGGTCTTTCGCAGCGGCCCTTCGCCGATGATTCTACCCATCCGGTAACCAAGAACCTGCCCGATATTACCGTGGTGGGCCGGTATAGCCGAAGTGATTTCCAGTTAATGCCAGAGATCGTAGGCACAAATATTTATGCCGGAAAGAAAAGTTCGTTGATCGTGCTGGATAATGTCCAGGGAAATGTTGTTTCAAATACCATGCGCCAGGTCTTGGCCAAAGTTCCGGGAATCCATGTTTGGGAAAGTGACCCGAGTGGTATCCAGATCGGGATTGCTGCACGGGGGTTAAGCCCCAATCGAAGCTGGGAATTCAATATTCGCCAGAATGGGTATGATATTGCAGCAGATCCGTTTGGTTATCCGGAAGCTTATTACAATCCCCAATTACAGGCGGTTCAACGCATTGAAGTGATTCGAGGACATGGCGCGTTACAGTATGGTCCGCAATTTGGCGGACTGGTGAATTATATCCTGCGTAATGGGAGCGAGATCGATCAAAAATTTGTGGTGGAAACGCAACAAACTGTTGGAAGTAATAATCTATTCAATACCTATAATGCTGTTGGCGGTAAGAATGGACGTTCGCACTATTATGCTTTTTTTGATCACCGGAATGGAAATGGATGGAGAAACAACAGTCGGTTTTATACCCATGCTGTCTATGGAACATATACCTACAAGCTGGCGCAACGACTTACCTTATCGGCTGAAATTATGCACTCACATATCCGAAGCCAGCAACCCGGTGGGTTGACCGATGCGCAATTCAAACAAGATCCCCGGCAAAGTTTCCGTCATCGAAACTGGTTTGATATAAAATGGACCACACCTGCATTGATCCTTAATTATACGATCAATGAATCAACCAGGTGGAATACGAAACTGTTTGCCACCATTGGCGACCGCAGCAGTATCGGGTTTCTGCAAACCATAACAGTTCCCGATAGCATTAATCCAGCTACTTTACAATACAATAACCGGACTGCCCAGGTGGACCATTACCGTAACTACGGGTTGGAAAGCCGGTTTATTACGGATTATAAAATGGGGAAATGGCAAAATACCTTTTCCACGGGTATCCGTTTATATACCGGCACGACGCATCGCCTTTCCAATGGAAAAGGGTCAACTGGAACGGACTATAGCATGATCATTGAAGGGGAATATCCTGGCGATATCAAATTCCGATCGGCCAATGTCGCTGCATTTGCAGAGAATATTTTCCGCATTAACGATCATTTATTGATCATACCTGGTATCCGGTTTGAATGGCTGGAAGGAGAGGCGAGTGGAAGGACCGGTTTCAATAATCTGGGCGATCCCATTATTCTGCAACCTATCACCCGGGGTCGAACATTTATGTTGGGGGGTATTGGCGCGGAATGGCATGTAGGCAGTCAAATGGAGATATACGGCAATATCTCCCAGGCCTACCGGCCCATTCAATTTGCCAATCTCCAGGCTCCCCCTACAACCGATGTGGTGGATCCTAACCTGAAAGATGCAAAAGGGTACAATGCAGATCTGGGTTATCGGGGAAAGTATAAGGATTTCCTTCAGTTTGATGTCAGCCTTTTTTTCCTGCAATACAACAACCGTATTGGTACGGTAACCGTTTCAGGAACACCTTCCTACCGTTTGATCACCAATGTGGGAAACAGTACCAGCAAAGGAATGGAGTCCTATATAGAGTTCAATCCGCTTCGCGCCTGGGTTAAAGGAAAGACGGACCTTATTCTGTTTGCCTCTTACGGGTATACAAATGCCCGTTACGATAATGACCATAAAGATGCCAATACAAAAGGGAAGAAGGTCGAGAACGCACCTGAACATATTCTACGCAGTGGAATGACCCTTGGTTGGAAGTCTTTTTCTGCCACGCTGCAGTGGAGTTATTCCAGTGAAACCTTTAGTGATGCCAATAATACGGAAACGCCATCGGCCAATGGAAACACCGGGCTGATCCCTGCGTATTCTGTAGCAGATCTGTCCTTTGCTTATAAGATCAAACCCGCCATAAGCGTCAAGGGTGGTATCAACAACCTGGCCGACACCTATTATTTTACACGTCGCGCGGGTGGGTATCCGGGTCCGGGATTATTACCAGCAGATGGTCGAACTTTTTTTCTCTCCCTGACGGCCAAACTCTAAACATAAATTCATAACGCTTCCTTCCACCCTCGCGTCTTCGCGGTTAGTCATACCGCCAAGGCGCGAGGGCGTGCGAGGATTTGTATGATTTAAATCAATTGAAAGAATGACTCTCATAGGAATGCTGTCATTTAATTGTAAAACGATATTGCGCTCTCTTATATTGACAATGGCGTGATAAAACTTCATTTTCCCAAATGAAACTTTGCTCCCGCAAATGAAAACTATGATACGTTTACCCCTATGCGCAGTGGCCCTGTTATTTTTTGTACAAGGAATGGCGCAGGAAGACAGTGTAAAGACCAAACAACTTGAAGAAGTGATCATCACCGGGCAGTATCGCCCGCAAACCGTAAAAAATTCTGTTTATCAGGTTCGTACCATTTCCAGAGAAAGAATCATCAAGCAGGGAGCCACCCGATTACAGGATGTGCTGATGAGTGAATTGAATATTCGCTTCAATCAGGATGTCGCCACCGGGGGTTCGAATATCACCATGATGGGATTGACCGGGCAGAATGTAAAAATCCTCATTGATGGTTTGCCCCTGATCGGAAGACAAGGCACATCGAATGAGATCAACATCAATCAGATCGATATTAATACCATTGAACGGATTGAGATCGTGGAAGGGCCTATGTCGGTGATCTATGGAGCCGATGCTCTGGCGGGTGTAATTAATATCATCACCAAAAAATCAGGGCCTGGTCGCTTTTCTGTCAATGCCCGGTTGCATGAAGAATCGGTAGGCCGGGAGTATGGCATTCAACAAGGAATCCATAATCAATCAGTAGGGATCAGTTACCGGTATCGTAATTGGGATCTGGGTGGCCAGCTGGGTCGAAATTATTTCGGAGGATGGAAGGATACTGCCATTGGCCGGGAACTCGTTTGGCACAAAAAAGATCAGATTCTTGGATCAGGGTATATAGGCTGGAATAAGAACGGCCTTAACCTTCGGTACCGGATCGATGGGTTGGATGAGATCATCACCAACCCCGGCAACTTTGATTATTATCAAAGTTCATCCGGAGATACCCTCGCATTGGATCAGGAATATCTTTCCCAGCGCCTCATGCACCAATTACAGGGAAGTTATTTTGTGAACAGTGGGCTCTCTTTCCAAATACAATCCAGTTTTACCGATTATAGCCGCCAGGTATTTTCTACCACCGTCAGCCAAAAAACGGGAGCCGTTCGTTTGAATACAGCTGCCGGTACACAAAGTGTGATCGACTTCGCCGGGTTTAGCACCCGTGGTACAGCCTTGGTCAGGATATCCGATCAATGGTCTGTTCAACCCGGATTTGATATCAATATGGAGTCAGGCTCCGGGGAACGGCTGAAAGAAGGAACCAATAAGGTAAATGACTATGCCTTTTTTGTCACCTCGGAGTTCACGCCCAGTAAAAAGATCAATATCCGTCCCGGATTACGGTTTATCAAAAACTCGGTATATAATGCCCCTCCGCTGATCCCTTCGATCAATACCAAATTTGCCCTGGGTAAAGACCTTGATCTGCGTATTTCCTATGCACGGGGTTTCCGGTCTCCATCCCTTCGTGAATTATACTTTAATTTCTTTGATGCCAATCACCAGATCGTGGGTAACCCCGACCTGAAAGCAGAAACATCACACAGTTTTACAGGTTCCCTTAGCTGGAAAAAAATGGAGCCGGGAAAAGTGGCCTATACCACGGTCGTTGGTGGATTTTACAATAGTGTAAAAAACCTGATCGACTATGCCATGTCGGCCAATGATCCGAATATATTCCAACTGACAAATGTATCAGATAGCCGAACCGCTGGTTTCAATCTTTCATCGGTGGCTAAGTATAAAAATGTGTCCATTTCTGCGGGAGCGTCCTATACAGGATTCTTTAATGACCTATCCGAAACCGACAAGGCCCTTCCGGAGTTACAGTGGTCGGCCGAAGTAAATGCCTCGGTTGGGTATAAATGGGTAAAGCCCGGGCTTGACCTGAATGTTTTTTATAAATACACCGGGAAACGTCCCTCTTATATTTTAAGTGGATCTGATATTTTGCTGACCTCACTCAAAGGATATCATTGGGCCGATATCACCCTCACCAAATCCTTGTTCAAGGTACTATCCCTGCAGGCAGGTGTACGTAATCTATTCAATGTTGACAGGATCCGGAATTCAGTTGTTGGCAATGGTGTTCATGCGGCCAATGGCACCCGGAGCATTGGAACTGGAAGATCGGGGTTTGTAGGGTTGGTATTTGATTGGGCGAAGAACTAACAGCGGATAGCCTTTAGCTGATAGCTTTTGGCCAAGGATAACAATTAATAATTAATAATCAATAATTCAATGAATAAGAAAACGCTACTTTTTACAACTCTTTCGATCGTGTTACTCCTGAATGCATGTCGCAAACGCGATGCCGTGCTACCCGATAATCTGGTGAATTTTGAAACAGCATCCATTGGCATTACCGAACAGGAAAATACGGTAACGGTCAAAATAAAATTGGAGCGTGCAACCAATACGGATATACCGGTAACGATTCAGGTGACAGAACAAGGTGCTGTTTACGGAACGGATTATACTACTACACCGGCTGTTTCAGCTTCAACGGTTAGTTCAGGTCAATTGGTGGTGACGATCCCCTCAGGAAATAATGAAGCGGCATTTACCATTCAAAAACCTACCGGTGCCTTGTATGATGGGGATGAAAAACTGGTATTTGATATATATAGCTCTGGCAATCCGGTTTTGATCGGCATTGCCCGGAAACTGACGGTTTCTTTCTCCGAGCTTGTTGCTACCAGTGCTTCTACCACTGTAAATGGAGGTGGTGCCACCTATCCCAATAAGGTGTTCATTGACCTGAGTGCTAACCGGCAAACCCCTGTGTTGCGTACCAATTGGGATCTTGGTTTTTATGGCGGGGCAGATGACTATCGGGTCATTCTCAATTCTTCCTCGGCCATGATGGCGAAGATGATCGACAAGAACGATCTGACAGCCGTGACCGCAGCGGATACCCTTGGCTTTTCATTGGATGTTGCCTTTAGCCAAACAAATCCACTGGTTTCTCAATTGCCCTTTATCGATCATCCAAGTGGTGACCTTACACGTACCGCAATCGCTGCTATCAGCGCCAATGCAGCCGATAACAAGGTCTATATTGTCAATAGAGGATTGGGAGTTGGAGTGCCCGCACCTGCCAGAGGTTGGAAAAAGATTCGTATCATCCGCAACGCCTCTGGTGGATACACAGTTCAGCATGCCGACATTGGGGCTACTACTTTTTCCTCCATCGATATACCTAAAGACGACGCTTTTTACTTTACCTATTTGTCATTTGAAAATGGACGTTTGAATGTAGAACCAGAGAAGAAGAAATGGGATATTGCCTGGACCTATTTTTCCAATGCCACCAATTTTGGCGCTGGAGAAGTTCCTTATTTGTTTCAGGATATCATTTTACAAAACCGCAATGTACAAGCTGCGAAAGTTATGATAGCCACCAAGGCCTTTGCAGATTTTGGCGAAGCGGATATTGCCGCGCAAACATTCTCCAGCCTGCAAACATCCATTGGGTCTGATTGGCGTAGCGGAGGAGGCCCAACCTCTGCACCGGCGGTCCGCTCCGATCGGTATTATATTATAAAGGATGGGGATAATAACTATTATAAACTTCGTTTCACTGCGCTTACCCAAAACAGCGAAAGAGGATATCCCGCATTTGAGGTGGTGTTGGTGAAGCGAGGCGGGTAAAATTGTCCAACTCTTATTCCCGATTTAGTAATTCAACTTCCCATTTCCGTAAGCTTCTGTCATTTCATTGCTTTTTTTTTGTAAAAAAATTGAAACGAAATGCACAGAAGACTTCTTTCAGGCATAGCCATAGCCGTTACCCTTGCATCCCAGGCCCAGGTAAATAACCGCCAGCAGATCGATAAACTCTGCGGATGCTTTGAGGTGGATTTTAAATATGCAGAAACCTTTTCTCCCGATCATCAATATAAATTTCATGAAAGAGAAGAGATCGGAGGCACAGCTGAACTGGCCCTCCCCATAGAGGTAAGTGATAAAAAAGTAGTGATCCAGCACCTGTTGGTCGTATCGCCAACCATGATCGTCAAACACTGGCGCGAAGAATGGGAATACGAAGCTACCGTGATCTGGAAATATATTGGTGAACGCACCTGGGTAAAAGAACAGATTCCGGCGGATAAAGTAAAAGGTAAATGGGTGCAAACTGTTTGGGAAGTTGCGGATGAGCCGCGCTATCAGGGATGGAGTGCCTTTGTGGAGCTCGACGGACATATGGTTTGGCAGAACACAACGGATGCGCCTTTACCCCGTCGTGAATATTCCGTTCGAAATGATTACAATATTCTTCGTCGCACCAACCGTCTGACCTTTACAGATAGCGGATACCTGCATGAACAGGATAACCGAAAGATCCTTCGCCAGGATGGAAAGGATAAACTGCTTGTGGAAGAGAAGGGGTGGAATACCTATAGAAAGATCGAAGAGAAAGAATGTTCCCTGGCGTTAGACTATTGGGAGAAAAATAAATTCTATTGGTCACAGGTAAGGAGTGTTTGGGCCGATATTCTGAACTCCCGCAACCGGATAACTTTACAGAATAAGGTCGGGGGGAAGATGCTGCATGAGTACCTGATCATACTGGGCAAAGAGGCGGTGGAGAAGGGGTATAAGGAGGAAGAAGTGCGGAGGAAGATAACGGCGGAGATAGGGAAATTTTTGATCTAAGTTTCTAACCGCAGAGAACATGAGAACACGGAGTTACGCAGAGAAAATTAATTAATCGCTTTTAACAATAGTTGTTAAGGTGTGAATATCTCTGCGTAGCTCCGTGTTCTCATGTTCTCTGCGGTAATACTATTCTTTAATAAGATCATTTTTTCTCCATTTGCAGATCGAATAAGAACTGAAACAGGTTCATCTCCGTCGGTATCTGTAATTTTTTTCGTAGCCTGTACCGGCTGATCTCCACGCCCCGCACAGAGATACTCATTAGCTGGGCGATCTCCTTACTCGAGAGGTTCATACGCAGGTAGGCACAGAGTTTTAGTTCATGCGGTTTCAGGTCAGGGTATTTCTCTTTTAACAATACCAGAAAATCACCGTGTACTTTATTAAAATGGACAGAGAAGTGTTCCCACTCATCGTTCAGTTTCTCCTCTTCTGAAATGACCCGGATCAGCTTTTTTAGTTCGGCCGTTTCCACGATCTCTTTGCCATGTCTGTTGAGGTGTTGCAGTTCTTCCTTGAATTTGAGGATGAATTCTTTTTTCTGTACCAGGTTCATCGTACTCGAAGCAAGTTCTGCATTCTTGAATTCGATCTCGGCTTCCAGTTTTTCATTTTTTAGCTGTGCCAACTCTTTCTCCGATTTTTCCAACTCCAGCTGGTGCAGATAGGCCATTCGCTTTTGCTCTTCTTCGTACCGGGCTTTTTCCTCTTCAAACCGGCGTTCCTGTTTCTGGATATGTTTCTTCTCCTGCCATTTATAATAGAGATAGGCAGCGGCCAGGATCAACAAGACATAAATACCCCTTGCCCAGGTGGTTTGATACCAGGGGGGTAATACGGTAAAACGGTAACTGTTTTCCGGCGATTCATTGTTTAAATGACTCCTTGCTTTGACCCGGAAGGTATAAGTACCAGCTGGCAGCTTGGTGTATTCCTTATCGGTTTTACCCGACCAGGGCGACCATTCTTCATCAAATCCCTCCAGTTTATAACTGTATTCAATGGAGGAATGCTGGGCAAAGAGCGGGGAGGAGAACTCAAATACAAATGAGTTCCAGCGATAGGGGATCTCTACACGACTGGCATCGGCGGATGGGGTGAGAGAATGATTATCGGTAAAATATCCGCCAAATAAAAGTGAATCAGTATCCGCCACGGCTTTTACTGATCGGATATGAACCTGTATGGGACGAATATTTTCGCGGTACTTCTGGTAATTGACATGATAGAACCCTCTTTCCCCGCCAATAAATACATTCTCCGGGTCAAACGGATACACCTGTTCAAACCCACTCAGAATTCGGCCCTTTAATTCAGGAAGATAAAAAAGTTGAGGTTTAGGCCCGGAAAAATCAAGGACACCCGGACTTTTTTCATGGACAAACCAGATATTTCCTTCTTTGTCCTCCTGCAGATAGCGCAGACTCGTTTCACCAAACAAGGCTTCATAGGTTGGGGAGCGAATAAACCGATCGGTTTTGGTGTCGTATTGGTAAATGCCCTTTTCGGTTGCCACCACCAGACCTTTACCAATATAATACACCTGGTTGTTCAGGGTTGAAGGCAGGCCATTCTTTTCCGTATAAAGTCTTACCGAAGAATCGCGCGGGTCAATTTTATATACCCCCCGATAGGGATGAGAGATCCAGATAAAGGATTTGTCGATGACAATATACCGGGCCGAACTGTTGTAGGTACTCAGCGCTCCCTGATCAAAAAATTGATCCCCCTTTTTTTCATAGACGTTTATCCCGTTGTAATTACCGGCTACGATCTTGCCTTCATAGCCAGGAAAGGAAAGGCCTTTAAAATCCCAGAATCCACTGGTCCTTGATTGGAGGACCAGTTGATCGCCTTGAAGTCTGTAGAAACCATCATCCCGGCCAACCAGCAGGTCACCGCTCACTGTAGTTATCTGCCAGGTCTGGCCTCCGGCCAGCATCTTCACCCGGTTAGGGGTATAACTCAAATCACCACCACGTATAAATGGTACGGCAAACACACCGGTTGATAACCCAAAGATCATCCGGTTTTCATGCGAGGTCAGGGAGAATCCACCCCCGTCATTGAACAAGGCGGGATTGATATGGGTAACGGCATTATTATAGGCAATATAATCCAGGCCATTGTCCAGACCCATCCAGATATTTCGGTCACGGTCAAGAAATAGCGTACGGATATTACTGTTTTGCAAACCTTCCTTTTTCGAAAACATTTCAATCACATTCCCGCTACCATCGGTATGGTACATCCCATTTGAATAGGTGCCGATCAGAAAATTGTTACGGTCAAATATGATGCAGGATGAAAAATTCTGGCGGTTATCGACCTGCGGATGCTGCAGAACAAAAGGGATAAGAGCTTTGCCTGTCAATAAAAAAAGACCTCTTCCCGAGGTTGCGATCAGGCTGGTGTCGGCGGAAAGCTGGGCGATTGATGTGATAAACAGGTCATCCGGTAGCTGGCTCCTTTCGATCAGGGTATTCCATTTTCCACCGGAAAAACTCAACAACCCGTTCTTTTCGTCATGGGCGATCAGTTGGCCGGCATGGACCCCAATGAACAACCAGGAGGAAAGCGGAGGGTGAACGGTCATCCGGTTTTCAGCATACCGGATGATCTTATAATTGGAACGAAAAAAAACATCATTATTAAAGCATACGATATCCCATACATCTGAGAAATCGCGGTCGGTAGGAGGGAGCAATTCCTTTAAAGAGGTAAATGTCAGTTTGCCAGCTTTATCAGGGGAGAAATAACCAATCTCATCCTGCCCCCCAACATAGAGCCGATGATCCTTTCCAAACTCGATCGATCGGACAATGGTCTTGTTTGGAAGAGGATACAATTTCCAATAGGTACCGTCAAAAGTTAAAACCCCTTCATTATTAGCAATATAGATACGACCGGAGGAATCCTGTCTAATATCCCAGTTCTGCGAGCCTGCCTTATAGGTCTGTTTGGAGAAATTGATCACCTCTTTTTGGGCGATATAGGACTGACCAGCCGTACGTTGGATACATCCGGCGACCAGGAGTTGAAGTAATAGCTTTTTGGCCATACATCTGAGATTTGTATCTATATCCGGCCTTTAGATGTAGTCCAGATGTAGAAAAATATACTCAAATATAAGGATTTAGCATATCTGTGTAGTAGGGATGTACCTTAAAATTTGCCTTCAAAAAATTGGTGATTTAATTTCACAAATCCTGAAATCGGCCCTTGTTGGGGTCAATTTTGTACTTAAACTGCTTGCGTATGAATGCTTATTCCCCTCCTTTGCTATGCCATTGGTATAGTCCACATTTTCCATTTTTTTTTGAACGAAACAATTTATTCCAAACCAAATGATGGAATGCTTGCTGTCATTTTGTCCTATAATCTACAAGCATAATGAATAAAAATTGCTGTTTATGAAAATGAAATTCAAACAAGGGCTGGCTACCGTACTGGTCCTGTTGATCAGCCTGGTAACCCTGGCACAGCAGATCACGGTAAAAGGTAAAGTGACCGGTCGGTCTGATGGGCAACCATTGTCCGGCGCTTCTGTACAGGTGAAAGGCGGTGGCGCAGCCACTACCACTGGTGCAGATGGCTCATTTACCCTGACCGTACCCGGCACGGGTACGATACTCGTGGTATCCTATGTAGGGTACACATCCCAGGAGCTCACAGTGCCTGCGAGCGGCGACATGACTTTTTCACTTACTGAAAGCGTAACTACCACACTTGCAGATGTAGTGGTAGTAGGCTATGGAACCCAACGGGTTACCAAAGTATCCGGTGCTATTTCCACGATCAAAAGTGGTGATATTGAAAAACTGCGCCCGGTACGTGCCGAAGAAGCCTTACAGGGACGCGCCGCTGGTGTTAACGTGATCCAGGGTGGTTCGCCCGGTTCAAAACCCACCGTTTTGATCCGTGGTATCCCCTCTTTCTCGGGAACTGACCCGGTAGTGATCGTAGATGGTGTGCCTCAAACCCTCACCGACCTGAATTCCATCAATGCCTCGGATATCGAGTCCATTAGTGTATTGAAGGATGCCGCCACCACCGCCATTTATGGGGTGAAAGGGGGTAACGGGGTGATCGTGGTGACCACCAAATCAGGTCGCCGCACCGCTAAACCCGATATCACCATCAGCAGTAATTATGGTGTACAGGAAGTGATGAACTATATAGGTGTGCTGAATGCCTCCGAATATGCCGCCATGATCAATGAAGGCAGCACCGTATCGGGTGGGGATATCATCTTCCCCGATCTGTCTGCATTAGGAGTAGGCACAAATTGGCAAAAAGAGATCTTTGAAACAGCCCCGATGCAATCCCACAATATCAGTGTACGTGGTGGCGGGGACAGGATGTCTTATTTCCTCTCCGGTGGCTTCCTCAGTCAGGGTGGTATCGTAGGTGGTTATGATAAATCCCGTTTCAACCGGGGTAACCTGACCGCCAACCTGCAGTTTGACCTTTCCAAAAAACTGAAATTCATCATGAACACCTCGGGTGTTCTGCTCGATGGAAAAGGTATACAGGAAAACTCCTTTAACAGCATCATCGGAAGCGCCCTGAACTTTGATCCTACCGTACCGGTACTGAATACAGTTCCCAATACCGTGGGTAAATACGGGTTCAGCAACCTGCTTCTTTCCGAGATATTCAATCCGCTGACCAAACTCGACAATACCTTTAATAAGAATTCAGGGACCAAGATCTATGGAAAATTTGAGCTACAGTATGATGTGATCAAAAACCTGAAACTCTCCACCCGCTTTGGATATACCAAATATGACGGGAATGCCAAATCCTTCACGCCCCTGGTATTTTACGGATTGAATAACGTGGAAAATACCATGAATGCGGATGGGTCTACCGTACTGGGTAAACACAATAGTGTTTCACACGAGAAGACCAGCAACTTCAACTATACCTGGGAATCCTTTGCCAATTACAATTTCAATATCAAGGAGGACCATCAGTTTGAAACCGTACTTGGTTTCTCCCTTGCCCGCATTTCAGGAAATGCAGCCGGTGCCAGTCGTCAGGATGTTCCCTTCAATAGCTGGGAATTTGCCGACTTCACCGCCGCAACCGGACAGAACAATGCCACCAACAGCAATGCCCTTACCGGTTATTATTACCAGTATTTCCGTCGCAACCTTTCTTATTTTGCCCGGGTCAATTATGATTATAAAGACAAATACCTGGCTTCCTTTACCGCCCGCCGCGACGGTTCCTATGCCTTTGGTACCGAGAATAAGTATGCGAACTTCTTCTCTGGTTCATTGGGTTGGGTAGTTACCCGCGAAGACTTTTTCCAATCGGATTTCATCGACTTCCTCAAAATCAGGGGTAGTTATGGATCGATCGGGAATGAGAATGTGGATCCCCAGTTTGTGGGTATAGTTACCGGCGGACCCAGCTATGGTTCCACGGCAAACAGTAACGGCTATACATTTGGCGATATCTTCTATCCCGGTTCAACCGTTGGATCAGCCGCCAATGATGCCCTTCGCTGGGAGAAACAACTCCAGGCCAACTTTGGTTTTGATATGACCTTTAATGATCGCCGGTTCTCTTTGTCCGCCGATTATTTCCAGAAATCAGTAGATGGTCTCCTCTTTACACCCTCTGCTTCCCTTTATCTGGGTACCGTTCCTATCCCTACCGCCAATATCGGATCTACCGAGAGCAAAGGGTTTGATGTTACCTTAGGATACAATAATTCATTTGGTAAAGATTTCAAACTCAATACCACTGTTACTTTCACTACAGCTACCAATAAAGTTACAGCTACCAATGATGATGGTACAGCCCGCATCTTAGGTGGAGGTTATTTCAACGGCCAATCGCAAACAGTGACCGTATTTGAAAAAGGTGAAACACCTGGTTATTTCTACGGTTATAAAACCGATGGACTGTTCCAAACCACCGCCGATGTAGCTGCCTGGGCCCTGCAACCCGGCGCACAACCTGGTGATATCCGTTTTGTCGATATGAATAAGGACAATGTGATCAATTCGGAGGACATGGTTAAGATCGGTGATCCTTTCCCTGACTTTACCATGGGTTGGAACCTCAACCTCGAGTTCAAAGGATTTGATTTCACCGCCTTTACTTACGCTTCCGTTGGCAATGATATCTACCGTGCCTTTGAACGGAATGCGAACTATTCCAATAAGTTCAGGTCTGTGCTGGCTCGTTGGACAGGTCCCGGCACTACCAATGATGCACGGAACCCCCGCTATTCATTTACCGATGCCAATAGCAATATCCGGGTATCCGATCGCTTTGTGGAAGATGGTTCATTTGTGAAAATCAAAAACCTGCAATTGGGCTATACTTTCCCGAAAAGCATGATCGGTAAAGTATTTACCGGACTACGGGTTTATGCTCAGGTTAAAAATGCGTTCACCTTTACCAAATACTCCGGTTATGATCCTGAGATCCCCGGTGGTATCCTGGATACAGGTGTGGATCGCGGTGCTTATCCGCAAGCGCGCACCTATGCATTGGGTATTGATATCAAACTTTAACTCTTTAAGTGTAATGATATGAAAAGGAACAAATTTTCCATATTGACCGCAGGACTGGTGCTCGTGTTTACCACGTTCACCTCCTGTAAAAAATGGCTTGATTATAATCCGCATGATGATTTCCGCACAACGGAATTGGATTATCTCAAGTCTGAAAGCGATTACCGCACCATGGCGGTAAGCGTATATACCCCGATTCAATGGCTTAACCAGGCCGTAGTGGTTGGTGAGATCGCGTCTGACAATGCCGTAAGCGGAGGAGAGAATGCCTCCGACGTACTGGCCTTACAGCAGATCGATGATTATACCCATACACCGGTCAATTCACAATTGACCGAATTGTGGCAGGCCGCTTATGAAGGCATCAACCGGGCGAACTATATGCACCAGTATAAGGATAAAAACCTTGCTGGCGAAACCATCAATTTTGCCGGAAAGGACGCGTTGTATGGTGAAGTATATTTTCTTCGCGCCTACTATTATTTCCATCTTGTAAAGTTTTTTGGCGATGTGCCACTCTTTACCGATCGTCGGTTGTCGCTTAGCGATTCACGTCAGTTAAGTCGTGCTTCCAAAGCCGATGTGTATGCTGCTATCGAAGCCGATCTTACCAGTGCGATCGCTGTACTGCCTGCCGTGCAGGTAGAGAAAGGACGGATCACCAAGTATGCCGCACAGGCCTTGCTGGGTAAGGTCTATCTGTATCAGCAGAAATATGACCTGGCCGCTTCCACGCTGGACAATGTCATCACATCCAATGCTTTTTCGCTGGTATCCAATTTCGCTGCCATGTTCCTGTCAACCGGTGAGAATGGACCTGAATCCGTATTCGAGATTCAGTACAGTAATGGCTCTCCTTATTATAACTGGGGTGGAGTCACCCGTGGTCAGGGCAACCTCTCTGTTCAACAGTGTGGTATCCGGGGCCTGAATGGTTCGGCAGATATGCCTTATGCCTCTGGTTGGAGTACCAATCTTCCCACCCAGAACCTGGCGAATGCCTATACAGCCGGTGACCAGCGCAAGGATGCGACCATTCTTGATATTGAGGCCTATAAAGCCGCCAATCCTTCGTACAATATTACCTACCAGGTAGCTCCGTATAAAAATACCGGTTTGTATAACCAGAAATACCATCCCAGAAAGGGACAAACCTCTGGTCAGATCGAGTTGAATTACCTGAACAACTATCGCACCATACGGTATGCCGATGTATTGTTGATGGCTGCTGAAGCTTTCAATAAAGCATCCGCTCCCAATGATGCCAAGGCACAGACCTACCTCAATCTGGTTCGTCGCCGGGCCTTTGGAGACAATCTCCATGACATCACTTCAACAGGCAATGCCTTGTATGAGGCGATATTGACCGAGCGCAGACTGGAACTGGCCATGGAAGGAGACCGTTTCTTTGACCTGGTACGCACCGGAAAAGCAGCGGGTACAATAGCTGGTTTTGTTCCTGGTAAACATGAAGTATTCCCCATTCCTCAACAAGAAGTGGAAATTTCTGGTATTGCACAAAATGATGGATACTAAGCCCCACCAAAAAACGATTGTATGAGAACAATAAAGATTTTATCTGGATTACTGATGATGCTGGCCTTTACGGTTAGCTGCACCCGCGAAGAGTTTGATGACCTTTCGCTGGTGGCCAGTGGCACCGCGCCGGCCAACCTCTCCGTCCTGTTTGAGATCACACAGGACAATACGGGAAATGTGACGATCACACCCAATGGAGAAGGGGTATCATCCTACGAAGTATATTATGGCGATGGAACAACGGTTCCTGCCAAAGTGAGCCCTGGTAAGAACACCACACACCGCTATGCCGAAGGGCAATACCCGGTGAAGATCGTGGCCTATGGGATCACCGGCAAAACCACCGAGTTCACCCAGCAACTCACCGTGTCCTTCCGGGCACCTGAGAACCTCGATGTAACAATGGCCATCGACCCCAATAACAATTTTAAAGTAAATGTATCAGCGACCGCAACCTATGAGACCAACTTCAGGGTTTATTTTGGCGATGTGCCCAATGAAGTGCCCATCACCTTTATCGAAGGCCAGACCGTCAGCCACACCTATGCGGCTGTTGGCGACTATACAATTAAAGTGGTGGCCCTGAGTGGAGGTGCAGCAACGACTGAATATTCGCAAGTGATGAGCATTGTGGATCCCGTTTTGTTGCCATTGACCTTTGAGTCATCGACCATCAATTACACATTCAACAATTTTGATGGAGGTGATGCCAGTGTGATCGCCAACCCACAGATCGGTGGTATCAATACCAGTGCTAAAGTGGGACGCATGATCAAAAATCCCGGACAGGTCTGGGGTGGAAGCTGGATCGGACTGGGTAGTGCGATCGACTTCTCCACGAACAAGTATTTCCTGATGAAAGTATTTTCTCCCCGCGTAGGCGCCAAAGTGCTCCTGAAAGTAGAGAATGCTTCCAATGGCGCCATTGCCTATGAGAAGGAAGTGACCACGACAGTGGCGAATGCCTGGGAAGACCTGTTGTTTGATTATACAGCGATCAATACGGCCAATGAGTATCACCATATCGTTTTGATCTTTGAACTCGGTACAGCTGGCGATGGAACGTCCAACTTTACCTTCCTGTTTGATGATATCCGCCTGGTGAGCACACCTCCTCCCGCTATCAGCCTGCCTCTGGATTTTGAATCGACATCACTGACCTACAATTTTACCAATTTTGACGGTGGTGATGCATCGGTGATTGCCAATCCACAATCAGGTGGCATCAATACCAGTGCAAAGGTTGGACGCATGATCAAAAACAATGGACAACCCTGGGGTGGTTCCTTTATTACCCTGAACGGTCCCATTGATTTTACCAACAAATACTTCCGGATGAAAGTGTATTCTCCCCGGGTAGGTGCAAAAGTGCTCCTCAAAGTGGAGAATAGCGCCAATGCTGCACAGAACTATGAGAAGGAAGTGACCACCACGGTAGCGAATGGCTGGGAAGATCTGGTATTTGATTATACCGCGATCAATACCGCCCAGAGCTACGACCGCATTGTGCTGATATTTGAATTGGGAACTGTGGGAGACGGATCGGCCAACTTTACCTTCTATTTTGATGATATCCGACTGGTAGCTACTGCTGCTTCAACGGATATCGCCCTGCCCCTGGATTTTGAATCCACTACGCTCACCTATTCCTTTACCAATTTCGATGGTGGAGATGCCAGTGTGATCGCCAACCCGCACCCGGGTGGGATCAACACCAGCACCGCAGTGGGACGCATGATCAAAAATGCCGGTCAACCCTGGGGTGGCAGCTGGATCGGTTTGACCAATCCCATCAATTTTGGAGCAGGCACTACTTTCAAAATGAAAGTGTACTCTCCCCGGGTTGGTGCTAAAGTATTATTGAAAGTAGAGAACCAAACCAATGGCGGTATCAGCTTTGAAAAAGAAGTGACCACCACCGTGGCCAATGCCTGGGAGGAACTCACGTTTGATTACTCCGGTATCAACCTGGCCAACACCTATCAGAAGATCGTTTTGATCTTTGACCTGGGTACTGTCGGTGATGGCTCTGCCAACTTCACATTCTATTTTGACGATATCAAACTTAACTAACTATAAAAGACAGATCATGGTAACTAAAATAAAAGCAATCGGCGTTCTGTTCCTGATGGGGGTACTCACCATCATCAGTTGCAAGAAGGAAGAATATTCCTTTGGTACGCTCAAGTCACCTGAAGGTCTTACCATCACCACGGCCATTACCGGGGTAAATGCCTCCAATCCGGATGGCGATGGCTCAGGACTGGTACAAGTGACCGTTTCAGCTACAGATGCCCTCACCTATAAGATCGACTTTGGCGATGGTATCAGTAAAATGGTTCCCGGTGGTGATATCACCTATAAGTATAATAATCCCGGCACTTTTGACTACACCATTACCGTCAACGCGATCGGTAAAGGGGGTACTACTACAACCCTCAGCAAACGGATCCGTGTGTTTGTAGCGTTTGAAATCCCGGCCGAGATCGTAGCCGCCCTTACAACGGGTACATCACGGGTTTGGGTAACGGATAAAGATGCCCCCGGACATTTTGGTGTAGGACCATCGGATGCCTTTTCACCGATCTGGTATGCTGCTCCTCCTAATACCCGCGAAGCCTGTGCCTACGATGATGAGATCACCTTTAGCAAAGATGCCAATGGACGTATCTTCATGAGCGTAGACAATAAAGGACAATCCTTCTCGATTGGAGCGTCTGTTCCTTTCTATGGATTTGCCGGAGGGGATGGCTGCTATGGTACCAGTACAGGAGGTAATAAACAATTGACCTTTATGCAGGCAACTTCAGGTTCTACCAGCGCTGTCTCCACCCAGATTCAGTTCATGGTTCCAGGGAATGGGATCATTAACTTCGGTACTGGCGGAACAATGTATGAGATCCTCTCCATTTCCAATACAAGCATGAACCTGCGGAATATTGGCATTGACGGGAATTCATGGTATCAGATCCTGAAACCAAAACCATAAATTGATGTTAGATGTCGGATGTTAGAAAACAGGGAATAATTACAATCCAACATCCAACATCCGACATCCGACATCAAATTTCATTATGTCCTTAAACCTGTGCATCATGCGAAAACTAACTTTTCTGATCTCCTCCTTAGTCCTTCTTGCATTTTCCTGCAAGAAAAAGGGAAATGGTACCGATGACCTTCCTCCCTCCAACCTGCAGGTAACAGCCAATGTGAGTACCGATAATAGCGGGAACGTCCAGTTTGTGGCTACGGCTACCAATGCAGTAAGCTATGAGTATGGATTTGGGAATGGAGTTTTTCAAACTGTCAGTTCAGGTACGGTCACGTATAAATATCCGGCTTCGGGTACCTATACTGTTACAGTTACAGCACGAAGTGCAAGTGGGCAAACAGTATCTACCTCTATCCAGGTAACCGTTACAGTGACATTGACCCTTGTATGGTCAGATGAGTTTGACGCACCAGGTGCACCCAATCCGGCCAAATGGGGATATGACCTGGGTGCTGGCGGATGGGGCAATAACGAAGTACAGTACTATACCAACCGATTGGATAATGCAGTGGTCTCTGGTGGTACCTTGAAGATCATTTTAAAAAAGGAAACATTTAGCGGCAGCCCTTATACTTCAGCACGCCTGTTATCCAAGGATAAATATTCCTTTAAATACGGCAAGATCGAAGCCCGGGCCAAATTACCAGCCGGGGGAGGTACCTGGCCTGCCATCTGGATGCTGGGTAATAATATTGGGAGTGTGAACTGGCCCGCCTGCGGAGAGATCGATATCATGGAACATGTAGGCAATACCCTGAACAAGATCTATGGCACGGTTCATTATCCCGGTGCCAGCGGTGGTTCTGCCATTGGCGGCACAGTGAATATCAGCAATGTTTCTACAGAGTTTCACCTGTATGCCGTGGAATGGACACCCACCTCGATCAAGTTCCAGGTGGATGGGGTAACCTTCTTTACGTTCACCAATACACCCGCACTGCCCTTTAACCAGAATTTCTTTATCATTCTCAACATCGCCATGGGAGGAAATTTTGGAGGTGCTATCGATCCCGCCTTTACCGAAAGCCAGATGGAGATCGATTATGTGCGGGTCTATCAATAAGCGATACGTGGCGAGAAACCTGTTTCAACCAACAACATGAAAAAGCAGCAACTGATCATATGGAGCCTCTTGTTGGGAGGAATCACCCTGCAACTTTTCACCCAATGCAATTCCGCTACGGGAAATGGAGCGGCTCCGGCAAAAGATACAGTAAAGACCATCCTCTTTGATGATTTTTCAGGCCCCGGCCTGGATAGCACCCGATGGAGTGTGGAAACAACCGGTATCCATGTCAACAACGAATTGCAGGCCTATATTAATTCTCCCGATGTCATTCACCTGATCGATGGGAAAAACGAGGGCGCGGAAAATGGCGCGCTGGTATTACAACCACAATACCGTCCCGGTTTTGTTACCCCTGACGGTCGCAAATTTGATTTTGTTTCCGGTCGTATCAACACCCGGAACAAGGTACAGTTTGCCTATGGTACCGCCTCTGCCCGGATCAAACTGAGCCCCGGAGCCGGTCTCTGGCCCGCCTGGTGGTTATTGGGCAATGGCGAATGGCCCGCCACCGGTGAAATCGACATCATGGAGTATGTGGGAGAAACCGACTGGGCCAGCGCCGCGGTGCATGGAACAGGGTATAGTGGGGATGCCGGTCTGGTAGACCGGTATTATTTCCCGGATAGCAATGATGTAACCCAATGGCATATCTATTCGGTGGATTGGGGACCAGACAGCCTCATCTTCTATTATGATGGGATCCCTATGTTCCGGGTCACCAAGCCTATGACCGAATTCTTTGGCACCTGGGCCTTTGATAACCCCAAATACCTCATCCTCAACTTTGCGGTAGGTGGCGTATTCCCCTATAAAGTAAACGGGATCAAAGAACCCTATTACGGTCTTTCTTCCAATACCCTCGAGTCCATCAAGAAAGGTGAAAGCCGAATGGTGGTGGATTGGGTGCGGGTAGTAGGGAGATAGTATTTTATTTTTTTATTTCTCGCAGCGGACGCAGAGAAAATTCGGGCGCAGCGGCCTCCTTATTATCGGATTTAATACTTCCGTTGCGTTCGTTGCCTCTTTGCGTACGCTGCGAGAAATAAAAAACTCATGCAATCCTCGTAATCCGTGTTAATACCAAGACCGGAAATCCAAAAATCCTGGTTACCTTTGCCCCCTTAAAAATCGCAAATGACCTCGAGGTATAGGGAGTTTTCCGGATTGAATTTACCCGCTATCGAGCAGGATATACTTAAAAAATGGACTGATAATCAGGCCTTTGAGAAAAGTGTGTCCCTGCGAGATGGAGCTACCCCGTTTGTGTTTTATGAAGGGCCTCCCAGCGCCAATGGCATGCCCGGTATCCACCACGTTATTTCACGTACACTTAAGGACCTGGTTTGCCGCTACAAGACCATGAAGGGCTTCCAGGTGAACCGTAAGGGTGGTTGGGATACCCATGGCCTCCCGATCGAGTTGGGGGTAGAGAAGGAATTGGGTATTACCAAAGAAGATATCGGGAAAAAGATCACAGTTGAAGAGTATAACCGCAAATGCCGCGAGGCAGTTTTGCGGTATAAGGATAAATGGGATGAGATCACCCGGAAGATGGGCTATTGGGTTGACCTGAATGATCCCTATATCACTTTCAAGAACGAATACATCGAAACCCTTTGGTGGTTATTAAAAGAATTATACAAGAAAGGCCTGCTCTATGAAAGTGTGAGCATCCAGCCTTATTCACCCGCAGCAGGTACAGGCCTTAGCTCACATGAACTCAACCAGCCGGGTACCTATAAAGATGTCAAAGACACCAGTTGTGTGGCCATGTTCAAAGCAGTGAAGAATGACAGGTCGGCATTTTTGTTTGAGGCAGCTCCGGTGGACGAAATTTTCTTTCTGGCCTGGACCACTACGCCCTGGACACTTCCTTCCAATCTTGGTCTGACCGTAGGGGGTAATATTGATTATGTATTGGTAAAAACGGTCAATCCCTACCTGCACAATACCATCCATATCATTCTGGCCAAGGCCTTGTTGGGTAAATACTTCAAACCGGAGAATGAATCAGGTGATTTCAGCACCTATAAAAACGACGGCAAGAATATTCCTTATCAAATCCTTACCGAATTCAAAGGCTCGGCCATCGAAGGGTGTAGCTATGAACAGTTGTTGCCCTACGAAGCGAACTCTCCAGCCCAGATCGAAGAAATTACTCCGGGCGCAAAACCTTTCCGGGTATTGGTAGGTGATTTTGTGACCACCGAAGATGGTACCGGTATTGTTCATACCGCTCCTGCCTTTGGCGCTGATGACTTTCGCGTTGGGAAGAAATACAATATTGGTATCCTCACCATGGTGGACCGGCAAGGTAAATTTGTCGATGGCCTGGGAGAGTTCAGCAACCGGTATGTCAAAAATTATAAAGACCAACCGGATTATGAAGATGTGAATGTGGACATCAGTGTTAAACTAAAGAAAGAGAACCGCGCTTTTAAAGTAGAAAAATACGAACATAGCTATCCCCATTGCTGGCGCACCGATAAACCCGTACTATATTATCCATTGGACGCCTGGTTCATACGTACCACGGCCATCAAGGATCGTATGGTGGAATTGAACAAAACCATTAACTGGAAACCGAAGTCAACTGGCGAAGGCCGCTTTGGTAACTGGCTGGAGAATATGGTGGACTGGAACCTCAGCCGCTCGCGGTATTGGGGAACGCCCTTGCCCATCTGGCGCAGTGAGGATGGTGAAGAAGTGAAATGCATCGGCTCCATAACCGAACTCAAAGAAGAGGCGCAAAAAGCCATTGATACTTTACCCAGGGAGCTCATAGCGAATAGCCAAAAACAATTAGCAGGGAACATCGACCTTCATAAGCCCTATGTTGACGAGATCATCCTTGTATCTGATTCCGGAAAGCCCATGTACCGCGTACCCGACCTGATCGATGTATGGTTCGATTCTGGGGCCATGCCTTATGCGCAGTGGGGCCTGCCGGATACCTCTTCTGGTAAGTTTGGACCGCTCAGCCCCGAGAATTTCTTTAAGTATCATGCGCTGAAAGCAGATTCCACAGGTACTTCGACATCCGCAAAATCACATATTTTTCCTGCCGACTTCATCGCCGAAGGAGTGGATCAAACCCGTGGTTGGTTTTACACCCTGCACGCGATCGGTTCCCTGCTTTTTGATTCGGTGGCCTATAAAACCGTAGTGAGTAATGGCCTCGTGCTGGATAAGAACGGGAATAAGATGAGTAAACGCCTCGGCAATGTGGTGAACCCCTTTGAGACCATTGAGAAATATGGCGCCGATGCCACACGTTGGTACCTCATCACCAATGCTTCTCCCTGGGACAACCTGAAATTTGATATTGCCGGCATCCAGGAAGTACAACGCAAATTCTTTGGCACCCTTTATAATACCTATCAGTTCTTTGCCCTTTACGCCAATGTGGATGGATTTTCTTTTAAAGAAAAATACATCCCCCTGGCTGAACGTCCCGAGATCGACCGATGGATCCTTTCTTCCCTGCATTCATTGATCAAGAAGGTAAATGGAGCTATGGATGATTATGAACCCACCATGGCCGGAAGGGCTGTGGAGGAATTTCTGGATGAGCACCTGAGCAACTGGTACGTTCGCCTTTGCCGTCGCCGGTTCTGGAAAGGGGAATATGAGCATGATAAGATTTGTGCCTATCAAACATTATATGAATGCCTGGAAACCCTGGTTCGCCTGATCGCTCCGGTTTCTCCGTTCTTTAGTGATGCTGTTTTTCAAAACCTGAATGCTGTTACAAACCGGTTTGGAGTAGATTCGGTACATCATGCAGATTTTCCCACGGCCGATGAATCTATGATCGATACGGCCCTGGAAGAAAGAATGCAATTGGCCCAGGATGCCTCTTCCCTGATCCTTTCCTTACGGAAAAAGGTGAATATCAAAGTTCGCCAGCCCCTTCGTCGTGTTCTGATCCCTGTACTCGATCCCGCGATGATGGCCCAGCTGAAGCAGGTTGAAGACCTGATCAAATCTGAGGTAAATATTAAAGAAGTAGAATATTTAACCGAGACAGAAGGGTTCATCAAGAAAAAGATCAAACCAAATTTTGTGGCCCTGGGTAAAAAGCTTGGACCGAACATGAAAGCGGTGGCCTCCGCCCTTTCTGCCTTTACCCAATCAGATATCACCATTTTGGAGCGGGATGGCGTGTATAATATTCCCATTAATGGTGAAGAAATACCAGTACTTTTATCGGAGGTCGAGATCAGTAGTGAAGATATCCCAGGGTGGACCGTGGCCAATAAAGGCAGTCTGACCATTGCACTGGATATCACCCTCAGTCCTGAATTGGAAAGCGAGGGGAATGCCCGTGAATTTGTGAACAGGATTCAGAAGATCCGCAAGGACAGTGGGTTTGACCTCACCGATCGCATTGAGGTTAAGGTAGCTGCCGCTGATGGAATGAAAAATTCGCTGGGAATGTTTAATGCCTATATTTGCGCGGAAATTCTGGCAGACAAACTGGATATTTTACCAGTTTTGACAGACGGTATAGATATTGAAGTAAATGAGATCACACTTAAAGTTCAGGTAATTAAAAAAGGGTAAGCGTATGCCAAACAAGAAAAAAGCGGCACCCAAGAAAGCAGCCAAACCCGCTAAAAAAGCGGTGGTAAAGAAAGCGGCTCCCAAAAAGGCGGCCCCCGCCAAGGCGGCTGCTAAGAAGCCTGCCCCGGCCAAGAAAGCCCCGGTCAAAAAGGCCCCGGCGAAAAAGGCCCCGGTAAAGCCCGCTCCCACGCCCAAGAAAGCGATTGCTAAGAAACCGGCTGCCCCTGTGGCCAAAAAACCAGAGCCCAAAAAGGCAGCACCTGTTGTAGTAGCCCCGAAACCGGTGGCAAAAAAACCTACTTCTTCCGCACCCGATCCGAAATCACTCGTTTCCGTAAAACCCGTAATCAAACCCATTGTGAAAAAAGAAACCCCGAAGCCCTCGAAAGTGGTCATCCCTAAAACGACCGTTAAGACAGTTAAAAAGTATGAACCTGAGTTTACGCGGTCTGTACTTGATACACCCAATATGGAGCATACCGGCCCTACCCAGCGGTATAGTGATGCCGACCTGAATGAATTCAGGGAGATCATCATGAAAAAACTGGATGCAGCCAAAAAAGAGCTCAATTATCTCCAGGGTCTGATCACCCGTAAGGATGAAACCGGAGATATGGATGAAGGCCGCTATATGACCATGGAGGATGGTAGCGTGAGCATGGAAAGAGAACAGCTTAGCCAGATGGCAAGCCGTCAGATCACCTTTATTGATCACCTGGAAAAGGCCATGATGCGTATTGAGAATAAAACCTATGGTATTTGCCGGGTTACTGGTAAACTGATCGATAAGGCCCGCCTGCGTGCTGTGCCCCATGCCACCCTGAGCATCGAGGCCAAACAGATGATGAATAAGTAATCTTTTCTACGATATTCTTTGATCTATTGTGATACCGGTTCCCAGGAACCGGTATTTTGTTTCACCCCAACACACTTGCGCATGAAAAAACATCTGCTTTTCTACTTGACATTTCTTTTACTAGGTCTGTCCGCAATTTCCCAGCGAAACGGCCTGGTGGCCGGTCCCATGCTGGGCCCTGTTGAACTTCGCGAAGCCCGTCTCTGGGTAGAGGTTACCCCACAGGTAAAGGCTGTAGCCCTACGGTATTTCAAAAAAGGAGAGCCCGCGCTTGCAAAGACCAAATCCTATAAAGGGGTATTGGGTCAGGATTTCAATCCCATTCAATTATTGGTCGGGGGGCTTGAGCCTGCCACTACCTATATGTATGAATGGTGGGTGGATGGTAAACCATCGGGCGCCAAAGGCAGTTTCACTACAAAAACCCTTTGGCAATGGCGAGACCCGGCTCCGGATTTTTCCTTTCTTACCGGTTCCTGTGCTTATTTTAATGAGCCTGCCTATGACCGTCCCGGCACACCCTATGGAAAAGACACCTCCATTTTCCTGACCATGGCCAAAGAAAATTCAGCTTTCATGCTCTGGCTGGGCGATAACTGGTACACCCGCGATGTGGATTTTGCAGAATGGGGGCTTTGGTATCGGGCGCATCATGACCGGGCGCAACCCGTATTGCGCGACCTGCTGAAGAAGATGCCCCACTATGCCACCTGGGATGATCATGACTATGGCCCGAATGATATTGGGACAAATTTTATTTTAAAAGATAAAACAAGGGAGGTCTTTTCCAACTATTGGTGTAACCCATCCTATGGGGAGGATGGCAAAGGCATCTATACCCAGTTCAGTTATTCCGATGTAGATTTTTTCCTCACGGATGACCGCACCTGGCGCAGTGCCGATGAAATGCCCGATAGCATCAATGGTCTGCCCAATCCCGATAAACGCATGCTGGGCAAACAACAAATGGATTGGTTGAAGAATGCCCTGCGATATAGCATGGCCAGCTTTAAGGTGGTAGTTGTGGGTAGCCAGGTGTTAAATCCCGTTTCTCCCTTTGATAAGCTGCGCGATTTTCCGGTTGAATATGGTGAACTCATGGCTTTTTTAGCAGATAATAAGATCAAGGGTGTGGTATTCCTGACCGGTGACCGTCATCACAGCGAAGTAATCCGGGTGGAACGCCCGGGTACGTATCCCCTGTACGATGTAACGGTTTCTCCGCTTACCTCCGGTACCCATGTTTTTGGTTCCGCAGAAAAAAATAACCCTTATCGTGTTTACGGGTTGGATCAAAAGCAGAATTATGGACGTATCAGTATCACCGGAAAGACCGGGGAACGTATCTTGCAGGTCAACTTTGTGGGGGTGAATGGGGAGGATTATGGAAGTTGGAAGGTTTCGGAAAAGGAACTTCAGTAAGAGAAGATTTTAAGGGCTAATAGCTAATAGCTTTTGGCCATTAGGGTAAATCAAAGAATTTTATTCAAATGACCATTCAGTTTTCCTACGACAAAAGTAAAGTGCTCCAGGCGCTGCGCTATCATTTTATCAGCCAGAAGGAGTTACGCCTCATGCTCATTCTTGTCAATGTATTTGCGCTGACTTCGGCTGCTTTATTCTTTTTTAAAAAGGTCACCCCGCTTGCTTTTTTACTTGGTTCATTTCTCTGGTTTGGCTTTATGATCGTCATCTGGTTTGTGCTACCACTCGTCATTTACCGGAAGGCGGATACATTCAAAGATCATTTTACGCTGCATTTTGGTGAGCAGGAATTTACATTGGGAAATGAACGTGGTCAGCGTGCTTTTCCCTGGAGTACCGTTAAGAAAATGGTAGAGAGCCCGCATTTCTTTCATTTGTATTTTGATACCAAATCTTTTTTCCTGGTGCCTAAAGATGCCTGTGAAGATGTGGTGGGTGTTCGTAAGTTGATGCGGGAGAAAGTAGGGAGCAAATAGTAATAAGAAATAAGGAAGTAGGCGCACCTGGCTATTCTACTTCCTTATTCCTTATTTTCTATTTCTTATTTCCTAGAGGGCTTTTTCCATTTCATAATGCGGAATGGAGATTTCCAGAAATTCATCACTCACAACCTGATATCCCATTTTCTCAAAAAAACCTACTACAGGTTTGCGGGCGTGCATATTGAGTACTTTATAACCCTGGTCGCGGGCGATGTTTTCGGCAAAAAGGATCATTGCTCGACCAATACCCTTACCTTGCAGGTCGTTTAGGACGGCCATTTGCCGGAGACGGACTTTATCATTGGATTCTTTAACCAACATACAGCAACCCAGGATACTTTCATCCTCAAAGGCTCCGATCAGGAGGTTTTCTTTTTCTTTTTCCAATTCTTCTTTAGAAAAATGGATTCCGATCGGCCGACGCAGGATATCGTCCCTTAACTTTACCATGAGTAGGTATTCGGGGGTGCCGTGGTCAATTATTTTAAGGGCCATCCGTGTTGGTTTTGGGGGTCGTTTCGGTGAATCAATTCAATTTACAACATCATATTAACATGACCAATCCGCCATTTCCTATTCATTTGTCCGAAATACCCTCAAAAGTCATTAATTATCAATTTTTTAGGAAAAAAATGACCTTTGCGTTGTGATTTATTCAAAAATTATATTTTTGCACCCTAATAACCAAATTATTGAAACATGTCAGACATCGCCTCCCGAGTAAAAAAGATCATCGTAGACAAATTAGGTGTAGACGAAGCAGAAGTAACAAGTGAAGCTTCTTTTACAAATGATTTAGGTGCCGATTCCCTTGACACCGTTGAGTTGATCATGGAGTTCGAAAAAGAATTCAACATCTCCATTCCCGATGAACAGGCTGAAACCATTACTACTGTGGGTCAGGCTGTCGCTTACCTGGAAGAAAACGCCAAGTAATTGCGCCCGCAGTTTGCGGGGCTGAATGGAAATAAAATTAAATCCGCCTTCCGCCTGTTTACAACAGCGAAGGCGGTTTTATCTTTAACACAATAACAATCCACAGGCACTATGGAATTAAAAAGAGTAGTTGTGACGGGGATGGGCGCCTTGACGCCGCTTGGCAATACGATAGACGAATATTGGAACAGTTTGATCAATGGAGTTTCCGGCGCCGCGATGATCACCCAGTTTGATGCCAGTAAGTTCCGGACAAAATTTGCTTGTGAAGTAAAGAATTTTGAACCTACCCAGTACCTGGATAAAAAAGAAGCCCGCAAGATCGATCGCTTTACCCAATTTGCCCTGGTGGTAAGTGACCAGGCCATGGCCGATGCAGGTCTGGGTCCGGATAATATCGATCCGGATAAAGTAGGGGTGGTCTTTGCATCAGGTATTGGCGGATTGATCACCTTTCAACATGAGGTAACAGATTTTGCCCGCGGCGATGGTACCCCTCGCTTCAACCCTTTTTTCATTCCCAAGATGATCCTGGATATTGCGGCGGGTCAGATCTCCATGCGGCATAATCTGCGCGGACCCAACTTTGCCGTGGTGAGCGCCTGCGCCAGCAGCACCAATGCCATCATTGAGGCCTATAACTTACTCCGGTTGAACAAAGCCGATATCATCCTCACCGGCGGAAGCGAGGCCGTGATCTCCGAAGCAGGAGTAGGAGGATTTAATGCCATGAAGGCCATGAGTGAGCGGAATGATAGTCCCCAAACCGCCAGCCGCCCCTACGACAAAGACCGCGACGGTTTTGTGATGGGAGAAGCCGCCGGTATGTTGGTACTGGAAGAATTGGAACACGCCAAAGCACGTGGTGCCCGTATCTACTGCGAAGTAGTAGGAGGTGGCGCTACCGCCGATGCCCACCACATCACCGCCCCACACCCGGAAGGATTGGGTGCCCGGAATGTGATGCTTGCGGCCCTGCGTGATGGTGAAATGGAGGCTACGGAGATCGATTATATCAATACACACGGAACCTCTACACCCATAGGGGACGGAGCCGAGGTAAAGGCCATTACACAAGTATTTGGCGAACATGCCTATAACCTGAATATCAGTTCCACCAAGTCAATGACCGGGCACTGCCTGGGCGCTGCCGGGGTGATCGAAGCCATTGCCTGTATCAAAGCCGTGATGCACGATATTGTACCCCCAACGATTAACCACTTTACCGATGACCCGGAACTGGATCCTAAATTGAACTTCACTTTCAACAAGGCCCAGCAACGAACCGTGAATGCAGCCCTGAGTAATACTTTTGGGTTTGGTGGTCACAACGCCTGTGTCATCGTTAAAAAGTACAAGGGATAAGTAAATTTCTTGACCGCGAAAAAAAATTGTAGTTTACAAATCGTGGATTTTTTCAAACGTATTTTCAAGAACCGTGGGTTTTCGTTTAAGGGGGAACTGAAGAATATTCTTGGTTTCACCCCCGGCAACCTTTCGCTGTACAAGACCGCCCTTACCCACCGTTCCGTGCGCGAAAATTCGGATGAGAACAACGAACGCCTCGAATACCTCGGAGATGCTGTACTGAGCGCCCTGATCGCCGATTACCTGTTCAAACGTTACCCCTACAAGGATGAAGGCTTTCTGACCGAAATGAGGAGCAAGATGGTGAACCGCCAGCAACTCAATGAAATTGCAATGCGGATGGGGATCCGAAAGGTCACACTCTACAACAAGAATGATAATTCACTCAAAGTAAGCCAGATCTTTGGCAATACTCTAGAAGCCCTGGTAGGAGCCATTTATCTCGATAAGGGATACAAGAAAACCAGTGTATGGGTCACCAAACGCATCATTCTCCCCCATATGTTCATTGATGATCTGGAATTACTGGAGATCAATCACAAAAACAAACTCTATGGCTGGGCCAATCGCAATGGCCATAACCTCGAATTTGAAACCGTAGAGGAAAAGATCGAGAATGGCCGCCGGTTATTCACCATCGCGGCTGTAGTGAATGGTGAAAAAGTATCTATCGGCCGGGCCTATAACAAAAAAGACGCCTCCCAGATCGCCTCACAATTGGCCGTGGAGAAACTGAATATCGCGACTAGTGAGAGCCGTGAGACGTGAGGCGTGAGAAGTGAATAGTGAATTATAGAAGCTGTTCCTTATGGTCAATAACTTATAACCTTTAACCAAATATTTGTTCCCCATTCACCATTCACTATTCACTATTCACTATTCACGTCTCACGCCTCACGCCTCACGCTCCTGACAAAGCTCCACCAACACCCCATTCGTCCCTTTTGGGTGCAGGAAACAAACGAGTTTATTATCGGCGCCGTTCTTGGGTTTCTCATTTAGCAAAACAAACCCTTCCTGTTTCAACCGCTCCATTTCGGCATAGATATCCGTTACATCAAAAGCGATATGGTGCATGCCTTCCCCTTTTTTTTCAATATACGTGGCGATCACACCGGTAGGGTCAGTGCTTTGCAATAACTCGATCTTGTTGCTGCCCGTCTGGAAAAATGCCGTGTTCACTTTCTCCGATTCCACTAACTCCTGTTTGTAGCAAGGGGTGTTCAATAACTTCTCAAACAGGGGAATGGACTTTTCTAAGTCTTTGACGGCGATGCCGATATGTTCAATTTTGTTCATATGAGGAGGGTTTAAATACAAGCTTTTAGCTATTAGTCTTTAGGTATTGGCTAACCGCTAACAGCTAAAGGCTTATCTCATTTACGATTTTGGTAAAAATAGCCTCTGGCCCTCATTTCGCCCATGACATTGACAACTTTTTGGGGTAATTTTGTGTTGTAACGAAAACGAGCGAAATCATAGAGATATGTTGAAATTCCCCATTTATTTGGACCATAACGCGACCACCCCCTGCGACCCGCGTGTTGTAGAGGCGATGATCCCGTATTTTACTGAAAGTTTTGGTAATGCAGCCAGCCGGAACCACCCCTTTGGGTGGCAGGCGGAAGAGGCGGTGGACTATGCCCGTGAGCAAGTGGCCCAACTGATTGGAGCCGATCCCAAAGAGATCATCTTTACCTCAGGTGCTACCGAAGGGGACAACCTGGCCATCAAAGGGGTGTTTGAGATGTATGCTTCCAAGGGTAACCACATCATCACCTGCAATATCGAACACAAAGCTGTACTCGATACCTGTAAGCATATTGAGAAAGAGGGTGGGGAAGTAACCTACCTCGATGTCAATAAGGACGGATTGGTTGATCCCAAGGACGTAGAAGCGGCCATTAAGCCCAATACCATCCTGATCGCCCTGATGTATGCGAATAACGAGATTGGAACAGTAATGCCCATCCGGGAGATCGGTGCCATTGCCAGAAAGCATGGTGTACTGCTCTTTACCGATGCCACCCAGGCAGTAGGTAAGATTCCCGTGGATGTTAAAGCAGATAATATCGACCTGCTGGCTATGACCGCACACAAAATGTATGGTCCCAAAGGGATTGGCGCTTTGTATGTACGCCGCAAAAATCCCCGGGTCAAAGTGACCGCACAAATGGATGGCGGTGGCCACGAAAGAGGCATGCGCAGCGGTACGCTGAATGTACCCGGTATCGTTGGGTTTGGTAAGGCCTGTGAATTGGCCCGCCTGGAAATGGACCAGGATGCCAAACGCCTGGTGGTATTGCGCGATAAACTGGAAACTGCCTTGCTGGGTCTGGAAGAAGCATACCTGAATGGCGATAAACAACACCGCCTGCCCCATGTCAGCAATATCTCCTTCAAGTATGTGGAAGGAGAAGGGTTGATGATGGGCTTTAATAAGGAAATCGCCCTTTCATCTGGTTCGGCCTGTACTTCAGCCTCCCTGGAACCCTCCTATGTGCTTAAAGCTTTGGGGCTGGGAGACGATCTGGCACACAGTTCGCTGCGTTTTGGATTGGGACGTTTCACCACAGAAGAACAGATCGATTATACCATTGAGCAGGTGTCCCGGACCGTGAACAAACTGAGAGAAATGAGTCCCCTTTGGGAAATGTACAAAGAGGGAATCGATATGGATACGATCGAATGGGCGCATCATTAAAAGGTTGTCGGATGAAAGATGTTGGATGTCAGTATTTAGTAATACCTAACATTTAACAACCAACATCCAACATCTAACAATTATCTTTCAACAACAAAACAAACTAAAATGGCATACTCCGATAAAGTAATCGACCACTACCAGAACCCCAAAAATGTGGGCACACTGGACAAAAGCAAATCGAATGTAGGTACAGGCCTGGTTGGCGCTCCCGAGTGCGGTGACGTTATGCGTCTCCAGATCGAGGTAGACCCACAGTCCGGACTGATCACCGATGCCAAGTTTAAAACCTTTGGTTGTGGCTCCGCCATCGCCTCTTCTTCCCTGGCCACCGAGTGGCTCAAAGGAAAAAGTGTGGATGAAGCCATCAAGATCGACAATATGGAGATCGTGGAAGAACTGAACCTTCCTCCGGTTAAGATCCACTGCTCTGTTCTGGCAGAAGACGCGATCAAAGCGGCTGTAAACGACTACAGAAAAAAGAACGGGCTGGAAGAGATCAAGTTTGAAGAAAGCAGCGTACACTAAAAGCTGATAGCTCTTAGCCTCTATAATTGTAAAGAATGACAACGCTCGAAAACGCCATATTTGTCTCCGATAAAGCAAAATCCAAAGTCGCCCAACTCATGAGCGATGCCGGTATTGGCGCAGACTCCACTTATTTCCTTCGGGTTAGTGTGGTGGGAGGAGGATGCTCTGGCCTGAGTTATAAATTGGACTTTGACAACGAACAAAAACCCATGGACCAGGTGTTTGAGGATAATGGGGTGAAAGTGGTTACCGACCTCAAAAGCTTCCTTTACCTCGTAAATACTACCCTGGATTTTTCCGATGGGCTTAATGGGAAAGGATTTTACTTTACCAACCCCAATGCAAGCCGTACCTGCGGCTGTGGGGAAAGCTTCGCGGTATAAAATTTGGTCGGAGGTCCGAAGTCGAAGAACCGATTAAAGGTCTTGGTATTAATGTCGGTCTTCCGACTTCGGACATCGGTCCTGATTCCCACGATTTCCAGCGAATACATATCACCATTTTCCTGTAAATTGCCCCCTTATGTGGGCCGTTTGCAAAAAAGAACTTCGTCAATTTTTCAGCAGTCTTACCGGCTATATCGCCATTATTGTTTTTCTACTGGTAAATGGCCTTGTCCTCTTTGTTTTTAATAACAATATTCTGGATACGGGATATGCCACCCTGGAACGTTTTTTCCAACTGGCTCCCTGGGTATTGCTTTTGCTGATACCCGCCATCACCATGCGCAGTTTCTCCGATGAGTTCAAATCGGGTACCTGGGAACTGCTCCAAACCCGACCGCTCCGTCATCGCGACATCATTTTGGGAAAATACCTTGGCAGCCTCGTAGTTGTCTTAGTGGCCTTAGTACCAACCTTTGTCTACTTTGTGACCATCCAACAACTTTCCGGTCAGGAAGGACTTGATACGGGCGCCACTGCGGGTTCCTATATCGGACTGATTCTGCTTTCTGCTGTATTTACCGCTATCGGCATTTTTACCAGCAGTCTTACCACCAACTCAGTAGTGGCCTTTATCCTCAGCCTGATCGGATGTGCATTGCTCTACTATGGCTTTAACGCCATTAGTGCCCTGCCGGTCTTTTCCGGCAATGCCGATTATTATGTGGAAATGGCCGGTATCGACTTTCATTACCGCAGCATAAGCCGGGGAGTGGTGGATACCCGCGATCTGGTCTATTTCCTCAGTGTGGTCCTGCTCTTCCTGCTATTTACCAGCCGAAACCTGCTAAAACGATAAGCGAAACATGAAAGATCAAAAGACAAATTCCGGACGCTCCCGTTTTGGTTGGTGGATTTTCCTGCTGGCTTTAGTGGCCATTAATATCATAGCTGTATTTTTTCATCAGCGCATAGACCTTACCAGTGAGAAACGATATACTCTGAGCCAGCCTACCAAGAACCTGTTATTGTCCCTGGATGCTCCTACCCGGATCGATGTGTTTCTGAAAGGGGAATTTCCGGCGGGTTTTAAGAAACTTGCCAACAGCGTACAGGAATTTCTTCAGGAATGTCAGGAGTATGCCGGAGGTAATCTGGAGATCCGTTACCTGGAACCTTTCAAAGGACTGGATGATTCGGCGGCAGCCTATCTGGCCGATTCTCTCCAGTATTTTTATGGCCTTCAGGCTTCCACCCTTCAGGCTCCCGGAAAGGTAGGGGATGCCATCAGTTTCAAACAAGTGATACCCGGGGCACTCATCCATTACAAGGATACCACTGTTGGGGTCAACCTGCTCAAAGGAGTTCGTTCCTATGGAACGGAACCCGAACAACTGGCCGCACTTTACAATGATGTGGAAGCCACGCTTGAATACAAATTTGCTTCCGCTCTTCAAAAGGCCACTGCAGAAAAAAGACCGCTGGTCGGATATGTGGTGGGGAATGGTGAAAGCTGGGGGTATAATGTTGACGATGCCCTGCGTACCCTGATAAGGGAATACCGGTTTGATACGATCAACCTCCAAACCGATCGTTTCATTCCGTCTGTATTTGATGCGTTGGTGATGGTGAAACCAACCATCCCTTTTACCGAAGATCAAAAGCTAAAACTCGATCAATACCTCATGCGGGGCGGAAAGCTCTTTTGCATGATCGATAACCTGTACGATGGATTTGATAGCCTCTATAATAAAGATGGTTTTATAGCCTACGATCGCGGTCTGAATATTGAAGACATGCTGTTTCGCTATGGAGTGCGCATCAACCAGGCCCTGTTGCAGGATATGCAAAGTGATAAGCTTCCTCAGGTAAGCGGACAAGCCGGACAGCAACAGCAAACCCGCCTTGTGGATTGGCCCATCTTCCCGGTATTGAATGGGACAAAGCATCCCATCTCAAAGAATATTGACGGAGTGAGAATGATGTTCCCCTCCACCGTGGATACGGTAACTGCCGAAGGGGTGGACAAAACCATCCTGCTGCAATCCTCTGCCAATGCCAGAGTGATCCCTACGCCTGAAAGAGTGAGTTTTGATTTCTTCCAGATCGCGCCGGATATCAAAGAGTTTAATAAACAGTATGTACCCATGGCCGTACTGTTGGAGGGGAAATTTCGTTCCCTCTTTGCCAATCGTTTGCCCCGGGCCATGGCTGATACTTTGGCACGATTATACAATACTCCTTTCCGTGCGGAAGCTGAACCTGGCGCCAAACTGATTGTGGTGGGCGACGGGGACCTTCCCATGAGTCAGGTAAGTCAAACCGATGGCCCTCTTCCCATGGGAATGAACCTGTTTACCAGGGTGCCCTATGCCAACAAGGATTTTTATGAAAATGCATTGGACTATCTGGTTAACCCATCCGGTATTCTGGAAACAAGAGCCAAAGACTATACCCTTCGTCTGTTAGACCCTAAAAAAGTAGAAGCGAAAAAAGGCATGTGGCAAGCCATCAATGTCGCTATTCCGGTTTTATTGGTATTGGCTTTTGCCTTTATTTACCAGCGGGTAAGGAAGGGGAAGTATGGGAAGCGTGAGGCGTGAGAGGTGAGGCGTGAGACGTGAGAGGTGAGACGTGAGACGTGAGACGTGAGAGGTGTATGGTGAGTAGTGAATAGTGAATGGTGAATTTTCTGATTATAGATGACTCACGATTCACCTCTCACGACTCACGACTCACGATTCACGACTCACGACTGACGTCTCACGACAAAACAAATAACTTTAGTAATATAAATATGACCCACGAACAAATAACCTATCTCGTATTCGCCATCGTGCTTGTTGTAGCCGTGGTGCTCGATCTGGGTTTGCTGAGTAAGAAGAATGCGGTGATCAGCATTCAGCGCGCCTTATGGCAGACCCTGTTCTGGGTAGGTCTGGCGGTGGCCTTCTTTGGCTTTATGTGGGTGGAAAATGGGCAGAATAGTGCCGTGTTATACCTCAGTGCCTATCTCACCGAATGGAGCCTGAGTATCGATAATATTTTTGTCTTTATCCTCATTTTTGGATTTTTCAAGATCAAACCACAATATGTTTCCCGGGGGCTAATGATCGGTATCCTGCTGGCCATTGTATTGCGTATCGCCTTTATTGCGATCGGGGTAGAGCTGGTGGAAAAGGCCGGATGGATACTGTACATTTTTGGTGCCTTTCTGCTTTATACCGGGATCAAGATTTTTACGGTGAAGGAAGAAGATGAGTTTGACCCTGCCAATAATCCGGTCTACCGGTTTATGAACAAAGTTTTACCGATTGTGCCGGAGGACGGGAACGGAAAATTTGTGATCGTACGGGAAGGCCGGAAATATTATACCAATATGTTTGTGGTGATCGTATTGCTGGCTACCACCGATATCATTTTTGCCGTGGATAGTATTCCGGCTGTATTTGCCATTGTGCAGGATTCACCGGATAAAGAGTTGATCATTTATACCAGTAATATTTTTGCGGTGTTGGGTTTGCGTTCCTTGTATTTTTTGCTCAAAGGCGCAGCCAACAAATTCGCTTACCTGCAGCAGGGAATCGCCATTGTGCTGATTTTTATTGGGGTAAAAATGTTGATCTCTTATTTCCATATTCATATACCGGCCTACATTTCATTGATCGTGATCGCGGTGTGTATCTTTGGTTCGATCGGGTATTCGATGCAGGTCGCCTCTGAGAACAAGGAAAAAAAATAAACTGCAGCGACAGAGCGTATTATTGATTTTTAATAATCAATAATTCCCGGCATCTATGTAGTTTGAAATTTTAGTGCCTTATTATGAATTATACCCCGATAGAAATAGGCTCGCTGCTTAACGGCCAATGGCTTCGGAACCCTCCGGAGTTATCGATCGGGTATCTTACGTTTGACAGTCGAAAAGTTTTCTTTCCTTCTTCTTCGGTCTTCTTTGCCCTTACGGGTGAGCGGCGTAATGGGCAGCGCTATCTCCCTGAGTTATATCAAAAAGGGGTTCGGTTTTTTGTGGTGAGTGAGCCTGTGGATATATCCCTTTATCCCGAAGCAGGGATACTGCAGGTGACAGATACACTCACTGCCTTGCAACAACTCGCGGCCTGGCACCGTTCCCGGTTTGATATTCCAGTGATCGGTATTGCCGGAAGCAATGGCAAGACCATTGTAAAGGAATGGCTCTTTCATTTATTGAATGATCAGTTAAGGATCGCAAGAAGCCCGCGTAGTTATAATTCCCAGATCGGAGTACCTCTCAGCCTTTGGTCGCTGACTCCCGAACACCAACTCGGGATCTTTGAGGCTGGTATTTCCCAGCCCGGGGAGATGGAGAAGCTAGCCCGCATGATACGTCCCACCATTGGCCTGTTGACCAATATCGGTGATGCTCATGATGCCGGTTTTTCTAGCCGGGCAAGTAAACTGACAGAGAAGTGCAAACTTTTTGCCGATTGCAAAACAGTGATCTTTGAATATGACCTGCCCGCGCGGCATGGCCTGACTTTGGAAGATCTGTTTCCCGGTAACCCCCAACTATTCACCTGGAGCCGGGTATACCAGGAGGCCACACTCTTTGTTTCCTCGGTCGAAAAAACATCAAATGATACCGAGATCAGTTTCCAATACCAGGACAATCACTTTTCGCTTCGTATTCCTTTTACGGATCAGGCGGCCATAGAGAATGCAATTCATTGCACCGCGGTCATGTTGCATTTGGGATATTCAGCGGAAAAGATCAGGCAGGGTTTGGCAAAATTGACGCCGGTCAATATGCGGTTGGAAAGGAAGAAGGGGATCAATCATTGTACCATCATCAATGACAGTTATAGTGCCGACCTGCATTCCCTCCATATTGCCCTTCAATTTTTACAACAGCAGCATGGTCAGCAACCAGGTACCGTGATACTGTCAGATTTTTTACAAACGGGTATCGACAGCAAGGAGCTCTATGCACAAGTGGGGCGTGAGTTGGTACAGGCGCAGGTATCCAGGGTCATTGCCATTGGAGCGGAAATTTCCACTACACTTACCTTGCCCGAGTCCATCCGGCTGGAGATATACCCCGATACCGGGTCTTTTATGCGGGGATTTCGCTTTGCCCATTTTCACGAAGAGACCATATTGATAAAAGGCGCACGCGCTTTTGCCTTTGAACAGATCGTGCAACTGCTTGAAGCCAAGTCACATGAAACCGTGCTTGAGATCGATCTGAATGCGCTGGTCCACAATCTCAAAACCTACCAGAAATTATTAAAACCCAATGTGCGCACCATGGCCATGGTGAAAGCTCTGGCCTATGGGAGTGGCGGGGCTGAAGTAGCCAGCCTGCTTCAGTTTCATAAAGTGGATTATTTGGGAGTGGCCTATGTGGATGAAGGGGTAGAGCTTCGGGCAGCCGGAGTATCACTCCCCGTTATGGTACTCAATACGGAGGAAAGCAGTTATGAGGCCCTGACCTTGCATGGGCTGGAACCTGTATTGTATTCACCAGCATCGATGCTTTCTTTTGATCAGTACCTGAAAGACCAGGGTATCACGAATTACCCGGTTCACATTGAGCTCGAAACAGGAATGAACCGACTGGGTTTTTCAGAAGATGAATTGAGTACCTTACTTGGATTGGTTGAACAAGGCGCATCTTTTGCAATACAAACCGTATTCTCTCACCTGGCAGGAAGTGAAGACCCGGGATTGGATGATTTTACGATTCAACAAGCTGGTCGTTTTGATAAATTGTATGATATTATTGCTCGAAGTATAAGTTCTCGCAATGCTGATGATTCGGGACGCAAAGACCCTGGTGTCCCCAGGTCTCGGGAACAGGAAAAACAGACCTTGCTTAAACATCTCGCGAATTCCGCAGCCATTGTACGCCATCCAGATCTTCAGTATGACATGGTCAGGTTGGGCATTGGTCTTTACGGGGTTGCAGGAAAAGCGGAAGCAGACCTCGGCCTGCAGCCGGTGGCCACCCTTCGTTCGACGATCGCCCAATTAAAGCGCCTGCATCCTGGTGAAACGGTCAGCTATAACCGGCGTGGCGAGGTAAAACGTGAATCCCTGATCGCTACCGTGCGCATTGGCTATGCCGATGGATATTCCCGTAAGTTGGGACATGGTGCAGGGAAGATGTTGGTCAAAGGGCAACTGGTCCCCACCATCGGTACCATTTGTATGGATATGACGATGATCGATGTAACCGATATTCCGGGTATTGCCGAAGGCGATGAGGTGATCATATTTGGGAAAGAATTACCGATCCAGCAGGTGGCTGCCTGGGCGGGTACCATTCCCTACGAAGTGATGACCGGTATCTCAGGAAGGGTGAGGAGGGTGTATTTTGAGGAGTAGTCGGTCGGATGTTGGATGTTGGATGTTAGATGTTGGTAGTCTTCCGACTCCGGACTCCCGACATCAGCCTCCAACAACCAACATCTAACATCCAACATCCAACATCCTTATATTTGTATCTATAAATCAACCCAAAATTGAAGCTCCGTAACGTCATATTCTTTATCCTTCTCATTCTCCTGGCCGATCAGGGTTTGAAAATATGGATCAAGACCAGTTATCCCACCGGGGAAGTGACCCAGGTATTGGGAATGAATTGGTTTCAACTTTATTATATCGAAAACCCCGGGATGGCATGGGGTTGGAAACTGGGAAATGAAACTGGGAAAGTGGTGTTGACCTTGTTCCGTCTGGTGGCCGTATTGTTTGGTACCTGGTACCTGGGCCGGATCGTACGGCAGCGTCTTCATAAGGGGTTCATTATATGTGCCTCCCTGATCTATGCCGGTGCATTGGGCAATCTCATTGATTCCATGTTCTATGGGATGATCTTTGATAAAGGCCTGCATTTTGACCCGGCTATAAAGGATTACGTCACCTACCAGGGCGTGGCCAGTTTTTCGTCTACAGGTTATTCATCGTTCCTTCATGGGAGTGTGGTCGATATGTTATATTTCCCGTTGTTTGATTCCAAATTTCCTGAATGGTTTCCCTTTGTGGGGGGAGAAGATTTTACTTTTTTCAGCCCCATTTTCAATATAGCCGATGCATCTATCTCTATCGGAGTTATTACATTATTACTTTTTCAAAAGCGTTTTTTCAAGAAGAAAAAGGAAGAGGCGCCAGTTGCCCATGAGACCAATGCAGCGGTTAATGATGAGTTTCAGGTTTCTTAAAAAACCTTAAATTACACCCTCAACACGCACCACTTTATGAAAATGAGAACGGCTCTTTCTGCATTAACCCTGATCCTCATGATCCTGGTCTCCTGCCAACGAGAGGTCAGTTTTGAAAACAGTAACACCCCCTCTGATGGTGCGCTACAGGCGGATATTTCGGGCAATTGCCAGGGTATCGTTGTCACTGGCTCTTATAAGAAAGATACCACACTCAACACCACCAATTATGTAGATGTAACGGTTACCGTCGCCACCCCGGGCGCCTATAGAATTTATTCAGATACGGTCAATGGCTACCATTTTAATGCCACCGGTACGTTTACCGCAGCTGGTTCCTCTACCGTTCGCCTTCAGGCATCCGGTAAACCATTAACAGCAGGCACCAATAATTTTACCCTGAACTACGATAGTACCCAGTGTTTTTTCACGGTCACTGTTACCGAAGCCGGGTCAAGCTCAGGAACCTCCGTTTTTACATTTGACGGAAGCCCCAACGGATGTACCAATGCCGCTGTTCAGGGATCCTATACACAAAATGTGGCCCTTACTTCAGCCAATAAGGTGGTGATCTCTGTAAATGTAACCACCATAGGAAGTTATTCCATCACTACCTCTACCGCTAATGGCTTTGCCTTTATCGGCCTGGGTAACTTTACCACTACTGGTCCGCAAACCGTTGAGCTCACCGCCAGTGGATTACCCCTCCAGGCGGGCACATTTACTTTCAACCTTACCAATGGTTCAACCACCTGCACCTTCCCGGTGACCTGTGATGCACCACCCGCCCCAATTGACTATTTCCCACGTACAGCAAACAGCAATTGGAGTTATGAGTTTGATGATGTGGCTGCCGATTCATTGCTTATCCGGGCATTGGCGAATACGATTACAGCAGGGGGCAACACCTATACAATTTTCATGGGAACAGAGGATGCTTCCTTAGGCTTTGACAGTTCCGGCTACTATAGAAAAAATGCTGGTACTTATTATGAGTGGAGGGATATGGGTGGTTATTTTGGATTGGATAACCCACTCTGGATGGAGTTCATTTTCCTGAAAGATGATCAGGCTGTTGGACATAGCTGGACTACCTCCAATATTTCAGGAACGGTGACCGACATGAACAATAATGTCATTCCAGTAACCTTACGAATGAAATATGAGATCCTGCAAAAGGATGTGTCGCTTTCTGTCACAAGTTCCACAGGCACCGTCAACCATGCCAATGTGATCGTTGTGGAAGAAGACTACGAAATATTCAATGGAACTGCCTGGGTCCATATTACCGATTTTGGCACCGCAAAATATTATTATGCCCGTGGAAAGGGAATGATCAAAGTTGAATTCTTTGATGATGCCGGCACGTTGGATTTGCAGGCAGAGATACGGCGGTCGGTAGTGCTTTAGTGGGATACACTTCACCTGGCGAAAAGGAAAATGTGGATTCACATCATCCTGGCCCCAAGTACTCTACTTTCTAATAGTGATACCTGCACTGGAGAATGTAAAGAGCGTTTCCTTCTACTTTATAAACTAGTCTGTGTTCAAGGTTAATTCGTCGTGACCAAAATCCAGTGAGATTTTCTTTCAATGGCTCTGGCTTTCCAATACCTTCAAATGGTGTTCGTGTAATTTCTTTAATGAGCTGATTTACTTTTTTCAACATGGCTTTGTCGATCTGTTGCCAATGTAAGTAATCCTCCCAGGCCTCATCCATGAAAACGATCTTCATGGCTCTAGCAATTGATGTTCTTCTCCTTCGCCAGCTTTATACTGATCTAATGCGCTTATTAAACGTTCGGCGTTTTTAGGTGACTTAAGCAAATAGAAGGTTTCCATCAGACTTTCATAATCTGATTCGGATAGAACAACGAAATTTTCACCTTTGCTACGAGTAATGTGCAAGGGTGTATGGCTCGAAAAAACCATATCCAAATAGCTTTTTAGTTTTTGCCTGAAATCTGAATAGGTTGTTATCATGGCATAAAGATATATAATGTTTTTTGACTTGTACAATCTTTTGTACATATGAATTATATTATACATAATCAATAGGTTATGATTAAATTACTGCAGTATAGATAGCTCACTTTCTTTATTTTCCATTCAACACCCCAATCGTCTTCTTCACAGCATCCGGGGTTACTGAAATACTGTCTATTCCTTCGTCGACCAGGAATTGGGCAAAATCCGGAAAATCACTGGGCCCTTGTCCGCAAATACCAACTTTGACACCGGCCTCTTTGGCGGTTTGGATTAGGCTTCGGATCAACGACCTGACTGCTTCATTCCGCTCATCATACAAATGAGCGACCAACGATGAATCGCGGTCAAGGCCAAGTGTTAGCTGGGTCAGGTCATTGGATCCAATCGAAAATCCATCAATATGCCGGGCAAATTCTTTGGCGAGGATCACATTACTTGGCAATTCCGCCATCAGGTACACCTGAAGACCGTCCTTTCCTCTGGGTATATCAAATTCCTTCATGACCTCGTAAACACGATGCAACTCTTCTACTGTTCGGCAAAACGGGATCATGACCGCCACATTTTTTAACCCCCATTCCTCCCGCACTTTTCGGATGGCCTGACACTCCAGGCCAAAGGCCTCTTTGTATTGCGGGGAGTAATAGCGCGAAGCACCACGCCACCCGATCATGGGGTTTTCTTCAAGAGGTTCAAAGTATTTACCACCGATCAAATTACTGTATTCATTGCTTTTGAAATCAGAGAAACGTACGATCACCGTTTCAGGGTAGAATGCGGCCGCGATGCGGGCAATACCAAAGGCGAGTTTATGGATAAAAAAGTTGGCTTCAGATTCAAACCCACGAATGCGATCATTGATCAACTGACTTAAAGCAGGGTCATTCAGTTGCCGGTGGTTGAGCAGGGCCATCGGATGTATGCCAATATAATTGTTGATGATAAATTCCTCCCTGGCCAAACCCACACCCCGGTGGGGGAGATGACTATACGTAAAGGCGAGATCCGGACTGCCAATATTCAGCATCAGCCGGGTGGGTAGGTCGGGCAGTTTTTCTAGTTGCGTCTCTATCTTTTCAAAGGGCAGTTCACCCTCAAATACCAAACCTGTTTCTCCTTGCGAGCAACAGGCGGTTACCAACTGGTCATCTTTTAATCGTTCCGTAGCATGACCACATCCTACAATGGCCGGTACACCAAGTTCGCGGGCTACAATAGCGGCATGACAGGTACGCCCGCCTTTATTCGTAATGATCGCAGCCGCCATTTTCATGATAGGCTCCCAATCAGGATCGGTCATATCTGTTACGAGAATATCACCTGGCATGAACTCCCTTCCATCACCTACCCGTTTATCAAGGGAATGAAGGATACATATTTTTCCACTGGCCACTTTATCCCCCACAGCGATTCCTTTCAGTATCGCCTCTAATCCTTCTGTTTCCATTCGGTATTCGGTAAAAACCCCGGGGTCACGACGGGAATGGATCGTTTCAGGTCGCGCCTGTACAATGAACAATTGACCTGTCAATCCATCCAATGCCCATTCCACATCCATTGGGCACCAATGCCCTTTTAATTGCGTATAATAGGATTCGATCTGTACCACCCACCGGCTTAATTGTAAGACCTGTTCATCATTCAAACAGAACCTTGATTGAGTGGCCTTATCGGTAGAAATAACTTTTACTCTTTCATCCGGATTGTCACCATACACCATCATTTGCTCCTTGCTGCCCCGCTTTTTTTCAATGATAGCCGGAAAGCCTTGTTCCAATGTGGGTTTGAATACAAGAAATTCATCGGGTGATACAGCTCCTTGTACCAGTAATTCGCCCAGGCCATAAGACCCATTGATCAATACCACATCGCGAAAACCCGATTCGGTATCAAGCGAGAAGGCGACCCCTGCGGCCCCCAGGTCACTCCGTACCATTTTTTGAATACCCACCGATAACCCGATGGCAAAGGCATCAAACTGAAATGTATGCCGGTAACTGATGGCCCGGTCGGTAAATAAAGAAGCAAAACAATTGCGAACCGCATCGATCAATTCCGCCGGACCGCGAACATTCAGGTAGGTCTCCTGCTGACCGGCAAAACTGGCATCCGGAAGGTCCTCCGCTGTGGCACTGGAGCGTACCGCTACATCGGTCTGCGATTGGTCGTATTGAGAGGATAAGGCTGAATAGGCTTGTATAATGGCCTCTGCCAGATCCTTCGGAAAATGGGCATTACGGATCAGGGTACGGATCTGCAGGCCTGCCCTGCGCAACGTCTCCACCTTTTCATGATCCACGGTCTCCAGACATTCCCGGATCCTGGACTGTAATCCGGCCGACTCCAAAAAATATTCATACCCCGCTACCGTGATCACAAACCCGTCCGGGATATTTACCCCCAGGGGGGCCAAATGACGGAGCATTTCGCCCAGGGAAGCGTTTTTGCCGCCCACACGTGACAGATCGGCCAGGCCAACCCCGGATAAGGGTAGGATAAAGTCTTGTTGCATAATGTTTTGGATTATGCCACGCAAGGTAGTTTTGATGGGAAGGGGAAATTCAGAAAATACATGGATGAGCCCGGAGGGTACACCGAAATGGTTGATAGACCATTTTTGGGTAAGTAAAAACACTGAACAGATTCAGTTAAAAAACGGGGTCGGGGCGATTATTTTTTAATGCATCTTGAGACCGCCTTAATTGAACCGTTAACCCTTAACCTATCCCGGTGAATTTTCGTCAGCAGCCTGTGAGTTGAAAAGCTCACGGGCTTTTTAATTCCCTGCCTTTACAACTTTTCTGGATAAACTTTGCTCGTTGGTGATTACCTGGATAGTGTAAATGCCTTTGGGTAATGATTGGGTAATGGGAAGGTCAATTGAATTTCTTCCTGCGGTAAGGACTGTCTGCGTTTTAACCAGGATTCGACCGAGGGGATCGACTAATAGAATTTTCGCAATATTGTTTTCGGAACTATTGAGCTCCACCCGGAGGTTACCCGTAAAAGGATTAGGCATAGGTCCGAAGGATAGACCCGATGAAACGTTGTTGAACACTAATACTTTGCTGTATTTATGCCCGCCTGCTGTCTCCAGGCGTAAACGATAGTAGGCCGTGCCAGACAATGGCTGTGGGTCTGTAAAATTATACTCGTTGTTGCCGGATGTTTTCTGATGTCCGGGCTGAATATTAATGGATGTAAACCGGTTGCCATCCGTACTTCTTTCCACGGTATAGGTTACAGGTTCTTCTTCTGGTGTAGTGACCCAGTTCAGGGTAACTAATCCTTGTGCCAATTTTCCTGTAAAGCTGAGCAGCTCGATCGGAAGGATCATACAATCCTCCACGGTCAGTGTGATCACTACCGGATCGGAGAAGGCACAATCGTCATCCGACAGGTTGGAAGAAGTAGTTGCAATAACCAGGCGGTATTGATCTCCGCTATCAGATATGGCCCCTACAAAACTGGGGTAATTGACCGTGTATTCCCAGTTCGATCCATTCCATACCGGTGTTTCCGGACCGCCAGATATTCCTGTCTCCGCCCAGGAAGCACCATTATCCGTGCTCTTCTGCCATTTGTAATAGGTATAGTTGTTAAAGAAGCTATATACGGTCGCGCCGATATCTACCAGGTTATCCTGACAAATAAATGGGTTTGGAGAGGGGTTCAGCTGCAATTCGGGTGAACAGGTGGCTACGGTGATATCATCCAAAGCCCAGTCATTACCTCCTCCACCCGGGGCATTGTTGAAGAACTTCAGGTTGATACTTGTTTCTGACGGACCCGTGAGATAAGTAAACCCTTTTTTCACCCACTGACCTGAATAGGACAGGTTTCCGGTGGTATAATAATCCAGGCCGTTTACTTCAAACGTTATATTGGGGGCAACTCCTGAAGAGTCACCGGTTCCCGTAGGAATATAGAATACAGGCCCGGCCGAATTCGAAGCACCCTTCCCATTTGAGTCACAACCACACTTGGAACAAATATTACGCATCCAGCAGGAGATCTCGTAATAGGTATTTGGACAAAGTCCGGATATGGTTTGTTGAAAGGCCGAGTCGATGCGATAGGCAGCGTTCACGATCAGCATGTATCCTCCATTATTGTCGGCCACCGTATCAGTCGGGTTGTTGCCCAGGAAAGGATCGGCTGCACCCGTATGGTCACCAATAATATCCCATACCGAGAATACCCGATGGGTTGTCAATGGCCCGGCACCATCCGGATCAGGGTCGGGTTTATTCCAGGTATTGACCGTGGTATAACCAAATTCAGTAGAGGTATTATTAGCAATACCGTAGCTATAGTCGTTCGGGCTATTGGTTGTAAAGATGCGATAGGTATATCCAGGAGGAACATTTCCAGAGGTCCCTCGATTGCGTGTTGGACCAGAACCAAAAGATCCATTGAATTCTGTCCCTATCGCATTTACCCCAATTGCATTGGAGCAAACCCCATAGTTTGTATAGATAGCAAGGGTATTGGAAGGAAAGGTATAGGAAGTGAGAAGCCCCGGATTTGCCCGATAGGTAATCGTACCCCCTCCCGTACTGATTGTACCACCCAGACCAGCTGTTACTTGAACCTGATAGGAGGCGATCATGATACATGTATTTGAAAAAAAGGAGGGCTTATGGGTGTTGCGGATTCGGCCCCTCCGAAAGGCAGTGGCCGGAACATCCGTTGGATTATATCCCATATTGATGGTGATATTCGACCCTACGATCTGACCGGGATCATCCAAAGCACCATCGGTAAATTGCTTGTAAACCTTTCCCTCATTGGTCAGTACCCGTATAGTACCCGGTAAATAAACCGTGCCGGCGGGGATCACATCTGTAAAACGCATACTGTCGTAAGCACCAGAACGGACCACCACCGATGCCCTTATTTCAAGGGTATCACCGGGTTCAATGGTTCCTCCGTTCAATCCCTTTGTAACATTGATATAACTTTTACCAAAATCTATGTTCTGTGCAAACAAGGAACCCGCCTGCAGGGAGAAGATCCCTGCAAAAAGGATGGCCAGGTAGCCAAACCGTATGGATTCAATTCGTACAGTTTTCGTCATAGATACGGATTTCTTCAATTTTACTTTCAGTTGTTAGTTGTGAATCGTGAGACGTGAATCGTGAGTCATCTATACTCAGAAAATTCACTATTCACCTCTCACGCCTCACCTCTCACGCCTCACGTCTTACGCCTCACGCCTCACGCCTCACTTCTTACGCCTCACGTCTCACGCCTCACCTCTCACGCCTCACGCCTCACGCCTCTCTTCCTCCATTTCGAACGAAAAGGTATTAAATAGTTTAATCCCCCCTTAATGATAACTACTTAGGAAAAACGTGGGTTTTTTTCAGGTAGTCATATCAGGAAAAGCACTATTTCAGGAAACTAACTTTATGAGTAACTTAGAGTTAGCTACCTTAAAATTTTAATCCATGAGAATCATCCGAACCTGTCTGCCCATTTTACTTTTTCTAAGTGCCACAATTAAGGGTTTTCCCCAATCGGAACCCTTTTCTAAGAGAGTGGTAGCCAGTGCATTCAACTCCGCGTGGGAAGTTGTTTACGGACCCAATGATTCCCTATGGGTAACGGAAAATCGTACCTGGAAAGTATATCGGGTTGATATTGCTACGGGAACAAAAACCACTGTATTGGATCTGCGTTCGGGGCCTGGTGCTGATGCGACCATCAATTTTCCCACCGGATCAGGCACACAACCTCAGGGCGGCATGATGGGACTGGCACTTCACCCGAATTTATATTCCTCCGATCCGGCAGTTCGGGAAGCCAAACCCTGGGTCTATATGGCCTATGTTTATGAAAGAAATGCGTGCCCGGGTACAAATACATCCTGCGTTTTCACCACAAAGATTGTTCGGTATGATTATTTGTCAAATACATTAACCAACCCGGTTATTGTCCTGGATGATATTCCCGGTAGTAGCGATCATAATTCGGGTCGACTGGTGATTGGACCTACTATCGAAGCTGGTGCGGACGCCGCCCATACCCAGTATCGGCTTTATTATACCGTTGGAGATATGGGTGCAGGACAGTTTTTAAATACTACACGCACCAACAATGCCCTTGCGGTGGATGTGATGGAGGGTAAAGTCCTTCGCATCAACACCGAATCGGATGGGGATGCCGGACTTGATGCATGGGTGCCCAATGACAACCAGTTTTTTAATGCGTCTATAATTACTGCTCAGGATTATGTGTACAGCTATGGACATCGGAATGCCCAGGGGCTGGTATGGGGAAATGTGGGGGGTACAGATCGACTCTACAGCAACGAACAAATGGACCGTACAGATGATGAGGTAAATATCATTGAAAAAGGAAAGAGTTATGGCTGGGATGATGTGTCGGGATATTGTGATGATAATGTGAACGGGTATAAGATCGGACAAACACCGAGTGCGGATGAAAATGCCTATTGCAGTATAACCCCCGATCACCGTGAGCCCATCTTCACTTTGTTTACTACGAACGCTGCCGGGATGCCTGCCCTGATGGCACAATCAAATAACCAACTCTGGCCTACGGTAGCCCTGTCCAGTATCGACTTCTATGGGTACAATGTAATTCCCGGATGGAATGCCTCGCTGGTTATGACACCATTGAAAAAAGATTTTGTTTACCGGATAAAACTGAATGCTACCGGTGATGCGGTTACCGGTGATACGATCACCTATTTTCGGGGAGATGGAAACCGGATACGCCGTGTTACCGTCGCCCCGGATGGATTACGTTTTTATGTAGCCCGCGATGCAAGTGCCACCAGCAATGGGGGTACCATCATGGAGTATACCTATACCGGTACAACCCTGGCTTTACACGACGGCCCACGAAATGGACCACGTATTGTACGCGACCTGGTAAAGGTTTATCCCAACCCGGTTGCAGATATTGTATTTATTCGTGGATTGCGCGAAATGAAGAAACCCGTTCGTGCAGAGATCTATGATATTATGGGGCAATTGCGGATTACGCAGGTGTCGTCACGAAATGACTTTTCACTAGATCTTTCTTCTTTGAAAAAGGGAATTTATTTATTAAAGCTTTATAACGGGAATGAACAAGAGGTGCAGGTTGAAAAGCTGATTCGATAGCCTTTAAAGGATAGGCTTGGAAAAGCGGGGTTGATTTCACGGATTGTTTCATGTTACAAGGCTTTTTTACAGGATATGATAACGTTAAATTAGAGCGTTTCTTTTTGAAATCATAGAATTTTAACAAAAATAAACCACAGAGACACAGAGACCCGGAGGATATGAATTGATTATCAGCAATATATTCTCTGTTTCGCCGTGTCTCTGTGGTACGAAAACTCAAATTTTCCCTACCATCTTCGCCGGCACCACCCACTCATCAAACTCCGCCGGGGTCAGGTATCCGAGGCTCACGGCCATTTCCTTCAATGTTGTTCCCTGCTTGTGTGCTTTCTGCGCGATCTCCGCAGCTTTGTAATACCCGATCTTGGTATTTAAGGCAGTAACCAGCATCAATGAATTATCTACATGTTTTTTGATATTGGCAGCAATCGGCTCTATACCCACTGCACAACGATCATTAAAGCTTACACAACCATCACCGATCAACCGGGCACTGTGCAGGAAATTATAGATCATCACCGGTTTGAATACATTCAATTCAAAATGCCCCGTAGCTCCACCGATATTGATGGCTACATCATTTCCCATGACCTGAGCCGCGATCATCGTCAAAGCCTCACACTGGGTAGGGTTTACTTTTCCCGGCATGATGGAAGAACCGGGTTCGTTGTCGGGAATAAAGATCTCGCCGATCCCACTCCTGGGACCGCTTGACAACATCCGGATATCGTTGGCGATCTTCATCAGACTTACAGCCACCGTTTTCAATGCGCCATGTGCTTCCACTATGGCATCATGTGCCGCAAGGGCCTCAAATTTATTCTTGGCTGTGATAAAGGGTATTTTGGTCAAACGCGCAATGTGTTTGGCTACATTCACATCATAGTTGGGTGGTGTATTGATCCCTGTTCCCACCGCAGTACCCCCCAGGGCGAGTTCACTCAGGTGGGCCAATGAATTTTTAATGGCCTTCAATCCATGATCCAATTGAGATACGTACCCGCTAAATTCCTGTCCAAGCGTCAATGGTGTGGCATCCATAAAATGGGTACGACCGATCTTCACCACCTTCTTGAACTTCTTTGCTTTTTTGTCCAGGGTATTTCGCAGTTTTTCTATTCCCGGGATCGTGGTCTCCATTAAGATCTTATAGGCCGCAATATGCATGGCTGTCGGAAACGTATCATTCGATGACTGGGATTTATTTACATCATCATTCGGGTGCAGGTATTTGGTTTTATCATCCAGTTTTCCACCATTGAGTACATGCCCACGATAGGCCACCACTTCATTTACATTCATATTACTCTGGGTACCAGAGCCGGTTTGCCATACCACCAATGGGAAATAATCATCGAGTTTCCCTTCCAGGATCTCTTTGCACACTTTGCCGATCAGGTCTGCTTTTTTCTTGGGCAACACACCGGCTTCATAGTTGGTGATAGCAGCGGCATGTTTCAGGTAAGCAAATGCCCGAATGATCTCCTTGGGCATCCGGTTGATGTCCTGGGCAATTTTGAAATTATCAATGCTGCGTTGAGTTTGCGCGCCATAGTAGGCGTCCACGGGTACTTTCACTTCCCCCATGGTGTCTTTTTCTATACGGTATTCCATAAACGTAAGTTGAAATGTTGAGTAAGCGGGGCAAAGTTAACCAGGATTTTTGGGAGTTCAAGGTTAACCAAAAAGTTCTTAAATTACAAAATGCCTCTTGCCAGGAAGCCTCTAATTCTGCTTTTGCTTGTCGTACTAGTCACCGGGATGTCCTGTCTTCTGACCAGTTCGCCTAAGGTGGATTTCAATGCGGATATCCGTCCGATCTTCAATAAAAAATGCATCAGTTGCCATGGTGGGGTAAAGCAAAAAGGAGGTTTTAGTGTTTTATTCCGGGAAGAAGCCCTGGCAAATACCGAATCTGGCAAGCCCGCCATCATTCCAGGCAAGCCGGATGAAAGTGAGCTGATACGACGCCTGACGATTGATGACCCGGAAGAGCGGATGCCTTACAAACACGATGCACTCGCTAAAGAAGAAATCAAACTCCTTCGCCGCTGGATACAGCAAGGAGCGAAATGGGGTACCCATTGGGCCTATTTGCCCGTGGAGAAACAGCGGCTTCCTGCCGTGGAAGATAAATGGATCCGCAACGATATTGATGCCTATATACTGCACCGGTTACACCAGGAACACCTGAATCCTTCTGCTGAAGCGGATAAAGCCACGCTTCTTCGCAGGGCCAGTCTTGACCTCACCGGTCTTCCCCCTTCGGAGGCCATTGCCAACGCCTTTTTATCCGACAATTCTCCCTCTGCCTATGATAAACTCCTTGATCAATTACTTGCCTCGCCGGCCTATGGAGAAAAATGGGCTTCGCTCTGGCTCGACCTGGCCCGTTATGCCGATACCCGGGGTTATGAGGCTGATCGGGGACGCACCATTTGGCGCTACCGCGATTGGGTGATCAAAGCCTTTAACGAGGATAAACCGTATGACCGTTTTTTATTGGAACAATTCGCCGGCGACCTGTTACCCAATGCCGGAGAAGCGGAATATATCGCCACCGCTTTTCACCGGAATACCCTAACGAATGATGAAGGGGGTACAGAGAATGAGGAATTCCGTACCGCCGCCGTGATCGACCGGGTGAACACCAGTTGGAGTGCGGTGCTCGGAACCAGCTTTAATTGTGTTCAATGTCATGCCCATCCCTATGACCCTTTCCGCCATGATGATTATTATAAATTCCTGGCTTTTTTCAATAACACCCGCGATGAGGATACGGAATCGGAATATCCCCTATGGCGGCATTATAATTCTGCCGATAGCCAACGATTGGAGAAAGTAGTAAAATGGGTCAGGGAAAATGAATCGGAAAAAAAGGCGGCAGAACTTCGCCATTTTTTAAATACCTGGCAGCCCGCCATCAATTCCTTACAATGTGATGAGTATGTGGATGCGGCATTGGTGAGTAGCTGGCATGCCGGGTTGAGGAATAATGGGACCTGCCGGTTGCCCAATGTTCCATTGGAAGGCGCTACCGAACTTCTCTTTCGGTATGGCACCATGCGTCCTGGAGGGAAATGGACCGTGACACTCGATAGTTTAAAAGGACCTGTGGTAGCTAGCTATATTCTTCCCAATTCCAAAGGACAATGGAACCTGGGACGATTAAAGATTCCGGCCATCCCGGGCCGCCATCATTTGTATTTTCATTATTACCATCCCGGGATCAACAATAAAGAAGAAACCGGAGTATTGTTTGAATGGTTCCGGTTCACGGATCCTTTTCCCGGTAAAGGGAAACCCGGTTATGAAGAAAACCTGGCCTCTTTTATCGCACTCATGGAGGCAAAAGTTGAAACCACTCCGGTGATGGTCGAAAACCCGCCCTCACTCTTTCGTCGATCCTTTGTGTTTGAAAGAGGGAACTGGTTGGTCCCGGCCAATGAAGTTGAACCGGATGTGCCTTCTGTATTGAATCCTCTGCCCAAGGGAAGAAAAGACCGCCTGGGCCTTGCCGAATGGTTGATCGATAAGAAGAACCCGCTGACTTCCCGCACCCTGGTGAACAGGGTATGGGAGCAATTGTTTGGTACGGGTCTCGCTGAAACACTCGAAGACCTCGGCTCACAGGGATTGCCCCCTTCCCATCCTGAACTGCTCGATCACCTGGCCTATACGCTGATGAATGATCATCAATGGTCACTCAAGCGATTTTTAAAAACATTGATGAGTTCTGCTACCTATCGCCAGTCTTCGATTGTATTGGAAGAAGGCTTGCGTCGTGATCCACTAAATCGGTTTTATGCCCGCGGTCCACGTATTCGGTTAACCGCCGAACAATTGCGCGACCAGGCCCTGGCTGCCTCAGGTTTGCTGAGTTCAAAAATGTATGGCCCTTCCGTCATGCCTTATCAGCCGGAAGGAATCTGGCTCTCTCCCTATAATGGAGACAAATGGGTGATGAGTGAAGGTGAAGACCAATACCGCAGGAGCTTATATACCTATTGGAAACGCACCGCCCCTTATCCTTCCATGGTCACTTTTGATGCGGGCTCCAGAGAGGTTTGCCTGCCCCGACGCATTCGTACCAATACCCCGCTGCAGGCCCTTACAACGCTGAATGATTCGGCCTGGGTAGTGATGGCCCGGTCATTGGCTGCAAACATGAGTAAAAAGGGTGGTGCATCAATCGATGATAAATTAAAGTGGGGATACGAACACCTGATGTTTCGGAAACTGGATAAAGCCAGGGAAGAGGCCTTACAAATACTTTACAACGAAGCCTTACAACGTTTCCGGAAAGACCCGAGAGCAGGGCGGGAAATACTCGGGATAAAAGAAATTAACGGTAAAGAACAACCGGAGTTGGCGGCCCTGACGGTGGTGGCCAATGCCTTATTGAATCTGGATGAATGGCTGACTAAAAATTAAAGCGAACGCATGAAACCAAAGCACTGGGCCAATAAGCCCCTTAGCCGGGAAGCCGGACATCGGGTCTTACAGCATTTTACCCGGAGACATTTTATCCGGGAGAGTGCCATGGGGCTTGGTGCCCTTGCATTGGGAAGTATATTGCCTGGTTGTTTGGGAAAAAAGGAGGGTAGTTCCCTGGGTTTGGATTTTGACCCTGCACATCCCATGTTGCCGCGGGCCCCGCATTTCCCGGGTCGTGCCCGTTCGGTCATCTTTATTCATATGGCAGGCGCGCCTTCGCAGTTGGAACTTTTTTCTTACAAACCTGAACTCGCCAAACTTGATGGGCAGGATTGCCCGCCTTCCTTGTTGGAAGGAAAAAAGTTCGCCTTTATCCGCGGGGTACCCAAAATGCTGGGCCCTCAGGCAAAATTCTCGCAACATGGTGAAAGTGGATTATGGTTATCGGAGAACCTGCCGCATCTGTCTACGGTGGTAGATGATATGGCCTTGCTCAATGCGGTCACTACGGATCAATTTAATCATGCCCCTGCGCAATTGTTGATGCAGACGGGTACACCCCGACAAGGCCGGCCGAGTATCGGCGCCTGGGTGACGTATGGTTTGGGTACCGAGAATCAGAACCTTCCGGGTTTTGTGGTGCTCACTTCAGGAGGGAATAATCCCGATGCAGGTAAAAGTGTATGGGGCAGCGGCTTTCTTCCCAGTGTATACCAGGGGGTACAATGCCGCAGTGCGGGTGACCCGGTCTTGTTTATTAAAGATCCACAGGGAATGGACCGTGACCTCCGTCGCGCATCCATTGATGCCATCAATAAGATCAATCAGCAGGAATACGAAGAGTATAAAGATCCGGAGATATTATCCCGCATCGCGCAATATGAAATGGCCTATAAGATGCAGATATCCGTACCTGGCGTAATGGATATCGCCGATGAGCCGGCTTATATCCACGAAATGTATGGAACAGAGCCCGGCCAATCCAGTTTTGCCAATAATGTACTCCTTGCCCGAAAATTAGTGGAGAAGGGTGTTCGGTTTATTCAGTTATTTGACTGGGGCTGGGACACCCATGGCGATTCAGCTGGAAATGCGGTGGATGTGGGATTGATCAATAAATGCCGCAAGGTGGATAAACCCATAACGGCCTTGCTGCTCGATCTGAAACAGCGGGGATTACTTGATGAAACCCTGGTGGTATGGGGTTCAGAATTTGGCCGTACACCAATGCAGGAAAACCGCGAAGGTAAACAGATGCCCTTTAAAGGACGAGACCACCATGCCGAGGCCTTTAGCATCTGGATGGCAGGGGGAGGTATTAAAGGCGGTGTGACCTATGGAGAAACAGACGAGATCGGGTATAGCATTACCAGTGGTAAAACAGAAGTGTACGATATTCAGGCGACCATTCTGAACCGCCTGGGTTTCGATCATGAAAAACTAACCTATCCCTCCCAGGGCCGCGAATTCCGCCTGACGGACCTGAGTGGAAAAGTCATTCACCCTATACTTGCCTGATCACTAACCAAGACCCATGTTTCATTTTTTTACCCAAACCCTCGGCCGGCTACACCCACTATTGGTGCATTTGCCGATAGGCATACTGATACTGGCCATCCTTTTTTATTTCCTGTCCAGACGCGAAAGGTTTCATTCCCTTCAGCCGGCCGTCTCTGTATCCTTACTGATCGGATTTTTTGCTGCCCTGCTCTCCGTAATTACCGGTTATGGATTATCGTTAGGTGGCGACTATGCTGCCGCAGCCGTGGTCAAACACCAATGGGCAGGTATTGTAACGGTTATTCTGACGGGTGCCACCTGGTATTTGCACCATAAAAAGCATACATTGGAATTGGGAGGATGGGTGGCCATGCTCATCGGGTTGGTCCTGACAGGTCATTGGGGTGGATCGCTTACCCATGGTGAAGGATACCTGGCAGGCATGTTTTCCCCAGCCTCCGACAGCGACAAAGTGTATACCCCAAAACCTATTCCCGATATTGAAGAAGCCGTTGTATATACCGATATCATTCAACCTATACTGGAAGCCCGTTGTTATTCCTGTCATTCCTCCATTAAACAAAAAGGCAAACTCCGCCTCGATCAACCTGAGTTTATATTAAAAGGCGGGGAAGAAGGAAAGGTGCTCTCTCCCGGAAACCCTGAACAGAGTTCGCTTATTGAGCGATTGTTTCTTCAGGATAAAGATGAGGATCATATGCCCCCGATTGAGAAACCGCAACCGGGGCCTCAGGAATTAGCGCTGCTGCATTGGTGGGTTAAGACCGGTGGGTCTTTTACGATGAAAGTCAAAGAAGGACAAAAGGATGATAAAGTAATTCCTGCCCTGGCATTTTTAAAAGAAGGAAAAACAGGCCCGGAAAAAATGGAAGAGTCCTGGCTTCCCACACGAAACCCTTCATCGGCCGATTCCAAACTCATCCAATCACTTATCGCTAAAGGCTGGGCCATTGTTCCGCTGGCACAAGGTATGAATCATCTGTCGGCCAATGCCATTGGGGTGGATAGTCTTGATAAACAAAGTTGGGATTTGCTTGAAAAACTGGCACCACAGTTAGTTGAACTTCGCCTCGGGCAATGTGCAGTGGGCGATGCAGACATGCCACAGGTAGCAAAACTCAAAAACCTTCACCGGTTATTCCTGGAGAATACTAAGGTTACCGACAAGGGGTTAGCCTTGTTACAACCGCTGGAACATATACGCTACCTCAACCTGTCCCGAACACAGGTAACTCCGGCAGGGATAAAATCGTTGAAGCCGTTTAAAGAACTTCGGTATTTGTATCTTTATCGGGAAGGGGTGAATGGGAAAGCATGGCTGGAGAATGCGGGAAATATTCCCTTGTCAGCGATCGATACTGGTGGATATAAAGTGCCCACGCTTGCATCTGACACTATTGAGTTGACGGAACCAATAAAGAACTAAATCCTCTGTATCTCTGTGGTAGATCAACCACAGAGACACAGAGACGCAGAGAAGATATTATGAGAATACTGTTATTGATATTTGCCTTAAGTGTACAATCCGTTTTCGCTCAGCCTAAGCCAAGCCCATGGCAACTCAAGTGGCATGAACAGGAATTCTACCTCTTCACCCATTTTGGCCCCAATACGTTTACGGATAAGGAGTGGGGACATGGAGACGAACCCGAAGATATTTTCAATCCCACCGATTTTGATGCCGGACAATGGTGTCGTACAGCGAAGATTGCCGGTGCGAAAGGAATTATCATTACGGCCAAGCATCACGATGGTTTTTGCCTGTGGCCCAGCAAATACTCCACCCATACCATACGGGAAAGCAAGTGGAAGAATGGGAAAGGCGATGTATTACGTGAGCTTTCTGATTCCTGTAAAAAGTATGGATTGAAATTCGGGGTCTATATCTCTCCCTGGGACCGAAACCATCCGGATTATGGTACGCCCCAATACAATGATGTTTTTGTAAAAATGATGGAGGAATTGTTTGTCAACTATGGCCCCATTTGGGAATTGTGGTGGGATGGCGCCAATGGTGAAGGCCCCAATGGAAAAAAACAGGTATATGATTGGAGACGGTTTGAAAATGCCGTTCGCCGGTGGTCTCCACAAACTGTCATTTTCAGCGATATTGGCCCGGATATTCGGTGGGTGGGGAATGAACAGGGATTTATTGGGAAAACAAATTGGAACTACCTCGATACGGCCGGGTTCAAAAGAGGGGAGGGTAGTCCGGCCATGGATACACTCAATCAGGGAAATGCTTACGGGGCAAATTGGATACCGGGCGAATGTGATGTGAGCATCCGGCCAGGTTGGTTCTATCATGCCCATGAAGATGAGAAGGTGAAAAAACCGGAGGATATCTTTCAGCTCTATTTAAAAAGCGTGGGACGTGGGGCAAATCTCCTGCTCAATGTTCCTCCCGATCGTAGAGGTCGTATCCATCCGATTGATTCCGCAGCTTTGGAAGGATTTGCACAGATTCGCGAAAAGGCCTTTTCGCGGGAACTTAAATTAGGCATGGGTATTCCAACCGAGATCAACACAGTCGTGTTGCAGGAAGATATTTCCAAAGGGCAACGTGTGGAGTCGTTTGTTATTGAAGTTGTAGATGAAAAAGGGCAACTGCATAAAATTTCGGGTACCACCATTGGCCGGAAAAGGATTATGACCTTTCCAGTCATAAAAGCGAGGGCAGTGAAAGTCGTTGTGCTCTTCTCACGGGGAAAAGCAAACTTAAAGCCACATAGGATCTATAGGATGGATGATGGATTGTTGCTCAAAGAATAAGTTTCTCGCAGCGCTTCTTTGCGAGCGCTGCGAGAAAGTAATTATTATTTCCCCGTAAAGTTGGGTTTTCTTTTTTCCAGAAAAGCAGAGGTGCCTTCTTTCACATCACTTGATTCAAATAATTCCCCAAAAGCAATTATTTCTTTTTTCAATCCTTCTTCGTCCCCCCGAGCCGCGATATTAGTGAGGGAAATGACCTGGCTGACAGCCAACGGGGCCTTGGTCATAATGGTTTTGAGTATTTCTTTTGTTTTTGCGATCAACTCTTCTGTGCTGGTCACATGATTTACCAATCCCAATTGAAGGGCTTCCTTGGCGTCAATCATTTGACCGGTCATCATCAATTCCATGGCCTTTCCTTTACCAACCAATTGGGTTAGCCGTTGTGTACCGCCATAACCGGGTATCAATCCCAGGTTGACCTCGGGTTGCCCGAATTTTGCATTTTCACTGGCCAGCCGGAAATGACTGGCCATGGCCAGCTCACATCCACCACCAAGGGCAAAACCATTTACCGCCGCCACGATAGGCTTGGATGCATTTTCTATTTTATCAAAAACTTCTGATTGTCCTTTTTGCGCCAATAGTTTTCCCAATTGGGCATCCAAATTTGAAAATTCACTGATATCCGCACCGGCTACAAAGGCTTTTGGTCCTGCTCCTGTGATCAGGGCAGCTTTGATCTCAGGGTTATGGTAAATTTCTTCGATGGCTTGCGATAGTTCTTCAATGACCGTTTTATTAAGGGCATTGAGCTTATCGGGGCGGTTGATGGTGATGGTGAGTATACCTTCTTCGAGGGTTGTAAGAATAGTTTGATATGACATGCAATGATCTTTTGGCAAAGGTAGGGATTCACCGCGTTCCCATGTTCTCTGCACTGAGATCACTGCTGCTGTTGTTGCATCTCCAAAAAGCGCCGGTAGGAATTACTTGTATCTCCCGGGTTTTTGCTGGTATACGAAAATACCGGTTGGGCTTCAGGTAAAACACTTTCTACATTTTTTCCATTGCCAATGCTTACAGAAACTTCAAGGGTATGCTCGGATGATCCTTTGTAGGTTCCTTTTACAGGGGTGCAATCCGAGAAATTTCGGCCAACGGCAAGCCGTACATGGCGATCGCTTACGATACAGTTATTGGTGGGGTCGAGCCCCAGCCAACCATAAAAAGGAATAAAGGCCTCTACCCAGGCATGGGTAGCACCTTCGCCGCGGAGTTCATGGTTCTTGGGACAAATATATCCGCTTACATAGCGGGCAGGAATTTCAATGTTGCGCAGCATGACCAGTAGTACATGCGCGAAATCCTGACAAACCCCGGCACGAAGTTTCAGGATATCATCCACTTTTGTCTCAACACTCGTCACGCCTTTTTTATATTCAAAGTTTTCAAAAATAAACTGCGACAAAGCCAGGGCATTCACAAAAGGGGTCTTCTGATTATCTACGCTGGTCGTTTTGATCTCTTCCAACTCTTTTTTCAGGTCAACATGTTCCTTTTGCAGAAATTCCATGTTGGGGTAGATATCATCGGTGCGGCGAAGTTCCAGCCATTGCTCTTCGGCGGAAGCACTATCAGGCGGCACTTCTACGGGGAAGGTGGTTACCCGTATCTCGGATTCGATCACCAGTTCCTGATGCGGTTTGATCAGCGAGAACATACCGATCTTATTGCCAAAATAGTCGGTAAAGGTCTCAATCACCGGGTTTCCGGTGATCCGCAATTCATGTTCTTTCACTTCCTGCAAGGCGTCGTTGATCGGATAAAGCATCAACTGGTTGGTGCAATCGATCACGGTAGAGGCGTAAGAGTAACGGGTTATATGATGGATGTGATAATCGGGCATGGGGTCAAAGCTAGGTATTTCCAAAATAGATCTTGTTCAATTGTGAGGCGATCTCGAACAGTTCATTTTTGGTTTGGGGTAAAAATGTTTTGAGTTTTTCGCTATCGGCACCTATATCGCTGTACCGGATATTATTGTAACAACGTCCGATCAGGAATTCAAGCTGAGAATGATTTTCCGGTGGGATCTCTGTTTTAAGCCGCTCAAAGTACCGATTTAGGCGTGTCATTGAATACAAGAGCGAATGCGGGAAATCCGTATTGTACAATACATGTCTTATCACTGGGTCGGCATGGAGTACACCCCGGTTAGTTTTCAGGTAGAGTTCATAGCCCGACAGGGAATACAGCAGAAAGCGCCAGCTCGGGTCTTCCGCATGTTTGGTGAGATCATAGTCGTATTCGCGTAATTTGATCGAAAGTAAATCGATCGAGATAACCGCGCGTGAAATAAACCGGCCGATATTAAGAAAGTTATATCCTTCTCCACGCGCCATCGTAATATCCACGGTTCCGTTGTACAACATGCCATGCCGTATCAGCGAATCCAGGGCTGTGACCGGGTCACCTTTGGTGATATTGAATTCAATATTCGGTTCGCGGATCAGGTGGTAATATTCATTCAGGCATTGCCATACTTCTTTCGTGATATGGTCCTGTACGGAACGGGCATTTTCGCGGGCACGCGTAATATTATTGAAAACCGAATTCGGGTTCTCCCGGTCAATGACGAGGTGCTCCAAAACTTTTGAAGATTTCTTATTTATTTTTTTAACTTCTTTTTCGTTTAGCGAACCATAGGTCAATAACACTGAATTCCAGTCAAAATCCACCACTTCATCTTGCGAGGAAATGTATTTGGTGTGCAACATCCTTAGCATGCGGTTTGTTCTTTCCATATACCGCGCCATCCAAAATATTGATTCAGCAACTCGACTAAGCATAAAGCAGCTTTTAGCTATTGGCTTTTAGCCATTAGCTTTTTTAATTTTAGTAATTAATGACCCTATCATCTTCTGTTCTTCATTTAGTAACGCTAAGTTTCCTTCAATGCGTTTCTTGTCGCCCATATTTACTTTCTGAGCAATAATGTACTGTGTTTCTAATTCATAACATGAACCCAACGCGATCTCAAGAAAGCGACAATAGTCTTTCTCACTCGAACGACTTGCTCCCTCAGCTATATTGGAGGGTATCGAAATCGCAGCTCTTGTTATTTGTTTTGATAATGAGTATTTTTCCTCTTTAGGGAAGAATGAAATCATATCAAAACTGTTAACGGCAATTTCCATCCCCTTTTTCCAAATCATTAATTCTTTATAATTCCGCATGCTCCTAAAGCTAATGGCTAATCGCTAATGGCTAATAGCTTCTTCTATGCTTTTTACCTCTCGCATTTACCCCCCCAGCACCCAAGTGTCTTTACTGCCACCGCCTTGGGAGGAATTCACAACGAGTGACCCTTCACGTAAGGCTACACGTGTCAGACCGCCAGGCACTATTTCCACGCCTTCCGGTCCATACAGCGCAAAAGGCCGCAAATCCACCCTTCGCGGCTGCAATTCCCCATTGATATAACAAGGTGCTGAGGACAAATTAATGATCGGCTGCGCGATAAAGCTGCGTGGATCCGCCTCCACCGCTTTGCGAAAATCAGCCATCTGTTCTTCCGTAGCCGAATTGCCAATCAACATACCATATCCACCCGATTCATTTGTTTTCTTGATCACCATTTTTTGCATGTTTGCAAAAACCATGGCGCGTTTTTCGGGATCGGCCATTTGGTAAGTGGGGACATTCTTTAATATGGGTTCTTCATTCAAATAGTATCGGATCATATCCGGAACATAGGAATAAACGGCCTTATCATCTGCCACACCGTTACCCATTGCGTTTACGATCGCCACATTCCCTTTGCGGTAAGCCCAATAGATACCGGGAACCCCCAGCATACTATCCGGGCGGAAGGCCAACGGATCAATGAATTCATCATCCACCCGGCGATAGATCACATCCACTTTTTGCAGGCCACGCGTGGTTTTCATGTATACCATATGGTTATCCACTACCAGGTCACGTCCTTCCACCAATTCAATACCCATCAACCGGGCCAGGGTAGTATGTTCAAAATAGGCGGAATTGTACATGCCGGGTGTAAGCAATACCACGGTGGGGTTGCTATTCTGGCGGTTGGACAACAGCAACAGGTTACGTAGCAACCGGTCGGGGTAATCCTTTACCGGTAATACATTGTTCTTTGGAATCAGGTCGGGGAAGATCCGGTAGGTCATGCTTCTGTTCTCCAGCATATAGGATACACCGGAGGGCGTGCGAAGATTGTCTTCCAATACATAAAATTGCCCGTCGTTGTCGCGGATCAGGTCCACACCCGATATATGGGTGTAAATATCAAAGGGCACATCCACATTCACCATTTCCCGGAGGAAATTGGGGCAGGAATAGATCAGTTTGGCAGGGATGATCCCATCCTTGATGATAAATTGCTGATGATAAATATCCGTCAAAAAAATATTCAGGGCCTTCAGCCTTTGCTGAATACCTTCCTGGATATGTAGCCATTCAGGCGCAGTGATGATACGGGGAACTACATCAAAGGGAAATATCTTTTCGATTCCTTCACCGGAGCTGTACACGGTAAAAGTGATGCCCTGTGACATGAACAGTTTCTTTGCCTGGTCATCTTTACGGGTCATCTCCTCCGGCGGCAATCCATTGATGGCTTCAACAAAAGCCTGGTATTGTGTGCGGATGGTTTCATTGCTACACATCTCATCCCATACATCCGGATGCAGATGGTAGTTGTTTAATAAAGTGTGGTCTGCCATTCTCATGAAAAATACGAATAATTCAGTGACAATGGGCAGGCGCGTTGGATGGCTATTAGCTAATAGCTGTTAGCGTTTAGCTTTTAGCAAAATCTCTGTTTTCTGATACCCACTCGCGAATATAGTCGGCGATCTCGTGGGTATTTGTTCCAGGGTGAAAAAGTTTCCCCACCCCTTGTTGGGTCAGGGCGTCGATATCTTCATCGGGGATGATGCCGCCTCCGGTGAGAAGCACATCATTCATCCCTTTTTCTTTCATCAGATTGATCACTTTGGGGAATACAGTATTGTGGGCACCCGACAGGATGCTGATACCGATGGCGTCCACGTCTTCCTGAAGGGCAGCATTCACTACCATCTCCGGGGTTTGGCGAAGCCCGGTATAAATTACTTCCATACCGGCATCCCGAAGGGCGGTGGCGATCACTTTGGCACCACGATCGTGGCCATCCAAACCAACCTTGGCTACCAGTACGCGTATGGGTCTGTTCATGGTATAACGGTCTAGTTAAACAAATTTAGGGATTGGTCGGATGTAGATGCATGATTTAATATAGTTTAATCACTGATTTTGGACTTGCTTAATAAAGGAAGCCAAATAACCAGATTGGGACTTTCTGACCTATGCCAGTTTCGATATCATCTGACAATACCAGGTGGTTGGTGACCATTTTTACCTGGCTTGCGGTTTTTGAAGCCCCGCCCACCTCTAAATACAGGTCTTCGGCCCAAAAGTCACCTTTATCCGGACTCAAGACCTCTAATCCACTATTTAGCAATTGATTGAGTACAAAGGTCTCCCGCAAATTGCCCGTATTCGGATGGGTGTTGAAAACATAGGCCAGGTTGGTGTTCTCCAGAAATATTTTTTCCGGTTTCTGAAGTTGGGAAATACCCTGACCCTTGGCGTGAAGCAGGTTAATAAGCCGAGCGTCCCGAAGTTGTTGAATGGACTCGTAGATCAGTTCCCGGCTCACATCCAGTTTCCGCGAAAGATTTGAAATATTCGGTTTAAAGGGAACTGATTCAGCGATTACACCCAATATCTTTTTTACTTTGGCCGAGGTTCCGGAATTGTAGGAAGCAATAAAGGCGAGATCCGTATCGAGAATCGTGTTAATGACCTGCTCGAGTTTTGTAAAATATCCTGATTCGCCCTCTGCTATAATCGGCAGATAGCCATACTTCAAGTAGGTTTTAAACACTGGTATAAAAGGGCCTTTTTCTAAAAAGGAATGGGCGATTTCCACATGGTCCTTAACCAGCGTCTTAAATGGAATCGCTTCCCATTTTCCGTAACCGGTAAAAGCCAGGTATTCCCGAAAGGAAAGACCAGGCAATTCATAGCTAATTACCCGTCTGCTCAAGTCTGCCTCTCCACGATATATATCCAGTGCCGAAGAGGAAGAAAAGACAATTTTTAGGTTTGGAAAACCATCGTAGATATTTTTCAACTCGCGAGACCACCTCGCATACTTATGGACTTCATCAATAAAAAGATAACGTCCCCCGCGCTGATACCAAAGCATGGCTGTTTCCAACAATGTATTATTATAAAACCAGGTATGGTCTGCAGTGATGTAGAGGGCCTTTTTAAAATCATCTCCCAGGTCATACTTCAAGTGTTGAAGTAATAAGGTCGTTTTTCCTGAACCCCTTGGTCCTTTTACCCCGATCATTCGGTCTTTCCAATCGATCTTCTCATGTAGAAAGCGGCGATAGTCATTTGTTATCCCCTGTAGAACCTGATCATGATATTGAAGGAGAATTTCCATTTTGTTGATTCTAAAAGACAAAAATAGTCAAAATTGTATTTTCAAACCAACAATTTTTGTAAATATATCAAAATCAATGCTTTTGAAGGGTATTTTTTGTGAAATTTCCGGTATATTGAATCAAATAGAACAAGAAATATGACCAAAAACCTTAGTCCCGTACAGGAAATCGACTCTTATTTGGCCCATGGAGACCAGGATCTGGCCAATCGCCGCCTCCTCGATCTTTGCCTGGATACGGATGACCCGGACCATGTTCGTGAAGCCATTCATATCAGCCAGAAATTCCGCAATGGTGAAATAGAAAAAGCCCGGGAATCGGCAAATGGACTCCTGAAAAAATTGGAAACCTTCCAGATCAAGGTGCACAAAAAAAATGATTGGATTAAAGCCGAATCGATCACCAAAACTTATACCAATGGTAATTTTTCCCTGAAACCAAGTTCGCTCCATATTGGCTCCGGAGATATTCTGGGCGTAGTAGGGGAAAATGGTAATGGCAAAACGACTTTGTTGCGTTGCCTGGCGGGGCAATTAGCTATCGATGGTGGATCGATACGCTATGCAGATTTAAAGGGAAGTGACCCATTTGCAATCCGCCAAAAAGTAGCGTTTATACCCCAACGTATTCCCCGCTGGTATGGATTTTTAAAAGATAATCTGCATTTCAGCGCTTCCATCGCTGGTATCCATGGAGAGAAGAATGAATGGATGGTTGACTTTATGCTGGAAAGACTAGGATTAGCCCGATACGCGGAACTGACCTGGAGCCAGATCAGCTCGGGTTATCGTACCCGGTTTGAAATTGCAAGGGTTTTATTGCAACGCCCTCATTTGCTGATCCTTGATGAACCCTTGGCTAACCTGGATATAAATGCCCAGCAAACCATTTTAACCGATCTCCGCTTTATGTCTCGCTCACTCCGCCATCCCATGGGTGTCGTCCTTAGTTCACAGCAATTACACGAAGTAGAGAAAGTAGCTGATCATATCCTCTTTATCCGTAATGGCGAATGTTTGTACCAGGCCCGGACCGGAGAAAAGACCGGAGATGAATTTGTACTTGAAATGGAAACACCGGCTGACCGCGAAACCCTGCTTGGTTTGTTTGGGGAAGGGATTAGTGTACGATATAACGGAGGTTTCTATACACTCGTTTCAAATCAACTGGATGCACAAACCATGTTGAAAACCCTGGTGATGGCAGGTGTGCCTATAACGTATGCCCGCGATATTACCCATTCCACCAAACGTTTCTTTAACTAATACCAGCCACTTTTCTATGGATAGGAAACCTTATATTTTCAGGCACCTGATGGAGTCGCTCGACCGGCGTTTTTTATTGACAAAACCAGTCTTTTGGTCAACCCGGCTCCTGCGGGTCTTGCTTATTGCACCAGTCGTCTATTTAATTTTAGCGGTATTGTCCTATTTCGGAGCGCTTGATCCCCGGAGTGGTTCCAATGTGCTTACTTTTTCAGGTTTTTATATCGTCATATCGCTACTATTTTTTGTATGGTGGATGATCTATCTCCTTCGTTTTAATGTATTCAAACGCTTTGGTCAATGGAATCCAATCGATAGCCTGATTCATTTTCTGGCTTATTTTCTGACCATAGAGTTAATGGTTTTTCTGCCTGTCCTTCCAGTAATTTCAGAAAGTTTCAGGGCCAACCGCGCCTACACTACTCAAGAACTAATTGATGATGCCAATGCAATTAATCGGGGAGTTTGTTTGCTGGAACGCGATTCCATCAACCTGAAATTTAAATATGATACCATTCATTGGTCCAGAAGCATCCCAGGTGCATTACTTCGGAATGGCGATGTAAGGGTAGATGTAGATGGGGAATATGGGGTCAACTACTATGTGGTGGATTCTAATATCTTTTTTCAAAGACTTCAGGGGAGCGATTCCAATAAGGTGCTGAATGATTCAATCTTTATTGACTATAATTACCCCGATTACGTCTTTGTGAGTCTTTACAATCGATCCGCTGATTTTGGTACTAAAACCTGGGATTCAAGGGAATTGTTTAAACGATTTCTGGCAAACCCTCCATCTTTTGACCGCAATAAAGAACGCGAAACATTATTCAGGCTATTAAAAAAGTATGATCCTGAACATCCCGGTATTGGAGTGGTTCCGGATGATCTTAACAGGTATGCTCAAAAAGAATGGCAGGATCGGATCAGTCAACGTCTTTCCCTTTATGATCCCGGGTATGCCATGAATCAGGTAATGGATAAGAAATGGCAATTAAGTACTGGTTTTTGGGAAACAGTACTTTATATCTGTTACTATTTCACGTTGGGCATTTCATTACTTGTATTTTTTTATCGACACAACACGCGTAATTCATTTTTTCTGTCTATCCTGGCAGCGTTGGTGCTTGCCATTTTAACGGGATTATTTATGGCCAGCACCCGGGGCGATGTTGAATCATTTATAACCACGCTCTTTGTTTACTTCGTCATTTTTTCTCTCCTTGCCTTTCTGGGTATTTATTCGGGTAAGCGGAAAACCATTTCTGCCATCGGACTCAATCTGGCAGTTACCCTTCTCCCATTGATCCCTTTAATGATCACGACATTATATTATCGAAGTAAACACGAGTGGTTTGATCAAAATAAAATGGGGTTTGAGGAAAATAGCGAACTGTATCATCAAATGTTTGGGAATGAATCCTTGCACATGATGATGGCACAAATCGGGGGATTTGTTTTGCTCGTAATACTTATCCCGCTTTTGATCGGCGGATTGTATCGAAAGTGGTATGCTTTGCCTGAGGATTGATTTTTTCCGAGCATTCTGCGTCCCGAAACCTCGGGGCACAGAATGCTCGGAAATTCTAAGCCAGCAATTTCAAAACATTTTTAATCCGCAGGATGGTTTCTTCCTTTCCGATCAACTCTGCGATCTCAAATACACCCGGTCCGAATTTTCCGCCAACCAGCATCACACGCAACGGCAATAGTACATCTCCTGGTTTCAGTTTATGTTCGGCGGCCTTTTGCTTAAAATAGGTCTCCAGATCCACCGCCTTCCAATCCTGCACATCCCTAAATTCTTTGCCGATCAATTCAAAAAAATTACGCTTATCCTGGTCCCACTTTGCCTTTATGGGAGTAAGATCAATATCCTTCGGCGTTTCAAAAAAGAACTTCGATTGTTCATAAAAATCCGGTAATAAAGTACACCGTTCCTTTACCAGACCGATCACTTTATCGAGTAATGCGCTATCGGATACCTTGATGTTTTTACCATCCAACACACAGTCCACTTCAGACCGGAGTGTTTCCACACTGGCGGCCTTTATCCATTCGTGGTTGAACCATTTAGCCTTCTCATAATCAAATTTGGCTCCGCCGCTATGTACCCGCTCCATTGAAAAGGCCTCTGTCAATTCTTCCATGGAAAAAAGTTCTTTTTCCGACCCATCATTCCATCCCAACAGCGCGAGTAGATTGATAAATGCTTCGGGCAGGAATCCTTTTTCCCGAAACCCTTCGGTGAGTTCACCCGTTTTGGGATCGGTCCAGTTCATCGCAAAAACAGGGAAGCCATATTTTGCACCGTCCCTTTTACTCAGCTTCCCATTGGGGCCAAGTATGAGTGGAAGGTGTGCCCACTGGGGCATTTTCTCCAATCCAAATAAATATTTCCAAAGAAGGACATGTACAGGGGCAGAAGGCAACCACTCTTCCCCGCGAAATGCATGTGTGATCTTCATGAGGTGGTCGTCCACCACCACAGCCAGGTGATAGGTAGGCATCCCGTCTGCTTTAAGCAATACTTTATCATCCACCAGGGCGGTATCAAAATGTACCTCCCCACGTATCATATCTACAAAACCTACGGATTCATTTTCGGGCATTTTGATCCGGATCACATGGGGCATGTCCTCACTCAGGAACCGGGTTACTTCTTCTTCGCTCAGGGTCAGTGAATTCTTCATCCGCATCCGGATGCTGCGATCGTATTGTGGGGAAGGGTTGGCATCCGACTTGAATTTTTCCCGCATCTCGGTCAATTCTTCCGGGGTATCAAACGCGTAATAGGCATGCCCTTTCTCCACCAGTTTTTCGGCATAGGCGCGATACATCTCTTTCCTTTCGCTCTGGCGATAGGGCCCGTATTCGCCGCCATGCAGCGGGCTTTCATCCGGCACCAGGCCGCACCACTGCAGACAGTCAAAAATGTATTTCTCTGCCCCATCTACAAACCGGGATTGATCCGTGTCTTCAATACGAAGGACAAAATCACCGCCGTGTTTTTTGGCAAAAAGGTAATTGTATAAAACCGTCCTTACACCCCCCAGGTGAAGGCCGCCGGTGGGGCTGGGGGCAAAACGTACGCGAACTTTCTTCATGCTGCAAATTTCTGTGCATTCCTTGTATTCTGTGAGAAAATTTTTAGTCCTCACAGGTCCGAAGCCCCAGGGCACGGAACAGACAGAAAAAAAAGTCCCGCCAGTTGGCAGGACTCTCTTTCAGGGTATCAATATCGGTTAGGGTAAAAGAATGTTTCTGGGTGCATTTCCATCAATGGAGATGGTAGCTACACGGTCGCAGGTACCATCGCCATAATCGAGGATGGCAAAATGGTTAGGCCCCTGGATCTTGATCTTGCCTTTGCTTACATTGGCACAGATCACTTTCTTTTCAAGGGCTTCTGTGATTGTCGCGGTACGGCTTCTTCCGGCCGGGTTGGTGACGGTATGATCACCAGTGATGGAATATACATCATCCAGCAGGTTGAGCGGAGTGGTAACACCAGCTGTCTGCTGAACGGTTTTGGAACCAACATGGAGCCAGTAGTAGTTACCAGCCGGGTTGGTGATCTTTCCATTTTCGATGCTGCGGGTCCAGCTTACGCCATTCGGTGTAGTGGTATTGACCCAGGTAATGGTTCCTTCCACTTTAAAGCCGGAGACTTTATAGTTGTCAAAACTCATGACGGCGGTAGCGTTGAATTTATGCACGCTGTCCGAAAGGGTGATGATGATCTTTCCGGAACGGGTTACATTATCGATGCTGGTACATCCGGCACCAAAGTCAAGGGTGATCGTTTTGGGAAAACTATTGGCGGGTTCTACAGTAACAGTAGCACAACTGGTAGCGCCGGAAGATTCGAGGGTACCAGCGGTACGACCCGACATCAGGCCTTCACTTGCGGAGGCCTCAAAGAAAAGTACATTTGCATCATCGGCGATCGCTTCACCGGTGGCCTGGTTTTCACTCAGGGTAAAAGTGGCTTCCACTTCTTCATCTACAGCTTCTTTTTCTTTCTGACAGGAAAAGAGCAGGGTAGCAGAAGCAAAGGATAAGAGATAAAGGAATTTAGGTTGTTTCATTTTGTACGTTTTAGGATATTTCAGACACAACAAGAAACAAAACGTTTAACAGCGGCGAAAATTATACCGGCAAATGTTTTACTTCGTAAAAACACCAGGGTGGCTCAAGAAGATTTACCGTTCGTATGAATGGAGCAGGGAAGGAGAGGGGAAAACGGTCTACCTCACTTTTGATGATGGACCACATCCGGAGGTGACCCCCTTTGTGCTGAAGCAACTCCGTACGCATGATGCCCTTGCCACCTTTTTTTGTATCGGGAAGAATGTGGAGGCCTACCCCGAGATCTACAAACAGATCCAGGATGGAGGACATGCCATAGGAAATCATACCTATAGCCATCTAAATGCCTGGAAAACAGGCGCGAATAAATATCTTGCCGATGTCGCCAGGGCTTCCGACCTGATTGATTCCAATCTGTTTCGTCCTCCTTATGGCAGGATTACACCATTTATATCCAAAAACCTGGCACCGGCCATGAAAGGTCAAAAACCACGCGTGATCATGTGGGATGTGTTAAGCGCCGATTTTGATACAAAAATTACTCCGCAACGATGTCTGGAAAATGTGATCTGGAATATCAGACCCGGATCGATCATTACATTTCACGACAGTGCCAAGGCGTTTCCACGGCTGGAATACTCACTACCACGAACACTTGTTTATCTCCGGGAACAGGGGTTTGAATGTAGGTCTTTGTAAGGGTTTTGGGGGACCCTGAAATTTTCATAAAACGTTGATTATCAATAAAATAAATTGGGCCTGGGTAGAAACCCTGGCCCGTTTTTAATCCGTACCCTATGAAAACTGGTTTAAAGGTATAATAATTTTTTTATTATGGCAAAGTTATTTCTGTGGAAATTCCGTTGATGGTGAGAATCGCTTTGTTGTCACAATCACCGTTGCCATAATTCAGTCGGGCCACCCATGGAGAGTTGGTACTCAGGTTCAAACGAGCGGTCCGTACGATACCTTTTACGATCCAGCGACAGTTAAAGCGCTTGATCAGGGGTTCAACAGTTTCGGTATTCCAGGCAACGATCACGTCACCTCTTTTTACTTTACCATTGCCCGCAGATTCCAGTTTGTACACGTCATCCAATGGGAAGAATTGGGTACCCATTCCATCGATCTGGGTAACGGTACGTACTGCATTCCAGTTTACATAGTTGCCATTCGGCTTAGTGAGTTTAGCATTTTCCACCACGATCTTGAATGAAGGGATCAGGGAGGTGCTGGTATTGGTCACCTCGTGGGTTCCTTCCACGTGGATGCTGTCAAAATAGAAGTTTTCAAATGTTGTGGTGGCCTTTTTACCTGGGGCTACCAAACGTCCGGTATAGGTAGTAATGATCTTACCAGAACGGATATGTCCATCGCGGCCCTGGCAACCGGCACCAAAGTCAACAATGATTTTGACCGGGAAAATATCAGGCGCGGACAGACGGATAATGCTTACGGTAAAGCAGCGGTTAGGCGGGTTCAGTGAATCACCACGGGCAAAGGGATCATAGGAAGAAGAACCTGAGCTTGTACCACTTTCGCGGCCAAACACACCGGTACCTTCCATGCCCACTTCATTATTCACCCCCATTACATTGTCAAATACATCATTGAACACCACATCTGCTTCGGCATTGGCCTCCATGGAATAGGTTGAAGCCTGGGCTTCTTCCGTATCCGTAAGGTTATTATTCTCACTTTTCTCCTTGGTACAACCAATGATCAAAAGCGAAGCGAGGGTTAAAATAGTCGTCAGTCGGGTAAGACTTTTTATCTGTTTCATAAAGCAATTTTAATTTACCTAAGTCGGTTAACGGACATGAGACGGGAAATAGTGCGGCAAGTTTAACGGATATTTGATTTTTTTTAACAGTTTTGCCCGCATGCCCCCCATTCTGATCGATACCCACAGCCATATTTACCTCCCCGAGTTGGCCGAAGACCTGCCTGGGATCATCCAGCGTGCTGAAAATGAGGGGGTTAAAAAAATATTACTCCCGGCCATTGATTCAGAGACCCATTCGATGGTCATAGCCACCGCCAGGAAGTACCCGGGGCAATGCTTGCCCATGATGGGGGTGCACCCCTGTTCTGTGAAGGAGGATTATGAAAAGGAGCTGGCGATAGCCCGGCAGCATATTTTAGCCATGTTGCAGACGAAAGGAGAGGCGCCGGTTGCGGTTGGGGAGTGCGGATTGGATTATTATTGGGATAAGACCCATATCACGCAGCAGAAACTGGCATTTGAAGAACAGATTCGATGGGCACTGGAATTTGACCTGCCAGTAGTGATCCATAGCAGGGATTCCACCGATGACTGTGCCGATATTATTGAAAAGTTTCAGCAGGGAAATTTGCGCGGAGTCTTTCATTGTTTTTCCGGAACAGCGGAACAGGCCAGGCGGATAACCGGACTGGGTTTTTATTTGGGAATTGGTGGGGTGATCACCTACAAAAAATCTGGCCTGGACCAGGCCATAAAAGATATACCACTCGAATGGTTGGTCATTGAAACAGATGCGCCTTATCTCTCTCCCGTTCCTTTTCGCGGCAAGCGCAATGAACCATCTTATATAATACATACGCTGCAGAAGCTGGCCGATACGATGGAGATCAGTCGCGAAAAAGCAGCGGAAGCCACGAGCAATAACGCCCGGGTTTTATTCCGTATTTAGCCCGGAAAACCCTAATTTTGCCCTCCCTTAACCGGGAAATGGAGACTTGTCCGAGTGGTTGAAGGAGCACGCCTGGAAAGTGTGTATACCTCTAAAGGGTATCGAGGGTTCGAATCCCTCAGTCTCCGCCTTCGCCCACCAAAGCTTTAGCCAGGTGGATTCATCGTCGCGTAGCGACGATATAATGTGTTAAATTCTGGGTGATTGAAACGGGTTGAAAAATAATCATTATTAGTCGCTGCCTTGCGCCAATGATTATGCGGAGCAGAGAATGATATCAAATCCAGGTCAATTCCTTTACCGTTAATTCACTCTCGACCTCACCCGTGTGTTGGGTGTCCTTGGGTTCAAAGAGAAGATTAAATACAATTTCACCATTGGTATGCGGTCGGTGTTCGACACCCTTTGGAACGATCAGAATTTCTCCTTCCTTTACTTCCACTGTTGTTCCATCCCTGAAATCCATGAGCAGGGTGCCTTTAAATACCATAAAAAGCTCATCTTCCTTTTCGTGGCTATGCCACACAAAATCACCCTGCAGTTTGCAAAGCTTTACATATTGCCCATTAAGTTCCCCAATGATATGAGGCGTCCATAATTTGTCGAACAGGGAGAATTTTTGGTGGATGGAAATTGCTTGTGGCATGCTCACTCTTTTAATTACTTAATGAATTCACCTTTGTTGAAAACCTAATATCGGCATTTTTTAGTAGTTTCAGCATTATTTGAATTTTGCAATCATGGAAAAGGTAACGATCGATTCATTTTACCGCGAGTTGTTTGGAGATGCAGCCACCCAACTGGATGATTTTTTTGAACAGCAAAGTGCCAAAAACATTGGTCATTTTAACGTATTTAACATAGAGAAACTGTTTGGAAATGGTACCAAAAAGGGCGTAATGCCCTATAACCGAAGACTGTATTATAAGATTAGTTTAATAAAGGGACGTAACCTGGTGGAATACGCTGATAAGACCGTGGAAATTGAAAAACAAGGGATTTTATTTGCCACACCCAAGATTCCCTACCGGTATTTGCCCCTGGAGAAAGAACAGTCCGGGTATTTTTGTCTATTTACCAAAGAGTTTCTCTCCAAGTCGAATACAGGCGTATTGATCGATGATTTCCCGATCTATAAACCCAGTAGCGATTTTGTATATCAGTTAAATGATGAACAATTCCACTCGTTAAACGCCATTTTTGAGAAAATGGATACGGAGCTTTCCGCGGATTATCAATTCAAATATGACCTGCTTCGGAACTATGTATTGGAACTGATCCATATGGGGCAAAAGCTTAAACCCATAGCCAGTTCGATAAACACCACCAATGCAGCGAACCGGATAACGGCTTTGTTTATCGAATTGCTGGAACGACAGTTCCCTATCGAGAATGATGCCCAGGTGATTCAACTTAAAGCGCCTAATGATTTTGCCCTTTCACTCGGCATCCATATCAACCATCTCAATAAGGTGCTCAAGGAAACGACCGGAAAAAGTACGCGGGAGATCATCAATGGCCGGCTTGTGGAAGAAGCAAAGATCCTGCTCCAGAAAACAAAATGGAATGTATCGGAGATCGCTTTCGCTTTGGGGTTTGAGGAAGTAGCCCACTTTTCCAATTTTTTCAAGAAACATACCTCCCTGTCTCCCCTGAAATTCAGAAATTGATTGAATTTTACAAATAGTCGATTGGATTCTGCAAGACCAGGTTTTGCTATTTAATGGATTTTTGTGACTCAAATTAAATAGTAATAACAATGTCAAACAATGCAGGAAAAATAGCCCTGGTAACAGGCGGTAGTCGCGGATTAGGTAAAAGTATGGCCCTCCAATTGGCCAAAAAAGGATTTGATCTTATTATAACCTATCACAGTAAGGAAGCTGAAGCCAATGAAGTGGTAAAAGCTATTCAAACAGCAGGAAAAAAAGCCATTGCCCTTCAACTGGATGTTTCGAAATCAAGAAGTTTTGATGCTTTTACTGATCTGGTTAAATCAAAATTGAACACGGAGTTCGGTGCCAGTCATATTCAGGCATTGGTAAATAATGCCGGAGTAGGGGCTTACACCCCCATTGAAACCACCACTGAGGAGCAGTTTGATGAAATGGTTAATATCCATTTGAAAGCCACATTTTTCCTTACGCAGAAATTACTTCCGGTCCTCGCAGATGGTGGAAGTATTGTAAACCTTTCTTCCGGACTTGCCCGGTTTAGCTATCCCAACTATGCCGTTTATGCCATCATGAAGGCAGGTATTGAAAGTTTATCAAGATATCAGGCCATTGAGTTTGGAAGCAGAAAAATCAGGGTGAACACGGTGGCACCAGGGGCTATAGAAACAGATTTTGGAGGAGGGGCCGTCAGAGATAATAAAGACCTGAATGCTTATATCGCCGGGTCTACGGCACTGGGCCGGGTAGGTTTACCGGATGATGTGGGTACAGTCGTGGCTTTCCTATGCAGCGAAGACGCGAAATGGGTCAACGCCCAGCGCATCGAAGTGGCAGGTGGTGTACATATTTAGCGGATAAATGATATCGGTTAAAAGGAAATCTTGTATTCCAGCGATGCCGTGAAACTCCGGGTCAACCCATCGGGACGAATTTCCCTAACGATAAACGGAGTGGCCAGGGACAGGTCCAGGCTACTTCGTTTATTCAATTTGGCCGTAGCTATGATGTTTGCATTCAGGGTCAACCCTCTTGAATCGATAATGGACTGCCGGTTCCCAAAAATATCTTCATAGGTATCATTCGCTGTATGATAGATAGCGAGCAAATTAGGTTTTAAAGACAGCCAGGAGTTGACCTGAGGCAGAGTATAGGCGGCCCGTAAGAGTGCATCTGATTTTCGGCCAAATTTATTGGTGGTCAGAAATTCATCGGTCACGGCATATTCCTTAAAGAAACTGTTCTTGTTGGTCTTGGAAAGGGGTATTTGCCAGGCATGCGTGAACTCCCAATTATTTTTTCTATAAAGCACACCTAACAACAAATCGAATGTCCCCAGGGAGGATTGATAAGCCATTGGAAGGGGCAGACCGCCGGCTTTATCGTTCGACCCGGTGAGGGGAATCTTTACTCCTCCCAGCGCCTGCCAGGAAGATTTTTTTGTTTTATTCTCATTGAGCACCCAACTTACACTGGTGGTGATATCGCCAATATTGAAATTATTGGCCAGGTATCCGCTTGCAAAATTGCTGCTAAGCTTTATATCGGCAAATGTCCGTTTACTGAGTTGACGGGAATACCCGATCCAGTTCCCATTTATAAATGTGTTACCGTCTGCAATACCAATGATGTTGCCTGCGGTAACGCTATTTTTATGTGATTTGCCTGCTTCTTCCTTTGATCCATGATACTTGAGGGAGCAAAATCCCGCATCACTGCAACCTTGTGAATAGGAAGTGGAGGAAAAGAAAGCAAACACCAGAAGGAAAAACAGGCTGAATTTCATTTTTTGATTTTTAAGTTTTGAATGTCAACTTCACCAGTTAGGGTAATAGTCGGGCTATCGCAAACAGATGATTGTATTGCTGACAATGGATCAATACATGCGTATAAACCGTGAAATCGATATTTTCCATTAACGGATAAGTAAGCTCCGTGGTTTGGTTGCGAAGGGCACCGAGATTGATAAAATCCTGCGGACTTGCACTTTTGGATAAATAAACTTTCAGGTCGGGGCCTCCACTGACATAAAAACTATCCAGCACCAGGTTTAGCTTTTGGTTGCTGGAAATGATCTTGGCATACCCATGGGCCACAATTCCGCTGGTAGGGGTAAACATACCCTGGTATTTGATATTTGCTGAGGATGTGTCAATAACCTCGGGTGGAGAAATGATGTCGGCCGTTTTGTCTTTGGAGCAGGCGGCCATAAATAGCACTCCGGATAAAAGGATCAGATTTAGTTTTCGCATATGGGTTTTTGATAGTTTTAAAACTTTGTTAAAATGCCAGAACGCTAAACTGCGAGGTACTGTATTCTGTGCACAGGTGTAGACGATAGGAAAACTGACTCCTTACAGGAAGTGAAGAGATTTTCTGAAAAGGCAGAGGTATTTATGGATAGTTAAGAATCGCTGATTCCTAAGATATGCATTCAGGCAGTATTATCCGGAGAGAATATGGGATTAAAGCCTGATTGGATGTATAGGAACAGTGCAACAAATGTGCAATCACCACCGTCTATATTTCCAACCTCTGCAATTCTTGATATGCGCTATTTTTTCAATACTTTAGGCGGAAACTTCGTTTTCCTCCATGAGTACTGCTACTCCATTTAGTCTTGTCGGTAAAACAGCTATTATTACAGGCGCAGGAAGTGGCATCGGTCGTGCGATAGCGGTTCTTTTTGCCCGACAAGGAGCCCAGATAGCCTTGTTTGACCTGGACGATCAGGCGTGTAAGACTACAGCTGCCGAGATTCTTGCCCATGGCGGAAAGGCGAGTCCCTATGCGTTGGATATTTCCAGGCAAGAGGAGGTACATGAATCTGTCAAGATGGTCATCGAGCAGTATGGCCGTATAGATATATTGGTCAACAATGCCGGAGTGGCCCATGTGGGCAGAGCAGATACCACGTCTGAGGAAGACTTTGTCCGGCTTTTCCAGATCAATGTAAAAGGTGTATATAATGGTTTACACGCTATATTACCCTTTATGATGGAGCAGAAGAAAGGCGTGATCCTGAATATGTGTTCCATTGCTGCTACAATAGGAATCACCGACCGTTTTGCCTACAGCATGAGCAAGGGGGCGGTCTTAGGCATGACCCTCTCTACTGCGCGTGATTTTCTGGAGCATAATATCCGGTGTAATGCCATTTCCCCGGCGAGAATTCATACCCCCTTCGTCGATGGATTCCTGGCGAAGAATTTCCCGTTTAAGGAAATGGAAATGTTTGAGGCCCTGTCTAAAAGCCAACCGATCGGGAGAATGGGCACCCCGGAAGAGGTAGCTTACCTGGCCCTTTATCTCTGTAGTGATGAAGCCGGGTTTGTGACGGGTTGCGACTATCCGCTGGATGGCGGGTTTATAAAATTGAATAATTGAGGATTTAGCACTTTTCCCGGTAAGGGAAATCAAAAGACAATAACTGCTTATGAAATTGATTCGATTTGGCGAACCAGGAAAAGAGAAGCCCGGCATTTTTGCACAGGATACTTATTTTGATGCCTCTGATTTCTTTCCCGACTACAATGAATCATTTTTTGCCAACAACGGCGTGGAAAAATTACAAACACTTTTACAGGAAAGGAAACTATCGGAAGTATCTGTTAGTCGTCTGGGTTGCCCGGTTCATCGGCCTTCAAAGATCGTATGCATCGGACTCAATTATTCAGATCATGCCAAAGAGACTGGCGCTACACCCCCTAACGAACCAGTTATTTTTTTAAAATCCACTACAGCGATCACTGGTCCCAATGACCCGGTAATGATTCCGCGTGATTCAGTAAAGACCGATTGGGAAGTGGAACTGGCCCTGGTGATCGGGAAAAAGGCAAGTTATGTAAGTGAGAGCGAGGCCATGGAATATGTGGCAGGCTACGTGTTGCACAATGATATTAGTGAGCGTGAATTTCAGTTGGAGCGTGGAGGAACCTGGGATAAAGGAAAGGGCTGTGATACGTTTGCGCCGATCGGCCCCTGGTTGGTGACTAAAGAAGAGATCGCTGATGTACATAATCTGCCACTCTGGTTATCGGTAAATGGACAGCAGGTTCAGCATGGCACAACGGCCAACCTGATATTTGGTGTGCCCTTTCTGGTCGCTTACGTTAGCCAATTCATGACCTTGTTACCGGGAGATATTATCTCTACGGGTACGCCTGCCGGTGTAGGCTTAGGCATGAAGCCACCACAGTACCTGAAACCGGGGGATGTGATGGAACTCGGGATAGATGGATTGGGCAGTTCCAAACAGACCGTTATTGCTTTTTCAAAATAGCTTATGCAACCAACCAACAAATACCTGATCCCGTTCATCCTGGTCACCTGCCTCTTCTTTTTGTGGGGCTTTGTACACAATCTCGATCCCATTTTAATCCCACACCTGAAGCGTTCGTTCACGTTGACCACCACGCAATCCACCTTGATCGATTCAGCCGTTTTCATCGCTTATTTTGTCATGGCTTTACCAGCCGGGTTTATCATGAAGCGGTTTGGATATAAAACCGGGATCATTGCAGGGCTTGGACTTTTTGCGGCAGGTTCTTTTATGTTCCTCCCGGCGGCAGATCAGCAATCCTATACTTATTTTCTCGTTGCCTTATTTATCATTGCCTGTGGGCTTACCATTCTTGAAACAGCTGCCAATCCCTATGCCGCGGCCCTGGGTGATCCTAAAACCTCCACACAACGCCTCAATTTTGCTCAATCCTTCAATGGCCTGGCTGCAGCCCTGGCACCGGTGATTGGTGCACGGATCATTTTAACCAAAGGCCATACAGATGTCGAGCTAAATGCGATGACTGAAACAGCGCGAGAAATGGCGCTGGCTTCTGAGGCGGCATCTGTAAAAATGCCCTATCTGATATTAGGACTGGTATTGGTATTGGTGGCGATCCTGTTTGCATTTGTTCATTTACCAAAACTGAATACTGGTGCAGGCCATGCCTCAAGCAAAAGTATCTTTCATGCGCTTAAACACAAACACCTTGCCTGGGCCGTAGCCGCGCAGTTCTTTTATGTGGGGGCACAGGTTTCTGTTTTCAGTTTGTTTATTTTATATGCAGAAAAATCAGCTTCCTTAGACCAGGTAACTGCTGCCGACTACCTGGGGGCTTGTGGAATAGCCTTTCTGATCGGACGCTTTCTGGGCACTTTTCTTATGCGGTATATCTCCCCTCCCACCTTGCTTGCGGTATATGCAGCGGCCAGCATGGCTTTGAGTTTGGTGGCCATTTGGGCAACGGGTATGATCACCGTATATGCCGTCATAGGGATATGCTTTTTCATGTCGATCATGTTTCCTACGATCTTTTCATTGGGGATCAAAAACCTGAAGGCCGATACCGAATTTGGAAGCAGCCTGATCATCATGGCTATTGTGGGTGGTGCGGTGATGCCACGGTTCTTTGGTCAGATAAGTGACTACACCGGAAATATTCAGTTGGGATATATTATACCCTTTATCTGTTTTTTGGTGGTGCTGATATTTGGCTGGAAGGGGTATCGGGCTGGAACTCACTCTGCTGATTTGGGATAATCAATCGAGAAAAATATTAGTATTTGCCTTATGAACATTTTGATTTGCACGGAGCCTGGTGAATTCAGGTATATGGAAATGGAAGAGCCATCGGCTATGCCAGGGCATGCGATTGTCAAAGTAAACCGGATAGGCGTTTGTGGCACAGACCTTCATGCTTTTGAAGGCACCCAACCATACTTTACCTATCCCCGGGTATTGGGGCATGAATTATCAGGCGTGGTGGCTTCGGTAGAGCCGGGAATAGGAGTGAAGTCGGGTGATCCTGTTTGCCTGATCCCCTATTTTCACTGTGGTAAATGTGCTGCGTGCAAAAAAGGGTTAACCAATTGTTGCCAATCCATCCGTGTTTTTGGCGTACATATAGATGGAGGAATGAAACCTTATATTTCGGTGCCCATTGAGAATCTCATTGTTGAACCCGAATTGGATTTTGATACATTGGCGCTTGTAGAACCATTGGCCATTGGAGCGCACGCCGTAAGGAGGTCAGGTTTGCAAAAGGGAGATTTTGCGCTGGTAATTGGTGCAGGCCCAATTGGGATCGGGGTCATGGAATTTGCCCGCAGGGCCGGGGCCCGGGTGATTGCGGCGGATGTGAATGAAGACCGATTGAATTACTGTCGTAATGAAATCGGCGTGGAATTTACCGTTAACCCAATCAGGCAGGATATGAATGCCTATCTGGATGAGATCACCGAAACCGCCATGCCGGATGTGGTCTTTGATGCCAGCGGAAATCGAAAGGCCATCAATGGAGCTTTTCCTTACATGGGTCATGGCGGCAGGTTTGTACTGGTAGGATTGCAGAAGGAAGAAATCATATTCAGTCATCCCGAGTTTCATAAACGGGAAGCCACGTTGATGAGTAGCCGAAATGCTACGCGGGAGGATTTCGAAGAGGTGCTGAGGTTTCTGAAAGAAAAAAAGTTCAGGACAAAAGCCTATATCACCCACAGAGCGAAGTTTGAGGAAGTTGGAACTTGTTTTGGTGATTGGCTGAATCCGGCCAATGGAGTGATAAAAGCGATGATCGAATTGTAGCTGTATAAAAATTACCTTCTTTTATGAAACGATATTGTTTGGCCCTGGATCTTAAAAATGACCCGGCATTGATTGCTGAATACGAAGCCTGGCATGCTGCGGTATGGCCAGAAATACTTGCTTCCATCCGGGATGCGGGTATCATGGGTATGGAAATATACCGATGGGGTAATCGTCTATTCATGATCATGGAAACAACTGATGATTTTTCTTTCGAAAGAAAATCGGCCATGGACAAAGCCAATGAAAAAGTAAATGAATGGGAAGAATTAATGTGGAAGTATCAACAAGCCCTGCCGGGTTCTGCCCCGGGGGAGAAATGGATATTGATGGATAAAATATTTGATCTCAACACTTAAAAGAATGATGATCGTCGATGCCCATCAGCATTTTTGGAAATATGACCCTGTCAGGCATGACTGGATCGGAGAGGATATGAAGGTGATCCGTAGGGATTTTCAACCAAAGGATTTAGAAGAAGTATATGCGAAGAATGGGGTCCACGCTTGTGTAGCCGTTCAGGCTGATCAGTCAGAAGCTGAAACTGATATGTTATTGGCTTTTGCAAAAACGCATGACTTCATAAAGGGTGTAGTTGGATGGGTGGATCTTCGCGGGGAAGAGTTGGATGACAGGTTGAGTTACTATTCCTCTTTTCCCAAACTCAAAGGCTTTCGGCATGTGTTGCAAAACGAAGAACCTTCCTTTATGCTTGACCCGGCTTTTCTGCGGGGGATTGGTTTATTACAGAAATTTGATTTAGCGTATGACCTACTGATTTTTCCTCACCACCTGGACGCTGCCATAGAAATGGTCGGTCATTTCCCGGAACAACGATTTGTAGTGGATCACCTCGCAAAACCATTGATCAAAAAAGGGGAGATCAGGGAATGGAAGGAGAAAATGAAGGAACTCAGCAAGCATCCACATATTTACTGCAAAATAAGCGGGATGGTGACGGAAGCTGATTGGGAAAACTGGAAGAGCGAGGACCTGATTCCTTATATGGAAGCGGTGACTGAAATTTTTGGTCCCGACAGGCTGATGTTTGGCAGTGATTGGCCGGTATGCCTGGTAGCCTCGTCTTATGATAAATGGCTGGGTTTTGTAAAAACATTCTACAGCTCCCTTTCGCCTGAAGATCAGGCAAAAATATTGGGAGGTAATGTGAACTCATTTTATCGGTTGAATTGTTTATAAAAATCTCACGACATGGACTTGCAAATAAAGGATAAGATCATTTTAGTTTCCGGCGGAGCCAAAGGAATCGGAAAGGGTATTGTTCTCGCCTTGGCGAAGGAAGGGGCGTTTCCGGTGATCATAGGAAGAAATGAGGCAGACAATCGCCTCGTGCTGCAGGAGTTGGAATTGCTGGGAATGAAAGGGAGTGCTGTGACTGCTGAACTATCAGATCCCATGCAATGTGAATCAGTTATTGCAGATATATTGAAGCACCATCGGCACATCGACGGATTAGTGAACAATGCCGGAGTAAATGATGGGGTTGGGCTGGAGCATGGGGACTATCCCCGGTTTATGGAAAGCCTGCATAAGAACCTGGTGCATTATTACCTGTTGGCGCATTTCGCCCTTCCTGCATTGAAGAAATCAAAAGGCAGTATTGTCAACATCAGTTCGAAAACAGCCGAAACCGGACAAGGGGGTACTTCTGCCTATGCCGCGGCCAATGGTGGCCGCAATGCTCTTACGCGTGAATGGGCGGTTGAATTGGCGAAGTATTCCATTCGTGTCAATGCAGTTATCGTGGCCGAATGTTATACTCCTCTCTATGATAAATGGATCAAGGGTCTTCCTGACGGAGAAGAGAAACTAAAAAAGATTGTTGATAAGATACCTTTCGAAAAACGATTTACAACCGCTGAGGAAATAGCGAATATGACTGTCTTTTTGCTATCACCATTATCCAGTCATACTACCGGGCAATTGATCCATGTGGATGGAGGATACGTCCATTTAGACCGGGCAATGGGGAATTTATAATTTTCATTATCTGTTAGCCTGCCATAAAGGATCATACTTTACAAACCAGGAGATCCAGATGCTTCGCGATAATCGCATGATCCAGGGCTGGAGAAGGATGAGGAAAACGGCATTAAAACCCATCCAGGCAAAGAATCGCTTATCCTGCGCTGATAGTCCAATGATGACCCACCAGGCCACGAGGGTGGAAACGCTCAAGGCAACAGTAAGCGCATAACTGACGTAGGCGGTGCCATAGTAGAATCCGGTTTCTATTTCAGTGAGTTGTCCGCATACAGGGCAATGTTCATTCATTTCGAGATTGCCTTTCCATTTCAGCTTAAGGGGATGCTTAAAAAGTTTTCCTTCGCGACAGCGGGGGCAACGACAAGTAAGGGTAGAAGCGAGGTAGCCTCTGGAGGACTGTGAATTCGACATGTCAGTTTCGTTTCAGAGATGGGCCACTGCCCGAATGGTGCGTTCCAGGGGACCTGTCTGCACCACGCCGGACTGGCGCCAAAGTTGATTTCCGTTCTTAAATAAGATCAGGGTTGGTACACTTTGTACCTGAAAAGCCATGGCTGCATTTTGATTGCGATCAATATCCACTTTGATGATGCGAATGGCATCACCCATGCGGTCATGTAATTCCTCCAAAATGGGCTTCATCATTTTGCATGGGCCACACCAGGCCGCCGTAAAATCGACCAACACAGGGATATCTCCCTGGATGAGATCATTAAAGCTCTCCTTTTTTTGCGTCTCCATGCTTTTCCTCTTTTTTGAAAATACTGAACAGCAAGCCACCCATCACCGCGCCATAGACGGTACTATTCTGCCATTTGGACGTGATGAGGCAGGTACCACTATTACAACCTACCTGTTGCCAGTAAAAATACCCGCCTATCGCGCCTACTGCAATACCAGCGATAAGAAGTTTATTATTTAGAAGCCAGTTCTTCATATTCGATCAATTCAGTGTCTTGTTTTGCGTTTTTCGGATCGGCAGCCGGTGCGCTATAACAACTCCCTCCCACACAACAGGTTCCGGGTGATACAACGGCCAGCAGTGTGAAAAGGGAGCCCAGGAAGATATTTCCCGCGCTACCGGCCTCGATTCCGGAGAACAAAATTAATAAACCCAGACCTACCCGCACGAATTTTAACAAGGTCCACCCGGACGTGATGTATTTCAGCATGGGTTTAATTAAGGTGGTTGACCATGTCAAAGTACCCGCCGCCATTGTGCATTTCGGTCTTGATACCAGCCGATTGCACCATCATCAGCGCCATGCCACTACGGCTGCCACTGCGGCAATAAAAAACCAGGGGTCCCTGCATCTTCTTGATCTCGTCGATTCGATAGGGGATCTCGGAAACAGGAATATTGACGGAACCGGGGATAAAACCTTCAGCCAGTTCACCAGGACTGCGGACATCAATGATAGTGCCCGATTTCTTTTGAACGATCTCTTTAATACTCATTTTCTTTAATTATTTCCACAAAGATCAATCATTGAAAAGGCCCCGCCAGTGATAACAATCACGCTTCTTTCCTTTATCCATCCGGGAATACCTTAGATCTTAAAAATCAAGGTCAATGCCCGGCCTTAATATAGCTCCACCCATCCATCTGCCTTTCCGCCAGTTCAAGAATCGCCACCGGGACGATATCGGCCAACGGAAGTAATTGGGATGCCTCCACCTTCATACGACGCATGGAGTTGGCGCAGGCTTTGAAACTCACTTTGCCCCGCAAACGCAGCGATTCCATGCCATCGGCAACATTGCTTTTGTCCTTTATGAGCATATTCAGTGCAGGTCCGTGGCAAACGACTTCCAGTTCCGCCTCAGGGGAAACTTTCAGGATATTATTGAACTGCCTGACCACAGCACTATAATCTGCTGTATCGGCACTAACAAGGTCATAAACAATGCGGTGCTTCTTTTCCTGAGCGAATAGAGAGATGGAAATAAGAAGTAACAGCAGAAAGGGAAGTCTTTTCATATCGTTTAATTGTGAGGGGAAGGTAGGGAATTTTGGGATTGGAGGATGGGTGTAGGATGTTGGAGGACAGATGACAGATGACAGCCGACCTCCGTCATCTGTCATCTGTCATCTGTTCTCCAACATCCCTCACCCTCCTCACGCCTTTCCCGCCAGTATCTTATTCCAATACAACCATGGCAGCACCTTTTTCTTCAAAAAATACATGCTCCAACGTTCCTTGCTCTGATCAAAGGGGAAGGTTTCCATAGGATTATTATCATAATCAAATTCAGCCAATACCAATTTGCCATAACCTGTTACCAACGGACAACTGGTATAACCCGTGTACCTGGCTGTGGGTTCCTGGCCCTGAATCGCGGCGAGCAGGTTTTCGACCAATACAGGTGCCTGTTTGCGTATGGCGGCTCCTGTTTTACTAATGGGCAAGCCGGCCACATCCCCCAGTGAGTAGATGGCCGGGAAGCGGTTATGTTGCAATGTATTTTTATCTACATCCACCCAGCCTGTTTCATTTACCAATGGACTGTTCCGTACAAAATCGGGGGCGCTTTGCGGAGGTGTTACATGGATCATGTCAAATTCAACCCAATATTCTTTATCCTTATTATCTTCTCCTATACCCACAAATTTTGCTTTTTTACCAGGACCATCGATCTCCACCAGCTTGACCATGAAGTTCAATTTTATATTGGCTCTTTCACAAACCTTCAGTAAGGTGGCTTCGTATTTAGGTACGGCAAAGAGTTTGGCAGCGCCGCTCCAGTATTGTATATCGGCCTTTGCCAATACGCCATGCCTTCTGAAATAATCAGCCGCCAGGTACATGATTTTATGTGGAGCCCCTCCGCATTTTACCGGGGTCTGCGGGTTATGGAAAATGGCTTTTCCTCCTTTAAACTGTTTTAAGGTTTCAAATGTATAAGGAGCGTGTTCAAAACTATAATTAGAACATACATTGTTCCTGCCCAATGTTTCCTTCAATCCTTTTATCTCATCCCAGTTAAGCTGGATACCGGGAGCCACCACCAGAAAATCATATTTTATGGGACGCCCATTGGCCAGCGTAATCGCGTTTTCTCCAGGCTGAAAACTTTCTACTTTTTCTTTGATCCAGGTTACTCCCTTGGGCATGACCTCTGCTTCCGTTCGGCGTGTTTTCAGAATATTAAAGGCACCCCCACCAACTAAGGTCCAGGCAGGTTGGTAATAATGATACTCTGCCGGATCAATGATGGCGATATCCAGTTTTTTGTTCTTGCGAAGCAATTGAGAGGCTACAGAAATGCCTGCATTTCCGCCTCCGACGATAACTACCTGGTGATAAGCTGACATATGGCATTCGTTTAGGATGCACAGGTACGATTTAATAAAAGACCTGGTCGTGATATTTATCACATAGGTCGAAAAACTGATCCAGGTCATGTCGGGAGCTGACGAATGTCAGTCAATTCTGTAACCCGAGGCACAGAATTGCGGAGGTCGAGGGGGGAAATTTACGTCAGACGTGAGGCGTGAGAAGTGAGGCGTGAGACGTCAGTTGTGAGAGTGAATAGTGAATAGTGAATAGAAAATAGTAAATAAAAACATGGTCTCACAATTCACTATTGACCATTCACTATTCACTATTCACTTCTCACTTCTCACTTCTCACGCCTCACGAAGAAAACGCGCTTGCATTTTTAAAACAAAAAACATCCCTTGTTATGAAAGTTGAACAGATTTACACTGGTTGCCTGGCCGAAGCTGCCTATTATATTGAAAGCAAAGGCGAAGCCGCTATCATTGATCCCCTGCGCGAATCAAAGCCCTATATCGAAAGGGCGGAGAAAAATGGTGCAAAGATCAAATACGTGCTGGAAACCCATTTCCACGCCGATTTTGTATCCGGTCATATTGACCTGGCAAGGAAGACAGGTGCCCAGATTGTTTTTGGGCCTACCGCAAAACCTGCTTATGAAGCACATATTGCGGAAGATGGGGAAATGCTAAAATTAGGAGATGTATATATCAAAGTATTACATACACCCGGGCATACCATGGAATCAACTACCTATCTGCTTGTGGATGAAAACGGAAAGGATCATGCGATCTTCACGGGTGATACATTGTTTATTGGAGATGTGGGACGTCCTGACCTGGTACAAAAAGTAAAGGCGGAGATCACACCGCAAATTTTGGGAGGTCATTTGTATGATTCTCTTCGGAACAAGATCATGCCCCTCGCTGATGAAGTGATTGTTTACCCCGGTCATGGTGCCGGCAGTGCCTGCGGAAAAAGCATGAGCAAGGAGACCGTGGATACTCTGGGACATCAGAAATTATTCAATTATGCCCTTCGGGCTGATATGACAAAGGAAGAGTTTATCAAAGCGGTAACTGATGGTCTGGTGGAACCACCACAGTATTTTCCTCAGAATGTGATCATGAATATCACCGGATACCAACCCGTAGATGAGGTGATCGCGCATGGTAACCGCCCTTTGAATGTGAAGGAATTTCAAACCGTTTGGGAAAGTCTGGAGGCACTGGTATTGGATACACGGAACAAGGATGCATTTTCACGCGGTCATATTCCCGGATCGATCTTTATTGGCCTTGATGATATGTTTGCCCCCTGGGCCGGCACGTTGATCACCGATCTGAAACAACCGATCTTACTGATCACCGATGAAGGAAAAGAAGAAGAAGCCGTTATCCGTCTCTCCCGTGTTGGATACGACAATACCCAGGGTTACCTGAAAGGGGGTGTGGAAGCCTGGAAAGAAGCCGGCGAAGAAACCGATATCATCGTAGAGATATCACCGGAAGATTTCGCAAAAAAATACGCTTCCGAAAAGGAACATATTCATCTGCTGGATGTGCGCCGCAAAAGTGAGTATGATACGGAGCACCTGGTAGGCGCGGAAAACTTCCCCCTCGATTTTATCAATCACCACATGGCTGAGCTGGATAAAGAAAAGAAATACTATATCCATTGCGCCGGGGGCTATCGTTCCGTGATTGCTACCTCCATATTGAAAGCACGTGGCTTCCATAACCTGGTAAATATCAAAGGTGGGTACAAGGAGTTGAGTAAGACCGGTTTGGAAAGGACCCAGTTTGTGAAACAGAATACGGAGCTTTAGATTTTTTTACTGTGTTCTCCTGTTCTCTGCGGTAAATCTCTCAGGTGACCTATATCACCGACCCGGGTGTCCGGCTTTTCGTAAATTTGTTGTTCAAACATTCAATATGGCTACAGTAAGGCTCACAACCCAGGATTTTAAAGACAAAGTATTTGACTATACCACGGAACAGGAATGGAAATACAAAGGGGATAAACCCGCGATCATTGACTTCTATGCCGACTGGTGCGGTCCCTGCAAAATGGTAGCTCCGGTATTAGAGGAATTGAGCGACGAATATGAAGGTGATCTGGTTATTTATAAAGTAGATACAGAAGCGGAGATGGAACTCTCTGCAGTATTTGGTATTCAGAGCATTCCTACTTTTCTTTTTATTCCTGTAGATGGGCAACCCATGATGCAGCCTGGCGCTTTCCCCAAGAAAGTGTTCAAACAGGTCATAGATGAGCGGTTGATCAGTAAGGAAGAAAAGGAACCTTCAACCAAGGAGTAGATAATACTCCTTATTTAAATACGCTGAATACAACCATTCTAATTTTTCCTTTTCCCTGCGGTGCTTTAACTCAGGTATTCGACCATATTTCTATGCAGCTTAACTAAATTTCGTTGTTCCATCTTCTTCAGTAACCGTGAAATAACCTCTCTGGAGGTATGCAGGTCATCTGCTATCTGTTGGTGAGAGAGTTCGACAATTTTCTTTCCGGTCTCATTAACATGACGTTTGATATAGAACTCCAGGCGTTCATCCATATTTCGAAAGGCGATATTGTCAATCACGGTCAATAATTCATCAAACCGTGAGCGGTAGGTCTGCACCACGAACTGATACCAGCTTTTGTACTTATTCATCAGATCGTCCATCAATTGGATGGGGATCATCATTACTTCGGTTTCTTCCTCGGTACGGGCCGTAACTTCGCTGGTACGTGATTGGATGGCACAGGTCATGGATACAGCGCAAGCCTCCCCTGGTCCGAGGTAATACATTAAAAATTCACCACCATCTTCATTTTCGCGGTAAACTTTGATCCTCCCGGTGATAACCAGGATGGTTGATTTTATATATTGACCTGTACGCATGATGGTTTCACCCGCTGCAAATGTCTTATCAACAGCCTGCTTGTCGATGATATCGAGTAGTTCAGGTTCAAATTGGGGGAAGTATTTCTTGAGGTCCATAATAAGGTAGTGATGAATCACAAAATTAAGAAAGGTCTGACGGACTTTGATACGAATATTCGTCTAGCGAATAAGTACAACCGTCCCTTTGCGCAGCATTCGCTGTCCCAGGTAATCGATACCTTCTGCTACCCAAACAAAGGTACCGGTAGGAGGTATCTGCCCATTGATCTTTCCATCCCATCCGATCCGGTGATCCTGGGTTTGAAATACCAATTGCCCCCATCGGTTATAAACCCTGAAATAGAGGAATTGCTGAACGCCTGCCGGGAGAGCACGCAGGATATCATTCTTGCCATCGCCATTCGGGGTGAAGGCACTCGGAACATAGATCTCAGGCCCTTTGAATGCCCTTATTTTGACGGTATCAGTATCGGTACAACCAGCAGCATTGGTCACCCGGAGGGAATAGATGATATCCTGGGTGATCGTTGCCAACGGCTCTGCGAGGGTAGGATCAGAAAGGCCCGTGGCAGGTGTCCATAGAAATTGATCACCCGGATCGCTACCTCGTCCTCTTAATTGTATGGTCTGGCCAATGGCCGCAATGGTATCCGGTCCGGCACTGACAGTAAGAGGTGGGAGAACGGTGATCGTTACAGAGTCAGGACGCACTGAACGGCATCCGAGTTCATTCACCGCCTGAAGCCAATAAGTAGTGGTTTGGGCGGGCTTTACCAGTTGGGTAGGTTGTGCGGGGTTTGCAAACAGATATTCAGGTTGCCAGGTCAACAAACCATTACCTGTACCACTGATGGTTGTTTCTCCTTCGTTACAGATCACCTGGTCGGGACCGGCTTGTGTCACTGGTGCCCGTATAAATGTGATGGTCAACGCATCCTGTATCTGGCAAAGTCCGCTTTCTGCCGTGAGGGTATAAGTAGTTGTACTCAACGGAGAGGCGGAAGGATTTAAAATAAACGGGTTGTCTAATCCTGTTGGCGGATCCCATTGAAAACTGGTGGCATTGGTAACTGCGCGCATGCGAACGGATGTGCCTTCACAAACCAATGTGTCAGCCCCCGGATCAAGAAATAAATTATTAATAAGTGGGACAGTAACGTTCAACGAATTTCTACAACCCCGGTTATCCTCTACCGTTATATTATGTTGTCCTGCCACAGCGGGAAACAGGGAAGAACTTTGGGGTGTGCCTCCATCGATAGTATAACTGAATTGTCCGGTTCCGCCGGAGGCGCTGAGTAAGATCGTTCCGTCAGCTTGACCACGACAGGAATCAGGTGTTATCGCTGCATTTACTACCAGCGGTGGATCTGTTGGAATGGTGATGGCCAAACTGGATATACAATTCAAAGCATCTCGGACATAAGCAGTCTGCGCGCCACCGGTAATGGTAAAAATGGAACTGGCAATAAAGTTTACTCCATCAATTGAATAAAGATAAGGAGCCTGCCCACCACTTCCACTGATTTTGATCTCCCCATCTTCTCCAAGACAGGAAGCCGATCGATTAATATCTGCGGTAATTTGCAACGCGGGTAATTGCACAAGCGTGATGTCTTTTTGTGCAATACATCCTGTGGCATCACGTACATCAATGATATAATGTCCGGGAGCAAGTCCGGTAAATTGATTACCTGGTGAAAAGGGCGATCCGTTTATGGAGAATTCCGGGTTGACCCAGGCACTGCTGGCGAGTACCGTGATGGTTCCGCTGTTTGGTATACAACCGATATCTGTTTTAGCAAGGGAGAGGGAAGCAGCACTTTTTATATCTACAAATACAGAACCCTGGGCACGACAACCGGGTGAGAATTCTCCGGTAACTGTATAGGTGATGGTATCCAGTGGTGTACAAAGGGGGTTTGAAATGGTGAACCCACTGAGATAATCGCGCGGTGACCAATTAAAATTGGATAACCCGGGTTGATTGGCGGTTAATTGAATGGAATTGCCTTCACAAACTACCGGGTTGGGTGGGTTGATGGTCAGTTCCAGAAATTCACGGATATCGATCTCAATACTGTCTGTGTCGAAACCATTGCCACAGATCATCGGGGCTACTTTGATCACAAGTTTCTCTATTCCTTCCGGGAGGTTATCCTGAATGGCTGATAAGGGAAGACTGATGATCGAATCATTGGCCGCAAAGGTTTGAAATTCCCATAATGGCGGATTCACATCCATTTCCGGATCAGCAGTGCTACCAAAAAAACTCAGGCGAACCGCTGTGGGAGCAGGTACTTTGGAGGAATACAGGATCTTAAGCAGTGAGCCATTATCACAACCTTCCACGAGATAGGGTCTGTTGTTGGCGTCGCGGTTCCCATTGTATTCAAATCGGGCAAAGGTTGAGTTAAAACTATTCGCCTGAATAAAGACACCCGAATCCATGATATCGTCTGAAAGATCAGCAATGGCGAGTTTGAGGTGATAGGTGACGCAAGGCGTGACCTTTATACCGGCATTCAAGGTGACGGTCATACCATTGTACGTAATGTTCGCATTGCTATTGTCAACATATAGATTTCGGAATGGTGAACCCGGTCCAAGCATTTGGCAGAAACTTAATTGTCCACTGGGGCCAGGTGTTCCATTATTGATACTATTAATTGCTACCGGAACCTGGGTACCGGGCACGAGGGCCAGATTTTGTCCACGGGGAAAACCCGGACCGGTGATCACAAATGCAAACAGATCACTAAAAGGAGTGCAGTTATAATCCGGGTATTCTTCAGAAGCAAAAACGAATTTGAAACTGACCGAATCACCTGCCGGGATAAAATCAAATTCCAGTACACAGGCATCGTTGGTTTCGGCTACATTGTTGATCAGGTCTTCGAGCATCGCATCGCCGGCTAATCCTAATCCATTCGAAGCGATCTGGTTGGAGAATCCGTCGGCTCCTGTCTGCAAACCTTGCGATCGGGCTACGCCATTGGTGAGAATGATTCCACTATCCAGCGCCAGGTTATTATTGCTGTTTTGAAAACTACCTGCTGAAAATTTTCCTCCGGTGAATTGCGCATTAAATACCTGTACGCCATATCCGGTCATGATCCGGGCCAGCGAAATGGGGTCTGTATTGGGGTTTACGGTTAGCTGCGCCGCCAGGGGTTGAAACAAACATAATCCCAGGGCAAAAAACAGGAGCGTTTTAAGGAGACGGGCAGTCAAAAGGTGTTTTTCGTTTTTGGAGCTTTAAAGGTATTGAATATTTCTTACCGTAATAGCAGCAAAAATCCTATTCAGATCGCCTCTTCCATTCTCATGGACCGGCTGCCCTTCACCAGTAAATGAGCATCTTCCACCGGATTTTCCTTTAACCATTCCCCGACTTCTTTCGCATTTGCAAATTGGAGATAGGGGTGAGGCAGTTTGGCAAAATCACCACCCACTAAGACCACGTTCTCCCATGCATACTTTTTTATCAGGTCAATGATGGCCTGGTGTTCCTGCAGACTTTCATCACCTAATTCTGCCATGGCGCCCAGTAGTAGAATCTTTTTGCCGGTGTAGGAACGGGCAAAATTCTCTATAGCCAGTTTCATGCTACTCGGGTTGGCATTGTATGCATCCAGGATGATCGAATTAGAACCTTTTTTCACCAATTGTGATCGGCTATTGGATGGGGTATAATTTTCAATGGCCTGTTTTATCTTTTCATCAGCAACCTGAAAATATTTTCCCACTGCAACCGCGGCCAGAATATTTGGAAGGTTATAATCACCTACCAATTGTGTTTGAATCAGTCCCGTATTTGCCCCCTTGGTAATCAACACTTCGGCAAAGGGTTCACTCTTCACAATTTCACCAGTCAGGTCACCTTGGTGAGTGCCATAGTGAAACACTTCTTTTATTCCCTGGCTCATCGTGTGCAGATAATCATAATCTTCCATGATAAACGCTGTACCATCATGGGCGCGTAAATGGTCAAAGAGTTCGCCTTTACCTTTTCGCACACCTTCCACACCTCCAAAACCCTCAAGGTGGGCCTTGCCGCAATTTGTGATCAACCCATGAGTGGGCAAAGCATAGGTGCAATAGCCGGCAATTTCTTTTTGGTGATTGGCGCCCATTTCAATGATAACCATCTCGGCATTGGTACGAACCTTCAGCAGCGTGAGTGGTACACCGATATGATTATTCAGGTTGCCTTCGGTTGTATAGGTTTTGAAGGTGGTGGAAAGAACGGCATGGATCAATTCCTTGGTCGTTGTCTTACCATTGCTGCCAGTAATGGCCAAAAATGGAATGGTTGGAAATTGAAGGCGGTGATGCCTGGCCAGTTCTTGTAACGTCGTCAATACATCCTGCACAAGGACCGTCCTGCCCGGGATCTCAAATTCTTTTTCATCGATCACGGCATAGGCCGCGCCGCTATCAATTGCCAGTTTGGCAAAAGCATTGCCATTGAAACTGGGTCCTTTTAATGCAAAGAAGATATCACCCGGTTGAAGTTTGCGGGTATCGGTTTGCACGGAGGGGTGTGCGAGAAAAAGTTGATACAATTCCGGAATGGTCATGGTACAAAGTAAAGTATAAAAAAAGCCCCGGAAAAATCCGGGGCTTCGTTTATCATTGACGTGAAAGCTTATTAGCGTTTTTGTTTGCGGCTTTTCCACCACTGTCCGGTCTTGCGACCATTTCCTTCGGTGCTACCCATGCGGTCCATGGCGCAACGGAAACCTACAGTAGAGCTGGCTTGATCTTCTTCCATGAAGCGACGGGCGCCGGGGCTCAGCCAGTAGGCCATGTCATTCCAGCTACCACCTTTGAACACTCTTGATTTATCGCTGATCAGGGTTGTTTGACCATAACCATAAGATGCTTGTGAGAGGGAGTCACCATCCAGGAAGTTGATCACATTACCACGCTGGTAGTTACGGCGGCTACGGCTCTCGGCATCGGTTACAAATGATTTCTTCACACGACCCAGGCTATCCAGTTCATACCGGGTAGTAGGATCAGACGAAGTAGAATCGGCGATATAGAGTTTATCAAATTTGTTACCACGGAAGGAGGCTACATCATCATAGTCCCAGGTTACAGGACGATAAACGTCCATTACCCACTCGCTCACGTTACCGGCCATGTTATACAGGCCAAAATTATTCGGGAAGAAGGCTTTGACCGGGGCGGTATAGATGGCATCGTCGTTCAGACCACCAGCTACACCAGCGTAGTCACCATTTCCTCTTTTGAAGTTGGCGAGGAAAGCACCTTGCCAGGAACCACGGCGTGTATCACGCAATCCGTTTACATTTTGGCTCCAGGGGTAAATTTGTTTGTTCATGATCAACTCCTCACCACGCTTTCCTTCTTTCGGGCTGGGGCGGGGGTTCTGGCCAACATATCCGTAGGCTGCATATTCCCACTCTGCCTCGAAGGGCAGGCGATAGTCGGGGAGAAGAATACCATCTTCAAAACTCACCGTAGTACGGGGTGTACCCATGGGAGACTGAAGTTTATCTTTTTTCGCCACCTTACCCGGCTGTACGTTGGTGTACAATCCAAGCAGGTAGGATTTGGTCGTAAAGTTATCCTGACCTTGTTGGGCCTGGATGGTCTGGCTGTTGAGGTAGCCCTTGTTCATCAGGACACCTTCATTCACCCGGTCACTACGCCAGAGACAGAAATCATAGGCTTGTCTCCAGGTTACACCCACTACAGGGTATTCATTAAAGGAGGGGTGACGGAAATAATATTCCACCAGGGGTTCATTATAGCTCAACTCCGAGCGCCATACCAGGGTATCCGGCAGGGCAGCATCCACGATCTGCTGGTAAGCAGGATCAGCCTGGGGGTCGAACACGCGGTTCAACCAATGGATGTACTCGCGGTAGTGTACGTTGGCTACTTCGGTGCGGTCGATGTAGAAGGAGGTCACGGTTACACGACGGGGTACGTTGTTGTAATCGGACATCACATCTTCCTCGGTTTGTCCCATGGTGAAGGTTCCACCAGGCACGAATACGAGGCCGGGCCCTAATCCCTGTTCACGGGATTTTGCGACCTGGTAACCACCCATTTTCTTGTCATTGTAGTTCCAGCCTGTTACTTCCGACTTTTCGTACTTCTTTTTTCCAAAAAGTCCCTTTCCCTTACAGGAAACCAGCAAAACGGCTGAGGATAATAGGATTAATAAGCTTTTCACTTTCATGTGATCAATATTTGTTTTTCACCAAAACCCAGGTTTTGGAACAGATTTAACGGCCAGCGAGACTAAAATATTGTATTACAATACAAATATTATGCTGGACAGGGTTTGCGAATTTAGCTACTTTCGATAAACGAGAAAAAGCAGAATTACTTTTTTTGTATGTGGATTATACCCTCCCCGAAATCCCGCTTATTGATAGCTATGGTCTTGATCCTGACCAGTTTCGCCGCCAGGGGCCAGCGCACCTATCGGGACCACTCTCTGCTTTCCACCGGTAACTGGTACCGGATCGCGGTCACCAATGCCGGGGTATACCGGATGGACCCCGCTTTTCTGAACTCCCTGGGGCTTCCTGCCAATCTGGCCTCAGGCTCCCTGCGCTTGTATGGGTATGGCGGGGGAATGCTCCCGGAATCCAACGCGGTTATTCCCCCCGATGACCTGGTAGAAAATGCGATTCTGGTGGAGGATGGGGGAGATGGAGTCATCAACGGAAATGACCAGGTACTTTTTTACAGCCCGGGCCCTGACGCCTGGCGACCTGACCCGGTGATCAATGCCTTCCGGCATCAAAAAAACCTTTATTCAGACACCGTATATTATTTTCTGACGGTCGGAGGAACCGGAGCCAGGATACCTTTAACCAATGCTACCGGATCGCCGAGTGTTATTACCAACGAATACCTCTATCGGTATGTCCATGAATTGGATACGGTGAACCTGCTTTCCAGTGGTAAGGAATGGTATGGTGAAGAGTTCACCGATGCTCCCGGCAAAACCCTTACCCGATCCTTCTCTATACCTGGTAGCTTTTTACCTGGCAATCCGGTCACGGTCCGGAGCCGGCTCATCGCCCGAAGTATTGGTACGGCCGGGCGTTTTGATCTGAAACTTAATGATCCGATCATCGCTCAGATCACGATTCCTGCAACAAGTTCCGGAGCCTATGACCTTTTTGCCCGGGAGGAGGAATCGGTGATCACCACCACGGCCCCAACCACCGCGCTCACGCTAAGCTATTCATATGTGCCCGGTAGTTTTAATTCCCAGGGCTGGCTGAATTGGTTTGAAATTTTTCATCGCAAGCCACTCAATCTGACAGGTAGTACACAATTGGATTTCCGCGACCCCGGTCTGGTGGGGCAATCACTGGTAGAATTTGTTTTACCCGGGGCGAATGCCTCTGTTCAGGTATGGGAGGTGACAAATCCATTATCGCCCATACGAAAGATGGGAACTTTAAGCGGAAATGAATTTCGGTTTCGCGATGAGGCCCCAGACCTGAGAGAGTACATTGCCTTCCAGGGATATTTAACACCCATTGCCCAGGGCCGTATCGCCAACCAGGATATTCATGGGCTTGCAGTTCCTGATTATATTCTTGTTACACCCCCCTTTCTCTTAACCCAGGCTAACCGCCTTGCTCAGTATCACCGGCAAAGAAACCAGTTGGAAGTGGCGGTATTGACCACCACCGAGATCTATCAGGAATTTTCCTCCGGACAGCCTGATCCATCCGCCATTCGCAATTGCCTGAAGATGTTTTACGACAGGGCCAGGACAGCCGGTGGATCCACACCACGTTTTCTGGCACTCTTTGGCGATGCTTCATTTGATTACAAAAACAGGCTGCAGGGAAATACCAATCTTGTACCGGGTTATCAGCACAGCGCCTCCCTGGATCCACTCAGCACTTATACCAGTGATGATTTTTTTGGTTACCTCGATGATCAGGAAGATATCAATTCGCAGGCGATCATCAACCTGCTGGATATTGGAATCGGGCGTATCCCGGCCAATCAGTTATCACAGGCTTCAGCCTATGTGGATAAGGTCATAGCCTATCATGACCGGGCAAGTCTTGGCCCGTGGCGAAACAAAATGACTTTTATTGCAGATGACGAAGACCAGAACCTCCATATCGAAGATGCCGAGATCATCACAGCCACTGCCGCCCAGGCAAATCCATTATTGGATGCCGAAAAAATTTACCTGGATGCCTTTACGCAGGAAACGGTTTCAGGAGCAGAAAGATACCCCGTGGTGAATGACCTCGTCAGAAACCGGGTCATCAATGGCACATTGATCTGGAACTACAGTGGGCATGGTAGTTTTCGCCGTTTGGCAGAGGAGGTGGTACTGGACCAGGATCAGGTAAATTCCTGGAACAATCCCAATCGACTGCCTTTGTTCATCACCGCTACCTGTGATTTCGCTCCATTTGATAATCCAATCGCGCCGTCCATTGGGGAAGACCTGTTGTTACGTGAAAAAACCGGTGCCATTGCGTTGATGACCACTACACGGTTGGTCTTTGCCTTTAGTAACCGGGTGATGAACAATAATTACCTCGCCATTGCCCTGGCTCCAAAATCAGACGGCAGCTATCGAAGTCTTGGCGAAGCGGTTAAAGAGGCCAAGAATTTCACCTATCAAAATTCCACGGATATCGTCAATAACCGGAAGTTTACCCTGCTTGGAGATCCGGCCCTTACCCTTGGATTTCCTGCTTTGTCGATTCGGGCGGAACGGATCAATGGGGTTCCGGTAGGACAGTCAGATACCCTGAGTGCCATGGAAAAAGTGAAGATCGAAGGGGTGGTGACCGATCCACAGGGCAATATCCAAACCGGTTTTCAGGGGAATGCGTATACAACGGTTTTTGATAAGGAAAGAACCACCAGTACCCTGGGGAATGATCCCGGCAGCCCGGTCAGGGATTTTCAGGTGAGGGATATTGTCATTTTTCGGGGGCGGTCAACAGTCAGGAATGGCCGGTTTGAGCTGGAATTCAAGGTTCCCCGTGATCTTAACCCGGCATTTGGGAATGGGAAAATGAGTTTTTATGCGGAAGATGGAGCTCGGGAGGCCGGCGGATATTTCACCCAGTTTGTATCCGGAGGAAACACCGGAATCGTGGATAACGACAATGAAGGCCCCGGAATACGTGCCTGGTTGAATGATGAAAAATTCGTGAATGGGGGTATTTCCAATGCAAGGCCGGTGCTGGTTCTCCGGTTCAATGATTCCTCCGGGATCAATACCATACAATCCGGGATTGGGCACGATATTGTGGTGACCGTTGATGATGATAATGATAACTACTTCATTTTAAATGACTTTTACGAAGCAGACCCGGATAATTACAAAGCGGGGAGCCTTCGTTTTCAGCTACCGGTCTTTGAACCTGGCCCCCATCGTTTAAGGATCAAGGCCTGGGATGTAATGAACAATTCATCCGAGATCGAGCTGGCCTTTGAGGTTGTTGATGATGAAGCGTTGATTATCAATCGAGTACTGAATTATCCCAATCCCTTTACCACACACACGAATTTTTGGTTTGAGCATAACCGACCGGGTGAGGACTTAAGGGTTGATATTCAAATATTTACTATCTCCGGAAAAATAATAAAGCGTATTTCCCAGACAATAAACACCCCCGGAAATCGTTCAAGTGAAGTCGAATGGGACGGTCGCGATGATTTTGGTGCCAGGATCGGCCGGGGAGTATACCTATACAAACTCCGGGTCTCCACTTCACAATTGAAATCGAATACCATTATCGAGAAACTTGTAGTTTTTTGATTGTCAGAAGAAAAAATTTCATTTTAGAACTGAAATTTTCATTTTACCATATATTTACACACCAATAATTTAAACTCTTAATGATGAGACCAACTGCTATTAAACTAACTGCTGTAGCATTTATCATGTCTGTATTTGTGCCCATGCTTTCTTCGGCACAAGCGGAGAAATTGAATGTAGTGACCACTGCGGTTCCATTTCTTCGTATCGCCCCGGATGCCCGTGCAGCCGGTATGGGTGATCTGGCCATTGCCACCACTCCGGATGCAAATTCTGGTTTTTGGAACCTGGCAAAAACGCCTTTCAATGAAAAAAAGGGTGCTATTTCTGCTTCCTATACTCCCTGGCTGAAACAGATCCTGAATGATGTTTACCTCGCCGCTGTATCCGGTTATTATAAATTAGATGATGACCAGGCCATCTCTGGTTCACTTCGTTATTTTAACCTGGGTAATATCCAGTTCACCGACAATCAGGGTAATGACCTGAATACTTTCCGTCCCCGTGAGTTCGGATTGGATTTTGGTTACTCCCGCAAATTGTCTCAGCGTTCGGGTATCGGTGTGGGTTTGAAATACATTTATTCTAACCTCGCAGGAGGTGCCGCCGCTGGTAATACCTACAAAGCAGGTAATGCTGTTGCAGGTGATATCTCTTTTTATACCAACGGACATAACGAAGCCGGTCAGGGATGGGCATTTGGTGCGGTATTGAGCAATCTTGGTTCAAAGATCTCTTACACCGACAATGCTGATCAAAAAGATTTCATTCCCGCCAACCTTGGCCTGGGAACTACTTATACCAAAGTATTCAACGAAAGCAACAAGCTGATGTTTGGTGTGGACCTCAACAAACTGTTGGTGCCTACGCCTCCTGAAAGCCCTGCTTCCCAACAACAGATCGACGATTATTACAGCAAAGGTGTGGTAGGAAGCTGGTTTAGCTCCTTTGGCGATGCTCCTGGTGGCTTTGGCGAAGAGATCAAAGAATTCCAGGTATCTGTTGGTGCTGAGTACACCTACAACGACCAATTCTCTCTGCGTGCCGGTTATTTCCACGAAGACAAAACAAAAGGTAACCGCCGTTATTTTGCTACCGGTGTGGGTATCAAATACAGCAGCTTTGGTTTGGATTTCTCTTACCTGCTTCCTTCCGGAAGTGGTGTTGACAGAAACCCTTTGTCAAATACCCTGCGTTTCTCGCTGGTGTTTGATCTGGGTGGAGCCGAGTAATTTAGCAATTAGCGGTTAGCTATTGGCTATTTGCGATTGAATATAACTTGTACTTGATTTTATTATAAAAGGCCTCTCCGGAGGCCTTTTTTATTATTGACCCGAAGTAAATTTTGTTGAAAGCTAAACGCTAATAGCTGGAAGCTAAAAGCATTTAGCCCTACCTTTGCCTCATGTCATTACGTATCGGTTCCGGAGTTGATTTTCACCGCCTCACTGAGGGGCGTGACCTGTGGTTGGGCGGGGTGTTGATCCCGCATACAAAAGGTGCATTAGGGCATAGCGACGCTGATGTTTTACTCCATGCCATATGCGACGCTATTCTTGGCTCTTTGGCACTGGGTGATATTGGTACCCATTTTCCGGATACCTCGGCCGAATTCAAGGATATTGACAGCAAAATTCTTTTGAAACGCACCATGGATCTGCTGCACCAACATGGGTACAGGGTTGTAAATATTGATAGCACCCTTTGTCTCGAAGCCCCTAAGATCAAACCCTATGTTCATGCCATGCAGGAAACCATCGCCCACCTCACCGGATTAACCATCCGGGATGTTTCCATCAAGGCAACTACCACCGAGAAATTGGGCTTTGTAGGCCGGGAAGAAGGGGTGGTGGCGTATGCGACCGTGTTGGTGGAAAAGTTATAGCTATTGGCTTTTAGCTATTAGCTTTTAGTTCAGGGGCTTAAATTGAAGTATAAACAGAGTACAAATATCAAAAAACAGCTAATAGCTAACAGCTATTAACCATCAGCCTTTGGCTACCAGAAAAATATGACCATTCGCATCATTAATCGTTCTGCTAATCCTCTTCCGGCCTATGCCACGCCCGGCTCATCGGGTATGGACCTGCGGGCAGAACTTAGTGAAGCGGTTGTACTTAAACCGCTGGAGCGAACGTTAATACCCACGGGTATATATTTGGAAATTCCCCAAGGGTATGAGGCCCAGGTGCGGCCCCGCAGTGGATTGGCGATCAAACAGGGAATCACCTGCCTGAATACACCGGGTACCATTGACGCAGACTACCGGGGAGAGATCAAGGTCATTCTGGTCAATCTTTCCAGCGAAGATCAAACCATACATCCCGGTGACCGTATTGCGCAAATGGTATTTCAACAGGTGACCCAGATTAAATGGGAGGAAGTGGGCGAATTGGAGAAGTCACAACGGGGAGAAGGGGGATTTGGTCATACCGGAAAACAATAAGTACATAAAAAGGTTATACTGTAAATTCGTGGAAATCCTGTATTTCCCGCATCTTAGAAAAATAAGTTGAGCATTGGCATCATGAATCCCATAATCTAAATGAATAAATCGCTTTTTTTAATTGCTGCATTTTTTTCCACCCTGGCCCTGTTCTCCTGCCGGTCCACCAAGCAGATTCAAACGGCCATAGCCAAAAAAGACTCCTCGGCGGTAGTCGTACTCGTAAATGATGGGAAGGCTGATACGGCAAGATTCATTGACCTGGCTTTTGAGAAATTAAATAATAACCGCATTGAATACAAGACCTTTTCCGCCAAGATCGGGGTGGATTATGTAGGGGGCGACGGAAAGAAGTATGATGTAAATGTATTTGTCCGCCTATTCAAAGACAGTGTGGCCTGGTTCTCTGTCAACGGCGCGTTGGGTATTGAAGGCATGCGGGTATTGGTCACAAAAGACAGCATTTTCATCCTGAATAAACTCGATAAGGAATACCAGGCCCGCTCCATGGAATATCTTCAGGAGATCGTCTCCCTGCCTTTTGACCTCGGATCGATTCAGGATCTGATCATTGGTAACCCTGTATTCCTGGATACCAATTTTGTTTCCTATTCAACCTCTGCGAATATGATCTCCATGCTGAGCTATGGCGAATGGTTTAAACACCTGATCACCTTCAATGACAATGATCACCTGGTATTGAACAGCAAACTGGATGATGTGGATGTGCTCCGGAACCGTACAGCCTATTTGAATTATGCGGAATATGAAAATAAGAAAGGGGTTCCTTTTTCCACCAATCGAATAATTACTGTTACGGAGAAGACAAAATTGGATATAAAGCTTAATTTTAAGCAGTATGAGTTTAATGAAACGTTAACATTTCCCTTTACAATTCCTAAAAATTATACAAGGATCAATTAAGGGATAATTAAGCAACCAATTGACCGTTATATCTTTTTTACCGAAAACACACCAATACCCATGCAAAAGAAAATCTTTATCGGAGTCTGGATGTTATTGTTGACTGTGTCCGCTGTGGCCCAGGTGGAAAAAGAGAAGATCGAGAAGGAGAAACAGGAAATTCAGAACGAGATCAAAGAGATCGAAGGGATGTACAACAAGGTACAGGGTCAAACCCGGCAATCCATCAACCAGTTGGGGTTGATCAAACGCAAGCTCGACCTCCAGAACCGGGTATTGGGTACGATCAGCCGGGAGATCAAGTTTATCAACGACGACCTATATCTGAGCAATATTGAAATCTATCGGCTGCAGAAGCAGCTTGATACCCTAAAAGAACAATATGCCAAGAGTATCGTGTACACCTATAAGAACCGCGGTACCTTTAATTTTCTCAATTTCATTTTCTCCGCCAATGGTTTTGCCGATGCCTTGAAGCGTATCGCCTATCTGCGCAGCTACCGAACCTATCGGCAGCAACAGGTGGAGAATATCCAGGAAACTCAACGGAAGATCGAGCAACGCAAGGAGGAAATGATCGGTAAGAAAAACGAGAAGAACAAAGTACTGGATGCACAGGCCGATGAGGCCAAAAAGCTGGAAGGCACCAAACGGGAACAAAGTCTGGTGGTGAACCAACTGAAATCCAAACAAAAGGATATCGAGAAGGAACTCACGGCCAAACGCAAAAGGTTCCGTGATCTCCAGAACCAGATTGATGCGATCGTGCGAAGGGCCAAGGATGAAGCGATACGGGAAGCCAAACGAAAGGCTGCGGAAGAAGCAGCCAATAAACCCGCTGACAAGCCTAAGACTGGGAACGCGGATGTGGGGGCCGTCAACAATAAACCGACCACCGCTCCGGCGAAAACAAACTACCTGGACCTGACCGAAGCGGATGTTGCCCTGAATGATAACTTTGAACTGAATAAGGGTAAACTACCCTGGCCGGTTGTGGGGGATGTAAAACTCAAATTTGGCCGCTATGAATATTACCTCTCCGAGAAAAGCAAACCACTGATCGACGATAATCCCGGCGTTACTTTCTCCACCAATCCTGGGACTCCGGTAAAAGCGGTATTCAAAGGAGAAGTAGCGGGTGTGAGCCGTTTGGCCGATGAAGTGATCGTGGTGATCCGTCATGGAAAATATTTTACCACCTATAGCAACCTTACCGGGGTAACCGTTAAGAAAGGGGACCAGGTAAGCCAGGGACAGGTACTTGGCCGTGCAGGAAATGACGATGAAGGGAATGGCGGAAAAATCGACTTTATCCTGATGGATGAGAGTAAAAATGTGAACCCGGAAATCTGGCTCAGAAGAAAATAGTAAATTAAAGAAACCGCTCGTAAAGTTTCTCGTACACCGGAATGATATGATGTATATCAAACTGTCTGGCATGTTCTGCCGCCCGGGTCTTAAATCCTTTTAAGGTGGCATCGTCTCTCAGTATGCTCAGGGCTTGTTTGCTCATGGTTTCCACATCACCTACATCGCCCATATATCCCGTTACGCCATCTATATTGATTTCTTTTAATCCACCTGCATTGGTGGAAACAACAGGTACACCAGCTGCCATGGCTTCAAGGGCCGCCAATCCAAAGCTTTCGTATTCAGAAGTAAGGAGGAAGAGATCCGCAATAGCGAGAATATCTTCCATTTGTTCCTGTTTACCTACGAATTGGATATGATCACAAAGGTGCAGGCTGCGGCACAGTTCCTCCGCTGTCATCCGTTCAGGGCCATCACCCACAAAGAGCAATTTGGATGGGATCTCTTTTTGCACGCCGGCAAAAATCTTTACTACATCCTGTACCCTTTTTAATTTTCGGAAGTTGGAGGCATGGAGGAGAATACGTTCTCCATTGGGCGCGATCACTTTGCGGAAGGCGTCAAATGGTTTTTTCTGAAAACGGCTAACATCTACGAAGTTGTAGATAACCTCGATCTCCTTCGTGATCTTAAAATGGCTATAGGTCTCATCCCGCAGGTTATTGGATACTGCGGTAATGGCATCGCTTTCATTGATGGAAAAAGTAACCACCGGTTCATAGGTCTTATCGCGGCCTACCAAGGTAATATCGGTACCATGAAGGGTAGTGATAACCGGGATTTCCATTCCTTCTTTTGCGAGTATCTGTTTGGCCATATAGGCCGCCGCAGCGTGGGGAATGGCATAATGTACATGCAACAGGTCGAGCTGGTGATTCTTGATCACATCCACCAGGGTACTGGCCAGGGCCGTTTCGTAAGGTGGGTAATCAAATAAGGGGTAGGTAGGAACCTGGACCTCATGATACATAATGTTGGGAGTAAAAGCAGCCAGGCGTACGGGCTGTTGATAGGTGATAAAGTGCACCTGGTGGCCTTTATCGGCCAGGGCCTTGCCCAATTCTGTGGCCAAAACTCCGGAACCGCCAAACGTTGGATAACAAACAATACCGATCTTCATTTCAGGCGTAATATTAAGATAATTTGTGCAAGTTAAACAGGAATAAACGTGAATGGTTCCACCAGTCATCAAATATTTGTTACAAAAACAGCGATTCTTTAGCTTTAAGCCAAAACCAACTGCAATGAGAAAACCAGCCCTTTTGTTTGGATTTTCTGTGATATTTATTTCTCTCTTTGGCCAAAACCCCGATTCTGTGGCCATTCGGCAGATTGCCAATGAGATACTTCAACATGGCAAAGCCTATTCCAATCTACATTTTCTATGTAAAAAAGTCGGTCCCCGGTTGAGTGGATCACCCAAGGCCGAAAAAGCGGTACAGGAAACAGCACGTATGTTACGCGAAGCAGGGGCCGATACAGTTTGGCTTCAACCCTGTATGGTTCCGCGATGGGAACGAGGCGCCAAAGAAAAGGGGATCGTGTATTGGGGTGGTTCGAAAAAGGAGCTTTCTGTCTGCGCCTTAGGCATGAGTATAGGAACACCCGCAGCCGGTTTAAAGGCCGAGGTAGTGGAGGTCGCAAATTTTGACGAATTAAAGGCCCTGGGGGCAGAAAAAGTAAAAGGGAAGATCGTTTTCTTTAATTATCCCATGCGCCCGGAATTGGTGCAAGGGGGGTATGGAGATGCGGTAAGGTACAGGAGCAATGGTCCCGTAGAGGCTGCTAAACTTGGCGCTGTGGCAGTCATGATCCGCAGTGTGACCCATGCGCTTGATAATAACCCGCATACCGGGGCAACACGATATCAATTGGGAGTGGATTCCATCCCCGCCCTGGCGTGCAGCACACTGGATGCGGAATGGCTGCACAACCTGCTGGCCAAAACAAAGAAGGTAGAATTATTTGTAAAAATGAATTGCCGCCATTATCCGGATGTGCCAAGCTTTAATGTGATCGGAGAAATAAGGGGAAGCGAAAGACCCGAGGAGATACTGACAGTAGGAGGTCACCTGGACAGTTGGGACCTGGGTGAAGGGGCACATGATGATGGAACCGGCTGTGTTCAAAGCATTGAAGTGATCCGTGCCATTAAGGCGCTGGGTTGGAAACCGAAACGCACCATCCGCGCTGTAATGTTTATGAATGAAGAGAATGGGTTGAGAGGCGGTCAGGCCTATGCTGATTTTGCCGAAAAAAATAAAGAAATGCACCTTTTTGCTGCCGAAAGCGATGCCGGAGGATTTGGGGTAGAGACATTGGGATTAAGCGGTAAGCCCGAACAGGTGGCAAAGATCCGGACCTGGTTACCCCTCTTCAGGCCCTATGGTGTGTATGATATGCCTGATGGTGGTGGTGGCGCAGATATTGGCCCCCTGCGCAGACTTGGCACGGTGATGTGCGGTGTTAATCCCAATAGCCAACGTTATTTTGACCACCACCATGCACCCAATGATGTATTTGAAGCAGTAAATAAAAGAGAACTGGAATTGGGAGCGATTGCGATGACAGCGATTGTTTGGCTGGTCAGCGAGAACGGGCTGTAGGAAATAAGAAATAAGGAATATAAAATAAGGAATAAGGAAGTAGGACAACCCCTTCCTTATTCCTTATTTTATATTCCTTATTTGTTCTTTACCAACAATTCTTCGGCACGATTAATTTCTCCAAACGGAAATTTATTGAAAACGGTATCCCACTGTTTCCTGATTTCAGGATTACACAGATTACCGATCGAGCCTTCGTGTGTGTGTTGAATATGGGTATCATAAGTAAAATGGCCATTTTCAATATCCAGTCCTACTTTTTTGTAGGCATCCCGAAAAGGCATTCCCTGGTTGACCAGTTTATTTACTTCCTCTACGCTAAACAGGTATTTGAATTTTTCATCCATCAGCAAATCCTTTTTAACCTCCATATGCTGGAACATCAGCCCTGCCATTTGAAGACAGTCACGCAAGGTAGAGAAAGCCGGAAATAAATGTTCTTTTAGCAATTGAAGATCGCGATGATAACCTGAAGGCAGATTGGTTGTCATCATCATGATCTCGTTGGGAAGCGCTTTGATCCGATTGCAATGACTTCGGATAAGTTCGAACACATCCGGGTTTTTTTTATGCGGCATGATGCTGCTGCCTGTGGTAAGTTCGGCGGGGAATGAAATAAACCCAAAGTGCTGATTCAGGAAAATGCAGGCATCCATACTCATTTTCGACAAGGTATCTGCCAGGTTGGCCAGCGCCTGTGCAACAATTCGTTCTGTTTTACCCCGGCTCATTTGAGCATAGACCACATTGTAATTCAGATCGGAGAAACCAAGTAAACGGGTGGTCAGGCTTCGGTTGATCGGGAAGGAAGAACCATATCCGGCAGCGGAACCCAGGGGATTTTTATTCACCACCTCATAAGCGGATTGAAGGGTGATGAGGTCATCAACCAGGCTCTCCGCATAAGCACCAAACCATAATCCAAAGGAAGAAGGCATGGCCAATTGCAGATGGGTGTAACCAGGTAACAGGTCGTCTTTATGTGCTTCGCTTTTTGTTTGCAGTAATTCAAAAAAGGGGGCGATGGTATGGACCAGGGATTCCAGTTCGTGACGCAGGTATAGCTTGATATCTACAAGCACCTGGTCATTGCGACTGCGAGCGCTGTGTATTTTCTTACCGGTATCCCCCAATTTCCTGGTCAAAATGAGTTCGACCTGGGAATGGATATCCTCTACACTTTCGTCCAATTGAAAATTCCCCTCGTCAATGTCCTGATAAATGGATCGAAGGGCAGACACCAATTCCTCCATTTCATCTTTTTGTAACAATCCCACCTTCTCCAGCATTATCACATGGGCAATTGAACCCAGCACGTCAAATGGTGCGAGTTGCAGGTCAAATTCCTTATCCCGGCCGACGGTGAACTTTTCGACCTGGGCGAGAGAGGCTTGGTTTTTTTGCCAGAGTTTCATGAGACACTAATTACACGAATAATACAAATTACACGGAAAACACGAATTACACGGATTTCAAGGAATAAACAAATTAAATGGATTTCATGGGTTATGCGGATTATAGGGAAATGGTATTGATCAGTTTGATATAGGTATCAATACCTTCTTTTATTTCAGCAAGGTAAATAAATTCGTCAGCGGTATGGCTGCGGGCACTGTCACCAGGGCCCATCTTGAGGGTAGGGAAGGGCATCAGGGCTTTATCAGAGGTCGTGGGTGAGCCATAATGATTCTTTCCCAGGGAAAGGCCTGCTTTTACCAGAGGATGATCGAGTGCAATGCTGGATGATTTCATCCGGGTGCTCCTTGGTTGGAAGCTGCTTTTCAGGTTCTGTTCGAGGATGGCGAGGACCTCCTCAAAACGGTAACATTCATTGACACGGACATCGATCACAAATTTGCACACCGGGGGTACCACATTGTGTTGCTGGTTCTCTGTTTGAATTATGGTAACCGTCATTCGCGTCGGGCCAAGAAGATCACTTTCCCGCTCAAATCGATAGGAACGGATCCATTGAATATCATCCAAAGCTTTATAAAGCGCGTTCTCTCCTTCGTTTCGTGCCGCATGACCGGCTTTTCCTTCTGCTGTGCAGTCAATGACCAATAAGCCCCGCTCGGCTACCGCCAGGTCTAATTTTGTAGGTTCACCAACTATACCAAAATCAATTGACCCCAGGTGGGGCAGGGCCATTTCGATTCCCTGTGTACCACTGATCTCCTCTTCGGCTGTTGCTGCCAACACCACATTGAATGCCAGATCCTGCCGTTCATGAAAATAGAGAAAGGCAGCGATCAATGATACCAGGCAACCACCGGCGTCATTGCTCCCCAAACCGTATAAGCGGCCATCTTTTTCAATGGGTTGAAAGGGGTCGAGGGTATATCCTTTATTTGGTTTTACCGTATCGTGATGGGAATTGAGTAAGAGCGTGGGTTTGGAATCGGAGTAGTATTTATTTTTTGCAAACACATTATTCCCTACCCTTGAATGAACAATATCCTTTTTGCCCAGATACCGGCAAAGAATACCGGCAGTCTCCGCTTCCTCTTTGCTAAAGGAAGGGGTGGCGATCAGTTCCTTTAATAACTGGACCGCTTCTGCGTATAATGTATCAATGTGTTTACTCATCCTGTATGGTTGTACCGGAACTGCCTTTGATCAGTTCGCTTAATTTTTCCGCTTTGCCGATGATTACTTTTTGCACCCCGCTTTTCAGGGCGGAGAAGGCATTGTCCAGTTTGGGGATCATGCCGGCAAATATTTTTTCTTCGGACTTTAATTGCTGATAAAAAGACGGGTTGATCACGGGGATCACCGTTTCATCATCATTGGCGTCGAGCAATACCCCGCTTTTCTCAAAGGAATAGACCAGGTGAACCGCATAGTCGCTGCTCATGGCGCGGGCGAGCTCCTGGGCGATGGTATCGGCATTTGTGTTTAATAATTGTCCCTCCTGATCGTGGGTAATGGGTGCAAATACGATCACCAGGTTTTGGCGCAGCAATCCATCAATGAGTTGGCGGTTGACCACATCCACATCCCCTACATAGCCAAAGTCAATCACCGGATGTTTACGTTTATGCGCGAGAATGGAATCACCATCAGCCCCGCAAAGCCCGATGGCATTGCATTGAAGGGATTGTAATTCGGCCACGATCGTCTTATTGACCAGACCGGCATAAACCATGGTGACGATCTGCAAGGTTTCTTTATCGGTGATACGTCGTCCATCGATCATTTTCTGGGATACACCCAATTTCTCCGCCAACCGCGTAGCGAGCTTGCCTCCTCCATGAACAAGAATCTTATGTCCATCGAGTGCCGCAAACTCCCGCAGGAAAGGGGTCAGTTTTTGTTCATCATCGATGATATTCCCCCCGATCTTGACGATGTATAGCGTTTCCATTATTTCGCGCTTTTCAGGATCTCAGCCAATACGGCTTGTGCAGCCCATACCCTGTTCGAGGCCTCTCTGGTCACCAGACTATGTGGCCCGTCGAGTATTTCATCGCTCAATTCTACATTTCTTCTGACCGGCAGACAGTGCATCACTTTTCCCTGATTGGTAAGTGCCAGTTTTTTATTGGTGAGCATCCATTTTGGGTCGCTTTCATAAATGCGCCCATAATCAGTATAGGTACTCCAGTTCTTTACATACACAAAATCGGCATTCTTAAGCGCTTTGTCCTGTTGGTACGTGATCTCAGCCTCTCCGGAGAATTGGGTATCGAGTTCATAATCCTTTGGATGGGTGATCACAAAATCAGCCTTACCCCAGGCATTGACCCACTGCGCAAAGCTATTGGCCACGCATTGGGGAAGCGGTTTGATATGGGGAGCCCAGGTCATTACGATCTTTGGTTTTCTTTTTTTCTTCCATTTCGCCATTTCTTCGGTCATCGTAATGATATCGGTCAGGCTTTGGAGAGGATGTAATGTCGCGCTTTCCAGGCTTACCACGGGTATCCCGGCGTATTTAATGAACTGCTGGATATATAGTTCGCTATAGTCTTCTTCTTTGTTTTTGAGTGTAGGAAAGGTACGAATGGCCAGGATATCAAAATAATGCCCAAAGATTGGCGCGGCATCTTTAACATGCTCCACGGTGGTACCACTCATGATGGCCTCTTCTTCAAATTCCAATTGCCAGCCTTCATTGCCGACATTAAATATGATCGGCTCCATTCCCAGGTTTTGCGCAGCGATCTGGGTGCTTAAACGTGTACGCATACTCGGATTGAGAAAAAGACAACCGATCCGCTTACCCGCACCGAGTTTTTTATCGGCAAAAGGGGCCTTCTTATAGGCCAGTGCCTTTTTAACCAATGCATCGATGTTGGTGACATCGTTTACAGAAATGAAGTGTTTCATTTAGTATAGTTATAAAACGAAAAGTTAATAGCTTTTGGCTATTAGCTATTAGCTGTTAGGGTCAGTTCTTCTTTCACGGCTTCAATAAAGTCTTCCGCATCGCGCTTTTTGAGGGCGAGAGAGGGAAGGAGCCGGATGACATTGGGTTTGGCTTCACCGGTAAAAATCTTTTGTTTCCAAAGAAGATTCTTCCGCAGGTCCTTGTTGTCCTCAGTCACGTCAAAACCGATAATGAGACCACGGCCACGGACATTGACTATCCCGGGAAGTTCTTCCAACTGTTCACGCAGGTATTTTCCAACCATCACGGCATTGCCGAGTAATTTCTCTTCTTCTATTACTTCCAACACGGCCAGAGCGGCAGCGCAGGCCAGGTGGTTACCTCCAAAGGTGGTGCCCAGCATGCCATGTTTGGATTTGAATTTCGGAGCGATCAGGATCCCACCAATGGGAAACCCATTTCCCATACCCTTGGCCATGGAATAAATATCTGCCTGAACACCGGCAAAATCATGACTAAAGAATTTCCCGCTGCGGCCATAACCACATTGTATGCTATCGGCGATATAAACGGCACCGTACTGATCGCATAGGGAACGGATCGATTTAAGGAATTTATCATCGGCAACATGGATTCCGCCCACCCCTTGTATGCCTTCGACAATTACAGAGGAGATCTCATTGCCCATTTCCTGGAAACAATCTTCCAATGCCTGGATATCGTTGAAGGGAAGAAAAACCACATTTGCGGTTTCATTTACCGGGGCAATAATGGCTTTGTTATCCGTAGCCGCTACCGCCAGGGAAGTGCGTCCGTGAAAAGACCGGGAAAAAGCGATGACCTTTTTTCGGCCAGTATGAAAGGAGGCGAGCTTCAACGCATTTTCATTTGCTTCAGCGCCACTGTTACAAAGGAACAGGTTGAAATCTTCTTTGCCGGACACTTTTCCCAGTTTATCAGCCAGTTGTTTTTGTAAGGGAATACGGACAGAATTAGAATAAAATGCCACTTTTTCTAACTGCTCCTCGATTCTCTTTACCCAATGGGGGTGAGTATGTCCAATGCTGATCACAGCATGACCACCATAAAGATCCAGGTACTGTTCTCCTTTTTCATCCCAAACATAAGATCCTTTGGCTTTTACGATGGTGATGTCGTTGATCGGGTAAACGTCGAATAAGTTCATCTACTTTGGTTTTTGGCTTTTAGCCTTTATCAGTTAGCAATAAATTTCAGGTTAAAAATATCCGGCTTTCAGATCCAATCCTTCTTCTTCATTCAAGCCTGACATTATATTCATGTTCTGTACGGCCTGACCACTGGCGCCCTTAATAAGGTTGTCAATTACCGAATGTACCACCAATATATCACCTTGTTTTTCGAGCTGGATGATGCACTTATTGGTATTCACTACCTGTTTCAAAAAGACGGGTTCGGTAGTGAGATGGGTAAAGGGATGTTGCTGATAGAAATTACGGTAAATATCCTCCAGTTCCGTCAGCGATTTGATACAGCGTACCTGGGAACTGATGAATATCCCTCTGGTAAAATCACCCCGCCAGGGTACAAAATGAATATTTGGTTCTGCAGCCCCTGCTTTATGCAGCGACTCTGTTATTTCGCCCAGGTGTTGGTGGGTTAGTGTTTTATATGCCTGGATATTATTGGCTCGCCAACTAAAGTGGGAGGTAGCCGATAAAGATTGCCCGGCACCGGTAGACCCGGTGATTCCTGTTGTGAAAACTTCTCCAAGTAATCCGTGGGCGGCCAGGGGAAGCAACCCGAGCTGGATGGCCGTGGCAAAGCAACCGGGATTGGCAATATGATTGGCCTTCCGGATGGATTCGCGGTTCAGTTCCGGCAGCCCATACACAAAAAGGCGGTCATCTCTTTGCGCGTCTTTCGCCAGCCGGAAATCATTGGCCAGGTCAATGATGCGTATCGATGCAGGTATTTTATTTTCGGCAAGGAAACGGGTGGATTCTCCATGACCGAGACAAAGAAAGAGCACATCAATATCAAAGTTCAGGTCAGCGGCAAACACGAGATCTGAATCCCCCAACAGATCAGGGTGAATGCTGTACAGGGGTTTGCCGGCATTGCTGCGGCTATGGATAAATGTGAGTTCAACCGACGGGTGACGTAGTAGTATACGAATTAATTCACCTCCGGTATAGCCCGCACCTCCGATGATACCAACTTTTATGCTATTCATCGGCGGTTGTTTTAACTGAATAATAGATTGAGGTCTGGTTGCCAAAGATCTTGCTAAAACCACGGACATCATCACCGGTAAATCCGGTATTCATTTCTCCGTATTTGCCAAACTTGCTGCTCATCAGGTCATAGGCACTTTCGATGCCGGTTACCTGAAAGCGGTAGGGGAGTAATTGGACAAAAACATCACCGGTCACCTGTTGCTGGCTGTTTTCCAGAAAGGCCTCTATATCCCGCATAACAGGATCCAGTATCTGTCCTTCATGAAGCCAGTTCCCATAAAATTGGGCGAGCTGGTCCTTCCACTGCAATTGCCATTTGGTCAATACATGTTTTTCGAGAGCATGGTGGGCTTTGAGAATGATCATCGGAGCTGCGGCTTCAAATCCTACGCGGCCTTTAATGCCAATGATGGTATCACCCACATGGATATCACGTCCGATCGCAAACGGGCCTGCAATGGATTGAAGATATTGAATGGCCTCTACGGGATGGGGGAAGCTCTTGTCGTTTACTTTTATTAACTGTCCTTTTTCAAAACCCAGTTTTACCTGCTCACTATCCTGCCGGGTGCAAGGTGTAGGCCAGGCTTCCTCGGGGAGCATGCCTTTGGAGGAAAGGGTCTCTTTTCCGCCTACACTCGTTCCCCACAGACCTTTATTGATGGAATAGACCGCCTTGTCAAAATTCATGTGTACGCCTTTTGCCTTGAGGTAGGCGATCTCTTCTTCGCGGCTCAGTTTCAGGTCGCGGATCGGGGTAATGATCTCTACCCCGGGAATCGTGATATGAAAGATCATGTCAAACCGAACCTGGTCATTCCCCGCGCCGGTACTTCCATGGGCCACTGCATCGGCTCCCACTTTTTTTACATGCTCGGCAATATGCAGGGCCTGGCTCAACCTTTCGGCACTTACACTCAGGGGATAGGTATTGTTCTTAAGCACGTTACCAAATACCAGGTATTTGATGATCCGGTCGTAGTAGGTGTGTACTGCATCCACCGTAGTATGGGATTTAACCCCCAGGGCATAGGCATGGGCCTCGATGCGTTTGAGTTCATCGGCATCAAATCCTCCTGTATTGACAATGATGCTATGTACGGCATAGCCTTTCTCTTCGCTCAGGTATTTCACGCAGTATGAGGTATCTAATCCTCCGCTGAATCCTAAAACGATCTTTTTGCTCATGGTTCCTTTATTTACAGGTGAAACAGATAGTGGAAGAATGACTTTGGTTTGCTTTGGCCATTCCCTCCACCGTTTTCCTTTTTCAGGAAGGGTTTGAGGAACCGCCATTTTTTGATCCGTATCAGCCGTTCAAAGAGATTCTTATTTTCAGCAAAGAATTTGCTGGTCTCCTCCGGCTCATAGTGGTCTTTGGGATCATACAGCATACCGGTACAGAAACAGTTCTTTCTTTCCTTGCTCATCAGGATCTCGTAGTTGACACAGCTTTTACAACCGGCCCAAAAAGCCTCGTCCTGGGTCAGTTCGGAATAGGTGACCGGTTCATAACCGAGGTCGCTATTGATTTTCATAACTGCCAGCCCCGTGGTCAGACCAAAGATCTTGGCTTCGGGGTAGAGTTGGCGGCTGAGGTCAAATATTTTCTTTTTGATGCCTTTGGCAACACCTGTCTTGCGAAAGGCAGGGGCTACAATCAACCCGGAGTTGGCCACATACTCACCATGGCTCCAGGTCTCGATATAGCAAAAACCCACCCATTCTCCCTTGTCGGTAAAGGCGATCACGGCCTTGCCTTCTTCCATTTTCTGGGCGATATAGTCAGGCGACCGTTTTGCAATACCGGTCCCCCTGGCTTTGGCGCTTTCGGCCATTTCGGTGGTGATGGTTTCAGCAAAATGCTGATCACCAGTATTGGCAACACGAATAAGTATCTTATGATTTTCCACTTTGGAAACGCTATTGTTCAGTGAGGGATGACCAATCCGAAAAATAGTTTGGGGAATTTTCCACTGACAGGGGCCGTGGTGAGGTGCTCGTCCTGTCAGATAACAGGTCGGCGTCGCGGTAAAGAAACAACCCTACGAGCCACTCCATTGGAGGTGCCTGGTTGGATATGTATAAAAGGTTTCTTCACTTCTTTTATTATTGAGGGAACAAATGTATACAATAATTTACCTTTAGCTAAAAATATTTTGTTATAAAATTCAATAAATGGACCCCCTGACAGCTTCAACACCAAAAAAGACTTCCGGATTTCGGAAATTCTTGCGAACACTCGTTATCGTGATGGTCCTCTTCCTTGTGGGGTTCATCTATTGGAAATACTACTATCCGTTTACCAGCGATGGGGTAAAATCGGGATACCTAAACTATGCGGTAAAGAAAGGACAGATCTTCAAAACCTATGAAGGCAAGCTCATTCAGGAAGGGATCAGAAGCCGTACAGTTGGCGCCATCCAGTCGAATGAGTTTGAGTTCTCGATCAAAAGCAAAGAGGTATTTGAAGTATTGAAGTTAAATGCAGGTAAGATATTCGATCTCCATTACAAAGAATACAATGGTGTATTACCCTGGCGTGGAAACTCGCGGTATATTGTGGATAGCATTATCTCGATGCGCGACCCCGAATAAACCTGGGGCTTTGTGGTGAATTTACCTCCGGGACGCTAAAGGGCGCCATAGGCATACAACAAGAAAATAGCAGGTTTCTTGTGCAGGTCAGGTTTCTCTTTTTTCCAGTCCTTTACCTTTTTTGTGCGCACCCACTCTTCCTTATCGGTCAGCGAGACAGCCACACCAATTTTTGTTTCCGGGTTACAATGCTGCAGGAGCGTATCCAGCATTTGATTATTTCTGTAGGGCGTTTCTATAAATAGTTCGGTGCAATTTTCCCTGGCCGATCGGGTCTCGATCTGTCGGATCACTTTTATCTTTTCCTGGGCCTCGATGGGCAAATACCCATGAAAATGGAATTGCTGTCCATTCATTCCACTCGCCATCAGGGCCAGAAGGATGGAGCTTGGTCCCACCAGAGGTTTGATGGTAACCCCCATTTCCTGAGCTTCCGCGATCAATAATTGACCCGGGTCAGCTACACCCGGACAACCTGCATCGCTGACGATACCAATGATCTTACCTTCTTTCAGCCTTTGCCTGAATGAAGGCAGGGCTTCTTCTTCCCGACCATGGATGGCATGCCATTCATAGTCATCGATCACCATTTCTTTCCAGAGTTTTTTAAAATACCGGCGCGCGTCCTTTTCATTTTCGGTAAAGAATACCTGGCATTGGGCAATGGCCTCCTTTATTTCCGGGGAGATTCCGGCAATGCCTTCATCCGTCAGTGGGGCTGGGATCAGATAGACCGTTCCCGTGGAAGAATTTTTCATGCCGGTTTTACTTTATGAACACTCAGGGTTGCCGCGATGATGGCGTAGGCCGGGGCAAAGATGATGACAATATGCATCAGGTAAAAAATGATCCCGTTTCCAATGGCCAGGCCCTTATGTTCCTTGATAAAGGCGGCGCTTTTTTCAGGGGCTACTTTTTCCCGGTCAAGGCTATAGCTGATCATGGAATAGCCATAGTAATAGCACTCTACAAAGAGGGCGATAACCGGGGCGATCATACCAACCAGGGGGACCATGGAAAATAGCATGAGCAGGAATAAATAACCGGTTTGCCAGGCACAATTACGCAGGGCCACTTTTACACCGGGAGATACATCCCGAAAGAATTGCCGCCTGTTGAAGGTGAATTCTTTTTTCTCCAGGATGGCTTGCGTCCTTTCACTCAGATAGGTAAAGATGGGCGAACCAATGATGAGCCAGGCATATTTGAACAGCGAGAAGTAAAATAACAATAGAAGTAACCAGAGCATCATGCCAGCCAGGGCAAAGAGAAAACCCACCCAACTGTTTTCCAGGCGTTGTATCCATTCGCTCACGTGCGAAACCCGGGTGAGGTATTCGATCACACTTGTGGCCGAGCCAATAAAAAAATACATGCCGATAAGGAATAGCAGGGTGTAGATAAGCCCGGGTAAAAGGATCCATTTCCATAACCGGTTTTCCCGGATGAACTGGCGGGCTTCATTATAGGATTGGATCGCTATGATGATCTCTTTAAGCAATACCGAAATTTGGGTAAATATAAGCTACTGGAGTATATTGTATGCCATGAATCGAGTTCGAATTTTATCCCTGATCGCCGGTCTGGTGCTTTCCATAGGGCTATATCTGCTTAATCCCTTTCATTTAGCAGAAAAGGCCTCATTAACGCTTGCCGTTGGCTCGCTGATGGTGGTGTGGTGGATTTCCGAGGCCATTCCCTTGCCCGTAACTGCTCTGATACCACTGGTATTGTTTCCCTTATTGGGTATCGCCACGCTCTCGAATACAGCCTCTCCTTATGCCAATCCGATCATCTTTCTGTTCATGGGTGGATTTATGATCGGCCTCGCCATTGAAAAATGGAACCTGCACAAGCGTATCGCTTTAAATATTGTTCGCATGACCGGAACCTCCGGCAACCGGATCATTCTTGGGTTTATTATTGCTACCGGACTTCTCAGTATGTGGCTGAGCAATACGGCCACCACGATGATGATGTTTCCAATCGCCCTTTCAGTGATCAATGTAATGAAGGATAAGCATCGCGGGGACGGGCACCTGGGGCATTTTTCACTCTCACTGATGTTGGTGATCGCTTACGCTTCCAATCTGGGCGGGATCGCCACCATCATTGGCACACCACCCAATGTCGCTTTTGCAGGATTTGTCGAAAAAAAATATGGAGAGCCGATCGGTTTTTTTAACTGGATGAAAATTGGAGGCCCACTGGCCATCCTGCTCCTCATTTGCCTGTATGTGGTATTAACAAAAGTGTTATTCCCCAATAAAATTAAAGCCAGTAGCGAAACACATGACCTGATCAAAGAAGAAATTTCCCGCCTGGGTCCTATGAGTATTGAGGAAAAAAGGGTGCTGGGGATCTTTGCGGTAACTGCTTTTTTCTGGATCACCAAGGATATCATCAATGGATTTGGTGGAATCCGGTTGGATGACTCCATCATTGCCATGGCAGGGGCCATTGCCCTTTTTATCTTTCCCAGCTCAAAGAACAATACAGTCTCCCCCACCTTACTCGCCTGGGAAGATACCAGCAAAATGGCCTGGGGAATTCTGATCCTTTTTGGTGGAGGCATCTCATTGGCCTCCGCACTTGAGAATGCCGGGTTGATCCAATCGATGGGTACCTGGATGGCCCGGTTTGCGGGAGGGGGATTCCTCCTGATATTGGTGGTTACAATAGTTTCCCTGTTTCTTGGGGAACTGATGAGCAATATTGCGCAGGTCATCGTTTTTGCACCCGTTGTTTGTGGACTGGCCGATGCACTGGGGATTTCTCCGCTGGCCGTGGGAATTCCTATGACCCTGGCCGCCAGTTGTGGTAGCATGTTACCGATGGCTACCCCACCCAATGCGATCGTCTTTAGCAGTGGACATATACCATTGAAGAAAATGGTGAAAGCAGGATTTGTGATGAACCTGATCGCGATAGTGCTGATTTCAATAGTCTGTTACTACTTCCTTTAAAATTTAGGACAATTCAACTTCTTCAAATTCCTGTCAACAGGCTGTTTGATATAGATGAGTGAGATCTCGGCACCACCTCGCACATTCGATGCGGGTTTAAGTCCGGAAGTATTGACATCGTAGGTAAAACCTAAGTGAAAGTCATTGAATTCAAGTCCGACATACGGAATGATGGCATCTCCAAACCGGAACCAGGAACCTAAATACACATTGGTTGGATTGTCTTCCATACCATTCAGGTTCAGGGCATAGGCCCCACCGATCACGGTATTGCGGGCATTGGCCTGGGTGCTATGGTTGGCGCTGAAATGAAAGGCATTGAACTGGCCTACCGGTAAACGACCACCTGCCTGCAGGGTCAGTCGTGAACTGAGGTAATATTGACCACCCTGAAAGGTTTCCTTAGGGCGGTTCAGATGGTACATGGATGCACCGAGATAGAAATTATTGTATCCGTTTGTGGTCCCATTGTACATGACCCCGGCATTGAGGTCAAAGTAGTTCACATTCAGGTTTTGCTGATTGAAAACTTCGGAGGTAACACCGGTAAAACCAAGGGCAGTCAATTGATCCTCAAATACCACCTTGGTCACATCCAGTCTTTTATTGGCATAAGTACCCTGGAAGCCCACCCCGATCTGATGGTATCCGTTTTCATCCAATCCTTTATGAAAGGCAGTGGATAGGGCGATAAAATTATTTTGCAAAGCGCCATTCCCGTTTTTGTCGGTAAAACCCAAAATACCAACACCCCAGCGGTCTATATCCTGAAGGCGGTTTTTGAGAACATGAAAATCCACCGAAGCGGTGGCCGTAGTAAAGGCGTTATTGATGGTAGGCCATTGGTTTCTGTAATTCCCGGCCACCCGTACAATCCCGTCAAACTTACCCGTCAGGGCAGGGTTGAGGGTCAGGGGGGAGGCAAAAAATTGGGAAAAATTGGGGTCCTGAGCCCCGGTCTCAGTCACCACAGCCCACAAAAGGGTCAAGATTAGAATTGTTTTCTTCATTATCAACACTAAGGATGTGTAAAATACAAAAAATTGACAGACCGGGGGAATAAAAATAACGCTGCTTACATCTGTACTTTGGCACCGTAGGCCAGGTCACCGGCATCGCCCAGACCGGGTACGATATAACCCTTCGCAGTGAGTTCATCGTCAATGTCTCCGCACCAAATCTTGACCCCCGGCGACTCACGTCGAACATATTCTATGCCAACTGTGCAGGCTATGGCACAAACGATATGTATTTCTTTCGGGTTGCCTTCTTCCTTCATTAAATGTATGGTTTTTACCAAGGAAGAACCCGTGGCGAGCATGGGGTCAGAAATGATCAGGATACGGTTCTCCAGGTCGGGGCTGGACAGATATTCCAGGCTGATCTCAAAAGAACCGTCCTTTTGATGTTTGCGGTAGGCGGCAATAAAGGCATTGTCCGCCCTGTCGAAGAAATGGAGCAATCCATTATGCAGGGGTAGCCCGGCACGGAGGATCGTGGCCAGGACAGGTTGCTCTTTCAATATTTTAGAAGGGGAAGAACCAAGGGGGGTCTGTACCTCTTTTTCGATCCAGGGCAGTGTCTTGCTGATCTCATAAGCGGCGACCTCACCGATCCTTTCCAGGTTTTGCCGAAAACGAAGCCGATCACCTTGAATCTCCACGTCGCGCAATTCCGCGACCCAATTACTGATGAGAGAGTGCTGTTCGCTGAGGTTGACTACCATTGCCCAAAATTGAAGTTGTACTTTTGCAAATCTAATCGCTGAATACTGAAAACGGAAATATAAATCATGGTCTACAGGGCAATCGGATTAATGAGCGGAAGCAGCCTCGATGGCTTGGATATCGTCTTTGCAGAATTTCAGGAAAGTGCAGGGAAATGGACCTATCAGATCCAAAAAGCGGCCTGTCTTCCCTATGAAAAGGAATGGATGGAAAGACTTGCCTCCGCGCCCGCTCTTTCCGCCCGTGATTACCTGCGGCTTGATGCAGATTATGGTCATTACCTGGGGCAATTGGTCAATCAGTTCATTGAGGACAATGGCCTCCAATTTCAGGTAGCGGTGGTGGCTTCCCATGGACATACCAGTTTTCACCAACCCCCGCATTATACCGCCCAATTGGGTGAAGGGGCGGCGATTGCCGCAGAAACCGGATTGCCGGTAGTATCCGACCTCCGCGCATTGGATGTGGCCCTTGGCGGACAGGGAGCCCCCATTGTCCCAATAGGCGAACGTTTACTCTTACCCCAACATTCACTCTTATTGAATATTGGGGGTATCGCCAATATCTCCGTCCATACCCAGGAGAATACACTTGCTTTTGATATATGCCCGGCGAACCGGGTACTTAATCATTTCGCCGCGAGGCTTGGAATGGAATTCGATAAGGATGGTCAGGCTGCCAGACAGGGACAAGTACAGAAAGAGCTACTGCAAACCTTGAACGCCTTTGATTTTTACCAGCAACCACCACCCAAATCGCTGGCCAATGAGTTTGGAACAGAAACACTGGTGCCCTTGCTTGAAAAATCTGAACTATCAACAAACGACATACTCTGCACCTATGTGGAGCATATTGCAGTGCAGGTAAAAAAATCCATCATGGATCATGCCACCTGGCCAACAACCGGTGGTTCTTTACTGGTCACCGGTGGAGGGGCATTTAATCAATTTCTCATAGCCCGATTAACAGATCATCTTCAGCCACTGGGCATCACTGTTACAGTCCCCGAGGCCAACCTGGTAAAATACAAAGAAGCTCTCATCATGGCCCTGCTGGGAGTTTTGCGCTGGCGCGATGAATACAGTACGATCCCTTCTGCTACCGGTGCAAAAAGAGGAAGTATTGGCGGGGCATTGTGGAACGGGCAGGAGGAGTAGTAATGGGGAGGGTTCACCGCAGAGAACAAGAGAAAGCAGAGTTGCGCAGAGAATTTTACCGTTAACGCCAAGGGCTAAAAGCTATTAGCTAACAACTCCCTCCTGGGTGTATCTGCTGTTATTTCTGCACCGCGTAAATATCAAAATGCTTCCAATTCATCATCTCTTCCTTTGTTTGAATGGGGATGACCTCGGCATCTATGGTAAAGCTGGAGAAATAGTATAGGGAGTATCCCAGGTCATGTAGCAGGTTGAACTGTTCGTAGCGGGCTTCGGCTTTATTTTTTGAGAAACATTCGGTGATGACCGCCGGTTTGTATTTTTCCAACAGGCCACGAATGGATTTGATGATCTCTTTATCATATCCTTCGGTATCGATTTTCACCAGTTTTAACCGGCTCAGTTTCGAGGCATATTTTTCTTGTAAAAAATCTTCCAGCTTCACGCCTTTGATCTTGGTATCGAGGGTGTACTTGCCATGCCGGCTGTTCTTCTCTTTGGATATACCCCCATTGCTAAAAGAGGCTTCGGAGGAAGAGTAATAAAATTCTTCTTCTTTATCCGTGATGGCAAAATTGTGTGGTTCTATATGGGTCAACTCTTTATTGAGTTCGGCATTCTTTGTCAGAATCTTGAACACAACCGGATTGGGATCAAAGGAAAGAACCAGGCCATCCTTGCCGGTGACCACACCCATGCAGATGGACATGTGCCCTACATTGGCGCCGATATCAATGGCCATATCTCCCTGGGAAAGGAACTTTTTAAAAAACCAGCAATGACTGAGTTGGAGTTCGGTGGGGTTGACCAGCGGATTATGCCAAATAGTATATTGAATATCACCATATTCCGGAGTGGAAAGTGATTTTATCGAGACAGGATATTCTCTTTTTACCCGTCTGGCGATCTTCCGACGGATCGAATTGATAAGGTAATTAAGCATATTAGGGCGCAAGTTAGTTAATTGATTATTATCAGGCTTTTTTGGGGGGAAAAAGGATAGTTTTAAGACAATGACGCTTCCCCCCATGGTTGCACCGGCTAATAATAAAACAGAAGAAGCCCTGGCTGCTGAAAAAAAGATATTTCGGCAATTGCAGGAGCATTTTGCCGGCGCCTATGAAACGTTTTATCCCAATCGGCTTGCGCCTAAAACCATTGTAGTTATCCCCAGTTTGACCCTTGACCAGGAAATCCTTTGCAAAATAGACGGGATCGTATTGTATGAGGAAAGACTACTTTGCCTCCTCCTTTTGTTGAGAATGCCACGTACGCATATTGTGTATGTCACCAGTACCCCCATCGACCCGGTCATCATTGATTATTACCTGCACCTTCTTCCCGGTATCACGGGTCACCATGCCCGTGAAAGGCTCCACCTGCTGAGTTGTTATGATGGATCACCCATTTCCCTGACACAAAAAATACTGGCCCGCCCCAGACTTGTACGCCGGATCAAACAGGCCATTCCTGAAGGACATATCGCGCATCTGTCCTGTTTCAATGTCACAGCCTATGAACGAAAATTGGCGGTAGCATTACAGATCCCAATTTATGGTTGTGACCCCGATCTGTTTTTCTGGGGAACCAAATCGGGTAGCCGCGAAATTTTCCGGGAATGTGGAATGGATATGCCTCCCGGTTATGAAAATCTGAAAAACGAAGAGGAGGTAATTCAAGCCCTGGTGAAATTGAAACTGGAACATCCGGAGTTGAACAAGGCCGTTGTGAAAATGAACGATGGGTTTAGCGGGGAAGGGAATGCCGTTTTTTCCTATGACGGACTTACATCGGACGGATTGGAGCAAATCATCCCGAAACAAATTTCTTCCCGGATGGAAGTGGTGGCCAGAGATCTTTCCTATCCCTTGTTCATGAAGAAATTTGAACAGATGGGAGGCATAGTCGAAGCATTTCTGGAAGCCGAGGAAACAGCCTCGCCTTCCGTTCAATGCCGGATCAATCCGTCGGGTAAGATCGATGTCATTTCTACTCATGACCAGTTGATCGGTGGAAAATATGGACAGGTATTCCTTGGGGCAACATTCCCGGCCAGTAAAGACTACAATCGGGAGATTGGACGATTGGGTGGGCTTGTAGCCGCTGCCTTAAAAGAAAAGGGTGTACTGGGACGGTTTGGCGTAGATTTTATTTCAGTACTTAAACAAGGGCAATGGACGCATAATGCCATTGAGATCAATTTACGCAAAGGCGGCACCACTCACCCCTATATCATGTTGCAATTCCTGACAGACGGTGACTATGATGCCCAAAAAGGTTCCTACCTGACGGCAGCCGGAGAGGAAAGGTATTACCTGGCTTCTGATAACCTTCAGGATGAACATTTCAGGGGTTTGACTCCACAGGATCTGATGGAGATCGTCATCCTGCATGGCCTCCATTTCTCAGGTACAAAAGAAGAAGGGGTGATGTTTCATCTCATAGGCGCACTCTCCCAATATGGAAAACTTGGGCTTGTCTGTATCGGCGACTCCCACGAACGCGCCAGATTTTTTTATGATGAAACAGTGAAGGTGCTGAAAGGTGAAACTGAATTTCAGACTAATGGCTAACAGCTAATAGCTTTTAGCTATTTGTTATACCAATCCCCATTTCCCCGCATCAAACAAACCTTTATCACTTAACTTAAGTTCGGGTATGACGAGCAAGGCCATAAAGGAAAGTGTCATATACGGTGATCGAAGCGTGGCCCCGAGTACTTCTTTACTCATTCGGTCAAGTTGGGTATAGGCTTCAGCCACCTCATATCCATCGCCTGTACTCATTAGTCCGGCTACAGGCAAGGGCAAAACCGATCCTTCCTGTCCATTTTTACCAGGGAAGGATAAGGACAATCCACCCCGACACTGGATAACCCGGTTCACGGCATCGCAAAGACTTTCATCATCCACTCCCACAGCAACAATATTATGACTGTCATGCGCAACCGAAGAAGAAAGGGCGCCCTTTTTTAAACCAAAATTCCTGATAAAGGATTTGGCAATCGGCATGGGTTGATAACGGTTTACCACTACGATCTTCAACAGGTCTTTTTCCACATTGCTGTGAAGCAGGTCATCCTTGCCTGCCACATCGGTAATGGGGTGAATGCGTTTATGCGTGATCAGTTGTCCATCCAGGGCCTCGATTACATAAACCTGTTCAAAATTCTCCTCCTCTCCAAATTTGAGAAGCGGGTAGGCAAATTCAGCCAATGATTTTTCTCCGATCGTGAACCGGTTGATCGCAGGTTGGGGTTTGGGATCAATGAGAGATACGCCATTCCTGGCCACACAAGCTCCGTTGATATAGGTTTCTCTGACGGTAAAATGTTCCAGGTCTTCCACAATGATCAGATCGGCCGGGTCTTCGATCTGCAACAGCCCCACCCCGAGGCCATAATGCCTGATCGGATTGATGCAAGCGGCCTGTAAAACCTTGAATACATCGATGCCTTTGGCAACTGCACGGGCACAGAGTTGGTTGATATGCCCTACCACCAGACTGTCGGGATGTTTATCATCGCTGCAAAACATGATCTGGTCGGGATAATCATGGAGAAGATCGATCAGTGCCTCGAAATTTCGGGCTGCACTACCTTCCCGGATAAGGATCTTCATCCCGAGCTGAAGTTTATCCAGGGCTTCTTCTTTTGTAAAACATTCATGATCGGTACTGATACCTGCCGCAGCATATTGGCGGGCGGTATCTCCCCTTAACCCCGGAGCGTGGCCATCAACCGGTTTCCCGTATTTTTTGGCAGCAGCGATCTTGTCCATTACCTCAGGATCCTTGCTCAGGACACCGGGAAAATTCATCATCTCACTCAGGTATTTGATCTCCGGACGGCTCAGTAATTGATCAACGGCCGTGGCATCCAGATGGGCGCCGGCCGTTTCAAACACCGTGGCCGGGACACAACTGGGCGCCCCAAAATTGAATTTAAAGGGGACAGTCTTACCGTTTTCGATCATATAATCCACCCCTTCAAGACCACATACATTGGCGATCTCATGCGGATCGGAGACGGTGGCCACCGTTCCATGAACCACAGCCAGTCGGGCAAACTCCGCCGGCAGGAGCAGGGAACTTTCAATGTGGACATGGCTATCCGTAAAGCCGGGAAGTATAAAAGGAAGGCCTTCCTCTTTGACTGCCAGCCGTTCAATAGCCGATATCCGCCCATTTTTCAGGGTGATTTCTGCCGGGTAAAAGATTTTTTGGGTAAAATCAGCAACCCTTCCTGTAATTTTCTGCGTCATACTGCGACTAATTTGGTCCAACGGGTAAATTTTACACCAATGGAGAATAACGGTATCTTTCCGGTCATAAATTTGCCAAACCAAAAACTCATTATCCAAACAAACATCTAAATTAAAATCAAATGAAATTGCGCCCTATTTATTTTTTGATCACCCTGTTTCTTGGTCTTTCCTCCCTCACGTTTGCCCAAACGGCCGATGAGGTCATCAACAAGCATGTGGAAGCGATCGGTGGTGCGGATGCCTGGAGAAAGGTAACCTCCCTGCGTCAGGAAGGTTCCATGACTGTTCAGGGAACAGATGTACAACTGGTTTTGACCGTTGTAAAAGACAAAGGAAGCCGTCAGGATATCAGCATCACGGCCATGGGCATGTCCGGTTATCAGATCATTACCCCTACAGAAGGTTGGAACTATATGCCTTTTAATGGCATGATGGCCCCCGAAGCCATGACTGCTGATGAGTTGACCAAGTCACAGGATGACCTCGATCCCGCTGGTCCCTTGCTGGACTACCAGGCCAAAGGCCACAAAGTAGAGTTGCTGGGTAAAGAAGATGTAGAAGGCGTAGAGTGTTTCAAAATAAAAGTAGATACCAAAAATGGTAGCACACAAACCTTTTATCTTGATCCCTCCACTTACTATATCATCCGTGTAGTATCCAAACAGGATGTAAACGGTCAGGAAGTAGAAGTGCCCACCGGTTTTGCGAATTATGAAAAACTTCCCGAAGGTATTGTTATCGCCAAAAGCATTACCCTTCCCTTTGGTGAAATGACCATTACCAATGTGGATGTGAACAAGCCCATTGAAGATTCCGTCTTCAAAAAGCCTTCCTAACTTCAAAAATTTTTTCTATCCAACCCCGATGTCAACTATCGGGGTTTTTTATAAACCTATTGCTTATGCGAAAATTCTTAACACTGGCTGTATTGGGGATAAGCTCCATAACCCTGCAGGGACAGATCAACTCCGCCACTTTTGGAGTAATGGAAGCCCGTCATCTTGGGCCCGGTACCATGAGTGGTCGTATTACCTCCATCCAGGGGGTGAACAAAGAGCCTTCAACGATTTATGTGGGTACCGCCGGAGGTGGAATATGGAAGACCACGAATGCCGGGGCCTCTTTCAAACCCATTTTTGATAAATATTGTCAAAGCATTGGTGCCATTGCCATTGATCAAAAGAACCCGAAAACCATTTATGCCGGTACCGGGGAAAGCAATATGCGCAATTCCGTTTCCATTGGGGATGGCTTATATAAAAGCACCGATGGAGGCGATAACTGGAAAAAGATCGGACTCGACAGTACTGAACATATTGCGGGTATCGCGATTGATCCCGTCAATTCCAATACGATCTATGTTGCCGCACCGGGACCTTTATGGAGTGACAGTAAACACCGCGGGTTGTACAAGAGTACCGATGGTGGAAATACCTGGAACCTGGTTTTGTATATCAATGAAAAAACAGGTTGCGCAGATATTGAGATCGATCCAACCCAACCAGAAACGATCTATGCCAGTACCTGGGAATTTCGCCGTAAGCCCTATGCCTTTAATTCAGGAGGCAATGGATCGGGTATCTTTAAATCGACAGATGGGGGCAAAACCTGGAAGGAATTATCCAAAGGATTACCTGTAAAGCCGTTTGGTCGTACCGCGCTGGCACTGGCTGCATCCGCTCCACAGAATCTGGTAGCGATCGTGGAAGCCAAAGAAACCAGACTTTACCTTTCCACAGATGGCGGAGAAAACTGGAAACAACAAAGTGCTACACTTAATGTGGTCTCCCGACCCTTTTACTTTTCAACCCTGGAGATCGATCCCAAAGACCCCAAGCGTGTATATCGCCCGGCACTGGGATTCTCCTATTCTACCGATGGGGGATTCTCTTTTGCCGATGCAAGTGATGTTGGCGGATGGGTGCATAGTGATCACCATGCGCTTTGGATCAATCCCAATAACACCAGTGAACTTTACCTCGGTACAGATGGAGGTGTATATAGCAGCTTAGATAAGGGCGCTACCTGGCGGTTTTTTGGTAACCTGCCGGTAGGACAATTCTATCATGTTTCCGTGGACAATGAAACACCCTATAATGTTTATGGTGGTTTGCAAGACAATGGAAGCTGGAAAGGCCCCTCGCAATCTTTTGGAGGAGTGGGCAATCAAGACTGGCGTGACCTTTTCTTTGGAGATGGGTTCTGGGCCCAGGCCGATCCATTTGATCCGGAAATTGCCTATGCGGAATATCAGGGTGGCAACGCCGCACGTATCACCATTCGTACGGGCAAGTCGGTTAAAATCCAACCACAACCTTCCGCAGATGATGAACCCCTTCGCTGGAACTGGAATACGCCTCTGCTTACCGGTGCCGCCAACGGCCATAACTTATACATGGGCGCACAGTACCTCTTTAAATCTACCGATCAGGGTAGGAACTGGACACGCATCTCTCCAGATCTGACCACTAATGACAAAAAGAAACAGCAACAGGAACAAAGTGGAGGGTTAAGTGCAGATAATACATCAGCTGAGAACCACTGTACGATATTTACCGTCGCTGAATCACCGCTCGATGAAAATTTGATCTGGGTAGGTACGGATGATGGCAATCTTCAATACACCCTGAATGGTGGAAAATCCTGGACGAACGTGTCTGCCAACTACGCACAGGCTGGTATCCCTGCCCAAACCTGGGTTAGCAGCGTTGAGCCATCACCCATTGATAAGAATATCATTTTTGCCACATTTGATAACCATATGTATGGTGATCACAAAACCTACCTGGGCAAATCGATCGATATGGGTAAGACCTGGACCCTGATGCAGAGCCAGGAATTTTCTGGTTTTGCACATAAGATCAGACAGGATAAAGTAAATCCGGATCTGCTTTTTCTTGGCACTGAAATGGGAATGTTTGCCACTGTAAATGGTGGTGCCGAATGGTTCAGGATGAAGAACAATATTCCCTGGTATGCATTGGTTAGGGATATTCAGATCCATCCCCGCACCAATGACCTGGTGATAGGCACCCACGGGCGTGGTATCATGGTGATCGATGATATCACCCCCATCCGCGAAATGACGCCCGCCATTGCTGACAAGGATGCGGTGCAGTTTAAATCGCCTGTAATGAAACTTACCTCCGGAGGTATGCAGGATGGTGGTTCACCTTCCAACTTTGGTTGGGTGGCCCCTAATCCGACTCCCATTCCGCCTATACAGTATTATTTCAAAGACCGGGTAACCAAGGGGCAGGTTAAAGTGGAGATCTTCACCGAGAAAGGGGAATTGATCCAGAACCTGCCAGCGTCAAAACGGAAAGGATTGAACCAGGTGTATTGGAATCAACGACTCACCCCTCCACGCGTGGGTAAATCCACCAAGATGGATCAGTCTGTACTCCTTGCCCCTCAGGTATTGCCGGGCAATTACCTCGTGAAATTAACGGTAGGTGACCACGTTTATCAGGATACGATCAAGGTGGTACATGATGATAATGATAAGAATTACACCTTGAAAGACCGCGAAGCCAATTACAAAGCGGCTACGGAACTCTTCCGTATGCACGAAGACCTGGCCAATCTGGTGGATGTGATGGAGAAAAAGCAGGCGGTGCTTACGGACAGGATTCAAAAAGTGAAGAACGCTAAAACAAAAGCCCTGCTTCAACAATACTACGATAAACTGGAAGTGGAAAAAGGCAAACTGGTACCCACAGGTAAAGTATCCGTATTCGCTGATATCAAACGCCTGCGGGAAAATATCAGCAACGTGTACATCAGTCTTTGTACACAGGATGCACCACCCAGCAACCTCGAATTACAGCGGATCGTGAACCTGAAAAAGGACCTCGATAAAGCCAAAACGGATCATGCTGCCGTAGAAACAGCCATGGAGAAAAAAGCTGAACAGGCTTTGCAGAAGGAAGGTTTGTCGCTGGCAACAGGGAAGGCGTTTTAGGGAGGACGGAGGACAGATGACAGATGACAGATGACAGATGACGGAGGACAGATGACGGATGACGGATGACAGATGACGGATGTTGGATGTTGGATGTTGGATGACGGAGGACAGATGACAGTTGACGGAGGTTGGCTGTCATCTGTCATCCAACATCCGTCATCTGTCCTCCAAATCCCCCCTCTTTCGTATATTCACTCCTCCAAAACTAACTACCTATGCCACGTTTACTTGCTACGCTTGTAGCCTGCTTATTCTCGCTTCTTGTATTTTCCCAAAAGAAAAAAACGCCAGTTAAAACACCTGTTGCTAGTACAACCGAGCCGGCCTATGCCTCGTTGAAATACCGCCTGATCGGACCCTGGCGCGGGGGAAGGAGTGGGGCTGTTACTGGGAGCTATAGTCAGAAAAATACATTTTACATGGGAGCCACCGGTGGGGGAGTTTGGAAAACCACCGATGGAGGCAGCAATTGGAAGAATGTATCGGATAAATTTTTTGGGAGTACCATTGGTGCAGTGGCCGTGGCCCCATCGGATGAGAATATTGTATATGTGGGCGAGGGCGAGAATACCATGCGTGGCAATGTGAGCGAAGGATTAGGTGGAATATGGCGTAGTGACGATGCAGGTCGCACCTGGAAGAATATTGGATTAAAAGATGGACGACATATCATTCGTATTGTGATCCATCCCCGCGATCCCAATACTTTGTGGGTAGCAGTCATGGGCCATTTATTCGGGCCCAATAAGGAAAGAGGGGTATTTAAATCCACCAATGGTGGCCAAACCTGGAAACAGGTATTATTTGTAAATGACCAGACAGGTGCCAGTGACCTGGTGATGGAGCCCGGAAATCCTTCCGTTTTTTATGCGGGTACCTGGCGTGTGATACGTACACCGCATAGCCTTGAAAGCGGTGGAGAGGGAAGTGGTTTGTGGAAGAGCACCGATGGTGGGGAAACATGGAGCTCCCTGCGCGAGAAAAATGGATTACCCAAAGGAGTCTGGGGCATTGTTGGTGTGGCGATCGCCCCATCCAATCCCGAAAAAATTTATACCCTGGTAGAAAATGCACAAGGAGGACTCTTTGCCAGTGAAGATGGCGGCGAAAGCTGGTCATTACGCAGCAATGATAACAATATTCGTCAGCGGGCCTGGTACTACACCAAGGTATTCGTAGATCCCCAGAATGAGAATAAGGTCTATTGCCCCAATGTCGGTTTTATGGTCAGCAGTGATGGTGGGCGTAGTTTCCGTTCCTTGCGGACACCCCATGGTGATCACCATGACCTGTGGATCGATCCGGCAAATGGGCAACGTATGATCGTAGCAGACGATGGCGGTGGTCAGGTGAGTTTCAATGCCGGCGAAACATGGAGTACCTATAATAATCAACCTACCGCGCAGATCTATCGGGTATCAACCGATAATTCATTTCCGTATCGCATTCTTGGTGCGCAACAGGATAATTCCACCATCCGCATTAAACACCGAACCTATGGTTCGGCCATTACCGATGATGATTGGGAATCCACGGCAGGAAGTGAAAGTGGATATGTGGTGGCCGACCCCCTTAACCCGGATATTGTTTACGGAGGAAATTATGGAGGATACCTCTCCCGCCTCGATCACAGCACCGGAGAAAACAGGGCCATTTCTGTTTGGCCCGATAACCCCATGGGTGCCGGGGCCGATGTATTGAAGTACCGCTTTCAATGGAATTTCCCCATTTTCTTTTCACCTCATAACCCCAAGCGGCTTTATACCGCCGGAAACCATTTGTTTGTTACAGAAAACGAGGGACAAAGTTGGGAAATGATTTCTCCTGATCTTACCACGAACGATAAAAGCCGTCAAGGTTCGAGTGGTGGCCCCATCACCAAGGATAATACCTCGGTTGAATACTATTGCACCATCTTTACCGCTGCAGAGAGCGTGCTGGAGAAAGATCTGTTGTGGACCGGCAGCGATGATGGTCTGATCCATGTAAGTCGCGATGGCGGAAAGAACTGGGACAATGTAACACCCAAAGATGCTCCACAATGGATCATGTGGAATTGTATCGAAACAGATCCCTTTGAAAAAGGAACGGCCTATTTTGCCGGAACAAGGTATAAGCTGGATGATTTCAGTCCCTATATCTACAAGACCACCGATTATGGAAAAACCTGGCAGAAGATCACGCAGGGGATCGATGCGCTGCATTTTACCCGCGCCATCCGTTCGGATAAAAAAAGAAAAGGACTGCTCTATGCAGGTACTGAATATGGAATGTATATCTCCTTTGATGATGGAAACAACTGGAAACCTTTTCAACTGAATTTGCCCATAGTTCCCATCACGGATCTTACCATCAAAGACAATGACCTGGTAGTGGCTACACAAGGGCGTGCTTTCTGGGTTTTGGATGATCTGGGGGTAGTACAACAATATGAAGAGAAAGCAACCGAAAAGAATATTCATCTTTTTGAATCCGAACCCACGTGGCGGATCGCCGGCGGACGTTTCCGGGGCAATTTTGGTGCGCCAACCCAGGCCGGGGCCAACCCACCATCCGGAGCCGTCATTTCTTATTTTATTAAAGAAACAAATGATACAGTCAAAGCAAGTTTGACCATTTTTGATAAGGACCATCAACCAATCAAAACGTATTCTTCTTCTGATAAAGAGAATAAAGTGGAGATCAAAAAGGGATTGAACCAATTTGTGTGGGATCTCTTTTACCCCGGCGCCGACCGGGCCGATGGCATGGTGCTCTGGAATGGTACACCCGGAAATATCCTGGCTCCTCCAGGTACTTATTATGCCCGCTTGAAAATGGGTAACGATTCATCGGAGATCTCCTTTAATGTATTGGCTGATCCAAATTACAAATGCTCCCAGGAGGAGTACGAAGCACAATTCAAATTCCTGACCCAGGTGAAAGATAAATTCAATGATGTACAAAAAGGTATCAAGGATATTCGCACCCTGCGTCAGCAAATGAATGAACTGACTGGCCGTTGGGGAAAATCAACACCCAAAGAGGTAAAACAAATGGCAGACAGTCTCAACAAACAGATGACCGCCATTGAAGAAAGCCTGTATCAAACCAAAGCCAAGAGCAGCCAGGATGTATTGAACTACCCGATCCGGCTGAATGATAAATTGAGCGGGGTGTTTGATGCGGCAAGCAGTGGCAATTTTGCACCTTCCAAACAGGTGAAAGAAGTGTATGCCGATCTGGCGCGCCAATGTGATGAGCAGTTGAATAAACTGAAAGATATCAAGGAGAAAGGCCTACCCGCATTGAATAAACTCATTCGCGAGAAGGAGTTGCCGGTGATCGGGTTATAAGGTTCTCCCATAAAACACAGAATGCACAGAAACTAATTTCTGTGCATTCTGTGTTTTATGGGAGAAACAGGTTATTTTCTGACCCCGGTATTTCCACCACCCTCCAGTGTCAGGCTTACCGGCTTATTGGATTTCCAATTACCCCGGGTAAAATCGGGTACATCCACAGAGGAGGAACGTTTTGATAATGATTTTTGGCTCAGTGGCAGGATACAACTCCAGGTGGCTGCATCATATACATCCTGATCCAGCGGAAGGCCATTGCGTAAACAATCAATCAACCGCCAATCCATAATAAAGTCCATACCACCATGTCCCCCCACTTCCTTGGCGATCTTGCCAATATGATTCACAATAGGAGGGGAATATTTTTTATAGAGACCTTCCAGTTCTTCTTTTTTTAACCAGCTATGTCCAAAGGCGATCCTTTCCGGTGAGGGCCATTTGCTGGCAATACCTTTTGTACCACTCACCACATGGATACGCGAATAAGGTCTTGGGGTGGACACGTCATGCTGGATCATCAGCGATTTTCCTTTGTCGGTACGGACCAGCGTGGTATTCATATTCCCTCTGAAATTATCGCCCTGATAAGGGACAAAGAAGGGATCCTTTGCCGCCATTTCTCGCGATAAGGAGGCAAGGGTAAAATCATTGGTACTCATTGAAACCAGGTGGTTCATCTTATCCCCGCGGTTGATATCCATACACTGGGCTATAGGTCCCAATCCATGTGTGGGGTAGAGGTTTCCATTCTTACCCGTATTCTCTTTTAATCGCCACATATCCGCATAGGCATTTTTATTAAAAAGCCAGTCACGGCTCAGGTCGTGAATATAAGCTCCTTCGGCATGTACGATCTCTCCAAACAGACCCTGGCGGGCCATATTCAGGGTGAGTAATTCAAAGAAATCATAGCAACAGTTTTCCAGCATCATACAATGCTTGCGTGTCTTTTCCGAAGTTTCTACCAGGGCCCAACATTCATCAATGGTTTTGGCAGCAGGTACTTCGATGGCTGCATGTTTACCATTCTTCATCGCATACAAAGCAATCGGGGTATGCATGTGCCAGGGTGTGGGAGAGTAGACCAGGTCCACCTCATTGCTTTCGCATAAAGCTTTATATCCTTCTTCGCCTGAATAGGATTTTGCTTTTGGACGTCCTCTTTTTAATAGTGTTTGCTGGGCGGCTTCCACCCGGTCGGGGTATTTATCACAGAGGGCAGTTATCTCTACGCCATCGATATAGGTCAATCTTTCCACGGCATCACTTCCCCGCATCCCCAATCCTATTACACCGATGCGAACCACATCCAGTTTGGGGGCGGCATAACCCGACATATTAAATACGGCTTTTTTTCCTCCATCCGATTCGTCAGAATAAGGAGATTCACGGTCGGTCGGGCTGGCCTGAAGGGATTTTCCAGCTACCAGGGCAGTACCGCCCAAGGTGATGTTTCGCAGGAATTTACGTCGGTTGGAAGTCATGGGAGTCGTTTTTGGGTCAACGAATATCCCTAAATTTCATTGAATAAAATGAACTGATTTTCGGTAAGGCTTCTTGGTAAATTTAGTACCGGGGTGGGTAATATTACATAGGCAAAGGAAAAGATTTGGCACTGTTTTCCGGGTTATTTTAGTACCAATTGTTCCTTATGAAAAAGACCATTCTGCTAAATCTTGTTTTCGTATTGATCAGTTTTCTGTTGATCCTCGTTATGGCTTAATGCCAGGCGGGCAATAGGGAATAGGAGCCTGACCTGTCACTCATCCAGCAGGTCGGGTCTTCTTTCCCGGGTACGTTGCAGCGATTGTTCCAATCGCCATTCTTCAATGTGTTTATGGTTACCGCCCAATAACACATCCGGCACTTTCCATCCCCTGAAATCTTCCGGCCGGGTGTAGACCGGTGGCGCTAATAAGTTATCCTGGAAGGAATCGAACAGGGCGGAGGTTTCATCATTTAATACACCTGGGATCAAGCGGCCGATTGTATCCACTAATACGGCAGCGGCCAGTTCACCCCCACTCAATACATAATCACCAATGGAAATATCCATGGTCACAAAATGCTCGCGGATCCTTTCGTCAATGCCTTTATAATGCCCGCAGATGATGATGAGGTTGCCTTTAAGAGAGAGTTGGTTCGAGGTTTTCTGGTCAAGGGTCTTCCCATCCGGGGTCATATAGATCACTTCATCATAGGACCGCTCCGCCTTCAGCGATTCAATGGCCCGGGCCAGGGGTTCGCACATCATTACCATACCAGCACCACCGCCATATTGGTAATCATCCACCTGCCCATATTCATTGACCGCCCACTGGCGCAAGGCATGGGTATGAACCTCCAGAAGGCCTTTGTCCTGTGCCCGCTTTAAAATACTGTGATTCAATGGGCTTTCGAGGAGTTCGGGAAGAACGGTGAGGATGTCGATGCGCATGGAGCAAAAATAGAGGAATGGGGGATAAGAAATGTAAAATCCCCTGGGGAACCAGGGGATTTTCAATTGAAACGAAAACCAACGATTGCCCATCTTTCGATGGGTAGAGTTTTTATTGTCTGGAGCAAATGTAGAGGCCGGGTTTTGGCCACAAAATGATATTTGTCAACCTTTCAAGTGAGAACTATCACCCGCGAATAGCCGGAGGGCTTTGGGAAACAGGATGTTGTTTTCCAGGTGTACATGCTGGTGAAGATCAGCTTCAAATGCCTGTAAACCGGCAAAGCTGAGCCGGTATGTGGTACAGGCATCCGGGGGAGGGGTGTAATCGTTTGTGAGTTGCCGAATGGATGCCATTAAGGCTCCGGCCTGGTCGTGTTCCAGTTCCATCATGGCAATGGGAGATTGTATGGAAACATGACCGGGCATTTCAGCTGGTTGGTGATTTTCACCACTCATTTTTTCAATTTCCTTTATCCTTGGGAATAATATATTCTCTTCCTTCTTTATGTGCAGGTCCATTTCCTCGGCCAATTGGAAGAGGTTTTCAAAAACAGGAAGTATCTCCGGATGTCTTTCTCCATGTTTGGAAGCCACTTTTTGAACATAACCCAATAGTTCAGGTAATTCCTTTTTTACATAGGCATGATGGGTTTTAACTATATGGTCAATCAGGTCGGAAAGGGAATATTGGTTGAAATCAGCAATTGGCAAGGGTACTTTTAATGATTCTTCCAATTGGTCCACCAGTGCTTCTGGCTCGATTCCTTTTTCTGCGCATGCTGTAGATAGGGACCTTTTGCCTTTACAGCAGAAATCAAGTCCGTTACGTTCAAATACTGCGGCAGCCCGGTGGTCAGCGGTCACTATTTCTGCCAGGCTTTTTGTTAATATTTCATTCATGTTCTATTTTTTTATGATTAAAGATCTTTTTTTCGAAAGGAGCGAAGGGCGAATGCCAGCGGAACAAATACCCAGAGTAGTAAAATACCTGTTGTGTATAGGATACCAGGCCCTGAGCCAAAGAAGTCTTTGTAAAGGGCGCCTGTATAGCCCATGAGCGCACTGATATCCATCTTTAGCATGATCGAAATCCGGCCCAGGTCAATCGGATTAAGGGCTGCCAGCACCAAGGTGAATTTTTCCATAGGATAGTCACTGAAACTAAAAAGGATGATCAGCACCAATCCATCATAAAGCAGGGAGAAATAGAACCAGGTAAGCAGGGTGAGGCCGATCCCCCTCGCCTTGTCGCGTGACCTGACTGAGGTGAGAAAGGCGATACTGGTAAACACGAGGGTGAGCGCCGAACCCGTCAATAAAAAGGCAAGACCGGTGGCATCGGCAGAAAACAACAGCAGCGGGATACCTGCGCCTATCCACCAGGCGATCAACAGGGAAAGGGCCACTCCCAGGTATTCACTCCACAGGAGTGTACTTCGGTCAAGGGGTTGGGAAAGCATCAATTCGATGAATTCATAGGAATTGTAGTAATGTATAGTGGTGAACACCAAAGCTATCAGGGGTAGAACGATCAAAATAATATTCAACAGGCTGAGTAATGCTCGACTGCCATTGTCCTCCAACCGAAAGAGCCCAAAGGTGAGCAGAAATAGAAAGCCGGCATAACCAAGTACGATCCTGCTCCGCAGAATATCCGTAAGTATATATCGGGTCAATTTTAGCATGATGCAATGGTTGATGGGCTAAGGGATGTCGATTCAATCATTTGTTTCGCGATGGCGCGACTAAGTTTCTTCTCCCCGGTACGGGAAAGCAGGTCATTCAAACTTTCAAAAAACTGCATCTTCCCTTCCGTGAGGTAAAGCACATGGGTAGTGAGCTCCTCGAGATCACTCAATACATGTGAGGTGATCAATACCAGTTTCCCCAACTCCCTTTGTTGTTGTACTTTTTCTTTGAAAATTTCTGCCGCCAGTGGATCAAGACCTGCCGTAGGCTCATCCAGGATCAAACAGTCGGGATTGAAAAGAAAAGCTAGTGCCGCGCTTACTTTCTGCCTCATTCCCCCACTCAGTGTTCTCATTTTCTTATCATACAGATCAGGAACCTTCAATCGCAAAAGAAGATCCATATCCAAATTTTCTTCATTGATATTTCTCATTTCACTGACCATATCAAACAGCTGCTTTACACGCATATTATCCGGGAAACGGCCAATTTGGGGCATATAGCCAATGCCAGATCGATAGGAGGGGTCTTTGCCGATGGCTGTTCCATTTACTTCAATTGTCCCTTCATCTGGGCGAACCATACCAAGTATGGATTTTATAAGGGTCGTTTTTCCCGATCCATTGGGTCCAAGTAAAGAAATGACTTGTCCCTTTTCAAAACTGCAGGTTATACCCTGAAGCACTTGTAACCGGCGAAAACGTTTAGAAAGCTTCGTGATGCGGATCATGTCATTGTATTTTCATCATAGGTGTCTTATCCACCAGGTCGGCCGGAGTCAGGCCAGGTATGGCTTTTTCTGACCGGTCAAGGAGTGAGGTAAGAAAACTTCGAAACAGGATCAGGGTGGAGGGATTTTGTTCGATGATCATGGAGTACATACTAACCGGGTGGAAAGGGATATCCCCGATACCATCCTTGTTTAAATCATACCCTTCATATTTGTCCCAATAATTATCGGAGAATTCATTTAACATCATCGTGCCATTCGTACCCACATCAAAACTGTTGCCGATGAAGTTGTTTTTGGTAAAACGGTTATCATCACAACTGGCCTGTACTTTTATGGCCCAGCCATTGTTCTTAAATTGATTATGGGTAATGCCAATCCGGCTGCTACCTTCCATATGAATTCCTACGGTGTTGGTGAGGAATGCATTTTCTGAAATGTCACTGTCTGTTATGTCTTTTAAAAGAAGGCCATAAGCTGAAGGCCCCCAGTTTTCTTCAAACTGGTTCCTTATCATGATCACCCTTTTCGAGTACATCACGGCAACACCAGCCCCGTTTCCACGAAAGATATTTCCCTCATAGCGGTCATCATTGGAGAACATAAAATGCAAACCATAGCGAATATTCTTCTCGCTGGTATTGCCAGTGATCGTGGATTGGGATACAAATTCAAAATAAATCCCATCCCGGTGCCCTGTTATCTGATTATTCAAAATTTGCGCCCTGGTTGATTTCCATAAGTGAATTCCATTTCCCGTTAGTTGTTCAGAAACCGGGCTTCCCTGAATACGATTGCCTGAAATCGTTGTATGGGTACTATTCGATACATGAATAGCGAAGTACGCATCTATAATGATATTTCCTATCAATGAAATTCGATCTGCGTTGACGACTTTGATCGAAGCAAAATCATTCATTGCAGAATATCCTGAATTTTGAAAGGTAATCCCCTTTACCAGAATATTTTTTCCACTGATCAAGAGTATCTCATGCTTCTTCTCTCCATCCAATACAGGGCTTCCATGGCCGATAAGCTTGATTGATTTTGTTATGGTTAATGCGCCTTCCCGATATATCCCTTTTGTTAAGAGAATGGTATCCCCATCATTTGCCATTTGTATCGCTTGGCGCAAGGTTCGGATTTTGGCTTGAGGACTGACTATTAATGTTCTGGCCAATCCTGAAAGAAAGGCCAGAACAAAGAATAGTATGATAAACAGTTTTTTCATTTTTCCCAGGCCGTAGACAGGTCTTTCCAATTAAGTATACGAATACCTTCTCCGGTTCCTTTTTTGGCTGCGGCTGTTTGGTTGGCATAACCGGCTACATGGCTACCCATTGGGCTGTTTACATCGGGTCCCATTCTGAACCAGGCCTTATCTATTTCAACAAAGGAACCCGTTTGATCATAATCAACTACCACCTTAAGTGAAATATCGGTTGGATTGATGATTCCACTTCTGGAGAATCGGTAGAGGCAGATCATATCATCAAAGACGTAGGTTTTGCCCTTATTAGTAACTATTTCCGCCCCAAATTTTGGATCCATGATCGTCATGCGGCAGAGATCACAATTGTCTTTTCCTACCTGGATGGGCCGGGGTTTTACCTGACAGGAAACGGCGAAGAAGGCAAAAAGGCAGGCAACCAGGGGGAGGGATGCCCTTTTTTTCCCAAACCTGGGGTAAGTCCATTCAACAAAGCCCACCAGGAAGGCCAGGGCCGATGCCCCGATAACAACCCAGCCCCCAATATCCGGGAAGGAATAGGCATCAAAGTTCAATAACCTTTTATGACCGATAAGTGGTGGCTGGTAAGAAAGACCTGGCACCCGGATCGCCGCATTGGGATCAAGTTCATGACCATAGGAATATCCCCATTGGTAGAAATCGTACATGGCCAGTAGGCCACCCAGGACAATGAGTCCCAGATAGGCCACCAACCATTTTTTACTTCCTGTAAATACGATTATCATTCCAATAAGCAGGTAGAAAAACACGACATAGGGGAGATAGCTGAACTCGGGAAACATTTCCTCCGAGATATGCTTCATGCCGATATAGTGGTTCAACCCATTGATGATATCTACCTGTCCGGAAAGGCCATTGATCCAGATCCGCATGGTCAACCCTTCCGGGTATTGCGGGGCAAAGAGATCGATCCTCCAGGCGGGGAGAAAGAACACACAAAGTAAGGCCCCACTGGCAAAAGCGATAGCGATCCGCGATATGAATGATAATTTGGTTTTCATACAAAATTATTTTCCGGGTTCTGTCGGCAGGTTTGTACCGGTACTAAACGTCAGCGGTACGTTCGAACCGGCAGGGCTTACGCGGATATATCCTTGCATTTCCTGGTGCAGTGCAGAACAGAAATCGGTACAATACATGGGGTAAACCCCGACTTTTTCTGGTTTCCAAACTAAAGTCTGTGTTTCACCGGGCATAATAAGTAATTCCGCATTGCTTGCTCCTTTTACAGCGAAGCCATGGGGCACATCCCAATCCTGCTCCAAATTCGTAACATGGAAGAATACAATATCACCCAATTTTACGCCTTCAATATTATCTGGGGTAAAATGCGAACGTATCGAAGACATGTAGACATGGATCTCATTTCCTTTACGCTCCACCTTGGCCTGTCCTTCGCCTTTTGCAGCATAAGGGTGTCCATTCTCTTCAATGGCATAGATCTTCTTACTGTTGTTCATGATCAAGGAGGAAGGAATAGCTTCCGCATAATGGGGCTCGCCTATGGTTGGGAAGTCAAGGATCAACTTCATCTTTTCCCCGCTGATATCATAGAGCTGAGCGCTTTGCGCCAATTCGGGTCCGGTAGGCAGATAGCGGTCTTTGGTGATCTTGTTATAAGCGATTACATATTTTCCATGTGGTTTGGCCGTGGGGCCTCCCGGAACACTCAGGTGACCGATCGAATAATAAGTCGGTACCCGATCCACCACTTGCAGGTCACTGACCCTCCATTTTACGATCTCCGAGGATACAAAAAAGGAGGTATAGGCATAGCCATTCGCGTCAAATTCAGTGTGTAAAGGTCCCAGACCGGGTTTTTGTACTTCCCCATGTAATACGGCCTCATATTTTAAAACCGGAATGCCATCAAAATCTCCGTCATAATTTTTCGCAGCAATGGCCGCTTGAATTTTTGTAAAGGAGAATACGGGAATAACCGCAGCCAGTTTACCACTTCCCACTATGTATTCACCAGACGGATCGGTATCACAACCATGGGGCGATTTGGGGCAGGGCATAAAGTACACCATGTCAGGACAGTCCTTCGGATCAAGTACCAAAACCTCATTCATGATCGTGGATTTGGCGCTATGTGTTTTCTCATCATATACATTATGCGCATACCTAACGGGTTTCTTCTGGCCTTTTCCGGCTTTGGCATACTCTTCTGCCTTTTTCCAGTTTACGGCCATAATGAAATCCTTGTCCTTTTGTGATGCATTTACTTCCAGCAGAGTATTGGCTTTTTCAGAGTTATAACAACTAAAAAAGAACCAATCGCCCGATTTACCCTTTCCTGCACGAGCCAGATCAAAGTTGATGCCTGGTGTCAGGATCTGAAATGCCACGTTCATCGTTCCTTCTTTGGGATCAACGCCAATAAAACTTACAGTTCCTTTAAAATTGTCCTTATACGTATTGATAGGCACATCCTGATTATCACCAATAGGCACGGAGAACCTTGTTCCGGCTACAACATATTCTGAATTCTGGGTAATAAAAGGGGAGGAGTGGTTACCAGCGCTATTGGGAATCTCAATGATCTCGGCAGTTCTAAAGGTTTTTAGGTCAATGCGCGCTATACGCGGGGTATTATTGGCGTTGCCAAATGCCCATCGCCCGTCGTGTTCACTTTTTGTGACCGACAGGGCAATATGGTGCAGGTCATCCCAGGGAACAAAACCATGAGAGGTATTAAGCATGGGTTTGCTTTCTTCACTATACCCATATCCTTTTTCGGGGTCAACGGAAAAAACGGGGATTACCCGGAAAAGCCGGCCAGAAGGCAGGCCATATACAGACATTTGTCCGCTGAACCCTCCCGAAACGAAATTGTAAAATTCATCATACTTACCTGGCGCTACATATACTTTAGTTGCGGCATCACCACTCACAGCGGATTGCGTTCCTTTTGGCTTGCACGAAAATAGTGTGAGGGCAAAGAAGGTAAGGAGCAGGCTGGCCTGCATCCATTTCTGATAATTGGCAGTCATGTTGGATAATTTTAAATATTAAGCATTCCTATTTTTCTCCGTCATTCTGTCGCATGAATTCGATCACCTGACGGGCCTCATCCGTAGTAATATTCTGGTTGGGCATTCGAACCAAACATTGCTCGAGAAGTTTTTGAGCTTCCGGATCTTTTTCCAGCATCATGTCCACATTGGTGATCATGTTCATGATCCATACTGGCTCACGTTTTTTGGTCACATCCTTCCAGCCTGGGCCCACTAGTTTATCTGTGGTTAATTTGTGACAGGCCTGGCATTTCAATTCATAAATGCCTTTTCCTGACAATACCCATTCCGCATTAAGCGGGTTTTCAAATTTGATGTCACCTGCCTTTATCTCACTGCCATGCACCTCAGGCTGTTTTTCAGCCACCTTTTCAATGTCAACAGGGGGATCAGATTCTTTTACCCCTTGTTCACCACAAGAGATGAACCAAATGACAGATCCCGTTAGTAGTGCCAGGATCCATGTTTTTTCCAGCTTCATAATTGTGTGTTTTGATTTTTTGATTTTAAAAAAGACTTTAAAGTCCTTTTTGCAAAAATATCAGACGTTAAAGTCTATTTTGTTGACAGGAGTCAAAGCAGCTAATGATTATCATCACCAACGGGCAAAAAGGACACCTGTATTTTTGAAAAAACCATTTTATGTTTCTATCAAAATCATTCGGGTACGCAATAAGAGGCATATTATATATCTCCATGGTACAAGAGGAGGGCCGGAAAATTCAAGTGGAAGAAATAGCCGAGAAGTTAGCAGCTCCAAAACACTTCCTGGGGAAGATTCTTCAGGAATTGGTAAAAACCGGGTTGCTAAAATCTACCAAAGGACCTTATGGGGGATTTGAATTGATGCCTGATACATTGAATAAGCCTATTCTGGAGATTTTCAAGACCACAGACGATATTGACCAACTAGGTCATTGTGAACTGCGCTTTAATAAATGCGATATCGATCACCCATGTCCTTTGCACCACAATGTACTCAAGATTCGTCAGGATTTTGTTGAATTATTGACCAATACAACTGTAAAGGACCTGATTTCTGGAGAAACAGCCTTGACAATTGATCGTATTTCAATCAATAACCTGTAAAAAATAAGGGTTTCACCTGATTTTTGTCATGTTTCAGGAGAGGTGTTTCTTCTATTTTGCCGGGGGATTATTTTTCTAAAATTTTAGATGGTTTTAGCCGACTATAAGATCGATGGGGCTTCGTACGTCAACGAAATAGTGGCGCACGATTACCGCACAGCTGATGTCTTTCGCAAGTACGACATCGATTTTTGCTGTGGGGGTAAGTGGTCGTTGGAAGCCACCAGCAAAATGAAAGGGCTCGACCTCGAAACCCTGCTTCGGGAACTGAAATCGGCTACCCGTACGATCCAGATCTCCAATGCCTTACCTTTTGATGAATGGAAACTCGATTTCCTGTCGGATTATATCATTAATGTCCACCACCGCTACCTGAAAAAAGCCCTCCCCGAGATCAGGGAGTACGTGGACAAATTCATCGAAGGTCATCTCAAAAAGTATCCTGAACTGGAGGAAATGCAGGTCCTGATCCAACGTATGGAGAAACACATGATCCCCCATATGCAACAGGAAGAGGAGATCATTTTCCCCTATATCAAACAGATCGCCTACGCCTATTATAATAAGGAAAGCTATGCCGGTTTGCTGGTACGTACCCTGCGCAAACCCGTGGAGGACATGATGAAGAATGAACATGATGTAACCAACGGGCAATTAAGACGGCTACGGGCGATTACCCATAATTTTCAGCTTCCGGAGAAACCCTGCAATATGCACCGGGTAACCTTCTATAAGCTCCGCGAATTCGATAACGACCTGGTCCAACACCTTCATTTGGAGAACAATATCCTCTTCCCCAAGGCCATTCAAATGGAAAAGGAACTTTTGCAGAATGATCTCCATTGAGTTAACTTCACACCCGTCTTAACTCTTATCTAACTGCATGATCAAACTGAGCAGCCGGCAGGCCCAATTCTGGGCTGTGGTCATATTGATGATAATCGTTCCCCTGGGCTTCTTCTTTCCTGATTACCCAATTGCTGAAAGTGGTCTGCCCCTGGTGATCTTTTTAACCGTATTCATTCCCGGATTACGGGTCACCTGGTTCACCGGTATTGTGGCCGCATTGCTCGTGACCATTGATACCCTTCGCCACGACACCAACCTTTTTTCCCCCGATAACCTGACACTTCGGTCCTTTTCCCTGATCCTTATTCTCTTTACAACCCTGCTGGCACTGCATTTTAAAAAACAACAAAGCCAGCTTGAACTGGAAAAGCAGCACATGACCTCCCTGTTTGAAAATGCTACGGAAGGAATTGTGTTGGCCGACGGACAAGGAAAGATCGTTTTGCTCAACCCGGCTGCCGAACGGATTTTTGGCTATTCCTCACTCGAACTGATCGGTAACCGGGTAGAGATCCTGGTACCCGACAGCGTAAAAGGGCAACACTATTCCCACCGAAAAGGCTATTACCAACACCCCGGAAACCGGACCATGGGCTCAGGCCGTGACCTATTTGCCCGGCGAAAAGACGGCTCCGAATTTCCGGTGGAAGTGAGTTTAAGTCACTATCGTCAAAAGAATAATATGTATGTGATTGCCTTTATTGTGGATATCACCTACCGCAAAAAGGCAGAGGAAGGCATGATCCGACAGAAAAAGCAATTGGAAAAGATCACCAATGATATTCGTAAACTCAATACGGAGTTGGAGATCAAGGTGGAAGAACGAACCCAGATACTTAAGGAAGCGCTGACCAAACTGGAACAATCTCAGAACGAATTGCGCGATGCACTGGATAAAGAACGACAATTGAATGAGATCAAGAGCCGCTTTGTATCCATGGCCTCGCATGAGTTCAGAACCCCTTTGAGCAGCGTCCTCTCCTCGGCCTCCCTGCTTGCTAAATATACCCAGACGGAGGAACAGGAAAAACGTAATAAACACATCAACCGGATCAAGGATAGTGTCAAGCACCTCAATGAGATATTGGAAGATTTTCTATCGCTTGGCCGACTGGATGAAAACAAAGTGATGGTGAGCCATTCCACCTTTGACCTGGAAGAACTCCTGCGCGAAACCGCAGAAGAATTAAAACCAGTTCTTAAAAAGGAGCAACAGGTAGTGATCGAACATTCCGGAGAAAAGATGGTCCATACCGATAAACGATTGGTCAAAAACATCCTGATCAACCTGTCGAGCAATGCTGCCAAGTTTTCCGGTGAAGGGAAACCCATTAGGATACAATCCCTTGTTGTAGACCATTTTCTGACGATCGATGTGATCGATAAGGGGATCGGTATTCCGGAGGAAGACCAGCATCACCTTTTCAGCAGCTTTTTCAGGGGATCAAATGCCATCAATATACAGGGTACCGGGCTGGGTTTGCATATTGTAAAACGGTATGCCGACTTATTGCATGGAACTGTACATTTGCAAAGCAAACTGGATGAGGGGACTACGATCACTATCCAGGTCCCCCTTGATCACCATAACCTTTAAAAAGGATAACCAGCTCTTAAAACAAAACATGAAAGAATGAAATCAGTCCTGGTAATTGATGACAACCACGAGATCCGCGACAATACGGCCGAAATATTGGATTTGGCCGGTTACAAAACCTACACCGCCGAAAATGGGAAAGTAGGCGTGGAGATCGCCCTGAAGGAAAAGCCTTCCGTCATTGTATGTGATATCATGATGCCCGAACTGGATGGATATGGCGTATTGCACCTGCTTCGCAAAAATGAAGAAACACAGAACATCCCGTTCATTTTCCTGACCGCCAAAACAGAAAGAAGCGATTTTCGGAAAGGCATGGAAATGGGCGCCGATGACTATATCACCAAACCTTTTGAAGATATTGAGCTGCTCAATGCCATCGAGGTGCGGTTAAAGAAAAATGATATCATGGAGAACCGGTATGCACCTACCCAACAGGGGGTGTCCCAGTTCATCCGTGATGTGAAGGATACCGGGCTGATGAAACACCTGGCCGATCAGTACGATGTCGAGTTTTACAGCAAAAAGCAAACCCTTTATCAGGAAGGCAAACGCCCCCGCTATCTTTATTGTCTGCTCAAAGGAAAGGTCAAATGTTTCAAGATCCACGAGGACGGCAAAGAATACATCACCGATCTGTTCAGTGACGGAGACTTTATCGGGTACTCCGCGTTGATCGAGGATAAGAACTATGACGATTCCGCCGTCATTCTTGAAGATGCGGAGATCATGCAGATCCCCCGCGAAGATTTTCTGAATATGATCAATGGCGATATCAATATCGCCGCAAAGTTCATCCGCATCATTACACAGAATGTGAAGGAAAAGGAAGAGCGTTTGCTCAACCTGGCTTATAGTTCACTGCGTAAGCGGGTAGCCAAAGCCCTGGTGGATATTCAGGCCAAGTTCAACAATGCGGAAGGGGCACACCCCATCGAAATCTCCCGCGAAGACATTGCGCACTATGTAGGAACAGCCACCGAGTCGCTGATCCGTACACTCAGTGATTTCAAAAGCGAGAAACTCATTGAAGTACGGGAAGGAAAGATTCTCGTATCCAACCTCGACAAACTCAAGAACCTGCTTTATTAAGGAATCAATAAAAAGCCCATACCCTTTCAGCTACTGGGTATGGGCTGCCTTCCGGCACATCCTGTTTAGTTCACAGAAATGTTTTTGATCTTACGTGAAACTTTGACCTCGGATTTAGGGATCAGGATCTTCAACTCGCCATGTTCATACTTCGCATCGATCTTGTCGGGCATGCACCCTTCCGGTAGTGTGAAACTCCGGCTCCAACTGTTGTAGTTGTACTCCCTTCTGTTGAAACGCCCTTCTTTTTCCTCTTTCTCTTCTCTTTCTTTTTCTGCACTGATCGTCAGCATGTCCTCTACAACCTCTACTTTGAAATCGCCTTTGTCCAATCCGGGTGCGGCAATGCAGAGCTTAAACTCTTTTTCAGTCTCCGTTACATTTACAGCCGGTACATTGATGACCTTACCCAGGTTGAAAAACTCGTCCAATGGCGCGTTGAAAAATTTTTCCATCCAACCCCCGTCAAACAAGGTGGGCCAGGAAGTTCTGGTTTTTTCCACAGCTTTGTTTTCCATAAAAGATTTTTTAAGGTGAATGAATGATCTTTCAAATAACGGTTTTAAGAACCGTTCCTTTCTAATTTAACTTTTTAGTAATAGTAAAAACAATGATAGAGGTGAGGAAGGAGGATGATATTCCTCAAGCATCATTCTTCCAGAAAATCATCGAGATCGCGCCGTTCTTTTTTTGTTGGTCTTCCAATTTTACTTCTTCTTTTACCGGTATGAAAAGTGGCGGCCTGGTATTGGAGACGTTGTATTTCTTCAGCAGGGGTTATGTCAAGGTAATGTTTAATGGCTTCTTCATATTTCGCACGGTTGTGAAGCAGACCTGTTACCTGAATTCGCCAGCGTTTGTGCTCTGTCTTTACTTCGTATTCATCACCAATGGCAACCGAACGCGCTGCTTTGGCAGCGGTTCCCTGGTATTTCACCTTGCCCGTGTCGCAGGCAGCCGCAGCCAGGGTACGCGTTTTAAACAAACGAATGGCCCAGAGGTATTTGTCAAGTCTCAGTTTCTCTTTCTCCGGCATATTCTCTTAGTCTCTGCGTAACTCTGCGTTCTCCTGTTCTCCGCGGTAAAATTCACCGCAAAGAACAGGAGAACGCTGAGTTACGCAGAGGATTGTTATTGAGCAAAGTATAAATGGAAATAGGGAATGGTCTCGATCCCTTTATAATAATTTTCGATGTTGTATTTTTCATTCGGGCTGTGCAAGTTATCATTATCCAGCCCAAAGCCCATAAAGATTATCTTGATTCCAAGTTCTCTTTCCAGGATCGAGCAAATGGGAATACTTCCTCCACCCCGCACCGGAATGGGAGCTTTTCCAAATGTGGTTTCCACCGCTTTTGCCGCGGCTTTATATCCTTTGCTGTCAATCGGCGTCATATACGGCTCACCGCCATGATGGAGTTGGGCTTTTACCTCTACAGAAGGTGGGGCGATGGATTTGAAATAATTTAATAATTTCTCGGTGATCTTATCGGATGACTGGTTTGGTACAAGCCGTGCGGAAATTTTTGCAAAGGCTTTCGCAGGCAACACGGTTTTAGCGCCTTCTCCGGTATAACCTCCCCAAATTCCGTTTATTTCAAGCGTAGGCCTGATGCCTGTGCGTTCATACGTTGTATATCCTTTTTCACCCCACAACTCTTTTACGCCCAATTCGTCCATGTATTCCTTTTCGTCATACGGCGCTTTATTGATCAGCACCCTTTCTTCGGGACCAGCTACTACCACGTCATCATAAAATCCAGGGATGGTAATATGGTTATTTGCATCATGGCAGCTCGCGATCATTTGGGCAAGGATGGTGATCGGGTTGGCTACCGCACCGCCATAGGTCCCGCTGTGCAGGTCACGTTTGGCACCGGTAACTTCCACTTCGATATAGCTTAACCCACGCACACCTGTATCCAGCGATGGATTTTCCATACTCAACATGGAACTATCACTGATCAGGATCACATCGGCTTTCAGCATGTCTTTATGATCGGCCACAAATTTGCCCAGGTTAGGGGAACCCACTTCCTCTTCTCCTTCAATCAGGAATTTAACATTGGTGGTCAGGCTATTTGTTTTGCTCATTATCTCAAGAGCTTTCACATGCATATAGAACTGCCCTTTGTCATCCGCGCTTCCACGGGCAAATACCTTTCCGTCTTTTATTGTGGGTTCAAAGGGAGGGGTATGCCATAACTCCAGTGGCTCAGGTGGTTGCACATCATAATGGCCATACACCAGTACCGTTGGCTTTTTGGGGTCAATGATCTTTTCACCATATACAGCAGGATGTCCGCCGGTATCCATTACCTCGGCTTTATTGCATCCTGCATCCAGCAGACTTTTTTTCACCGCTTCAGCACAGGCCAGCATATCCCCCTTGTGTTCACTTTTTGCACTCACAGAAGGGATCCGGAGTAGCTCCATCATCTCGGTTAAAAAACGTTCTTTGTTATTTTCCAGGTATTCTTTCCAGACTTGTGACATGATGAGAAATTTTAGAGTACGAATATACTAAAAGCTAAAAGCCAATAGCTATCAGCTATTAGCTTTTAGACTTTTTTGTGTTAATGCCTTTAGTCACCGACTTAGTCCCAAATCGGTCTTTTATCTCGTCTACAGCTTTGTAGAGCTGTAGTTTTTCGACCTGGTTGTCAAATAAACTCATTTGCAGATTAAGTGGAATGAGTTGGCTGAACCGGACACCCAACAGGCGCACGGGTCTCCCTTTTTGCCAGGATTTATTAAACAGGTCCTTTACTTTGGCGATCAGCACATCATCCAGGGCAGTATAATCAATGGTTTCCTGTTTGGAGATCGTCTCAAAATCCGAATACCGGATCTTGACTGTGATACAACCCGTCATTTTTTCATCCTCCCGCAGGGAATAGGCGGTTTTTTCGGTAAGCCGTACCAGTTCTTTGTATAAAAAATCAAGATCGGTCTGATCCTTGTCAAAGGTATTTTCATGACTCATGCTTTTCTGCACCCAGTCGGTATGTACCTCTGCATTTCCTCTGCCCTGTGATTTTTCCCAGAGCGATTCACCCCATTTGCCCAGTTTTTTTTCCAGAAATTCTGGCGTAGAGCGGGCTATATCGCCAATGGTATATAATCCCATGCTCTTCAGGAGGAGTTCGGTTTGTTTTCCGACACCATTGATCTTTTCCACGGCAAGGGGCCAGAGAAAGGCCGTTTCCATCCCATGTGGTATTTCTAAAAAGCCATTGGGTTTGGCCTCATTGGTGGCGATCTTGCTGATGAATTTTGCGGAGGAAAGTCCACCGGAGATCGGAAGCCCGGTTTCTCGTATAATGGTCTCCCTGAGTTCCTGCGCATATTTGCTCACCCCAAAAAATTTATCCATACCTGTCAGATCGATATAGAATTCATCGATCGAGGCTTTCTCAAATAAGGGCACTTTATCCGCGATGATATCGGTGACCCAGCGCGAGTATTTAGAATACTCTGAGCGGCTGGCATTGGTGACGATGGCCTGGGGGCAAAGTTGCATGGCCCTTTTCATGGGCATGGCCGAATGGATCCCAAATTTGCGGGCCTCGTAGCTACAGGCGGCCACCACGCCGCGTTCATAACCACCCACCAGTACCGGTTTTCCACGCAACGCGGGGTTATTGAGTATCTCTACCGAGACAAAAAAGGAGTCAAGGTCGAAATGGGCGATATGGTGGAGTGGGATGGGGATAGATGACGGATGACAGATGACGGATGACAGATGACGGATGGCAGATTGCAGATGTTGGATGTTGGATGTTGGATGTTGGATGTTGGATGTTGGATGTTGGATGTTGGATGTTGGATGTTGGATGTTGGATGTTGGATGTTGGATGATAAATGGCGGGTAAAGTTACGTTGGATCGGAATAAATGAGAAAAGTAGATTTATTTCATCCATCATCCAACATCCAACATCTGTCATCTGTCATCCGTCATCCCTCACCCCACATACATCTCCACCAACCCTTCCGGCAACTCCACCTTTACTTCTCTTTTCTTATGATCGATCTTTACCAGGGTGGCTTCCATTACCGGGGCGAGTAATTCTTTTCCATTGATCTCGAGCCGGCAAAGCAGTTGATGAGGTTGTTCGATCACTTCAAGAATCGGCCCCAGGGGTTTGCCGTGATCGATCAGGGTATAACCCAGCAGGTTCATGGGTGCATTCTTGGCCGTGAATTTCTTAAAATCAGGTTCAGGGATCCAAACGGCTTTTGGTGTGAGTTTGGCCGCGGCCTCGCGGGTATCCACGGTTTCAAGTTTGATAAAAACCTCGTCTTCGCTCTTGATCCGGGTGGATTCAATAAACCAGGGAAGGAAACTGTCTTTCCGATCCTCCAGGAATAGGGTCGTAAGACCTTTTAAAGAGGTTTTCTTTCCCAGGTTGTGTTCAAGGACGAGTTCTCCTTTGAGGCCATGAACGGCGACAAGTTTTCCTATGTTGAAGTATTCGGGCAAAGGGCTGAATAGTGAATGGTGAATGGTCAATCGTGAGAGGTGAGGCGAGAGAGGTTTTCTAATGAAAAAGTGGTGAATAATGAACCCAAAAGAATTCACTACTCACCACTCACGTCTCACGACTCACGGTCAAAGCTATTCTTCCGATCCTGTGCTGCTTTCCGGCTTTCTTTCAGCTGGGCGGCGTGGAGGAGGGTTTCTTCTTGCTCTGCGGGCGCGTTGTGCATCTTCCTGGCGTTTTTTCACCTGGGCTTCATGCTCGGAATGCCATTTTTGGAATTTTTCCATAGCGGTGGCATCGTCGAACAGACCCAGTTTAACTCCGCGCAGAAGGTGCTTCAGGTACAATACACCTTTGAAGCTCAGGATCCGACGAACAGTGTCGGTGGGTTGAGCACCTTTGTTCAGCCATTCCAGGGCTTTTTGACGATCCAGGCTAATGGTAGCCGGAATGGTCAGGGGGTTGTACGTACCTAATTTCTGAATGAATTTTCCATCGCGAGGGGAGCGGCCGTCGGCCACTACGATGAAATAGAACGGTCTCTTCTTAGACCCGTGTCTTTGCAAACGGATTTTGACTGGCATCTTAAATAGACATTTAAATGCGTGAATAAATAATTGTTCGGACTGCAAATGTAAATCAAGAAGGGAATATTCCCAAACCCGAAATACACGAAATTGTCATTGTTTATCAAGGCCTTTTCATGCCTGGGAGCATGCGTCCCACGGACATTTTATTCATATTTTTCATCATTTGGCGCATCTGGTCAAATTGTTTCATGAAATTATTGACCTCGCTGATGTCCTTTCCGGCCCCTTTGGCGATCCTTTTTCGGCGGCTTCCGTCGATCAGATCGGGGTTTTCCCGCTCCTCGAGGGTCATGGAATTGATCATCGCTTCGATCCCCTTAAAGGAGTCATCGCTGATATCGACATCTTTTATGGCCTTGCCCATTCCCGGGATCATTCCCATCAGGTCCTTCAGGTTGCCCATTTTCTTGATCTGCTCCAATTGCATTTTGAAATCGGCAAAATCAAACTTGTTCTTCCGGATCTTGCTTTCCAGTTTTTTGGCCTGTTCCTCGTCAAAATCCTGCTGTGCTTTTTCTACCAGGGAGGTGATATCTCCCATGCCCAGGATCCGTTGGGCCATCCGTTCAGGGTAGAATACATCCAGTGTATCCATTTTCTCCCCTGAGCTAATGAATTTAATGGGTTTGTTTACCGTGTATTTGATGGAAAGTGCCGCACCGCCCCGGGTATCACCATCGAGTTTGGTCAGCACCACGCCGGTAAAATCCAGCATGTCATTAAAGGCCTTGGCGGTATTGACCGCATCCTGACCGGTCATACTGTCCACTACAAACAGGATTTCCTGTGGATTGACCGCCTTCCGGATATTGGCCACTTCGGTCATCATGACCTCATCGATCGCGAGGCGACCGGCAGTATCGATGATCACCACATTCTTGTTCTTGCTCCGGGCTTCTTTGACCGCATTTTCCGCAATGGAAATGGCATCCTTGTTCTCCAGTTCGAGGTGAACATCCACTCCGATCTGCTCACCCAGTACACGCAACTGCTCCATGGCCGCAGGCCGGTATATGTCTGCCGCCACGAGTAGCGGAGAAAGTCCCTTTCTTTTCTTGAGGTAATTCGCCAGTTTGCCGCTAAATGTCGTTTTACCACTACCCTGCAAACCTGCGATCAGAATGACGGCCGGACTGCCTTTGGCATTGAAAACCGCCTCTTCGCCACCCATGAGATCGGTCAGTTCATCCTTGACGATCTTGGTCATCAATTGACCCGGGGAAATGGCCGTGATCACTTTTTCCCCCATGGCCTTGTCTTTCACCCGGTCGGTAAATTCCTTGGCTATCTTATAGTTTACATCCGCATCCACCAGCGCACGACGGATATCCTTCACGGTAGAGGCAATATTGAGCTCTGTGATGCGTCCCTGGCCTTTGAGGTTCTTAAAGGCGGATTCGAGCTTTTCTTGTAATGAGTTGAACATAAATGAGATTGATTGCGCGGATTACTGCATAAAAAAAGAATGCAATCAAACGATCACATTCTTTTTTCGGTTTGTAAAATTAGGAATAATGTAGAAATTTCTCCTTATGTTTTTCTGCGATTTTGTTAGTGTATTAATTTCTGTGAAATCGTGGTTATCAGGCACCAAGGAAGGAGCGAAGCTGATTCCCCCGGTTGGTTGTTCTTAATTTGGTGATGGCTTTGTCTTTGATCTGACGGACCCTTTCGCGGGTCAGACTGAATTTTTCACCGATATCTTCGAGGCTCATGGGATGATCCACGCCGATGCCAAAGAAGTAACAGATCACCTCTTTCTGCCGTTCCGTAAGCTGTTTCAGCGACCGCTCGATCTCCTGTTTCAGGCTTTCGCGGTGGTCCAGTTCAGCATCGGTCTTTTCGGCATTGGGGTTGATCATTACATCCATCAGGGTGCTGTCTTCCCCTTCGGAAAGCGGCGTATCCATGCTCACGTGACGGGAAGAGATATTCAGAGTTGCAGAAACCTCATCGAGGTCCATATTCAGCAGATCGGCCAATTCTTCAGCAGAAGGCTCGCGCTCATACTCCTGCTCCAATTGGGAGAAGGCTTTCTGCACCCGGTTGGTTAAACCCACCTTATTCAGGGGTAAACGTACGATACGGGCCTGCTCAGCCAGGGCCTGGAGAATGCTCTGACGGATCCACCAAACTGCGTAGGAGATGAACTTGAAACCACGGGTTTCATCAAAACGCTGGGCGGCTTTGATCAAACCCAGATTACCTTCATTGATCAGGTCGGGGAGTGATAAGCCCTGGTTCTGATACTGTTTGGCAACAGATACCACAAAACGAAGGTTCGCCTTGGTCAGACGGTCCAGCGCCTTTTGGTCTCCCTGCTTGATCAGACGGGCTAATTTTACTTCCTCCTCGGGGGTGATGAGTTCTACCTTTCCAATCTCCTGAAGGTACTTTTCGAGGCTTTGAGATTCACGATTCGTAATCGACTTCGTGATCTTCAATTGTCGCATGCTCATAGGTATGGGTACTAAATGGGTTTTTTTAAAGGGTTATAGATATTGAATAGCTCAAATTAGTTTTGGATTTTTTCTCAACCCGATAATCCCATCACAACAGTCCAATTCGTCCAGAACATATTGATCGTCAAGGCAATTTAACGAAAAAATGGTTATGGCCAAAAAAAATTTGCATTTCTATAACGCCAAAAGGGTCTAATTATTTTCACTTACCCGTCCTTTTAAATTTTGCCGCATCTGCCATAACCAGAAATTTATTTTTGTAGTATCATTAATTGATTATAATTGCACGGTATAGGTGTAACAAATATTTAATTTTTTAGATGAGTCAAAAGCAACTTTATACCTTGGAATTTCCCGTGAGGTGTTCGCCTTCGATACTATACGAATTTCTATCCACTCCCTCTGGATTGCAGGAGTGGTTTGCCGATCAGGTAGATGAAAAGGAAGAGGTATTTAGCTTCTCCTGGAATGGAACAACCGACAGAGCGCAGGTATTGGAAAAAGAACAGGATAAATTCATTCGTTTTCACTGGACCCACTCCGATAAGGACGAATACTTTGAATTCCGCATAGAAAAATCCGAGATCACCAATCAGACCATCCTTGTGATATCTGATTTTGCCGAAAAAAAGGAGATCAAGGATCAAAGCATGCTTTGGGATTACCAGGTGAAAGACCTCTTTCACCGATTGGGCAACTAATACCCGGCCGCTTTCAATAACTGTTCAAAATCGGCCAGCATACGCCGATCGAGGTTTTCCATCCCTTCTATTGGATATATTTTGGAGATCTTCAGGAAGTTTCTCTTCCTAATCTCACTGGTATAAGCCTCCAAAGTCAGATTATTAATTTCGGTAGTAAACGGTGGATCCTGATCGTGTATCCAGGCATCGTCTGTAGTGGATATCCTGAACTCATTGCTGGCTAAAACAGGGTGGGATAAACAGAGTGGTTCTTCACATCGTTCTTTCCAGACTCCGGCCAGTTGAAGCGTGATGGTAATATAGCGTCCCCACCAGAAAAGCGTTCGAATCGCAAATATGTCCGTTTGCCCAAACAGACGTGGATAATCCAGCACCATCCAGGGCAGGCCTTTGTAATTCTCACCCCTGGAGATCTTATACGAGAAGGGTTGGATGATGGAAAAAAGGGTTGGAGCCTGCCGGAACAAACAGTCTCTATAATGGGCTTGCCAATCAGTAAAAACCAGGGCTGTTTTTTGAAGGATGGCATTCTTTGTTAAAATCCAATCGGCATTTGTCATCAACTCCCGCTCCTTGTCCGAAAACTGTATTTTTGCCCCACTCATTCAATAAAGTTATTACTTAAAGAGCAACGCGTTGATCAAAAAGCTGGACATACTCATTATCCGGTCCTTTATCGGACCCTTTGTGGCCACTTTTTTTATCACCATCCTGGTGCTCCTGATGCAATTCTTCTGGCTTTGGATCGATGATTTTGTAGGTAAGGGTTTGCCGGTTCGTGTTCTGTTTGAATTTGTGCAGTATCAGGCCGCCGTTCTTGTTCCCCTTGCTCTTCCGATCGCTATCCTGCTTTCATCGATCATGACCTTTGGGAACCTGGGTGAAAGTATGGAACTGGTAGCCATTAAATCCTCCGGTATCTCGCTGTTGCGTTTCATGCGCCCTTTGTTTGTGATCGCGGTACTGCTTTCGGGTGTTGCCTTTCTTTTCAATAATTTCATTATCCCTGTTGCGACCTTAAAATCCAAGACCCTGCTGGCCGATATCGTTCATGCCAAACCCACTTTTGATATTCAGGAGGGGGTATTCAGTCATCGTACCGAAGGCTTTGCCATCAAAGTGGGCCGAAAACAATCAGACAGCATCATCTACGATGTGGTGATCTATGAGAATGCCAACAATTACCTGCAGGATAATTTCATAACCGCTAAAAGTGGAATTCTTCGGACATCCGCCAATAAACGGTTTTTGGAAATAAGCCTGTACGATGGATGGCGCTATGAAGAACGGGGCACTCGCGGAGACCCCAATACCGAGTATATCCGGATGGGGTTTAAAGAATACAAGAAACAGTTTGACCTGACCAATCTCCTGTTCCGCCGAACCGACGATAGTGTTAACAAGAATCAGTTCAGGATGCTGAGTATGCGACAGCTTGGAAAGGCGATGGATTCCATTGGCCGCCAAATCAACCAGGTTACCGAACGCACCCGGCAGGAAGCTTTTGTTGGTAACAGTTTTGCCAAATACCTTGATTCGGGGTTCAAAGGGCCGGCGGTCAAATTACCGGATAGCGTCAAAAAATTTGAACACCTGATCCCCGATTCCGCACGGAAATATATCAATCAAACGGTCACCAGTTCAATCAATTCCTCCGTGCTTAGTGTGGGAGTAAATGCAGCGGATTATGAGATCAAGAGCAAGGACCTTCGTTTTCACAAGATCGAATGGCACCGCAAATTAACCCTTTCCATTGCCTGTCTTGTGCTGTTTCTGATCGGGGCACCCCTCGGATCGATCATTCGTAAAGGTGGATTGGGTACACCCCTGATCGTGGCCGTAGTGCTCTTTCTTTTCTTTTATTTTCTAAATAATACCGGAGAGAAATTTGTGAAGGAAAATGTGATGACCTCCTTTGGGGGTATGTGGCTGGCCACCCTGGTCCTTACCCCGTTGGCCTTTTTCCTGATCTATAAGGCCATTCGCGATTCTCAACTCTTTAATAAAGAACTTTACTTTCGCTTTTGGCGAAAAATATATCCCCTGTTTCTTCCTTTCCTGGCCCTAATCGGTCGTAAAATGAAACGATAATACCTTAGGCATGCCGAACGCACAACATAATCTCCGGATACAAAAATGGGTTGCCGGGATATCTGTGTTATTACTCGTCGTGAAATTGATCGCCTATTACATGACCCATTCGGTGGCCATTCTGACCGATGCCCTGGAAAGTATCGTGAATGTGTCCGCCGGTTTTATAGGATTGTATAGTTTGTATGTGTCGGCCAAACCAAGAGATTTCGATCACCCCTATGGCCATGGCAAAGCCGAGTTCCTTTCCGCCGCAGTGGAAGGAACCCTGATTCTGACAGCCGGCGCGCTGATTATCTATAAAGCTGTCTCCAACCTGATCAATCCGCAGGAAGTTGAAAAACTGGACAGTGGTATGGTTCTGATTCTGGTGACCGCCCTGATCAATTTTGGGATCGGCTTCTACTGTTTTAAACAGGGAAGAAAAAGCCGCTCTTTGGCCCTGGAAGCCAGTGGCAAACACCTGATGTCAGACAGCTATTCCACCTTTGGATTGATCATAGGTCTGCTCTTACTCTATTTCACCCAAATGGCCTGGATCGATAGTGCCGTGGCTGCCTTGTTTGGCATCATTCTTCTTTTTACCGGCTATCGCATTCTGCGTGATTCGATCGCCGGTATCATGGACGAGGCTGATCATCAATTGCTGCGTAAGCTGGTGGTATTGCTAAATCAGAAGAAAAGGGCGAGCTGGATCGACCTGCATAACTTACGGATCATCAAATATGGGAGCGTGCTTCACCTCGATTGTCACCTGACTTTGCCCTGGTACCTGAATGTCCACGAAGCCCACCAGGAAGTAGAGGCCCTGTCGCACCTGGTACAGGAGGCCTTTGGTGATTCCATCGAACTCTTTGTGCATACTGATGGATGTCTGCCCTTTTCCTGCCGGATATGCAAAAAGCAGGAATGTAGCCAGCGAAAGCATAATTTTGAGAGACAAATAGACTGGACCATGGACAATATCCTGGCCAATAAAAAACACCAATTATGACATCGACAGAGACCGTATGGAAAGGAGAACACCGGTTTGAATCAACCCATGAAGGAAACAGCATCAAAGTAGATGGCGATAAGGCAGAGGGCCATGGCCCCAAAGCATTGCTGCTTTCGGGTTTGGCGGGTTGCAGTGGAATTGATGTGGTGGATATCCTGGAAAAAATGCGGGTGCCCTTTACCGATCTTCGGATCACTGCAGAGGCCGGTCTTGTGGAAGAACATCCCAAGGTTTTTACGGATATCGTCCTAACCTACCGGATCAATGTGGATCCCTCACAGGAAGACAAGGTCCGAAAAGCGATTGACCTTTCACTGGAAAAATATTGTGGTGTGGCGGCCATGTTGCGTAAGAATTCTCCCATCGAATATAAACTGGAACTGATCTGATCTATGCTTTCTGCCAAATCACAATACGCGTTCAAGGCACTGACCTATCTCACCGAAAGGTATAATAAAGGTCCCGTGCTGATCTCTGAGATCGCCAAGAAGAAAAAGATTCCACTAAAATTTCTGGAGAATATTCTGTTGGAATTAAAGAACGCAGATATCCTCGATAGTAAGAAAGGAAAAGGGGGAGGCTATTTCTTAAAAAAGGACCCGGCAAAGATCAAAGTAGCGACGATCGTGCGGTTGATCAATGGGCCTATTGCCATGCTGCCCTGTGTAAGCCTCTACTTTTATGAACGTTGCAAGAACTGTGATGAAAAGAACTGCGGGCTGCATGACCTCATGATCGAGGTACGGGATGCCACCCTGGAGATCCTTGAAGGGCGAACCCTGAAGGACCTGGTGGTTTAGATAGCTATTGGCTTTTAGCTATTTGCTAATAGCCAAGTGCTAAAAGCTAAGAAAGCATTAAAAGTCTACTAATATAATAGGGTAATAAATAAAACCCTAATTTTGTCATCTAAAACTTACCATTATGTCATTGCGTTTAGGAGACAAAGCCCCCAATTTTAAGGCGGTCACTACCGAAGGAGAGATTGATTTTTATGAATACCTGGGTGATTCCTGGGGTGTTCTTTTTTCTCATCCGGCCGATTTCACACCCGTGTGTACCACGGAGTTGGGGAAGACGGCCTTATTAAAGGAGGAATTTGCCAAAAGAAATGTGAAAGTATTGGCTGTGAGTGTGGATCCCATTGATAAGCATTTTTCGTGGAGAAAGGATATCAATGAGACCCAGCATTGCGAGGTCACTTTCCCCATTATTGCTGATGAGGAAAGACAGGTAGCGGAATTGTATGATATGATTCATCCCAACGCTTCAGCTACGGCCACGGTACGGTCACTTTTTGTGATTGGTGCTGATAAAACAGTCAAACTGATGATCACCTATCCTGCTTCTACAGGACGCAATTTTTATGAAGTGCTTCGTGTGATCGATTCTTTGCAACTGACGGCGAATTATAGCGTGGCAACACCGGCGGATTGGAAAGAAGGTGAGGATGTGATCGTGGTACCGGCTGTTAGTACTGAAGATGCGATTAAAAAATTCCCCAAAGGGGTAAATGTGATCAAGCCCTACTTGCGCTATACCCCGCAACCGAATAAGTGAGTTATGAAAACAGATCCAGAATTATTACGCGAACTCGAGCAATTGGATCTTCCCGAGTCACTGGCCTTACTGGCTGGTATCTATCCGGGGGAAGTGGTCTTCTCCACTTCGTATGGACAGGAAGATCAGGTGATAACTGATGCCATTGCCCGTCACCGGATTCCGGTAAAGGTTTTCACGTTGGATACCGGGCGTTTATTTTATGAGACCTATGATCTGATTGAAAAGACCGAAGCCCGTTACAAATTGGGAATACAGGTATTCTTTCCCGATGCGGCTGATGTAGAGGAGTTTGTGGTAAACAAAGGTATCAATGCGTTTTATGAATCGGTCGAAAACCGAAAAGCCTGTTGCCATATCCGTAAGGTAAAACCTTTACAGCGGGCATTGGCGGGTGCAAAGGTCTGGGTTACCGGATTGCGCGCCGGACAATCCGCCAACCGGCAGGAAATGCCGCTGTTGGAATGGGATGAGGAACGACAGCTCTATAAGTTCAATCCCCTTATTCATTGGACCTATGAGCAAATGATGGAATATATAAACACCCATCGGGTGCCCTACAATACCTTACATGATAAAGGGTTTATCAGTATTGGTTGTGCCCCCTGTACCCGTGCCATTGAACCGGGAGAAGATCCCCGCGCTGGCCGCTGGTGGTGGGAAAGTTCACAAAAGGAGTGTGGGTTGCATACCGCCGGAGCGAACAAACAGTAGTTGTGGGAGATGTGAGGCGTGAGACGTGAATCGTGAGACGTAAGGCGTCAGGCGTGAGTAGTGACTCTCCACTCATTCACTATTCACTATTCACCATTCACGTCTCACGTCTCACGTCTCACGGTCTCACGTCTCACCCCTCACGCCTCACTTCTCATATTTCGTCAAAATGTCGTACCTTTACAACCCTATCAAACAAGTAGACTAATAGTATTTGCATGAGTCCCTATCATTTGGATTATTTAGCGGAGTTGGAGGCAGAGAGCATTCATATTTTTCGTGAAGTAGCTGCCCAGTTTGAGCGTCCTGGTTTGTTGTTCAGTGGTGGTAAGGATTCGATCACCATGGTTCACCTGGCACGTAAAGCTTTTGCTCCCGGAAAGATCCCTTTTCCATTAGTACATATCGATACCGGACATAATTTTCCCGAGGCCCTTGAGTTTCGGGATGCACTGGCCAAAGAGGTAAATGCCCAATTGATCGTGCGAAAAGTAGAGGATACGATCCGTGCCAAAAATTTGACAGAACCCAAAGGAAAATTTGCCAGCCGGAACTGGTTACAGACTTACACCCTTCTCGATACCATTGAGGAATTTGAATTTGATGCCTGTATCGGTGGCGCCCGCCGGGATGAAGAAAAGGCGCGCGCCAAAGAACGGATATTCTCGGTGCGTGATGAATTTGGTCAGTGGAACCCCAAGTTGCAAAGACCAGAGCTTTGGAATATCTACAACGGAAAGATCCATAAAGGAGAGAATGTAAGGATCTTCCCCATCAGCAATTGGACGGAGCTGGACGTATGGAATTATATCCGTAGGGAGAAAATTCCTTTACCATCGATCTATTTTGCGCATGAGCGCGAAGTACTGGAACATGAGGGACAGCTTATTGCCGTATCCCCTTTTATTCAGATCGATGCCAATGATAAGATCAATTCACGGCAGGTACGCTATCGTACCGTGGGTGATATGACCTGTACCGCTGCTGTGGAATCAACTGCTTCCACCCTTGATCAGGTGATTGAAGAGATCATTGCCAGCCGGATATCCGAACGCGGTGAAACGCGGATCGATGATAAGGTTACCGAAGCTGCCATGGAAGACAGGAAGAAGAACGGATACTTTTAATCAATGTAAGGCTAAAGGCTAATAACTAATAGCTATTAGCTTTTGGCAATTAGCTATAAGCAAAGACCTGAAATGATGGACCTACTACGATTCATAACCGCCGGAAGTGTAGATGATGGGAAGAGCACCCTGATCGGGCGTCTGCTTTTTGATAGCAAGAACATCATGGTGGATCAACTTGAAGCACTCGAGCGCTCTACCAAGAATATGGAAGCCGGGCAGGTTGACCTGGCCTTGCTTACAGATGGTTTACGGGCGGAGCGTGAGCAGGGGATCACCATTGATGTGGCCTATCGCTATTTTACAACCCCACAGCGCAAGTTCATTATTGCCGATGCGCCCGGACACGTACAATATACCCGCAACATGATCACAGGTGCATCAAATGCCCAACTCATGATCGTGTTGATCGATGCCCGGCAGGGTGTGGTGGAGCAAACACGTCGCCATTCCATCATTGCATCGCTTTTACAAATACCACATATTGTTGTGGCCATCAATAAAATGGACCTGGTGGAATTCTCCCAGGATGTCTACAACAATATCGTGATCGAATATGCCAAAGTGGCCCAGCAGTTGGGGTTAAAACAGGTGACCTATATTCCCATCAGTGCTTTGCTGGGCGATAATATCGTTGATCCTTCTACCGTGATGACCTGGTATGAGGGAAGGCCACTCTTGCAATTTTTGGAAGAAGTGGAAGTTAAAGACGATATCAATCTGGCTGATCCACGTTTTCAGGTGCAATTTGTAATACGTCCCCAAACAGAAGAATTACATGATTACCGGGGCTATGCCGGCTCGGTCATCAGTGGGATCTACCGAAAGGGTGATAAGGTGACCGTTCTGCCGCAAGGACTGGAATCCACCATAAAAAAATTGGAGATCGCCGGTGAGGAAGTGGAGGAACTTTTTGCACCTCAGGCCGGAGTCATTCACCTGGCTGATGATATTGATATTAGCCGGGGTGACAGCATTGTAAGATCCGATAATCTCCCACAGGTAAATAATGAGATAGAAGTCCTGCTGTGCTGGATGGATGAAAAGCCTCTTCAGCCCGGTAACAAATATTTAATACAACACAATAGCCGTCTGGTCCGGGCTGTCGTTCGCCAAATAGCCTATAAGCTGGATGTAAATACCCTTCAGCAGATTCCGGTGGAGAATGGAGTGAGACTCAACGAGGTAGTAAAGGCCGTGATCAAAACAGCTTCGCCGCTTGTATATGATCGTTTCGACCGGCTGAGTGCCAACGGAAGTGCTGTATTGGTGGATGAAACCAGTAATAGTACGGTTGCCGCCGTTCTCTTGCAGCAGTAAGACGGTTATGGGTGTCTTATTAGGAAAGTACCGTGTATGACAACTTCAATGGAAAGAGGATATGTGATTTTGGCGGGGGCAGGTCCTGGTGATGAGGAACTCATCACGGTCAAATTGCAAAAACAACTCGAAGAAGCAGAGGTCATTATCACTGACCGGCTTGTGAATCCTCGTATCATCTCCCGCTTTGCAAACCCTCAGGCAGAAATTCTTTTTGCCGGAAAACAGGGCTATAATTCCGGTTCCTTTGTTCAGGAGGAAGTAACAGCCCTGATGATTCAACAGGCGCAGAAAGGAAGAAAAGTGTTACGCCTAAAAGGCGGTGATACAGCAATCTTCAGCAATATGCTGGATGAATTGGAAGCATTGGTTGAAGCAGGTATTCCCTATGAAATCATTCCAGGGGTAACGGCCGCGAGTGGCGCCTCTGCTTATACAGGTATCCCGCTTACAGCCCGGCAACATGCCCAGGCTGTACAGTTCCTTACGTTTAATCCCAACAGCCAGTACAACCCGGAACGCTGGAAACAATTGGCCAATACCAATGATACCCTTGTGTTCTATATGGCCTCTAAGAATATTGCCGGACTGGTTGAATTACTCCTTCGTTATTCCCGGCAACCCTCCACACCGCTGGCTGTGATCGAACAAGCTACAACGGTCTATCAGCAGGTCCATACCAGTACCCTGGAGACGGCCACACTTGAGTTCGCTAATATGGAATTCAGTTCCCCCTCCCTGGTCATCATCGGGCAGGTTGTATCCCTTTATACCCCCTTTCACTGGTTTAACCCAGCCGCCCCGGGGCCCGGGTCGGTGTTTACAGAGATCGAGAATCGGGAAGCGTGAGACGTGAGACGTGAAGCGCGAGAGGTGAAACGTGAGACGTGAGACGTGAATCGTGAGAGGTGAAACGTGAAGCGTGAGACGTGAAACGTGAGACGTGAAACGTGAGTAGTGACTCTCCACTGATTCACTATTCACTATTCACAATTCACCCCTCACCTCTCACGTCTCACGAAACTCACGCCTCACGCCTCACGCCTCCCGCCTCACAAACTCCTCCGCCTCGCCCAAATACTTTTTCGCAAATGCTTCAGTCGCAGGTTCCTTGTTGATCGCCAACACTGCTTCCTGGAAGGAAGGCCTGGCAGTATATTTTCCATTCTGGGTAAAATGAATATCAAAATCACGAAGTATGCCATGCTGGGTATTGCATTGAACACCTTCTTTGAGGAGTAAGGCCTTGGCAGCATGCACCTGTGCGCTATAGGCATGATAAACGGCATCGGCCCAGGCTCCGCTTTCGATACATTCCCTGGCAAGCGTGATTTTCTCTTCGGCTTCCAGAAAAAGAGTAGAGACCAGATCGATCATTACACCTGCACATTCCCCCACTCCAATAGCGGTAGCGAATTTTTCACGCTGCCCCCAATCAATAAAGTCCTCATCGAGTAAGGTATCGAGATTGGCCAGTGGTTTGAGCAGCTCATAAAAATATTTATCACCCAATCGCAGTACAAAGGCATCATACCGCTCACCTTCAAGGGCATTGGCTTTGAAATCATTTAACAGGGTGCGAAGCACTTCCGGCGCCCGCTTGCTAGGTACCTTGAGAATTTTATCGGCTATCCGGCCTTCTCCACTGCCGATCACACCACCACCCACCAGCACCTGAAGGGCCGGTAATACATGGCCCTTGGCTTTCAGGGAGGAACCATGAAAACCAATAGAGGCAATGCCATGCTGTCCACAGCTGTTCATACAACCACTGATCTTTACACTCAGGCTTTTATCATACAGCAATTCAGGATATTCTTCTTCGATCAATTCGGCGAGGGCCAGGGCCGTCCCGGTACTGTTGCTGATTCCCAGGTTACAGGTATCGGTACCCGGGCAACTGGTGATGTCGGCTACGCTCCCAAATCCGGCAGCGGCCAGGTTCTCTTTCGATAATACCTGGAAGATATAAGGGAGGGATGCTTCCTGTACAAACCGGAACTGAAGTCCCTGATTGATCGTTACGCGGACATCATCGGCGATCACTTCCCGCAAATCAGCGATCAGCTGACGACTGGTTGTGCTACTGATATTACCATTGGGAACACGCACATATACGGCATAGTAACCTGCTTGTTTTTGCGGTACCACATTCGTGGCTTTCCAACGCTCAAAGGCAAAGGCCTGGTCAACAGGGAGGGATACGGGTTCAAAAACGGGCTTGGGTATAGGAGGTAGTTGACTCTCCCGACCCGGTATGGTGTACCGGGGAAAGGTTAGTGCGAGTTGTTCTTCCGTGACCAGGGTATTAAAGGCATCAATGCCAATTTTCTGTATAAGGAATTTGATCCGGGCCTTATGCCGGCTATTGCGTTCACCATGCCGGTCAAATACCCGCAGGACTGCCTCTACATAGGGCACAAGTAATTCTTCTTCCAGAAATTCATGGGTGGTGACCGCCAGGTGTGGTTGAGCGCCAAGTCCTCCGCCAATAACAATTTTAAATCCTCTTTTTAATTCTCCATTGATCTCCCGGACCCGGGGAATGGCACCCAGGTCATGCATAAAGGTCAAGGCTGTATCTCTTTCTGAACTGCTGAAAGCGATCTTGAACTTACGCCCCATTTCCTGGCAAAAGGGTTTACGCAAAAAATATTCAAACAGGGCATGGGCATAGGGAGTTACATCAAAGGGCTCTTCGCTGTCGATACCCGCCATGTCCGAGGCAGTTATGTTTCGTACGGTATTACCACAGGCCTCGCGAATGGTAACGTCATCCTTTTCCAACTCCGCCCACATCTCCGGGGTACGGTCCAAACTCACAAAGTGAATCTGTATATCCTGCCGCGTGGTCAGGTGCAGGTTGCCCGTAGAGTATTCATCCGATACATCACTGATCCGCCACCACTGTGCCAGCGTCATTTTACCATAGGGTAACTTGATCCTCACCATCTGTACACCCGGTTGCCGTTGGCCATATACGCCACGGGCGAGACGCAAACTCCTGAATTTCTCCTCATCGATCTTCCCTTCCCGAAAGAGGAGGATCTTCCGCTCCAGTTCAAGGATGTCTTTTTCCACCAACGGGTTCTCCAGTTCCGTACGAAAACTCTGCATACCAGGTTATTTTGATTTAACGACGTATTGAAACCTTGCTAACGATTTAAGGATAGCAGGATATATATACACTAATAATCTACTATTTGAGTAGACTATTCAAAATTAAGGTGAGCGCCCCGCACCACAAAATAATATTCTGTTATAAAGCCAACTAACCACCGTTTGTATCAACAGATTAATTTGGGTGGGGTTAATTAGTCTACTATTTTTGTAGGATATAAAAATATTCATGTACCGGGAGTTATTGGAGCAAAAGTTGGAGTCATTGAAGCAGGAGGGGCGTTACCGCTATTTCCTGGAGGTGAATAAGAGCGCCCAGCATTTCCCCCAGTTTTATTACGAGGGTAAGGATGGTGCCAGGCGAAGTGCTGTGAACTGGTGCAGCAATGATTACCTGGGCATGAGTACACGCGAAGAAGTGATCGGTCGATTGTCATATGCGGGTTACCGGGCGGGAGCCGGAAGCGGGGGTACACGCAATATTTCCGGTACTACGGTGTACCATCTGGAGCTGGAGAAACTCCTGGCCCGATGGCATAAAAAGGAAGCGGCCCTGCTTTTCAATGGGGCTTACCAGGCCAATCTCACTACGCTTCAAACCTTGGCGAGGCATATCGATGGACTTGTTTTCTTTTCGGATGAAAGAAACCATGCATCCATTATTGAAGGCATGCGCGGGTGCAAGAATAAAAAATTCATTTTCCGCCATAATGATGTGGTGCATTTAGAATCATTGCTTCGTTCCCTGCCGGTAGATACTCCGAAGCTGATCGTTTTTGAATCGGTCTATTCCATGAGTGGATCGATTGCGCCCGTGAAAGAGATCATTGAGTTGGCCAAAAAATACCAGGCGCTTACCTATGTTGATGAAGTACATGCGGTGGGTTTGTATGGGCCCGAAGGAGCTGGTATATTGGAACGCGAAGGACTTCAATCGGAAATCGATATTTTAAATGGTACACTATCCAAAGCCATCGGTGTATTTGGGGGATATATAACCGGGGCTAACTACCTCATCGATTTTGTTCGCAGTCATGCCCCCGGATTTATTTTTACTACTTCATTGCCCCCTGCCATTTGCAGTGCCGCGCATAAAAGTATCTCGCTGATACAGGATGCTGATCGGAATTTGCTATTTACAAAGGTGGAAGCATTGCGCGAAGCGCTTACCCGGGAAGGTGTACACTTTTTATCCAATCCTTCCCATATCACTATTGTGCCGGTTCCCGGTGCTGATGCTTGCAGACAGGTTGCCGACCGATTGTTAAGCGAACAGGGCATTTATTTACAACCTATTAATTACCCCACCGTACCGGTTGGAGAAGAATGTTTGCGCCTTATTGTTACGGCGCGACATGAGACCCGTCATATTCAACACCTGGCATATAGCTTAAAAAAAATATTGCATGGCAACAATCAGGCTGACCGGACGCGCTTCCGCGCTCTCCCGCTGGCAGATGGAGATCGTTAGGCGGAAGATCGAAACGGCGATGCCGGGGCTAAAGGTTGAATTGGTTCCCCGTACCAGCCGGGGCGATCAGCTAAAGGATATTCCATTGCATACGGTAGAGGGAACGGATTTTTTCACCCGTGAGATCATTGAAACCCTGGAAAGGGGGGAGGCCGATCTGGCTGTCCACTCTCTAAAGGATATGAGCAGTGCGCATTTTTTTGGCGACCACCATTTTGCCGTTGTTGATCGGGAGGATACCCATGATATTGCCCTGCTCCGATCCGGATGGGAGGAAAAAGTAAGTCGTGGTGAACCGATCACCATTGGAACATGTTCACCACGTCGCGAAGAAATGGCCCTTGATTTTTTGCAAAAGGCACTTCCGCAACAATCGCTGCCGGTTCAAATTAAATCGAAGCCGATTCGGGGAAATGTGGAGACCCGCTTGCGAAAACTTCACCTGGGAGAATTTGATGGCACCATTCTCGCAGCTGCCGGATTGAACCGTCTATGGCCGGAGATAGAAGAGGCAATGAAGCAGTATGGATTTATCCGTATCGTATTACCCCTGTTGGATTGTGTTCCGGCTCCATGTCAGGGTGCAATCGTAGTGGAAGCCCTGCCAAATGCGGATAATGCTTCGGGTCTCTTGGAGGCCATTAATGATGAACAGATATGGGAGGATGCCGTGCGCGAAAAAATGACGGGTCTTCGCTACGGTCAGGGTTGCCTGCAACGATTTGGGGTGACCACGATCTATTACAATGGTGAAAAAACCACTTACGCAGCGGGGCGCGATGAATCGGGAATGGCATTTTCCCATTTCAGCAACCTGCCTGATCCGGATTGGAAGGGTAAGACGATCTTCTCCAGCACCGATCATATGCGATCGTTTTATGATTATTCATTTTTCCCCGCACCCGATCTCATTAAAGAACCGGTGGTCTATGTTGCAAATTATAAGAGCCTCAGTGATCCCAGACACGGAGAGGACTGGGTTAATTTACTTAGCCATAAAAGAGTGTGGGCGGCTGGTAGTAAGACCTGGTTTGAATTAGCGGGGAAAGGTATCCAGGTAGAAGGTTGTGCCGATGCGTTGGGGTTGGAGAGCCTTATTCCCCTGTGGGAAAAACCGGTTCTTCAAATTAAGAAAGAAAATGTCCTGGTCTTAACCCATGCAAAAGCCGCCGGGCTTTGGAAGGAGAAGGGATGGAAAACCGCCATCACGCATCAGTTGATTCCCCGGTATGTTCCCGAATTAGCCCAGGCCATCCGGGAAGCGGATGTGGTGTTCTGGACGAGTAAAGGACAGTATGAAATCTATCAGAGGGAATTGAAACCAGGTGTTATTCATGCCTGTCCTTTTGGTGAAACCGCGCAGCAATTGAAACAGGCGGGACTCGCGCCCGTCGTATTTCCAACGATCAAATCTTTTATACAATGGAGAAGATCTTCCAGCCCATCGGTCAACGCCGATTAAGGACGGGCACCCTCGTGAGAGAATTGGTGGCCGATGTACATCTGTCGCACAGGGCCTTTATCCAGCCTTTATTTGTTGAGGAAGGGATAGAGGAAAAGCGAACAGTAGAAGGCCTTCCCGGTATCTACGTGTTTCCAGCGGATGAAATTGCCGGAGAGGTGACCGCGTGCATAGCGAACGGAATTCATAAATTCCTTCTGTTTCCCATTCCTGCAAAAAAGACAGCAGATCAATTTGACTTTACTTTTGCCACTTCGGTGGTCCGCCGATTGAAAGCGGAATTTGGAGACGATATCTGGTTAGCGAGTGATCTATGTCTTTGCAGTTATACCACACATGGTCATTGTGGCATTTTGGATAAAGACCATACCCGGTTGATCAATCATCTGACGGTAGACGTACTGACCCGGTATGCCCTTCAGTTAGCACAGGCAGGGGCCGATTGTATCGCTCCCAGTGATATGACCGATGGACGGATCGGTTCGATACGGGCAGCACTGAACGCTATGGGTAAGGAAGCAGTGATGATCATGAGTTATGCAGCCAAGTTTAGTTCGCAATGGTATGGGCCGTTTCGGGATGCCTGTCACTCCGGACCAGGATTATTAGGATTTAAAGGATTGAAGGATAGGAGAACTTATCAGATTTCACCAAACAATGGTAGGGATTCGTTGGTCAGTGCGTTGCGTGATGCGGATGAAGGTGCGGATATTTTAATGGTGAAGCCGGCCACGCATTATGCCGACATCATTGTCCGATTAGCGGATGAGGTACGTAAACCCATTGCCGCCTATCATGTGAGTGGGGAATATGCGGCACTGGAATCCCTGGTGGAGAAGGGATTGGCGAACCGGGCACTGGCGCATTTGGAAATATGGACCGCCCTGACAAGGGCCGGAGCTTCCATCATCATATCTTACGCCGCGAAAGAAGCTAAGGAATGGATAAAAAGCCAGGAATATTAGATTTACTTTGCATGACCAGCTGATTATGAAGAAAGAAAAGAATGTTTTGTATCCCATTTTCCTCAAGCTTGACCAATTGGAAACACTATTGGTCGGAGCCGGAAATGTAGGCCTTGAAAAATTGCAGGCACTGGTGACCAATTCACCGGAAGCGCGGATCACGATCGTCGCGCCACAAGTAAAAGAGGAGATTCATAAATTGCTTGCCCGGCACCCCCATTGTGGTTTACACCAGCGAGAGTTTGAAGATGCTGATCTGGAAGGGAAAGATCTGGTCATACTTGCCACCGATAACCAGGCACTACATGTTGAGGTTCGGCAAAAAGCGGATGAAGCGGGCATACTGGTGAACGTGGCAGACACCCCTGAACTTTGTGATTTCTATCTGAGCAGTATTGTCCAAAAAGGCAACCTGAAAATTGCTATTTCCACCAATGGCAAATCACCTACCATGGCCAAGCGGATCAAGGAGGTGCTGCATGATCACTTGCCCGGAGAATTGGAAGAAGTGATAGATAATCTGCATAAGGTCCGGAACAAACTCGATGGTGATTTTTCTTATAAAGTAAAAAAGCTCAATGATATCACCAAGGTCCTCTCCGAGAATGAGAACACCCTGAATGCCCGACGATGGCGTAGGATCGCTACCTATTCCCTGATCGGGTTTGCCCTGATGTTGATCGGGCATTTTATTTTTTCCTATCTCCCGCTTCGCGAAATGGCAGACGACACGGTGGCCTGGTACAGGACACTTGATCCCAATTTTCATTGGATGGTACTGGCTGGATTCCTGGCACAAATGGTGGATGGGGCTACGAGTATGGGATACGGGGTTACCAGCTCCATTGTACTGCAAACCGCCCAGGTGAGCCCGGCTGCGATCAGTGCCGGTATCCACACGGCGGAAATGTTTACCAGCGGCGCATCAGGCTATAGTCACTACAAGTTTGGTAACGTTAATAAGAAATTATTCAAGGCCCTGGTCATCCCAGGTGTTATAGGGGCGGTGATCGGTGCCTTACTGCTGGTTTATTTTGACGATACACATCTGAAATACCTGCGCCCGGCCATGGCCGCTTATACCCTTTTATTAGGCATTCGAATATTTGTCAATGCTTTTCGGACCGTGGGAAACAAGCGTAAATTCAAACGATATGGCTGGCTCGCAGGAGCTGGCGGCTTTCTCGATTCTTTTGGAGGCGGTGGATGGGGCCCTATTGTTACCTCTACCCTTATTACCAAAGGACGTACACCCCGCTATGTAGTAGGTTCTGTGAGCCTGACCGAGTTTTTTGTTACCCTCGCCAGTGCCTTTACCTTCTTTACTTTGATAGGGGTGCAGAACTGGCAGGTGATCATGGCCCTGGTGATCGGTGGGGTACTGGCTGCCCCGATTGCCGCCAGACTCGCCGGAAAACTTCCGAGGAAAGCATCGTTTTTACTTCTGGGTTCAGTGGTCATCCTTTGGAGCATACGAATTTTAATAAAAATATTTTAGTAAAAATGTAAGAGATATCGTAAAGTCTACTATTTTTGTGGACTAATAAATAGTCAAAAGGGGCAAGTGCTCAAAGCCCATTTCGCTTCGGCGATATTTTTTTAAATTAAAAGTCTATAAAATTAGTAGACTAATAAAACCAAGTGTATGAGAAAGATCGTTTACCTGATGTTGGTTACCGGATTCTGGTCAACTTTGGTGGTAGCACAAACAACCATTCAGGGGAATATCCGGACAGAGGATGGTCAACCGGCAGCAGGTGCTTCCATTCTGGTAAAAGGAAAGAGTGAGTTTGCACTCGCCGATTCAACTGGTCAGTTTTCATTACGGACCATTCAGCCCTTGCCTTTGGTATTATATATTACGCTGGTAGGTTACGGAGGGGTGGAGATCGAAGTAAACGATTCAAACCATTTGGGATTATCCATAAAATTGCTGAATAACCAGATACTCGGGAATATTGTTGTTACCTCCCGTCGTCGTCGCGAGTCGGCGCAGGATATCCCCATACCGATCTCGGTGGTGGGAGGTTCAACCATTGATGAGTCGGGTTCATTCAATGTGAACCGGGTAAAGGAACTCGTTCCGACCGTACAATTATACTCTTCCAATCCCCGCAACACCACCCTTAACATTCGTGGCATTGGATCCACCTTTGGGTTGACAAATGATGGCATTGATCCAGGCGTAGGATTTTATGTAGATGGGGTTTATTATGCACGGCCGGCAGCCACGACATTGGATTTTATTGATATTGATCAGATAGAAGTATTACGGGGCCCACAGGGTACGTTGTTTGGCAAGAACACCACAGCAGGGGCTTTTAATATTACCACCCGGGCGCCTCGTTTTACGGCAGGTGCACACCTGGAAGTCAGTTATGGCAATTACGGTTTTGTACAGGCTAAAAGTTCCATTACCGGGCCATTGGGTAAAAAATGGGCCGGACGATTATCCTTTTCAGGTACACAGCGTGATGGAGTATTGACGGATGTAAATACACAGAAAGGGGTGAATGACCTGAACAATCTCGGCATCAGGGGTCAGTTATTATTCAAACCCTCGGAGAAGATAGATATCACATTTGTGGGCGATGCATCGCGCCAACGGCCGAATGGATATGCACAGGTTGTGGCAGGGGTGGCCCAAACCTTACGGGCGCCGTATCGGCAATTTGAACAGATCATTGCTGATCTGAACTATGACCTTCCGAGTCGCAACCCCTTTGACCGGTTAATTGACCACAATACCACCTGGCGTTCGGGGAATGATCTCGGAGGTTTTTCGGTGAACCTGGATTTCAAATTGGGCAACGGTACTTTAACAAGCACATCGGCCTGGCGTTATTGGATTTGGGATCCATCAAATGACCGGGACTTTACGGGACTTCCGGTGCTTACGTATTCGCAGGCACCTTCCAAACACCATCAATGGACCCAGGAACTCCGGTATGCCGGTGACCTGGCAAAGAACCTGAGTGGGGTTGTGGGTGTATTTCTTATTGGACAAGACCTGAAGACCGATCCTTACCATACGGAAGAATCCGGCGCAGCACAGTGGCGTTTTTCACAAAGCACCACCAGTAGCAATTGGTCAACCCCCGGATTATTTGAAGGATATGGTATTCGAACCACCTCCCGACTGAAATCATTTGGCGCGGCTGCATTTGCACAGATTGACTGGGAATTGGTCACGCACCTACATATTTTACCTGGTGTTCGCTACAATTATGATCAAAAGGACGTTGATTATTTGCGTCAGACCTATGGAGGTTTGCAAACATCCGATGCTGCTTTGCTGGCATTGAAAAGACAAGTGTATTCTGACCAGGCTTTTAAAGCGAATGCAGACGAGCATAATTTTTCCGGACAGTTTACCGTGGCGTACAAACCTTCCAGCCGTTTCAACGCGTTTGCTACAGTGTCCACCAGTTACAAGCCCGTAGGTGTAAACCTGGGAGGGCTGCCCACCGCAAATGGAGAAGTGTTGGTTGAACTGGCAAGAATAAAACCTGAATATGTTACTCATACCGAATTGGGGGTAAAGACGCATCCAAATGAGAAAACAACCCTCAACCTTGTCTTTCACCGCACCGGTATTAAAGACTATCAGACCAACGTACAAACCGCTGAAGTTGGCGTCAACAGAGGATACCTGGCCAATGCCGAGCGCGTGCAGGTATTGGGTGTCGAACTGGATGGAAGTTATTACGCCTCTACCCATTTCTCCCTCACGGCCTCTGTTGCTTATACTGAAGGAAAGTATGTAAAATTTACCAATGCTCCTGTTCCATTGGAGGAAACCGGAGGATCGACGGCTTTTAAAGATGTTTCCGGACAAACCTTACCTGGCATTTCCAAATGGGCGGGTTCACTCGGAGCTGAACTTCAATCCGGGAATAAAAAATTATTGAACCGGTTCACCGGGAAGCTATTCCTTGCTACGGATATCTATTACCGCTCGTCTTTTTCTTCCAGTCCAAGCCCCTCCAGGTATTTGAATATTGAAGGGTATGTATTGTTAAATGCCAGAGCAGGGTTCAGGGCCTCGGAAGGATTATCGCTTTTTGTATGGGGTCGAAATATTCTTGATAAAGATTATTTCGAGCAATTGCTGCCGGCTGCCGGAAATGCCGGGCACTATGCAGGTGTTTTGGGTGATCCGGTGACCTATGGAATTACGCTGCGTTATGATGTGGGGAGCAAATAAAAAGTTGAAAAGAGTATTTGTTGCAGATACTTAGTTGAATTATTTCCACTTCTCCAACTGTGTCAGGGTAGCCCGAAGATCCTTGGGAACAGGTGCTTCGAGTGGCCAATCATTTCCCGCCAAATCTTGTATCGTCAATGCGCTTGCATGAAGTGCCAGGCGGTTGAGCAAGGGCCTTTCTGTTTCTTCCTTTTTGGAAAGGTTGAATTTCTTTTTAATAGAGGAGAGGAGGACAGGTTTGCCATCTCCATATATGGGATCACCTACCAGGGGATGTCCGAGGTCCTTCATATGAACCCTGATCTGGTGTGTACGGCCGGTATGGATACGAAACTGCATCCACGTATAGGGGCCTAATTCCTGTAACACTTCATAATCCGTTACAGCCTCCTTACCTTGACGATGAACCGTCATCATTCCCTTTTTATGAGGATGTTCGGCAATCGGTGCGTCGATGGTGCCGGATGCCAGAGGAGGTGTACCCAAAACAAGTCCGAGGTATATCTTTTTGGTGGCCCGGTGTTCAAATTGAAGCGAAAAGTGTTTATGGGCTTCGGCATTTTTGGCAAAGAGGATCAGTCCACTGGTATCCCTGTCAATCCGGTGCACCACGAAGATCTCGCCATATTTTTCTTTGAGTAATGACTTGAGAGAAAATTCCTTTCCTTCCCGGTCGGGAATGGAAAGCACACCGGAAGGCTTATTCAGGGCCACACCATCGGCTGTTTCTGCTATGATCCAATCTTCAATCCGCATGGCTATTTTCCTTTTCCAAAATGTTTCAGGTCGCGTACCTCTTTTTCTGAAAGAAAGCGCCATTTGCCACGGTCTACATTTTTCTTGGTCAATCCGGCAAAGACAACCCGGTCCAAACCTTTTACATCATATTTCAGGTGTTCGAAAATCCGTCGTACAATGCGGTTACGACCACTGTGAATTTCCACACCCACATGGCTTTTGTCCTTTGTATCGGCATAGGCAATGGCATCTACGGTAATAGGTCCATCTTCCAGGGTCAGTCCGTTTGCGATCCGCTCCAGGTCCTTTTGATCCAGTGGGCGGTCAAGGGTCACCGCATATACTTTCTTGATCTGGTGTTTGGGATGGGTCAATTGTTGGGCAAGGTCTCCATCATTGGTAAGCAATAATACACCGGAGGTATTTCGGTCAAGCCGGCCAACCGGGAACATCCGTTCACGGGGTGCACTTTTCAGCAATTCAAAAACCGTCTTTCTATTTTGGGGATCGTCCGTCGTAGTGATATAGTCCTTGGGTTTATTGAGCAGGATATAGACCAGGTTCTTTTCCAATTGAATCTTCTTCCCATTCACCTTCACCTCATCGCGGGGATTCACCTTATGCCCAGGTTCAAGGATGACCTGTCCATTGACTTTTACTTTACCTTCTTTCACCAGCAGGGCTGCATCACGCCTTGCGCAAACACCACTATGTGCAATGAATTTGTTCAACGGCATTTCTCCGGCTCCTTCTTTCTTGAGAATGGTGGGGCCTGACACGGTGCGACCAGGCGAAGGATAGCTTTTTTCTGCTTTCTTTTTTTCAAAGAATTCTTCCCGTTCTTTCTTCCACTTTCTTTTTTCCTGGCGGAATTCTTCCTTACGGGCTGCGTTGCTCTTTGTTTTCTTGAATTTGTCGAAGGCCGCTGATTTCCGGCCGGAGGAGGCTTTTTTCTTCATGATGAGTATGCTGTTTTACAACAGGAATGCGGCGAAGGTAGGGGATTTTCGTGAGATGTGAGACGTGAGGCGTGAGACGTGAATCGTGAGGCGTGAGACGTGAGACGTGAGGCGTGTGTAGTAAACCTTCACTATTCACGTCTCACGCCTCACGAAAATCAAGCCTCTTTGTTAGCTAATTGCCCGCAAGCCGCGTCAATATCCTTCCCTCTGCTACGCCGCAACCGTGCATTGACCCGGTGTTTTTCCAGGTATTGCATAAAAGCTTCTACCTTTTTCTCATCGGGTTTGGCAAAGCTGGCGAAATCAATCGGGTTGTATTCGATGATATTGATCAGATCGGCAGGAACCTGACGGTAGATCTTGATCAGTTCATCCGCATCCTGGAAGGAATCATTGAAATCCTTGAACAGAATGTATTCAAAAGTGATCTCGTTCTTTGTTTTCTTATAAAAATAATTCAGGGCATCGATCAATGATTGTATGTTGTTGGTATCATTGATGGGCATGATCTCATGTCTCTTGCGGTCATTGGCAGCATGAAGGGAGAGGGCGAGTTTGAATTTGACGTTATCATCACCCAGTTGTTTGATCTGTTTGGCTACCCCTGCCGTGGAAACGGTGATCCGGCGGGGGCTCATTGCCAGGCCATCGGGTGCCGTGATCCGTTCAATGGATCTTAAAACATGTTTATAGTTCAACAAGGGTTCACCCATACCCATGAAAACGATATTGGTGAGTTTCTTGCCATGTATCCTTTCACTTTGCTGGTTGATCAACACCACCTCATCATAGATCTCATCAAATTCGAGGTTGCGTTTGCGGTCAATATACCCGGTGGCGCAGAATTTACAGCTCAGGCTGCATCCGATCTGGGAGGATACACAAGCGGTTTTGCGCTCTTCAGTGGGGATCAGCACCCCTTCCACCAGATGGCCGTCATGGGTTTTGAAACGGGATTTAACCGTTCCATCGGCACTGTACTGGGTTGTATCTATCGTAAGGGCCGGCAAGGTGAATTCCTCCGCCAGTTTCTGGCGCAATTCCTTCGACAGGTTGGTCATTTCCTCAAAACTATGGGCATGTTTGATCCATAACCATTCCCAGATCTGCTGGGAGCGGAACTTCATTTCCCCCAGGTCTTCGATATAGGCATGTACCTGGTCCTTGGTCAAATGACGTATATTCTTTTTCTCGGCCATCTGGCAAAGGTAGGTCTTCACGGGAAGTTAATTTGGACAAGAGGGGGCGAAATCTTAATTTTTAAAAAAATTTGCATCATGAGAAAACCATTTCTTTTCCTTTTCCTGCTTCTGGCGGGGGCTTTTTCAACCCAGGCACAGCAAAAGCCTGATTCCCTAAGTGATTATGTAGGTGTGTACGTATTTGCGGAAGGAAGTGTAGTACCTGAGGTAGAAGTGATCCTGAGCGACAGCACCCTGACCATTACCTCAAGCGCAGGGACTTCCTTGCTGGTTAAACAGGATAAAGACCTGTATACCATCGTTGAATTCAATGGTACCGCCCTTTTCAAACGGGATGGAGCCGGCAAAGTAGTGGCCGTTCATATTGAAGCGGGAGGGTATATTCTGGATGGGACAAAGAAACAGCCGGCTTATAGCTGGAGAAGGATTTAAGTTAACTAAAAGCAAATAGCTAATGGCTAAAAGCTATTAGCTATTTGCTTTTAGCCATTATTTTTCGACAACAAATACGATCTCTTTCTTATAGACTGACTCCACCGGCTTATCATTCTTCATAGCCGGTTTCCATTTTTTTACGGCGCTTAACACACGCATGGCCTCTTCTTCCATGCCAAAGCCATGATTGGTAAGGGCAATGAAATCGGCATAGCTTCCATCTTCCTTAACCACAAATTCGATCACGACCGCATAGCGACCTTTTGGCGCACCATTCTTAGTAGGAACTTGTGTATTCAATTCCTTTTTCAGGAATTTGGCCCAGGCTTTTTCACCACCCACAAAATCAGCCTTCATATCCACCTCTGTCGAGGGTTCTATTTTTATTTCCATAGGTGGGGGTACATCATCCGCACTATACACGTTTTCTTCCTTGGGAGCATCCAGTTCTTCATCCTTAATTATGGCACCCTTTCCGATCCTATCCACGACATTTCCAAACATATCCAGGAAGTTCATCACCGTTTCCAGGCTGTTGAGCGAAGGATCGGAAAGCCGGATCTCGGATTCAGACGCAATGCTCCCGTTTTTGTATTCTCCTCCGGAAACGATCAACTTATCAAAGACATCCAGTACCGCGAGCGGGTTTTCGTCCTCCTTGGAAGAGAATTTTGATCCCAATATGGGTCCCAGAAATCCCATCAAGGTCTTCATATCAAGGGTAAACACCATCGGCTTTTTGCCATACAGATCAGCAAAAGCCTTCATCCCCGGGTTGCTTTTATTTTCTTTAAATGCTTTTAAAGATTTATCAGAGAAAGTCATCACAAAAAGTCCATCACTGATATCCATCACCGGTTTGAAAACTTCTTTTGGTGGGGGTGGGGTAGGGAAAGACATATCATCCAGATCAATCTCTTCAATTTCCACTGCTGTAGTATCCGACAGATATGAAATACTATCCTCCATTACCATTTCCTCTTCCACAGAGGATGAATCTACCAAGGGGGACCATACAGCCGGGCTATCCGGCATTGCCCATGATTCGATCTGTGCAGCCCGGATACTGTCTTTTCTCTTTTTGGCGATCTCCATATTGTATTGAATGGTATCAACCAGTTTCTTCATTTTCTTCTCATCTTTTACCGTGGCCGCGACAAAAATTTGAATATCTGTAAACGGATTTCTGCGTGTTTCAGGGGATTCCTCTTCCTGATCGGCATAGGATTCAGGTAATACGGCGGCCATCAGAATATCTCCTTGCAGGGCTTGTTGAAAATCTTCAAATTTAATATTGGAGGCCTCCAACTCCTTCTTCATCAGTTTACTGATACCCGACTGATTAAAAAACTGCTCCACTCCGGCCATATCCATGGAAAAACTCATCACCATCAAGGGATTGCCCACCGGTATCTTTTGTAAAAGCGCGGTATTCATCGGCCGGCTGTACATTTTTTTCATGATCGGGGCCAGGCTGTCATTGAGCCATTGCCGGGTGGTGGAGACGATCTTTCCCTGCTCAAAATCGATCGTTGTGGCTTTATAGTTCCCTTTGGTCATCAGACCCAGGTTCAGTCCATTCGGCAGGTCATTTCTTGCATATTTTCCTTTCAGGTCAACGCTTCCATCACTCCATATCCGAATATCTGAATCCAGCTGGAGCAATTGTTGAAAACGTGGATCTTTCAACATACTTTTTTGTGCATCAGGATATAAATAGCCGGCCAGTTCTTTTACTTTTTGGGTGTAAAATGACTTGGGCATTCGTTTATCCACTGTTTTGGCGGCCTTTTTTTCAAGACTTGGCGAAGCCAACAAAACAAATTGTTTGGTATTCCAGGCAAGACTGTTATTCCCCTCGATCAGAAAATGCCCGTTCTCCTGATGGAGAAGCGAGGTGGACTTATTATTCATGGAAGCCACCATATTGGAAAACCGTCCTTCATCCGCGATTGATCCAGTAAGCATGACATAATTAACAGGTGACCGCTCATTTGTTTTGTCTTGCTTTATGGCGATCCAGAGACCGGATGAAAAATCGATCCCCAAATTGGAAGGATCGGTGAAATACGCTTGCTTTTCGGAGGGTATATCTTTCAGCAGGTATTGAAAGATATCGCGCTTGGAGACCGATGACCAGGGCATTTTCTTAGCCAGTTTGCCCAGGTTTACATGAATGACCATTTGTGCATCGGAAGGCACTGAAAGAACAGGGTCTGTTTGACCTGTCAAAATTGTTTGGGTAAGGAGGGCCAGCGGAAGCAGGCACCATTTTCTCATATGTTTCATAATAAAGGTTTAGAACTTATAATCCGGAAGGTCGCTAAACGGAACAGACCTTTGTTCCCCTGTTGCGAGATCTTTTAACTGGCATTGACGGTTGGTCAATTCCTGTTCTCCAATGATCGCCACAAAGGAAATATTTTTTTTGTCGGCGTATTTGAATTGTTTGTCAAGTTTTGCAGTTTCGGGATAGATCTCTGCTGAGATACCTTTTTTTCGTAACTCCATGGCCAAACCCAGAGCGGCCTTTGCTTCTGCTTCTCCCATATTTACAAAAAGGACACGCGTACCTCCAGCTACTTCGGGTGGGAACAAATTCAGTTCTTCCATCACATCATAGATACGGTCGACCCCAAAAGAGATTCCAACACCCGGAATACCCGGTACGCCAAAAGTGCCTGTCAGGTCATCATATCGTCCACCGCCTCCTATACTCCCGATCTTCACTGTATCCGGGGCTTTGACCTCAAAAATGATCCCGGTATAATAATTCAGTCCGCGTGCCAGGGTAGGGTCGGGTTCAATCGGGATAGAAGGATCGGTCAGGTTATCAAAAATGTACCGGAGTTCCTGTAATCCCTTTTTCCCGCTTTCAGTATAACCGACCAGGGTGTCAAGTCCGGATAATACTTCCTGTACATTCCCTTTTATATTCAGGTATCTTTCGATCAACGCGATGGCTTCACCCGGCAGGTTTCTGGCGGCCAGTTCCTCTTTCACTTTTTCCAGACCGATCTTATCCAGTTTGTCGATTGCAATGGTGATGTCTGTCATCTTATCCTGGCCTCCGCAAACTTCGGCGAGCGCGGCTAATATCTTTCGTGAATTGATCTTGATGGTATAACCCTTCAGACCTAACCGGCTCAGTGCTTCATGATAAATACCTGCGAGCTCCAGTTCATTCAGCAATGAGGTGCTGCCTACTACATCTGCATCACATTGATAAAATTCACGGTAGCGTCCTTTCTGTGGACGGTCGGCGCGCCATACCGGTTGTACCTGGTATCTTTTAAAAGGGAAGACAAGTTGACCCTGGTTCATGGCTACATACCGGGCAAAGGGAATGGTCAGGTCATACCGAAGGGCCCTTTCAGTAAGGTTTTTGTCATTTTTACCAGCCAGTACCTGTTGAAAGGCAGCACTGGCCTTCTCTGTATTCTTTGGGTCATTCAACCCGTTATTCAGGATTTTGAAAATGAGTTTATCCCCTTCATCACCATATTTCCCCATCAGGGTATCCAGATTTTCCATGGCAGGTGTTTCCAGGGGCTGAAAGCCGTATAGCTCGAAAACAGTACGAAGGGTGGTAAAAATAAACTGCCTTTTTCGAACCACATCCGGACCAAAATCGCGTGTGCCTTGAGGGAGGGAAACCTGGGGTTTTGCCATGGGCGCAAAGATAGATCAGGATTTGGTGATTTTTAGCATTTGCCCCCTTCGTGTCCTTTGTGTCTCCTTTGTGTCCTTCGTGTCCTCCTACGCAAGCCTGTCGTAGGAGGACACGAAGGACACAAAGGAGACACAAAGGACACGGAGTATTAACCGGCAGTATGATTCCGGATGAGCGCCTCGCAGGCCTCCTCGATCATTTTGAATACTTCATGATAACCCGGTTCTGGCCCATACCAGGGATCGGGTATATCCAGGTTTTTTCCGGGATGAAGTTCATTCATCAGAAATTCTGTCTTGGCCGGATCAAATTTATTCTTAGCCAAACGCTTTATATCATCCAGCACTTCTTCCGCCATCACATAGATCTTATCATATTTATCAAAATCATCCGGATGAAGTTTACGCGAACGCTGCTGGCTGATATCTATTCCATTCAACCGTGCCACTTTTTGTGAAAGATGATGGGGTGCCTCTCCATTATGATAGCCATTGGTGCCAGCGCTTTCAACGATCCAATTCAATCCGGCTTCATCTGCTTTGTGTTGCAAAATGCCTTCCGCCAGGGGAGAACGACAGATATTTCCGAGACAGACCATGAGGATGCGCATAGGTGTTGTGATTTGAGGTTGGTTGGTGGATGTTGGATGTTGGATGTTGGATGATGGTGGTTAGCTATGCTATCAAAATTTTGGTCTGTCAATTATTGATTAACAACCAACATCCAACATCCATCATCCATCATCCATCATCCATCATCCAACAACCACCATCCAAAAATATGGAATTCTCCCCCCTCCGCATCTCAATAAAAAGTATAGCCATGACGAACGCAGAGATCCTCAAAGCGGATATGCTCGATATTATTTTCGAGCACCGCAACAAGAACTATGGCGCCTATGCCTTGCGCCGTAATTATAACAACCGGTTGCTAAAAGCAATGGTGACGACATTTTTAGCAGCCGGATTGTTTTTTACATTGACTTCATTGGGAGAGAATAAGAGTGTATCGGCTACGGTATCGGTCCGTGACTCGGTGATTTTGAAAACCGTTGAGCTTCCCAAAGAAAAGCCAAAGGAACCAGAACAACCGAAACCTGCCGAACAGGTAAAACAGGTAAAGAGTGTAAGTAACATTCAGATTGTGGATGATGATAAGGTTGCTGATATGCCTGATTTGGATATGCTGAATACTTCGGTGGTTTCCGATAAGACCGTTGACGGAAAGCCGCCGACTGACCCCAACCAAAAAGCAGGTGATGACATTACCGGAGGCGGCATTCAGGCACCGGAAACACCTGAGAAACCCCAGGAATTCGGTCCCAGTTTTGCTCCTTCCTTTCCCGGTGGAACCGAGTCGATGATGAATTTTTTACGCAAACATTTACGTACACCGGAAGATCTTGAACCCGGGACACAGGTGACTGTTATGATCAAATTTCTGGTGGACCTGGATGGTCGGATTTCCCAATGGGAGATCGTAAAAAGCGGAGGACGGGAGCTGGATCAGGAAGTGATACGGGTGGTGCGGAAAATGCCTGCCTGGAATCCGGGCAAACAAAACGGCCAATCTATTTCCATGTATTTCACCCAACCAGTAACTTTTATAGGCCTGGAAGAGTAATTTTTATTTATCTTTCCACCCTTCGTAAATAAATCTGAATTTGATCAGTGGAAAAAGAAAAAAACAGATCCGGCCTCTCTCCGCAGACCATTTATAATTATGTGATGGGTCTTTTGTGGACTGTTTTGGGATTGGCCTTTCTCTTTCGCAAACAATTGAATCTAAGTTTTGGGGGACGATTGGATGACGATCCCATACTGACTATTATATTCGGCGTTGCTGCCATCCTGTATGGCGGCTTTCGCCTTTACCGGGGATTTACCCACAAACAATGATCATGAAAGGATGGCATACATATCAGGCGATTGGAAGCCGGTGGATGGCCTATCTCTTCCTGTTAAGCGGGTTCACTTCCTCCTGCGGAGAAAATACCGGGCAGAAATCAAAACCAGTTCCTTCCGATACCCGTAAATCCGGTACGATCACGATCAGTGTGGATGAATCCTTTAAACCAGTGATTGATTCGCATATTCTGGTATTTGAATCTGACAACTCGGTCAACTCAGCGAAAAAGATCAATGTACAATACAAGCCTGAAGCAGCCTGCCTGGAAGACCTGATGAATGACAGTGTACGGATGGTGATTGTAGCCAGAGCTATTTCCCCTGCGGAAAAGCAGATGATCATGGATTCCATGCAGGTAGTGACCACCCAAATGACGATGGCCTACGATGCAGTAGTAGTGATCGTTCATCCTGATTCAGAATTCAAGCAATTCACCATGGGGGAACTTAAACAAGTGCTCACAGGGAAATTTAAGAAAAATTTAATCCCGGTTTTTGATGGCCTCCGTGCAACCAGTACGATCAGTTTTATCATCGATTCAGTGTTGAGAGGCGACTCGCTGACCAAACAAGCGGTAGCCGCCAATACCAGCGAACAGGTGATCGAATATGTAGCCAGAACAAAAGATGCGATCGGGTTCCTGGGGGTTAGCTGGGTAGGAAACCCGGAAGACCCAAAACAAGAAAGTTTTTTGACAAAAGTGGATATGGCCCTTCTCCAAAGCCGGGATGATTCGACAGATTTTATAAAACCCTGGCAGGCAAATATTTACACAGGCAGGTATCCGATGACCCGCCGGATTGTTTATATTTTAAAAGAGACACACAGTGGATTAGGGCATGGTTTTGCGGACTTTATGTTAGGAGAACGGGGGCAGTTGATCTTTAAACGATCGTATTTGCTTCCAGCGAAAATGCAGTTCAATATCCGCAGAGCCGCTGTTCGTGAAAAATAAATAGCTATTTTTATACACTTCTAAATTTTGAAATTTTAAAGCAATGAAGAGAAAACAATTAGTACTACTTATCGTGGGAATCTTGGGGATCACCGGCCTTCGGGCACAGTCCCTGCAAGAAGGGATCGATGATCTGTACAAGCAACGCTTTAAGAGTGCGAAAGCCGTTTTTGAAAAATTGATCGCAGCCAATCCAAATAACCTGGATGCTATATACTGGATGGGTCAAACCATGATCCAGACCGACAATATAGCCGGTGCAAAAGCCCTGTATGAAAAAACACTTGGGACCAATGGCAATGCGCCCATGATCCTGGTTGGGATGGGTCATGCCGAGCTTTATGATCAATCAAAGACCAATGAAGCCCATCAGCGCTTTGAAACAGCCCTGACCATGACCACCAACAAGAAGAAAGGAAACGACCCTGAGATCCTCAATGCCATTGGCCGTGCCAATACCGATGCCAAATATGGTGATCTGGCCTATGCCATCGAGCGATTGAAAGAAGCGGCCTCCAAAGAATCAAAGAACCCCGATATCTATCTTAATCTGGGAAATGCTTTTCGTAAAGCCTACCCCGGTCAGGCCGGTGGAGAAGCCTATCAGGCATACCAAAATGCAGTGAAGCTCGACCCTAAATTTGCGATCGGGCATTACCGTACCGCCAAACTCTTCGAAACACAAAAGAACTGGATCGTTTGGTCGGAGCATATGAACAATGCGGTGGATGCTGATCCCACTTTTGCTCCCGCCTACTATGATCTGTACTATTATTTTCTCGGTACAGGGAACTACGACCGTGCTGAAGAATATGCCCAGAAATACCAGCAGAATGCCGATCCGGATATCAATAATTCCTATTTCAAAGTGCAAACACACTATGCCAAGAAGGAATATGATGAGGCAATCCTTGATGCCAAGGCCATGATCAACGCGGGTGACCCCGAAATGAAAGCCAAAGTGTACAAGATGATCGCTTACAGCCTTGTTGGAAAAGGGGATACAGTGGGCGCCAAGGAATATGTTGATACCTATTTCGCCAAAGAAAAGGTGGAGAACCAAATTTCTGAGGACTATAAACTAAAAGCCCTTGTGTACCTGAAAATACCCGGTCAGGAAGATCAGGCCTTTGATGCCATCCTGGAAGGTGTGAAACTGGATACCTCGATTCAAAGCAAAATAGCTTCCCTTAAAGAGGGAGCGGATGTCTTCAAAAAAGCAAAGAACCGTTGCAAAGCAGCCGAATTGTACTACGAAGCTTATAAATTGACCCCCGCTCCAAACCAGCGCGATGTGTTCGATCCAGGTCTGGAATACTATTTCTGTGGCAACTATCCTAAAGCCATTGAAATGTTTTCCAAATATGCCGAGAACTGGCCTGAAGAAACCTACGGCTGGCAATGGAAATTCAATGCGGAAAGAGCAAGCGATACTGCGATGACCATTGGTGAATTTGCCAAAACGGGGGTCAAATTGCTGGATGTGCTGTATAAAGATTCCGTTAAGAATAAGTCTTCCATCATGCAAACCCTGGCAGTACTGGCCACCTTCCATGTGAATACAGAGGTGGGTAAGGACCTGCCCAAGGCCGCTGAATATCTCCAGAAATTCCTCTATCTCGATCCCACAAACGAGAATATCAGGAAGAATATGGAAGCGATCCAGAAATCCATTGGAAACGGCGCTACAGGCCGTCCCGGTGGATCCGGTTCAGGACCGCGTAGCAAATAGAAGTGTATCTCTTCATAGCTGAAAGCCAGTGGCGCCTTTTGTGCCCATTGGCTTTTTTGTTTTTATGGTATTTTCCTACCCCTGCCTTATTTTTGCTACCCGATCACCTGGATTAATTATGCTTAACGATCTACCAACCCATTTTACTGCTTACTTATTGGGTATCAATACCACCGGAAGTTATATACCCGTGGCCCTTCAAATGGGCATTGTAGTAGGCCTGATCGGATTTTTGCTCTGGGCCACCCATATGCTGGGGCCGCGCCGCAAAACAGCCGATAAACTTCAATCATTCGCCAGCGGTATTGAATCTCACGGGGAAGCTCGTCAACCCATGGCGATCAAGTATTTTCTTGTTGCCATCCTCTTTGTGTTGTTTGATGTGGAGGTGATCTTCTTTTATCCCTATGCCGTAAACCTGAAGGCACTGGGATGGCAGGGTTTTTTAGCTGTTTTAATGTTTATTGGATTCTTCCTTTGCGGATTCATATATATCGTGAAGAAGGGTGCGCTTAAATGGGAAGACTAACAAGTGGCCAGAAACGGAATTCCTGGTGATTTCCCGAACCAGGAGCCTTTATAGCTGTTAATAATGAAAGGTTTAGAACGAAGCAAGGTTTGGTTAACTCAAAAATTCGCCAATGCGTCCTGTATCATATAATATTCTCCCCAAGAAACTGGAATCGGATATCTCCGTGGTCAACATGCCGGATGGCTACCAGGGAGAGGGGTTCTTTGCCGCCAAACTGAGTGATGTGGTCGGTCTGGCCCGGAAGAATTCCATCTGGCCCCTGCCTTTTGCCACTTCCTGTTGCGGGATCGAATTCATGGCCACGATGGCTTCGCACTATGACCTGGCCCGGTTTGGGGCTGAGCGCGTGGGATTCTCTCCCCGCCAGTGCGACCTCCTGATGGTAATGGGTACCATCGCCAAGAAAATGGGGCCTGTTGTAAAACAGGTTTACCTGCAAATGGCAGAACCTCGCTGGGTATTGGCCGTAGGGGCTTGTGCCTCCAGCGGTGGAATTTTTGACACCTATTCTGTGTTACAAGGGATCGATCAGGTTGTACCAGTAGATGTGTATGTGCCTGGTTGCCCGCCCAGGCCCGAAGCCATTATTGACGGGTTTATGCGGATACAGGACCTGGTGGGTAATGAAAGCATTCGCCGACGCAACAGCGATGAATATAAGGCACTGTTGGGAAGCTATGGGATAATGTGATAATATAAAAACATGGGTTTGACCACAGATCATATAAAATCAAGACTAACGGAGAAGTTTGGAGAGCAGATCACCTCCATGGAGGAATCATATGGTATGCTCAGTATTGAAGCACCCAAGGAGATCAACCTGAAGGTGCTTAATTTTTTACATGATGAAGCTGATCTGGGCTTTCGTTTCCTGACCGATCTGACCGGGGTGCATTATCCCGACCGGACCGGAGAGGAACTGGCGGTGGTCTACCACTTGCATAACCTGGTAGAGAATGTTCGTATTCGTTTTCGGGTGTACACCTCCATAGATCAACCAGATGTATTTACCGCCACTGGTTTATTCTCTTCCGCCAATTGGATGGAACGGGAGACCTATGATTTCTTTGGGATCCGTTTTGTTGGACATCCCAACCTGAAACGTATTTTGAATGTGGATGAAATGGATTATTTCCCATTACGAAAAGAGTACCCGCTGGAAGACCAGACAAGAAGGGATAAAGACGATGATATGTTCGGCCGATAACAATAAGTTAATAGCTAAAAACTAATCGCTAAAAGCTATTAGATATTAGCACCTAATAGAACCAATGTCACACAATATTAAACTTCCGGAAGGAAGTATAGAGAAACAGACGATCACCCTCAATCTGGGGCCCACCCACCCGGCCACCCATGGTGTGTTTCAGAATATTCTGGAACTGGATGGGGAGCGTGTCGTTTCTGCTGAGCAAACGGTAGGGTATATCCACCGGGCCTTTGAAAAGATCGCTGAAAGAAGGCCACTCTACCAGATCACCCCACTTACCGATCGTTTGAACTATTGCAGCAGCCCCATCAACAATATGGGCTGGCACCTGACCTGCGAAAAATTATTAGGGGTTAAAACACCCAAGCGGGTAGATTACCTGCGCGTGATCGTGATGGAACTGGCGCGTATCGCCGACCACCTGATCTGTAACTCCATTGTAGGTGTGGATACGGGAGCCTATACCGGATTCCTGTATGTGATGCAATACCGCGAATTGATCTATGAGATTTATGAAGAGGTTTGCGGATCCCGGTTAACGACAAATATTGGGCGTATCGGTGGCTTCGAACGCGATTTCAACGATATCGCTTTCCAGAAGATCGATAAATTCCTGAAGGAATATCCGGCCGTTTTAAAAGAATTCATATCCCTGTTTGAGCGCAACCGCATTTTTATGGAGAGAACACAGGGATCAGGAGGTATTGGTGCTGACCGCGCCCTGAACTATGGGTTTACCGGACCCAACCTGCGCGCCGCTGGTGTGGATTATGATGTCCGGGTACATTCACCGTACAGCAGCTACGAAGATTTTGATTTCACCATACCCACCGGTACCACCGGAGATAATTTTGATCGTTGGCAGGTACGCAATCAGGAAATGTGGGAGTCGCTTTCGATCATTGAACAGGCCCTGCGTAAAATCCAGGACCTGAAAGGAGAGGAAGCTACCCTCTATCACGCAGATGCACCGGCCTATTATCTTCCGGAGAAAAAAGATGTGTACACGAAAATGGAGGCCCTGATCTATCACTTCAAGATCATCATGGGTGAAAGTGAAATGCCTTCAGGTGAAGTATACCAATCGGTGGAAGGAGCCAATGGAGAATTGGGCTTCTACCTGATCAGTGATGGCGGACGCGCACCATTCCGGTTGCATTTCCGTCGGCCCTGTTTTGTGTATTATCAATCGTTTGAAGAATTGGTGAAAGGCGGAATGTTAAGTGATGCCGTGATCACCCTGAGTAGTTTGAATTTGATCGCGGGGGAGATGGATGCGTAGGGTGGAGGAGGTTGGATATTGGATGATGGATGATGGATGATGGATGTTGGATGACAGAGGACAGATGACAGAGGACAGAGGACAGAGGGAGAGAGTTTCATGAAAAAAAATAATTATTTCAGGATCCGTCATCCAACATCCAACAAGAATAAAAACAAATTGAAAGAAAATCGTAAAATGCAATTTTCAGCACATAAGTTACAGGAAGTACAAACGATCATTGCCCGCTATCCGGAAGGAAAGCAAAAAAGTGCGCTGATACCCGTGCTTCATCTGGCCCAGGAAGAATTTGGTGGCTGGCTAAGTTCGGATACCATGGACTACGTGGCCTCCTTGCTTTCGCTGGAGCCGATAGAGGTATATGAAGTAGCCACTTTTTACAGCATGTTCAACCTGAAACCGGTTGGAAAATACCTGTTCGAAGTTTGCCAGACCGGTCCTTGTATGTTGCGTGGCTCAGACGGTATCGTGGATTATATCTATGAAAAACTGGGTATCCGCCCGGGTGAAACCACCGCAGATGGTATGTTTACCCTGAAAACAGTGGAATGTCTGGGGGCTTGCGGATATGCTCCTATGATGCAGTTGGGGAAACATTACCGTGAACACCTGACCAAAGAAAGAGTGGATCAACTTATTCAGGAATGTAATAACCTGACTGTTGCCCAAAATTGATCATGCGCAGATTATTAACCATATTGCCTTTATTCCTTTTGATCAGCGGTTACGCGCAGAATAAAGAAGAGATCAAAGTATTGGCCAATACCAGGCTCCTGCACCAGACTGTTTTTGGTACAAAGGATAGCCTTGTATTGGAAAAATTATTTAGCTCTGTTGTTTCGTATGGACATTCCAGCGGAAAAGTAGAAAACAGACAGGAAGCGATCCGGGGGATTGTGCGTAACCGAACCATATACCAGGACCTCCAGATCGAAGGGATTCAGGTACAGATAGAAGGGACAACGGCGGTTACACGCCATGTGATGACAGCTACGGAATTGACACCGGATAACCAGCAAAGAATCCTGAAACTGATGGTCGTGCTGGTCTGGACAAAACAAAAGAAGGAGTGGAAATTAATGGCAAGACAGGCCGTCAAAGTATAAGCGAAAGACTAAAGGCTGATAGCTAACCGCTTTTGGTTTTTTGTCTCAAGAAAAAATACAACCATAACAATGGGTCGAAAATTATTACTGGATAAAGCACATGTCGAAGGCATTCGGGGCTATGAAGTGTACCGCCGCGAAGGGGGGTACCGTAGCGTGGAGAAAGCATTGAAGACCATGAACCCGGATGCTGTTACCGAAGAAGTTAAGAAGAGTGGGTTGAGGGGACGTGGCGGGGCCGGTTTCCCTACGGGTATGAAATGGAGTTTTCTGGCCAAACCGGAAGGAGTTCCCCGTTATCTGGTGGTGAATGCCGATGAAAGTGAGCCTGGAACGTTTAAGGACCGATACCTGATGGAATTCATTCCCCATTTGCTGATCGAGGGAATGATCGTTTCTTCTTTTGCATTAGGATCGAATCGCTCTTATATCTATATCCGTGGAGAGTATGCGTGGATCGTGGACATTCTGGAGCAGGCGATTGCCGAAGCCCGAAACAATGGTTGGTTAGGAAAGAATATTTTGGGAACCGGATTTGATTGTGAGATATATGTTCAACGTGGTGCCGGTGCTTATATCTGTGGGGAAGAAACAGCTTTGATCGAATCACTCGAAGGAAAAAGAGGTAATCCACGGATCAAACCACCCTTCCCGGCCGTAAAAGGATTGTGGGATTGTCCGACTGTGGTAAACAATGTGGAGACCATTGCAGCGGTTGTACCCATCATCAACGAAGGGGGCGAGGAATATGCCAAGATCGGGGTAGGTCGTTCCACCGGGACCAAACTTATTTCCGCCTGTGGCAATATCAATAAACCCGGGGTGTATGAGATCGATATGACGATCAGTGTAGAGGAATTTATCTATAGCGATGAATATTGTGGTGGTATCGCCAACGGAAGAAGGCTGAAAGCCTGTATCCCCGGTGGTTCCTCCGTACCTATTTTACCCGCGAACCTATTGTTAAAGACCGCCAAAGGCGAAACAAGGTATATGAACTATGAGAGCCTGTCGGATGGTGGCTTTGCCACCGGTTCGATGATGGGTTCGGGTGGATTTATTGTGATGGATGAAGATCAATGTGTGGTAAAACATACCTATACCCTGGCCCGGTTCTATCGTCATGAAAGCTGTGGACAATGTAGCCCGTGCCGGGAGGGAACAGGTTGGATGGAGAAGATCTTATTGAATATTGATCAGGGAAAAGGAAAGAAGAGTGATATTGATCTGTTGTGGGATATTCAACGTAAGATCGAAGGAAATACGATTTGTCCGTTGGGAGATGCGGCTGCCTGGCCGGTAGCGGCAGCCATAAGACATTTCAGGGATGAGTTTGAGTGGCATGTGGATAATCCGGCAGATTGTTTGAAGAGAAATTATGGATTGGCGGGTTATGCTAATCCGTTGAAGTTGATGGAAGTTTAGTATTTCTCGCGGCGCACGCAGAGTTTTTTGGCGGACGCGGCGGCTGTCTTATATTTTTAAACCTTAACCTTGTGAAAATGGCAGAGAATGAAATGGCCTCTATGGCCCTGGATATCTGTTTTGAATTACATAAGAAATATGGTCCAGGACTTTTTGAGAGTGTTTACGAAGAGCTCTTTTGCTACGAATGGGAAAAAACAGGAATTCCTTTTAAAAGACAACAAGGTATTCCACTTATTCATGAAGAAGTGAAATTGGAAGTTGGCTTTAGGGCAGATGTGATATTGGATAATAAAGTGTTATTAGAATTTAAAAGTACCGAGGGATTTGCGGAGGTACATTTTAAACAAGTATTAACATACTTAAAATTGGCAAATATCCGACTTGGACTCTTGATTAATTTTAATGTAGTAATGTTAAGAACGGGAATAAAAAGAATCGCTAATAATTTGTAATAAGGGTTGCCGCTGCGTCCGCTTAAAACTTAGCGCCCGCTGCGAGAAATAAAAAAAATATGTCTGAGCAACTATTTAAAATAACGATCGATAACATCTCCATTGAGGTGGCGCCAGGGACTACGATTCTTGAGGCGGCACGCAAGATCGGTGGGGATGTGACTCCGCCTGCGATGTGCTATTACAGCAAATTGAAAGGGAGCGGGGGAAAATGCCGTACCTGTCTGGTAGAAGTATCCAAAGGATCAGAAAAAGATCCGCGCCCCATGCCCAAACTGATGGCCAGTTGCCGTACCACGGTAATGGATGGTATGGAAATAAAAAACATTACTTCGGAAAGAGTGCAGGATGCACGTGCCGGCGTGGTCGAATTTCTTTTACTCAATCACCCGCTCGATTGCCCGATCTGTGATCAGGCCGGGGAATGTCACCTGCAAGACCTCGGGTATGAACACGGTAAAGAAGGCACACGCTATGAGTTTGGCCGCCGGACTTTTGAGAAACACGATCTCGGTCCCTATATCCAGCTCCATATGACACGCTGTATCCTTTGCTATCGTTGTGTGTATGTAGCTGATCAACTCACTGCCAAACGCGAACATGGTGTCCTCGACCGGGGTGACCATGCTCAGATCGCCACACAAATAGAGAAAGCACTGACCAACGATTTCATCGGGAATGTAATTGATGTTTGCCCTGTAGGTGCGTTGACCGATAAAACCTTCCGCTTTAAGAACCGGGTATGGTTTACCAAACCCGTGAATGCTCACCGTGAATGCAGCAAATGTTGTGGTAAAACTCAACTCTGGTTGCGTGGCGAAGAGGTATTGCGTGTCACCGCACGCAAGGATCAATGGGGAGAAGTGGAGGATTCCACACCGGGCCAAACCGGATGGATCTGTAACGAATGTCGGTTTGAGAAAAAAGACCTGAACGATTGGGTGATCGAAGGGCCGGCGAATATCAGCCGTCACTCCGTGATCTCGGCCAATAAATATAAGACCCTGGTGAAACCGGAAGAAACGGTGGCCAAAGTGATGGGAGGAAGGGCACCCAAATTATTGATGGATATTCATGACGTGAGCGAGGTGAATGATCCTTCGGTGGACCTGAGCAAGATCAATGGCCCTGCCACCGGAGCCACATTTTCAAAAGAAAAAAATAAAGCCTGATGGACCTGTTGACGATTCCGTGGTTATTGTTACTGGAAAAAGCGATACTCATCCTTTTTATTGTAACCGTGTGCCTCGTTACAGCCATGTATGCTACCTGGGGTGAGCGTAAAGTAGCGGCTGTGATTCAGGACAGGCTGGGACCCAACCGGGCCGGACCGTTTGGACTGTTTCAACCCCTCGCCGATGGACTTAAATTATTCATGAAGGAAGAGATCATCCCCAATTCAGCCGCCAAGTTCCTTTTTGTACTTGGGCCCGGATTGGCCATGGTGACCGCCCTGATGACCAGTGCTGTGATTCCCTGGGGGGCCACCATTGATATTGCAGGCAGAAAGGTAGCTCTTCAGATCGCGGATATCAATGTGGCTTTGTTATATTCTTTTGCCGTGGTCAGTATGGGGGTATATGGTATCATGATCGGAGGATGGGCTTCCAATAATAAATTCTCTTTGCTTGCGGGTATTCGTGGTGCTTCCCAGATGATCTCCTATGAAATACCCATGGGATTATCCGTCATTTCCCTGCTGATGATAACAGGTACTTTACGCCTTAGCGGGATCGTGGGACAACAAGCGGAAGGCCTGTTCAATTGGAATATCATTTACCAACCCCTGGGCTTCTTCATCTTTTTTGTATGTGCCCTCGCGGAATGTAACCGGACGCCTTTTGACCTCCCCGAGGCAGAGAACGAATTGAACTTTGGTTATCATCAGGAATATTCCTCGATGAAACTTGGATTCTATCTTTTTGCAGAATACATCAACATGTTCATGAGCGGCGTCATGATGTCCACTCTGTACTTTGGTGGATATGATATACCCTTTGTAAATGAGGCCGCCTGGGGCGACCATTGGTGGGTAGGATTGATCGGATTTGGAGTATTGATGACCAAGGCCCTGATCTTTGTATTCATATTCATGTGGATCCGGTGGACGATTCCCCGTTTCCGGTATGATCAGTTGATGAACCTGGGATGGAAGAATTTGATCCCCCTTGCCCTGATCAATATGCTGATCACGGCACTGGTGGTATTATGGAGGAATTAGCTATTGGCTAATAGCTAGTAGCTTTTAGCCTTTAGTTAGAATTTATATAAGCAGGTATAATTAGAACTCAAAGTATTATGAATAAGCTAATAGCCAAAAGCTAGTAGCTAAAAGCTTAAAAAGCATGAACGCGTTAACCAACAGAGCAAAACCCGTAGATCGCAAACCCATGACCTGGGTGGAAAAGCTCTATGTTTGGAATATCGCCAAAGGAATGGCTGTTACGTTTAGCCATATCTTCAAGCGAAAACCAACGATCCGGTATCCGGAAGAGAAACGAAGCTTTAGCCAGGTCTTTCGCGGGCTGCATATCCTGAACAGGGATGAGGAAGGAAGAGAGCGTTGTACAGCCTGTGGACTTTGCGCTGTGGCTTGTCCGGCGGAAGCGATCACGATGGAAGCCGCCGAAAGACAGAAAGGCGAAGAGAACCTGTACCGCGAAGAGAAATATGCAGCCAAATATGAGATCAACATGCTGCGCTGTATTTTCTGTGGCTTATGCGAGGAGGCCTGTCCAAAGGATGCGATCTATTTATCACAGACCTTTGCCCCGGCGAATTATGGTAGAAAAGGATTTATTTATGGGAAAGATAACCTGTTGATCCCCCATCCAAAAAATGACCCGGAGGGTTTTGCGAAAGCAAGAGGGGAAAGGCAGTCAGTCAGCTAAAAGCTTTTAGCCATTCGCTTTTAGTAATAGCCAACACCAACTAACATGAACATAACTACAATACTATTTTGGTTTCTTACCGCGCTGGCGTTGCTCAGTGCGTTGATGATGATCACCCGAAAGAACCCCATCTATAGTGTGATCTGGTTGATCATGACCTTTTTCTCCATTTCCGGACACTATCTCTTACTCAACGCCCAGTTCCTCGCGGTGGTGAATATTATTGTTTACGCGGGAGCCATCATGGTACTGTTCCTCTATGTACTGATGTTAATGGACCTGAAAAAAGATTCCGAGCCCCGTAAGAATAAGCTGGTGAAACTGGCCGGCGCGGTGGCAGGAGGTACCCTACTGCTCGTGCTCGTTGCTGCCCTAAAGGATATTGATATAAAAATGGATAAAGCCCAAACCGGGTATGGCGATATTGGATTGATCGAAAACCTGGGCAAGGCCCTCTTCAATGAATACGTGATACCCTTTGAGGTCAGTAGCATACTTTTTCTCAGCGCCATGGTAGGGGCTGTTGTCATCGGTAAAAAAGATTAAGCAAATGGAGATCAACTATTACATATTCCTGTCACTTGCCCTTTTTGCCATTGGCATTACCGGGGTATTGACACGACGCAATGCCATCATCATCTTCATGTGTATTGAGCTTATGCTCAATGCGGTCAATTTGCTGTTGGTTGCCTTTTCAAAAATGCACCACCTCAAAGCTGCGGCAGGGGCTGTAACAGCCGGAACAGAGGGGCAGCTCTTCGTGTTTTTTATCATGGTGGTGGCTGCAGCAGAAGTGGCGGTTGGATTGGCGATCATTGTGATGATGTACCGGAACATCCATTCGGTGGATGTCAACTTTTTAAACAGGCTGAAAAATTAAAGACCGGATCATTTTATGGAACATATTTTACAGTTTGCATGGCTTATTCCCTTACTCCCCCTGGTGGGTTTCCTGATCAATGGGTTGGGTAGGAAATGGTTGTCCAAATCGGTCATTGCCACCATTGGCAGCGGGGTCATACTGGCTTCCTTTGTGTTCAGTCTCATCCTTTTCCTGGATGTACGGGGCGGACAAACCGGTTCAGGCGTGGTCCATTATTTTGATTTTATCCGGGTGGGCAATATCCATATCCCCTTCGATTTTCAGGTAGATGCACTCTCTTCTCTTTTTCTGCTGATCATCACAGGTGTAGGTTTTCTGATCCATGTGTATTCGGCCTCTTACATGCACAGTGAACCAACGGAACACTATGGCAGGTATTTCGCCTATCTCAATCTTTTTGTATTCTCCATGTTGCTGCTCGTTATGGGCGCCAATTTCGTGGTCATGTTCATCGGTTGGGAAGGGGTAGGGTTGTGTTCCTATCTGCTGATCGGTTACTGGTTTAAGAACAATGATTATAACTACGCGGCCCGCAAGGCCTTTGTCATGAACCGGATCGGTGACCTGGGTTTTCTATTGGCCGTATTCTGGTTGTTTGCCAAGGTAGGTTCAGCGAACTACAGTGATGTATTCAGCTCCCTGCAAACCCTGAGCGGTACCGATATCACCATCATTACCTTATTGTTGTTTGTTGGCGCCACTGGTAAGAGTGCCCAGATTCCACTCTATACCTGGTTGCCCGATGCGATGGCAGGGCCCACACCAGTATCCGCCCTTATCCATGCCGCCACGATGGTAACCGCGGGTATCTATATGATCGCAAGGAGCAATGTATTGTTTACTGCTTCGCCGGTTACACAAACCGTGATCACCGTGATCGGTTTGGCCACGGCCTTATTGGCGGCCTCAATTGCGCTTCGCCAAAATGATATTAAAAAAGTGTTGGCTTATTCCACCGTCAGCCAATTGGGTTATATGTTCATTGCGCTGGGTACCGGCGCTTATGTAGCAGCGGTATTTCATGTTATGACACATGCCTTCTTCAAAGCCCTGCTCTTCCTGGGTTCAGGTAGTGTGATCCATGCCATGGGTGGCGAACAGGATATCCGACGGATGGGAGGATTAAAAGAAAAAATGCCCATCACCTACTGGACCTTCCTGATCGGTTGTATTGCCATTGCAGGTATTCCTCCATTCTCTGGTTTCTTTTCCAAAGACGCAATTCTATTGAGCGCATTTGCGCACGAAGGCATGTTCCATCAGGTGGTATATTACCTTGCATTGGGCGGGGCCATGCTGACTGCCTTTTATATGTTCCGTTTGTTCTTTACCACATTTCATGGTTCCTTCCGGGGTACCCATGAGCAGGAACACCATTTGCATGAAAGCCCGGCTGCCATGACAATACCCCTTGTCATCCTCGCCATACTTTCCATCGTGGGCGGCTGGGTTGGCATTCCTGAAATAATAATGGAAGGTGGTGAACGCATCTCTCATTTTCTGGCTCCGGTAATTCCGTTGCAGGAGGGGCATACGGTTTCCCATAGCACCGAATGGATGTTGATGGGTACTTCCACAGCACTTGTACTGTTGATGACCGGTTTAGCCTGGAACAGGTATGCGAAATACAAAGAAGAAAAAGAAACAGCCCTGGGTAAAACCCTCGGTAATAAATGGTATGTGGATGAACTCTATGACAAGGTGATTGTCCATCCGATCACCAGCCTGGGGAATTGGCTGGAAGAAGGCATGGAAAGAACCGGGATCGATGCTATTGTCAATAATGTTGGCCGGGGTGTTCAATACCTCAGCCGTCAGATACGATTGGTGCAAAGCGGGCAGGTGGGGAGTTATGTTTTGTTGATGGTCGTAAGTATCCTCCTGTTTTTTGTGTACCAGTTTTTTATTAAAAAATAAGCGCTAACAACGTATGATCGCTTTCCTCCTCATATTGGTTCCACTGATTGCAGGAACCCTTGCTTTCTTCCTTCGGAACGGGCAAGGTGCACGTGGATTGGCTATGCTTTCTTCACTGGGTACGCTGGGTGTGGCATTGGCTGCAGTATTGACCAAGGATACGGGCAGCCTCGCCTTTTCTGCCGAATGGCTCCCCATGTTAGGCGCCAAATTTTCCTTACAGGCTGATGGTATCTCCCGCTTGCTGACCTTATTGACCGCCGCCGCTTATCCACTGATCCTGGCTTCTACCTGGACACACGAATACAAGAATCCCAATCGTTTCTTTGGTCTGCTACTGTTGACACAGGCCGGGTTGATGGGCGTGTTTCTGGCTACAGATGCCTTATTGTTTTATTTCTTTTGGGAGCTCGCGCTGGTACCGGTCTATTTTCTTTGCTCTACCTGGGGTGGAGAAAGAAGGATCCCGGTCACCTTCAAATTCTTTATTTATACGTTTGCCGGTTCGCTTTTAATGTTGGTCGGCATCATCTATGTATATAGCAAAACACCGGATTCATCTTTTGCACAGACCTCCTTTTACGAAGCCGTATTGAACGGTGGAACCCAAAGCTGGTTGTTCTGGCTTTTCTTTGGCGCCTTTGCCATCAAGATGCCGGTTTTCCCATTTCATACCTGGCAACCCGATACCTATGAGCAGGCTCCAACAGCCGTCACCATGGTATTGAGTGGTTTGATGGTAAAAATGGGATTGTTTGCCGTTATCCGCTGGTTATTGCCTTTGTTACCCATTGGGGTCAACAACTGGGCTGTTTCCGCATCGTTTTTATCGGTGATCGGTATCATCTATGCATCACTGATCGCCATGCGACAGGATGATCTGAAACGATTGATCGCTTATTCTTCGATCGCGCATATTGGATTGATGTCACTCGCTCTTTTTGCCGGCAACGAAACAGGTATACAGGGCGTGGTCATTCAAATGTTCAATCACGGGATCAATATCATTGGCCTCTGGATCGTGGTCGAATGGATCGAACAACAATTTGGCACCCGTCGGATGTCCGAACTGGGAGGGATTGCCCAACAGGCACCTGCACTGGCGATTTTGTTTGTGATCGTTGCCCTGGCGAATATTGCCTTACCGCTCACCAATGGGTTTGTTGGTGAATTCCTCATGTTCAATGGTGTATTCACTTCAACAGCTTATGACGGTAACTATACAGTACTGGGACGCTGGCATATCAATGCCTCTCATCTATCCCTGGTATTTACCGTTATGGCAGGTATTGGTATCATTCTTTCAGCGGTGTACACCCTCCGGGCCATTCAGAAAGTATTGTATGGAAATGTAGGAGAGCGGACCGGTATGGTAAAAGATATTCGGTGGAATGAAAAGATCGCCCTGGTGGTGATCGTAGTGGTGATACTGGTGCTGGGTGTTTATCCCCAACCTATGATCGAGGAAGCCAAACAAGCCGTATTCGATCTGTTGAAGGAAACAGATATCAGTTCAATGATCAAAAAATAATTTCAGGAAAATTAACTAACCCGCTAAGGGAAATAACAGGATATGAATGCAATTTTATTTTCAGCGATCATGGGCGTTGTGATGATGTTCGCCAGTTTCCTGGTCCGCTCTTCCAAGCTGGTCCGCAACCTGGCCATCTTGGGGATGCTTTTTGTCCTGATCATGAACGTATTGGAAATGACGGGTATGTTCACCGTCTCCTTTCCGGTAAATGATATGATCCATGCGGATCGTTTTTCATTGTTCTTTAATACCATCGCCTTTACCTGTACTTTTTTATTCTTCCTGTTATCGGCCAGGGATATGGAAAAAGTAGGTTTGAATTATGCCGAATATTTTTCCCTGATCTTTTTTATTCTATCCGGTATCGCATTGGTTTCGTCCTTTCAATCCCTGTTGATTCTTTTCCTGGGGATTGAGATCATTTCCATTCCGCTTTATATCCTAACCGGAAGTGATAAAAAGAATCTCAAGAGCAATGAAGCTTCTTTAAAATATTTATTGTTGGGTGCTTTCTCCACTGGTTTGATGCTGATGGGGATCACTTTATTGTATGGTGCTTCCGGAACCTTTGATATTTACCAGCTGATCAAATCCGCGGATAAACCCTCAGCACTGGCCCAGACCGGTTTGATGTTGTTGTTGTTCTCCATGTCATTTAAAGTTTCAGCAGCGCCCTTTCATTTCTGGACACCCGATGTGTACGATGGGGCGCCTACGGTATTTACTTCTTTCATGGCCACGATCGTTAAAGCCGCTGCCTTTATCGGGTTCATGCGTTTGTTCTCCGGAGCATTTGAATCCATTCATCAACATTGGCGACTGATGGCCGCGATCATTGCCGCCCTCACGCTTTTCATTGGCAATATCACGGCGGTATTTCAGCAGAGTGTCAAGCGCATGCTGGCTTATTCCAGTATTGCCCAGGCCGGGTTTATGATGCTGGCCATTTTCTCCCTCAATGCGACAGCTACGGAAGGCCTGCTGCTTTATACAGCGGCATATAGTCTGGCAACGATCGGTGTCTTTGCCGTATTGGTAAAAATGAAAGATTACACCTTTGACGGTTTCAACGGGCTGGCACGGCAACATCCATTTCTCGCCGGTGTCGTCACCGTTTTCCTCCTGTCACTGGCAGGTATACCACTTACAGCAGGTTTTTTGTCTAAATTTTATTTACTCAAAGCCACCCTGGAAGCCGGAGGTTATCTGTGGCTGGTCATCTTTGCGGTGATCATGGCTGTGATCTCCGTTTATTATTATTTCCGGGTTATACAGGCCATGTATTTTAAAGAAGGGGAGGGAGCTGTGCTTGAGGCAGGTCCTGTCTTCCACTGGGTATTGGGTATCCTGGCCTTTCTGGTACTGGCCATCGGGGTGTTCCCCAATCTGCTGCTCTATTGGTTTTATTTCTGATTTTGCCGCTAATCCATCCTATACTGTTCTCATCAAGAAAACGGCCCCCTGAAGGGCGATTGAATACATATTCCAGTATATTCGTCAATAACCTTTTTTCCAAAACTTAAACACATGAACCACAAAAAACTGATATTGGCTGCTGGGGTTACCTTGCTGTCTTTTTCAATGTTCGCACAGCGCCGTACAGGCACTCCACCTGCCGCGCCGGCCGTAGCGGACACCACCAAGAAACCCACTCCGCCTGCGCGCCCTGCCACCGGCCCCAAACCTTATAAAGAAGTCATTACTGCCAAAGCAGTATCTGATGAAGGTCTGTTCACGGTGCACAAAGTAGAAGACAAATATTATTTTGAAGTGCCAAATTCCCTGCTTGGCCGGGATATCCTGGTGGTTAATCGTTTATCCAAGGCTGCTGCGGAAATGCGTGCCGGTGGATTCTTTGGTTATGGTGGCGACCAGATCGGCGAGAATATAGTACGGTTTGAAAAAGGACCCGATGACAGAGTGTTCCTGCGCGAAATTTCCTATGCCGAATATTCTAAGGATTCTTCTTCTCCGATGTTCCGTTCTGTTTCCAATTCCAATGTACAGCCGATTGTTGCCTCTTTTGAGGTGAAGGCATTTGGAAAGGATTCAGCCAGCACGGTCATTGATGTCACCAGCTTTGTGGCCAGTGATAATGAAGTTCTTTATTTCAACAGCGGGTTGAAAAGGGCTTTATCGATCGGTGGTATGCAGGCAGATAAATCCTACATCGTTTCCATGCGTTCTTTCCCTATCAATGTAGAGATCAGAACCGTGAAAACCTATGGCCGTGCTCCTTCACCCGGCGCAGCTGGCGGGGCAGCCCCCACCGGCAACCTGACCGTAGAACTGAATAGCTCCATGGTTATTTTACCCGAGGTTCCCATGCAGGCCCGTCATTACGATGACAGGGTTGGTTATTTCACTGTGGGGTATACCGATTTTGATGCCAATCCCCAGGGTGTAAAATCCATTCGCCTGGCTAAAAGATGGCGCCTCGAGCCTAAGGATGAGGATATGGAAAAATATAAGCGTGGTGAATTGGTTGAGCCCAAGAAACCCATTGTGTTTTATATTGACCCTGCTACCCCCGAAAAATGGGTACCCTACCTGATGCAGGGCGTGAATGATTGGAAAATTGCGTTTGAAAAAGCCGGCTTCAAAAATGCCATCATGGCTAAACGCGCCCCCACATGGGAAGAGGATAGCACCTGGAGCCTGGATGATGCCCGTAACTCAGCGATCGTTTATAAATCATCCGCCATCCCCAATGCCAGTGGCCCCAGTATTGCTGACCCGCGTAGTGGGGAGATCATGGAAAGCCATATCAACTGGTATCACAATGTAATGCAATTGGTGCACGACTGGTACATGGTACAAGCTTCCATGAGCGATGCCGGTGCCCGCAAAATGAATTTTGATGATGAACTGATGGGTGAACTCATCCGTTTTGTTTCTTCACATGAGGTAGGACATACCCTTGGTCTCCGTCACAACTTTGGTTCCAGCTCCACTGTACCCGTAGAGAACCTGCGGAACAAAGCATGGGTAGAAGCCAATGGACATACCCCGTCGATCATGGACTATGCCCGTTTCAACTATGTAGCCCAACCTGAAGACAATATTACCCGTGCGGGTATGTTCCCTAAGATCGGTGATTACGACCAGTGGGCCATTGAATGGGGTTACCGTCGTTTCCCTCAATACAGCAGCCCCGAGGCCGAGAAAACCCATGTTAATAACTGGGTGATCGAAAAACTCAAGAACCGCCGTCTCTGGTGGGGTGATGGGGAAGCCAATCGCGATGATCCACGTAGCCAGTCAGAAGACCTGAGCAGTGATAATATCAAAGCCAGTCAGTATGGTATCAAGAACCTGCAGCGTATCGTTCCCCAATTGGCCGAGTGGACCAAAGAACCCAATGAGGATTACAGCAACCTGCGTAATATGTATTCTCAGGTGAGTGGTCAGTTCAACCGCTATATGGGACATGTATCCCGTCATGTAGGTGGAATCTACCGCACACCGAAAACAGTGGAGGAATCCGGCTCTGTGTACGAGATCGTACCCAAAGCCAACCAGCAAAGCGCTGTTTCCTTCCTTAATCAGCAATTGTTTACCACACCAACCTGGTTGATCAATAAGGACATTTTTGCCCGTACAGGTCAATCCGGACTTACTGTGATCGGTGGCATCCAGGACAATGTGTTGCGCTCATTGTTGAGCACAGGAACACTCACCAAACTGGTAGAGGCTGAATCCAATCTCGGCACAGCCGCTTACCGGATCACTGATTTGCTGGGTGACCTGAAGAAAGGAATTTTCAGCGAACTCTCTGGGAACAAGCCCGTGGATATCTATCGCAGAAATCTGCAGAAATCCTATGTGTCTCAATTGAGCGGACTGATCAATCCTCCGGCATCTCCGACTATCTCTCTTGGTGGCGGAGCAATTAGCCTGGGTGGTTCAAATATTGACAAATCAGACATCAAGAGCGTTGTTAGGGCCCATCTGTCGCAATTGCGCAGCGAAGCCCGTGCTGCCGCTTCTTCCAATCCCGATTCCATGACCCGCTATCATCTGCAGGACCTGGTGTCGAGGATTGATGAGGCTCTTGATCCAAAATAGCAGAAGTTGGATGATGGATGTTGGATGTTGGATGACGGCCTTCTGTCACCCAACATCCAACATCTAACATCTAACATCTCTCCAACCAATTTCCTACCTTTACACCATGGTCACCCGCGATATATTATCCCTCTCCTGGCGTTCCGTACGAGGCAATAAGCTCCGTACCGGTATCACCGTGGCGATCATCGCGGTTGGGATCATGGCGCTTATCGGGATCATTACCGCGATAAAGGCCATGAACCAAAAACTCACGGAGAGTTTTTCCACCATGGGGGCCAATGGATTTACCATTCGTTACCGGGAGCGGAATATTCGCTTTGGTGGCGGCGGAAATGAGATTCAGAAAGAAAAGAAAGGACAGAAGAAAGAAAAAAAATCAAGCATCGGTCGGATTATCACAAAAGAAGAGGCCGAGCTTTTCAAACAACATTTCAAATTTCCGGCAACCGTAGGCATTTCTGCCTTTGCCCAACGAAATGGACTCGTCTCCTTTGAGTCCAAGAAAACAAGTCCCAATGTATTTGTATTTGGGGCCGATGAAAATTACCTCGCGCTGAACGGATTTAAATTATTGGCTGGTCGGAACATGAGCATACAAGATGTGAACAGTGGGCGCTATGTATGTATTGTGGGGTATGATGTGGCCAATAACCTTTTTAAGGGAAAACCAGAGAAGGCTGTTAATGCCATTGTGCGAATGAATAATATTCCCTATCGCGTGTTGGGTGTATTGGCCAGTCGGGGATCTTCCTTTGGGTTTAGCCGTGACAATATTTTCATTACAGGCTATATCAATTCCAAAAAGCAATTCAATTCCGGTTTCTCCTATACCCTTGCCATCATGACCGATCAGGTGAATCAGGTCGAAGAAGCCATGGGCGAATCAGAAGGGGTATTTCGGGCTGTACGCAAACTCACCACAACAGAAGGAAATAATTTTGTGATCGATCGAAATGATAGTGTGGCGGAGAAAGCCATCAACAGTCTTGGCTTTCTGACCATTTCAGCCACGGTTATCGGATTGATCACGCTTATCGGGGCCGCAATCGGTCTGATGAATATTATGCTTGTATCCGTGACGGAAAGAACCAAGGAAGTTGGGTTGGTAAAGGCCATTGGTGGCAAAAGCAGTTCCGTCCGTCTTCAATTCCTGCTCGAAGCTATTTTGATCAGTCTCCTTGGAGCCTTGTTTGGTATCATATTAGGTATTTTACTGGGCAACCTTGCCGCAACGGTTTTCAACACCGGATTTGTGGTCCCCTGGCAATGGGTAGGGCTGGGTATTGCCATTTGCAGCCTTGTCGGACTCCTGGCAGGTCTCTATCCTGCACTCAAAGCCGGGAAACTCAATCCCATTGAGGCTCTCCGATACGAATAGGTGTTAGGCTATTTTTCCCTCATAAAGAGCTGTAATTCACTGATCAAACTCAGGTTATTTTCTGACCTAAAGAATTGTTTCCTATTAAAAAATCATTAACTTGACCACCTGTTTAAAAAAAACCAATAGGTACCAATTTGTAATTAACTTTTTTCAGTAGAATTGTACCTCTTTATTCTGGACTGAATTCTCTAAACTTAAAAATTAAAAACAAAGATCATGGCTGACACAAAACCGACTGCCGCAGCTACAGTTAAGGCGACATCTGTGCAAGTGAAAAAAAGCTCGAATGCGATTTCCTGGCTTGCCCCCATTCTATGTATTATTGCTGGTTACGCTTTTTGGCGTTTTGTACTCGGCGCTGATAGTGGATTTGGGATCCCCGATAAGGATGGTGGATTCTGGCCTGACCACAAAGAACCCAAGAACGCTCTTCACCGTATCTATGAGGGTGGTATCATCGTTCCCCTTCTGATCGGTATGTTCCTGATGGTTGTAGTATTTTCTATCGAACGTTTGCTGACCATTCGTAAAGCATTGGGTAGCGGCTCTATTGCCGACTTCATCCGCAAAGTACAGTATCACCTGGCCAACCGCAATGTGGAAGCCGCTCTGTCTGAGTGCGACAAACAACGTGGTTCCGTAGCGAATGTAATGCGCGCCGGTCTCCGTCGTTACAAAGAAATGACCGTGAATAATGAACTGGATACAGAACAAAAGGTATTGGCTATTCAGAAGGAAGTAGAAGAAGCTACTGCCCTCGAATTGCCCATGCTCCAAAAGAACCTGGTATTCCTTTCCACGATCACCTCGGTAGGTACCCTGATCGCCCTGTTGGGTACGGTAATGGGTATGATCCGCTCCTTCTCTGCCCTTGGTTCCGATGAAGGTGGTGGTTCAAACGCAGCTGCCCTGGCGATTGGTATCTCGGAAGCCCTGTATAATACCGCCCTCGGTATCGGTACTTCGGCTATCGCGATGATCATGTATAACGTTTTCACTACCAAGATCGATTCAATCACTTACGGCATTGACGAATCAGGCTTTACACTGACCCAGAGCTTCGCTTCCCTGTACAAATAATAGCAGGGTTCCGGATTATGGAAAAAGGTAAAAATTGAATCTCAATTATTAAATGTTTGAAACATGCCAAGTGTTAAGATACCAAAGAAGAGTACGGATGTGGACATGACCCCCTTTGTGGACGTGGCCTTCCTGATCCTTACCTTCTTTATCATGGCCACCAAATTCAAGCCACCGGAAGCGGCCGAAATTACTACGCCGAATTCTGTGTCTACTGAATTGTTGCCTGATAATGATGCCATTCTGGTCTCCGTGGACAGCGCCGGACGCGTTTTCTTCGAAATGTTGGTCCAGGCCAGCCCCCAGCTTAAATACGATGTGATCAGTAATATGAACACAACCCGTAACCTGGGACTGACTCAGGAGGAAATGACCAAATTCAAAAACAAGGTTCCAGCCGTGGGAATGCCCATTGCCCAGCTGAAAAGCTACCTCTCCATGAACGAAGAGGAGATGAAGCGGGTAAAAATGCCAGGCATCCCGGTGAATGACTCCCTGGGCGGTGAACTTTATTTCTGGATCCGTGACGCCATTAGCGTTATGGCCGGGAAAAAGACCAACTACCTGATCAAAGGAGACAACAACACCAAATATCCCATCTTCGACCAGGTGCTCAACGCCTTTAAGAAGAATGATATTTACAAGTTCAACCTGGTAACGACACCGGAAGGCGTTCCTGCCAATACGGATCGTGACCGCCTGAACAAGGCTATTTTATCGCAACGTAAATAGTTATTTAACCTGTAAAAAGATTTTATGGCAAGTATAGATACCGGTGGTGGTGATAGCGGTCATAAGAAAGGACCGGGTGTGAAAAAGGCCAAAAAAATGTCGACCCGTATCGACATGACACCGATGGTGGATCTCGGGTTCTTGCTGATCACGTTCTTTATCTTTACCACAACCATGAGCAGCCCCTCCACAATGGACCTGTTCATGCCGAAGGATACCGAAAAGGACGAAGATCAAAACAAAGCCAAGCAATCCGGCGCCTTAACCATCCTCCTGGCCAAGGACAATACCGCCTATTATTATGAGGGCGAACTAGCCCCCGATGCCTCCAATTTCAAATCGGTGAAATTCAGCGAATTACGTCAGATTATCATCAACAAAAAGAAAGATGTGATCAGCCGTTACGTGAATGACCCGAAATGTGTGGAGACAAAACTCACGGAATCCAAAGCCAGAGGCCGGGAAAAAACCCGCGCTGAGGCCGAAGATGAGTGTAAACAGGCCGATATGGTAGTGGTAATCAAGCCCAATAAAGAATCTACGTACAAAAATACCGTGGATATACTGGATGAGATGACCATCAACAATATCAAGCGTTTTGCGCTCGTGAATATTTCCCCCGTAGAGGATGAATTGATCGCCAAGACCGAAGGGGCTTCAGGCGGACAGTAGTCCTTTATGGAAAAAGAAAAGAATTGCATCTAATTCAAAAACAAGACAATGGACGTAAATAAAATATTGACCAGTGACCTGCTGGACCTGATCTTCGAAGGAAGAAACAAGGCCTATGGGGCATATGAGTTGCGCAAGACCTACAAAAAGCGCCTCACGATCGCCCTCCTGAGCACAGCCCTGGTCGCCATCCTCGCCCTGGGTGGGTCCTTGCTGGCCAGTGAGATCAAAAAGAACAGGAGTGAGAAGGTAAAAATCAACCCTGTGGAGCTGGCCAAGATCGAGGAACCCGAAGAAAAGAAAGTGGAGCCCCCGCCTCCCCCGCCCCCGGTAAAGGAGCCCCCCAAAGTGGAAATGACCAAATTCACCCCTCCCAAGATCGTAAAGGATGAGGAAGTGAAGAAAGAGGATATTCCACCAGAGCAGGAAAAACTCGAAGACACCAAGATCGATATCGTGAACCAGGAAGGTATCAAAGATGAAGGTATCGCCGTTCCGGTCATCGACCAGGGTAAACAGATCATCGAAGAAAAGAAACCCGAAGACGAGAACAAGGTATTTGAGAAAGTAGAGATCGAAGCCTCCTTCCCCGGTGGGGAAAGGGCCTGGGCCAACTATCTCCGCAAAAACCTCGATCCCAACGTTCCCGTTGATAACGGAGCCCCCGCCGGCACTTATACCGTTACCGTTCAGTTTATCGTGGACAAACAAGGAAATATCAGCGATGTACGCGCCTTGTCCAAACACGGTTTTGGAATGGAAGACGAAGCCGTTAAGATCATCAAGAAAGGTCCATCCTGGGAACCTGCCGTTCAGAACGGACGTAAAGTAAATGCCTACCGCCGCCAGCCGATTACGTTTGTGGTGGAAGAGCAGTAACCGACAGACCAGGATTTGAGGATTTTGGGATTTAAGGATTTGAGGATTAGGGGTATTTGATTTTCTTTAATTGAAATAAGTATGGCCAGATGAATTGATTTCATCTGGCCATTTTCTATTTATTTCATCCCTACTTTTGCATCACATTCATTCTCAAATTTTCAAATTCCCCAATCATCTCCACCTCCTGGAACGATACCATCCTTGCCCTTGCCACACCACCCGGAATTGGTGCCATTGGCGTTTTACGCGTAAGCGGGGATAAGGCCATTGCCATGGTCAATGCATTGTTTCCATCCAAAGACTTATCGGCTCAGGCCACGCATACGCTCCATGTAGGCTACTTAAAAACCGGGGATACCTTGCTGGACGAGGTAGTGATATCCCTGTATAAAGGCCCCCGGAGCTATACAGGAGAGGATGTGGTGGAGATATCCTGTCATGGATCTCCTTTTGTGCAGGAGCAGGTCATACAGGCCCTGATAGGACAAGGGGCCCGGTTGGCCAAACCCGGGGAATTCACCCAGCGTGCATTTTTAAAAGGCAAAATGGACCTGGCCCAGGCCGAATCAGTGGCTGATCTGATAGCCGCCAATAGTGAGGCCAGTCGCAATACCGCCCTGCACCATATCCGGGGAGGGTTTTCCAATGCCTTAAAGGAGTTGCGGGAACAGGTGCTCCAATTCTCCGCTCTGATTGAATTAGAGCTTGATTTTTCGCAGGAAGATGTGGAGTTTGCCGATCGTACCAAGTTCTGTGCCTTGCTCGAAAAGGCCCGCGTATTGGTCAATGACCTGCTAAAGTCCTTTCAGTTGGGGAATGTAATTCGCAACGGGGTCAGTGTAGCCATTGTGGGCAAGCCCAATGCCGGAAAATCCACTTTGCTCAATACCCTGCTCAATGAGAACCGGGCGATCGTAAGCGATATTGCCGGTACCACCCGCGATACCATCGAAGAACTCATCAATATCAATGGCATCCTGTTCCGGCTCATTGACACCGCGGGTATCCGCGACAGTGTAGATACCATTGAAACCATGGGGGTGGAGAAAAGCCGGGAGAAGATGCGGTCAGCCGACCTCGTATTATATCTGTTTGATGTATCCGCTGAAACGGCGGCCACACTCCATACCGAACTCGCTACCATTCAGGAGGCCAATCCCCGATTCCTTGCCGTAGGCAATAAGGTAGATACGTTGGGTGAGGAAAAGGCCTCGGCCAAATTTCCCGGCGAGAGTGTCTTGTATATTTCTGCCCGCACTCATTTACATGTTGACCTTCTCAAAGAAAGGCTTGTCGACAAAGTCCTTGAAGGCACGGTCAATACCGAAAGCACCATTGTCACCAATGCCCGTCATTACGCCTCGCTCAAGCAGGTAAACGACTCTCTGTCCGATATCGTTGCCGGTCTCGACAACCATGTTCCCGGCGACCTTCTCGCCCTCGACATCCGTCGCTGTCTCTACTATCTCGGCGAAATCACCGGGGAGGTTACAAATGAGGAGCAGTTGGATTATATTTTTTCGAAGTTTTGTATTGGGAAGTGATATTGTTTGTTCTTGTTTACTGTTTATTTGCTTTTGTTTGATTTTTAGTGAATTGGCTCAGTTTGCTTAGCCTGTTATTTGCACTTATTTGCTTTTAATTGCTCTTCTTTCGGCGTTTTTGTTGCCCGGTTGTGGCCCAAGTTGTTAATTTGTTGCCTGATTCTCACGATTTGATATTCAATATATTGGCTCTGTTATGAGCTAATTGTTACTTCTTTCATAGTGGATGCTTATGAAAATCTGCAAATGATTTAATCTGGCGATTCTTTTCTTATCCAATGATTATATTTGTCAATAGTTGGCAAGTCAGCAATTAAATATTGGTACATGGTTTTTAATTTAAGGCTTTTCACTTTTTAAAAAGTAAAAAATAGTGGCGAATCAATTTGGTGACCGGGTACGGCAATTAAGGGAACAACATCATTTGCTGTTAAGACAAGTTGCCCCTTTGCTGGAAATAGATACTCCTTTGCTGAGTAAAATTGAAAGGGGAGAACGAACGGCCAAAAAGGAACAGATAGCCAAGCTGGCAGAAATACTGAAGTGCAACAGGGAAGAACTGCTTACGCTTTGGTTGGCAGACCAGCTATATGATGTAGTAAAAGATGAAGACCTTGCTCTTAAAGCAATGGAAGCGGCAGAAGAAAAATTAAAAACAAAAAAGAAAAAATAATTTACAACCACCGGATGAATCAAAATCCTGAACAACTGGCAAGAGACCGAATAGACGAGCAATTGATTGCTTGCGGCTGGCTTATTCAGGATTTTAAGAAGAAGAATGTGTTGGCTGGTCCTGGTGTGGCCATCCGGGAATATGTTACCGATACCGGCCCGGCTGATTATGTTTTATTTGTTGATGGGAAACCGGTAGGTGTTATTGAAGCAAAAAGAGAAGAAGAAGGCCACAGGCTTACCATGCATGAAGAACAAACAGAAGATTATGCTTCGGCCAAATTAAAATACCTGGATAATGAGAAGCTGCCTTTCGTATATGAAAGCACCGGCGAACTGACAAGGTTCACCGATTTCCGTGATCCGAAACCCCGGTCCCGCCCGGTATTTGCTTTTCACAGACCGGAAACTTTCAGGGATTGGATAAAGAAAGGAAAATCGTTAAGGGCAAGTCTCCAAGATTTACCCATTCTGACCGAAGAAGGGTTAAGAGATTGCCAGATAAAAGCGATCAACAAACTGGAAAAATCTTTTAAAGATGCCCGTCCAAAAGCATTGATTCAAATGGCTACCGGTTCCGGTAAAACTTTTACAGCTGTCAGCTTTATTTATCGCTTGCTGAAATTCACCAATGCAAAAAAGATTTTGTTTTTGGTTGATACCAAAAATTTGGGTGAACAGGCCGAACAGGAATTCATGGCATTTCAACCCAATGATGATAACCGCAAGTTCACTGAACTGTATGGAGTGCATCGTTTGAAATCAAGTTACATTCCAACAGATAATCAGGTTTACATCAGCACCATTCAAAGATTGTATGCCGTATTGAAAGGTGCAGAACTGGATGAAGCAGCAGAGGAAGATAACCCCAATGAAAAATGGCAGCCCAAAGAAGTGCCGCCGGTGGAATACAACGAGAAATTGCCGATTGAGTTTTTTGATTTTATTGTAATAGATGAATGTCACCGCAGCATTTACAACTTATGGAAACAGGTGTTGGAATATTTTGATGCGTTTGAAGTAGGATTGACAGCTACACCGGATAAAAGAACCGTTGCCTATTTTGACCAGAACCTCGTTTCTGAATACTCACATGAAATGGCTGTTGCGGATGGTGTGAATGTTGGCTACAATATTTATATAATAGATACACAAATAACACAACAGGGAGCCACCTTGTGGAAAGGCGAGTACATTGAACACAGGGAACGCCTCACCCGGAAAAAGCGGCTGGAAATGCAGGATGAAGATGAATCCTACACCAATAAGCAACTGGATAAAGATATTGTGAACCCAAACCAGATAAGAACCATCATCCGCACTTTCAAAGAACATTTGCCTGAAATGTTTCCCGACCGCTACAATGAGAAAGGTGAGTATGAAGTTCCCAAGACATTAATTTTTGCAAAGACCGACAGCCATGCAGATGACATCATACAAATAGTAAGAGATGAGTTTGCAGAAGAAAACAGGTTTTGTAAAAAGATAACCTACAAAGCAACAGAAGACCCCAAGTCTGTGCTGGCACAATTCCGTAACGACTTTCATCCCCGTATTGCTGTTACAGTAGATATGATTGCCACCGGCACAGATGTAAAACCGTTGGAATGTTTGCTTTTTATGAGAGATGTAAAAAGCCGCAACTACTTTGAGCAAATGAAAGGCCGTGGCACCAGGACGATTGACCCCGATGATTTGAAGAAAGTATCTCCTGCCGCTAAGTACAGCAAAGACCATTTCATCATTGTAGATGCCATTGGTGTTACCAAAAGTTTAAAAACCGATAGCCGCCCGTTGGAGAAAAAGCCCGGTGTGCCGCTGAAAGATTTATTAGGCTCTATAGCAGTGGGTGCAAGAGATGAAGATTTGTTTACCACACTTGCAGGCAGGCTGGCAAGACTGAACAAGCAAATCACCGAAAAAGAAAGAAACCTGTTTATAGAAAAAGCAAATGGTAAAACCGTTTCGCAGGTAGTGAAAGATTTGCTGAATGCTTTTGACCCCGATACACTGGAATCATTACGAACAAAAGCAGAACAAGAAAATCCCGGGGCTGCATCGGTGGAGCAGGAGAAAAGATTTAATGAGTTGAAGAATGAATTGCAAAACAATATAGCCATAACATTTACCGGTGAGTTGAACGAGTACATTGAAAAAGTTCGCCGTGACCATGAACAGAAAATTGATTTGCAGAATCCTGATGCTATTACGAATGTGGGATGGGATAAAGACAATAAGGAAAAAGCCAACGAGCAGGTGCAGCAGTTTAAAGCATGGGTTGAAGAACATAAAACAGAACTCACTGCATTGCAGATTTTCTATGCACAGCCTTACCGCCGCCGGGAACTGACCTTTAACATGATTAAAGAAGTGCTGGAAAAATTACAGACCGATAAACCCAGCCTGGCTCCGCTGATTATCTGGCGGGCTTATGAGCAGATTGATAAAGCTATAGGCTCACCCAAAAATGAACTGATTGCACTGGTATCGCTGATACGCAAAGTGGCTGATTGGGATGAAACACTGACCAGCTACGAGAAAACAGTTGACCGCAATTTTCAGCAATGGATATTAAAAAAGAATGCAGGGAAGCACAACCTGTTTAATGAGGAACAGATGCAATGGCTGCGGATGATAAAAGAACATATTGCCAGCAGCATACACCTTGAGCCGGATGATTTGGATTACACACCTTTTGATGCAGCAGGAGGCAAGGGAAAAATGTGGCAACTCTTTGGCGACAAGATGAACGATATTATTAACGAATTAAATGAAGCACTGGCGGCATAATGAATATTGAAATATCACATAACTACATTAGTGTCCCATTAATTGAACTCCTTGATTATGTAATTGGAGGTGATTGGGGTAAAGAGCCAGAGTTGAAGGATGATGATTATTCTTTGGCATATTGTATAAGAGGCTCAGAGTTTAAGAACTGGAATACTGAAAAGGGTAAAACTGCGTCGCTTCGTAAGATCAAAAAAGGAAGCCTTGAAAACAGAAAATTACAGGAAGGCGATATACTTATTGAAATTTCCGGTGGCGGTCCAGATCAACCCGTTGGAAGAACGGTCGTCATAGATAAATCTGTTCTTTCATTTCAACCGGAAGTACCGAAAGTGTGTACAAACTTTCTGCGACTGGCAAGACCTTCAGTTCACTTAGATTATCGTTATGTAAATTATTATTTGCTTTTTTTCTACAAATACGGAGGAATTTCAGACTACCAGGGAGGAAGTAATAATCTTAGAAATCTAAAGTTTGATGATTATAGCAGCATCGAAATTCCAATAGCCCCTTACAATGAGCAGAAACGTATCGTTGAAAAAATAGAAGAACTATTTAGTGATTTAGAGAAAGGTGTAGAATATTTGGAGAATACTAAAAAGAAAATGAAGGTTTATAGGCAAGCGGTATTGAAATGGGCTTTTGAAGGCAAGATAACAAATGATAATTCTATTGCAATTGTTCCGTTGTCACAAACTGTTGAACAACCTAAATACGGCACCTCCAAGAAATGTGATTATAAAATAAAGGGAAAGGGAGTTTTGAGGATTCCGAACATTAGTAATGGGTTCATAGATTCACAGGATTTAAAATTTGCTTCATTTGAAAAGGATGAAATAGAAACATATTCGCTTAAAGAAGGCGACCTACTTACAATTCGTTCTAATGGAAGTGTTGATTTAGTCGGCAAATGTGCTTTAATAACGAAAAAGGACGAAAAATTTCTTTATGCTGGATATTTAATCCGTTTGCGACCAAATAAGGAAAAGGTTATTCCGAAGTTTTTATTTCTTGTTTTATCATCACATGATTTGCGTATCCAAATTGAATCGAAAGCAAAATCTTCAAGCGGTGTAAATAATATCAATTCTGAGGAATTAAAAAGCTTAATGATTCCGCTCCCATCAATTAAGCAACAAAAAATAATTCTACAAGAAATTGAAAGCCGCCTCAGCGTTTGTGACAAGATTGAAGAAATGATAGAAGAGAGTTTACAGCAAGCGGATGCACTTCATTACAGCATATTAAAAAAAGCATTTGAAGGCAGGCTGGTTCCGCAAGATCCCAACGATGAACCAGCCAGCATATTGCTGCAACGCATCAATGCTGAGAAGGAAAAAAATAAATTGGTGATGAATGGTAAAAAGGCTAAGTCAAGAACCAAACTGAAAGAGAAAGCATGAGCAAGGCAGTAAAACCAAAGAAATTAAAAATAATGGTGGCTTCCACCATTTATGGTTTTGAAGACCAGTTGGAACAGATATGTTCCACACTGCAGGGTTATGGTTATGAAGTTTGGAACTCACACATGAAAACTATTCCTGTTCATCCCGGCCTTTCCAACCAGGAAATTTGTTTACGGGCTGTTGACGCATGTGATGCTGTGTTTGGTGTAATCAGGCCACAATACGGGGCTGTTATTGCCGGAGATATTTCAATAACACACAGCGAAATGAAAAGGGCAATTGATCAGAGAAAACCCCGCTGGTTTGTTGCACACAGGGATGTTGCTATTGCAAGGCAGTTATTGAAGCAATATATGTTTGATGAACATGATAACCCTAACCCTGCTTTTACTTTCAGGCGGACAAATGTGATGGATGATATAAGAGTAATCCAGCTTTATAATGATACTATTTTAAATGCTGTTCCCCCGGCAGATCGTATAGGGCATTGGGTGGATGAATATTTCCGGGTAGGTGATATTCTCCGTTGCCTCGAAACACAGTTTGAAGATGTAGAAAGAGTGAGAACTATTGTTGAACAAATGAAAAATCCGGTAGCATGAAATCAGAACAACTTATAAAAGAATTATTGAAGCAGCAGGAAAGCGAACAACTGGAGTTCATGGAAGGTGTTCGTAAAGATGCCATTGGCCAAACTATCTGTTCCTTTCTCAATAATAACGGGGGGCAATTGTTGTTAGGTGTTACAGCAAGAAAACTACCGAAGCATATTGCTAATGCTGCTAAGGTCACAAAAGAATTAGAGCAATACCTTGTTAAAGAAATAATCCCTGAAGCAGCCGTAATGGTTTCTGTAGAAAAGGTTGATAAAAAAGATTTGATATTGATAAAGGTTTGGGGCGGTTCAAAACAACCTTATGTTTTTGGCGGCACTATTTATTATAGGAAAGGAGAAAATACCGTCCAGGCATCTTCAAAGGAAATTTCTGAGTTAATACATAACCGGCAGAAAACAGAGATTCATTGGGAAAGGCAACCGGCTTTGGGTGTTGAACTGGAAGATTTGGATTTAGAGGAAATTCAAATCACCATGGAGAAGGCAATTACTGATAATAGAATCAAGGAAAGTAAAAAGGAACCAATTGATTTTCTTTCATACTTCGGCTTATATCAGAATGGTTACTTCACCAATGCGGCTGTAATCTTATTTGCTAAAAAACCTTTCCGGTTTTTGCCGCAAGCCCGGGTCCGGGTTGCATACTTACAGGAAGGAAAGGGCGGCGCAAAATATTTTGATGATCAGTTACTGGAAGGTAACCTGTTTAAGAACATAGATTCTGTCCAGCAATTCTTTGACCGGCATTTGTCATTATCACGAAGTTTTAATCAAAAAAACTGGCAACGTAATGATGATTATTTATTTCCGATGTCAGCGCTTCGGGAGGGTGTTATGAATGCTCTTGTGCATAGAGATTACTCAAATAGCTCTGGTTCCGTCGCTATTTTATTATATCCCGATAAACTTGAAATAACTAATGCAGGAAAGTTGCCGCTTCCGTTAACTGCATTAAAAAGAAACCATCTTTCAATGCCTGTTAATCCTGATATAGCCCACATGGTTTTTTTGCGGGGATATATTGAGAAAATAGGGCGTGGTACTTTGAAAATACTGGATGCATGTAAAGAAGCAGGTTTGAAAATGCCGGTATGGTCGAAAGATAGTAATTCAGTTAAGCTGACTTTTTTCAGCAAGGTTAAATTACAAACGCCGGGAGTAGTTGAAGATAATTCAGCAATAAGGCAGCTTATTGATGAAGTTGCTAAAGAGGTTACTGATGTAGTTAAAGCAAGACTTATTCGGATTATAGAAATTGTTCAGGTTAAACCTGGTATTAAAACAAAGGATTTAGTGAGTGAATTAGGTGTAGCAGAACGTACAATAAAGGAGAATTTAAAAGTGCTGTTGGATAGTGGATTGGTGGTGTATGAGGGTAGTAAGAAAGCAGGTGGTTATATGGCAGGAAAAAAGGTACAAAGAAAGCTGCCTTAAAAGCTGCCCGATAAACCGCCCGATAAAATGCCTGATAATATGCCCGATAACCGGCATTATAAAGTGCCCGATAAACCGCACTTAAAATGAGGGTGTAAATATGGGTCTAAATGAGGGTGTATTTATGCCCTTTAACTTGCCCGATAAATGGATGACGGGGTAATGTCGGTGTAAATGGCGGGATAAAATGACGGTGTAATGAGGGTGTATTTGATGGAGTAAATGAGGGAGTAATTTCTGCCGGATATTACCGGATAGCCGGATGGGGCACCAATAACCAATGGTTTTCAACACATATCAATTTAGGAAAATTACCGGCTATTGCCGGATAGATATAAAGAAGTAAAGATGAGTAAAGAAAATACAGCCGCAATTGTCAGTAAGGTTTGGTCATTCTGCAATCCCTTACGGGATATTGGTGTTGGCTATGGGGATTACCTGGAGCAGCTAACTTATTTGCTGTTTTTAAAAATGGCAGATGAGTATAGCAGGCCGCCTTATAACCGCAAGCTGCCGATTCCAGCAGAATACAATTGGGAAAGCCTCACTTCAAAAAGAGGCGATGCACTGGAACTGCATTATACAAAAGTGCTGACAGCCCTTTCAAAACAAAAAGGAATACTCGGGCAGATTTTTGTGCAGAGCCAGAACAAAATAAAAGAACCGGCCATGCTCTATAAAATCGTTGACATGATTGACAAAGAGCAATGGGCTGTATTGGGTGCCGACATTAAAGGAACTATCTATGAAGGCTTGCTGGAAAAGAATGCAGAAGATACCAAAAGCGGTGCAGGGCAATACTTCACCCCAAGGGCATTGATTAAAGCAATGGTGGAATGTCTGCGGCCTCAACCCAACAAAACAATTGCCGACCCGGCCTGCGGCACGGGAGGGTTCTTTTTAGCAGCATATGACTATATCGCAAAAGGAAAATTGGATGCAGATCAGAAAAAGTTTTTAAAACATAAGACTTTCTTCGGTAATGAAATTGTAGCAGGTACAAGAAGAATGGCATTGATGAATATGTTCCTGCACAACATTGGAGATATTGATAGTGAGAATTTCATTTCACCTACTGATGCTTTGATTGCAGATTCAGGTTTGCGGGTAGATTATGTGTTGGCTAATCCGCCATTTGGTAAAAAGAGCAGCATGACTTTTACCAATGCTGAAGGCGAACAGGACAGCGAAGATTTAACCTATAACCGTCAGGACTTTTGGGTAACTACAAGCAACAAACAATTAAATTTTTTGCAACACATCCGCACAATGCTAAAATCAACCGGAATGGCGGGAGTTGTATTACCGGATAATGTCTTGTTTGAAGGTGGAGCAGGTGAAACCATCCGTAAAAAATTATTAGAGACAACTGACCTGCACACCATCCTCCGTTTGCCTACCGGTATATTCTATAAGCCGGGTGTAAAAGCTAATGTCTTGTTTTTTGATAATAAGCCAGCCAGCAAAGACCCGTGGACAAAGGAGATTTGGATTTACGATTTCAGAACGAATATCCATTTCACACTGAAGAAAAATCCAATGAAGCTGGATGATTTGCAGGACTTCATTAATTGTTACAACCCTGCTAACCGGCATAAACGCAAAGAAATTTTTAATGCTGAAACAAATCCTGAAGGCAGGTGGAGAAAATTTACTTATGATGATATTGTCAGCCGTGATAAAACCAGTTTAGATATTACCTGGATAAAAGATAAATCATTGGCTGACCTTGATAACCTGCCCGACCCGGATGTACTGGCAGGTGACATCATTGAAAATCTTGAAGCAGGACTGGAATGTTTCAGGGAAATAATGTTAACTATTAACGGAAAAGAATAGATACCAAAGCTAAACCTATCCTTATGCATATTACAATTCGTGTGGCATGGCACAACAATGGATGGAACGGTCATGTTTGCAATGAACCTGAGAAAAATACTTATTGCATCGGCAGGCATTCTTATCCAGGCGATTCAATAAAAGAAAAGCGAGACCTGGAATGGGAGCAAAGAGAAGACGTAAAGGGTAAATCTTGCAGTTCATTTACTGATAAATTTCCTGCGTGCAGTCTCAGCATTAATGCCTTTAGCACTGAGCCAACAAAAGCAATTGTAGATGCACCGGAATGGTTTAATGAAGATGCTAAACCTGCCGTTCTTGATATTCCTCAGGCAACTGTTTGTATCTGGCCTTATGAAGGAATGTATTCCGAAGATGTATTAAGAGAGCCCAATACAGGGCAGAAATATAATTACGATAACCGGCTGCAAAATGCCAAAGATTATTTTGCACAGCTAAAAGAAGATCAGACACTATTATTCTATTATGCAAATTACAGTAATCCATTTAGTGAAGATGAAACGCCAAAATATGTTGTAGTAGGGCTTTCAAGATTAAAAAAAATTGGTAAGATTCAGTTCTATGAAGATGTTTCAGATGAAGTGAAAGCAAAGAATGCAGGTGGTTTTGTGTGGCAGATGCCGCTTACTTCTCACTATCCGGATGAAGGCTTTGCTATACCATATCAAAAATACATGGACAGGCCCGAAGTGCTGGAGAGGATTGTGCTGGTTCCCGATTATCAGCGCAATTTTAAATATGCAACACGGCCTGTTTCGGATGATGATTCATTGGCATTGGTAGAGAGGTTTATTGAAATAGTGAATTACCTGATTGAAATTGGCGATGATACCCAGAACTGGGAAGAAAGAAGAAAATGGCTGCTTAATCTTTTTACAGAGTTATGGAAAAAGCGGGGTGCTTATCCCGGCTTGCCAGAGGTAATGGCTCATATTGATTTTGTTGAAGCCATTGACTATTACAAAAAGAGAGTACCAAAAGGTCACGATAAGTTGGCTTACCAAAACATTAAAGATTTTCTTTCGGGCACTGCTACAGAAATACCTGGTGTGGCAATACCGGCTGCAAGGTTAAAAGAAGTAAAACGCAACTGGCAGTTGATGGAGCAAGAAGAAAAAGATGTCCTGTTAAATTGCCTTGTACGCTTTGCTTTATCTGGTACACAAATAGCCAACATACTTTCAGTAAAGAGAGAACAAAACAGCCTTTATGTATCGCTGAAAGATATTATTGAAAACCCCTACCTGCTATGCGAACAATATGTAGGTGATGATATTGATGACCATATTTCTTTTCATTCGATAGACCATGGTATCATTCCGAACCCCGATTTAGGTATTGAAAACATCTTTCCTAAAAATGCTGCTGAACGCTTTCGGGCATTGTGTGTGGATGTACTGAAAAGGGAAACAGTTCATTCTTTTATTTCCCAAACAAAAGCATTGTTTCATATCAATAACAAACTGAGTTATTTGCCCGACTGGAAAAATCATCAATTCACTCCTAAGTATTTTGAAGTAGATGCGGAGTTTATTGAGAAGGCCGTTAAGTTCAGGAAGCATAATGAAGAAAATTTTCTCTACCTGATTGAAGTGTATGAAGATGAAAGATTGATAGAAACAGTGATGAATGAGTTACAGCAAAGGGCTGATATACCTTTAAAAGTTGAGATTACTGATAAGACATTCTTCAACTTGTTGAAAGACCCCAATAGTCCTTTGAACAATAAAGCGCCGGAGCAATATGAGGCGGCATTAAAGGGACAGGCAAAAGTTTGCCAGAAAGTATTTACTAAACCGGTATGTGTAATTGCCGGCGCTGCCGGCACAGGAAAAACCACCATCCTGAAGTCAATTATTAAAAGTATTGAAAAAGCACATGGTGCCGGCACTGGCATCATATTATTAGCTCCTACGGGTAAAGCATCGGAACGCATAAAGGAAAAGTCAGGTAAAACAGCATCTACCATTCATTCATTCCTGGCAAATCAAAACAGGGCTTGGTTGAATGACAACTTTACTTTTAAACGAAGAGGTGGTAAAGTAGATGGCTCTATTACCACACTTATTGTTGACGAATGTTCAATGATTGACTTATCACTTTTTGCCACTTTATTCCGTAGCATTAACTGGAATAGTGTACAGCGATTGATTCTTGTTGGCGACCCAAACCAGTTACCACCTATCGGGCATGGTAAAGTATTTTCAGATGTAATTGAATGGATGAAGATGAGCAGCCCTGATAATTTGGGCAAGCTGGATATTAATGTCCGGCAGTTGGAAAATAAGGCAAAGGGTGATGGTAATGGTATATTGGAATTAGCAGAGATCTTTATTCAGGAAAAGCAATCCGAAGAAAATTTTAATAAGGCAAAACAGGAACAAATATTAAAAAGAGTGCAGCAGGGCGGTGTGATAGATAAAGACCTTTCAGTACAGTATTGGAACGATATGGATGATCTGGAGCTGATGCTGAAATCAATTATCATTAAAGACCTGGAGGAACAAACCGGGGAAGAAGCAGAACCGGGCAAGTTTTATAATATCTGGGGTAAAGCCATCCGGCTTAACAACGATTATGCAGATCCTATATACCTGCAAGTCCTTTCACCGTACAGGGGTGAATTTTACGGAACAGATTACCTGAACACTTTCTTTCAGGAACTCTTTAATGGCTATCAGGCAAAGAAAAGCCAGTTGGATGGAATTGCATTGTATGATAAAGTCATTCAATTCAGGAACCGGCCAAAGTCAAATCAAATAAGTGCATACAGTTGGACTGAAAAGAGAAATGTCAAGATTGATATTTACAATGGTGAAATAGGTTTTGTAGTTCCCCATCCTTTTGATAAAACAAAAGTGGGCTCACCTTATTATCGCTTAAAGAATTTACAGGTGAAGTTTGACAGACGGAATGACTATAATATCAATTACGGGTTCAGGAAAGATTTCTATGACAAAATCATGTTCAATGAACCGGTAGAAGAAAATATTGAATTGGGATATGTTATTTCGGTACATAAGGCGCAGGGCAGTGAATTTAACAGGGTATATTTTATTCTGCCAAAGAAAAGCAGTCCCTTATTGTCAATGGAATTGCTTTATACTGCCATAACAAGGGCGCAGAAACATCTTACCATTTTTGCTCAGGAAGATGTTTCCACTTTTATACAGCTTAGTAAGATTGAAAAATCAAATATCCGCAAGATTAACTCTTCTATATTTGAATTTGAACCTTTACCGGATTTACTCTTTGCATTGTCTGCAAACTGGTACGAAGACCAGAAGGTGATTGCAACGCTGTCAAAGTATTTTGTTCGTTCCAAATCAGAAATGAACATTGCCAATATTCTCCAGCTCAAAGGCATTCCTTTTGAGTACGAAGTACCAAAGTTTGCTCCCAATGGTTCCATGTATCTTCCTGATTTTACTATCCGCTGGCAGGGAACCGAATATTTTTGGGAGCATGTTGGCCGCCTGGATTTACCGGAATATAAAAATCATTGGGAAACCAAAAAGAAATGGTATGACAAACATTTCCCAGGTCAGTTATTAGTAACCTACGAAGGGCCGGATCAGACAAGACAAATAGCTGAAATCCTAAAGACAAAGTTCAATATTTTGGTCGATTAATAAATTTTGTCGAAAAGAGTCACCTAATTTAATTGCTATTGGCATTCTAATTCTTTTAAGGAATTAACCGATGTAATTTGTTTTTCTTTGTTATATACTTGCCTTTTTTATTATTTTTTTGTTGCCCAATTGTCGCTTTTCGTATCTATGTTATTGGTAGTCAAGTAGTGTGCATTGTTGTATTGGGAAGTGAGAAAGTCCTCTACTACAAAGACCTATTTAATCTTAGTAACAAAGAAAATTTGTGTTTGCTACGTTTAGCATGCATATCTCACCCTCCAACGACAATAATCATCCCTCACCTCCTTACAAGCTTCCACCCAATCCCCCTACCAATGCCCTGCATTATAGCCAGATTGATCCAACAGAGTGCAAACTTTTCCAAGAGTTCTACCTTATCACTTTTACCAAAATCAATACATGATCCAAAACCGCAATCGAGGGCGAGTTGATGGGCTATTGTCTTGGCCCTTTGATTGTCACCGGCCATAAACATATCGAGTGGTCCGGTGGGATAAATGGGATGGAGCATGTTTTCGAACCCTGTGGAGTTAAAACATTTCACCAGATCGGCTTTTGTTTGTGCGGCGAGGTAATGGAAAAGGGTAGGGTGGCCATGTACCTGGTTATTGATGCTATTGGTGGCATCGATCACGACTTTTCCGGTAAGATCACCCATCAAGGGCAGTACATCATCAATGGCTACTGGAGGAATGGCCAGGAGGATCACCTCTGATAGAGCCGCCGCCTCGGTAATGAACAGGGCCCGGGTATTATCATTCTGTAATAATTCCTTTCCCTTGAATTGGTTAATGTCTTTCACTCCTAATTGAATTTGGTGACCTGTTTTTGACCATTGGGTGGCCAGGGCGCCGCCCACATTTCCCGTTCCAATGATGGCTATATGCATGGTATTTTTTTGATTTAAGCGAATTTACTTTCTCTCAGAGGGTTTACCGGCCTAAGGGTTACACACTTTTTGGAATGTAAGGTGGAAATCAATAATTTAAATGACATTATGTTTTTCCATTTCAACGACAAGAGCAGTATTCTCTTATTCTTTTTCCTGAATGGATGGGTGCTGACCCTGCTGCTTTTGATCAAGAGCTACCAGAAAAGGGAATTGGCTAACCTGTTTCTTGCTCTGTTTATTTTTCTGGCAACCCTGTATATCTCCCCCTTTATGCTGGGATATGCGGGTTGGTATTCGAAAGAACCTTACCGCCAATTTCTCTTTTATGCCCCGCTTCAGCATTTATTTTGGATACCACCTGTTCTGTTCCTCTATGTACGCTCCCTGCTTGATCGGTCCTTTCGCCTGAGTTGGAAACACGGGTTGCATTTTCTCCCAGGGGCCCTTTATTTATTCTATATCCTTGGTCTCTGGGTGATAGATGGGGTATCCAATAACGAAACGGGATTTTATGCAGACGGGAGAGATAAGGACCTGGACCCCTGGTACCAGATAACCGGGTTTTTCTTCCTGGTCTATTATTCCATTCGGTCGGTAAGGGAATATTTCAGGTATCTCCGGTTAACCTATGAGTCGGTTAGTTTCGCTGACCGCATCCGGTTCAGGTGGCTCAGGTTTGTTCTTTTCCTTTTTTTGCTGCTGCTGGTCCTACGCATACTGTTCTTCCTGTTCAATCCGGAATGGGGCCAGTTTGGAAGTAAATACTGGTACTATCTCTGTTTTTCTGTGGTCACCTACCTGCTGGGTATCATTGGTTATGGAAATAGCATGGTGACCCCCACCTCCTTTGATATTTTTTCAGAAAAAACCAATGCTGCGCCCACGCAGCATGAGAAAGATGAATCAGCGCAACCGGATAATTTGCTTTCCACCAGCCAGACTTCTCCAGATCCGGCGCTTGCAGCGATTCGGGAAATCATCATTCATTTTATGGAAAATAAAAAAGGGTATGAAGACCCCATGCTTACCGTTACCGACCTCAGCCGGGCCATTAATATACATCCCAAAAAAATATCATTTGTTATCAATAAATCCTTTGGAAAAAATTTTAATGACTATGTAAATGGCTACCGGGTACAGGCGGTGATTGACCGGATCGGACTTGGAAAACACGATACCCAAACCCTGATGGGACTGGCCTACGATGCCGGGTTCAATTCAAAGTCCACCTTCCTGAGGGCATTTAAAAAGGAGACGGGCTTAAATCCCAGTGAATTTGTGCGGAAAAAGGGTTCAAATCCTGATTTGGGGCGGCTTAATGCAGAGACAGATTGATTTTTATAAAAAAAATTGATGACAAGATCCCTACTCCTTGCCACCTTCCTGATGAACCTGGTTCTGTTTTCTTTTGGCCAGTTACCGGAGAAAATTTCGCCGCAGACCATTGCCCGCCTGGATTCACTGACCACCCTTTACAGTTCGCCGGGAACCCCGGGTGTAGCCTCAGCCATAATCAGGAATGGCAAAAAAATCTATGAAAAATATGAAGGGTTGGCTGAACTGATAGACAGCTCGGCTATTGGCTCCTCCACGCGTTTCAATATCGCCTCCAACGCCAAACAGTTTACGGCCCTGGCCATTCTCAAATTGGAACAGGAGAAAAAGCTGTCACTCGACGAGGACATCCGCCATTTTTTCCCGGGCCTTTATCCGGGTATAAAACAAAAAATTTCCATACAACACCTCCTGACCCATACCAGTGGCATACGTGATTTTTATGACCTGCTATCCTTACAAGGCATCACCTGGTGGAAGAATAGCCTGGACAATCAGGATGTATTGAATATGTTGATGCGGCAAAAGGAATTGAATTTTTTACCCGGGACCCAATACCTGTATAGCAATTCCAACTATGTATTGCTGGCGCTGATCATCGGGAAAGCCTCAGGCCAATCTTTTCTTCAATATACCCAATCACTATTTGATCGGTTGGGTATGAAGGAGACCTCGTTTTGTGTTGACACGGCCCTGCTTACCGGCCAGATCGCAAAGGCTTATTTTAATTTTCAAACCTGGACCACCTACCCCTGGAAATGGAAAGTGGTTGGAGATGGAAATTTGTTTTCCTCAATGGCCGATCAGGTTCAATGGGAACGGATTCTTCAGGGAGAGAAATTGACCGATCTCGATCCGGCGGTCATTCAAAAAAGCCAGGAATTCTCATGGCCAGCCAATCCCGGTTCGTATGGATATGGATTGGAAAAGGGCGTGTACAAAAACCGACCTATCCTTTTTCATGAAGGAGCTACAGGAGCATTCAAAGCCATGACCATCCGTTTTCCGGAAGAGAGAATCAGTTTTATCACCTTGACCAATTCGGGAAGAATAACTCCCAACCCTCAAAACTATCAGTTGGCAGATATTTTTCTGAACCTTCCGGCCAATGAAGGTTCCTTCCTTACCCGGCCGGTAAAAGAAGGAAAACCCGTTTTGGAAAAGGAGATATTGGGTTTTTATACGGATGGAGACCGGTTCTATTTTCAATTCATACAAAAGGACAGCGCTTTGTTTCTTCGTCGCTATGGCAGAAACGATGTGAAATTGGAACGGGAGTCATCCAATGTATTTCACCAGGTGAATGATCCTGCCTTTAAACAGGAATTTAACTTGGGTCAAAATGGAAAATGGGAGGTCACAGCCTATTATACTTCTCATGCACCTTATACACTCAGTCGGGAAGCGCTTCCCGGTCCTGCATACGATTTTACCACCTGGAATGGACAATTCAGAAATGAAGAGATAGACCTGGAAATGAAAATTACATACCAGGATAATTTGACCTATTCCATAATCCTGCGAGGTAATGACACCACCACGGGTGTGCTCCTGGCTCCTGACCGGTTACTCTTCGATGGGTATTTACTAAAGAGGATGCCCAAGGGAAAACGCAGAACAGACCTCTTGTTGTTTGGAAACCGGATACGGGCGGTTCGGTTTGTTCGCCATCGAATGTAGAGGATGGAGAAAGTCCGGCTGAGAGGTGCTTCCAGGGCTCCCCATTTATTTAACAAGAAATGGCAGGGAATTTTACCCACTGGTCAATGCTTACGAATTCTCCCGGTACCTGATCGTCGACGAGGCCACCCCATATCCCTTGGGAAGCTCAATCGTGGAAACGGCGCGTATGCCTATTTTGATCAGGGCCATATGGTGAATGGCATGTTCGAGGTTATAAGCCAGTTCGCGGTAATAATTGGTTTGAAAAAGGAGTGGCGTGTCTGATAATTCATCAAACCCGGCTTCGAGGGTCAGGTCCTTGTCTTGCGGATGGAGGTTTTGCAGGATTCGGTGAAGCGTTTGAATCGCTATTTCCCGTTGGGTCTCAATCTGGATATCCCTTTTCCGGTGTTCATAATTGACGGTGCCGTATGCATAGCCTTCTTCGAGACAGACCATCATCTCCAGGATGTGCCGAATGTGTTGTCCAATGGTCGCGCCCGACAGGGTATCGATCTTTTGAACAAATTGCTCCTCTGTGAGCTCCGTGATGGAAGCCTCCAATAACCTTAAAATAGATTGCACTGAATGATGGATCGTCATCGAATGTTTTTTATTCCTTTATCCCATTCCCCGGTCGCCCGAAAATTAAAGGATTTCTGGTAATCCGGTACTGGTATAAGATCATGTACGCGTATAAGGACGCAGTGGTTTTCTTTTCCTTACAGGCAGAATGAAAAAAATAAGGTCTTTTTTGAATTTTTTTCGCTGTTTAGCTGGTGGGAGGAAGGTCTTGCAAGGTCTTTTTCAATCTTTCCCGGGTCGGGGTGGAAAGGGTATCTGAGGCGAAAATGGACTGGCTTTCTTGTTTGATCCGGGAGGTCTGTTTCTCAAATTTCTTGCAGGCTGCGCACAGGGAGGTATGTACCGATAGTTTGAGCCTGTCTGTCAGCGACAATTTTCCTTCTTCCTTTTTGGCCATGAAAAAAGTGGCTTCATGGCAGTGGATCATCATTTTATTTACCAGGGACGATTTCATACCTCTCCATTATTGAACCCTTGCTTTTCCACGCATTCGCGCATCTGAAGCCTGGCCCGGTGAATCAATACCCAATAGTTAGACGAACTAATATTTAAAACCTTACAGATTTCATCGGAATCAAGATCTTCCAGGTATTTAAGTACAAAAACATGCTGTTGGAGGTTCTTCAGGTGGTCCTTGCACCAATTAATGATCCGGCGGATCTCTTTTTGGTCAAGCAGGGGCCATTCCCGGGGTGTGCGCTGGGGTATCCAGCCTCCTTTTTCATCAAACCACTCCTCATTTACTGAGGCGAGGTCGGGCATGCTGACGACAGAAGCCTCACGTGATTTTTTTCGAAAATGGTCAATGATTTTATTTTTCAGAATAGCGAATAACCAGTTCTTTTCTGAGGCCTCGCCTTTATAAGATTGTAGTCCTTTGAGGCCGGAAAGAAAGGTTTCCTGTACCAGGTCTTCAGCCAGGGCAGGATCATTTAGACGGGGTAAGGCATATTGATACAACAGGTCGCCATAGTTTTCTATCCAGGTATGGGGATTAGCTTCAGCGGGATTCTGGCTCATTCGTGGGGCGATTTGTAGCCCTAAATATAAGGCAAACCCGCTGTGCAGGCTATATCCGATATTTGTACACTGTCAAATTACTATTATCCTTTTTTTGTAAACTATACCCATGCCCCAACACCTCCACCAGATCAGCCTGCTCGTCAATGATTACGATGAAGCCATTGCCTACTACACCAACATCTTAGGCTTTGAATTAATAGAGGATACGGTACTTACCCCTGCCAAACGTTGGGTGGTGGTTAAACCATACGGCCAGAAAGGGAGCTGCCATATTCTGTTGGCAAAGGCCGCAACAGAGGAGCAGGTTAAGTTTATTGGTAATCAAAGCGGCGGAAGGGTATTCCTGTTTCTTTATACCGATGATTTCTACCGCGACTATGACCTATACCAGAGCCGGGGCGTCGAGTTCATCAGACCTGTGGCAAAGGAACCCTATGGTACCGTGTCGGTATTTAAAGATATGTATGGTAACCTCTGGGACCTGATACAGCCTTTGGATTATTGATGTTCGGCTGTACGGAGACTTCAAGTCTCCGTACTATAAAATACTATTCAACAACCAACACCTTACTAAACCCTCCCTCTTCATTCCCCACCAAATACATTCCCGCTTTCACTCCCGTCATCAGCACAGTATTCCATCCTTCTGTCACTTGTTTTTTCCAGATCAGTTTTCCACTCATGTCGATGAGCGAGATCTGTTGAGACCTGTCGGATTGTAGTTTCAGTGCCTCATTGGCGTGAATGGGATTTGTTAGCAAAACAAGCCCGATTTGATTTTTTGTAAAATAAATACTCCGTGTCTCCGATAAACTATGACTTCCATCCAGGTCAACCTGTTGAAGCCGGTAATAGTTCATGCCTTTTATTGGGAGGATATGTGTGTAGGAATAATTTGAAGTGCCAGCACTGTTTCCAGCAGCATTCACCCGTCCGATGTTTTCCCACTGACGTCCGTCCTTACTATATTCAATTAAGAAATGACTCGTGTTGCGTTCTTGTTGTGTTGACCAGTTAAGCTGCACCCTTTCACCCTGTTTGATGGCCGTGAATTGTCCCCATTGTAGGGGCAACAGAAAGAAGCCGGAGTTCTGGGCTACAAAATTGGAAGCGGAACCTGTCAAGGCGAAATTGTTCAGGGTGCCGCTGTTATTATTTTTCAGGTCTAGCAGGGAAAGGATACCTGTATTCGTTCCAGCCGTCAACCCCTGATTAAAGGTATAATAAGCCACCAGGTTGGATGTGGTGGGGTCGATCTCACTGTTTTTATTTGCCTGAATGTCGGCCTGGCTGCGTACAACATTCCAGATACGGAGTTCATCGATCGTGCCATTGAAGTATTGCATGTTGGTCTGTAATTGACCCAACGTGATACGGGGAGGTGCGGAGCGTAAGCCTGTGCCACCTGTACCTGAGGCTTCAAGGGTACCATTGATATAAAGCCGCATGGCCCCTGTACTCTGTTGCCAGCTCACAGCCACATGAAACCAACCACCTGTATTGATATCGGTCAATGAATGGATGGTTACATCCGGGTTGCCAATGCCAAAAGCCAGTTTTGATCCGGTAAGGGCTGTTCCAAAATCTGTTGTACCCCCACCTACCTCTGCATCCACGATCCCATTTCCACCATACCATTGTGTGCCGGTAGTACCCGGACCTGTCGAACTGGTGCTTACCCAAAATTCCATCGTGAAATCACTACTGATCACCTGGGGAATGACCACGTTGTCATTTGATCCATCAAATTTCAAGGCATTAGCCGAAAACTGAATGGGCGAAGCTACCCAGGCCGGGCTATTGGTCAATGTTCCTCCAAGTCCGCTAAAGTTGGTACTGAAATTCGCAGCGCTTGTCCCACTGCCTTCATTCATTTTATAATAGGCTACAAGACCGCTGGCAGTGGCGGAAAGGTCTTTATCGAACATATAGATTTTGATCTCCGTTAGGGTGCGCGCTGAATTCCAGATACGCATATCATCCAGATATCCACTCAAATACTGGGAAGAGGTTACCCGGCCTCCCAACCGAAGTGGCTGTGTATTGGCGGTTAGTGTCGCAGGTTGGCTTCCGGCCGAATAACTACTGGTCCCATTCAGATAACAGGTAACCGTGGTTCCATTTTTTATCAGGGAAATATGCGACCATTGGTTTAGCGGGGTAACGAGTCCGGTATTGGTCCAGGACCAATCTGAACCTGCTCCATTTGCACTCAGGGCATAGCGGATGGTTCCATCAGGAAATCGCGCGATCTCATAGCTCGATTCTTTGTTGATGATGATGCCACCCTCTGTGCCAGAGGATCCCGTGCCGGTGGGATAGATCCAGGTTTCAATGGTAAAGTTGCTGCTAAGATCGATGGCATTGTTGTCTGCGATTTCTATATAATCATTCGTTCCATCAAAATTGACTGCGTTGTTGGTTTGCGCCTGTACATGAATGGAAATAAAACAAAGAACGGCGAGTAAAGATCTTTTCATCTTTGGTTGCTGATTTGGGTTAGTGATTACGTAACGTGGTTGGCTAAACTATGATGCACAAACGAGACAGAACCATTAATATTTTCTACAGGTAAAGGATTAATGTGAATATCAATTTAATTTAAGTGTATTCACCTATGCGTGCTCTGGATAGAATAAGTAAGAAGAATGTTTTTCTTTGTGTCCTTCGTGCCTTCTTTGTGTTCTTCGTGTCCTCCTACGCAAGTCTGGCGTAGGAGGACACGAAGGACACAAAGGGGGCACGAAGGACACAAAGGCGGGCACAAAGGATTCCCCCTATTTTTGCAGAAATAGTCATACAATTTCCACCAACACCGACATATTATCCTCTCCCATCGAATTCCTCAAAGGTGTAGGCCCCCAAAAAGGGGACCTGCTCAAAAAGGAGCTCGGTATTTACACTTTTGGCGACCTGCTGGAGCATTATCCCCTGCGGCATATAGATAAAACCAAAGTGGTAGCCATCAAGGACCTGGTACCTGCCATGGAATTTGTACAGGTAAAAGGCAAACTGTTGCTGGTAGATATGGTAGGGGATAAGCGTAGCAAACGGATGGTGGCGCAACTCCGCGATGAGACCGACTATCTCGAGCTGACCTGGTTTCAGGGTATTACCTATATCCAGAAATACCTGGAAATAGGCAAGACCTATCTCGTGTATGGACGGTTGAGTTTCTTCCAGGGTAAACCACAAATTGTACACCCCGAAATGGAGGTTTACACGGGGGAGGGTGACCAGGTAAAATCCTATCTGGAACCGGTTTATCCGAGTACGGAAAAATTAAAGACCCGCAACCTGGGAGGTCGGCAGCTTGGAAAACTAACAGCTCAGGTCATTCAGATGATCCGGGAAGAATATTTTCCGGAAAACCTGCCGGCCCAATTAGTGGAAAAACTAAAACTGATCGGCCGATTTCGCGCCCAGACCCAGGTCCATTTTCCCGATAACCCGGCCTCCTATAACCTGGCGATCCAACGGATCAAGTTTGAAGAACTTTTCATGGCGCAGATCCGCTGGGGAATGATCCGTGCCGGAAGACACCGGCACTCCAAAGGGGTGGTGTTTGAAAAAGTAGGCGATCTTTTCAATGGCTTTTATAATAACCACTTGCCTTTCCCACTCACCAATGCGCAAAAAAGAGTGATCCGTGAGATCCGCACCGATACGGCGAAGGGTCACCAGATGAACCGCCTTTTGCAGGGAGATGTGGGAAGTGGCAAGACCATCGTGGCTTTACTCATCATGTTACTGGCGGCTGACAACGGCTACCAAAGCTGTTTGATGGCCCCCACGGAGATACTCGCCCGGCAGCATTTGCAGAATTTACAGGAGCTGGTCAAAGAACTTCCTGTGGGAATAGAGTTATTGACAGGCTCCACCAAAAAAGCGGAACGTAACCGGATACTGGCTTCCATCGCGGATGGTACAACGCATATATTGATCGGTACGCATGCCGTTATTGAAGAAGCGGTACAATTCAGCAACCTGGGTCTCGCCATCATTGACGAACAACACCGGTTTGGTGTGGCTCAGCGGGCCCGGTTATGGGAGAAAGGCGATACGCCGCCCCATGTACTCGTCATGACCGCCACCCCGATACCCCGCACCCTGGCGATGACCGCTTATGGCGATCTTGATTATAGCGTGATCAATGAAATGCCCCCCGGTCGGCAACCCATCATTACACATCACCGTTTTGAAGATGCACGGCCAGCCGTCATGGATTTTATCAAAGCAGAGATAGCCAAAGGCCGGCAAGCCTATATCATATTTCCCCTGATTGAGGAAAGTCCAAAACTCGACCTGGAGAACCTGATGAAGGGGTATGAAAATGTAAAAGCCTATTTCCCGGAACCCAAATACTGGATCAGCATGGTCCATGGCCGGCAACCGGCTGTGCAAAAGCAACAGAACATGCATCGTTTTGTTACGGGCGATACGCAAATCATGGTTTCCACCACGGTGATCGAAGTGGGGGTGAATGTGCCCAACGCATCGGTGATGGTGATCGAAAGCGCGGAACGGTTTGGGCTTTCTCAATTGCACCAGCTTCGGGGAAGGGTAGGACGGGGGTCGGAAAAAAGCTATTGTATCCTGATCACCGGAAAATCCATCGGCCGCGATACCCGCGAACGGATGGAAATCATGACCAGTACCAATGATGGCTTTGTGATCGCCGAAAAGGACCTGGATCTGAGAGGGCCCGGGGATATTGAAGGAACCCGGCAAAGCGGTGAATTAAACTTTAAGCTGGCGAATATAGTCCAAGACCGGGCCTTGCTGGAAACAGCCAGAAATCTGGCCATGTCCATCCTGGAAAAGGACCCGGAACTGAATTCGGCCGAAAATTTGATGATAAAGAGATACTTGCAGTCGCAAAAACGCAAAACGGCCTGGAGCCGTATATCTTAACAGAAGATTTGAACTTTTGTGCCTGTTTTGAGTTAAATTACTTTAAAGTACCACGCTTGAACCGCTTAACCTATACGATCCTTCTGCTTGCCCTATTTTCCGTATCCGAGGCCCAAACCGGGACCATTGAATTCGTGGAAAACAAGGGACAATGGGATAGCCGGGTCAGGTTCATGGGCGATTTTCCCGCCGGGGCTTTTTTTATCCGCGACCAGGGTTTTACCGTTCTCCAATACAATGTGCAGGATTATGAAAACATGACGGACCGAATGCATGGTCATTCGGACGAGATGGTGGGTGGTCGACGTCCAACCATCAATGACCCCTTTCACCTGCGCGGCCACTCCTATAATGTCAATTTTCTGGGTACTGCCAAATCACCTCGCATAGTCCCGGATAAAGCACTACCTACCTACAACAACTATATACTCGGTAATGACCCCGCCAAATGGGCCGGGGAATGTAAGATCTACCAGGGTATCACGATCGAGGAACTCTACCCGGGTATTGACCTGCGGTATTATACCCAGGATGGTTTCCTGAAATATGACCTCATTGTAAAACCCGGAGCCGATATCAGTCGCATTGCAATGAAATATGAAGGGGCCGATAAACTGGAGGTCCGCAACAAAGAATTACTGATCTCTACTTCGGTAGGTCTGCACAAAGAACTCGATCCCTTTACCTATCAATATGTGAATGGAGCCCGTAGTCGTGTCAATGCCAAATTTGTATTGAAAGGAGATGAGGTAAGGTTTGACATAAAGAATTATGATAAGACGCAAACCCTGATCATCGACCCCACGCGTATATTCTGTTCTTTCTCTGGTAGCACCGCTTCCAACTGGGGTTTTACTGCCACCTATGATGCAGGCGGAAATTTTTATGGAGGCGGATTTGTATTTAATTCAGGGTTCCCTGTTTCACCGGGTGCCTTTGATGTTACCTACAATGGAGGCAGTGGAAATCAACCTCTCGATATCGCCATCATCAAATTATCTCCCAATGGGGCCAACCGCATCTACGCCACCTATATTGGTGGTTTGGGAAATGAACAACCCCACAGTCTGATCGTGGATGGCGCGGGCAATCTGGTTATTGCCGGACGATCCAATTCCGGTGATTATCCGGGGACGGGGCTCAATGGTGGGTTGATTGGATCAGGGGGTGATTTTGATATCATTGTTACCAAACTCAATGCCGCCGGTTCTGCGCTCATCGGATCCAAACGGATCGGAGGCTCAGCCGATGATGGCGTGAACATATCGGCCACGCGCTCGGAGAATTTACTGCAACAGAACTATGGCGATGATGGAAGAAGCGAAGTGGTTTTGGATGCTGCCGGTTTTGTATATGTGGTTTCTTCCACCCGGTCAATGGGATCAAGTACAGCCACGCAGAATTTTCCAGCCACACCTGGTGCCTTTCAAACAACAGCAGGGGGTGGCAGACAGGATGGAGTAGTATTGAAATTTGATCCCAATATTTCTGCATTACAATTTGCCAGCTATCTGGGAGGAGCCCAGGAAGATGCCTGTTATGTACTGGCATTAGGTCCCGGAAACAATATTTATGTCGCAGGCGGTACCCGTAGCCCCGAATCCAGTTTTCCGGGCAATAAAGCAGGGACCATCCATCCTACATTTCAAGGCGATATTGATGGGTTTGTTTCCATCGTTTCAAATGATGGGTCCGCCATCCTGCGTACAACCTATCTGGGTACATCGGCAATCGACCAGGTCTATGGTATTCAATTTGACAACAGCGGTTTTCCTTATGTCATGGGACAGACCGGAGGCAACTGGCCGATCACATCCAATGTTGGATATAGTGTAGCCGGCGCGCCTCAGTTCATTGCCAAACTTCAACCCGATCTGTCGGCATACGTGTATTCCACCCGGTTTGGTAAGCCTGCTGCGATTCCCAATATTTCTCCTGTGGCATTTCTGGTAGATAATTGTGAAAACGTGTATGTATCCGGTTGGGGTGGGGTGATCTCTGCCTTTCCTTCCTCCGGAACCTTCAATATGCCGACCACTCCCGATGCCTTTAAAAGCCAGGGAGACCCGATGGGCGACTTTTACTTTTTTGTGTTGCAAAAAAATGCAGCCACCATGTTATATGGTAGCTTCTATGGGCAACAAGGTGGTGCCTATCCTGATCACGTGGATGGTGGCACCAGCCGCTTCGACCGGCAAGGGGTCATCTACCAGGCCATGTGTGCCAACTGCGGTGGTGGTACTTTCCCGGTATCACCAGGTGTATGGGGACCCGCCAACCTGGCCACAGCTTCAGGCAATGGAGGGTGTAACCTCGCCATGCTCAAAATGAATTTTAATTTTTCCGGTGTGGATGCAGGCCCTCAGTCCTCCATCAATGGCGTAATTCGCGATACGGCAGGCTGTGTACCATTGACAGTGGACTTTACCGATACGGTCGCCAATGCCGTGACCTATATCTGGAATTTTGGTGATGGTTCACCGGATGTCACAACGACCATACCTTCTACGGCACATACCTATAATACGACCGGGTTGTTCCGTGTACGATTGATCGCCGAAGACTCCAATACCTGTAACATCAGAGATACGGCCTATCTGAATATCCGGGTAGGTGATCTGGAGGCTGACCTGGATTTCAACCCTGTCAAACTTGATCCTTGTGATTCGCTGAAATACCGTTTTGATAATCTATCGATCGCGCCAGGCGCACTGCCTTTCTCTTCAAAAGCATTTCGCTGGGACTTTGGCGATGGTACGATCATTGACTCGGTAGGGTTTGGACCGGTATTTCATAATTACGCCAATCCGGGAACTTATATCATCAAATTACTCTTGCTGGATACGGGATATTGTAATTCACCCGACAGCGCCGTTCGAGGTATCAGCATTGCCCCCAATGTGGAAGCCCAGTTTGAGACACCCGCTACCGGATGTGTGCCCTATCTTGCCAGCTTTACAAATACCTCGATCGCCGGACAATCCTTCGAATGGGATTTTGGTGATGGAGCCACCTCTACTTTGCAGAACCCGACACATCTTTATACAAATGCCGGAACCTATACCATTCGCCTGATCGCGATCGATCCCAATACCTGTAATATCCGCGATACGATATTTAAGTCCATTACGGTATTTAATAATCCGGTATCTAATTTCACTACGGCCCCCATTCCGCCCATTGAGAATACGCCTACCACATTCACCAACCTTGCTTCATCAGATGCGGTGAGTTTCAAATGGCTCTTTGGTGACGGGGATAGCCTGGTGACCACTTCAAGACTGGCCGTGCTTCACCAATATGTAGCCACCGGCACCTACAATGCCTGTCTGATTGCGATCAACAGTAACGGTTGTGCCGATACGCTCTGCCAGCCCGTAGAAGCCATTGTATTGGCCCAGGTGGATGTACCCAATGCCTTTACGCCGAACAGTAACGATATAAATAATAAGATCCTGGTACGTGGTTTTGGTATTGTTAAAATGAAATTCTCGATCTATAACCGTTGGGGGCAGAAAGTATTTGAATCCAGCTCGCTTACCACAGGGTGGGATGGCCGGTTCAAAGGAGTATTACAACCCATGGATGTGTACGCCTATACCCTCGATGTGGAATTTTTTGACGGGACCAGGACAACCAAAAAGGGTGATATTACGTTGATTCGTTAGGACACGAATGGCACGAATTGGGAGGTTTGAAAATTTGAAAATGGTTGGTAAATTATAAATGAAGTTGAGCAGAACCATATGGACGATTTTGTTTGTTGCCGGGCTTGCGGTGAGCGGTCGGGGTCAGGACCTGCATTTTTCGCAGTTCATGAACTCGCCCTTGTCAACCAATCCGGCCAACACAGGGTTTATTCCGGATGGGGATTACCGTTTGGGAGTAAATTACCGCAATCAGTGGTCGGCCATCATGACCCTGCCCTATAAGACAATGAGTGCGTTTGGCGATGTGCAGTTGATGAAGAACCAGATTGAAACTGGATGGTTAGGCGCCGGTATGCTCATATTGCATGATGTGGCCGGTAGTGGTAACCTTACTTCTTCTAAAGTGTATGGATCGGTCGCCTATCATCAAATGCTCGGCTATTCCAGTCTCTTGTCAGCAGGCTTTAATGTGGGTTGGGCCGGCAAGCGTATCAATACCACCAATCTGAAATTCCCCGATCAGTTTGACGGAAAATTCTTTGATAATAAACTCCCGACCGCAGTACAGCTTGATAATACAAGTGTCAATTACCTTGACCTGCAACTGGGTTTGAATTATGCCTATTTCCCCACAGAAGCCATTTATGTCAATGCCGGCTATTCTGCCATGCATGTGAACCGGGCAAGGGAATCATTCTTTAATGCAACAGCCGGGGTGGATAACCGGATCTCCGTACGGCATAATGCCTTTGTGAATGCCAGTTTTATGCTGAATGATCAATGGATACTCAATCCCAATATTTATTTCAGCACGCAGGCACGCTCCAGCGAGATCGTAGGTGGATTGAATGCCCAATACAACCTTTCCGGGGATGGTGAACAACAACTGATCGGTGGGGTCTATTACCGACACCAGGATGCCGTGATACCAATGATCGGAATTCAATGGAAGGATATTCGTGCCACCTTTACCTACGATGCCACGATCTCTACACTTAAAAATTACAACAATACACGCGGGGCTTTTGAATTCTCCCTGATCAAACAGGGTGTGTTGAATAGCTTTAGTGGGGGTGAGAAAAGGAGTTTCAAGTGCCCTTCATTTCGTCTTTGACCAGGATTTTGGGATTTATGGATGGAAAGGATGGGAATATGGGCTTTGAAATGAATGGATTTTCTATGATTTAGAGGATAGTGTTTTCAAGGACTGGGAAGGGAAAAAAACGATTTTTTACGAGGATAGTTTTGCTGACCATTGCCGTTTTGGGTGGAAATTGTGATTTTTTTATGCAGTATGAAGAAATCACCAGAAAGGTAATAGGATGTGCAATGAAAGTACACAGCCAACTTGGAAATGGGTTTCAAGAGGTTATTTACCAACGGGCCCTCGCGGTGGAGTTTAGGAAGGGAAATATAGAATTTGAACGGGAAATGGAGATGGATATATTCTACGATGATGAGATTATAGGAACCCGGAGAGTTGATTTTTTTGTGGAAGGTAGGGTAATGGTTGAGTTAAAAGCAGTGATTGAAATGGTGGATGCACATCTTGCTCAGGCCAAAAACTATCTTGAGGCTTACAACATGGAAATTGGTCTTTTGATTAACTTTGGAGCACCCAGTCTTCAGTTTCGAAGATTATATAATAAAAAATTTACAACTTTTAGAACCCAATCCAAATGAGATAACTCAGGCAAATTGAGTTATCATACTTCAAATCATTATTGAATTTTGGTTAGATATTAAATCCATAAAAATCAATCCTGCCCATCCTTAAATCCTCAAAATCTTGGTCCAGACGATGAATAAGAAACTTCTCCCCCTCCTTCTCCTCCTCCCCATCCTTTCCCAAGCGCAAAACGAAGACGAACCCACCAAAGGGAAATTCCGTCAGGAGAATATATTTATTGGTACCGCCCTCAACCTGGGTTTTAGCACCGGGGTATTTCAGATCGGGGCCAATCCCGAAATAGGGTATAGCATCACCAATTGGCTGGATGCAGGGATATCCACAAACATCAATTATACTTCCTTCCGGTATAATTCATATAGCGACCGGGTTTTTAATTACGGAGGAGGAACATTTGTACGTATCTGGCCCGTTCGATTTTTATATCTTACCGCTGTACCTGAGTACAATTGGATAAAGATCACCCGAAAATACCCGAGTGGAACACCATCGATTTCTGAAAAGTTCAATGCCAGCAGTCTGCTATTGGGAGCGGGATATGGCAATCGAATCATTGGGCAGACCTATTCTTACTTTGCTATCATGTTTGATGCTTCCCGTAATATAAATTCACCATACCGCGATGAATTGAATCGGGCACTTCCGGTATTGCGTGCGGGATTCGCCATCTATCTCAAACCAAAAAGGGAGCGGGAAAATTAAGAAGGGTATTTTACTTACCTTCATTGCGTTGCATTTGGCATTTTCCGGGCAACGGGTAATTCCTGTTTTGGATTATTGATAATCCGGAATATCATAGGACAAACCATATTTACTGTTTAATTCTATTCCATGAGCTCTGGACTACTCTTTACCTTCGTCATTGGCTATTTTCTGATCTTACTCGGCGTAGCCTGGTACACGTCCCGCAAATCCGATAATGATTCTTTTTTTATTGGCAACCGTAGTTCAAACTGGATGCTGGTCGCCTTTGGTATGATCGGTACTTCTTTGTCCGGGGTCACTTTTGTAAGTGTACCCGGTGGGGTGGGTACAGGTAACTTTTTTTATTTCCAGGTGGTGTTAGGCTATTTGCTGGGATATCTCGTGATCGCATTTGTATTGTTGCCCCTGTATTATAAAATGAACCTGACCAGTATCTACACCTATCTGGAACAGCGTTTTGGTATTCAGGCACACAAGGCCGGGGCTTTTTTCTTTATCCTTTCCAGAACGATCGGCGCTACCGCCCGGCTCTACCTGGTTATAATCGTACTGCAACTTTTTATTTTAGATAAACTCGGGTTCCCCTTTGTGGCTACGGCTCTCGTCATCCTGGTGATGATCCTCCTATATACTTTTGAAGGGGGTGTAAAGACCATCATTTATACCGACACTTTGCAAACAACCGGTATGCTGGTGGGTTTGGTGGCCTGTATTCTCGTCATCACCCGGTCCATGGATACCGACCTCGGAGGAATGCTCCAGATGATCAATGATAAAGGATATTCGCGCATTTTTAACTGGGACGTGAATTCAGGCTCCTTTGCGGTAAAACATATTTTGGGAGGTATGTTCATTGCCATTGCCATGACGGGTCTTGATCAGGAAATGATGCAAAAGAATATCAGTGTAAAGAACCTGGGTGATTCACAAAAGAACATGATGACCTTTACCGCGATCATGATGGTGGTAAATTTCATGTTCCTGGTATTGGGTGGGATATTGTATGTCTATGCCGGTAGCAAAGGAATTCAAACCGCACCGGATGATTTGTTTCCCACGATCGCGTTGAGTCCTGAATTCAGTGGCTCGATCGGTATCATCTTTATCATAGCATTGATATCGGCGTTGTTTCCCAGTGTGGATGGGGCCATCACCTCACTCACCTCCTGTTTCTGCATCGATATTCTGGGGTTGAAAAAAAGCACGGCTACAGAGAAGGCTAAGAAAAGCACCCGCCTGAAAGTGCATATCTCCTTTGCCATCCTTTTCTTTTTGCTGGTCCTTATTTTCAAAGCCATCAATGATAAACTCATCATCGATTTCATCCTCAAATTCGCGGGTATCACCTATGGACCGCTCTTGGGTCTGTTTGCCTTTGGCATTTTAACCAAACGCGTACTCAATCCCAAGCTCATTGTTTGGGTATGCATCATTGCCCCCTTACTGGCCATGGGTATCGACATGCTCAGCAGCCCTGAATGGTATGAAAAGAAACTCCATGTTTCCCTGGGTCTCCAGTCCCTCTCAGATTCGGTGTTCGGAGGGTATAAGATCGGATATGAGTTAATCATTATCAATGGGTTATTTACATTTTTGGGATTGAGGATGATCTCAAAAAAGACACCGTTATCAAACTAAATGTTTGATTTTCACGTTATTTACTTTCTGTCCCGGCGCCTCCGTGGTTTTTTTACCATAGAGGCACAGAGACATAGAGAAAAAACAGCTTGTTGATATTATGAATGACACACTAAAGAAATCCAAACAGAGAAACTGGACCGAATCCAAAGCACATTCCAGCTGGCAAATTTTCAAGATCATGGCCGAGTTTGTAGATGGCTTTGAAGCCCTCGCCAAGATAGGCCCCTGTATATCCATCTTCGGTTCTGCCCGTACACAACCCGGTAGCCCCTATTACGACCTGACTGTGGATGTCGCCAAGCGACTGTCTGAAGAAGGCTTCGGCATCATCACAGGCGGTGGCCCCGGCGTTATGGAAGCCGCCAATAAAGGTGCCCAATTAGGCGGGGGAAAATCGGTTGGGTTGAATATAGACCTCCCGTTTGAACAACATGCCAATGACTATATAGACAAAGCCGCTAATCTCGACTTTGATTATTTCTTTGTCCGAAAGGTTATGTTCACCAAATACTCGCAGGGATTTATCATGATGCCCGGAGGGTTTGGAACCATGGATGAGTTCTTTGAAGTAGCCACTTTGATCCAAACAGGAAAGATGTTACGGGTTCCCCTGGTACTGGTAGGCACAGCCTATTGGGGAGGGTTGATGAAATGGATCGAAGAAGTAATGCTGACCAGGGAGAATAATATTTCGTCTGAAGACCTGGCTTTGTTGAAGGTAGTGGATACGCCGGCGGAAGTGGCTGAGTATGTATTACAGTACTACAATAAGCACGCGCTCCAACCGAATTTCTGATTTATTGTTTCGTGCAGCGTTCGCCTCGGTTATCGCCGCATGAAACTTCAATAGCTACAATCCTTGTATTTTTGCAAAAAACAAGGATTTGGATCTGATCCCCGCTTTAGTTGAGCAGTATGCGTTGAAATATACCAGCCCCGAAGATCCGGTACTGGTTGAGCTGGACCAGTTCACCAAATCGTACCATGCAGAACACCACATGCTCAGTGGCGCCCTGCAGGGAAAATTTCTGGAAATGGTCAGCCACATGATCCGCCCCCGTAGGATATTGGAGATCGGCACTTTTACGGGATACAGTGCCCTTTGTCTGGTGAAAGGACTACAACCCGATGGGCATTTACATACAATAGAGAAAAGAGAAGAAGAAGCTGTGGTGGCCCGTCGTTTCTTTGCCAAAGCAGGCAAAGAGGACCAGATCACCCTGCATGTGGGCGATGCAAAAACCATCATCCCCACCCTGAAGGAGGACTGGGACCTTGTATTCATTGATGCCGATAAACCCGGCTATATCGAATATTTTAACTTGATTTTTCCCCAACTCCGGCCAAACGGCTTTATTTTAGCAGATAATATATTCTTTCATGGGCAGGTATTGGAGGAGGAAGTCAAAGGAAAGAACGCAAAAGCCATCCAGGCCTTTAATGAATTTATAAACGAACAAACCGGGATCGATAAGACCATCCTCACCCTGCGTGACGGATTGTTCCTGATCCGCAAATGCTGAATTCGTGAAAAAGATCCTGTTACTGACCTTATTGATCGGTGGACTCATCGAACTCCGGGCACAAAGCCGGGAAGAGATCATCCGGCAATATATTGACACCTATAAGGAACTGGCTATTGAGGAAATGCTCCGCACCGGTGTTCCTGCTTCGATCAAACTGGCACAAGGGATTCACGAAACTGAAGCCGGACAAAGTGTACTGGTCCAGAAGTCAAACAATCATTTTGGGATCAAATGCAAATCTACCTGGACCGGTGAGCGTGTCTCCCACACGGATGATGCGCCCAATGAGTGTTTTCGAAAATATCCTTCCGCCATCGATTCTTATCGTGATCATTCCAATTTCCTGAAAGGGAATACCCGCTATGCTTTTCTGTTTAACCTGGATCCGGAAGATTATCAGGCCTGGGCCTATGGATTGAAAAGAGCAGGATATGCCACCAATCCACGCTATCCACAAGTGATCATCAAACTCATTGAAGATTTTCAATTGAATGATTATACCTTGATCGCCTTAGGCAAAATGGACCGTGGGGCACAATGGGTCAAGAATGAGATTCCCGTGAAAGAACAGGAGGAGCAGACCCCTCCGGCGGTGACCGAACAGGAAGTTACAGAAGCCCCTGCAGTGGTGGAACCCGAAATCAGTTATCCCGAAGGTGAATTCAAATTGAATGAGACCCGGGTGGTATTTGTCAGGGCAGGTACATCCCTCTTAGGCATAGCTGAACAGTACGGGCTGCCCCTGGCCCGGATCTATGAATTCAATGAATTGCCCGTAAAAGACCTGGTGGAAAATGACCAGCTGATCTATCTTCAGCGTAAGCGAAAAACAGGAAATGATATTACGCATATTGTGAAGCCCGGAGAGACCCTTCATTCCATTGCCCAAACCCAGGCTATCCGTCTGGCCAGTCTCCTCGAGTATAATTATTTGGGGTATGGTATGCAACCGGCTCCTGGAGAAATCCTTTATCTTCGGGCAAAGGCGCCGGCACAACCCAAACTGGTCAAGCGCTGATTTCAACCACACATTAATGTCCACGTATGTCGCTCATCAAGATACACGATAAGCAATTCAAACCTTTTTTATCCGAACAAGAGATACATGCCCGCATTGCTGAACTTGCTGAAGACCTGAACAAGGATTATGCGGGTAAGCGACCCCTCTTTATCGCAATCCTCAATGGCTCTTTTATTTTTGCTGCGGATCTTTTTAAATCGATCAGTATTGAAGCCGAGATCTGTTTCATCAAGCTCGCTTCCTATAAAGGCACTTCCTCCTCCGGTCAGGTGATCACGGCCATTGGACTCGATGTGGACCTCATCAACCGGGATGTAATCATCCTGGAGGATATTGTGGACACCGGGAAAACCCTGAATGAGTTTTTACCCAAACTGCAACACCAGCAACCCGCCTCTTTAAAGATCGTGGCCCTGCTCCATAAACCCGAAGCGGCGGTCTTCCCGATCAAGATCGATTATACCGGCTTCTCCATCCCCAACCGGTTTGTGGTAGGGTATGGCTTGGATTATGACGGCCTGGGCCGAAATATCCGGGAAATCTATCAGTTAGCGGAATAAGTGGGTTAGTGCTAAATACAGTTTCGCGCAGCGGTCGCCGTGCTTCTTTGCGAGGGCAGCGAGAAACCTTACTTAGTGTGCTCAAATTGTTATTGTTTGGCCAAGATTATAACTCCCCCCAAAAATTTTATATCTTTCGGCAAAGGCCCAACGCATTGAAAGCCAATTTAACTATTCTCCTTTTCCTGCTGGGAGGGGGGCTGTCCGCTTTTGGCCAGCAATTCTACCTGCGTGGGGAGGTCAAAGATGAAAAGGGGATCGCATTGCAAAATGTGAACATCCTGCAACACTCCACCGGCTTTGTATACCGATCGGGCTCGCAAGGGGGGTTTGGTATTTTGACCCGTCAGGCGATCGATACCCTCACTTTTACCACCGATGGCTATCACAAGGAGACGGTTGTGGCCAAGGCTGATCTATTTACTACTGCTATTCTTAAACTCATTCCGGTAGCTGCTTCGATTAAGCGCGATAAACTGGCTTCCCTTACCCAAAACCTCGCCCGCGAATCACAACGTAAATGGTTCATGGGGGACGAGACCTATGCGTCCATCGTGGAAAATCAGTTTGTTGCTGCTTCCCATTACCCAACTACCGGGTTGGCCCTCAACATTGATAAGGCTTCCTACAGCAACGTCCGCCGTTTTATCAGCATGAATACCCTGGTGCCACCCGATGCGGTGCGCATTGAAGAGATGCTGAATTATTTCAACTTCAGTTACCATCCGCCGGAAGGGAAGGATGTATTCCATATCCGCACCACCTTGACCAATTGCCCCTGGAATACCGAGAACCAGCTTTTCTTTGTCAATGTCTGTTCGAAAAAGGTAAATGTGGACTCTCTTCCACCTAGTCACCTCATCTTTCTGATCGATATTTCGGGTTCAATGGATATTCCCAATCGCCTTCCCTTATTGAAATCAGCCTTCCATCTCCTGGCCGATAACCTAAGGGAAAAGGATACTGTTTCCATTGTTGTATATGGCGGCGTAGTTGGCATCATGTTACAACCTACTGCCGGAAATCAAAAGGAAAAGATCCATCGGGCGATTGATGAACTTGAGCCGGGTGGCTCCACCCCCGGAGAATCGGGTATCCGTATGGCCTATGCCGTGGCACGCAATCACTTTATCCCCGATGGAAATAACCGGGTGATACTCGCGACCGATGGAGATTTTAATGTGGGGGTAAAGACAGAGACAGAGTTGGATGAACTGATCTCACGAAATCGCGAATCCGGTATATACCTGACCTGTTTGGGCGTCGGGATGGGCAATTACAAAGATTCAAAGATCCAGACACTCGCGCGTAAGGGCAACGGAAACTATGCCTATATTGATACCTACCAGGAGGCCGAAAAGGTTTTATTGAAAGAGTATACGCAAACCCTGTATGCCGTGGCGGATGATGTGTACATGAATGTGAGTTTTTCGCCAAGCCTGGTGAAACAGTATCGATTGATTGGATTTGATAATAAAGTTGGGGCCATTGCCGATTCTTTATCGGTGATCGAAGGTGGGGAGATTGGTAGCGGTCATTCCATGATGGCAGCCTTTGAGATCGTGCCTGTGGGAAATCCGGTCACCATGCGGAATGAAACAGGCTTTGGTGTTATTCAAATGCAATTCCGCCACCCCAATGATTCCATGATATGCTATAAAAAATTCGAAGCCCCTAATGCGTTCATTAAATTTGGGGATATAGCGCCTGAATACAGGTTTGCCACTTCAGTCATTATGTACGGTTCTATCCTGCGTTCTTCACAGTATGTAAAAAAAGTGGATTGGGACCATGTATTGTTATTGGCCGGGGCTTCCGCCAATCGGGAGGATCTGACACAAACCCAGTTCATAAGCCTGGTTGAGCAAACCAAGACCCTTTATATCCGGTACAAGAAAAAACGAAAGGGACGCGGCCCCGAATTGGATTAGTGGCGCTTAGGTGAATAATTCCCGCATCTTATCAAAGAAACTCTTATCGCTCTTATCCGGAGCCGGTTTCAGGTTGGGAGAATTTTTCAATTTTTCCAGTAATGCTTTTTCTTCCGCATTCAGGTGCTGGGGTGTCCAAACATTCACATGTATCAATTGATCACCTTTCTGATAGGCTTGTACTGCCGGGAAACCTTTTCCTTTCAGCCGAAATATTTTACCGCTATGCGTGCCTGGCGGAATTTTAATTTTTGCGCGGCCATCAATGGTTGGTACTTCCACCTGCGTGCCAAATACCGCATCAGTAAAGGAGATATGCAGGTCATAGGCCACATTCATCCCATCGCGTTGCAGTTCCTCATGCGCCTCTTCTTCGATCAGTACAATGAGGTCGCCCGGCATGCCACCTCTTTCACCGGCATTGCCTCGTCCGCTCAGGTTGAGTTGCATGCCTTCCTGTACCCCTGCCGGGATATCAATGCTCACCGTCTCTTCCCCAAATACACGCCCTTCGCCTTTGCAGGAACCACACTTGGCGGTTACCGTGGAGCCTTCTCCATTACAAGTAGGGCAGGTGGTCACCGTTTGCATCTGACCTAAAAAAGTATTGGAGACCCGTCTTACCTGGCCGCTACCACCACAGGTGGAGCAGGTTTGGATACTGTTTTTATCCTTGGCCCCCGAACCGGAGCAGGTAAAACAGGGGATATATTTTTTTACCTTGACATTTTTTGTAACGCCTTTGGCGATCTCTTCGTAGGTCAGTTTGATTTTTATCCGGAGATTACTTCCCCGCACGCCACGTGAGCGGCCACCCCGGGAACGGCCACCACCACCTCCGCCAAAGAAACTTCCAAAGATATCATCACCAAAAATGTCTCCGAACTGGCTGAAGATATCATCCATGTTCATATTGCCACCGGCATGTCCGCCACGGCCATTTCCACTTACACCGGCATGTCCATACCGGTCATATTGTGTTTTCCGATCCGGATCACTCAGTACTTCATAAGCCTCAGCTGCCTCTTTGAATTTCTCTTCTGCTGCCTTATCCCCCGGGTTACGGTCAGGATGGTATTGCATGGCCACTTTACGGTAAGCTTTCTTGATCTCGTCGGAGGAAGCTGACTTACCAACACCTAAAATTTCGTAGTAATCTCTTTTGGACATTGTTTCCGGTTATTATTTTCCCACCACCACTTTTGCGTGACGAAGAATTTTATCTTTCAGGTAATACCCTTTTACAACCTCGTCCACAACTTTTCCTTTGAGGCTATCATCCGGGGCGGGGATCTCCGTGATGGCTTCATGCAGGTCGGCATCAAAATCGGCATGCAGGCAGTTCATCGGTTTGAGCCCTTTTGCGGTTAACTTATTCCGGAGTTTGGAAAAGATCAGGTGCACCCCTTCTTTGAACTGGTTGATATCTGCATCCTCCTTGAACTGTCCTTCGGCACGGGCACTGTCGTCAAGTACTTCCAGCAGGTCGGCAATCAGGTCCTTTGCTGCGGTTTGAACCAATTCATCCCGTTCGCGGATGGTCCGTTTCCGGTAATTGTCAAATTCGGCAGCCTGGCGAAGCAGACGGTCACGCAGGTCAGCCAGTTCAGCCTTGATTTTCTCCAATTCGGGCTCATCTGTCACCGGGTCGTTCAGGTGGGTACTGCCACTAATGTTCTCGTCGGCATTGATATCCGGCCCGTTGTCTGCGGGTATCTCCTTGTCTTTCAGTTCTTGTTCGGCCATTTTATGAAAAATTGATTGCAAAGGTAAGACAGTCAATTATTTTGCCAACCATCTAAAAAGGGACAAAATGACGGGTTAGGAATTCAAAGCCAAAAAACCGCTCCGGGAATTACCTTTGCGCCATGTCGAACTTGTTCTTAAAGAGGAAGATAAGCCAAAGAGTATGGAATGGTCATCCCTGGATATTTGGAAATGAGGTGGATAAGGTAGAATGGGAGCCGGAAGACGGAAGTATTGTCACCGTATATACCCATGACCGGAAATTCGTCGGGAAGGGCTATATCAATTCAAAGTCCCAGATCATGGTCAGGTTACTGACCCGCGATAAAACGGCGGAGATAAACGAAGCCTATTTTCTCCAGGCCATCCGCCAGTGCTGGGAGTACCGGAAAAAAACGGGATACACTGAAAACTGCCGACTTGTATTTGGCGAAGCCGATTCACTGCCCCAGTTGATCATTGATAAATTCAATGATTATTTCGTGATTCAAACCATTGCCCTGGGAATGGACCGCTGGAAACCTGCCATCGTTGCGGCTTTGGAAGAAATTTTTCACCCCAAAGGCATCTATGAGCGGAATGATGTACCCGTTCGCGAACTGGAAGGGATGACCCAGCAAAAAGGTTTTCTTTCTGCTCCTTTTGATCCCCGGATCATCATCCGCGAAAATGGATTACAGTTTCATGTTGACCTGGAAAATGGACAAAAGACCGGGTATTTCCTCGACCAGCAGGATAACCGTCGAGCCATTCAACATATCGTGAAAGACGCCGACGTACTGGGGGCTTTCACGTACACCGGTACTTTTGAAATCCATGCCGCCCATTATGGGGCCAAAAAAGTTTTGGGATTGGATATTTCTGAAAATGCCGTGGCCCAAGCCAACCGCAATGCGGAATTGAATGGGGTACAGGACCGCTGCCGTTTTGAAACAGCCAATGCCTTTGATGTATTGAAACAATGGTCAAAAGAAGGCCGGCAACACGATGTTGTCATGCTCGATCCTCCTGCTTTTACTAAAAGCCGGGAAACCATACAAAAAGCCATCACCGGTTATAAGGAGATCAATTTAAGGGGGATGAAACTTGTAAGACCCGGAGGATTTCTGGTTACCTCCTCCTGTACCAACTTGGTCAACCCTGAGCTTTTCCTGCAGATCATTGATATGGCAGCAAAAGACGCGCGTCGGCGTATCCGGCAGGTATGTTTTCAAACCCAATCCGCCGATCACCCGGTTGTCAGAGGGATCGATAGCACAGAGTACTTGAAGTTTCTGATTGTAGAAGTAGGATAAAAAATATTCCTTATTTGCTAACCTGGAATTTCCCCGACTCTACCACCTTTCCATTTGCATCACGCAACTGGAAAATGTATACACCGCGGGTAAAAGAAGAAAGATCGACCGTTGTGCGTGTGGCCGTGATCTTGGTTTCAAATACCTGTTTACCCAGAAAATTGATCACATAAAGATTCATGTTATTTCCGGAACCAGGTTGTATCTCAAAATTGATAAATGAAGTCGCAGGGTTGGGGTAATACTTGACCACCCGGGGTCCTTCCTGGCCGGGCAAAGTACGGCTCTGCCCCTGTGAGGTGGAGGCAATAAGAAGGATGATGGACAGTATGGACAAAATTCGTCTCAACGAAACAAATTTACTTTTATTTTCCCAAAATAGGCTGAATAAATTGTCCGGGCAACGTAAAACTACCAAGTAATAATTGGCCTTGAAAATCAGCCACTTATTTTATAAAAAGGGTGTTAAAGTTTTCAAAGCCTGTCAAGAACAGCATGGATCGCCTCGAAGTTGGGCAGGTCACCGGCACTCTCCAACACTTCGGCATATTGAATCACACCTTCCTTGTCAATGATAAAGGCTGACCGTTTCGAAACACCCTTCATGTCGAGGATCCAATCCTGGTACAGGGTATCATATTTTCCGGATACCTCCTTGTTGAAATCGCTTAGCAAAGGGAAATTGTATTGTTGCTCTTCCTTGAATTTAGCCAGGGTGAATACAGAGTCAACCGATATACCCAACACTTTTGCTTTCTCATGCTGATAGCGACCGATATTGTCGCGGATGGAGCAAAGCTCTTTGGTACATACCCCGGTAAAAGCCTGGGGAAAAAATAGCAGGAGAACATTATTCCCTTTCAGGTCGGAAAGCGAGATCTTGTTTTTGTCTGAATCAAAGAGGCTGAAATCAGGAGCAGGTTGGCCAGGTTGCAGGGGCATGATTTTTTTTTCTTAATAACAATCGACCGATGATTTTGTTCGAAGATTATTTTTTTGCCCTGGCGGTAAGAACTTAAAACCTCGGTGCGTAAGGATTTGAATAACGTTCGGTCTTTTTAGTAAAGGATATTGACATCTCAAAACCACCTCTCCCCAGGGAGGAAGGTTTGAGTTTGGATACGTTCGCATCATAACTGAAACTGATGGCATAGGGGGGGTATTCCAATTTCAGCACCGGGATCAATGCATCCTGCAGCCGCATAAAGGTTCCCAGGCTGAGGGTGTAATCCGGTTCATCGGGGTAGGGCCCGATCTTTAGACCATACATCGCTCCCAATATGGTTTGTTTAAAGGCGCCCTGATGATAGTGATCACCTTGAATCTCTACAAAAGAGTACTCCCCCACATTGAGTTTAAGCCCGCCGGAGAATACCCATTTAGGGCTAAGCTGAATATTCTTGTTCCGATAAAAGGAATTACCCGGACGATTAAAGTGATGATAGGCCACACCCAGGTATAAATTATTTTCCGGGTCATCCCTGATCTGTGTATTGAAACTGATTCCCGTACTTCCATCCAGATACGCATAGGTAGGATCCGTGATGTTTTCATTGATCCCCATGCCTTCATAGGTGCTATTAGTGGTAACCTTGGTCAGGTCAATACTGTGTTGCACCCATCCACCCATAAAACCTGCCGAGATATACATATTTCTTTCAACACTGATCGATTTATGAAAGTTGATCGCCGGATAAAACATCAGTTTGGTATAGGAAACAGTACCGGCACGATCAAAATAAGATTGGAGCCCTACAGTGAGATAATCATCTCCCTGACCAACCGGTAATTTGTATTCGGCATTGAGTGAGCCGGTGCGGTAGGCCTTGGTGACACTATTCCACTGATCGCGATAAACACCCTGTACCCGGATGTCTCCATCAAACAATCCCGCCAAAGCCGGGTTTCGAAGCAAGGGCGATTGGTAGAATTGGGAAAAATGAATATCCTGCCCCTCCCCAATGAAGGTTGTTGCCATAAGGCATACCAGTGATATCATTTTTCTCCATCTCATATTTCAGTTCACCTGATTAATTCGTGTTATCTGTGTTATCACTTTATCAAGGTCACATTACCATCCAACTTAATCAACTCTCCATTTTGACAATAAACTTCCAATTGGAAAATGTACACCCCTTCACCAGCTGGCTTCCCTTTATAGGTTCCATCCCATCCTTCGGTGCTGGCATTGGGTGAAAAATTATTTTTCTCAAATACTACTTCTCCCCAACGGTTGAAGATGCGGAGCACTTTTACCAACCCGATACCTGTTCCGCGTGGGAAGAACATATCATTTCTTCCATCATTATTGGGGGAGAAGGTATTGGGTAAAAATACATTGGCGTTTTCGCATTTCACTTTGATCAGTATCGAACCGGTGCCTGCACAACCATTGCTATCCAGGAACTGGACATTGTATGTTGTATTGGCACCCGGGCTGGCAAAAGGTTGCGGGCAGTCTGAACAATCCAGGTTGGTAGGCGGGGTCCACGCATAGCTGGTCATATTACCCGAATACAACGCAGGTATTTGTATCGATTGTCCCGCGTTGGTAGTTAACTCGGAGGGCATGGATACGGTGGGCAAAGGATGGATACGCAGATTGCGCATGGCCGTATCCACACAGCCACTGCTGTTGGTCACAGTAAGCGTGGCCGTAGCATTACCTGGCGTGGAAAAGGTCTGGGTACCAGGTGACTGACCATTGAAATTATTTCCATTGGAGAAATTCCATTGCCAGTTCAATTGTGAGGTATCGGGTACCTGTAATACACCATTGAAGACCAGGGGTGAAAAAACACAGGCGGCTACATCGCCGGTTATCGCGATCTGCGGACTGGCGACAACCCTGATCAGGCTGTCAATCCGGAGGGTGTCTGTACAGCCTTGCTGGGTTTGTACTGCCAGCGAAACTGAATAGATCCCCGGTGCCGCATAAAAATGCGAAGGCGCCGTGGCCGTGGAACTTCCACCATCTCCAAAATCCCACTGGTATTGGGTGACCGGATCATTCGAGGTGGTACTATCTATGAATTGAACCATGCCACTATCACAAAACAAATCATTCACCACTCCAAAATTCGCTTCGGCCCCGGTAATGTGGATCGTGTCAGACCCGGACACCGGAATCAGGCAACCGGTCTGATCTTCCAGGATAAGCTTGGGTACAAAACTTCCAAAGGTATTATACACATGCGTCAGCGTGGGGGTATTGGTGGCGAGGGTTTGCCCGTCTCCAAAATCCCAGATATAGGTTAGTGGTCCATTGGTTGTTGCAATAAAATCCACTGATTGTGGTTTGCACCCGGCAAATGGGGCATAGGCAATACGGGTACCAATGGTATCGTAAAGCTGTACTGTTTTAAACAGCGTATCAAAGCAGGTGCCGGCACTTTGAATAATCAGTCGTACCTGATAGGTGCCCGGCGTAGAATAATAGTGGGTGGGGTTTTGTACGGTGGAAGTGGTCCCGTCGCCAAAGTCCCAGGTTTGTGCATAGTAGTAGGTGGAGTTATTGGTGAACTTCACTTCAAATGGAGAGCAGGAACTGATTGAGTCCTCCATTTGAAAATCAGCGCGAGGTTCATCCACGGAAATATAGAGTGGGCGTACCAGTGAGTCGGCACATCCATATTGGTCGGTCACGGTCAGTTTCACCGTATACTGACCTGTATTGGCATAACTATGTGGAGGTGCTGGAATCGCCTGGGTACTGGTATTGCCATCTCCAAAATCCCAGCGATAGGTGATCCCGTTGCCAATGGCATTGACATTAAACCGAACAGGTGAACCCGGACAGGTTTGCGGTGTATTGGTGGAAAAAGTAACAGAGGGATCGGAGGTGGTAATGTAGGATAATCTCGTTGCTGTATCCCGGCATCCCGATTGATCGGTTACGATCAACTGAACACTAAAGGTTCCTGTATCAGCATATATATGCTGAAAAGGCGGACCGGTAAATGTTTGAATGGTACCGTCTCCAAAATTCCATTGCCATTGGGTAATGGGATTGACCCCATCGGTGGTTGACTGATCCTGAAAATTGACCTGAAGTCCTTTGCATCCACCTGTTACGGGTGAAATGAACGCTGCAATAGGTCCATTTACCCGGATGAAGTTTGTTTTGATAACCGTATCAAGACAACCATTCACATCAGTAGTGATCAACCGGATGGTGTAATTGCCTGCGTTTACATAGGCATGATTAACCGTATCATTTCCCGTCAGTGTAGTGCCATCACCCATGTTCCAGGTGTAGGTGGCAATATTGGCGTTATTTGTATTGGTGGCATGAAACAAAGCCGGCACTTCTTTACATATCGGATTAGGAATTGCCAGCAGATCCGGGTTTTCATTCAACACCCTTACAGGTTGGCTATAGGTATGTTGACAGGCACCATAGGTAACAGTAAGGGAAACGGTGTAGGTGCCCAGACCAGGGAAACTATGCGAAGGGTTTTGCAAGGTGGAGGTCACCCCATCCCCAAAATCCCATAACCAGGTACTTGAGCTGTCGGATCGATCCGTGAATACAAAATCATTTCGCGAATTACAATCGATCGTATAGGTAAAGAAGGCCTGGGGCGCCCGAATGACCACATAATCGGTGCGGATAAGGGAATCGGGACAACCACTATTACGTGCAACGAGTTTTATGGTATAAACACCGGCTTGCGGATAGCTATATAATGGGTTGGGTTGCGTGGAAATATCTCCATTGCCAAAATCCCAGAGAAAGGCATCGGCCGGATTGGCCAGTTCGGTGAATTGAACAGGCTGGTCAACACAGGTCTCCAATGGTGTTGCCGAAAAATTCACAGTGGGGGGAGTCCCCGCTTTGACGGCACTTCCGAGGGTTAATGTTTCTGTGCAGCCAGTGCTGGTAGTGATGGTGAGACTGACCGTGTAATTTCCCAATACGGTGTAGGTATGTGAAGGGGTAGCCAGGGTAGAAGTACCCCCGTCACCAAAGGTCCATAAATAGGAACTAACTGCATCTACAGTGCTGATATTAGCAGAAAAATTCACCGCAAAAGGGATACAACCCTGTACCGGCAGATCAGGGAAAGAGATCACGGGTTTAATTACCCGGATATATTGGGAACGTATGATGGTATCGCTGCAACCGGTACTATTTGTCGCAATGAGAGTAACCGTATAGGAACCATAGCTGGTATAGGTATGCGATGGATTTTGTTGCGTGGAAGAACCTCCGTCTCCAAAATCCCAGTTCCATGCTACAGCCCCACCGGTTGAAATATCCTGGAAGTTCACCGTCAAGGGTGGTTGGCAACTCGCGGTAACCGGTGCGGTGAAGTCAGCCAAGGGGAATGGGACCACCGTGATATTTTTGGTGATCGAGTCCTGGCAATTGGGAAAATTATTTATGAGTTTAACAGCATACGTACCAGCCGTCGCGTAGGATTTGGTTGGACTTTGCGCGGTGGATGTTCCCCCGTCTCCAAAATCCCAAACCGATCCCTGGGGCACGGGGTTGGATATATTCAGAAATTGAACCGATTCATTAATGCAAATGCTATCCGGTACGGAGAAATCTGTCGAAATATTGTCGATTACCAAGGCAGACCCACGGAAAAAACTATCAATACACCCCAGGCTGCTGGTGGCGATCAACAGGACATCATAATTCCCGGGGTTGGTATAGGTATGTATCGGGTTGTTTTGGGTAGAAATATTGCCGTCACCAAAATTCCAGGAATAGGTCAATACCCCCGGGCCTGTGGACAGGTTATTAAAACTAATATCAACCGGTGGTTGGCACACATTGGGACTGGAATTGGAAAAATTGGCATCTACGCCAGGGCTCACCTGTATGTATTGTGGTTTATTCAGCGTACGTGTACAGCCTTTATCATTTGTGACACGCAAGGTGACCGAATAATTACCACTCAGGTCATATCGATGCGTTGGATTTTGCTGCGTGGAAATGGCTCCATCTCCAAAACTCCATTCCCAGCCCAGGTTTGTATTGCCCGCGCCAGGTTGTGATTGATCCGTGAATTGGGTTCTTAACGGATAACATCCCACCGAATCAACGCCAATGAAATTTACGCTGGGGGCCTCATAAACGGTGATATAGGCCGTGCGGGTAAGGGTATTAGAACCAGACGCATTTGTAGCGGTGAGAACGACTGTATAGGTTCCGGGGTTAAAGAAGGTTGTGGTTGGGTTCTGAGCGGAGGAGGTAGCACCCGTCCCAAAATCCCAAGCCCAACTGGTCGGCGTATTGGTGGAAAGGTCAGTAAAGTTGACTACCAGGGGCGAACAACCTGAGAGAGGGCTTGCTGTGAAATTGGCCAATGGCGCCTGAGCCTTTGCCTGAGCATGGAAGAGAAGGATAAAGATTCCCCAGATCCAGTATTGTCTTTTCAGTCCCAAGTTATTGAAAGCGTCATTGTTTTCATATTAACAGCTAAAGGCTAACAGCTAATAGCTATTAGCTGTTAGCCTTTAGCTGTTAATTCAATTATTGTTTGTCAAGCCGGAGCGTCTTTGTCTGCCCCCCTGCATTATTATTTGCTTCCACAAAAGTCCAGCCATTGTCCGTCACGGTCCATACCCCTGTCAGCAAACCCACGGGGTCAGTGGCGCTGGTAAAGGTGGCGGTAATTGTTTGATTGCTGGTATTTCCCTCCCAGGTTCCTGAGATTTCCACACTGCCGTTCTTGATGGCATCCACGGTCCGGTTAGCATAGAACTGAAACTTGTAAGGGGAGAAGTCACTGGTCTTGTTGGTGCTATTATGAACAAATTGGGTGATCACCCATTGTCCATTGGTCATGGCCAGTACGATAAGGTCTTCCGGCACATCTTCCGGATCCCTCTTGCACCCGGATAAAAGGAGCAGGAAGGAGGAGCAAAGCAAGAGTATCTTCATAAGGATGATTTAGCCCGTCAAATTACGATTTTTTCGGATAGCTGGTAAATGTGGGCTGAAGCCAGAGGCAAAGGGCTAAAAGCTATTAGCTTTTAGCCCTTTGCAAGAGTTAATAACCAGAAATCCATGATCATCACTTTGGAAAACCGGGGGCTGCTTTTACCTCCTCCATCTGGGCCACATGCCGGTTGGTATGGGCAGAGATAAAGAGAAGCAATTGATAGGCGTCGATGGCACCAAGCGGCGTATCGGTTACATGGTCACGCAAGGTTTCCGTGGTGGTTCGGGCGTATTGAATATGATCGTTACGGGCTTGTTTGAATTCATCAAGGGCCTGTTGAGCGCTTGCCCATTTCGCGTTTTTCGGTTCAAATGGCTCCATGGTTTTCACCTTGCGTTCGCGGCTTTCCACCATCTGGTAAACCTGCTCGTCGGAGACTTTTATTTCACTCCGTTTTTCGGGATTGGCCGGACTTTTTACCAACCCTTCCATCCATGCCCATAGATTGTTTTCCGACAGAGAGATATGGTAAACACATTCTTTGATGGACCAGGCCTCCGGGCTGGGTTTGAAATTGAGTTGTTCTTCGGAGAGTCCCTTCGTGGCCTTGATGACCCTGGCACGTGAATCTTTAAAGTAGTTGATGGCGATCTTTCTTTCCGCTTTGGAAAGGGTGTCATTTCCCGGAGTGCCTGCAATACCGGAAACAACAAGGGCAGCGAGTAACATATAGCCCCATTTTCTTTTTCGCATGGCAGCTGGATTTTAGGTGAATGTAAATTTTAAGTTGGCTTGGAAAAGGTACGAATTTCGGGAATTCTGCAGAAATCATTGTTTAAGCGGTCTTTTCTTCACCATTCCCCCTCTGGTATCCTTGATGGCCTGCATGACCACAAAGGCATTCGGGTCGATCTTTTCGATCTCCAGGGTGAGTTTACTGATCTCCAACCGCGTGATCACGGTGAAAATGATATGGGGGCTGTCTACACTCTCTCCCCGTTTGCCATATCCTTTACGACCGGCATAGACCGTCAACCCGCGGTTCATCTTATTCCGTATCATGTCGGTGATCTCATCACTATGCGGGGAAATGATGGTAACCCCGGTAAATTCTTCAATACCTTCCAGGATAAAATCAACTGTCTTGGAAGCGGCCATATAGGTAAGAATCGCATAGAGGGCAATTTCCCAGGAAAGTATATAGGCGGCGACGCCGAAAATGATGATATTAAAAATCAGGATGAAATCACCCACACTCAATCCTCTTTTTCGGCTTAAAAATATCGCCAGCACTTCCGTTCCATCGATCACACCACCACCCCGAATGGTTAAACCGATTCCACCCCCCAGAAAAAAACCACCAAACAGGGCCACCAGCAACTTGTCATGAGTAATGACCTTGAAGGGAAAGAAAGCGATCACGATCGCCAAAGCAACAATGGCCACAATGCTTTTTATGCTAAAGGCCAAACCAACCTGATAACGGGCCAGTAAAATAAAAGGAAGATTAATGACGACAACAAGGATGGCCAGAGAGATTCCGGTTTGATTATTGATCAATAATGAAATACCCATTACACCACCATCAATAAAATCATTCGGGATCAAAAATCCCATTAACCCAAACCCTGCCGAGAATACCCCCAGCAACATCAAAATTCCTCCCTTGATCGTATTCCTTAAACTTTTTCGAAGCCGCCAAACGCCTTTGGCCAGCTCATACCGGGTCAAACCCTCGGTATCTGATTTACCAAGGCTCTTTTTTATTTCATGAAGGATGATCTGATGAAATCTTGGATCTAAGCTCATTGGTTTAAAGATAGGGAAATGTGGGGAGACGCGAGACGCGAGACGTGAGATCATTTTTGGCGTCTTCAATGTAATCAATAAATTTTAGTATTTTCGAACTCACGTCTCACGACTCACATTTCACGATAAAAGTCACACGATTCACGCCCCACGCCAATGACCATCCACCACATCACCTCCCATCTCGAATCTATCGCACCACTTAGTTTACAGGAGGAATATGACAATGCAGGGTTGCTGACCGGACAATGTGAAGATGAATGTACCGGTGTAATTTGCGCATTGGATGTTACCGAAGAAGTTTTGGATGAAGCGATTCGGAAAAAATGTAACCTGATTGTAGCGCATCATCCGGTCATATTTAAAGGGTTGAAAAGATTGAATGGAAATGGCCTGGTCGAAAGAGTGATCATTCAGGCGATCCGTCACGGCATTGCGATTTATGCCATCCACACAAATTTGGATAATGTGGAATCTGGGGTTAATGGACGGATAGCCGAACAATTGGGGCTTTTGCATACCCAGGTGCTGTCGCCTCAACCAGGGTCACTACGCAAACTTTTTACCTTTGTTCCCCATGCCCATGCCGACCATTTGCGGAACGCGCTTTTTGAGGCCGGGGGAGGACATATTGGCCAATATTCAGCCTGTAGTTTCAATACGGAAGGAACAGGTACTTTTTTGGGGGCGGAAGGAACAAATCCATTTGTTGGGGAACCGGGAAAGCTACACCAGGAACCCGAAACCCGGATCGAAATGGTTTTTCCCGCCTGGTTGGAAGGCCGGATTCTGCAGGCACTCCGAAACAACCACCCTTACGAGGAGGTCGCTTTTGATATCGTCCCCCTTTCCAACCCCCTGCCCGGGATTGGTTCCGGCATGGTAGGCGATCTGCCGGAACCTTTATCTGAAACTGATTTTCTCCGGCTTTTAAAGGAAAAATTTGGCACCCCGGTCATCCGGCACACAGAATTTTCCGGGAGGTCGGTCTCCCGGGTAGCGATTTGCGGAGGTGCCGGAAGCTTCCTGATTCCCAAAGCGTTATCGTCTGGCGCCCAAGCCTTTGTGACCGCAGACCTGAAATATCATGAGTTTTTTACAGCCGATGGACGCCTGCTCCTGGCCGATATCGGTCATTTTGAAAGTGAACAGTACACCATCGATCTCCTGACCGAAGGATTGCAGAAAAAATTTCCTACCTTTGCCGTCCTGAAAACGGAGGTGAAAACCAATCCCGTGCACTATTTTCAGTGAATGGGAAGACCGAAAAGCGGATTCATCCTCCTTCAAACTTCAAACCTGATATGGCACAAGTAAAAGAGTATTCTGTAGAAGAAAAGTTGATCTCCCTGGTCAATCTTCAAAAAGTAGAGTCCAAGATCGATGAACTCGGTATCCTGAAAGGTGAACTTCCCATGGAAGTGGCCGATCTGGAAGATGAATTACAAGGACTGAATGCACGCCAGACGCGCATCGAAGAAGAGATCAATGGCATTACCGAATTCATTGAGCAGAAGAAAGAAGCCATCAAAGAAGCACAGGCGCTCTCCAAAAAATACGAGAAGCAAAGCACCAATGTAAAGAACAACCGCGAGTTCGAAGCGATCAATAAAGAGATCGAGATGCAGGAACTGGAAGTGAAACTCGCCGAAAAACATATCAAGGATGCGAACGAAGAGATCGCTGAAAAAGCGGTACTCCTCGAAAAGGCCAAAAAAGCCATCGCAGCGAAAGAATCCGTTCTGACCGGAAAGAAAGAAGAACTGGAGAAGATCATCAGCTCCACCGAGAAAGAAGAAAAGCATTTTAATAAAATGGCTTCTGAAGCCCGTAACCAGGTAGATCCCCGTCTGCTGGCCAGCTACGATAAGATCCGCAGCAGCTATCGCAACGGGTTGGCCGTTGTGCAAGTGGAAAGAGATGCCTGTGGTGGTTGTTTCAATGCCATTCCTCCGCAAAAGCAAAGCGAGATCCGTCAGCGCAAAAAGATCATGGTTTGCGAAAACTGCGGTCGTATCCTCGTGGATACCGAACTGCATGACGGTGTAGAAATCAAGTAAACCGAATTTCTCTTTTTTTTATTTTTTCTCCACGCCGAAAGGGTGGAGTTTTTTATTTTTCCCACTTGGCGGGAAGGATTAATTTGCGTGTCATGCTCGTTCGTTTATCCATACAGAACTACGCGATCATCGACACGCTCGAAATCTCCTTTTCACCCCAATTGAATATTATTACCGGGGAAACAGGAGCGGGCAAGTCCATCATCGTAGGCGCATTGGGGTTGGTGTTAGGCGACCGCGCCGATACCTCTGTATCCTACAACAAAGAGCAGAAATGTGTAGTGGAAGCCCTTTTTCATCCCGCCGATCCAAAAAAAACAAAAGCGTTTCTTCAAACCAATGAATTGGATGAAGGTGACGACCTGGTATTGCGCAGAGAGATCAGCCCCGCAGGAAAAACCAGGGCTTTTATCAATGATACACCTGTCAACCTTTCTCAACTCAGGGAACTCAGCCAACTGTTGGTTGACCTTCACCAGCAATTTGATACGCTTGAATTGGGTGAATCCGGATTTCAGCGGGAGGTACTCGATGCCCTGGCCGGACAATGGGAGGCTGTAACCGCTTACCAAAAAGTGTACAATCAATGGCAACAGGTTCGCCATGAATTGACCGGATTAAAAGAAAAGCAGTCCGCCTTCCAAAAAGAGTATGACTATAACCAGTTTCAGTACCAGGAGCTGGAAGACGCCCGTTTCCAGGAAAATGAATTGGAAGAAGCCGAGACGGAACTGAATATGCTTACCCATGCTGAGGGTATTCGGCAAACGCTGGATGGGGTAAACCAGGTATTACAGGAAGGAGAATCCCCTGTGGTACAGCAACTGCGTTCCCTCCAACACCAATTACAAGGCTATGCCGAAATGCTTCCCGGCCTCCCGGCCCTGTTGACACGCCTGCAATCAGCCTATGTGGAAGTGCAGGATATTGCGGATGAATTGGAGCGGATCGGTAACAAGGTACAGGTTGACCCCCGCCGCATGGAAGAATTGAATGAGCGGATGTCGCTGGGTTATCGATTATTGAAGAAACACGGGGTGAAAACCACGGCTGAATTGATTCAGATCCGACAGGAACTGGAGGGAAAACTCGGAGCTGTTTTGCAATTGGGTGATCAGATAAAAGAAAAAGAGAAGGAGGTGGTGGAATCAGAAGCCAGGGCCCAGCAATTGGCAAAATCTCTTTCTGCCGCCCGAAAAAAGCAGATCAAACCCCTGGAAGAAAAAGTCAACCAAATGCTCGCCCAGGTAGGCATGCCCAATGCGCGGCTGAAAGTGGAGATGAAGACGGGGACCCTTCAACTCAATGGTTTTGATGAGGTCGATTTTCTATTTGATGCCAATAAAAGCCAGCAATTTCTGCCGGTAGGTAAAGTGGCCAGTGGAGGCGAGCTAAGCCGTCTGATGCTTTGTATCAAATCGCAGGTGGCCCGTTCCATGAACCTTCCCACACTCATCTTTGATGAGATCGATACCGGCATATCCGGAGAAGCAGCGCGTCAGGTTGGCATTATCATGAAAGATCTCGCCATTGCGCGGCAGGTTATTTCCATTACACATCAACCGCAGATCGCCGGGAAAGCCGACCGACACTTTTTTGTTTATAAAGAGATCAAAGGCGATGCTGTACGCACCAGCGTCAAAGAACTCAGTATGGACGAACGGATCACCGCCATTGCCAAAATGCTGAGTGGAGAAAAACCTACCGCTGCCGCTATGGAGAATGCCCGGGAAATGGTCGGTAATTGAACTTTGCCTATTTTAGCCCCAAATTAATCGCTATGAGCAACAACCTCCTGAAAGGAAAGAAAGGCATTATTTTCGGCGCCCTGGATGAAAAATCCATCGCCTGGAAAACGGCATTGAAATGTTATGAAGAAGGCGCACAGATCGTATTGACCAATGCCCCTGTGGCCCTCCGCATGGGTGAGATCAATAAACTGGCAGAAGCCTGTGGCAATGCTCCTGTGATCGGTGCGGACGTCACAAATATGGAGGATCTTAAAAATCTCTTTGAAAAATCAGTGGAACATTTTGGTGGGAAGGTGGACTTTGTCCTGCACTCCATTGGAATGAGCCTGAACGTACGGAAAGGCAAGCACTATACCGAAATGAATTATGAATGGAACCAGAAGACGCTGGATATTTCGGCCATGAGCTTACACCGCGTACTCCGCACGGCCTGGGACCTGGATGCGATCAGTGACTGGGGTAGCGTAGTGGCATTGACCTATATCGCGGCGCAACGTGTATTCCCCGACTACAATGAAATGGCGGATGCCAAAGCCCTGTTGGAAAGTGTAACCCGGAGTTTTGGTTACCACTATGGTGTCCGGAATAAAGTACGGATCAATACCGTATCTCAATCACCCACCCGTACTACAGCCGGTAGTGGTGTAAAAGGGTTTGACGGCTTCATCAACTATGCAGAAAAAATGAGCCCGCTCGGAAATGCCTCCGCAGAAGATTGCGCCAACTACTGCATGCTTCTGTTCAGTGACATGACCCGTATGGTCACCATGCAAAACTTATTTCATGATGGCGGTTTCTCCTTTACCGGAGTTACGGGCGAGGTCATTGCAGCCATGGAAAAGTAGTGAAGGTCATTTCACCCTAAACTCAGCTGGCAATATCGATTATTAATTATAAATTATTGATTATTAAGTGATAATAATTAATAATTTATACTCAATAATTTATTTTGTATTGAAAAAATCCCCTATTTTGCCGCCTTACCAGTTACTATGATTTTAGGCAAAAAAGTAGTGGTTGTCTTGCCAGCCTATAATGCGGCCCGTACGATCGAAAGAACGTATAAGGAGATTCCCATGGATATCGTGGATGAAGTGGTGCTGGTAGATGACCAGAGTAATGATGAAACGGTTCAGGAGGCTGAAAGACTGAATATCCATCACATCGTTTGCCATGAAAAAAACCTGGGGTATGGGGGTAATCAAAAGACCTGTTACAATAAAGCGCGTGATCTGAATGCCGATTTGGTGATCATGCTCCATCCCGATTACCAGTATAGCCCAAGACTGATACACAGTATTGCTTACCTGATCGCCCATGATATTTTTCCGGTGGTGCTAGGTTCGCGGATCCTCGGAAAGGGAGCCTTAAAAGGGGGAATGCCCTTTTATAAATACGTTTCCAATCGTATCCTGACCTTTTTCCAAAACATTTTACTCAATCAAAAACTTTCCGAATACCATACCGGATACCGGGCCTTCTCCCGTGAGATACTGGAATCCATTCCTTACGAATCCAATTCGGATGATTTTATTTTTGATAACCAGATGCTGGCGCAGATATCTTATCGGGGTTACCCGATCGGAGAGATCACCTGTCCTACACGGTACTTCAAAGGCTGTTCATCCATTAACCTGCGAAGAAGCATGGTGTATGGGCTCGGTGTATTGAAAGTGAGCCTGCAATACCGAATGGCCAAATGGGGATTAATGAAACCCGCCTATTTGACGTTCTCCGAGAACGGTGGCCTTCTGAAAAAATAGAAACCATTTTTGTGGTAGAGAAATTCCGCATCGGGTATATCCTTCCCGATGTATTTTACCGATTGCACTTTGGAGGAAAAGTATAAAGGTTTGTCCAGTGAACCGTGATACAACCAGTTCCGATCATGATACTGTGTATTGGTTGGCGGACGCATTTTACCGTAGAAATAATAAGTGTAGGTTTTGAACCCATACGACATATAATACGCATCCTTGTCCTGACAGGATTCCCAAAACTCGATATGCGCCCTTTGGCTAATGGCTTCGATACGGTTGATCAGGAAAAAAAGAACTGCCTGGATATACAAAGCCGTACCAAAGAAAAGCAGAAGAAAACGCGTGCCACCCCGCCATTTCTTGTTTCCCCAGATAAATAAAACCAATACCAGCAACAGCAGGATACCGGGCAATGCTTCCCATCCGGTCCAGTGAATGACAGCTTCCAAATTTTCGGAGGCAAACTGATCTTTGCTGAATAATGGTTTTATCTGTTCCAGGTGCATGCCGCCCCAGGTAATAAGGACAGGGAATAATATAAATGGCAGGGCCGAAAAGAGCAGGGAGAATTTCAACCAGCGGGGAAGCGCTACTCCCTGGTACAAGATGCCATAGAGCGACCAGGCGGCCAAAAAGCTCAGGGGAAAATAAGTCAGCGATGAATAGTGGACGATCTTGGTAGTGACCAGGCTGAAAAGAATCAGCACGACAGCAAACAGGACCTTCATCCACAAGAGGAATCGTTGCTCTGTTTCATTGGTTATAGTTTTTAAACGCCATCCGTGAATAAAAAAACTGGATGCGGGAAAACACCCAAAAAACAGGACCACAACATGGTAGAGAAAAAAGCCTTTTTGTCCGGCATCTGGTGTGGTGAGCAGGGCCCATTGCCGGATCGTGAATTCGCGAATAAAATCGGGGCCATTTTGGAAATAATTAAAGGCAAACCAGGTGGCAGTAGTAGCCAGGGTCACCAGGAACCAGCCAAGCAGGAGCCGAAAGGAAAGGGGAAACCGGAAACGTTTCAGCACGGTCAGTACAGCGAGTACCAAACCTGGAATTAGCAAACCTACGGGGCCCTTGGTCAGGATGGCCAATCCGGTAAATACACCTCCGGTGAAAACCCACCAAACCGGGTTCTTTTTTCGTTGATCTTCCTGTCCGGCTTTGAACAACGCAATCAACCCGGCGAAAATGAAGAAATTAAAATAGGGGTCAATGATTCCTGATTTGAAATAGAGATGAGGGAGCAGGCTTCCCCAATAGGCCAACGCCCAGAGAAACCCCAGCCGATGATCCTTGAGTTTTTTTCCGATATAAAATAAAAAGGGAAGTACGAGCATTCCCAGCAGGGCATTGGGGAGGCGGGCGGCAAATTCATTTACACCAAAACACTTCATCGACAGTGCCTGTAACCAGAAGAACAAGGGTGGTTTTTCGGTAAAGGCCGTAAAGCCCATCTGGGGTTCCGCCCAGTTGCCGGTAGCGATCATTTCCCGCGCGATCTCCGCAAAATTGATCTCGTCCCAATCAAATAAATGTGCATTTCCTAAAAAAGGAATAAAACAGATGGCAGCCAACAGGGCCAGCAGGGGACCGGTATATCGCGAAAGCTGGGTCAAAGCAGATGATTTGGTGATCGTTATTGTTGACGATGGATGGGAAGATAAGGGAAATGAAGCGGGCAAAAAAAAGACCGCTTCAGGTGAAGCGGTCAATCAGGTGATTGGGTTCCGGAAAGGATCCGTAGATCAGTATTCGTCTTCGTTGAAAAGAAAATCTTCCTGGGAAGGGTAGTCAGGCCAAATGTCTTCGATGCTCTCATACACTTCGCCACCTTCGTCTTCCAGTTCCTGCAAATTCTCCACCACTTCAATCGGCGCACCGCTACGGATCGAGTAGTCGATCAGCTCATCTTTTGTGGCCGGCCAGGGCGCATCTTCCAGGTAGGAGGCTAATTCTAAGGTCCAAAACATGGCTATATAGGATTTAAAGTTTTAATAATCAATGGGTAAAAAGAAACCGGGTACCCGAAATTTCCGGCAAATGTAGCTTTAATAACGAATTTTCCAAATCATTAGTTTCAACATTCCCATCAAGAGATTCCTAAAATCAGTCCAACCCTTTTTCGCTATTTTGTGAACAGATCGGTCTGATCATTCAATTGATTAACAGAAAGGAAAAGATGCTGCATGTTATCGGGTAAAAATTTATTTAAAAGTTATGGCTCCCTTCCGGTGGTAAGGGGGGTGGATATCCAGGTAAATAAGGGGGAGATCGTAAGCATTGTGGGATCCTCCGGGGCGGGAAAGAGTACCCTGTTGCATATCCTGGGTTCACTCGACCGGCCCGATGAAGGCGAGGTCACCTTGAATGGCACTTCCCTGCAAGCGCTTACACCCCGCAAACTGGCTGCTTTTCGCAACCGGCATATCGGCTTTATCTTCCAGTTTCACCATTTACTACCCGAGTTTAGTGCCGTGGAAAACGTATGTATCCCGGGCTGGCTTTCCGGAGAAAAAAAGAAGGAAACCGAAAAAAGAGCCATTGAATTACTTGAACTGTTGGGGTTGGGACAACGACTGGAAAATAAACCCAATCAATTGTCGGGAGGGGAACAGCAACGGGTGGCCGTCGCGCGTGCCCTGATCAATCGGCCGGATATTGTTTTTGCCGATGAACCCACCGGAAATCTGGATAGTATAAACGCGGGAGAACTTCATCAACTTTTTATCCAGTTGCGTGACCGTTTTCAACAAACATTCCTGATCGTTACCCATAACGAAGCACTCGCCGCTCAAAGCGATCGCGTCCTCTACATGAAGGATGGAAAGATCAATTGAAAAAGGGGATCAACGTGGCTTCCAGGGAATCTCCGGCGTTTGGGTAAGGTGTCCGGCATAACGGGCCAGTACAAAAAGATAATCACTTAAACGGTTGAGGTATTGTATCACCAGGGGAGCGACCTCCTCACTCTCTTCCTGCAGGCGAACAACACAGCGTTCGGCCCTTCGGCCCACACAGCGGGCAATATGCAGATGAGATATGGTAAGGTGTCCACCCGGGAGAATAAAATTCTTCATTTCAGGCAGTACTGATTCCATCCGGTCGATCTCATTTTCCAACAAGGTGACATCCGATTCTTTCAGATCAGGTAAGCGCAGTTTGGGTTCTTTTTCAGGATCACAGGCCAGGGAGGAACCAATGGTGAACAACCGGTCCTGGATCTCCAGCAACTGGTTACGCGAAGCCTCATCCGTTAATAGGTCCCGGCAAAGGCCGATATAAGAATTCAATTCATCCACGGTACCATAGGCTTCGATACGCAAATGACTCTTGACCACTTTGGTGCCGCCGATCAGCGAAGTGGTTCCTTTATCTCCGACACGGGTATAGATCTTCATTGACATTTCCTGACTGTATTGGTCTGTGACAACAAATATCCCCAAAGAAAGGTTGAATGATGGGGGGAATGAATGAAAGTTTTACACAATCAATGATGAATATGAATGCCCAGGTTCTCATTCTTCTTATCGCTTTCGATCAATCCGTCACGGAGACGCACGATGCGATGGGCATGATTGGCAATATCTTCTTCATGGGTAACGAGTACGATGGTGTTGCCATCGGCATGGATCTTATCAAAGATCTCCATGATCTCGTAAGAAGTTTTGGTATCCAGGTTACCCGTAGGCTCATCGGCCAGGATAAGGGAGGGGTTGTTGACCAGGGCCCGTGCAATGGCTACACGTTGACATTGACCACCCGATAACTCATTGGGCTTATGATGTGAACGGTCAGACAGGTTCACGAGATCCAGTACATGGAGGGCCTTTTCATCCCGTTGCTTTTTTCCGATACCGGAATATACCAGGGGAAGGGCCACATTTTCCATAGCGGTAAGACGGGGGAGCAGGTTGAACTGTTGAAATACAAACCCGATCTCTTTATTCCGTACTTCGGCCAGGTCATTGTCTTGCATTTTGCTTACATCCTTTCCATTCAGGATATAGGAGCCACCTGTTGGGGAATCGAGACATCCGATGATATTCATCAGGGTACTTTTTCCCGAACCAGAAGGGCCCATCAAAGCCACATATTCATTGCGCAAAATATCCAGTGAAATGCCCTTGAGAACGGGCAATTCCATTTTCCCCATGAAATAACTCTTCAGAATGCCTTCGAGGTGAATAATGCTGCTCATGACTATTGTGGATTATCGTTTGATCACTTTTGGTACACGAAAAAAAGTAGTGGGCTGCCCCGGGGCATTCCGCAAGGCTTCTTCGTTTGTCACCGATCCTTTTACCACATCCTCCCGAAGCACATTTACTTCCTCCGACATGTGAAGGAGGGGCGGGATTCCTGTGGTGTCCAGTTCATTCAATTTTTCAACAAATTGGATCATCCGCTGCAGGTCGTCTTTGATGGCCTCCTTTTCCGCCGGGTCAAATTCCAGGCGGGCCAGGTGCGCGATCTTTTCTACCAGTGCAGGGGTGACCTCCATGCGGCAAATATAGACCATGATTTTAGGATTTTTTGATTTTTAGGATGGGGGGTGGGATGGCTTTACCGACAGGACGCATAGACGCGAGCGAACGCCAGGTCTTGGCGCAACTTAGCGTCATTGCGTCCTGGCGGTAAAATCCTCCAATCCTGAAATCCTAAAATCCTAAAATCATGGTCTATATTTGCCGCCTTATGAACACTTCGAAACCCATTGTGATGAGTGGTATCCGCCCTACTGGTTTTCTCCACCTGGGAAACTATTTCGGGGCCATGCGGAACTACGTGAAAATGCAGGATGAATACACTTGCTTTTTCATGGTGGCCGACCTGCATTCACTCACCACCCATCCGGATACGAAAGAACTTAAAGCAAACGTACAGCGTGTGCTGTCGGAGAATATTGCCTGTGGACTTGACCCCGACAAAGTGGCCCTGTATTGTCAGAGCCATGTTTTCGAAACCTCCGAGCTATATCTCTACCTCAATATGCTGGCTTATACGGGGGAACTGGAAAAAACCACCACCTTCAAGGATAAGGTTCGCATGCAGGAGGATAATGTGAATGCCGGACTGCTAACCTATCCCGTTCTTCAAACAGCGGATATCATCCTTCACCGGGCCGGATTGGTGCCGGTAGGAAAAGACCAGGAACAACACCTGGAAATGGCGCGCAATTTTGTAAAACGTTTCAACTATCGCTATGGGGAGGTTTTTCCTGAACCCCAAGCGTTTAATTATGGTGCTGAATTGATCAAGGTTCCCAGCCTCGATGGCTCGGGAAAAATGAGTAAAAGTGAGAACCAGAACGCCACCCTCTACCTGGCTGATTCCGATGATCAGATCCGGAAAAAAGTAATGAAGGCCAAAACCGATGCAGGTCCAACCCAACCCAATACCCCCAAACCCGATTATATCGAGAACCTGTTCCTGCTCATGAAACTGGTCAGCACCCCGGATGTACTGGCCAAATTCAATCAGGATTATGATCAGGCATCGATCCGCTATGGGGATATGAAGAAACAACTGGCGGAAGACATGGTCGCTTTTATCGCCCCCATACGGGAGCGTGTTAACCAGATCATCCACAATGAGAAATACCTGGCCGAAATCATGGAAAAAGGCGCAGAAAAGGCCCGTACGAGTGCCCGGGCCACAATGGCCCTGGTCAGACAGGCCATGGGTTTGAATTATTATTAATTCCCCTATCTTTAGCCCCCTTCAAAACTTTAAACCGGGACCAGGAAATGGCCAAGATCAAGAAACCAAAACACATTGCCGTTGCAGGAAATATCGGCGCCGGAAAGACAACCCTCACCGAGATCCTTGCCAAACATTACAAATGGATACCCCAGTTTGAAGACGTGGACCATAACCCCTACCTCTATGATTTCTATGAGGATATGCCCCGCTGGAGTTTTAATCTGCAGATCTACTTCCTTAACCGTCGCCTGCAACAGATCGTAGATATCCACAAAGGGACTGAAACCGTGGTACAAGACCGGACCATTTACGAGGACGCCAACATTTTTGCCCCCAACCTGCATGAAATGGGGCTGATGAGCAAACGGGATTTTGATAATTATTTCGATTTCTTTCAAACACTCAAACAGATGGTGCAGCCCCCCGACCTGCTCATCTACCTGCGCGCTTCCGTACCTACTCTGGTGGGACAGATACAAAAGCGTGGCCGCGAATACGAAGAAAACATCCGCCTCGATTACCTCAAGCGGTTGAACGAGTACTACAATAAATGGATCGATAACTACAAAGAAGGGGAATTGCTCGTGATTGATGTGGACAAGAACAAATTTGCCGAGAATGAGGAACACCTGGGGGAGATCATCACCAAAGTGGATGCTCAGCTCTACGGATTGTTCTGATTTCTGTAATCTGCATAAGGCGCAGAATCTTTAAGAAGACCTTCTATTTTTTCCAACCACTCTTCCTGGGTTTTACGAAGTATGCTGTGCTTAGTTTCCCGGTCATAGGTTTCCTGCATGGTATTTTCCTCTTTCATCGTCTCCTCGTAAATGGATTGTAAACGCCTGTTGTAATCCTTGTCCCCACTTTTTTTAAAGGCCTGTAAACGTTCGTGGAGTTTTCGGGCGTGGTATTCGGTGATATCAAAATGCGCCTGTTCATGCGCCAGGATATAATCAGTTTGTGTTTTGCCCCAGGATTTTTTCTTATTGAAACGGCAAAGAATATTCCATTTCAGGTCATTGTTGGAGAAACGAAAATCCACATGTATCTGGATCGAACTGAGGGCGGCCCGCTCCGTTCCCAATTCAGGTTTGGCGGTGAAATCGTCCCAGGTCAGCTTTCGGTCAGCCGACCAGTCAAGGTAATCCTTGTCCGAAACAGCCACTGTCCTGAAATCGGAAAAGAAGGCGATCAGGAACAGGCCAAATACGGGTATCCAGCGGAACATCATACCCTAAATTAATCAGGAAATCGATGTAATCCGAGTAATCAAAATCCAAATAATCCTTAAATCCTCAGATCAGGGTCAGATTTTTGTTTTCGGAGCGGCCTTTCTCACCTCCTCGCTCACCCCATCAGCATATTTTGCAAAATTGTCGATGAACAATTGTGCCAGTTTGATGGCCTGGGTATCATAGGCATCGCGATCGGCCCAGGTATAGCGGGGGTTGAGCAGGTTGACCGGCACCCCGGGGCAACGTTTGGGCATCATGACGCCAAACAAGGGGTGCATTTCAAATTCCTCTTCATTCAATTGGCCGTTGAGGGCGGCGGTGATCATAGCCCGGGTATAGGAAAGCTTCATACGCCGTCCAGTACCATAAGGACCACCGGTCCAGCCTGTGTTGATCAGCCAGACGTTTACATTATGCTCCTTCATTTTTCGGCCAAGCATTTCAGCATAGCGACCGGGGTGAAGGGGAATAAAGGGGGCGCCAAAACAAGCACTGAAGGTGGGCTTGGGTTCTGTGATACCGGCTTCAGTACCGGCGATCTTGGCGGTGTACCCGCTGATGAACTGGTACATGGCCTGTGCCGGGTTCAGTTTGGAAACCGGAGGCAATACCCCAAAGGCATCACAGGTCAGGAAAAAAATGTTCGTGGGTAATCCACCCACGGAGGGTTCTTGTGTGTTGCTGATAAAGTGCAGGGGATAGGATACCCTGGTATTCTCGGTTATGCTGTCGTCGTCAAAATTGATCCGGTTGGTTCCCGGAAAGAAAACGGTGTTCTCAACAAGGGCACCCGGGCGAATGGCATGAAAGATCTCCGGTTCTTTTTCTTCCGATAGATTGATGCATTTGGCATAACAACCTCCTTCAAAATTAAAGATGCCGGTATCGCTCCATCCATGTTCATCATCGCCGATCAGCCGGCGCTGTGGATCGGCACTCAATGTGGTCTTACCTGTTCCGCTCAATCCAAAGAAGATGGCGGTATCTCCGTCTTCACCCATATTCGCACTGCAATGCATGCTCAATACATTCATCTGTTGGGGAAGGATATAATTGAGAATGGTAAATACACCTTTTTTTGTTTCTCCGGTATAACCGGAACCCGCGATAATGATGGTCTTATGCTTAAAAGAAACCAGGGAAACATTGTGCTGGCGGATACCACACTCTTTTGGATCCAACTTCAATCCCGGCGCTGAAATCACATGCCATTCTGCTTTGAAGGAATCAAGTTCCTCTTCTTCGGGACGCAGAAACATATTATAGGCAAAGAGATTTGTCCAGGGCTTTTCATTGATCACCCTCACCGATGTGCGGAATCGTGTATCAGCACAGGCATAACAATCACGTACCCAGATCTCTTTTTGTGCATCCAGGTATTCGATCGTTTTTTTATAAATGATATCGTAGTATTTGGGATCAAGCGGAATGTTGAATTCATTCCAGTTAACCGACTTGTCGGTCATGGTATCCCGTATGATGAACTTGTCTTTTGGAGAACGACCCGTGAACTCTCCGGTATCAATTACTAACGCACCTGTATCGTTCAAACGGCCTTCACCCAATCGAAGGGTGTCGTCTGCTAACTCCTCGGGGCTGCTTTGGTAGTGGATACGCTCTGGACGTTTCAGGCCTAATTTGGCCAGGTTTTCGGTGGGTAGGGCAATGACATGTACTGACATAGTCGGGGCAAGCTTTAAAGGGTACAAAGGTATAATCAAAAGCCTTAGATGTACAAACGTGTGTTCGTTTATTTAGGTAGATAAAAAGTTAAAACATTGTAAATTAGCCTATTGGAATCCACCAAAAATAAAAGACCTTTGAATGCTTTTTAAGAAATCAGTGAGTTTGTTGAATGATTTATATTTTTTTAACTCCCTGGATCTTAATACTTTTCCCCCTAATAACGCCTGAATTCTGTCTTTATTACCACAATTTTGCCCAAAAAACCGGCTACATGAAGTACCATCCTCTCGACCCCGCCCTGTTTACCAGCAACCGCGAACGTTTTGTCAAGTCCATGGAAAAGAATGCCATCGCCATCTTTGTCAGCAATGATGAAGTGCCTTCCAATGGAGACGCGCTTTATGGCTTCAAACAAAACAGCGATCTGTTCTGGTTATCCGGCATTACGCAGGAAGACAGCATGGTCATCCTTTTTCCTGATAATCCCGATCCTAAATTCAGGGAAGTGCTTGTGCTTGTACGGCCCAATGAGCTCAAGGAAAAATGGGATGGCAAACGGTTACGTGTAGCCGAAGCGCAGGCGATCAGTGGGATGAAGACCATTGTATGGCTTGATTCCATTGATGCGTTGTTGCAAACCTGGGTTCACCTGGCAGACCATATTTATCTGGACAGCAATGAGAACGACCGGAAGGCTTCGCTGGTACGTACCCGTGATTATCGGTTCATTGATGATATGAAAAGCCGGTATCCTTTGCATTCTTATCTCCGTGCCGCGAAGATCATGAAGGAACTGCGGGGCATAAAGACCGCCTACGAAATTGAAGTAGTACAAAAAGCCATCGATATCACGGATAATACATTCCGTCGTTTATTGAAGTTTATTCGCCCGGGTGTAATGGAATATGAGATCGAAGCGGAGATCTGGCATTCCTTTCTCTCCCAGCGAGCCACCGGTCCGGCCTATGGAAGTATCATCGCCAGTGGCGATCGTGCCCGGACCCTGCACTATGTTTCGAATAATGCCGAATGTAAATCAGGTGAACTGGTGCTGATGGATTTTGGAGCGGAGTACGGTGGTTATTGCGCCGACCTGACACGGACGGTCCCGGTCAATGGGAAATTCACTGCCCGGCAGAAGAAAGTCTACAATGCCTGTCTTCATTTGCATAACTATGCCAAAAGCATATTGAAACCCGGCATCACCGTTTTGGAATACACCGATATGGTAGGAGAGGAAGCCACCAAGGAATTCCTGAAACTCGGATTGATCCGTAAAAGTGATGTGAAAAATGAAGATCCTGAGAACCGCGCTTACCGCAAATATCTTTACCATGGTATTTCTCACCACCTGGGCGTAGATGTACATGACCTGGGTACCCGCACAGCGCCGGTAAAAGCAGGGATGCTTTTTACCGTGGAACCTGGAATTTACATTGAAGAAGAGCAGATGGGAGTACGGATCGAGAACAATATCTGGCTCACCCGCAATGGGCACAAAGACCTGATGAAGAATATCCCCATCACTGTAGAAGAGATCGAAACCCTGATGAAGAAATAAGCTTTATTTTGCCGGCATGAAACAGATTCCCAATTTATTCACCCTGTTAAATCTGGTTTGTGGCTGTCTGGCCATCCTTTTTACCCTGCAAACCGGACAAGCCATTGTCTATTTGCAGGAAATGGGTTTTTCGAGTGTGGAACTTCCGGAACGAATGGCCCTTGGTGCCTTCTTTATTTTAGCAGCCGGGGTGATCGATTTCCTGGATGGATTTCTGGCCCGGTTGATGAAAGCAGGCTCTGAAATGGGTAAGCAACTTGATTCGCTTTCGGATGTGGTCAGCTTTGGTGTAGCTCCGGGTCTGATCCTTTTTCAATTACTCCGCCTGAGTTTTGCCCAGGAAACAGATGGGTTGGATGTCTCTATTCTTTGGTTAATGCCCGCTTTTCTTATTCCTGTTGCAGCGGCCTGGAGACTGGCCCGTTTCAATATTGATCCCGCCCAGCAGGTACGCTTTAAAGGCCTTCCTGTTCCGGCAGCGGGAATCACGATCGCTGCTTTTCCACTGATCATGCATTACCAGACTCTTGGTCTTCAGGCGATTTTTATCAATAAGTATTTGTTGTACGGAAGCATTTTGCTCTTGTCCTTCCTGATGGTGAGTAAACTGCCCATGATGGCTTTAAAATTCTCCGGTTTTGCCCCGGCAGCCAACTGGCCAAAATACCTTCTGGTTGTAATAGGCATTCTGGCGGCCATTTTCCTGCAGTGGCTGGCCATTCCCGTCGTACTGGTTGTGTATATCCTCTTATCTTTGTTCCTCAAAAATAAAACAGCATGACATATACAGTGCAGATCAAGGTAATGCCGCTGAAAGACCTGCTTGATCCTCAGGGAAAGGCCGTATTGGGTGGGTTGGATAACCTGGGGTTGAAAGGCGTGGAAGATGTTCGGGTGGGCAAGAATATCAGTCTGCAAATTAACGCTGACTCCAAAGAACAGGCCCAGCAACTCGCTGAAGAAGCCAGCCGTAAACTCCTTGCCAATCCGGTGATGGAATATTTTGAGGTTTCTGTTCAATGAACCTAACGGGACACTATGCTGTATCTGGTTCCCACCCCCATTGGTAATTTAAAGGATATCACCCTTCGTGCCCTGGAGGTATTGAAAGAAGTGGACCTGATTCTGGCCGAAGATACCCGCAATACATCCCACCTTGTTCAACACTACGGGATACAGAAACCGCTGTCGCCCTATCACCAGCACAATGAACATAAGGTTCTGCAACACCTGGTGGATCAATTGCTCGCCGGGAAGAAGATGGCCCTGGTGACCGATGCCGGTACCCCCGGAATTTCCGATCCGGCATTTCTGCTTGTCCGTGAATGTATCCGGCAAGGGGTAAAGGTGGAATCCTTACCCGGTGCCACAGCCTTTGTCCCCGCCCTGGTAAACAGTGGCCTGCCAACCGACCGCTTTGTATTTGAAGGCTTTTTACCCCCTAAAAAAGGACGCCAAACCCTGCTCAAAAAACTTGCTGAAGAAGAAAGGACGATGATCATTTATGAATCACCCATGCGGCTGGTCAAGACCCTGGAGGAACTGGCCGGATATTTTGGCGAGGATCGTCCGGCATCTGTCAGCCGCGAACTCACCAAAATGTTTGAAGAAACGGCCCGGGGCACGCTAAAATCACTCTTTGAGCATTTTTCGGCCAAACCGGTAAAAGGGGAGATCGTGCTGGTTATCGCCGGCCGCGGAAAATGATAAGATTTCTTTATCAATTTTCTGTCCCATTTTTGCCTCTTAATATCCAAATGAAATTTATGAAAAGAATACTCGTCGTTGCCCTGATCGCTGTATTGGCCCTGCCTGCCATGTCCCAGATCCGTGAGATCCCCAAGATCGTGGAAGAAACCTTTGCTAACCAGTATCCCAATGCCGAGCATGTGGAGTTCAAAGATTTTGTGGTGAAGGTACAGGTGGAATTTGATTGGAAAGGTGACCGGATGATGGCAACCTATACCAATAAAGGCCTTTGGAAAGGATCTGAAAAGGAATGGAGTTTTGAAAAACTGCCTACAGAAGTAAAGGATGGTTTCGATAAAAGCAAGTTTGGAGACGGTTCCTGGGAGGTAGAAGAAACAGCCATGCTCATGCTCCCCGGAGGCTCGGAGCAATACCGGATCGAAGTGCGCAAGAGTGATGTTCAGAAAAAATATTTATTCTTCAATACAACCGGAAGGCTGTTACGGACCTCTGTCACTTTATAATGTACAATTTAATGAAAACCACAGAGACAGAGAGGCACAGAGAATGATTCTCTGGCCTCTCTGTCTCTGTGGTTTTCATTATCTTAGCCCCCAACCTCCAAATTTGAAATATATGCGCAAGCTCTCCTTGTTATTGTTCGGTTTTTTTGTTTTTGCTCATACACTTGATGCGCAATCAAGCCGTTGGCAGCAAAAAGTAAAGTATAGCATGGACATTGACATGAATGTGACCACCAACCAGTTCACGGGTAAACAGAAACTGGAGTATTGGAATAATTCACCCGATACGCTGACGCGTGTGTTTTACCACCTTTATTTCAATGCCTTTCAACCAGGCAGTATGATGGACGAAAGAAGCCGTCATCTGGGAACCATTAAACTCGGTAACCGCCCCGACTGGGATGGCCGTGTGCGGGACAGGATCTCCAAACTGAAACCCGAGGAGATCGGTTATCAAAAGATCATTTCCCTGAAGATGAATGGCAAGCCACAATCCTTTGAAACAAAGGAGACCATTCTCGAAGTAAAATTGGATAAACCCATTTTGCCTGGCGGTAAAGTGGTTTTTGATATGGATTTTGAAGCCCAGGTGCCTCTGCAGATCCGTCGCAGCGGACGCGATAACCCCAATACCAAAGTGCGTTACTCGATGAGCCAGTGGTATCCAAAAATGTGTGAGTATGATGAGGAAGGCTGGCATCCCACACCTTATGTGGCCCGCGAGTTCTATGGCATCTGGGGCGATTTTGATGTACGTATTTCCATTGACAAGAACTATATATTGGGCGGTTCTGGCTATTTGCAGAATGCCAATGAGATCGGTTATGGATACGAGGACGCCGGGGTGAAAGTGCCTGCTTCTAAAGGAGAAAAATTGACCTGGCATTTCTCTGCACCCAACGTACATGATTTTGTCTGGGCTGCTGATCCTGAATTCAAACACATGACCCGGAAAGTGAAGAACGACCTCGTGCTTCATTTACTGTATAAAAAAGGGGCCGGTAATGCCGCTACCTGGGAAAAGATCCTCGATGATGCGGAAAAGGCATTACCATTTATTGAGAAAACATTTGGGGAGTACCCCTACAAACAATATTCCTTTATACATGGGGGAGATGGAGGCATGGAATATCCCATGGCCACTTTACTGGCTTCGCCGGGTGCCTGGCTGCATGAATGGATGCACAGTTGGTACCAGATGATGCTGGGGACCAATGAATCACTCTATGCCTGGATGGATGAAGGGTTTACCAGCTATGCGGATTCAAGGGTCATGGCTTTTCTGGAAGGAGGTAACAATCCCTACCCCCAGGAAGACAGCTATGCGGGCTATTATTCCCTGGTACGTAGCGGTTTGGAAGAGCCCATGTCCACCCACGCCGATCATTTCAACACCAATTATGCCTATAGCCTGGCTGCTTATTCCAAAGGGGCGGTATTTATGGAACAACTGGGTTATATCGTAGGTGCGGAAACCAGGGACCGTATCCTGTTGGAGTATTACAAACAATGGAGATTCAAGCATCCTAACCTCAATGATTTTCTTAAGATCGCCGAGAAAGCCAGTCAGATGAAACTGGATTGGTACAAGGAGTATTGGGTGTACACTACAAAAACGATCGATTATGCGATCGATAGTCTCTGGCAGGATGGAAGTGGAACCAAGATCCGGTTACGCCGGATCGGTGATATGCCCATGCCGATCGATCTGCAGATCACCACCCGTGATGGCAGCTCCGAACTTCATTATGTTCCGCTCTATGATATGTTTGGTGAAAAACCAGCCGAGAATGGAGCACCTGCACGTTCTGTTCACCCCTCCTGGAAATGGACCCATGAGACCTATGTGCTTGAGACAAACCGGAAACTCACGGATATCACCCTGATCCAGATCGATCCTACCCGGAGAATGGCAGATATTGAGTCAAAAAACAACAAACTTGAACTGAAATGGCCCGAATAAGGCATATAGATTTTTGAATAATATATAATGACAAAACCCTCCGTAAGGAGGGTTTTGGTTTTTGATCAAGGCCCCGGAAGGGACTTTTGCTTGCCAGAGAATAAGGTTTACGATTAATAGGTTGAACAAGCTGCAATTAAAATGCTGGACTAAAGGTATTTAGACGCGAGATACCCCCAAATACCACTTTAGTGGTATTTTTTGCTAAAATGAGTAAGTGTAATCACTTATTAGTTTGTTTCACGCCCAAAATAGCGGTTTACAGCAGCTACCCGGTTGTTGACATGTAATTTTTCGTAAATATGGTACACATGTTTCCGTACCGTTTCCTGACTGATAAATAATTCGGCAGCGATTTCTTTGTACATCAGTCCGCGGGAAAGGAGTTCGAGGATTTCTTTTTCGCGATTGGAGAGGTCGTCGATTCCTTCCTGCGATTTTGGGGCTTGCTGGTGCTGAAAGGTAAATACCACTTTTCTTGCGATCTGGCTGCTCATCGGTGCACCACCCTCGTTCAGGTCTTTGATCGCTTCAAGCATTTTTGCCGGAGCTGTTTTTTTGAGAATATATCCGCTTGCGCCGGCTCTCAGGGCTTCAAATATTTTTTCATCTTCCTCATAGACCGTACACATCATGAAATTGGTCAGGGGAACATGTGGCTTTAGTTCGCGTACACAATCGATCCCGCTCTCATCACTGTTGAGATTGATATCCATCAGTACCACATTGGGCATCAATTCGGGGATGCGTTCCAGCGCCTCACGAGGAGTGGACATAGTGCCGATACACTTGTACCCCTCCGACATGCCGATGATCTCCTCCAGCGCACAACGGAGGTCGCGGTTGTCGTCAACAATGCAGACCGTTATTTCATTCATAGGGCAAAGGTCAATATTCAACCGGGTTTCACCAATACCACTTTCAGGTATTTTTGATAGGAGGTTCGGGCTTTAAAGCGGGACATAAACAACGAATTTTTCGCGGAAGAATTCCTCGGGGAAGATATCGTGAATTTCCATCAGACGTGGGCGGGTTCCACTCTGTTGAATTTCAGCGGCCAGGTCACCTCCTTTCAGACAGATCAACCCATGTTGGGATGGAGATTCAGCCTGGGGCTTGCTCTTTTTTAATAAGGGTTTACCCCATTTCCACAATTCACCAAGCGGGGCGACTGCCCTCGACACGACAAAATCAAATTTGCGGTTCCTGATCTCTTCCGCCCGCGTATGTTGGATTGTGACATTTTTTAGTCCGATTCCTTCAGCTACAGCTTCTACCACCTTGAGTTTTTTGCCAATGCTGTCTACCAGGTGAAACTTTACCTCAGGGAAAAAGATCGCTAAAGGGATTCCGGGGAAACCACCTCCGGTTCCGATATCAATGATCTCTGCTCCAGGTTCAAATTCAAAAACTGCCGCGATGGACAATGAATGAAGCACATGTTTTTCATACAATCCTTCAATATCCTTGCGTGAAATAACATTGATCTTTTCATTCCATTCCTGGTAGAGTGGGCCCAGCCGGGTGAGTTGATCCAGTTGGTCCGGTGTAAAATCGGCGAAGTACCGGGTGATCAGTTCCAGGTTTGACGGGGTCTTTTCCATAATGCCGGGGCAAAGATGATATAATAAAAGAACATCCAGAGGTCAAAGAAGAGAAACAAAGGGAAAAGATCTTTTTCGTTCAGCCGTTTCATAGCGAAATAATACACGATACCCTGAACGAGCAACCGGGCTCCAAAAACCAGCAGCGATAATTGCCAATCATAAAAAAGGGCGGAGGCTACCAGTAATGGATAAAATAGAAAGGAACTCAACGAATACAATCCAAGCAGGAATTTATGCAATGGTTTGTAGTAGCGCGAAGTGGAATAGTGCCGGGTCTTCTGATTCATCCAGGCCTTCCAGGTTTGCTTGGGATAGGAGAGCGTGAAGGCCTCCGGATCGAGTACTACGGCGGTATTTCGTTTGTTTGCCGCTTTATTTACAAAAAGGTCATCATCCCCGCCAGGTATATGGTTAATGGAAGAAAACCCTTTGTGCCGCATGAAAACCTCTTTTTTATAAGATAGGTTACGACCCACGCCCATATAAGGTAAACCCGCCAGGGCATAGCTGAGGTATTGGATGGCCGAATGAAAGGTTTCAAAACGAATGATCTTATTGAGCAATCCGGCTTTTTTGTGATAGGCGCCATAACTCAATACGATCTCTGTTTGCTCATCGTAGGCATCCTGCATTTTTTGTACCCAATGTTCACTCACCGGAACACAATCGGCATCTGTCAGGAGCAGGACCTCGTATTTGGCTTCCTTGATCCCGATGGACAAGGGATATTTTTTGCCACTGATCAATTTGGCCTCCTGTGTCAGTTCCACAACATGGATCCGGTCCTTAAAGGTTTTTTTTAATTCCTGAAGGATATACTTGGAATCATCCAATGAATTGTCGTTGACCACCACCACCTGATAGGTTGACGGGTATTGTTGAACCAATAGTCCGGGTACATTACGCGCCAGGTGTTCATCCTCATCCCGGGCACAGACCACCACCGATACCGGATGTTGCTGATACCTGTCCCGGGGTTTACGCCGGTAGAAAGAGACTCTTGTAAAGAAAAAAAGGTAATAGAATAGCTGGATAAATGCCACAACCGCCAGGGCGATAAAGAGAATAAGCGGCCAGTTTTGGAGTAGTTCCGGAAAATCCATAACTGCGAAAATAACATGGGTGCAGCAGGGCAGCCCGGTAAATGATTTCACAAATGTTAATAAATTATGAAGGGGAGATTGGATATTTGCAGTTATGGCTGCGTTGAAATTCAATTTAGGGGCCACCTGCAAGGATACCAAGGCCCGTTCGGGAACCGTGGTGACCGACCATGGAAGCATACCAACTCCGATCTTTATGCCGGTCGGCACCGTGGGTAGCGTTAAGGCCGTATCCCAGCAAATGTTGAAAGAAGAGGTAAAGGCATCGATCATCCTCGGCAATACCTATCATCTTTATCTGCGACCGGGCTTACCACTGTTGGAACAGGCGGGGGGCTTACATCGGTTTATGCATTGGGACCGGCCCATATTGACGGACAGCGGCGGTTACCAGGTTTTTTCACTTTCCGGTACCCGAAAGATCAGGGAAGAAGGGGTCACCTTCCAGAGTCATATCGATGGAAGTAAACATCTTTTCTCTCCGGAAAAGGTCATGGATATCCAACGGTCTATCGGTGGCGATATCATCATGGCTTTTGATGAATGTCCACCAGGAGGTAGCGACTATACCTATGCACGTACCAGCATGGAACTGACCCATCGCTGGCTTGACCGTTGCGTGGAACAGTTTGCCAACACCCCGGATAAATATGGTTATAACCAGAACCTCTTTCCCATTGTACAGGGCGGCACATTCAAAGACCTGCGAAAGCTGTCCTGCGAATATATTTCCGCCAAGAACGCCACCGGCAACGCCATTGGCGGATTAAGTGTGGGCGAACCCGAACCGGTGATGTATGAGATCTGCGAATGGTGTTGTGACCACCTGCCAACGGATAAACCGCGTTACCTGATGGGCGTGGGTACTCCCTGGAATATCCTGGAATGTATCGGGATGGGCGTGGATATGTTTGACTGTGTAATGCCAACCCGCAATGGCCGGAATGCTATGCTCTTTACCTCCAATGGGGTGATCAATATTGATAACAAGAAATGGGAATTCGATCTGTCTCCTATCGATGTGGGAATCGGATGCGCCTTTAGCGAATATTATTCAAAAGCCTATCTCCGGCATTTGATCAAGTCAAAGGAAATATTGGGTTTGACCATTGCCAGTGTACACAATCTGGCATTCTATCTGTGGCTGGTGGCCGAGGCCCGCAAGCAGATCGAGCAAGGCAGCTTTGCAGGATGGAAAAAGGAAATGGTGGAGCGCGTGAAGCGAAGACTTTGAGTGAAGGGATAAGAAATTTTAAATAAGAAGTAAAAAATAAGGAATAAGAAAGTGATGGATTTTGTTCTTCCACTTCCTTATTCCTTTTTTTTATTTCTGATTCCTTATTTCCTTACTGCCCGATTCCTCCCGCGCCTCCACTACCTACGCGTTTGCTCTCATCATCTACGCCGGTATTTCGCTGACGGGCGGCTTTAACCTGGTTGTTACCAAAACGGTAGGTAAAGTTTATTTTGAACTGACGGCTTTCGAAGTTGCCACTGGCCACAGTAAGTTGTCCGGCGAAATTGCTGGTTCCATTCCACCGCAGGGTGCGGAAGATATCGCTTACTGAAGCTTTCAGGTTTCCTTTTCCTTTCAGGATGTTCTTTTGCATACCTGCATCGATCGAATAGATCCGGCGGCTTTTAAAGGTACCCTGCCAGATGCTGGGGGCTGCATACCAGCCACTCAACTCACCGGTCCAGGCTTTCTTCTTACCAAACCGGATGGTGTTCTGCATGTAAAAAGTAAAGGAGAAAACATCCAGGTCGATCTTACGTGAACCACCTCCAAAATCAGCCTGGTACATCGAGTAAAAGGTATTGAGGTTCATGAAGGCCATAAAGGACTTGTACATATATGGATAACTCAGGTTCAGGCTGACAATGTCCTGGTTGGCCAGGTTCTCTTTAGTGATAAAGGTTTTTGAGTTTTCGGTTGTATCCACCAATTGTGTGAACATATCGGCCACATGGCTATAGTTCAGCGTGGCGGTCAGTTTGTATTTATACACATGGGTGATGCCAAAGCTATTGGTGTATTGGGGGAGCAGGTCGGTATTTCCTTTCTGGAAAGTGTATTCATCCAGCTTGAATTCAAAGGGGTTCAAATCCTGGTAAGCCGGCCGGTCGATCCGACGGCTGTAGGTAAAACTCCATTGCTTCATGGGGTTCTTATTAAAGGTCACCGAAGCGCTTGGAAAAAGGTTGGTATAATTCCGGTCAAGCGGAGTGGTACCACTTCCTTCATTGATACTGCCATTGGAGAAAAGTGCATAGGACTCACCTTTGTTGTTCGTATTTTCCATGCGAAGGCCAGCCTGGATAGCGAACCCTTTAAAGGATTTATTATAGTTCACATAGAGTGCATTGATATTTTCGGTGTAATCAAAATGATTACTCCGGTCCACATCGAGGTCCTTGGAATTTCCGATCACATTAAACCGGGCAAAATTGTTGGAGGTGCTTACCACGGAGGTCTTTAACCCAACCCCCAGTTTACCACCCTTATAAGGCTGCTCATAATCGGCTTTGAAGGTATAGATATCAATATCTGTGGGAGAAATGAAATTGTAGATCGCTTCGCTAAGTTGATTGGTCATCGACGGGTCGTAATATACGTTGGGTTGAACCTGATCGGATTTGATCCGGAACAGACCATAGTCGGCATCCATGTTCAGTTCGCGACCTGCTGTATCAACATAGCGGTAGTTCAGATTGAAATTGACATTGTTCCGTTTATTCTCTGATTCATTGTTGGCGGTAAGAATTCGGTCAACCACTCCCGTTGGTATATAGGAAATAGGGGTCTTGCTATCGGTCTTCATTTCATTCTGACTGATGTTTCCATTGATCAGCACACCGATCGTGCTTTTTTTATTGAGAAAAAGATCAGCCCCTGCTTTGAAGCCATGGCTCCGGTTGCGCCCAAACATGGTATTGCGCTGATCGAAGAGTGTATCCAATTGTTCACGGTACAGTAAGAACTGGTTGGTATTCTTGTTCCAGTTGTAATTATAGCTGCCGAAGATATTGATCCCCTTATCACGGTGGTTCAGGTTCACGCCACCATTGTATTTGGGGAAGGTGCCAATATTGTAACCGGCATTCATCGAGCCATTGGTACCAAAGGATTTATTTTTCTTTAACCGGATATTGATGATCCCCGCGTTACCGGCAGCATCATATTTGGCAGAAGGGTTGGTTATGATCTCAATGGTTTCGATCTGCGAGGATTGCATACTCTTGAGATAGGCGGTAAGATCGGCTCCGGAAAGGGGAGAAGGCTTGCCGTCAATATACACTTGCACGCCGTTTTTTCCGGAGAGGCTGATATTGTCGTCTTTGTCCAATTGTACACCGGGCGATTTGCGCAATAGCTCCAGCGCATCATTGCCCACAGCATTGATCGTTCCTTCCACATTCACTACCATTTTATCGGCCTTTACTTCGATCATGGGTTTGCGGGCCACCACCGTTACATTCTGCAGGCTGGTACCTTGTTTTTGCATGGTCAAAACAGGTACTTGAGATTCGCCTGAATTTTTATGGGAAAAAACAGCTGTTTTAGCTGGTTCATGTCCTACATGGGTGATTTGTACAAAGTAATTCCCTTCACCGATCCCGGCAAATTCATAGCCGCCTTCACCATTGGTCACCGTAAATTTTACCAGGGAGGAATCATTGGCGCGGTGCAAAGTGGTATTTGCTGCAGCCAGGGGCTTGCCATTCTCGTCCTTTACCATCCCTTTGATGGTTTGGGCCTGGGTACTGAGGGTTAGGATAAGGCCTAACAGGCCTGTTAGCATTCGTTTCATGTTAAGTCGTTTCTCTGTTTGTCGTTGAGGGGGCAAAAATATTTCAGGGAAAGGGGCTTTTTCAACCAAAAACCGACCAACGGAAGAAAAACTTACACGAAAGGTAAATTTCCCCGAATGAATCGGGTAGCCAAGGGGTTTTAGGGGATTCCTAACAGGCATTCGCCCGGGTTTTTGGCTAATATTCATTTACTTCGCAGCGGATGAAAAAGCTGGATTGGTACATACTTCGTAAGCTCCTGGTAACTTTCTTCTTTTGTCTCCTGTTATTTACCGTGATCGCCGTCGCCGTGGATAGCAGTGAGAAGGCGGACGATTTTGTAAAATCCGGCTTTAGCACGACGCAATTGATCTCTGCTTACTGGTCGGGTTTTATTCCCTGGATCTGGGGTCTGCTTTTCCCTCTTTTTGTGTTTATCGCCTCCATATTCTTTACCAGTCAGATGGCGACAAGGAGTGAGATCATCGCTATCCTCGCCAGTGGCACCAGCTACAACCGGTTTCTGCGGGCTTATCTGGTGGGTGGTATCCTGCTTGGCCTGATGCTCTATTATGCCAACCGCATCATCATTCCAAAAGGCAATGAGAAAAGAGGTGATTTTCAAACCCGTTATGTGGACCAGAACAACCCCTCTACTTTCAACGACCGGAAGTCCATGACCTATCGGCGTGCGGATACAAATACCTATGTTGGGTTTAAAGATTATGATACCGGTTCAAAAACCGCTATGGGTTTTTTTATGGACCGGATCAAGGGAGACAAGATCAGCTACAATCTTCGGGCTGACCTGCTTCGCTGGGATACTGCCAAAAAGAAATGGCAGGCCCAAAATGCGGTGGAACGAATTGTGGACAGCATGGGAGAGAGGGTTCAATTGCTGCCTGAAAAATTTCTGGACCTTTCCATCAAACCCGATGAATTAAAAAAGGACCAGTACCTGAAAGATAAACTCACCACCCCCGAATTAAAACGGTTTATCCGGAGCCAGTCCATGCGTGGATCGGAAGGGTTGAACACATACAAAGTGGAACTTTATCGCCGCACCGCCACCCCGGCTGCGGTTTTATTATTGACCCTGATCGGCGCGGTCATCGCCAGCCGGAAAACCCGTGGAGGCAGCGGGCTTCACCTGGCATTAGGCTTTATCATTGCCGCCCTTTTTGTGTTGTCTGACCGATTCTCCACCGTTTTTTCCACCAATGCCGGATTACCTCCCTTACTCGCGGCCTGGATTCCAAATATTCTGTTCACCGCCGTGGCCTATTGGCTTTACCGAAAGACCCCGAAATGATTTGCCCTTCATTTTTTCAACTTTCTGACAAATAATTTGTTCTGTGCCTTAGGTAACAGTATTTTTAAGCGCCTTCATATTATCTTTATTGTTAAATCTTAGTATATGGGTATCCTAAAGGACAGGTTCAAAGTAAAAGCGGAAGCGGCAGCAACCGAGATCAAAGAGATCCTCAAAGAGCATGGGAATAAAGTGATCGGAGAGGTCCAACTGTCTCAGGTTTACCAGGGGATGCGTGGAATGACAGGGCTGGTAACAGAAACCTCACTGCTTGATGCACAGGAAGGGATTCGTTTTCGCGGATATACCATTCCGGAACTCCGGGAAAAACTTCCGAAATTTAAAGGAGGTACCGAACCCATGCCCGAAGGATTGTTTTACCTGATGCTGCTGGGTGAATTGCCATCTGACGAGGATGTGGAATACATTACTTCGATCTGGCAACGTCGTTCGCATGTGCCCTCGCATGTTTTTCGTACCATCGACGCCTTTCCTCTCCATGCCCATCCCATGACGATGTTTGTAGCAGCGGTGATGGCTTTGCAAACTGAAAGTTTTTTCCAGAAGGCCTATTCCAAAGGGATCAATAAAAAAGAATACTGGGAGCCAACTTTTGATGATGCGATGGTATTGATCGCGCGTCTTCCCCGTGTGGCCGCTTATATCTACCGTAGAAAATACAAGAACAGTGAACACATTGAGCCCAACGGTATGCTTGACTGGGCCGGGAACTTTGCGCATATGCTGGGATACGAAGATCACAGTTTCAAAAAACTGATGCGGTTGTATATGACCATTCATGCTGACCATGAAGGAGGAAATGTATCGGCACACGCTACCCACCTTGTGGGCAGCGCATTGGCTGATCCTTATCTTTCCTATGCAGCAGGAATGAATGGTCTTGCCGGACCCTTGCATGGACTGGCCAACCAGGAAGTGATCAAATGGATATTTGAAATGCAGGATAGCCTGGGTACAAAATCTCCTTCCAAAGAACAGATTGCTGAATACGTTAAGAAAACACTCAGCGAAGGGAAAGTGGTTCCCGGTTATGGCCACGCGGTGTTACGCAAGACCGATCCCCGGTTTACCGCCCAAATGGCTTTTGGTAAAGAACATATGCCCGATGATCCGCTGGTTAACACCGTGTGGAATATATATGAAGTGGTACCTCCTATTCTTCAATCCATGGGCAAGATCAAAAATCCATGGCCCAACGTAGATGCGCATAGCGGCGCCTTACTGGTACACTTTGGTATGGTAGAATATGAGTTCTATACCGTACTGTTTGCCGTAAGTCGTGCACTCGGCGTATTGACCAGCCTAATCTGGGACCGCGCCCTGGGTATGCCGATTGAAAGACCCAAGTCGGTAACCACAGACCTGGTGAAGAAATGGATCAAGGGAGAAGATAACGTTTGGGGGGAATAGCAAACACCAGTCTGGACCAGGATTTTAAGATTTAAGGGTTACCGGGATTGATTTTTTGGATTTAAGGATTTACACAATCCTTCAAATCCATTACTCCCACAATCCTGGTAAAAAAAAAGAAGCAGGCCGGCTAGACAACCACCTGCTTGGTCAAAAATTTGACCTACACATGAGAAAACGTTTATGATCGGTAATCCTGTATTTAATTGCTATGGGATAAAAGTACTTTCTTCTTTTCTATTCTCATTTTATGTATTACCCGTCCATGAATTTTCACTCCTGAACCATTACTTCAACTACTTGAATGTTTATTAGCGGGGTCCGGTATAGGTCCATGTCTCTGTTATCGTGAATCTTCCAAATACATTGTACTTTATCGTGAACACTTTATCGTCCGGGCCGTTCTCTGTGAACTGATTGGGTCCCGAAGGATCCACGACCCCGGTCGAGGCACCTCCATCATTATCCAGTATGTCAACTACCTTATCCGTATTGGGGTCAAATACAAAACGCGGTGAGAATAACCAGGCGAAGGCGCCCGTTGTTGCGTTTTCAATGATGTAGGCATTTTCATTCAGCGGCGGGCCAACGGAAAAATCGGGGTTCAGGTAATCTACTGACATGGCATCCGCGGTACGCAGCCCCACATTCACGCTGGGGTAAATACCGGTGTACACTCCTAAAAGGTCCACACAGGAACCTGTTACCTCATACAACCCATCGTATTTGTTTTTTACAGAGAGGATGATGAACTGCTGATAACTTCTTTCACTGATCTCTCCATCCATCACTTCGGTTATGGTCAATCCCAACGCATAGGAGTCATTCACAAGGTCGGATGGTTTTAGTTTGATGCGAACGGGTTTTTCCCTTTCGGTTTCATTTAGTACCAACTCAGTATTGATAAATTGGAAAAGGCTTTGAGGAATGGCCACATAACTTGTGCCATTGGCTGTATTGTAGTCGGCTACAATGGTGGGGCTTGCGGCAAACTTTACGGAGATATTTCCGCTGGGTTTTGACCGGATGAACAAACGCAGATCAGCCACCGTCACTTCTTTCTCCGTGGTGGAAAAATCCATGGCCAATGTACGTTCAGGCGAAGGGTCACTGAATTCAGCGATCACCCGGTCCGTATTGGGGGTGAGGTCACCAAACACATTATTTTTTTTACAACCAATCAGCGCCAAAGCCAGTATAAGGATCGTTGAACTAACGGAGAATAATTTTCTTTTCATGTTCGTTGATTTGAATTAGTATCCGGGATTTTGTTCCATATTGTCATTGGCGATCATTTCTGTTTGGGGAACGGGGAGGTTCCAGGCACGACTGCCGGATCCAAGACTGCAAAAGCTGCTGCAGTTTTGAGTGCGGCTTATACTGCGTGTGGTGCGTTTCAGATCAAAGAAACGATGACCTTCTACCACGAGTTCCTTTCTACGTTCGATGGCAATGGCTATCTGCAAGGCAGTACCCGATTCCGTTCCTGTGGCGGCATTGCGGGCAGCGCGCAACGCATTAAGGTCAGCCAGTGCGGCGGCATCGAGTCCTTTGTTTGCTCTGGCTTCGGCACGGATCAGATACATTTCCCCGGTGCGAAATACTTTGTAGTCGGTCACTCCGTCTGGACTGGCACCCGCCGTGGTCTTGGCGAAATACTTATTTAATACCATACGCCCGTTTCTATTTACCCAATAGGCTGCGGAACGTACATCAGCCGGATCATACAGGTTCAATAAGGCGCTCACCGGTCTCCAGGATAGCTGGTCACCCGCAGGTTGATATATCTCTCTCGCCAAAGCGGCATCCCCTGCCTGGAATTTAATGGACCAGACGACCTCCCGGGTAGTTCCATCCTGCCATATCAATGGAAACTCCGCGGTATTTGCCAGAGGCCTGGCGGCAATCACCATGCTGGAATATTTTATCGCGCTATCAGCCTCCCCGGCATACAGGTACATTCGGGCCAGCATGGCATTACAAACCAGTGAATCAATATAGGCCCGGTTGGTGGCAGCTGCGGAACTGATGGATTGTATGGGCTCATCGATATCCGACAGTAGCTCTTTTGCTATTTTCAGGTCCGCTTCCATGGCATCATAAGTTTGCTCCACTGTCCCTCTGGCAGGCATCAACTCCACGTTGAAAGTGTCTACATAAGGTATACCGGGTTCCTGAGAATTACGGGCGTAATCATCCACCCACCAGCGCATGGCTTCAAAATGCATATAAGCGCGCAAGGCTCTTGCCTGTCCTTCAATACGGTTTACAGTCAGCGGATCGGTTGCCCGGAATCGCTGTAGCCCGCGAAGGGTGATATTAGCTTGCTGAATCACATTATAGACAGCATCCCATCCACCTTGCACCGAAGCCTCATCCGCTGTGTAGTTCCACCGGAAATAGGGATTCATCGCGCCGAGGTTGGCAGGGCCCCCATAGAAATTGTCTCCGGCTACATCCACGGCACAGAGAAAAATACTCCCTCCATTGACGCCGGCATACATACTGTTTTGCTTGAGCCGGTCATAAGCCGCATTCAGGGCAAACTCATAATCACCGACGGTATTAAAGAACAGGTCCCCATCTATGGTGTGGGTGGGTTTCAGGTCCACCACCTTTTTACAGGAAACAACCACTAAACCTGTTGTAACTATCATCAACAGCAACGATATTTTGTTTCTCATTTGTTGCGTTTTTTATAAAATATTCAAATGCTTATCGCAGAAATGAATAATCAATTATGAATAAATAATATCCTACATGTTTATAGCCCTACACTTACCCCCATTGTAAACACACGCAATGCCGGATAAACCGCACCGGTTAAGATGCCCGTAAATACTTCGGGGTCATAACCTTTGAAACTGTACCAGGTATGCAGGTTTTGCGCCTGGGCAAATACACGCAGGTGGGTCATATCCCATTTGCCGAGTAATTTATTGGGCAGGGAATAACTCAGGGTCAGGTTCCGGAACCGGAGAAAATCTCCTTTTTCCAAAAAGCGTGTAGTTGCTGCCTGAAAATCACTAAAGGGTGAGGGTATATCGGTGATGTCTCCGGGATTCTGCCATTCACGCAACAGATCGCGATTAAGATTAGAGAACCAGTACTGTGGGTTCTCCAGATCCACCCGCGCCTGATTGAACACCTGGTATCCGTATTGGTAAGTGAATAGGGCCGAAAGCTCCACACCCATATAAGAAACAGAAGTGCCAAAGCCACCAAAACCTTTGGGGTCAAACTGGCCTACGATCACGGCATCCGAAGGATCATATACGTTGGTAATGGTTTTCCCATCAGCTTTCAGATACAGGGCATCCCCATTGTCGGGATCAACCCCCGCATACCGGACCAGATAGATACTGTTGGCCACTGAACCAATACGGTTGATGTTGATACCGGTGATGATCTCATTGTTGCCATCCAGGGCTTTGATGATACTTTGGTTACCTGTCCAGTTAGCAAACACATTCAGGTTCCATCCACCCTGGTTTACCAGGTTGTAATCCAGCGAAAGTTCTATACCGCGGTTTTGCAACTGTCCCAGATTGGTCAGGATACTCCCTACGCCATTGGTAGAAGAAAGCAGTCGGTTCAGATAAAGCCCGCGTGTAATGCTGTTAAATAATTCAACGGAACCGGAAAGCCGGTTTTTCATCGTGGTAAATTCTACACCCAGGTTAGCAGTGGTTCTTGTCTCCCAGCTTAACTGATCTTTTCTCAGGTTGACCAGTGATAATCCCGGAGCACCATTGTACGACACGGGTCCAAACTGTTCCAGCGCTTCGTATGAGTTACCAATATCTGCGTTACCGGCAGAACCATAACTGAATTTGAGTTTAAGGTTATTGAAAACCTGTTGTTGTTGCATAAAGGGTTCGGCCGTAACAGCCCAACCCAAACCGATTCCGCCGTAGTTAACAAACTTGTTGCCTTCGGCCAGACGTGAACTTCCATCTCTTCTTCCGGTCAGGTTTACAAAATATTTTCCCTGGTAATCATAATTGGCAATGGTGAAATAAGATAACAGCGCATCTTCAGTAACATTTCCATTGACGACTGGTATATAATTATTGGTGGCATTGCCAGGGGTAATACCCGAGGCATTGCGGATGGGTCCCACCAAACCAAAACCAAAGAAACCATTGGTTTCGGTTTTACGTTTAACGATCTCCTGGTAAAGACCGATTCCCCAATTGTGGTCACCTGATTTTCTTTCATATTGCAGGGAAGTGGTCCCCGTGGTACGCACTCTTCTCAGATTGGTTACTTGCAAGGCGCCTCCGCCACCGGGAACCACATTATTTTCCTGTGTGTTGCGGTCAATATAATTTTCTCCCTGGTTATCGGTAAAATCAATACCCCATTGGGTACGGGCAGAAAGCCCTTTCATAAACGGTGCCCGGTATTCAATACTGGCCACACCAATACCTTTGAGTTGCCTGTTCTTGTTTGTATTCAAAAAAAGCTCTGGTAAAGGGTTGGGGTTTCCACCCGGGTCAAGCAGGTTAAAACTGCCATCTGGTAAATAGGGTGTGATATAGGGTAGGGTCCACCGGTATGCATTCAACGGCGTGGAGATGACATTGTCATTCTCATCGGTATTGGTGGCCGTGGATACACCCAGGGTGGTGGACAAACTGAATTTAACTGCACCGGCAGTATGATCGAGGTTGACGCGGCCGGTATATCGGCGAAGAGAGGTAGCACGTACCAGCCCCTGCTGATCAAATACCGAACCGGAAAGAAAGAAACGGGTTTTATCGTTTCCACCGGTAGCACTCAACACATGTTGTTGGGTTTTGGCCTTACGGAAAACGGCATCATCCCAATTGGCGACGATCTTCGACAAACTATCCACATCATCGGGTGACCAACCAAATGGGTTGAGTCCATCGGGGCGGTCGTAAAACAACTCATAATCCAGTTTTTCCCGTGAGGTCATCAGGTCGAGTTGACTCTTGGGTAAGGTTTGTGTGCCATATTGAAAATCATAACTCAACCGGGTCTTTGCATTTTTTCCCCGCCGTGTGGTGATCACGATAACGCCATTGGCACCCCGTGAACCGTATTGGGCTGTTGCGACCGCATCTTTTAATACATTGTAGGTTTCAATGTCGGCCGGATTGATACCCTGGAAATCAGCCCCGGTCACCTGAATTCCATCAACAATATAGAGTGGTTGAGTACCACCCAATACAGAGCCTTTTCCGCGAATGGTGACCGATGCGGCGGAACCGGGTTGCCCGCTTTGACTTTGGATCAACAGGCCGGGTGAACGTCCCTGTAATAACTGATCAAAGGAACCAATGGGTTGCAGGTTGACATCAGAACCGGATATCCGGGCAACAGAACCCGTGTATTGTTTTCGCGTTTGAGTGGTATATCCGGTTACAACCACTTCCTGCAGATTGGCCAGAACGGGTTCGAGGGTCACATCAAGGGTGCTGGCATTGGCAACGACCTCCTTTGGCGTATACCCCACCATGGTGAATACGAGTACAGCATTGTTGGCGGCATTGATGCGGTAGCGCCCTTCATTATCGGAGGATGTACCGCCATCTGTCCCCTTGATACTGATACTGACACCGGCAAGCGGAATGCCGGAAGAAGCCATGACCCGACCCTGTACTACCTGCTGGGCAATTGCCAGTGAAGAGAACAGGAGAAAGGCAGATAGACAAAGAAGTAAAGATTTGAATCGCATGAGCAGTGAATTAAAAGATGGGAAAGAGGTTAGGGGAATCAGGGAATTTGAGGATTTGGGAATTTGAAAATGAACGACTCTCCATTTTCAAATCCCCAAATCCTCGAATCCTCAAATTGTACATTCATCACGGGTTCTGATCCGCCGCAGGTATATTGATATTGGCATCCAATTCAGACTGAGGTAATTGATAATAATACCTTTTATCTCCAACTGGCAGGGTAAGAACGGCATCCGCCCTATGGTTACTTCCGGTACGATCCACCGCAATTTTCCAACGACGGAAATCATTCAGGTTAAATCCTTCACCCCACAACTCAATCCGGCGATGCGTGCGGATCTCATCAACCAACACATCTCCGCTATTGGTGGAAAGGGTGTATGCGGCATCTCTTTTACTGACCAGATCATACAATACCTGACGTGCCTGCACTTCCTGACCAGACATGGCAAGCGCTTCCGCTTCGATGAGATACATTTCAGCTACACGCATGTACACATAGTCGCCTACCCAGGCACCCGGGTCACGAAACTTCAATTGCACATAAGCAGGTAAACCTGGAACACTCGGGGTAACCGGGCTGTTGAAATTATTTTTTCGAACATCGGTCGCCGGGATCTTGTCATAAAGTTTTCTGGAGATGGCTTTATATATTCCAAGGGCACCTGCATAACCCGGACTGGTATTATCCATATGAGAGAAGAACGAAGCGAAGATGGTAGACGTATTACTGTTCAGATCACCACCCCACATCCATTCGGGGTTATTGATATCACTAAAACCCGCCGTGTACTGTGCGGTGCTCATCAGGCTTAATCCCTGACGGGCAGCAGCGGCCTGGGTAGCAGCATCCGACCATCTTTCCATATTCAAATAAGCACGGGCCAGCATACCTCTGGCCGCTGCCTGGTTCACCTGTTCTTTGCTTGTCCTTGTCCATCCCGCAAGCAGATCAATGGCCTTGGTCAGGTCCGCTTCAATTTGGGTATACACATCTGTCAGTGTACCGCGGCCTTTTGAGCTCAGGTCAGAGGATGAAGTGTAAATGGGAACACCTTTGGCCATTTCATTTCCTTTATAAGTAACCTGGAACAGTTGGGCCAGGTTCAGATAACTCCATCCGCGTAAAGCCAGCGCCTGTCCGGCTATCGATTTCAAAGCAGGATCAGTTGTATTCAGATCGATCGGTGCCAGTATTTGATTGGCACTATAGATGATGCGGTAATAAAAATTCCAATTGGTAAAAACACGGGCAAAAGTGGCCTGACGGTCATCCACCAGATAGTCAAACCCAAACCAGTGATGCGCTGTTTGCACCATATCTTCCGCGGTCAGATCTGTACTCAGGTCGATCGATTTTTGTCCAAAGTCATCATGACGCCCGGCGGCACGCAGGGCCGTGTTGTAGCTATACATATAGGTATAGATACCGGAGATCTGTCCTTTCGAGATCACCGCTCCTATCTCGGGAGCCACATCAAAGGCCTCGCGTAACTGGTCTTCAAGTACAATCCCATCAGGACGGGTATCCAGAAATCCCTTCTTACATCCGGCAATGACCAGGAGAAGAAGTGTTGGTATGATCAGAAATTTTTTCTTCATGATTTTTCGGTTTTAGAATGAGAAGTTGACACCGGCCGAAATGGTCCGGATCGGGGCATAACCATTAAATGTATTTCCGATAAAACTTTGACGGGTATCCAGTCCCTGACGTTTGGTAGACAGGAATACATTATCAGCTACCATATACACGCGAATGGAGGAGAATCCGTATTTGGTCAATGTACTGTTCGGGAAAGAATAGCCCAGGGTGATATTACGCAGGGCGATATAATCCGAACGGATCAGGAAACGATCAGAGGTTTGGTTGGCATCCTGATAGTTCTCTGAGATCCTTGGGATCATACTTCCGGTATTGGAAGGAGACCAGGCACCGATGATATCCTTATGCCAGGTGGTGATATCGGTGGAACCCGATTGCATCAGTCCCTGATAGGTAGCATCATAGGTCCAGCCACCCAATCCGTAACTCGCGATCGCGCTTAAGTCAAAGTTTTTATAACGTACCGTTGTATTGAAACCTCCGGTGATATCCGGAACAGCGGTCTTACCGGTATAGTAACGTTGTGCATTAGAAAAGGCATTGGTCGTGATCTTCTTTCCGGTAGGTTGACCATTGGCATCCAGCTCATCCCGATAGTACAAGGCTTTTCCATCGGCCGGATCTACACCGGCAAACTGCCAGAGAAAATACTCATAGGGGTCTTTACCCACAGCGAGACGGAAATTGGCGCCAGGAGTGCCAATACGACCAGGAGGCAGGGTGTTGGTACCTACAAATTCATCCGGTAGTTCCTTCACACTTGTTTTATAATGCGTACCATTGAGACCCAGTGTCCATTTCAGGTCCTTTTTATTGATGACCTGTACATTGAGATCAAATTCGATCCCTTTCAAACTGATGGTACCAAAGTTTTGTGCCCGGGTTTGTACACCAGTTGATGGGGCGACCGGTACATTGAACAACATATCCTGTACATCCCGGTTGAAATACTCTATGGAGCCCTGGAGTCGACGGAAGAGCGAGAATTCTAAACCAATATCCAGGTTACGGTTCTTTTCCCAGGTGATATCCTTGTTGCCGATATAGTCTGGTTTGATGTTCGCGCTACCAGAGGTGACAACTACGTATTGGGTGGAATAAGGATAATAATTAAATACGCCCGGGTTAAGAGTACCGGCAGGGTAGAGGATGGCATCATTACCCACCAGTCCATAATCGGCTTTAATTTTCAATTGGTCAATAAAGTCGATATTCTTGATAAAGGGCTCTTCACTCAAAACATATCCGGCACCTACAGACCAGAAATTACCCCAGCGGTTATCGGGGTGGAAACGAGAAGAGCCATCCCGACGGATACTGGCACTCAGCAGATATTTACCATCAAAATCGTATTGTGCACGGGCAAACCAGCTTTCAATATTATGGTTAACACGGCCCGACTGGGCATCCACTACTTTGGCGGCGGAGCCCAATTCGGTCAATCCGGGTAACATGAAGATCTCCTTGGTAGCAAATGAATTTTCGGATATCAATTCATAGGATTCATGTCCTACAAGTAAGTCGAGGTTATGATTATCACGAATGGTCTTTTTATAATTGACCAATTGGTTCATTAACTGGGTCGTAATCTTGTTTTGTGTCAGCGTACCTCTTCCCTGTACACCTACTTGTCCGGCTATGATACCGGCATTTCCATACAGGGGGTTCTGGTTACGTATCTGCCGGCTTCCCCGGTAATCATAACTATAGTTCAGGGTGATGGTCAGGTCCTTGATGGGATTGATGGCCACAAAACTCCGGGTATTGATATTGTCTGCTTTTCTGTAGATATCATCGAGGTCGAGTGTGGCGCGGGGATTTTCCGTTGCGCTAAACCGACGTACGCCCATGGAGTGGGGGTTACCACCAATGTCTCCAAAATCATAATAGGGATTGCCTTTTGGATCGAGGACATAATCCCCATTGGCATCACGGGTATATATGGGGTAAATAGGGGCCACATTCCGGGTCCAGAAGAACATGTTCTGGTACGAGTTATTATTTAGTGCCGCATCCAGGGTATTGTCCTGGTTTGTTTTGGCATAATTCGTATTCAATCCCAGTTTCAGCCAGTTGTTTACTTTTTGTTCCAGGTTCAGGCGGGCGGTGATCCGTTCAAATCCTGTTTTGATCACGATACCCCCGTCATCCAGGTAGCCCAGCGAAAAGAGATAGGAGGTTTTGTCCGCGCTTCCGCTCATGGTAGCTACATATTCCTGACGAAGCCGGTTATTAAATAGTTCATCTTCCCAGTCGTCATAGTATTTCAGACTCGCGCTGGAGTTCAATTTTCCGGTTACGGGATCGATCACGGTTTGACCAGCGGGAACGGAATAGGGATTGTAGCGATCGAGGCGTCCGTTACCTGGTCCAAACATGGCATTGGAGGCAAAGGCACCGGCGGCGGCTTCAGTAAGGGGATTTGTTGCCCTAAACATCGCTTCATGTTTAATGTATTGCCAGTACACTTCCAGGTATTGACCCGGGTCACGGATCACATCATATTCCGGAACACCACGGGTGTTAACACCCCAGCGGGCCTGGATATCAAACCGGGCCTTACCCTTTCCTTTCTTGGTGGTTACAATGATGACTCCATTCGAAGCCCGGCTTCCATAAAGGGCGGTGGCCGAAGCGCCTTTTTGTACCGAAACGGATTCAACATCGGCAGGGTTGATGGCATTGATATCCCCGTTGTAGGGAACGCCATCCACTACCCAGAGTGGGGTATTGTCCAGACTGATGGAACCCAAACCGCGCAGGATAATGTTCTGCCCCGAACCCGGTTGACCCGAATTCGCGGAAACACGTACGCCTGGTAACATCCCTTCAAAGGCGCGACTGAGATTCGACACCTGTTGTTTGTTAATGTCAGCAGCCTTCATTTCTGAAACTGAGCCGGTGAAGGTCTTTTTGGTGGTGGTACCATAGGCCACGACCACCACTTCTTCGAGCGACTTTCCGGAGGGGGCCAACCGGATATTGTACGCGGAGGAGGAGGTGAGGGGGATTTCCTGGGTGGCTTTTCCCACAAAAGAGACAACAAGTGTTCGGGCGTCGGCGTCGAGTGCCAGGGAGAACTGACCGGAGGCATCCGTACTGGCGCCGGTGCCGGTCTCCTTGATCATAACCGAGGCATTGGCAACCGGAATACCGTTTTCATCGGTCACCTTGCCGGTGATCACCCGTTGGGCGTACACCTGCATCATAAAAAATAGACATGTGACTAGCAGTGGTAGTTTTTTCATATCCGATTAATTGATTAATAAAAAAAAGCAAGGCAACAATTATCGTGTTAATGCTCCGTGGAAATTTTTGTTAGTTACTGAACCGTGAAAAACAGCATCTGAAGCCCGTGTACGAAATATGGAGTTTAATGGAATTGTCATTTTATATATGTGATGCAGCGTTATTTTAGCCGCCGAGGTCAGAAAGAATAATTCAGTTAGTTATTGGTCCTGTTCAAACTCCTTCCTTTGTCCATACCATTCGTAATTGATTTTTTCCGACTCAAATAATTTGGCTATTGCTTAACGGGCTTTACTGATAGATTTGAATGACCTGAACGTTCGACGAGGAAAGTTGAATCAACCCATAAACCAAACCAGAACCCAATAAACCAATTGCTGACATGATAAGGGATGTTCACATGAGATTGCTGTTTATTCCCTTGCTTGGGGTATTCATCCCCATATTGTCGGGTATTGTTACTTATAATAAATACACCTGGCCGGTGCTTATTGCCGCTAATGCGTATTTTATATTTACATCCTTATGTATCTGGCGGGGTTCGCAGTGGACACATCTCAAAACCCGTCACTTGTTCAATAAGGGATGGAACCCGCTTCCCAAGGTGGTCTCCCTTTCTATACTGACTTCTTTGTGTGGGGTGGCAGTAGGAGGGTTCTTTGTTATTCTCTGGTTCTATATCTCGAAAGAAACTTTTTCCTGGGCACTGGTCTATAAGTTTCTGTTCATTACCTCCCTGGCGGTGATATTGTTTACTTTGATCTATGAGATATTATACCTGACCAAGGAAAGGGAAGTGGACAATCAGATCGTAGACCAATTGGATCAGGAGCGGACCAATGCTGAATTGGAAGCCTTACGCAATGAGCTTGATCCTCATTTTATCTTTAATTCCCTCAATACGCTCAATCACCTGATCCTGCACAACCCGCTGCAGGCGCATTCATTTAATAATAAGCTGGCACAGGTCTATAAGTATTTTCTTATCAACCGCCACAAGCAGTTGGTGTCCCTGCCCGATGAACTGGAGTTCATGGAGAATTATTTTTATCTGTTACAGATCAGGCATGATGACAAATTGAATATTTCTCTCGACATTAAACCACCTGACAGTAATGTGCTGATTCCACCCTGCGCTTTACAGATATTACTGGAGAATGCCATTAAACACAATTCATTTACTACAGCGGAACCGCTCACCATCCGGATTCAGCAGAATGGGCAGTCCCTCAAAGTGAGCAATGATGTAAAACCCAAACCCTATCCGGCCCATTCCACCGGCATTGGCTTGAAGAACCTGAGTTCGCGGTACAGGATCCTTTGTAAAAAAGATATTAAAGTGGAACGTAGCGGTTCAGTTTTTTCCGTACGTCTTCCACTGATCACCAACCCTTAATTTTCTTGCCATGATCAACACCCTAATCATTGAAGATGAGTCGGCCGCCCTGGCCAACCTGACCCAGTTGTTACAGGAATTCAATTCGGAAGTGGATGTAAAAGCTACACTGGGAACCGTTGAGGAGAGTATCCTGTATCTCCAGAGTGAACCTCCGGTACACCTTATTTTTAGCGATGTCCAGTTATCGGATGGGCTATCCTTTTCCATTTTTGAAGCTACCCGAACCCGGATCCCGGTCATCTTTGTAACGGGGTATGACCAGTTTGTAATGAATGCCTTTGAATACAATGGGATTGATTATCTCCTGAAACCGGTCAATCGTCAGGAACTCGAGAAAGCCCTTCGCAAATACCATCAGTTACAGGAACATTTTGGACAATCCACCGCCCCCCTGGATAACCTGGTGGAATACATCAATAAAAAGAGAAAGACCCGGCTGATCGTCCGGAAAGGCCTGGAGAATATTTCCCTCCGGCTGGAGGACATCGTGCTTTTCTTTACCGAGAATAAGATCGTCTATGTGATCGATAGCCAGGGTAAGAAATTCATGACCGAGAAAAACCTCGGTGAATTGGAAAAGGAATTGGATCCTTCGCTTTTCTTCCGGGTCAACCGCCAGTATATCGTCCACATCAATTATATCAAGGGGTTCAAATCCTTTGAAAAGGTCAAACTCAAGGTCGATCTTGCCCTTCCCGATCTTGCTCACCAGATCATAATCAGCCAGGAAACAGCGCCTGAGTTCAGGAGGTGGATTTACGAGGCTTGATCGAACTGTTAGCTATTGGTTATTAGCTCTTAGCCAGAATAGGGGCTGAAATTTTTTTAAATATATAAAACCCCTTATTTTTGCACCCCGTTTGGGGAATTAGCTCAGTTGGCTAGAGCGCTTGCATGGCATGCAAGAGGTCACGAGTTCGACTCTCGTATTCTCCACAAAGCTATACTACAAAATAGTATGGCTTTTTTTATGCCATATTTTGTTTATATCATTTATTCCAGCCAGATTGATCAATATTATATTGGGCATACCGAAAATCTCAAAGACCGTCTATTTCGTCACCAGAATAGTGGAAGCAAGGCTACCAAGAAGGCAAAGGACTGGGTATTGGTTTACTCTGAGAATTTTGAGAGTAGATCTGAGGCTGCCAGGAGAGAAAAAGAGATTAAAGCAAAAAAAAGCAGGAAGTATATAGAGTCTTTGGTACAGACAGTTCGCTAGAGCGTCCCGCCATCGGCGGGAAGGTCACGAGTTCGACTCTCGTATTCTCCACAAAGCCATACTACAAAATAGTATGGCTTTTTTTTATGCCATATTTTGTTTATATCATTTATTCCAGCCAGATTGATCAATATTATATTGGGCATACCGAAAATCTCAAAGACCGTCTATTTCGTCACCAGAATAGTGGAAGCAAGGCTACCAAGAAGGCTAAGGACTGGGTAATGGTTTACTCTGAGAATTTTGAGAGTAGATCTGAGGCTGCCAGGAGAGAAAAAGAGATTAAGGCAAAAAAAAGCAGGAAGTATATAGAGTCTGTGGTACAGACAGTTCGCTAGAGCGTCCCGCCATCGGCGGGAAGGTCACGAGTTCGACTCTCGTATTCTCCACAAAGCCATACTACAAAATAGTATGGCTTTTTTGTGCCTTATTTTTTATTTATCATAATTAATAAATTACAGTCTTGGGTTTTGGACATGTTGTGTTTAATCCATCAATGTGTTCGAACAACGACTTATCAATATTATTCCACATGGGATCAAGAATGAAATCTATCCCCTCCCTTCTTGCGAGTTTTGATGCAGGAACAAAATCAGCATCACCCGAAATAAGGATAATCCTATTCACAAGTTTCTTATAAGCCAATGAAGCAATATCCACCCCAATTTTCATATCTATTTCCTTTTGCTTTAATTCATAATATACATCATCCGGCCTTAAATCTCTATTACTCATATCCCCGGATATCAACATTTTAGTAATATTTGGACGAATCAACCAGTTGCCAGAATCCTTTATTTTCCCCAACCTTAAAGCAACCTTTCTTTTTTTCTTTAATTCTTCAATAAATGCCATTCTGAAATTATAGATGTCTGTCTTTTTAAAGTCAACTATTTTCTTATCCACCGGATTGTGAACCTTTTTATCAAGAGGGATACAATCGTAATAAAATATTCTATATAAACTTGATTTTTTTGAATGACGCAGGGCAATATTATATAAATCCCCGGCCACCTGTTCCGGAGAGTTTTTTTTATCCTTATCAAAAAGCGCAAAATACCTTTTTATAAAAAAGCTGCCATCAATTAATACTGCTACTGAGGGATATTGCGGAGTGCTCATAATAGAATAAAAAAAAGCTCTTGGTTAGGTATTCTCTCTATTAACCTAAACAAAAAAAATGGAGAATACTTCAGCCAGGAGCATTATTATGAATGCAATTTATATAAAAAAGCAGAGCTGAAACATATTCAGCACTGCTTTTCACACGAGGTGTTTCCACTATTATACTTTTCGATACCCAAGCATCGCCAAACCCGCCAAAGCCACTGTTCCAAAGATTAACCCAGGCAAGGGCGAAGGCTGTTCAGTTTTTTGGTTGTCCTGCAAGGTAGCATATTGGGCAGAGGCATCGACCCCTTCTTCTTCTGCCATTCCGACCTGGTCCCAATCATTATAGTCTTTCCCCGTCAAATAGGTGAGCATTTCCATTTCGTCCTGCCGACGTTCCTTTAACGAACGGAGATAAGCTTTTCCTGCTTCACAGTCCATTTCGCCGGTGGCCGGATGTGTAACAATATACCTGGCCTGGAAATTCTCCGTATTTGGGGTGGTTTGAAATACAAGATCCTGGGGAAAACTCTTCCGGTTATACCGAACATGGAGTCTGGTGAAAAATACCTTGGCATTTGCTGATTGGTCCGGGCTAACCCGGTCTTCCCGTGAATTCCTGTCCATCCACCATACACCGGCTTCGCGCAGGTCATTCCATTGGGGAGGGTCACTTACACAAGGGTCGCATTTCACATAATTGGAAGGACTGACATCCCAGGCATATTCGAGATAAAGCGCGGAGCGCCCTTCTTTATGAATCTGGTGTTCAAATAAGTTGCTATAAAAGTTGCCAAAATTCTCTTTGACAAACAGCGGTATATTCTTGCTGGTGGGTAAAGAAAGCGTGCGGTAGTTTGTGGTTTCCACACGACCCTTACGGGTAAAGGCATATACAATCATATCCTGATCACCATCGGCATTGGCCATGCCCAAACGTATCGGGAGCATGAACTTGGGAGATTCGAATTTAATCTGCAAAGGACGGAGTTGCTGCGAACCTGTCTTGCTTTTCTCTTCGAGGTTTACCTTCACCACAAAGAACTTGAGATTGCTTTTTATATAAGGATCCAATACCTCTTCTGCTCCTTTGGGAATCTTGTACCCATTGTCATCCAGCCAACGTTTTAACCCACCACTTTCTTCGGCACTCAGGATCACGATATCATATTCACCCACCGTATAGGTAGCTTCCACCTTTACTTTGTATTCCTTGTCTTCATCCTTTTTCCGACTCATCGGAACGCTTTTTACGGTCACCCCGTTAACGCTTCCACTGAGTGATTCATACACCACCGGTTGCTGACAAGGGTTGGCATCATAATACTCGACCAGCCGGGGTTTGGAATAATCATTCAATCGTTGGAAAATGCCGCCATCCACAACCTTGATATCGGACTTGGCCAGGACAACAGGTACGGGTACCACCATCGCGAAGTCGCGGACATTTCCCTTGAAATCATTGCTCATGGTGATGACGGTCTTATTGCCATCACGCACTAAAATGACCTGGGAGGTTTTGTTTTTGAGCGTGCCATCGGCCTTGGATACATAGAAGCCACAGAATGCAGCAGCCTCCTGTCCGGTCATGGCAAGCAAGAGCAGGAATGCGGTTGTTTTTTTGGAGAATCGAATCATAACTATACTTTTTATGGTTGATAAAATGCGAAAGGACAGCTTTGTATTCTTCCATTCAAAATCTTTTGCCTTGAACAGGTGATCAAGCACCGGAACAAGTGGACCGGCCGCCACCAAAACCCAGATCGGTGTATTGTATTTCCATTGAAAAGCCGATAGGTAAAAGGCTACAAAGGCAATGATACAAGCCCACACTATCCGGGCTACCGGATGATTGGGTGATGTACGCGGGTCGCTGATCATAAAAAAGGTAAACAGGAGCAGGCTACCGGTACTGATGCTATGCAGAAAGAAGTCGGCAGGCCATTCCAAATACACCACTTGTCGCCAAAAGAGTAGTCCTCCAAAACTGATTAAAAATGCCAGACTGATATCGAGTTTCTGCACGCGGGTGACCACGATAAAACCCAGACTGAGGACCGCAAAAAGCAATACCGTACCAGTACCCCATTGTCCGGGGGATAACCAGGCCCCATCGGTCAATAAAAGGACCGCAACGATACCAAAAGCCGAAGGGTTGAAGAGGTGTTTGCCTTTATACCTGAAAATGAATTTCGAGGCTACGGTTAGGAAAGCGGCGAGCAGACTGATCCAAACCGTGTTGGTCTTCAGTAATAGACAGAGGCTCATGGCGCTGATCAGGCCACTGAATCCCCAGCGCTGGAAGTCCTTTAAACGGACCCATTTTTTGGTACGGTTGGATTCAAGTATGAACTGAAATAACAAGGTGCCTCCAACACTGGCGATATAATGCCCAGTATCAGGCTCCCAATGCAGGATAAATATTCCGTAGAGTAAAAAGAAAGTTTGAAAAATGACCTGGAAGTAACGGGGGTCCAGGCTAAGGCTCCATTTTGGCATACAAGGGTTTTAACCTTGGATGTCGGGCCGGGACTTTTTACATATCCCGGGATAGCAAAGTTTTTGTAAAAAATGCCTTTACCTCCCCATCCACTCCTTAAAAGCGCTTGCATTTTCCTGGCTCACAATTACTTCTTCCTGAACGACCGGCTCCAGTTCTATCTGAAGTTTACTTTTGGCGGCAGCACGAATTTTTTTAACCGCATTCATATTGATCAGGAATTTCCGGTTGGCCCGAAAGAATAAGGCGGGGTCCAGGTTTTTTTCGATATCGGCCAGGGATTGATCCAACAGAAATTTATTGCCTTTATTATCTACCAGACAAACCAATTTATTCAGGGCATAGAAATAGGCGATGTCTTCAGCACGGATGCTTTGATAGTCTGCCCCTTTTTTTACCAGAAACCTTTTTTTGTATTCTCCGGTTTGGGGGGATTGGGTGGATTGAAGCAGGGATTGGAGGTTTTGGGCAAAATAGTTTTTTAGTTTTTCATATTTGTCCAGTGCCGCTTCCAGTTTTTCCTGTTTGATGGGTTTGAGTAAATAATCAATGCTGTTGTGTTCAAAGGCTTCCTGCCAGTATTCGTCGTAAGCCGTGGTGAAGATTACAGGAACATTCAGTTTAACCTGATCAAAGATGCGAAAGGAGGCCCCGTCGGTCAGTTCAATATCCATCAGAATGAGATCTGGGTGAGCGTTTTGCTGAAGCCATTGTACTGAATCGGCCACGCTTTTCAGGATGGCAATCAAATGCAGGTCACGACCGGTCTTTGCCAGGGCTTTCTGTATTTTTTCAGCGGCCGGCTTTTCGTCTTCAATGATGATGATACGCATAAGCAAATTCGATTATTCTGTAAGCGGCAATATAACGGTGAATGAATGTTCGTCGTTGATGATCTCGATCTCCCGATCGGTTATCAGGCGATATCTCTCCCTCAGGTTTTCCAATCCGATCCGACTACCTGGACGGCTTGTTTTTTTCTGCCGGATTTTGTTGGTGATCACCAGGGTTTGGTCTTTGGCGAGTATCCGTATCACCAGCGGGTCCTGATCATTGAATTCATTGTGCTTAACGGCATTTTCCACCAGGGTTTGAAGAGATATGGGGGGCAGCAGGTAACGTCCAGGCCAGTCTGCCGGAATATCCACCTCCATTTGTACTGCCTGATCGAACCGTATCTTAAGTAAGGAAAAATAATTCTGTATAAAATCCAGTTCATCTTTGATAAAGACAAGGTCACGCGCTTTATTGTGCAGTATATACCGGTACACATCCGCGAGACTCGTATTAAAGGCCTGTGCCTTTTCAGGTTTTTCTTCGATCAGATGCGACAGGGTGTTGAGTGAATTGAAAATGAAATGCGGGTCCACCTGATTTTTCAAGGCTTCCAATTCAGCCTCCGCTCTTGCTCTTTCGAGTTGCTCCTTTTTTACTTTTTCATTGGCCACATCCCTGACCAGAAAAACCGTTTCATAGAGGTTGACCAGAAAATAGACCGCGATCAAAATGATCAGGGTAGTGAGTTTTAGGGTGTCCCAATCCACCACACCCTTCATAAAAATTTTATACCAGCCTACCAGCATTAAGGTACTGGCAGGTACCACATAAAACGGAATGCTGAGAACAATAGCCAGGAGCTTACGGATCGGTTTATTGAACCAGTCAAAATAAGCCCGAAGGGTAAGATAAAGAAAACGGGTACCTTCATAGATCACAAAAGCGATGGCGATGGTGTAGAGGTAACTGAGTTTGATCTCCCAATTGGTGAATTGATTGGGGGGCACCAAACGCGTGATCAGCGGGATACCGATACCAAACAGGGGTACCAATACGGCCCGTATCCCTCCGTCATTGATCTTATCACGGGGGCCCAGAAGCTTGGTCGTTATAAAGGAATGTTTGGTCGCCAAAATTTTCGGTTTCGTTCCCTTTAATTTGGAAAAGTAAAGTTTGGAAAATAGTTTAGAAGTACAATGTTTTTTCACCAAAACCAACTATTATGGATATGAGCACGATCAACTGGCTGGCTGTTCTGGTCGCCGGTATTTCCGCCTTTGTTTTAGGGGGAGTCTGGTATTCACCAGCTTTATTTGGCAATGCCTGGATGAAAGCAAATAATTTGACATTAGAACAGGTTCGAAAAGGAAACCAGGCCAAGATATTTGGCTGGTCATTTGTGCTATCGCTGCTAATGGCTGCCAACCTGGCTATGTTCCTGGCCGATTCACCAGCCGGCTGCCCGGAGAACTGCGCGCAAAAGACAGATCTTGCCTGGGGAGCAACAGCTGGTTTTCTGGCGGGACTTTGGCCCTTCTGCGGCATCGCCATCGTCGCTTTATTTGAACATCGATCCACCCGGTATATCTTCATCAATGGCGGTTATCTCTTGATTGCGCTGACATTGATGGGAGCGATTATTGGATTGTGGAGGTAGGAGGTTGGATGACAGATGACGGATGACAGATGACAGATGTTGGATGTTGGATGTTGGATGATGGATGACAGATGTCGGAGGTCTCGCACAGCCAACCTCCGAAATCCGTCCTCTGTCATCTGTCATCTGTCATCTAACATCCAACATCCATTTTCTAAAATCTAAACTTCAAAAAATGCAACATTTCATCTCCTGGTTCGAAATTCCTGCTACGGATATTGACAGAGCCACTAAGTTCTACGAAGCGATCTTTAAATGCACGCTTTTCCCTATGGATATGGAGGGAATGAAAATGCGGATGTTTCCACTGGATGATCCCATGACCGGTATTGGCGGCGCCATAGTTGACAGTGGTGGTTTTCACAAACCCTCGGGCACTGATGGTGTACTGATCTACCTGAATGGAAACCCTGATGTGCAGGTCATCATTGATCGGGTAGAAGCAGCCGGGGGGAAGGTCGCCATGCCCAAAACTGCCATTTCACCAGAGTATGGGGATATGGCTGTTTTTATTGATACCGAAGGAAATCGGATCGGTTTGCATAATATCCCGGCCGGTATGTAATTAACTTTTTCTAATTTGAAAGTGTATATGAATTTTGATTTCTCGCAGCGCCCGCTAAGTTCTTTGCGGACGCTGCGAGAAACTTTATGTTTAAATTATGTCAATGAGAATATTACTTTTTGCTTCACTCGCTCTGATTCTTTCCTGTAACAATAATCCCAGGCAATCAGATTGGGATTGGATTGTTGGAAAATGGGTACAGACAAAAGCCGATAGCAAAGTGGTAGAGGAGTGGAAAAAACTAAATGACAGTTCGTATGCCGGACTGAGTTATGTACTCAAGAATAGTGGAGAGAAACAAATGCTTGAGTCGGTGGAATTGATCCACCGGTCGGGAAGCTGGAGCTATATTCCAACCACCTTGGGCACCGGGTTTCCCAATCCGGTCACCTTTACCATTTTACGATTTGGAGAACAAGGCTTTACGGCTACCAATCCGCAGCATGATTTTCCCAAACGTATTGTCTATGAACGTAAAGGAACTGATTCCCTTCATGCCTGGATCGATGGGGGCGAGGCTGCGCCTGAACCCCGACTCGATTTTTTTTATGCACGTTCGCGGGAATGATTTATCTTCCTTTTAATCATTTTATATGCAATCGAAAGCAACCACGGTAGATGCCTACATGAAAGAATTGCCGGCTGACCGGCTCGAAGCCATGACCAAACTTCGTAAAGTGATCAGGAAAAATATTCCGAAGGGTTTTCAGGAATGTATGAACTATGGGATGATCGGTTTTGTGGTTCCGCATAAATTGTATGCCGAAGGCTATCATTGTGATCCGAGCATGCCGCTGCCCTTTATGAATATAGCTTCACAGAAGAACAATATATCCGTTTACCATATGGGTATATATGCCGATCAGAAAATATTGAAGTGGTTTGAGGGCGAATACAAAAAACTCAATATTGGCAAACTGGATATGGGTAAAAGTTGTATCCGGTTCAAGAACATGGACAAAATCCCCTATGACCTTATCGGCCAACTGGCCGCTAAGATTACAGTTGATGAGTGGGTAGGGAGGTATGAGGAGATGAAGATGAAGAGGAAGTGAGACGAGAGGCGTGAGACGTGAGACACTTGTCGTGAAACGGAAGACGTGAGGCGTGAGTAGAGGTTTCCTACTCACGCCTCACGTCTCACGTTTCACTCCTCACGTATCACGTCTCACGCTACTTCATTCTGGACAAAACAATCTCCATACTCTTAAACTCTTTACCATCTACTGTTGAGTATTGTTCGAGTTTTTGGGTGTCTTTGCTGGTTATATACAGAACCTGACGGATATCGATCTGTTTACCACTCATGGGATCGGTCATTTTTCCTTTCAGTGTCATTGATTTCGTTGCAGCATCCCAGCTTCCTTCCATATACATCATCCCTGTACTCATATTATCCATCCAGGTGCTGGAAAACACTTTGCGTGAATTATCCCAACCAGTCAGGCTATACCCTTCAAAAGGCATACCCATCATGGAGCCGCTGTGTTTCTGCTCCTGGTAACGACCTCCGAGGATCATTTTACATTCTACCGTTGCTTTCATGGTTTGCTCCGGCGTGCCGGGAGCCATCCACATTTTGATATCTTCCTGCCAGATACCATCCCATTCAGCCATCATTTTATGAACATCGGAAGGGGTCATAGCCTCCATCCATTTTTGCATTTCCTCCGGTGATTGGGCAGAGGCAGTTGGGGAAACAAACGCGCTGATGCAGAGCGCGAGGATTAAGGTGGTTAGCATTCGCATGGTATAATTTTTTTTAAAAGTTACGGCATTATTTGATGGCGAATATTAATTATTGATGTAAGAAACAGGCACAGCCCGGAAAATGTCGAATAGTTTTTAGTAAATAATTAATAATCAATAATCAATAATTTTTGAATTTAATGCATTGTTCTACCTTTAATATATGGGAGTGATGAAACAAATTGCCGAATACCTCTACCTCCGGAAACCGGACCCGGACCGGCCAAAGACCCAGTGGATCAAGTATATGCATGGCATCAACCGGATCAGCATCCTGATCTTTCTGCTTTGCCTGATCATTCTGGCCATTAAGTTACTTCGCTGAAGGATGTTGTAAAAAATCCACAATGGAGCGGGCTGCCTGTCGGGATGCGTTTCCCCCCTGTCCCAGGAGTTGGTGGAGTGCTTCGTAATCCTTTCGAACCTGTGCCTGCTGTTCTTCATTCGTCAGCAGTATATCTAATTCCTCCCGGAGCCGGGTGGTATTGAGTTCGTCCTGAATCAATTCTTTGACCACCAATTTATCCATGATCAGGTTGACCAGGGAGATGAATTTTACTTTCACCAATCGCTTTCCGATCTGATAAGAAAGATAAGATCCTTTATAACATACCACTTCGGGAACCCCAAACAAAGCGGTCTCCAGGGTAGCTGTCCCGGAGGTGACCAAAGCCGCTTTGGATTTATTCAGTAAGGCATAGGTGGCATTGGCAACGGCATAGACATTGGCAAATGGCCGAAGCATATCTTCATAAAAAGAGGGGTCAAGTCCCGGGGCTTTTGCCACAACAAACCGGTAGTTGGGGTAGAAGCGGGTCACCTCAAGCATGACGGGTAGTTTCTTCAGGATCTCCTGTTTGCGGCTACCTGGTAGCAGGGCAATAACCGGTTTATTTGCATCGCCCGGGATTTCCAGGTCAGTTGGCTTGGCGCGAAATTGATCGATCACTTCCACCAGGGGGTGACCTACATATTCCACATTCCAGTCCCACTTCTTTTCATAATAATCTTTTTCAAAAGGCAGGATCACCAGCATTTTATCTATACAGGTCTTCATGCTTTTGACCCTGTTCTCCTTCCAGGCCCAAACCTGCGGGGAGATATAATACACCACTTTCAGTCCTTGCTGTTTGGCCCATTGGGCGATGCGCAGATTGAAACCCGGATAATCGATCAGGATGAGTATATCAGGTTTCCAGGAAAGAATATCTTCCTTGCAAAAGCGGAGGTTCCGAAAAATGGTGGGAAGGTTTTTGATGACTTCTGCAAATCCCATAAAAGCCAGGTCGCGGTAATGCTTCACCAACTCGCCTCCTGCCTCCTGCATCAGGTCACCTCCCCAGCAGCGGATGGCTGCGGAAGGATCCTGTTTGACCAGCTCCCTGATCAGGTTGCTGCCATGCAGGTCGCCGGATGCCTCTCCGGCTATGAGATAATACTTCATGATCAGTTGTTCAGCAATTTGAGCACCAGAATGGCGATGCCATAGATCAGGGTGGTGACAAAAATACCTTTGGCGGTTTTATCACGTTGCGTGTTGATGTAAATGGTGAAAAGCACGGCATTGGCCAGCAAACAAAGGGCGCCAATGGATGTGATGATCTTGTTATCATGCAGGAACAGGTCAAGGAAATCCGAAAAGGGGAGTCCGTTAAAATCGTCTTTCAGCAGATAGACGACGAAAAGGCCGAGAACGGGTCCAAGGATGCCAAGGACCAATCCGAGCTTCAGGTTGTCCTTTTTGAGGAAGAAGGTTGCCACTGTTTTTCCAGTTTAGACTTAAGAACGTAATTGGTCAGGTCAAATTGTACCGGTACCACGCTCACATAGTTATTTGCCAGGGCCCACACATCGGTATCTTTTCCTTTATCGAAATTGACGAATTCCCCGGTAAGCCAGTAATACTTTCTTCCATGGGGGTCTGTTCGTTCAATAAAATCCTCTTCATATTTCGCATAGGCCTGTCGGCAGATCTTTATTCCTTTGATCAGTTCAGGCTGAAGCGAGGGGATATTTACATTGAGAACGGTGTGTTTATCAAGACGTGTTTTGAGCATTTTCTCTACGATGATCCGGGCATATTGCCTGGCACCGGTAAAGTCCGCTTCAATGCTATAGTCCAATAAAGAGAATCCGATAGAGGGGATGCTTTCGATCGCGGCTTCTACAGCGGCTGACATGGTGCCCGAGTAGATTACATTGATACTATGGTTCGCGCCATGGTTAATACCACTGAGACAGAGATCGGGTTTGCGGTGAAGAACCTTGTCCACAGCCAATTTCACACAGTCAACGGGTGTACCCGTACATTGGTAAGCTTCTATTCCTTCAAAAATATGTACCGGGCTGAGCCGGAGCGGAGATCCGATGGTGATGGCATGGCCCATACCGGATTGGGGTTTGTCGGGCGCTACAACTACGATCTTCCCCAGGTCTTTTACCGCCTCCACCAGGTTGCGTATCCCCGGCGCTGTTACCCCATCATCGTTGGTGATCAATATAACAGGCTTCTCTTTCTTCCCGGTCTTCTTGGCCATTGTCTTTGGTTTCGGTGCAAAATTGTTCCCTTTTTCCCGCCTGTCCAAAATTATCGGAATGAATAAATTTGAATTTCTAAAAAAATTAGTAATTTGCACTAACTCAATTAGCTTAATATGGCCATTTCAAACCAAAATCTCAAGTATCTCCGAAAACTTCGTGGTTGGACACAACAGGAATTTGCCGATAAACTGGGCATCAAGCGATCCCTTATTGGCGCTTATGAAGAGGAAAGGGCGGAGCCGCGGATCGATGTGCTGGAAGTGGTTTGTGATATTTTCAAGTTGACCCTGGATGATCTGCTCCGGAAGGACCTGAGTGAATCCAAGTCAAATTACCTTGCCCGCCGACGTGCAATGAAGATGGCAGAAGGAAGATCTGAGATTCCATTTGTTCCAGTAAAAGCAGCCGCTGGTTACCTGGCCGGTTATGCCGACACGGAATTCATTGATGAGTTGAACACCTTTACCCTCCCCATGTTGTCGGGTGGAAATTACCGGGCCTTTGAGATCATCGGTGATTCCATGCTGCCCACCCCCAGTGGATCCATTATTGTGGGAGAAAAGATCGATTCCATGGAAGAGATCCGCTCCACCAACACCTATATCGTTGTTTCACGAAATGAAGGCATCGTGTATAAACGAGTGGAGAAAAATGGTCGCTCTAAAAATAAATTGAATATGATCTCCGATAACCCGGCCTATCCACCATATGCCCTGAGTGCCGAAGAGGTATTAGAGATCTGGCAGGCCCAGGTGGTGATCAGCCGGGCCGGACAAACACAACGCTGGGATATCAACCAGATCGCCAGTATGGTCACAAACCTGAACCAACAGGTTAACTCCTTGAAAAAGAAGATGAACTAAGACCGTATTTTTTCAGGGTTTTTCGACCCATAGGTTTCTGGCGTTAATATTATATTTACAGCCCTGATGGGTTATGAGAAAATACAGTTGGCTGTGGATCGTTGCGTTCTTTTTTATTCAACCACTATCCGCACAAAATAAAATACTAAGAGCCGTTAAAACAGAACAGGTGCCACGCATTGATGGTGACCTGAATGATGCGGCATGGATCAATGCCCCGATAGCCGATCAGTTTATTCAGAATTTCCCCTCTTTTGGCGCACCGGCTTCCAGAAACACAAGCGTTAAACTCTTGTACGATGATGCCGCGATCTATGTCGGCGCCTACCTCTACGATGATCCTTCCCTGATCCGCAAACAATTGACAGTACGTGACGGAGAACAAAGACAGGATGTAGATTATTTCTCTGTATTTTTTGATACCTACAATGATGACCAGAATGGGTTTCAATTCCTTGTCACATCTGCCAATGTTCAATCCGATGCCCGAATAGGAAGTAACCTTGATCTTGATTTTGGTGAATATGGTGACAAAACATGGGAAGCAGTTTGGGAAAGCAAGGTCTCAATCCGGGCAGATGGATGGATCGTGGAAATGCGGATTCCCTATATCTCACTTCGGTTTTCAAAAAACGACAAGCAGACCTGGGGATTGAACTTTCTCCGCCATACCCGCCGCACCAATGAAACCTCTTTCTGGAATCCGGTAAACCCCTCAATCAACGGATTTGTCAATCAATTCGGGGATCTGGAAAGCCTTGAAAATATCCAACCCCCTTTGCGGTTAAGTTTCTCACCCTATTTATCAGCAGGCTTTCGATCGGTACCCCTGCAATCTGGTTTTAAAAGTGAATTCCTTCGTTCTGGTGGTATGGATGTGAAATATGGCATCAATGAAAGCTTTACACTGGATGCCACGCTTATTCCGGATTTTGGCCAGGTGGTGTCGGACAATGTGATCAATAACCTCTCTCCATTTGAAGTTCGGTTTACGGAGAACAGACCCTTTTTTACAGAGGGCACCGAACTATTCAATAAAGCGGGACTATTCTATTCGCGAAGGGTAGGCGCTACTCCTTCCAGGTACGGGGAGATCCGAAATTTTGCGGATACCTCCTCTGTTTATGATCTGGTTAAGAATCCTACCCTGACGCAATTGTACAACGCCGTAAAGTTTTCCGGCAGAAATCAAAAGAACTTTGGGTTTGGCGTATTCAATGCGGTTACCGCGCCTGCACAGGCAAGATTGAGAAACAGGAATACCGGGCTGGATTCAATCGTTACCACCGAAGCCCTGGCCAATTATAATATCATTGTGGTGGATAAGGCCTTTAAGGGACAAAATTTTGTCACCTTTACAAACACGAATGTCATTCGTAACGGACGTGACCGGGATGCCAATGTAACCGGGATCAACTATGCGTTGTACAGTAACAAAAATGTATTTGGCACCACCGGGGCCTTTCAATACAGCCGGATCTTTGGATCAAACTCCTATGATGGGTTCAACGCCTCGCTACGGGCCGGGAAAGTGAGTGGTAATTGGCAATATCATGTGCTGGGTTCAATGATCTCCAACAGGTATGATCCACGTGACCTGGGATTCCTGACCAATAACAATGAGGTACTCACCCGCGCTGGGATAAGTTACCAGATCTTTCAGCCAACAGAAAAGTTCATCAAGTATATCTATGAAGTGATCGCCCAACGGATTCAATTATATCGTCCGGGTAAATATGCACGCACCGACCTGGCCTTTAACAACCTGCTGGTGTTTAAGAATTTTTGGGATGTCTCCTTCAACTTGCTCTATAATCCGGGAACCTGGTACGATTATTTTGAATTACAACATTCCCCCGAATACTATCTTTCCTTTCCTGGCAATTTTTCGGCAACCATGTCGGGAAGTACCGATAGCCGCAAAAGAGCCTTTGTGAGTTTTGCCGGATCATTTGCCCGGATACCGGCGTTGAATACTAATTCATTGTCCTACCAGCTAGGATTGCGGTACCGTTTCAGCAATCGATTTACCTTTAGCGGTTCGGTGGATGCCCTGCATTCCACCAATAACCGCGGCTATGCCTTTATGACCAATTCCCTTGGCGACCCGCTGGCGGCCACCCGCGATATCCGGCAAATGAGTACACTATTTTCCGGTGTTTATAATTTTACACCCCGGATGAACCTTACCATGCGGATGCGTCATTATTGGAGCCGCGTGAATTTCAAAGAAATTTTATCGGTCAATCCGGATGGTACGGTCAATCCCTTTATCAATACAGCAGATATTCATCCCTATATCAGTAACCCCAACTTCTTTAATATCGATGCCTTTCTTACCTGGGATTTCCGGTTAGGAAGCCGCATCATCCTTGGATGGAAGAACTGGCTGGGGGAAAAGGAAATGGTGGATAGTGATAAATACAGAAATTATTTCCGGAACGCGTCCCGGGTACTTCAACTCCCGCATGGTAATGAACTTACCTTACGGGTGATCTATTTTCTCGATTATAATCAGTTTAGAAAAAAGCGTTGATCATTTTACCCGAATGATCTCTTTCTCCACAATGGCATAGACCTTGTGCTGGGGGCCAGGTCGTATGGCGGCCAATCCGGTGAACTGGCTAAACGCCGGCATCACACAAATATCATCGGAGAAATAAAAACAGGGAAAGCGGAGTGATTGTTTACCCATGCCCCGGATATGGATACCCGGGTGGATATGACCCGTAAAGGCAAACAGTACCTGTTCATCGAGAACTACTGTGTCACTATCATGTTGAAAACAAAAATGATCTTCGATCCAGCGGTCTTCCACCACCTCGATATTTGAATCCCTGTACCAGGCATCATCCAGGATGTCATGGTTTCCTTTGATCAGCATCACATGAAGAGAATGAAGGTCCATTCTCCAGCGACGGAATAATTCCAGTTCGCGGTTTGAACGGCTATGGGTAAGATCACCCAAAACCATCACCCGCTCTGCTTTAAAGAACAATACCTGACTTACCAATCTTTGCAGATCTTCCCGGAATACCTTTTGGGGGACCGCGATCCCCGCCTTCCGAAAATGCCCCGTTTTTCCTGCATGCAGGTCAGACAGGAACAATGTTTTTTTCTCCTCCCAATAAATACACCGCTCAGGGCTTAGCCAAAAATGGTGGTCGTTTAGTTTGTAAGGAACAGGTTTCGTCATGAGCAATGCCTTGTGAAAGTTGCCTTTTTAATATTGTTTTTCGCAGGGGGAAACAAAAAAAATGATATCTATTTGAATTGTACCACATACAGCGAATCCGATAAATAATTTGAAAACGAAAGATAAGCAGTATATGTCCTATTGTTCAATTGGTGCTTGTCGGCAATATAGAATTTCCCGGGTTCCATTTGTTTGTTAAAGCGCAGGATCTCCCCACGGGCTTTCGCCAAATGAAAGCTCATTCCATCAAAATTACCTACCTGGGCATCCTGCAGTATATACAATGGCTGGCCTTTAGTCAACGCCACGATCTCATGACTCAGTTTCTCCACCTCCACAAATTTTTCCGCGCGGGGAGCCAGGATAAACCAGTTGAATCCTAACCGGAATAGAATTACAGCCGCGATCAAAGTGTATAATCGAAGTGGTGCCGCTTTCCAACCCACAAAAGCGAGTATTAAAAAACCGATGGCCAAACCAAAGCACCGCAACCACAGATCTGTATTGTCCTTTACCACATGCAGAAAGGGAAGAACGATAAAACCGATGCCCAGGGCCAGGGAAAGAAAAAGGGTTATTCCTTCCACCCATTTTCTCGACCAATGGTTCTCTGCCAATGAAAAAAATGCATAGAATAACAAAGAGTACAGCAAGGGTATGAACATGAACAGATAACGGGCATAGACCTCCGGCGAAAGCCAATACACAAAAATATTAACAACCAGCACCAGGAAACTGTACACCATGAAATCACTACCCTTTAAGAGACGGATGGCTTGTTTATTGAATAGCGCCACCACAAATAGGGTCCATGGGGCATAGTGATAAAGCAGTTCCACCGGGAAGGAGAAAAAATGTAAGATGGTTCGTTGCCAACTGAAATGAGCCGGGGTTCGTTTGGAGCTTTCGGTAAATAAATTACTGAACAAGGTCATTGGGGCAAGGTCATTTCGGGTGAAATAGGCATAATAATAGCTGCCTGTTATCAACAGAAATAATCCCACTCCGGCAAAATGCATGGGATGAAAGAGGAGCCTGAATTTCTTTTTCCAGATAAAATAGGTAAGCAGGGTAAAACCCTGAAAAACCAGGGCAGGCATTCCTTTCATTAAAAAGCCGATAGCGGCCAGCAGGTAGGTAAGCAAAAAGAGCCAGGCATATTTTTTCTTTTCCCCCAGCCAATAGACCCACATGAATTGAAGATAGACCACCAGCGAGAAACTGGTATCGATCAAGCCGATAAAGGAATCATAGATCAGGATACGGCCATTGGTCATAAAAGCAAAGGCGGTAAAGAAAGCCACCTGGGGTGAAGTGAATTTTCGGGTAAAATGATGTATGGTCCCACCCATCAATACCGTAGCGATGATCACGGGTAAGCGAAAGGCAAACATCGAAAAATCACCAAATAGCTTTACATAGGCGATGATGATCCAGTTATAGAGGGGAGGTTTGTTTAAATAAATTTCTCCATTGAGTGTAGGTGTCAGGTAATCATCTGACAAGATCATTTCCAGTGACACCAGTGCCCGTCGCGCCTCATCATTCTGGTTATTGAGGGGGATATAGGCCAGATGGCTGAGATAGGCAAACAGTAAACCCAGCAGAAGGAAAATACCGGCATACAGATGGAAACGGTCGGTTTCCTCCTTGGCCAGCGTACTCCATTTGTCCAGGTAAAAGGGCATGAATGATTTTAGGGATAAAACTAAAACAATGTAGGGATATTAACTCAGGGATTCGATCATTCGTTTGATCCGGTCCTCCATTTTTTCCGATGTTACATTATTTCTGTTCAAGCCATCGGCTATGATAGGGAAGCTCAGGGGAGTGGGTTGGGACGGGAAACGCAGAACGATCCTGCTTTTCTGAATTCGGTCCAGTGCCTCTCTTAATCTTACTTCCTCCATTTGTTGTTCCATTACTTCACGATGAGCCTGCCGCAAAAGCAGGTTGTCCGGTTCATATTCCGAGAAAACGTTAAAGAGCAGCGAGGCAGAGGATTGAAGGTGACGGGCTTTTTTCTTTTCGCCCGGCATGCCTTGGAAGATCAGCCCCCCGATGACCGCAATATCTCTGAATTTCCTTCTCGCCATTTCCGTACTGTTCACACTTTTTTGAATATCCAGAAACAGGTTATCGGTATGAAAGAGTTCATTCACATTGGAATCATCCACCGGAATGGGTTTATCGCTCAGCAATTCAAAACCATAATCATTCATGGAAATTGAAAAAGTGATGGGGACGATACGACCGATTCGCGAAGCAAGAATGGCGCTCATGGCTTCATGCACAAACCGACCTTCAAAAGGATAGACCAGCAAGTGAAAACCTTGTTTTGTTTCGATCTGTTCGATCAATAGTTCATCATGGCGCGGGATATGGCTGAGATCGCGTTGTAATTCAAACAAGGGGCGCAAACTTTCCATTTCAATCACTCCATCTGGTTCCAGGGCCTGGTTGAATGTACTGCGCAGTACATGTCCCAGGTTGGCGGTCAGGCTCATGCGACCTCCATTCCAGGAAGGGACGATGGATTTTTTGGCGGTTGATTTACGAACCATGACCGTCATGTCCTTTATGCCTACCAATTCCAGGTTCCGGCCAGCCAGCGTGAAAACATCACCCGGTTCGAGCCGGCTGATAAAATACTCTTCTATATGCCCCACATATCCTCCGGTCATGAATTGAACCTTCAGCATCGCATCACTCACAATAGTGCCTATGTGCATGCGGTGTCGCATGGCGATCCGGCGGCTGGTGATCCTGTACAGATCATCGATCTTTTCCACCTTGCGGTATTCATCGTATTGTTGTAAGGCTGTCCCGCCTTCAGTTATATGCAATAATATCTCCCGCCATTCTTCTTCTGTCATTTCCTGAAAACAAAAAGTGGAGCGAATCTCCTGAAAGAGTTCATCGGATCGGAAGCCTTCGGAGATCGCCAGGGTGCAGAGGAATTGGATCAGTACATCAAAACAATTCATTAATGGCGGTCGGCTCTCGATCTCTTTTCCTTTGATCGCCGTTTTTAATGCCGCGGCTTCCACTAACTCGAGTGAATGGGTAGGTAAGAAATAGATTCGGCTGACATCACCGGGTTGGTGCCCGCTTCTCCCGGCACGTTGCAGAAATCGCGCTACGCCTTTTGGTGAACCCACCTGGATCACGGTTTCCACCGGACGAAAATCAACACCCAGGTCAAGACTCGCGGTACAGACAACCGCTTTTAAACGTCCGGTGTGGAGTGAATCCTCCACCCAGGTTCTGAGTTCCTGTTCAATACTGCCATGATGTAGGGCAATGGCTCCGGCTAATTCAGGAGCCACATTCAGAAGTGTCTGGTACCAGAGTTCACTCATCCCCCGGGTGTTGATAAAGATGAGGGTGGTCCGGCTTTTTTCAATGATGGGCAATAACCTTTTTGCGAGTTTTATTCCGAGGTGACCTGCCCATGGATATTTTTCGATCTCATCAGGTATGATCGATTCCACTTCAGTCAATTTATCCATATGGGCTTTTACCAAAACCCCTTTTCCTCCCCAGGGTGACCAGAGCACCTCGGCGGCCTCTTCCAGGTTTCCAATGGTGGCCGAGATGCCCCATACCGATGCCGGAGTTTGTGCTAATTTCTTCTGTGCGTGCATGACCCGTGCCAGGGCAAGCTCTACTTGCACTCCGCGTTTGCTTCCCAATAGTTCATGCCACTCGTCGACGGCAATGGTGCGCAGGGTGGTAAATAGTTCGGGGTAACCTTTTTGGGCCAATAAAAGATGCAGGCTCTCCGGGGTGATGATCAGCACCTCGGGCATCTGTCTTTTTTGTTGCTGTCTTTCAGAGGTAGAGGTGTCGCCATTTCGGATTCCTACTTTCCAGGACAAGCCCAGTTCGGAGATCGCTTCTTCCATGGCTCGCCCAATGTCTTTGGCCAGTGCCCGCAATGGGGTTAGCCAAAGTAATCGTAACCCGTTGTTCTTTTTTTTGGTAAAATCTGCCGGGTGTTCGTCGATAAACGCGATCAAAGCACCCAGGAAAACAGAATACGTTTTACCACATCCCGTGGGGGCATTTACCAACCCACTCTGTCCCTTTGTAATATGCATCCAGGCTTCTTCCTGAAAGGGAAACGGTTTAAGTCCTTTGGCAGCTAACCAGGACTGAATGATATGGTGGCCGGTAGACAGAACTAAAGGGTTTTCAAATATTCGATCACTGCTTTTCTTTCTTGATCACTTAATCCATCCCCAAAATAATGTCCCTTGTTACTGTATCCCGGCAAGGTAGTATTGTAGATCAGGTTGGAGCCGCCTGCTGTCTTGACGGTATAGGTCCAGCCAATGGATTGATAATCGTAAACCGGGTTAACAAAATCACGGGCCCAATAGGTTGGTCGGATCCGGCTGTTAAGCAATGCATCGAGGGTAGGTACCGAACCATTGTGCAGGTAAGGAGCCGTGATCCAGATACCGTCCAGCGGAGGAGCGATATAACCTTTGTAGGGTTCGAGTCGGGCCGGATGGTCTCCGGTGGTGAACCAACTCCGGTTGAACCATTCCACAAATTGAGGGTTGGAATAATTGGCACTATGTAAAAGTGAATCCGTTTGAATGATCGATTGCGGGATCAGCAGGTTTGGATAATGGGCAGCCTCATCATAACGGCCATGACAACCGGAGCAATAGTCATTAAACACCAATCGCCCCTTGTTGACCAACTCCGGGTTGGTTGACCGGGGGTAAGGAGGCGGTTGAATACTTCGCAAATAAGCAAGTACATCCGGCATATGCCGGTCTACTTCTGCTGACTCAGACGTATCTGTCACCGTCAACAGGTTTGATGCCATCAGGAAACGCCCAAAATCGCCACGCCCAAAACCATTATAAAAAATACCGTTCTTTTTTTTCAGGATCCACCAGGCTGGGACATCAGTAGGGATTACCTGGTCGGGTATATCCAGTGCCGCTTCTTTTTGCCAGCGAAAGGTGACGGGGTCACGATGGGCAGCAAGCACGGCCGCGAGGCGGTCAGCGGCATTCACACCCCGGGTCTCGGTATAGAGATAAGGTCCAACTGTTTTGGCCACTTCAAAGAAAGGAGCTGCCGCCCGGTACTTTTTGGGGTGAAGGGTTTTCAAAAATTTCTCCGCCTTCACCAACCGGTCATTGTTCAGGGTTTCCCTGTCACTAAAGTCTGCAAAACTGTTTCCCAGACCGATATATAATTTTCCTTCAAAAACCTGGGCATGGCATTGCAAACAATTCGGGGCAATGAGGATCTCTCCGTTATCGGCCCGAACCGCGGTGTATTCATGCGGTATGCCTTTATTGAGTGAATCCCGCTGCAGCAGGATTTCCGGCTTCCCGATCCCCATACGGAAGATATTCTCCGGCACACCACCTTTTACATAATCACCGCCCACCAGGTATTGATATCCCTTTTCCACATCCCCGTTCATTCGTTGCTGACTGGGTGGAATGGGAACGGGATCGTCCTCCGGGTCGGCTAAAAAAGAAAAAAGCCCGACCAGGGTAATCAGACAGAGAAGGAGCAGGGATTTATTCATTGAACAAATTTAGGTAATGGGGACTGATTTGCTTTTGTCGATTAAACCACAGAGCCACAGAGAATTATTAATAATTGATTATAAATTTTTAATTCTCTGTCTCCCTGTGGTTCGTAGAACAATTTCCCTCCCAAATCCTATCTTCGCACCACCATGACAGAGAAAATTTTGATCCTTGATTTCGGCTCCCAATACACCCAGTTGATCGCCAGGGCCGTGCGGGAGGCCAATGTGTACTGCGAGATCATTCCTTACCATAAAAACATTGAATTTGAACCGGGTCTGAAGGGCATTATCCTGAGCGGTTCACCATTTTCGGTCAATGACCCCCAGCCACCGGAAGTGCCGGTTGAAACCCTGGCCGGAAATGTCCCTGTTCTCGGGGTTTGTTATGGCGCGCAACTGACCGCCAAACAATTTGGTGGCCGGGTGGAAAAAAGCAATAAAAGAGAATATGGCCGGGCCTATCTCCATCGCCAGAAAGAAGATGTGTTGTTAAAGAATGTGATGGAAAGCTCACAGGTCTGGATGAGTCATGCAGATACGATTCTTGAATTACCGGGTGGGTTTGATTTATTGGCCACCACAGAGAATATTCCAGTAGCTGCCTTCAAACGGAGCAACGGAGTACACCCACTGTATGGGCTTCAATTTCATCCGGAAGTATATCATTCCATTGAGGGTAAAAAGATATTACACAATTTTCTGGTAGAGGTATGTGGTTGTAGCCAGGATTGGACCCCGGCGCATTTTATTTCCGATACGGTGGAGGCCTTACGCAAACAGATCGGTGACCGTAAAGTGATCATGGCCCTGAGTGGGGGTGTGGATTCTACTGTAGCCGCCACCCTGATCCACCGCGCCATCGGCGACCGGCTCTTTGGCATCTTTGTCGACAATGGGGTGCTGCGCAAAAATGAATTTGAAAGCGTATTGAAAACCTATGCAACCCTGGGTTTGAATGTAAAAGGGGTAGATGCGCGTGAATTGTTTTATGATGAACTGGCCGGACAGACCGATCCCGAAGCCAAGCGTAAGATCATTGGAAAATTATTCATTGATACCTTCCAGGAGGAAGCCAAACATATTGAGGGGATTGGATTGCTGGGACAAGGAACCATTTACCCTGATGTGATCGAAAGTGTTTCAGTACATGGGCCTTCGGTTACGATTAAATCGCACCACAATGTAGGCGGGCTCCCGGACAAGATGCACCTCGAACTGGTGGAACCTCTTCGTTACCTCTTCAAAGATGAGGTACGGAAAGTAGGAAGGGAGCTGGGTATCCCAGCGGAAATGATCGACCGCCATCCCTTCCCCGGGCCGGGCCTCGCGATCCGTATCCTGGGAGAAGTGACCCCGGAAAAGGTACAATTGTTGCAGGAAGCGGATGATATTTATGTAAAAGCCCTGAAACAACACCATCTCTATGCAACGGTTTGGCAGGCCGGTGCAATCTTGTTACCAGTAAAAAGTGTTGGCGTAATGGGTGATGAGCGGACCTATGAGTTCACTGTCGCCCTTCGGGCAGTGACCAGTGTGGATGGAATGACAGCGGATTGGGCGCACCTGCCTTATGATTTCCTGGCCAATGTTTCGAATGAGATCATCAACAATGTACGCGGCATCAACCGCGTGGTATACGATATCAGCAGTAAACCTCCTGCCACCATTGAGTGGGAATAGGAGGGGGATTAAACCGGTAATATGAAAAGATGTTGGTTGATTATGTGGGTGAGTGTCCTGTTTATTGGACAAATAAATGCCCAATCTGTGGAAAGGCATCGCATTGCCGTATTCAGCCCGCTTTTCCTTGATTCTGCCTTTGATAATAATCAGAACTATCGATACGCGTCTGAATTTCCAAAATTCATCAACCCCGGCCTTGAATTTTATGAAGGGGTTCAACTGGCGATCGATTCACTCAATAAAGAGAATCTTCCCCTTGAATTTTATATCTACGATACCCGATCTGCCACGCAAAGCCTGCTGGATCAATTGACCGAGGCGGTTAACAACAAGGTTGAATTGATCATCGCCCATATCACAGGCCGCGAACTTTTCCAATTTGCGAAAGTGGCAAAAGACAGTCAGATTCCCGTACTGAATGTCAACCTCCCCAATGACGGAGGTATTTCCAATAACCCGTATTTTATCCTTCTCAATACCACCCTTCGTTCGCATTGCGAAGAGATGTACCGGTATCTGCAAAAGAATCACCCTGCTGACCGGATGGTTTTTTACACCCGAAAAGGCCAGATGGAGGATATGATCAAAAATTATTTCACCGAGTTTGGCAAAAGCACACCAGCCTTGCCGGTGGATATCCGGTTTGTGGACCTACCGGCAAATTTTACCCAGCAACAACTGACCGCCCCGCTTGATAGCAATCGAAAAACAGTAACAATAGTGGGCAGCCTGGATACAAACTTCAGCCATTCCATCTTGAACAAAATGGGAGTAGTGGCCAAATCCTATAAACCCCTGGTGATCGGTATGCCTACCTGGGACAATGAGGATTTCTCCCGCCCTGAATGGAAAGGGGTGGAGATCCTTTTTACCACACCCTTCTTCAATGCACGCACCGATAAGGTCAGTATGTCCGTTGTGGATCATTTTAGCAAAACCCTGTATGCCAAACCAAGTGATATGGTGATCCGGGGCTATGAGACCACCTGGAAATTTGCCCGGCTTCTGCTTAAATATGGCCCCGACCTTTCCTCCAATTTAGGAAGTAAAGAGTTCAACCTTATCCGAAGCTTTGATATTCAACCTGTCATGAACAGAACCACCCTGGCCCTGGATTATTTTGAGAATAAAAGACTCTACTTTGTCAAGTGGCTGGATGGTACCTTTAAGGCGCTAAACTGATCCTCCCGGGAAAATTAGGGTGCATTTACTGTAACCCGATCCGCCCTGATGTCGTCTAAAATTTTGGATTAAAATAAAATAACATGAAAAAAGGCATTTTATTCATTGTCCTGGCCGCTATGGTCATGACCGGTTGCAGGCAGGTTTTTGGGAAACGTATGCGTGGCAATGGAAATATCACAAGCCAGACCCGAAATATTACCGGGTTTGATCGGATCGATATTGGCGGTGCCGCTGACCTGTTTGTCAAACAGGATTCTGTATTCTCCATCCGAATTGAAGGAGACGAGAATCTTCTGCCTTATCTGGAAACCGTGAAAGAAGGAAATACGCTCTATATCCACGAAGCAAACAATATGAACCTGCGTACCACCCGTGGATTCAAAGTATATGTTTCTGCGCCGCAGTTCACCGAATTTCGGGTGAGTGGAGCCTGCGATCTATATAGTGAAAACCAGCTTCAATCCTCCCAGAAAATTCATGTCCACCTGAGCGGTGCCTCCGATGTGGAAATGGATGTCAAATCCCCCATGGTGGAAGCTGACCTTTCGGGAGCAGGAACCATCAAACTCAAAGGTGAAGCAAAAGACTTTGATGTGGATGGATCGGGTAGCACGGATATTAAGTGCTATGATCTGCTGACAGAGAATACCAAAGTGGAAATTTCCGGGGCAGGCAGTGCCCAGGTTTCTGCGAGTGTAAAGCTCGATGTACGGGTATCGGGTGCCGGTTCCGTACACTACAAAGGCAACCCGACGGTAAACCAATCGGTTTCCGGTGCGGGTAGTGTTTCCAAGGCAAATTGATCGGAAAACATAGGATTCAAAGGGAGGAGAACTTTACCGTAATGCGGATATTGTTATTCCTCCCTTTGTCGTCTGTACAGGATATTTTTACCGGGCCTTCCCGGGGAATAAAGAAAAGTTTCTCACCAGGTGAAGCCGAGCGGTAAAATTGATCATCCACATACCAGTAAACCCTGTCCACATCATTTCCGGTCTGACAAGCCAATTGCAAAGGTTCCGGGTTCTTTTTACTGATATAATATTCTCCATTGGCTGTAGGTGACAGGATCAACGGGGCTTTTCCTTTGAATACTACTTCACATTCCGGGTTATGAGGAGGCACACGCTCATATTGTAGCTGGTTCTCTTCATACCAGTTTTGCATTTCGGGCTCGATCAGGCGGATCATTTTTTTCTTATACCCAGCAGCAGGCATACAGGATTTACAATAAGAGATCTTTTCATCCGGGCTCATCATCACTTCCTGCCGGTTGGCACAGGGTATAGTGGAGGAGATCAGCGGAATAAAATAGTCCATCACTTTATGTTGGCATTGTGGAGACGGTACATGCCCGGTTTCTGAACAAACCTGCCGCAAGGCGCAATCTTCCGGTGGGGCATTCCATTCATTTTCCGTATCATAATCAATGGTGTTGAAAATGCGAAAAAGCAGGGGGGTGGCAGTTTGCGCCCCACTCAGGTCGGCGATTCCCAGGCCTGAAAAATTACCCACCCACACCCCAACCGTAAAGTGCTTATTGTATCCAATACTCCAGGCATCCCGGCGTCCGTAACTGGTTCCTGTCTTCCAGGATATCCGGGGCATTTTTTCGGTGGCCCCCCAGTTAAGCGGAAAATCCGGACGGTTGACCTTGGAAAGAATATCGGTGACCATAAAATTGGCGGCGGGGCTGAGTATCCGAACCTGTCTGGGAGTGGAACCCGAGCGGAGATATTGTGGGGCATACCAGGTGCCATCCTGTGCAAAGGCACTAAACAAGCCCGTGAGTTCTTCCAGTGTGGTTCCACATCCTCCCAGGATCATGGATAGGCCGAGTTTATGCTGATCCTTTCGAATCTGTCTGAAATCACAGGCGCTTAGTTTGCTTACCAACTTGTCTTTACCCAACAGGCGCAGGCCCTTTACTGCCGGGATATTGAGGGAATGTTCCAGGGCATATTCCATGGTTACATACCCATTGAATTTTTCATCATAGTTTTCGGGGGCATAACCCTGGTAGTTGACCGCTACATCGGTCATCACCGACTTGGGTGTCAGCAAGCCTTCGTCGATGCAAAGACCATATAAAAGTGGTTTTAAGGTACTCCCCGGTTGCCTTATGGCCTTGGCCCCATTCACCTGTCCACCATCAGTTGTATCCTGGAAGGAAGACGAACCCACATAGGTGATCACCTGATGTGTTTTATTGTCAATGATGACCACGGCCGCATTGCGGATCTGGCGCAGTTTCAAACCACGGATATAGTCTTCCACCAACCGCTCCGTTTTAAGCTGGGTATTCAGGTTTATCCAGGTAGGGATCAAATGGCCTCCCTGTCTTTTGAGCCGGTAGGCCAGGTGAGGAATATGACGGGGTACTGTTCCCCGGCTGGCGTTCATGGGTTCGGCCAGGGCATCCGCGATCTCTTTTTGCGTAAATACCTTGTCAGCTGCAAATTTTTGCAACCACCTGTTCCTTTCCTCCACAATACGGGCGTTATGGCGACCGATGACCAGGGAAGAAGGGCGGTTGGGTATGATGGACAAGGCCGTGATCTCGGCCAGCGATAGATGATCCGGTGCCTTGTTGAAATACAAAAAAGCCGCTGCCTTTACTCCCTCAATGTTTCCCCCATAGGGCACCAGGTTGAGATAAAGTTGCAGGATCTCTTTTTTACTGTATTTAAGTTCCAGTTGAAGGGCCCGGAACATTTCGATGATTTTACTGCCGATATTCCTTTTCCGGGGCTCCAGCAAACGGGCCACCTGCATGGTGATCGTACTGGCCCCTGAAGTTCTTTTTAACCGAAAAAGGTTCTTGAAAAAGGCGCGGGTTACGGCAGCGGGATTGATGCCCGGGTGTGAATAGAAATATTTATCCTCTTTGGCAATGATGGTCTTTTGTAAAAGCGGTGAGATCTCCTCCAATTCGGTCACCATCCTCCATTTTTCATCGTTGGTTAGATAGGCATGAATGATCTCCCCTTTCTGGTCGGTTACAATAGGGGAAAAATCCGGTGGCGGGGGTGGGGGAAATATCCAGTGCAGGAGAAAGAAAAGCACGATCATCCCCACAAGGGCCAGCCCAGTCCGTTTCAGAAATTTTAACAAGGATTTGCGGGTAAACCGTATGGAGAATCGATTGGGCATGCCTCTTTTTGTGGTCAGTACAAAATTGCATTGATTTCGGTACTTTTAATCAACTTTATTTTATTCTCCACTCCATTAACCATTTCATATGCGTCTCCGACTGCTCAGCCTTTTCCTGTTAAGTACAGGCGTACTCACGCTTTCGTGTAACCGAAATGCGGTGGTACTCGACTCCACCAATGCAAAGGACGAGGTACCCCGCTTAACCAACCTGAACTTCCGGTTTAGCAAATCCCTGGCCCCCGATTCATTGCTGAATAGTTGGGATTCGACTGAGTACATCAAATTCGAACCTGCCATCCCGGGCCGCTTTCGGTGGGAGAGCCCGGATATGCTGGTGTTTTCTCCAGCCGCACCCCTGGCCCCCGCTACAACCTACAAAGCAAAAATGACCAATGAAGTACTTCGGTACAGCAAATTTGGGAAGGTGGAGAAAGCCGATAAGATCGAATTTCATACGCCTCACCTGACAGTAGATGACCTTCAGGTATTTTGGACCGCGAAAGATGAGTCTGGAAAAAATGCCTATCCCCAGGTTGACCTGTTTTTTAATTATCCTGTAAAACCAGAGGAGATCAAGGATAAGCTTACGATCACGGTAGATGGAAAAGAGAAAGAGTTTACCCTGTTAACCCAGTCACCGGAGAATAAGTTATCTGTTTCGATCAATAACCTGACTGTGGAGGATAAAGATTATCAGGTAAAAGTGACGCTGGGCAAAGGGATCAAACCCCTGGAAGGAAATAATTCAACTCCGGATGATCTGGTAGAGAATTTTAATATTCCCTCACCTTTTGTACTGCTTATTCAAAGTGTGGAAGGACGGCATGATGGGGAGGAAGGTAGTGTGGAGATCAGGACCAGTCAGCCATTGGTGTCCGAAAATATCAAGAACTATATCAAGATCGACCCTGAAATGAATTATTCCGTCGAGCTCACCGAATCGGGAGCCTTGATCCGGAGTGAAGCATTCAATGTGGAAAAGAGCTATACCGTGAATTTTCTGAAAGGACTTCGCGGAAGACTGGGAGGTGTATTAAAGGAAGAGGTATCACAACAGGTTGCATTTGGGGAATTGGAATCAGGGATCAATTTTACCAATAACAAGGGCATCTACCTTTCCAAACAAGGGGCCAGAAACCTGGAGATCCGTATCACCAATACCCCCAAGGTAAAATTGATCGTTTCAAAGGTTTATGAGAATAACCTCCTGCTGGCCCAACGCTATGGGTATTCGCCACGCGAGAAGAATTCCTATTATGGCGATTATTATGAAGATGAATATTCTTACGCGAGTTTTTCCGATATGGTTTTGGGTGATGTGATCTATGAAAAGGAGATCGATACCCGGAGCCTTCCACGAAGTGGGGGCGGACACCTGCTCAACTTCGCCCAATTTGAAGACCGGCTTCCTGATTTCAATGGTATCTACCATGTGGTGGTGCGCTCAACCGAAAGTTATTGGGTGCAGGACAGCCGTTTTGTTTCCGTATCCGATATAGGGTTGATTGCCCGGGAAGGGACAGACAAAATGTTGGTATTTGCCAATTCGATCAAGACTGCGAACGCGCTGGCCGGGGTGAATATCATGGTGTATGGAGGTAATAACCAACTTTTAGGTACGGGGGCCACCAATAGTGATGGCGTGGCAGAGATCGAAATGGCAAAGAAAGAATATAGTGGTTTCAAGCCTGCGATGATCATTGCCAAGACGGCAGATGATTTCAATTACCTGCCTTTTAATTCCACACGGGTAAATACTTCCCGGTTTGAAGTGGGTGGAAAACGAAACAACCCGACAGGGCTCGATACCTATATCTATGCAGAAAGGGATATTTATCGTCCCGGAGAGAAGATCAATTTCTCCGTCATTATCCGCGACCGTCAATGGAAAAGCCCGGGTGAGATACCCGTATTGCTGAAGATGCTCATGCCAAATGGTAAGGAATTGAAAACCTTCCGGAAGACACTGAACGAAGAAGGAAGTATCGAAGGCGCGGTTGATCTGGCCACTTCCGCTATTACCGGTGGATATACTTTGGAAGTTTATTCCTCCAATGAGGTTTTGTTGGGAACACAAAGTTTCAATGTGGAAGAATTTGTGCCTGACCGTATCCGGGTTCAATCCAAATTGGATAAGGAATCGATTCAGACCGGGGAAACGGCTAATGTACAGGTGACGGCCACCAATTTCTTTGGGCCACCTGCCGCCAATCGTAACTATGAGTTGGAGATACAGGTAAGAAGACAATATTTTTCACCGGAAAAATTCGAAGGGTATAATTTCAACCTGGAGAATATGAGCTCGGTGTTTGATAAAAATGTGTCACAAGGTCAAACCGATGCCAATGGTCAGGTTTCAGGTTCCTATACCCTGACCGATATTTTAAAGAATATGGGTCTTCTCCAGGCGGTCTTTTATACTACCGTTTTTGATGAAACAGGAAGACCGGTAAGCCGAAGCTCCAGTCTGAACTTATATACCCAACCTGTATTCTTTGGTATTCAACGCGAAGGATATTACTATCAGCCTTTGAACACGGCAGCCAAATTCAAGTTGGCAGCGGTGAACAAAGGGGGGGCAGCCACTTCCGCGTCGGCCAAAGTCCAGGTGATCAAACATGAGTACCATACCAACCTGGTCAAAAGCGGAGGGTATTTCCGTTATGAATCACAGAAAGAAGATAAGTTGATGGAAGAAAAGACCTTGTCCATAGGTAATGGGTCCAGTTATTCCTATGTACCCCGTTCACCGGGCGATTACGAGATCCGTGTGTATGCTCCCGATGCCAATACCTATGTCAGTGAATCATTTTATAGTTATGGCAATTGGGGTTGGGGCAATTCCAACAGCACATTTGAAGTGAATAATGAAGGCCATATCGATATTGCCCTTGATAAGGGGAAGAACCCTTATTTTACCAACGAAACAGCTGTGGTCACATTCAAAGCTCCCTTTGATGGGCGTATGCTGGTGACCATGGAAACTGATAAGATTGTTTCCTATCATTATGTCAACGTAGAGAAACGTACCGCGCAATTAAATCTTCCCATTTCTGCGGATCACCTGCCAAATGTATATGTCACCGCCACGCTGATCAAGCCGCATGAACTGACCGATATGCCGCTGACCGTGGCACATGGCTATCAGAACCTCCAGGTGGAAGATAAATCCAGGAAGATTGCTGTTGAAATCGAAGCAAAGAAAACCGTTCGCTCACGTACCAGTCAGGAGATCACGGTAAAGGCAACTCCTGGTAGTTATGTCACTCTTTCGGCGGTAGACAATGGTGTATTACAGGTGAGTAGTTTTAAGACACCAAATCCGTATGATCATTTTTACAGCAAAAAAGCCTTGCAGGTAAATGGATATGACATCTATCCCTTACTGTTTCCTGAAGTGCGCGGTCGGCTCAGCAGTACAGGTGGGGATGGTGATCTTTCCATGGAAAAAAGGGTCAATCCAATGCCTGCAAAACGCATCAAAGTGGTTTCATTCTGGAGTGGGATTTCAAAGGCCAATGGCAGTGGTGAGGCAAAATTCAATGTGCAGGTGCCACAGTTCAGCGGAGAGATACGCCTGATGGCCGTGGCCTATAAAGGATCAAGTTTTGGTGCAGGAGAAAATACAATGACCGTTGCAGATCCCGTTGTGATCAGTACAGCACTTCCCCGGTTTTTAAGTCCGGGCGATACGGTCACGGTGCCTGTTACGCTAAGTAATACTACCGCAAAAGCAGCTACGGTAAGTGCGCAGTTAAAGACCGATGGCCCTCTGAAGGTGCTGGGTGGAACAACACAATCCGTAGACCTGGCAGCCAATAGTGAGGGCCGGGCCACCTTCCGTATTGTGGCCGACCCCGTGATGGCTGTTTCCAAAGTACGCGTGGAGGTAAATGGTATGGGTGAAAAATTCTTTGATGAAACAGAGATATCGATCCGTCCAGCCAGCACCCTGCAAAAAGTGACAGGAAGCGGAATGGTGAAAGGTGGCTCCACACAGGCGGTACAAATAGGGCTTGGTGATTTTATTCCATCCAGTGTGGATTACAAGTTAGTGGTAAGCCGGAGCCCTGTATTGGAATGGGGTAAACAATTGGAATACCTGGTTCAGTATCCATACGGTTGTACCGAGCAAACAGTATCAGCCGCCTTCCCCCAACTGTATTTTGGCGACCTGGTGGATGTGATGAACAAAAAGGGTGTTGCCGCCTCCAATGCGAATTACAATGTGATGGAGGCCATTCGCAAGATAAAAATGCGCCAGGTGGAAAACGGGGCACTGACCTTGTGGGATGGAGAGGGCTATCCCCATTGGTGGACGACCGTCTATGCCACCCACTTCTTACTCGAAGCACGCAAGGCCGGGTTCACCGTGGAGAACAGTTTACTGGATCCTATGCTGGCCTATCTGACCAACCGGTTAAGAAATCGCGAAACCATCGCCTATTATTATAACAGGGATCAAAACAGGAAGATCGCACCCAAGGAAGTGCCTTATAGTTTGTTTGTACTGGCCCTTGCCGGTCGCTCAAATATTCCTTCCATGAATTATTATAAGGCCAATCCTGATCTGCTCGCGATAGATGGCAAGTACCTGCTCTCTGCAGCCTATGCCATCGCCGGGGATAAGAAATCATTTACCAGTATGCTGCCCACGGCTTTTGTGGGAGAAGAATCGGTTTCTCAAGCCGGTGGCAGCTGGTATTCGGATCTGCGCGATGAAGGGATAGCCCTGAATGCGTTATTGGAAGTGGATCCGGCCAATAAGCAGATCGGAGTAATGGCCAGACATGTCAGTGATAAATTAAAATCACGGGAGTGGTTGAGCACACAGGAGCGTTCCTTTGGTTTTCTTGCCTTGGGCAAGATCGCAAGAGCCGCAGCACAATCTGACGCCACAGCTGAAATTAAAGTGGGAGGAAAGACCATTGCGAAGGTGGATGGTGGAAACTGGACTGGTGTGAAGGCAGCCCTTAAAGGAAGCAATATTGAAATTGTGGCAAAAGGGAATGGACAACTGTATTATTTCTGGGAAGCTGAGGGAATCAGCGCGACTGGTAGTTATAAGGAAGAGGACAGCTATCTCAAAGTTCGCCGTCGCTTTTATGACCGTTTTGGAAAAGAGCTTAGTGGTTCATCCTTTAAACAAAATGACCTGATCGTGATCGGGGTGAGTCTGGAGAAATCCTATTCCGGTACGGTGGAGAACGTTGTGATCACTGATCTTTTGCCCGCCGGGTTTGAGATCGAGAACCCACGGACCAAGGAGATCCCCGGAATGGATTGGATCAAGGATGGTTATTCACCTACGGCATTGGATGTTCGTGACGACCGCATTCACTTCTTTATTGATATGGCCAATAATAAACAGACTTATTATTATGCAGTAAGGGCTGTTTCTCCGGGATACTATCGAATGGGCCCTGTAAGTGCGGATGCAATGTACAAAGGCGAGTATCATTCGTATCATGGGGCGAGGATGGTGAGGATAGATGACAGATGACGGAGGACAGATGACGGATGTTGGATGATGGATGATGGATGTTGGATGTTGGATGACGGATGACGGATGACGGATGACGGATGACGGATGACGGATGTTGGATGTTGGAGGGCAGATGGCGGATCGTGGCTGTCATCTGTCATCAGTCCTCCGTCATCCCCCTCCCCCAAAAACAAAAAAGTCCTCCAAAAGAGGACTTTTCTTCTTACAAGGACTTATAAAGAGGTTCAGTAATTATCTCTGAATCCACCACGGTCGCGGTTATAACCACCGCCGCCGCCGTTGCCGCCTTTACGGAAGCCGCCACCGCCGCCACCGCCAAAGCTTCTCTTCTTGAATCCACCGCTGCCGCCGCTGCCGCCTTCTTTAGGACGGCTTTCATTCACGACCAGGTTACGGCCTTCAACTTCGCTGCCATTCAGCTGTGCGATTGCCGCTTGCGCTTCTTCGTCGTTCGGCATTTCTACAAAACCGAACCCTTTGCTGCGCTGGGTGAATTTGTCGGTAACGATTTTGGCGGAGCTCACCTCGCCAAATTGTGCAAATAAGTTGGACAAGTCCTGATCTTTGAGACCCCAACTAAGGTTTCCTACGTAAATGTTCATGAAAAAAAAGGTTTTAAATAAAAAATAGTGCAACAGTGAAACAATCAACCTTCGAACATTCGCTGGAAAAAAAGGAATCGTTCAGAAGACTTGTGAAACTGACAGAGCACCAATACAGTACAAAATAACGTATTTTTTTACAGAAAATTATCAGAACAAAAAAATCCGCTGAAAATCAGCGGATTTTATAAGTCGTTAAGATAGAGTCAGTTATTCAGCCACCACTTCAAATTCCACCTCGGTCGTTTTTCCGCCACCAAAGTCAATGCTGGCCTTATAGGAACCCAGTTCCTTAACATCATCATTGATTGATATGCGTTTACGATCGATTTCATAACCTTTTTGGTCGCGGATAGCCCGGCTTAATTGCAGGGAGGTCACGCTACCAAAGATCTTACCACTGGTACCGGTTTTGGCACCAACTTTCAGCGGGGATTCGCTCAATTTGGCAACCACATTGTTGATCTCGGCGAGCATGGCATCCTCTTTTTTCTTCTGCACTTTCAGCCATTCGTCGAGTTGCTTGCGGTTTCCGGGGTTGGCTTCCACGGCTTTCTTCTGGGGGATCAGATAGTTGCGGGCATAACCATTGCGTACCCGTACAACCTCATTTTTGCCACCCAGGTGATCTACGTCTTGAATCAGTATTACTTCCATGGGCTCCTCCTTATTTTAATAAATCGGTTACATACGGCAATAACGCCATCTGGCGGGCTTTTTTGATGGCTTCACCCACCAGACGCTGATACTTCAGAGAGTTACCAGTGATCCGACGAGGGAGCATCTTGCCCTGCTCATTCAAAAATTTCTTCAGGAACTCTACATCTTTGTAGTCAATGTAGCGGATGCCATATTTTTTAAACCGACAATACTTTTTAACGTGCGTATCGGTTTTAATGGCGGTCAGGTATTTGATCTCATTCTTTGCCATGTCTTAAGCCTCCACTGCTTTTTCGGTTCCTGTAGAAACGCCACTTCTCTTTCTTGCGTTGTACTCGACGGCGTATTTATCGAGTTTGGTCAACAGTTGACGAAGCACATGGTCGTCACGAAGAAGCTGGATCTTCAGCTTCTCATTGAAGTCGGATGGCGCAGAATATTCCAACACCCAGTAAAGACCTGTGGTCTTTTTCTGAATGGGATACGCCAGTGATTTTAATCCCCAGGGATTCGTATGCACCACCTTCCCGCCGTTGTTCGACAGAAAGTCGATGTACTTCTTCTGTTCTGCTTTGAAGTCTTCTTCACTCAGAACAGGGGTAAAAATCACCATCAATTCGTAATTGTTCATTACCCTGTTTTTTGTTAATAAAATTGTTTAAAAATGGGCTGCAAAGATAGGCAGTTTGGGGGGAATTATTGATTAATAATTACTAATTATTGAATGTGGCGGAGTAAACCCCGCCACAAACAATAATTAGTAATTAATAATCAACAAATTAGAAGGTTTTTGCTCCTTATTACCGAAGCTTCAAACCTCTTAAAACCACGCGCTCCGGCCCTTGGATCACCTCGATAAAGTAGAGACCGGCATGGTAGTTCTGGCCGATAAACACCTGGGTGGTTCCGGCAGGTACCTGACGCAGTTCCACGAGGCGGCCAAAAATATCACGTACACGGATCACAATCGGATCGGTCGGGTTATTTGACTGTATGTTCAACCGGAACTGGTTCACAGTCGGGTTGGGTGCCAAACTTACTTTCAGGAGATAATCAGGTACACCGTTCTCTGAACAGCTTCCTAATACCGCACCTTGCCCGATCCAGAAAGGAACAAGAGCCGGGAATACTTCAAGTGTATTGGCCACACCAGTTGGCTTATAGCAGATGATCACTTTGTCACCTCTTTTTCCTCCTCTCACATTTTTCACCTGGATCATTAAACTATCCATGGCCTGGCAACCATTGGCATCGGTGATGGTCACTTTGTATTGGGTATTGGTGGTTGGGCTCACCTGGATGCTGGCATTGGTACTTCCGGTTGACCAGCTATACCCATACGGAGCTGTACCACCGGCTGCGGTTGCATTCAAGGTGGCAGTTGACGCCGGTGCATATCCGATATACACGGTATTGGCCATTGTACCTGCGGGCAATACATACACATCGGGAATCAACACAGATGGCGCTTCATTTACAGTTACCGTTGTTTGGCAGGTAACGCTGTTACCCCAGCTATCGGTGGCGGTCCAATTGATCACACTTACACCGATATTGAAGAGGCCGCTGGCATCATTCGCATTTCCACTTCTTTCGGTGGCACCTGTAATGGTATAGGTATAGATCAATTCGGTATCGCAATCGTCGTTGGCTACAAAGGCTGGTACCGTATACGTGTCTGTTCCATTGGCACAGAACTGAACGGTTGCGGTACATGAACCAACCGTTGGTGCGGTGGTATTGCGGAAAATATAGCGTGAAAAAGCAGGGTAGTGGTCTGTAGTGGTAGAACCATAATTGGTAACCAGGCCAGCCACATCGCTCAACAAGGCGGCAGAATTGGGAATATAATAGGGAAGCAGGTCATTCGACACCACCACATGATCGATCACATCATTATAGCTCACAGTCGATTTTTTACCTGCCAGGCTCAATGGTTTAGTAATGGCCTCAAAATTCACCACATCATCGGTAAAGGAGTTCCAGGATGTAGTGGTGAACCCGGCGGTAATGGACTGATCCAGGTCATCATTGAAATCACCCAGGATGATGATCGGGTCTTCAGGATAAAGCTGGGTCAGGGTTTGATACAAGGTGTCTGCACCCCGCTTGCGACGCTCATAGGACGTAGCCGTAGGTGAGGTATTCGCTTTCGCGTGTACCAGAATGAAACGCATCCGCTTGGTGATGCAATTCAAGGTTACATCGGCGGTCATCATATAGGGGAAACGTCCACTGGCCCAATAGTTATAAGCCGGATTGGAAATATCAGCCGCGGAATTGATTCCCTGTGTCAGCAACGGTTCGGTAGTGATATTGCTAAACACACTGGTCTTGTACACAAAGGCTTCTTTCTGTGCTTCCGACAATGGTCCCGGGTTGGGGGCATTTGGATTGGTATGCGAACCATAATCGCAAACCACATAGGCATATCCGGGCATTTGGGCAACCACCTGCGCCAGTCGGTTCTCATCCACCACTTCCACTAAGCCATACACATCAGCACCGATATTCTGCAGGATGGTTTGTACATTTTGTTGCTGCTGGTTCTCATTGGTGGGACCATTGGCCGTACTGCCAAACCATTCAATATTCCAGTTCACCACTTCAAGCGTGGTGGCCGGATCGATGCTCGTGCCTTTCAACCCAATGCTGTCGAGCAGACCCGAAGTGGAGATATGGATCAACCCGGTAAAATCCTCGTTGTTCTGACCGGGAGCAAATCGAACATAAACGGTTATTACTTCATCATTGGCCTCTGCCTGAGTGTAGGTAAGCGAAGAGGAGAAACTGTTCGCATCCTTCGACAGAAGGAAATCACCCGTAACATCCAGTGTCACATCACCTGTAAGGTCGTTGCCAATGAAGGTGATCGCTTTTTCGGCGGTTTGACCAGCCGGAACAAAAGGATACAACACATCACGGTTACCCAGGGTCAGACTTGGTGGTGGAGGTGTGGGTGAATTCAACAGGGAAAGATCATCCAATGTCCAGCGTGCACCATCATCATCGGTAGAGGTGTACACAAAAGCAATATGGACATTCGCTTGTTTGTAAGCGGTCAGGTTGATATTTTCAGAAAGTGTCCACACATTCGAAGCTTGTGCGGGGAACTTGCCATTGAGGTCGGTCCAGGTAGCCAGGGCAGGATCGCCACCGGTATAATCGGTGGACACCTTTAACAGTAGCGGTTTACCATTGAAGGCAGCACGGCTCCAGAAGGACAACAGCGGATAGGTGGTTCCCGTCAGGTCAAAAGCGGGAGAGATCAACCAATCCACATTGGGTACATTGGTTCCTCCTGAGAAACCATTGATCTGAACGCCATTCGCGAGAGAACCGGTATTGTTATTTGGATCACGGCCAAAAGTGGTACAGGCCCAGGTGATGGCACCGGTGACGCTGTATTGAGTAAACCCATCGGATAAATTGCTGGTACAGGTATTGAAATCAGCAGCAAAAAAGGTAGTACCGGTTGTAAAGGTCCAGTCATTGCCACTTGTTCCACTATATGGGTTAGAGGAAAGATCAATTAAGGCACCATTGCTTATCTCCACCTGAATGGTGGTATTCACGGGCAGATTTACCAATGGGAAGGTGACCGTGTTTCCATTGACAGAAACAGAAGCGCTTGTGACATCGAGGCTGGTTATTACACTATTATCCCCGGCGTTACGCAGTGTAATAGTGCCCGTTCCTTTTTGTACAGGTTCATTAAAGCTAATGCTGGCGGCTCCATTGGTAGAAACATTTGTACTGCCATTGGCAGGCGAATAGGTGGTTACCGCGGGGGCAGTAAGATCAACCGGGTTGGCTTCGATGGTAACATCATCAATGGCCAGGCCATCGTCTGCACCAGAGGCATTGAAATCGTTCCAGCGAATATGGAAAGTGGCACCATCAGGAATGGCGATACCATTGATCGTAACAGATACCAGGCTGCGGTTGGCGGCCAGGTTGCCATCCAGGGCGCCTGCGGTTCCGGCTTGAGTGGGGGAGATGAAATCCAATCCATCTACATCGATCCAGGTACCGGTTCCCAGGTTGGTGGCATCAAGGCTGTATTGGAAATCGAGCCGGTCAGCCCTTCCTGCTGTTCCCAGTCTCCATTGTTCACCGGTGAATGTAATACCGAGACGGGTAATGGTGGTTCCGGTATTATTGATGATACCGGCTCCGACAGAAGGAATAACACTTCCGGATTGCAATCCGCCAAAAGCTCTTTCATTGCTGCCACTGGCACCAAAGCTATAGGTATTACCTGCATTGGAAGAACCCGTGCCTACTCCATAGGTCGTGTTGGCACCGCTTCCTGTTTCAAGGAATAACCAACCATTCGGTACAGTAGAACCTGTGGTGGCTACGCCTTCCAGGGTATTGAAATCTTGTGTATAGGGAGCCAGGGTCAGAAATATCGGTGTGGGAGGAGGTACTTCATCATCGGCAATACTGATCGTGGCTGTGGAAGTTCCCAGTATATAGGGGGCAGTTACCGTTTGCAGAGTGATCTGAACCGTTTCAGAAGGGTCAAAATTAGCATCATCCAATACATTGATCACAAGAGGGAAACTGGTTGCACCTTCGGGAATGGTCACCGTTCCGGCCTGTGGATCTGTATAGTCAAGACCGGCACTTGCAGAACCTGATAGTGTATAGGTTACCGTTATGCCTCCTGTCGGTGCAGCAGCACTCAGCGAAATGGTAAAGGATCCGTTTGTGGCAGGTTCGGCTCCATTGGCGCTGATCGCTACCGAGGCGGTTTCGGAAGCTGTGCCTCCTCCGGTGGAGATGTTGGAAGGAGAGGGAAGTGCTGTCGCAAAATCGGTATTGTTGTTCTGTGTATCATTTCCGATCGGATTGCGTTGCACCGCATTGGTATTGGAAGGAGCAGGCGTTGGGCCACCACCTTCAAAGCAGTTGGCAGTGGTGCCAAACCCCACGAGGTCGATATAGGTTCCCGCTGCCGGACAACCGGAAAGCAAGGTGGTATTGTTCACCAGGGCTACCTTACCCGCTGTTCCACTCATGGCAATGGTGCCAATCACATCGGGTGTGGGAAGGTCAAGTGTGCCCCCCGCTCCCTGTGCTTCCTGGATCAGATAATATCCATTGGCAGGAATGGTTCCGGTCAGATCTGTCTTTTGCCAGGTCGTACCTGTAGCAGAAGCATATTGAATGGACCAACCCGTCAAAGAAACAGGAGAGGAACTGTTATTGTATAATTCAATGAAATCATTCTTATAAGTGGCACCGCTGTTGCCACCACCGCCGTACACTTCATTGATGACAACTTGTGCATTGGCAGTAAAATAAAATAAAAAGAAAAGGACGAAGGATAAGAGGTAATTCTTTCTCATGAGCGTTTGTTTGTGGTCGCCCAAAAGTAGTTTTATTCACTATGTAGCCGGGGGGCAACAGGTGAATTATTTATTAACAAATAATGCCCCGGTATCGGAAAACTACGATAGTCCCAAAATTGGAATATGATTATGAAGGACGTATGTCGATCATTCGTAATTGTAAACTTTTCTGACCATTCCATTCATTCTCATCGATCTTGAAAACGATATCCACCGGCTTGCTGCCTTGCAACAAAGGATATTTTGAGGCCATGCCAAATCCGATACCGGTGAGGGTAATGTCCTGGTGTTTAAGAACAAAGCGAAGATGTTCTTCCTTTACGATTTTGGAATAGCCGGTGTCCCTGACCTGTTTCACAAGAAACTGAGGCATGAGGTTCTCTGGCCCAAAAGGCTCCATTTGTCGAAGAATATTGAAAAAGTTCCAGTTGATATCTGCAAATCCGATCTCTGCATCGATCTCGATCTCAGGAATGAGTAATTCGGGGTCAATGGTAGCTGAAACCACCGATTCAAATTTTTCGCGAAACAGATCCACCTGTTCCGGATCGAGGGTCATTCCAGCTGCAGCAAAATGGCCACCATATCCCAGCAGATGTTCGCGACAGGCATGAATGGCTTCATACAGGTTAAATCCAGGCACACTTCGTGCGCTACCCGCAACATAATCTCCCGAACGGGTCAGTACGACGGTAGGGCGATAATAATGTTCGATCAATCGCGACGCCACAATTCCTACCACCCCTTTATGCCAATGAGGTTGAAAAACGACAGTGGACCGGCGATCGACCCAATGTTCATGACTTCGGATCAGTTCAAGTGCTTCTTGTGTTATGGATTTATCCGCTTCCTTTCGGTCTGTATTGTCACTGTGTAATTTCTCAGCAAAGCCCAACGACTCTTCATAGCTTGGGGCGATGAACATCTCCACGGCTTTTCGTGCATCATCCATTCGTCCGGCTGCATTTACCCGCGGCGCGATCATGAAAACGAGGTTATGGATATGAAGAGGTGGTTTGAGTCCGCTTAAAAAGGAAAGCGCCTTTATTCCATTGTTAGGCGTTTCATTGGCTTTTTTCAAACCATGGAAAGCAAGTATGCGGTTTTCTCCGGTGATGGGAACAATATCCGCCGCGATGGCCGTGGCTACCAGATCAAGGTCTTCCCGCAACCATTCACCGGGCAGGGCCAGTCGTTCCACCAGTGCACTCATCAGTTTGAAACCAACGCCACAACCACATAGTTCTTTATAGGGATAGGGGCAATCTTTTTGTTTGGCATTGAGGATCGCGATGGCAGGGGGGAGCTCTTCATCCGGCAAATGGTGGTCGCATACAATAAAATCCATGCCTAACGAAGAAGCATAACCGATCAGGTCAACGGATTTGATGCCACAGTCTACGGAGATGATCAGGTCAAATGCATTTTCTTTGGCAAAATCAATCCCGGCCTTGCTCACTCCATAGCCTTCGCGATAGCGATGTGGAATATAGAAATCGAGATTGGGATGAAATTTTTGGAAGAAACGAAAGAGAACGCTCACCGCGGTGGTTCCATCCACGTCGTAGTCACCAAAGAGCAGGATCTTTTCCTGTTTTTCAATGGCCTGCTGAATACGGCTAACAGCCTTCTCCATATCCTTCATGAGCCAGGGAGAGGGAAGGTTTGCGAGATCGGGGCGGAAAAAAGATTTTGCTTCCTCATAGGTCCCGATCCCTCTTTGCTCCAATATGGCACAGAGGGCAGTATGTATGCCCAAAGCCTCTTTCAATGCTTCAGCACGGGCAGGGTCACCCTTTTTCAATGTCCACCGCTTTTCCATTCAGGCGATTTTGAATTTAATAGCTACGGTTGGTTACATAATGTACAAGATCGGCCAGTCCTTTTCGAAATGGCGATTCAGGGAAGGAGTGGAGGATTTCGAGGGCTTCGGCGCGAAATTGTTCCATTTTCTTTTCCGCGTAGGCGATCCCTCCGTTCTGGGCAACCAGTTCGGTCACCCTTTTTACAGATTTACTGTCTTTGTTTTTGTGTTTGATTGTATGGATGATCTCTTTGCGCGTAGATGCGTCACAATTGTTCAGCGTGTAAATAACGGGCAGGGTCAGCTTTTTTTCCTTGATATCGTTACCGGTTGGCTTACCGATACGGGCACTGGCGGAATAATCAAACAGGTCATCTTTGATCTGAAAGGCCATCCCCACTTTTTCGCCAAATAAGCGCATCTTTTCGGCTATTTCCTTGTCCTGGCTGGTTGACCAGGCTCCCGCAGCACAGGCCGAGGCAAGTAAAGAGGCAGTTTTATTGCGGATAATCTCGAAATAAATATCCTCTTTCAGGTTCAGTGTGCGTGCTTTTTCGAGTTGCAAAAGCTCTCCTTCACTCATTTTTCGCACGGCATCGGACAAAATATGGAGGATTTCATGGTCATTATGATCAAGTGAAAGCAGGAGTCCTTTGGCCAAAAGGTAATCTCCGACCAGGACTGAAGCTTTATTTTTCCACAATGCGTAGACAGAAAAAAATCCACGACGCTCCAGGGAGTCATCAACCACGTCGTCATGCACCAGGGTAGCGGTATGGAGGATTTCAACCAGGGAAGCGGCCCGGTAAGTGGCGTCTGTAACCTCCCCATGGATCTTCGCCGAGAAGAATACGAACATGGGCCTCAACTGTTTACCCTTTCTCCGCACGATATAACGCATGATCCGGTCGAGCATGGGGGCATTGCTTTTCACGGCATCTTTGAAGGTGGTTTCAAAGACCTTTAGCTCGGTTTCGATCAATTCAACGGGTAAATGCATGGCTAAAACCAAGCAAGATACGTATCACTTGAAAAAAAATGGTGGTGAAAGCAGCAAATTTGAACGTTTTTTTGGCTTAATAAACGGTGAAACAATTCGTTGCACTTAATAAATAAATAATTTAAAAATTTGACATTTAACCGTCAAGTTATATTTTTGCGCTTAATTAGGACATTGTAATTCAAAATTTTAACCCATTCTTATGGCAAGCAAAAAGTACTCTTTCCTGGTAGGTTTATGCTTACTGGTTATTGGCAGTAATGCGCAGGTAGGCATTAATGCCATCAAGGATTCTTCGGTGATACCCACCAAAAGAATGCCCCAACATACTGAGTTCCTGAACGGAACATATAACTTCCCCGCCAAACCCCGCAATCAGTGGGAGATTGGTATCAAGGGTGGAATGTTCGCGATCAGTGGTGATGTACCCGCCGTTGTACCAACGCTCGGCCTGGGTGCGCATGTGAGAAAAGCGTTTGGATATGTATTTTCCATGCGCCTGGAATATATGTACGGAACCGGTAAAGGATTGAGCTGGTTGCAAGCTAACAACTACGCCCGTAACCCGGCCTGGAGCACTAATTATGTAGCTCCTTTGGAAGGTCTTCATCCGGCGACCAACCAACCCGCGTTCTTCAATTCCACTACTGGTGGTCTGATGGCTCCCGGCGATGCACTGGATCCTGTTTTCTACAACTACAAGACCAAAGTACATGACCTCTCTCTTCAAGGGGTTGTTACATTGAACAACATCCGTTTCCATAAATCTAAAACAGGTATCAACCTGTACGGATTCGGAGGTGTGGGTGCTACAATCTATGAAGCACGTGTTAACGCATTGAACGGAAACGCCCCTTATGATTTCTCTTCTGCACTTTCAACTGCCAACGTGTACAAGAACAGAAAGGAAACCCGCAAAGAACTGCGGAATAATATCCTCGATGATTCTTACGAAACATTGGCCGATAACCAAGGTACAAGACGTCCTAAGCTGTTTGGCAAAACCCTGAAGCCCACCGGTACCATTGGTATGGGTGTTGCTTTCAAGCTGAGCAATCGTGTTAACCTGGCTATTGAAGATCGCCACACATTTACCAAAGATGACCTGTTGGATGGTCAGCGTTGGCAGGAGCAGGACCTGGGTAACCCCAGCCTGACCCGCGATTTCGATTCTTACAACTTTGCCAGTGTTGGTCTGAATATCAATCTGGGTGCTAAATCTATTGAGCCACTTTGGTGGGTAAACCCGCTGGATTATGCTTACCAGGAGATCCGCAAACCTCAGATGATGATCCTTCCCAAACCTGTACTGCCTGACGAAGATGGTGATGGTGTTACCGATCAGTTCGACCAGGAGCAAACTCCTGCCGGTTGCCCGGTTGACTCTCACGGTGTAAGCCGCGATACAGATGGTGACGGTATTCCTGACTGTAAGGATAAAGAACTGGTTACCCCAACCCTGTGGCAGCCTGTTGATGCAGATGGCGTAGGTACACCAAAATGTCCCGATTCCACTTGCTTCGAAAACTATATGCTGACTAAAAAAGGTGATTGCGAAAACGCCCTCGGTGCACTGCCAAGCATTTCATTTGCTTCCAACAGCGCCCGCCTGAGCGATGACGCCACCCGCTTGCTCGCTATCGTAGCCGATCGCCTGCGTACCAACTCTGATTGTAAAGTGGTTGTTACCGGTTATTGCGCCAGCAACAAACGTGAGCAGCAAAGAAGCTGGGAGCGTGTAAACGCTATCATCACTTACCTGGTTGAGAAAGAAGGTATCCGCGCCGATCGTATGATCTTCCAATATGCACAGGAAGGTGGCGATTGCGATACAGTAGATATCCGCTCCGCTGGTCAAGGTGAAGAAGGTCCGAACACAGTTCCGGCCCCGCACCCCAACCTCCGCCGAGGATAAGCCTAATCGCTTATTTATCATAACATTAACGCGGCCTTTTTGGCCGCGTTTCTTTTTACCTGAATATTTGCCAGAATCAATTAACTTTGCCCGCCTTTTATGAGATCATTTTTGGCCATCATATTGCTCGCTTTAACGATCACCGGTTGCAAGGGGATCAATAAAGTGCTTAAAAACCCCGACCCGGAATACAAACTGCGGGTGGCAGAGAAGTATTACGTACAAAAGAAGTACACTTTTGCCCAGATGCTTTTTGAAGATGTGCTCCCCATCTATAACGGCCGGCCAGAATTTGAAGATATCTATTACAAATTCGCCTATTGCGCTTATTATCAGAATGATTTCCTGAGCGCAGATTATAATTTCAAGAAGTTTCTCGAGATATTCCCCAATAGCAAAAGGGCGGAAGAGATCGATTATATGCGGGCGTATTGTTTCTATCGCCAATCTCCCAAGGTTGGACTGGATCAGACCAATACCCAGCGGACGATCGGTATGATGCAGACCTTTATCAATACCCATCCCAATAGCCCCAAGAATGTGGAGGCCACCGGAATCATTGATATCTGCCGGAAAAAACTGGAGGAAAAGGACTTTAACAGCGCGGAACTTTACTACAATATCGGGCAGTTCCATGCCGCCGCCGTAGCCTTTACCACCCTGATCGAAGACTATCCCGAATCCCTTCGTACCGATGAGTATAAGTTGTTGGTCATCAAGTCTTATTTCAGGTATGCCGAACTGAGTATCGAAGAAAAGAAAAGAGAGCGGTTTGAAAAGGTAATTGATGAAGTAAATGACTTTACAGACAGGTTTCCTGACAGTAAGCTTTTGAAGGAAGCCGAACGTTATATATCTTTATCCCAGCAAAACATCAAAAATTTATCCATTCATGAGCAAACTAAGACGCCAGCTTAGCTTAGGCATTACGAACAACGTGGAAACCCGGAGCCTCGACGATCTTCGTCAGAAGACGGGTAACCTTTATGAGTCGATCGCTGTGGTAGCCAAGCGGGCCAACCAGATCAATATTTCGCTCAAGGAGGAATTGCATAACAAACTCGAGGAGTTTGCCAGCCATACCGATAGCCTCGAGGAGATCCACGAAAACAAAGAACAGATCGAAATCTCCCGTGCCTACGAGCGTATGCCCAACCCGGCCCTGCTCGCTACACAGGAATTCATGGAAGACAAAGTGTACTTCCGGAAGAACGAAGACGATCTGTTTAGTTAATTGCAATAGGTACAAACCCTTTTTTTCGAAGTCCGGGGTCCGGGGTCAGAAGTCAGGCATTACCCTTTCTTCGGACCTCAGACCTCGGACTTCGGACGTAATAAACTTCTGGTGACAATATGAACCTCTCTGGAAAAAAGATCCTCCTGGGCATTACCGGTTCCATCGCCGCCTATAAAGCGATCTATCTGGTGCGGTTACTGGTGAAAGCCGGTGCTGAAGTTAAAGTGGTCATGACCCCCGCCGCCCGTGATTTTGTTTCTCCGCTCACCCTGTCCACCCTTTCACATCACCCCGTACATATTGACCTCTTTCAGGAAAATGAATGGGCCAATCATGTCCAATTGGGTCGCTGGGCAGATGTAATGGTGATCGCTCCTTTAAGTGTGAATACGCTTTCCAAAATGGCCCAGGGCCAATGCGATAACCTTTTACTCGCCACCTGGCTCTCTGCCACCTGCCCGGTTGTACTGGCCCCCGCCATGGATGAGGATATGTGGCACCATCCGTTTACCCAACAAAATCTGCAAAAACTTATTTCCATAGGCCATAAGGTCATTCCGGTTGAAAAAGGGGAACTGGCCAGCGGACTGGTTGGTGAAGGGCGAATGGCCGAACCGGAAACCATCTTCTCCTTTATTCAGGAGCATTTTTTTTTCCGGGAAGAATTAAAAGGCCGCAAGGCCATCGTAACCGCCGGGCCCACCTATGAATCGCTCGACCCCGTACGTTTTATTGGCAATCATTCCTCTGGTAAAATGGGCGTGGAGATCGCCAAAGCCCTTTATGCCCGTGGCGCCGCTGTCACCCTCGTATTAGGCCCCTCGGCCCAACCCAACCCATCAGGAATCGAAACGATCCGCGTACATTCTGCCCAACAAATGTTTGAGGCCGTCAGCGACCGGTTCGATCAGACCGATATTGCTGTTATGTCCGCTGCAGTGGCCGATTATACCCCGGTGAATACCGCAGCGGAGAAAATAAAAAAAACCGGTGACCGTTTAGTATTGGAACTACAGAAAACACCCGATATCCTGCGAACCATGGGCGAACGAAAAAAGAACCAGGTGCTGATCGGGTTTGCCCTCGAAACCACTAACGAAAGAGAATATGCCCTGGAAAAACTCAGGTCAAAAAATGCCGATATGATCGTGCTGAATTCTTTGCGTGATGAAGGGGCCGGATTTGGAAAGGATACCAATAAGGTGACCTTGTTTGATAAAAGTGGTAAAGAGTTTGATCTTGCCTTGCAGTCCAAACAACAGGTTGCCCATCAAATTGTCGATACACTTATAAGCATTTATTATGCGTAAAATAATCTTCCTCTTTTTTTTGATCACTGCACTTCAGGCACAAAGCCAGGAGATCAGGGCCAAGGTAACGGTCCTGTCCAACCGGATCAGTACCCAGGTGGATAAGAAGATATTTACAACGCTGCAAGGGGCACTTACCAATTTTATCAACAGCCGGAAATGGACAACGGATAATTTTCAGGCACAGGAGCGGATCGAGTGTAGTTTTCTGATCAATCTCGATAAAGTGCTTTCGCCAAACGTTTACAGCGCCTCGTTGACCATACAGGCGGCCAGGCCGGTCTATAAGACCACTTATATTTCGCCATTGGTCAATTTTCAGGATGACAATTTTGCCTTTAAATACCAGGAATTTCAACCGGTGGAATTCAATGAGAACCGTGTGCAGGGTACAGATCCTTATGTATCAAATCTGACAGCCGTACTGGCTTATTGGATCAATATCATTCTGGGGATGGATTATGATTCTTTCTCTCCGCGGGGAGGAGAAATCTATTTTCAAAAAGCACAGAATATTGTCAACAACGCGCCTGAATCCGGCGATATCTCCGGCTGGAAGAATTATGAAAGTCTCCGCAACCGGTATTGGCTCGCGGAGAACCTCAACAATAACCGGTTTGCCCTGATCCACGATGCACTCTATACGTATTTTCGCACCGGGCTCGATATGTTTTACGATCAGGAAGAAGAAGGACGTACCGGGGTCTTGAATTCCCTGAACTACCTTCAAACTGTTCAGTCAGAGAACCCGGGTTCCATGATCCTGCAGTTCTTTTTCCAGGGCAGGAGTACCGAACTGATCCGGATCTTTTCAAAAGCTGATCAGGAATCAAAGGACCGGGCCAAAGCCCTGCTCGTTAAATTGGATGCTGCCAATAACCAGGCCTATAAGGAACTCAAATGAAGCCTCTTTTTTTATTATTCATAACGATACTGACCGGATTAGGCGCTTGTGTGAATAAAGACAAGCTACCGGATGATATTCTTTCACAAGAGAAGATGAAACTGGTGCTATGGGACCTGGCCCGATCGGATCAGTTTGTCACGGATTTTGTCAGCAAGGATTCTAACCTGAACAAAAAACAGGAAAGCCTCAGACTATATGAAGAGGTTTTTGCCCTTCACCAGATAAAGCGTGAGGAATTCAGGAAAAGCCTGGATTATTACCGAATGCACCCCGACCTGCTCAGAGTGGTGATGGATTCGCTGAATACCATGGCCAGACGCAAGGAGCAGGAGGCCTATAAAATAGAAGAAGATACAACCACCAAACCTGCCACCTCACCAGTTCCGGACAGTACCCGGTTTCGCACCAAATCCATTCGAAAGAAACTCGACAGCCTGAGTTTACCCATTCAGCCACAATAGGCCCTTTATTTGCCCGAATCCGGATAAATTTGCACAAACGATTGTTGTATGAATAAAACAGTGTCGGGTGCGGCCGAAGCCATTCGCGATATCCCCGATGGCGCGGTGATCATGCTGGGCGGTTTTGGGCTTTGTGGCATCCCTGAAAATTGCATCGGGGCCCTTGTACAAAAAGGGGTAAAGGAATTGACCTGTATCTCCAACAATGCCGGTGTGGATGATTTTGGTATCGGGCTCATGCTGCGTACCCGGCAGGTGAAAAAGATGATCTCTTCGTATGTGGGGGAGAATGCAGAGTTTGAACGCCAGTTGCTCAGTGGAGAACTCGAGGTGGAACTCATTCCGCAAGGCACACTGGCTACCCGTTGTCTCGCCGCTGGTTATGGCATGCCTGCCGTATTCACTCCTGCCGGTGCAGGGACGGAAGTTGCCGCAGGGAAAGAGACAAGAGTGTTTAACGGAAAAGAATACCTGCTTGAATACGCTTTTGAGGCCGATTTCGCGCTCGTTAAGGCCTGGAAAGGAGATACCCATGGTAATCTGATCTTTCATGAAACAGCCCGAAATTTCAACCCTTTAATGGCCATGGCCGGAAAGATCACAATTGCCGAAGTGGAAGAACTCGTCCCGGCCGGCCAACTCGACCCTGATCAGATCCATACCCCCGGAATTTATGTACAACGCATTTTCCAGGGAACCCAATACGAAAAAAGGATCGAACAGCGAACGATACGTAAGCAGGAAGCCAAGAGCTAATAGCCAATAGCTTCTCACGCCTCACGCCTCACGTCTCCCGTCTCACGAATCACTATTCACTATTCACCATTTACCATTCACGACCATGCCCCTCACCAAAGAACAAATCGCCCAACGCATTGCCCGCGAACTCCGGAATGGATATTATGTCAATCTGGGAATTGGTATCCCCACCCTGGTAGCGAATTATATTCCTGCCGGAGTGGAAGTTGTCCTGCAAAGTGAAAATGGATTATTGGGTATGGGCCCTTTTCCATTTGAAGGTGCGGAGGACCCTGACCTGATCAATGCGGGCAAGCAGACCATAACCACCGTTCCGGGTTCCAGCTTTTTTGACTCGGCCATGAGCTTTGGAATGATCCGGGCAGGTAAAGTAGATCTGACCGTGTTGGGTGCGATGGAAGTGAGCGACCAGGGGGATATAGCCAACTGGAAGATCCCTGGCAAGATGGTAAAGGGGATGGGTGGGGCCATGGACCTGGTAGCCAGTGCCCGCAACATCATCGTGGCCATGATGCATACCAATCCAAAAGGAGAATCCAAACTTCTACCTCAATGTCAATTGCCATTGACCGGCGTAAAATGTGTGCGAAAAGTCGTCAGCGACCTGGCGGTGCTTGATATCACCCCGGATGGTTTTCGGTTACTGGAAAGGGCGCCGGGTGTATCTGTAGAAGAAATAAAGTCGAAGACTGCCGGACGTTTGATTATAGAAGGGGAAATTCCCGAGATGACCTTCAGCTAAAAGCTATTTGCTTTTAGTCCACCAGATTATTCTTCACTGCAAAGAAAACCAATCCCGCGGTATTCTTGCTTCCAAAGCGTTCCATCAGCCGGTCTTTGATGGCCTCTACGGTACGCGGACTGATCTCCATTTTCTGGGCAATTTCCTGGGCGGTGAATTCCATACAGATAAAACGCAGTACATCCCGTTCCTTATCACTCAGGGTGATTTCATTATTGAGGGAGGGGATGACCTTATTGCGGGAATGGGAGCGTTTGAGCAGGATGCGGTTAACGAAATTATTCAGGTAGTATCCTTTCTCATGAACATCCATGATGGCTTTTCGGATCTCCTGGGGTTCCGCGTTCTTGAGCAGATATCCATTGGCGCCATTCTCCATCATGTGGTACACAAAGCGCTCGTCTTCGTACATGGTGAGAATGATGATGCGGATATGGGGGTATTGCTTGGAAACTATTTTGGTGGTTTCGATCCCATCTTTCCCCGGCATTCGGAGGTCCATCAGGATTACATCTGGTTCAGATTCTTTCAGACCGGCCAGGAGGTCATCGCCGTGCTCTGCTTCCTGGACAAACCGGATATTTGTGTAGGGTCGCAGGGACAGGACCACTCCCTTTCGGAAGATCTTATGATCGTCTACAATGGCAACTTTGATGACATTCATTAGGAACAGTAAGTAAGCAAAAATAGGATTTTCCGGCTTACTGGTAAGGATCATCGCGAGGAACTTCGATGGTCACCTTATAATAGGTCTGGGAAATGTCTTTTTCAAAGTGGATATCCCCATGTAGTACCCGGAGACGGCTGCTGATATTCTTTAATCCCAACCCGATATTGCTCTTATTCAGCTTCTCAAAGTCGGTTTGAACCAGTCCCCGTCCGTCGTGATGGATACGGAGGTAGAACTTGTCACCATGTATATTTTGGGTAAGGTGGATAAAACTCGAGCTTGAGTGTTTAAGGATATTGTTCACCAGTTCCTGTACGATACGGAAGATGATGAGTTCTTTATCTCCTTTGAGCCGTTCGCGATAATCATGGAACCGGCTGCTGGCATTGATGGCCCCGGAGCCGCTGATCTTTTGGAAAAGGTCGTTGATGGCGGATTCCAATCCAAAATTCTTAAGGGTAGGGGGCATCAGGCTATGGCTGATATTTCGGATCAGCTGAATGGTTTCATCAATGATCTGCCGGGCCTGGAAAATGGATTGCAGCTGACTGGCCTTATCCTGGTTCACCAGGTTTTCATTGAGGTATAAGCGGGCTGTGGCGAGGAGCGGACCGGCATCATCGTGCAGATCGGCGGCCAGGCGTTGGCGTTCTTCCTCTTGCATGCGTATGGAGGCACTCAGCATCATCTTTTGCTGATCGATCTCCATCTGCTGTAATTTCTGCTGGTATTTCAACACCCTACGCTGGTGCTGGATGATAAAGAAGACCAGGCCGATCACCAGGATCAATATCCCCAGGGTACCAAAAAGCACAATTTTGGATACACTGATATTGTTGGGGGCTTGGAGAAAAAACATGTGGTGGTGGCTTATAGGGTTATTCCAGGTCTAGGAATGGGATGTCTTTTTCTTTCCTCCCACTGCTTTTTTTGATTTGTTTTATTAATAGGAGCATGCTTATGCTTAGAAATATATTCTTCAATACATACAGCGTAAGCGGGATACCCTCCAGTTTCTGCATTTCCAGATAGTATTCCGTGTACACCAGGTAAAACAGAAAAGTGCCGCAAATAAAGATGATCAAACCAATGATTCCCCAAAACTTGTGGTCATAGTAGATCACCTTGTCAGTCTCCATTTGGAACTTTTCGTAAAAAACAAGTAACGCTAAAACAATCAGAATTATTGACTTGACACTGTTTATTATAGGGTCTAATTCGGTTATTACGAAGGCAGATAAGTAAATTATGAAGAATAGGACGAACGCAATTCCCGCAAATAGCACGATTTTCCGGAAAAGGGATCCATTAAAGGAAAAGTAGAAGATCGTTGAAAAGGCCAGGAATTCGCCAAAATAATTGACCGCGTCGAAATACTTATTTACATGGTGGGGGAAGGCGAGGTAATACCCAAAAATCAGCAAAGCATACACGGAAGCACCCGCTACCGCTTTGGCATAGTTTACATTCTTGGTAAGGGAAAGGTGATAGAGAAAGATCGCAAGCGGAATAAAACTCGATAGGTTAGCTATTAAAACAAAATTTTCTATCATTGGAATTGGTTGTTCATAATTCCAAAAATAGAAAATTTTAGCTAGTATGTCAATCTAGACTTAGATGACGAACAAAAACAGAATGTGTAATACCCGGATCATGTTCTTTTAGTTTTAGTTTTAGAGCCTATTTTTCACTGCTAAAGTCCACATATCCCTACCCAAATTCAACCGGGTCCCGGGCACTATCCCCGGTGCAATCGGGTAGAATGTAGTCCTGGCAATGGTTTCAGGCCGTTTTAGGGGTTAACTTTTAGTAGTAATATCAGGTAATAGTCCCACTGATTTTGCGTAAATTTACTATCGTAAAAGTCATAAAAAAACCTTGAAATTTTACGATCTCAAGGCGCTTATCAACAGCTGTGGATAATAAGAGGGGTTGGTGTTCAATGAATCAGGATCAAAAGTAGCCAATCGGGCTTTACGGAACAATAGAAGAACTGCTCGATTTGGGAGGGAAATTCTTATTTCGGGCATCGTAGATTCCCTGGAATACCTTCGGAAAACTACGAGCAAGTTCTGGCGGCAAAAATTCGGTCTTTTTGCCCCTCTTTTAGGTAAATGCCTGATATACACGATTATATTATCAGGAAAATACGTTACTTTCGTCGGGCTCGTTTAAAAACCCATTCGATTCACAGGAAACCAGTTATCCATGACTACCGATCAAATAAAGGTGGCAATCGCCGATGACCACAAGATCTTCCGGGATGGCATACGCATGGCACTTAAAGAAAGGGATTATCTCAAGATCCTTTGGGAGGCCGAAGATGGTAAGGACCTCATGCACAAACTCAAGATCAAAGAACCCGATGTTTTATTAATGGATATCCGGATGCCTGAAGTAGATGGCATCAACGCGATCTCTTTTATTCGCAAAGAATATGAAAGTCTGAAGATCATTGTCCTCACCATGTATGATGACCAGGAGATGATCACGCGGATGATGGAAATGGGGGCTAATGCCTATCTCACCAAAACCACCGACCCGGATGAGATCTATCAGGCGATACTTACCTGTGTGAATGATGATTTCTATTTCAACGATCTTGTAAACAAAGCGGTATTACTCAAACTCCAACATAAGAAGAAGGTCAGACAGTTCTATCCCAATCCGGTAAAATTCTCCGAGAAAGAACTCAAGATCCTTAAACTCATTGCCGAGGATAAAACCACAGAAGAAATTTCCAGAGAAGTATTCTTAAGTCCGCGCACCATTGAAACCATTCGGCAAAACATGAAGCAAAAGGCTGGCGCCAAAACCATCGCTGGTCTGGTCATGTATGCGATGCGGAATCGATTACTGGAATAAAAGAAATTATTTTCAGGGTTATAGCGGAACAATCCCCTGCCTTACGGCATACATGGCCATTCCTACCCGGCTTCGCACTCCCAGTTTATTGAATAAGTGATCGCGGATCGTATCCACCGTCCGGATATTCAAATTGATCTCTGAAGCGATCTCTTTGTAGGTTTTATCCGTGCAAGCCAACCGCAGAAAATCCATTTCCTGATCGGTCAGTTGTACCCTTTCCAGGTTCATTTCTCCTTCGTCATTCTTACGGATCAGGTTGACCAGCTTTCCGGTTATTTGTTTGGAATAATAGAAGCCGGTGTCTACAACAGACTGAATCGCAAAAAGCAATTCGGAATGATGAATATCCTTTTTTAAGATACCCGCTACACCTGTATTCATCAGGCGCACCATGGTCATATCCGAATCATACATGGTCAAAATGAGCACGGCCACCTTTGGATATTCCTTTCGCAACCAGTTGGAAGTCTCCATTCCGTTCATCCGGGGCATTCCCAGATCCATTATTACGATATCCGGCACTACTCCCTGTTGCATCTGTTCGATAAGGTCCATACCATCGGAAGCCTGGATCACTACTTTACAATTGTCGAAATCATTGATCGATTTGGCAAGGGAAGACCGTAATAGCATATGGTCATCCACCAGGGCGAGATGGATCGGTTTGGTCGGAGCTGTCATGACAGTCATTTTGATGCCAAAACTAAAGGGAGGTGGATTGGGATACCTATTGTTTTCAACGGAAAATCATCCGTTTTTTCTTCGTTTAAATTCCGCTTATTTAACGGTTGATCCCGGTGTTAATCACGGAAGACTATGCCTGTGTTTTTGACGGTTCAATATCCTTACAAACGACCTTTGTATTGTCAGCGAAGCCTGCCGGCAGCGGGTTGATCCGGGCACACCGAAAACCGGGATTTTGAAGAGAGTAGGACCAAATGACAGGTATGAAGCGAAGAATGATCCAACTAATGTTGTGTGGACTGGGAGTGTTATCCATTTCCCCCACACATGCGCAGAAAGGCCTCGATAACTGGACCGAGGAGTATATCAAAGCCAATGTGGCGATTACCGCCATCCGCGCGAGACCCGTTTCCGAGTTTACGTATGTAAGTGAGATTGTCTTGCGCGACTTTGGCAATTCCCGGGCCAGGCCACAGGGGTTTGGAATGAAAGGCATTGTTTATGCCGACAATGGCCGGGGCACCGACCTGGTTGCCGGGGACGGGGTATATTCCTCGACCACGGTATTAAAATACCGGGCGGGGCAACCCCGGGAGAAGGAAAGAAACACCGTTTTTACGGATGAAGGGTTTCTGCATTCCGACCAGTTGGCGTTTGGACAGGAAGCTTCTAAGATCAAGATCAAGTGCAAATTCAAGAAATGTGGATGCCCCTGCCCCGGTGGGGGTACCTGCCCGGCCTGCCAGTGGTTTAACTGGTCGTGCTGGGAAGTGACCGAATGCGAACTGGAACTTGACTTTTAGTGCTTATATCAGCAGTAGGTTAGTAGAATGAAAAAGCCCACGCTTGGGACGTGGGCTTTTTCTTCAAGAGACTATTTTCTTGGAATCGTCAGTATAAGGATAGGTTGTGGTCGTTCAAAGGACAGGTTCTTTCGCAGGGTTGGATTAAAAAACGGGTAAAATGGTAACTAGCTCTATTCAACGACTAAAACTAAAAGAAAAGAAAAAGAGAAAGTTGACTGATATTGGATTTTGCTCGCCGGTTTTTCAAGGGAATTGGAATGACTTTCTGGACGGTATAGGACATTGGACGGTTCGGAGTAGTAGACGATGCCTCCTTGTCAATCAACTTTCTGATACAAAAATATATCCACATAGGGATGTGGACAAGAGCATTATTGACCGATTTTATTCATTCGGTATTTACGGTTCTTATCGTAAAAGCCTTGTATGAAGCACTGGTAATACTTCGCTGCGGAATCGGAACTTTACGCGTGGGGCGGAGGAGAGTATTTTCCGCAACAGGAAAATAAGGTATTACTACGATGGTTTTTTATTTGGGATTTTTACAATTTGCATAGTCTTTTAACGTTATTGTTGGTATAAAATCCGTTGTTTACTACTAATTAATATCCAAATGAAGAACATTGACGCTAATACCATTATTAAAGTAGCGATCGCCGACGACCATGCCCTGTTCCGTACCGGTGTGAAAACCTCCCTTAGTAGCAGGAAAGATATCCAGATGGTTGCGGAAGCCGAGAATGGGATGCAACTGCTCAACCTCCTCAAGCACATCAAACCCGATGTGGTCCTGCTTGACATTCAAATGCCTATCATGGATGGGTTGACCACCCTCCCCGAGATCAAGAAGCTTTACCCTGACCTTAAAGTGATCATGCTTTCGATGCATAATGATCATTCCATGATCAGTCGCATGATGGAAATAGGGGCAAACTCTTACCTCACCAAAGAATCAGGCGCTGAAATGATCTATGAAGCCGTTAAAGGGGTTTATGAAAATGAATTCTTCTTTAATGACCTTACCAATAAAGCCCTCCTGAACGGACTCCGCAGCAAAACACATGGAGACAGTATCCGTCCCCAGGATGTACAATTGAATGATAAGGAGATCACCATTTTGAAACTCATGTGCGAAGAAAAAAGCACCAAAGAGATCGCCGATATCGTGGACCTCAGCCCTCGTACCGTAGAGGCCATCCGCGATAAACTCAAGACAAAAACCGGAACCACTTCCATTGCCGGTCTGGTAATGTATGCGGTCAAAGCCGGTCTCGTCGAACAATAAGCCACACACAGCCTGAGCGTGATAAATAAAAATGCCCTGCCAAAGCGGGGCATTTTTTAGTTTTGTCAAATGGACAAGATCGGTTTCAATGGTAAATGGCTGGATGCCGGTACCCCTGTCGCTTCTGCAGATAACCGCGGACTTCGCTATGGGGATGGGGTATTTGAAACCATGCGGTTGGAGAATGGCCGGATCCCCATGGCTTCCCTGCATTTTGACCGGTTGTTTTCAGCACTTGATACCCTGGGTTTTGAACCAGGCCCACATTTTACCCGTGAAAAACTGGAAAAGGAAATTCTTGAGCTGGCCACAAAGAACCAGCACACCCAACTGGCCCGGATCCGATTGATGGTATTTCGGGGAGATGGCGGGTTGTATGAACCAGGTCCTTTGCATACCAATTACCTCATGCAAAGCTGGGCTTTAAATGAAAGCTATCAGGAACTCAACATAAACGGACTGATGTTGGATATCTTCCCGGATGCCCGAAAAAGCACGGATCCTTTCTCCAATTTGAAATCAGCGAACTATCTTCCTTATATCATGGCGGCCCTTTATGCCCGCAAACACCGTCTGAATGATTGCCTGCTCCTGAACACCCATGAACGGATCACCGATTCAACGATCGCCAACCTGTTTATTTCAATAGAAGGGAAATTCATCACGCCACCTATATCAGAGGGATGTGTGGCGGGAGTGATGCGCAGGTACTTGTTGGAAAAAATGCCCGACTGGGGTTTTGCCGTGGAAGAAGCACCCATTTCTGTAGCTGACCTTGAAAAGGCCGATCATGCCTTTCTGACCAATGCCGTGTCCGGTATCCGGTGGATCGACAGCATAGGAAAAAAGAAGTTCACGGTCGGAAGGCTGGGGGAGCTTTACAAATGGTGGCAGGAAAAAACCTGAAACCTGTTCAGAAGTGTCCTCTGATTTTGCAGGCATAAAATGTTGCGTCCGGCGATACCAAACTCAATCCCATTCCACCACCACTTTCCCCCTTGTTCGCATACGCTCAATATACCCAAGCGCATCCGGGAGTTCGGTATAAGGATACACTTTCTCTATATGGGCTTTGATCTTTCCTTCTGCTACCATATTCGCGAGGGCTTCCAAATCTTTGCTATTCGCTTCTGCCGTGAATTGGGCCAGCGGAAATTTATTGACGGCTTTTTTCAATAACAACCGGAACATATGCCCCATATTGGTAAACCCGATCGTAATTCCTCTGTTCCCCATTCGGCGAAAATCGCTATGGGTCAGGTTGCCATTGGTATCTACAACCAGGTCATACTTTCCTGTATGTGCGTGGATATTTTCCTGATCATAGGCGATCGTATGATCGGCTCCCAGCGAACGAACAAAATCGACATTGCGGCTGGAACAAACGGCTGTAACCTTTGCTCCCAACGCCTTGGCGATCTGAACGGTAAAATGGCCAACCCCACCCGAGGCACCATTGATCAACACGGTTTCACCAGCCTGTAATTTTCCATGGGTCACCAGGCCCTGATAGGCAGTTATTCCGGCAACAGGTACAGCGGCCATATCTTTAAAACCTAACCCGTCTGGCATTTTTGCACAGACCCTGGCCGGGGCACAAGTATATTCTGCAAAAGCCCCGCCGAGCAATGTCTCACCAAATACACGGTCGCCTGGTTTCAGATGCGTTATCTTCTTACCCACCGAATCGACGATCCCTGCAAAATCCGCTCCTGGTATTTTTGAATTAGGTTTAAACAAACCCACTGTAAAGCGGGCAAAGAAGGGTTTCCCTCTCAGCAAATGCCAATCAGCAGGATTCATTGAATTCGCCATCACTCTTATAATGACCTCCTCGTCCGCCGGGTTCGAGGGTTTGGTGACCTCTTCGATCTTTAAGATCTCAGGGCCTCCATAGCGGTTTCTGGTATAGGCTTTCATGATCGATCTATTGTTGACACCTTAAACTTTCAATGCCCCCCTAAAGGCCCTTCCTGCATAGTAAGAACCGGCTCCATTGTGGTAAATGAATACATGGTTGTACCGCTTATCGCCGAAGATGGCCCCTCCAAGTTTGCGAATTGGTGCCGGGGTAAGCAACCAACTGGAGGTCTTGAGATCAAAATCACCTAAACTTTGCAAGAGCCGGTATTGCTCTTCATTCAGCATGTCGACCCCCATGGCTTTGGCCATATCCATGGCCGTATCGGCGGGTTTGAATTCTTTTCTGGAATCAAGCCCTTCCCGGTCATAGCAAAGGCTGCGTCGTTCTTTGGGACTTTCCGCCGAGCAATCAACAAAGAGAAATTCCCCCGATTTTTTATCAAAACTGATCACGTCCGGTTCACCCCCTGTTATTTCCATTTCATTGAGTGACCATAGTTTTTCCGGGGCGGATTCCAGTCTGGCCAACACGGTTGCCCATGTCAATCCCTTGTGCCGGGGCATATTTTTTTCAAAACGGGTCTTTAAAGTGCCTATTAACTTTTTGCTTTGGTCGGCCGATAGTTTTTTGGAGGAGGCTTTTGCCATGTCAATTATTTTACGGTGAATGTATTACAAATACACACCATTCAGGGATTCAATAATAATGTTATGATCTTCTTCGTCGCGTAACCCGGACACTGTTATTGTCCCGATCATGCCAGCGTTCTTTATAAAAATGGGGATGGAGCCTCCTTTAGCAATGAAATCTCTTTCGTCCAGGCCAAAGGTTTTATCAAGGCTCATCTGGCCATCTTTCAAATCGTTTTTTACGCTGAGTGAACTTTCTTCGAATCGTTTAGCCACATTAGCTTTTCGCCTTAACCAATTGTGTTTGTCTGCCGGCAGATTATCATCCACAAAAAGAAAGACGGTGTGGTTCAATCGCGATACTTCCACGGCGATATGTTGGTTACGGCTTTTTGCCAGCTCAACTATTTTTAGCCCAATATCAAATGCTATCCGATTGGAAAAATGGTCGAGTTCTATTTTTTTGATCATTGGTTGTACTTCATTTTCGTCCGTCATGCTATTTTTTGTGATGAACCTATTTCATGGAATGAAAAGCCACCCGATTTCCTTCGGTGTCTATAAATCGTGCCATAAAACCATTGGCACCGATGGCGGTCTTCGGCATGATCACACGGCCACCTGCGGCTTCCACGCGGGAAAGCGGAACGGCGAGGTCATCTCCTCCGTTCAGATAGATCAGCGAACCTGTTTCGGAAGGTTCAAAACCTGCCTCCTCCATAATACCTCCGCCAATTTCATTTTTCGTTGGGTCTGAAGGAAACATTGCATATTTCATACCCGGAAAGGGGACTATCATCTGAATATCCAAAACTTTTTCGTAAAAGGCCTTGGCCCTGTCAAGATCTTTGGCTGGGATCTCAAACCAGTTGATTGCGTGAGACATTTATTTGAAAATTAAAGTGGGGAAATGGTTTACTAATTATGCCTTTGCTTCTTCCTTAAAGCTTATCATCCAGTTGATACCAAATTTGTCGGCGAACATGCCAAAATAATCTCCCCAGAATGTACTGTTCATGGGCATGGTGACCTGTCCACCGGCAGAAAGCCCCGCAAAAAGCCGGTCGGCCTCTCCCTTGCTGTCCGTACTGATGGAAATGGAAAAATTATTACCAGCTGAAAATTTGGAATTCCATTCTCCTGCCGTGTCGCTCCCCATCAACATGGTTTCTTTACTGATGGGAAGTGATACATGCATTATTTTGTTCGCTTCCTCCGGGGCCAGTGTATGGCCACTATCTGCAGGCATATCCCCGAACCGTCCCATATATGGAATTTCTCCCCCAAAAACGGATTTATAAAAGTTGAATGCTTCTTCACAGTTGCCATTAAACGTGAGGTAGATGTTAACAGTTGTCATGGTTTATCGTTTATATTTAAGAGTCAAAAATTAAGTTTCAGCAGGCTATAGGAGATTGGATCCTTTGGTTAGCAGATAACACCAACAGCTATTTTCTGTCACTGCGCGAATCATGCCCGCTTCTCCTACTAAGACTGAATTTACAATTTGTTGAATAATTTGACCTCAATGATTTGAAAAAAGGCAACAAACGCATTTTGAAATGTAAAAAATTAGCACTTACTTTGTATTACAAAGTGCTTTTTATTTGGCAAATTTTGTTATATGTAGCGTTGAAGGTGACCTGAATTGGATTAAAACAAATTAATATGAAACAAATTTGTAACGTGAGAATACTAATGTTGGGGTTATTAACTCTTGTTATAGTTAGCGTGGGATATGCGCAAACCATTGACAAGGAAAAGCTTGATCAGTTATTTGACCGGCTTCTGGAGAAGAATAAGGGAATGGGGAGTATTGTCATAGCGAAGGAAGGCAGGATCGTGTACGAACGCGCTTTTGGATATAGCCTGATGGACGGGCCGACAAAAACACCTATTACCTCAAATACCAGGTTTCGGATCAGTTCGATCACAAAGACCTATACAGCGGTAATGATCCTTCAACTGGTGGAGGAAGGGAAATTAAAACTTCAGGATAACCTGGATAGGTTTTTCCCCGAAATCCCCAATGCCAATAAAATTACGATCGAGCAGATACTCAGACACCGGAGTGGTATTCCCGAACTGAAAGTGGAACCAAACTGGGGACGGCAATCAAGAACCCATGATGAAGTGTTGGCGGTAATAGAAAAAGGGCAACCCAATTTTGAACCGGACAGCAAGCATGAGTATAGTAATACGGGTTATGTTATTTTAGGCTATATCATTGAAAAAGTTGAAGGAAAGCCTTATCAGGATGTATTAAAGGAGAGAATTACCTCCAAACTTGGTCTTAAAAATACTTACCTGGGTGAGGGAAATACCAATACGGAAAAAAATGAAAGCCTTTCTTACCGGTATTTGGGGGAATGGAAGGAAGCGCCGGAGTTGAATTTAAGCGTTCCGGCAGGGGCAGGGGCGATCATGTCAACACCAGGTGACATGGCGAAATTTATTCAAGCCCTTTTTGATCATAAACTTGTTTCCAAGGCGAGTCTCGATAAAATGATGACCATGCAGGATGGTGAAGGAATGGGGATGGAGCCATTTACTTTTAGCGGCAAGACCCTTTATGGGCATACAGGGGGAAGTAACAGTTCCGGTTCCTGGCTGGCTTACGAGCCTGAAGAACAACTGGCATTAGCCTATACCACGAATGCCAAGATATATCCGGTCGCAGATATTGTAGCTGCTGTTTTTGATATTTACTGGAACAGGCCTTATCAGGTTCCCACTTTTGAAGCATTGATGGTAAGCCCCGAGATCCTCGATAAATACGTTGGGGTATATGTGGTTGCCGGAACGCCGGCAAGAATGACCGTTACCCGATCGGGTTCCACCATTGCCATCGAGAACGGAGGAAACACGATTCCTCTTGAGGCAACTGCCCCCGATACATTTAACCTGGCACCGGGAGTCACCGTGAGCTTTGACATGTCGAAAAAACAAATGACCATAAAACGTCCTCAGGGGGAAAGAGTATTTACACGGGAAGAATGACCCTACACGGGCAACCTACTTTTTTTTCTTTTTGGAAGCTTTGGCGATTTTATTGAATTGAAGGGCAAGTTCGATCCAATAGGCCAGTTTCTTTTTTGTATTCAGTGCCTCAATATCTACAAATACATAACCCTTCATCACTTTTCCGGTAAAATCCATCGGGGTGCAACCTTCTTTTTCCAATACCTCCTCGTAAACGGCGGGGTCCAGCCTGACCATTAGCCGTTCTGATTCTACCCCCACACACATTTTATCATTGACCATGAAGCAGAGGCCGCCAAACATTCTCTTTTCTTCAACCTGCTTGTGTGTAAGTGAAATTAATTCTCTGACCTGGTCAGCCAGTTTTGCATTGTATGCCATGATGAATGGTTATAGAAAAATTTGATCCTATACCCGCACGCCAAACAAATACCCAACCCCAGCCGATAATCCCATAGCGATAGTGCCCCATACCATGATCCGCAAAATGGCTTTACCAACTTTCGAACCACCGGTTTTTGCAGATACAGTGCCGAGGATGGCCAGAAAGATCACCGTAAAACCATAAAGAAAGTATTCCATATTCACCAGTGGCGCTAAGAGTACGACCAGCATTGGTAGTAGTCCACCGGCTGTAAAGGATGCTCCGGAGGCCAGGGCTGCCTGAATAGGCTTTGCCTGGGTAACTTCATTTATACCCAATTCATCCCTGATATGGGCCGATAGGGCATCATGCTCCGTAAGCTCTTTCGCCACCAGATGAGCCGTTTCCCTTTTTAATCCACGCTGCTGATAAATCTGAGTGAGTATTTCCAATTCCTCTTCCGGCATTTCCTTCAGTTCCTGTGCCTCTCTTTCAATATCGGCCTTCTCGGTATCTGTTTGTGAGCTTACCGATACATATTCTCCGGCCGCCATGGATAAGGCCCCGGCTACCAGTCCGGCCACCGTGGCCAGAACAATAGAATCCCGGCTGGCATTCGCTGCCGTTATCCCAATAGCGAGACTCGAAATGGAAATGATTCCATCATTGGCCCCCAATACTGCAGCCCGGAGCCAGTTACTCCGGTGGATATAGTGGGTATCCAGATAATTGTCAATGGTGAGCTTACCTGGGTCTTTTGTAGTGTCCATATAGATTGGGTTGTTGGTGCTCCCTGCTTTTCCTTGTATTGAATATAGGATTTTAAAGCGGGAAACACCAACAAGACCCAAATTTGATTCTGTTATTTGTGCCTCAGCTCCAATTAATGGGAGCCGGGTTTTAAAAAGCTGTTCACGTCCAGCCAATGAATAAAGGCATCAAACCATTTGTTGCTTGTTCTGTTGGGGTTTCCCAGGCCAAAACCATGTCCTCCATTTTGGTATAGGTGAAACTCAACCGGAATACCTGCTTTGTACCAGGATTGGATCAGCCCGGTTTGTCCGCCAAAAAGAAAGTCATCTGTAGCTATAACATTGAACATCGGAGGGGCAGTCTTAGGTACTTCCATTGGACCCATTCCTCCGTAGATCATGCCGATGAATGCCAGTTTCATGGTTTTTGAGTTCATTGTAGCGTGCATGGTGAGTCCTGATCCGGCTGAAAAACCGATCATGCCAATGCGGGAGGTATCCACACCCCATTCTTTGGATCTTTTCACGATCAGCGCGTAGGCCGCTTCAGCGTCTTCCAATTGGTTTGACAAATCGATCTGCGGCGGTCTGGGTGCCGATACTGTTCTGGAAGAATCAGCAGGCGGGGGAGCAATGCGCGGGCGGTTCATCCAGGCACTGAAACTATCCAGCGAGGGTACGGTGGGGAAAAGTCGGTACTTCAATACAAAAGCGGTGATGCCTTTGTCGGCAAGCGCCTGCGCAACTTCCCAGCCTTCATTGCCCATGGAAAGCCATCTGAAGCCACCGCCCGGTGCAACAATCACTGTAGCGCCGTTGGCCTTGCCGGGTTTGGGAAGAAAAGGAGTAAGGGTGGCAACCGTGATGTTGCGTGCCATGGGATCGCCCCACTGGCGAAACCAGGATTCAGTAGCCGGTTGATTCTCAACTCCACCGGTACCCAACACTATGGCATTGGGTTCGGCAGGGGCGGCTAACGGATAAATGGTGCCATCCTGTGCAATAACTGTTGCAGAGAAGAGCGATAAGGCAGATCCAAAAAGAAAGGTCTTGGTAATTTTTTTGATGTTGCAGATCATACAGCAGAGGTTTAAAATTTACATAAAACAGCATCTGTTTGTGCAACAAAATTTTGCTTCCAACAAAATGGTTGCCAATGAGTTGCACGCGTTATGCCGCATCGGAATAAATATACGTAAACTCTCTGCTTTTTTAATATTTTCTGCAATTCGGGGTTTCCGGAGGTCCCTTTTTTAAGTTAACGCAACCGTCCTGTAGCCCTTAGGGTAGCGATCAGAAGATCATCGTTTCGCTTATCAAGCAGTAGAAGGTCGGTACTCCCGACCACCATCGGGAAGTCAATTTTCAATTCCTGGTTATTGGGGCCCAACGGGGTGATCGTAGCATGGCCAAAGGGGATATAACTGAGGTAACCGGGCTGAAATTTTCCTACATAAACCAGTTCCTTATCCACGGTCACCGCAAAGGCTTTATCCGCCCCATAGGAGGCGATTCTTGACTGGATATCCTTCTTTAAGGTGAATGTATAGGTGGATTGGGTATAAAAGGAAATATCCTTATCCGCCACCAGCGGGGAGTTTTCCAGCACGGGATTGGTAATTACCACGGTCGCGGGACTGGTGGAGGTATTCGTAGAGGAGCTATAGGATGACAAGAGGTAGATCTCCACCCTTGAGCCATGGTCCTTGGTACAGCCGGCCATTGAAAGCAGGATCAGGACATAAAAAAGAATTTTTCGCATAGGCCGTTTTTTGATCTGACAATCGATTTGCCCCAACCGTTGCGCTGGTCTTGTATTTTTCAGTACAAATCTTTGGCCGGCAATAGAAAGGACAATTTACCTGATTTGGGGATTTTCTGTCCTGTACATTTTAAAACAGATACAACAGATCCAGGCGAGGAAGCTGCCAAACGTGATCTTTTGCACCAGCGGCAGGTAGGAAATATAGGCTTCGTTATAGTACAGGAAGTTATTGGCTATGACCAATAAAATATTGAGGATACCAAAAAGGAGGAGGGTCTTCCATCCATTTTTGTAAAGACCGGCAAAGGTTCCCACGGTGGCTATCAGTCCCAGCAAGGAGGCCAGGTTGGTGATCAGGTCATGGTCAATACGGGTAAACAGCAAAAGCCCAATACCCATAGCCAACAGGCCGCTCACCCGGATCATGGTTTTAGTGTAACGGTGAAGGGTAGTGTATCCTGGGAAAATCCACCAGAAATAAACCAAGGTGAAACAAAGGACAAGCATGGCTACCCAGGCCACAGGCTGGGCGCTATTGGGTTGCCCATTAATGGCCTTTCCATCCAACAGGTTACACCAGTAATTATTGGCCCAACTAAATCCCTTGGCATGGCGGTTGAAGGCCGAGCCGCCTGGATAGTAAAGGGTAGCTAAAAAATACAGGGAGGCAAACAACAGGCTGCCCCAGATAGGAAGAAGAGACCGATACTTTTTTATGAAGATTGTTTATTTGACGATTGGATGATCCCACTAAGTTAATAGGTCCTTACGCAATTAATGGTGCCCCTTAAAGTTGAGTTCGTGGGGGGATAGAAGGATACCCAGGGGCCGGTTACCGCGGTATTGCTGAAGGTTGGATACCCGGAAAATGTTCTAACCGGGTTTCCCAGATCGTACATATAATGTGTATTGGTGCGTACCGTGTCGGTTTCGGGAACACAATTTCCTTTCAGGAAAAAGGTATCGATAGAGACTTTTGCCAGGAAGTTAACAGGTTCACTTCGAATGGCTGTCCCAACCTTTACAAAGCAAATGTTACCATTCAGGTCGCCACTAAAGGTCCCTCCATAACACATGACCAGTTGGGTAGAATTTTCATGGATAACCAATGCTTTGGCATTTGGATGCCCGGTAATGGACAGGTTGGATATTTGCGCATCTGACCCGTCGGCGTTCGCCGATAATGTCATGGAAGATAAAGTTCCGGTAAAATTCAGATTCACTATAGGCTGACCGGCCGTAACTGTCTGGGAGGTGGATAACGTGTCTTTTACATTATCAATTGCCAAATAACCTTTGATCAGGTTATCTCCGTTATTGATTTTTATAACGATCGTTCCAACAGACCCAATAATGACACCTTTGTAAACCCCCAAACTGGTATTGTTATACTGCGGTTTGGTTTCAGGTACGGAAGCGAATCCATCCGGCACTTCTTTTTGACCTGATTTTTTGCATGCATGGAAAAGAAGGGAAGCGGACAGGATTACCAGTAGGCTGTATTTAAACATAAAAAGGGTCGATGTTAAGTTTAGGAAACCTGGTGCATCATGTACAATGGTAACTGGATGATGAAATTAGCTTTTTTAATTGATCATTCTTTGTTTTTCACTTGTCTTATTTCACTGATCTGTACGATCGGCTGTATATTGGTATAATTTTTAATATCACTCATAACCGCCTCCCTGTTTTGCGCGATTGCTATGTTGTATTCATCTATACTTGTTATAAAGAAATATCCAACTGCCAGGAATGTTGGTTTTTCGGAGGAAGACCGCCCCAAAATGCCTTTGTCAATTTCATAGAATTTGAGGTTTTCGCCTAAAAACCCAGCCATCATCGGCATATGTTTTTGTTCATAATAGTTCATGTCAAAGGTTTTGCCTTCCCCGTCCGGGTAAAGGATGGTTACCTTATACATTCCACTTTTGGAGGTAGGGGATAGGGCCATTTGGTTTGTTTTGCAGCTAGTTAAACTGGCAAGTAAAAAAAGAACCGGTACTATGATGGGTTTGATGATCATTTTAGTTGGGTTTATATTTCTAATTATATTGTTAAGGAGAAATTATTTTAGTAGATCAAATAGGTATTTTTCGGGTTTTAAGGGGTCGAAATAGAGAGTGACCTTTTTGTTGATGACGTAATACTTAAGGGTTGTAGGATCGAATGGGAAGGATTGACTTACAAATTTGCAAGCGGCACCTTTTATAGTACAGGTGTAGATTAAATAGGATTGTACCAAGGTTTCGGAATTCTTACTGGCAAAGGAGGATAACGGCGACGAGGAAAGTAGTTTAAAGGGAATGAGGTTTGGATCGTCAACCTGGTGCGAGTAAGTGCCGCTTTTAAATTCGCATTTGTCAAAGTCCAGGTCCACTTTCTCCGCCGTTGATTTAAAAGCCACAAATTCGTGTGTGACCGCTTGGTTAAGGATATGTTGGGTTCTCTTAAAAGATATGAGGATAAGACGGGCACCTAACAACATCATGAAAATAAAAACCAGGTACCATAGAATAGGAGAGGGAATAGTATTTCCGGTATAACGGCTGAAAAATAGGGCACCGAGAATGCCGAAAAGAATCAAAAGTAAGCCAATGAGGGTCTTCATTTTATACAGATATCTTTACTTTAAATTCCTCTTTGAACTCCCTTCCCTGTTAGCGGATTTTTTTGTCATTCGATATCTTTCAGGCTTAGTTCCCGTTCGTTCTATTATTCTTCTGGCTTCCAGATCAAGTTTTACCGTTTCACCATACCATTGAACCCCACCTTCAAAACTGTCTTTTACATTTTGATATAATTTTTCCATAAGTTCAGTATGGGTCAGCTCCGTATTTTTTAAAATGGATAGAATGTTCTCTTTAATAACGTTATATTTTTCTAATGAAATGCGCTTGTTTGTTTTCCGTGGTTGAGGATGTAGGGTTTGAATTTGTTCACCTTTCATTTTACTATTATTATACTTAGTTTGGAATTCTTGATTTCCCGGATAAATAGGTCAAGTAATTTTTTGGCATTACCACATTATTCTGCCATCAACAATTGTTCAAAAAAGGCGCCTATTTTATTTGTTTTGTCCACGAAGTGAAGTTCCAGCATCCAATGTCTTTTATTTCCATTTTTATCCAATAGAAGGATGTCTTTATGATTGTCAGGATGCACATCTAAGCACAGATCGTTTGGGTCATCAGGTTGTTCATGCGGGAATTGGCCCACAATATGACCCGCTATGGCATTCCCAAATTCATAGCCATAGCTTTTAGTTAGGGCAGTAACGTAATTAAAAAATTCGGCACCAGTAAGGGTGTTTTGTTTAAAATACCAGGCATTGGCTACCTGCCAGGCTTCCTCTGCATCTTTCTTTATTTTAAGTTTTAAGGGGTCGTTACCCAAAACATAGGTTCTTCCGAGGTCAGCTTCCCAACCGTCAAATACCGGATGGAAATCAAAAAAAAGTATATCATCTTCTTGAATAATCAAGTCTGGAGGGTCTGCAATATATGGTTGTAGCGTATTAATACCGGTTCTAACAATTTTTTTACCCCAATGGTTTTCTACCCCAAATTCTTCTTTGGCGATTAGTACAATTTCATCGCAAAGCTCTTTTTCCGATTTTCCAGGAATTATTAAGCCCCTTTCTTCAACGGTTTGAAATAATAGTTTTGCCTTTTGTTCTGAAAGGATAAGATTTTGTAGTGCTTCGCTCATGTATATTTGTTTTTGGGGGTAAAAGGTTATTTGTTATCTGTGTCCGATGAGATGGATGCAATGCAAAGCCTGGTAATATCGATTCGGTATCTTTATCTATATTGGATTTTTATAATCCCTTAGGATTGCTTTAGAGCCAGCAAAGCTCAAGAGGATATATTGTGTTCTGACACGATGTTTCTTTAATGTTTTTTTAGCGGATAAAAACGATTGATTGTCGAGACGTATAAAGATGTCAGGTTTCATATCTCCATCAAAGTCAGCAACAGTAAATTGTGCAAGCGCTTCGATTGGGTCATAATATAATCCGTTTGGATCAGGTAATGAGAAAATCGGGAAGTCAGACTGAATATATCGAAAGTCTTTTGTCCTATTGTCATTGCTTAGAACAACTTTCAGGTAGTAGTATAAGTGTGCTCCACCGGTCCCAACGAAATATACCTCGTCAGTGGTTCCATCTAAGTCAAGATCCCAATTGCAAGAATAATTGTGTGTTTGGTTTATTGAATCATACTTGTATGTGATTGTATAACTATTTTGTAAATAGGTTTTGGTAAATGAATTACTTTGGCAATAGCATAAGCCAGCCTCAGAAAATAGCAGAAATAATAGTAGTATGATTTTCACTATAATGATTGTATGTGAAGGACTTTAAACTGGTTGGATGACTCCAAAATCATCGCAGTTAATTAACCTGTTGTAGGGTCTAATCCCGGAGTGCCCGATAAATAGATATAGTTATCGATTATCATAGCTTAGGGGAATGTCTCTCACATCCTTGCAACTTTCTTAGTATTAAAATTGTTTCTAGTCATAATAAGAGTATTGTAAGCGTTGAATCGTCAGACGGGGTTTCATACAAGGTTTGCGGCAAACTTTTTGCTAGCAGGTCGTTGTTATCTTACTTTTACTGATCTTCCTTTCTTTGCAGATAACCTTGCGGCGTCAAGTATTTCCATAACAATCATATTGTTTTCAAGAGAGGAACAATCATACTCTGGCATAGAAAGTTCTTTATTAATAACTGCAGCAAAGTACGTAAATGGGTCATTATAAGGAGGGCTGAGTTCATCTAATCTTTTTTTGGATTCTTGAAATCCATCATAACCCTTTGATATACGTATCCTAAGATCATTTCTGCTATCAGCATATATAACACCTGTCTTTCCATATACTTCCATGTCTTTTCTTCCTATTGGCCAATTCCAGGATGCTTGTATTGTGACTTTTGCGTTTTTATATGTCAAAATTATGGTTGATTCGTCGTCTACCTCAGGGTTATTTTCTTTTTGCAATTGCTGCGTCACTGCCATTACTGCTATGGGTTTTTCGCCATTCATCATCCATGTGGCAATATTTGCCCCATAACATCCGAAATCCATTATTGCCCCGCCTCCGTTTTTAACAGGATCAGTTAACCAGTCAAAAAACTCCTTATTCACACCTATCTTCAGAGGTCCCTTATGTCCGTCCCGTATTATAAGTTGACTCAAACTGCCAATACTATCATTTTTCAATAATTCCTTAGCAGCATGCAGGGTTGGATACCAGGTGGTTTCGTAGTTTGTCAGGAGTTGAATGCCATATCGTTTCGCGAGCGCTTCCATTTTTCTTGCATGATCTAAACTCACTGCCAATGGTTTTTCAACCATCACATGAATGCCCAAAGGCGCAAATTTTTCTACCACTTCTAGATGTTCATAAATGGAACCAAACGCAAGGACAGCTTCAGGCTTAGAATGCCGGATAAGTTCGTCCATGGAGGCATATACAATATCCATGGATATACCATATTGTTGTGTATATTTTTTTGCTAACTCCATGTTGCTTTCCACAATACCAACGATCACAACCTTGTCGTCTTTTGGTCTTCCCAAAATCCAATGAACATGGGTATGTGTCAAACCTATCACCCCAACTTTCAGTGGTTTATTAGCAGCATTAGAAGTTGATGCCATAAAACACATCAGTACAAGTAATGGAATTAAGGAACATCTAGTCAACTTGTTCCTTTTCTTGCTCCAAAAGAGTAGGAGATAAATCATACTAAAAACTCTCATGTGTTTGGCATTTAGGTTGTCTTTTTATAGCTGCTAATTCACAAAGCTTGTTAACTGTCACGGCTTTCAGATGTATTCTTCAGCCCATATATCAGAAAACCGCCTGTTAGCAGCATACCCAACTACTCATCGTTGTCTGACAATGCTAAGATACCGTAGTCAATTAGCTTGTACTTTGGAAATGTTTTTTTAAGATTTGCGTCAATCTTCTTTATTAATGATTGTGGCCCAAATTCATTTGCTGGTTCTTTTAAGTTGAAGTAATATGTCGGCGAACTCCAACCAGCATATTCTTGCCTTGTAAAATTAATCACTTTATCAGCAAGCTTTGCTTTAGTCTCATAACAGTGAACTTGAGCAGGGGAAACCTCTTTTAATTCCCAATCTTGAATAAGTGTCAATGGAATTGTCGCATAAATATTTTGTTCATTGTCAGTAGTGATGGCAAACTGAACACACCAGCTTTTTTTGTCGTTAGTTTCTCTTTTAATGTTCCTGTCGGAAAGTTTTGAAATACTCTCGTCGAGAAGAGTTTCAAAGTCGTAACCTAGTTTTACAACTTCACCGTCTAACCAATGCTGCCATTCATAAAGGTTTGTGTCGTTTTGATTGTCAATATTAAGCAACCAAAAATCTTCTCCACCATTGTCGCCAATTAAGATGAACGACTTTTTTAGTTCATCTGGCAAATAATTAGTGCGCTCAACGAAGTCAATTTCTCTTGTGAAAAGTCCAAATACAAAATCTTGTCTAACACCGAATATTTTTAGAAACTCTCGAAAATAAGTCGGAAATTTATTTCCAATTTTTTGCTCAATATCTGTCACCTCGGTTTCTGTCAAACCGTGATAGAAAACCTTGTCCCTAAAAGGCTCTATTTGTCGTTTTATGTCTATATAGAGTTTGTCCATTTGGGTTGCTGATAACGTTTACGGCTTGGCATGTGGCGGTATTTGAAAATCTTCAGCACGTAACCACAGCTAAATTTGTGACTTAAAGTTCATTGTTTATTCTATTGCTAGGCGTTATCCGTCGGCTGGAACTGAAGTGGAATAGTGAACAAAAAGCTGAGAACATGTTTGCCGCCCCGCCATATTGCCAAACCGCTTGTTGTGTGCTATTCATTGTCTCAGTTCATTAAGTAGTGCATGTTCTGGTCTCCTTAGTAAACTATCTGTCAACTCCAGGTTTTTGATATGGTCGTCTATACCATACCCAAAACTCAAATCGTTCTTTAAATAAATGTAAATGCCCTTTCGTATGGTAAATGGCTTGAGGCGATTTAAAATTTCCGCTCTATTTATGATAAACGTTTTGATTAGTTCTTTGGAATTGGTTTCAATATGTCTGAATAGCCTCTTAATATGCTTATCGCCTGTTATTCGTTGGTATAAGTCGGGTTTGTTCGCTTTACAATATTGTAAATACCATGAAATAAATAGACGGAATTGATTCGTTGAATATATATCGCTACCGCTATTAGAAAGATATTTTATCCAAATTTGAGGATTGTTCCAGCCAAATGAGTCTCTCAAGAAGTTGTAAGAATAGGTATAGGCTTTTAAACTTTGAAAACTGGCTGTGTATTCTTCTAGCAAACCAATAAATCCATTTTGTTGTGTCACATGATTTGAGTCTGTAGAGTTGATGTAAGTGTCATAAGCAAAAAGCAATTTTTTGTCGCTTAGTGGAATTGATTTATCAAGTTGCCTTGATGGAATTGATTTGAATTTCCGAATGGCAATTGTCATTGTGTCGTTTAGTCTGTATCTATATAAAGTGTCATTGTCAAATGGTGAATTAATAGTAAAACTGAAAGCATGATAAGCTTCATGTATAATAGTTGGATAGTTAAGAAAGTAATCTTGCAAACTGTCTTCCCTTGCTAAAAAGTCCACAGTGGATGCATCGTAATTTTTAAGAACAGCATAATTGTCTGGCAAATATTTCTTCGTAATTTCAAGCAAAACATCTTTTTTGGATGAATGCTCCGTCAAAATGGCAGTTAGAAAAATGGTTATAAGAAGTTGAACTTTCATGATTTTATTGAATGGCACACATCGATCAGGGCTTTCTGCTGTGCTGATACTCCGTGGTTCGACAGGCCGAAACACAGCTGAGTAAAGTTAGGGAAGATAATTTTATATTCTGTTGCCTGGCATTATTCGTCAGCCGGCACTGCTGCACGTAAACGAACTGGACGATGAGGATATATACGTCCAGCCGCTATAGCGCCAAACCACTGTTGGCTGCAGCACTATTTTAATTAATAGAGGTTTGTTGGATAAGTCATGTCAAATTTTGGGCTCTGAATATTAAGTTTATTACAAAGGCTGTCAAAGCTCTTTCTGGTCAAAGGCCCGTATTTTGGTTTATCTTGAAATTCACTATTTGTCCGTTCTATAATGTAATAGTTTACGACATTTTTGTCAATCTTTATTGGGGAGTTCTGCAACAAAGGGTGTTGCTTGGCATAAATAAAATTTGAATTATAGCCAACTGCAATTACGTACGCAGGAACTAATTGTTCTTTTTTATATAAACTTCTACTTTCATGCAAGTCTATCCATGTTACCTCATAATCATCCACAACATTGTCTGAATCGCTGTCAAAAAGTGCACAGCCTGAAAGCTGAAATAATAAAACACCCAAGGTAATTGTCTTTATGACTCTAAGCATAACGGGAACTGTGTTGCAGCTAACGGCTACGTATTGGCGATGATGGGGCATTTGAAAAACGTCAGCCTAACATTTGCACAAATGCCCAAAAGAATTACAAATGTTGAATTTACAACAGTCAGCCCGACTATTGCCAATACGATGTTAGCTGTTCGTTGTTTTTCTGTCTATTAGGTAGTTTAATTATGTTCTTTATTTAACTTCTACATATTCAAATTATTATATTTTCTTTTGAAATGTAAATTAGTTCTCTTTCCAATCTATCAAAGTTTTCTTCATTTTTAGGCACTACATAAATTTTCATTTTCTCACATTCTTCCACAGTTTTAAAAATCATACGAAAGAAAATTTTTGATTTTGAATCGCTTATTTTTTCAAACCCCACTTCCATCTCAAAAAGCGGTTGCGAAGTCCTTGTCCAAGTAACTAATTTATTCGGTACGATATTTTTAAAAATGGACGAGTTCTCGTAGTTGCCTTTTTCAGGTCCGTGCATGGTCAAAAGCCACTTTCCGCCTGGTCGTAAGTCAAATTCGTGTATTGTATTCGTAAATCCTTCTGGGCCCCACCATTTTTGTAAATATCTGGGATTGGAAAATGCTTGATAGACTAATTCAAACGGAGCATTAAGTTCTCTCGAACTGTAAATTTCATTTTCTGAATTTGTACTCATTTATCACTAAGAGTTTGTCTTGTTAATATTATTTTGATGATTTTCACGGTACAATGACCGCTAACGCCAGCGGCTTGGAGCAGGCAGACTAATTTATGAAATCTTCTGGCGACGGCCCACTTATGTTCCTTCTTTCTTTTGGGCCGGAGCTAGCACGCAACAGGCTTGCGCCAAGCCACCCTGTTAGCGGTAGTCACGTCTTAGATTCTAATTGCTTGATTAAACGTTTCACAGAAAACTTCGGGTTAATTATTAGTCCCAGTTTGAGCCATTTTAGACTATTTTGATAATCTCCCGCAGAGTTATAGATTTCTGCAATCAGCTTATAAAATCCCGTAATGGTTGCCGGACTTAATTCATACTTGTCATTCATGATAAGTTTAAAATACTTATCCCGTTTCTGATCATCTCCAAAAATGGCATACGTTTCGCCAAACTTAAATGCGGTATTAATTCTGGCATAGTTATACATCTCACAAGAGAGAGCTTCCGCAAAAAGCAGTTCCTCGTTAATAAAGTTATTTATTTTCACTTCCAGCTTTCCTTTCAAATTAAATTGACAAATTTTGCACAAAGTAAAGTACCTATTACAAGTTGTTCGTGTTGAAAAAGGGAAATCAGTTTTAAAAAGCATGGATTCCAGCAAGAACGGGAAGCAAGTGTTCGACCCAACTACTTTACCTACGGCATCATTACGTAGAGTCGATTGAGAAATTCCTAATTGATTTAGTTCGTCATTAATAAGTTCAAGGTATTTGTCCCGATCTTTATCCTGAGGAAACCAAATCAAATCTACTAACGTACTGTCAATATCCACAAAATAATCGTCAAATGTCATGCTGTAAGATTACCGCTAACGTTCGGGCTTGGCGACGTGGCGACATTCCGAGTTACGTAAGCCAGGACTGGTGCTATTCAAAGATATGAAGATGAAAATATATTCTGTAGCTGGGCTTTATTCGTCAGACGGATATGTCGTTGAGGATTGTTTTATCGATGAGGATTTGTTCGTAAAGCCGCCATGACGCCAAACCCCTTGTTAGCCGCCGTTCTTCTGTTCGGCAAGTTCGGAAAGAAGGCGGTCATGTTTGGCGTTCCATGTTGTGTCTCTTTCAATTTCGGCTGTTTCATAAAGGGCAAATATTTCGTCAATCTTTTTTACTGCAAAATCCATAAATTGTTTCGCTTCAATTTCTGCGCTAGCGAAATGTGTATGAAACATAAGTCCGTAAATGCCTAACGTAACAGAGTAAGGAGCAATGGCTCCATCCTTTTCAATAGTTACTCTTGCTCCGTCAATGCACTCAAAGTCTTCGGTAATCTTTCCGCCCTCACTACCAGTTGTGCCAATTGAAGATCCTTTATCAAAATTTGTCCACCTTTGATTATTGGTAGTTGTGGTTTCTACTGTTGGATTATTTATTCGGTTTTGAAGTTCTTTTGGCGATATAATACCCACACGACTTAAAGCCATAGAAAGATAGGGTTCAAGATTTGTTTGTTTTTTGTCCTCACTTAATGATTTTAAAAAAGGAATTACGCTTGGGTGTTCTTTGAATAAATGAATTCTTTTGAGCGCAGCAAATCGTACATCAATGTCTGGGTCGGATTGTATGCTAAATTTCAAAAGGTCAAAAAATCTATTTTGTCCCGTGTCGCCAAGTGACATTATTGCTCCAAGCCGTTCCTCTGAACTCAAAGAAGCAAATTTTGCTTCTGACGTTAGATTATAGTCGTTTTTATTTTTGTCAAATCGTTTGCTCTCGCCTATATTTTTCTTTTTTCCAAAAAGTATTTTGAATAGGTTCATACGAATGGAGGCTAACGTCCGGGCTTGGCGTTGTGGCGATATTCCGTGTTCCGTCAGCCCGGATATGTTGCTGATCAAAGATATGAAGATGAAAATATATTCTATAGCTAGGATTTATTCGTCAGATTGATATGTCGCTGAGCAGCGATATATCGATCAGGATGTATTCGTAAAGCCGCCATGACGCCAAACCCCTTGTTAGCGGTAGCGTGCATTAAAATTGAGTACAAATGCTGAATAACTTGTCAATTCTAAAATTCATCTAGTGACACTGATACTAGCTTTCTTTGCTTTCAGTATACCAATTACAAAAAGTACTTGCCCCAACGTAAACAAAAGATAAGGGGCAATCATTAAGGCCCTTGTCACATAATAGTTGTCAAAATAGACAAAGAGATTCCCGGCAAAGGCAAACATTGATAAGATAATATGCAGTAGAAAAAGTCTATGTTGAACTATCTTTCCATTTCGTTCTATTATGTAATAAATCAGAGATGCTATTCCAAGCCATATAATCGGAATCAGGGTTGCGAAAAACCACGGGGGATATATTGTGGTATGCCAACCAGGTAATACAGAAAAAGCCGCATCTTGAGAAAAGAAGGATAGCAGCCCAATTGTAAAAATAATCAGAAATATAAAAGAATATTTGACCATAAAGCTTAAGTTGCCGCTAACGGCCACAGCTTTGCGTTCGGCAGGGTATTGGGAAAACGTTCAGCCCGGAACTGCAGCCGATTAAAGATACTGAAGCTGAAAATATATTCTGTTGCTCATCCGTGTTCGGTGAGCCGGATATGTAGCTGATAGTAGAACTGACAATGAGGATTTATTCGTCGCCGCTGCTGACGCAAAGCTGAATGTTGTATGCCGCTTTTCTTTGTCACACAGGTGTTGAAATAATTATATTGGCAACTCTTCTGCAATTATCAATATTACCCAACAATCCCATTCTTTCGGTCTCTACTTTTAAAAGATATTGTGCTATTGCCTCGCTGTCTGATTTGTCAATTCTTAATTTGAAAACTTGAGGTACGTAGGTGTGATATTCATCTCTTGCTTCCTCATACTCATTTACTCCAATTGGGTCCCACTCATTCCACAATAGTTCATCAATGATTTTGTAAAGATTTTTCTGTTCCTGTGTCACCCAAATAAGTTTTTTATTTTGTCAATTATAGTTGTTCTTTTTTTGTCGGATAAATATTTAATTCGTCAAAAGGGTCAAAGTTTGGTTCAAGTCCTTCAGCTATTACCCGTCCTGTTTCATAGCGTCTACCATCTTTGTCAATTAAATAAGGGTAACAATATATTGTCGTTCTATAAAGCTTTGGGTCTGGAAATTGAAAGTCAATCTGAGCTTCCGTTATAAAGTCTGTATCAAAGCCATTTGCGACTAATTCTTTATCAATAATTTCTTTTAATGTCTTTGCGTTAAGAGTCAATGGATGAATGTTGAATTCTATCGGGGTGAACGAAGCCTGCAAAACATTTAAAGAAGCCTTTGTCAATTTAAGTTGTCTTGCCGCATTTAATAACCAGTCACCCATATAGCCGCAACTATAGTAGCGTTCTGTCCCAAAAAAACTTTGTGTGATGTTATGAGGAATTCCGTTAAGGTTTCTACGTCTTGGCATAAGGTCTGTCTAAAGTGGCATACAACGTTAAAGCATTGGCGAAGTGGCGGTATTCTGTGTTCCGTCTGCTGGGTGCCGCTGCTGATTAAAGATGCAAAAGCTCATTGTTTATTCTATTGCCCGGCGATATTCGTCAGCCGAAACTGAAGCTGAGTAGCGAAGAAAAAGCTGAGAATATATTCGTCGTTCCGCCATTTTGCCAATGCAATGTTACCTGCTGTTATTCGTCATTTTGTTTTAAATATTTTATTGGAACATGGTCTGTCAACCAAACGCCATTGTCCGAAATAGAGAACTGAAAGTTGTCATTATACATTTGTTCTGCAAGTACTTTGAAAACAAATGGCTTCCCATGCCTTTGTCCAACTTTAATCGCTGTATCAAAGTCGCTGCTCAAATGAACATGTTGCCTATTGCGTTTTTCAAGTCCTGTGTCCAAAATGGATTGCACCGATTTTTCACCAGTTCCATGAAAAAGGATTTCTGGTGGTTTTTGGTTTATGTAACCTAATTCAATCTCTACTGAATGTCCTTGACTTGCTCTTATCTTGTCAAGCGTATCATTAAATGCAAATCGCTTCTTTCCGTTTGTCGCAACGATATGATTTAATATTTCTCTATCAAAATTAACCCCGTAGTTATTTGCTTTTTCAATCAATTCAGCTATGTCTGTCCAACCGCTTTGGTCAAGTTGAATGCCAATAGTTTCAGGTTGATGTCTTAATACTAGACTTAGAAACTTGCTAATGTGTATTATTTGTTTGTCGCTACTCATTTTTTATTAAATCGCAATGATACCAATTTACAAATAACAAATCGAAAGCTTTATCAACGTTTAAAATTTCTTTTGTTGTGTTGTCATTCCATTGAGCAATACAAAGTTCAATTACCGTGTCGTCATTGAGAGTTCCAAAGTAACTCGTGTTGTCTGTTTTAATAGCAAAACCGTTTGTAAGAACATTGCCGTTGATAATAACTTGTCCAACTGAGTTACAATTTAGAAGAGCCTTGAGCTCATTAAAATTAACTTTCAGGTTGGGTGAACCAATTGTTTTCCTTACGTGGCAATTTTTAAACAATGTGTATTCGTCGTTCTTCTTGCTATGGTTGGCCCAAACCTCTTTAATGCCATTAAATTCTTCTTCAATTTTTGGTAGAGAACTTTGGTTTAAAAATTCATTCTGTCTGTAATCGTCCTCATGAATAAAAATGTCAGATTCAGTTTCCTTTGTCTTTTGCGATAATTGAGGAAACTCGTTTGAAATAGTTGGTGTCGTGAACCAAATATCGTTTGGGTTCATACTCTTAACCTTAGCAGTCTCGGGTTCTGTCTTTTTGCTTCGCCCAAATATTTTGTCAAATAGTCCCATTGTAAGTTGTAGAGTGTCGCTTTATAATAGCAGAAAGCTCATTGTTGGCAGTAGTTTTTATTTGATAGTTATTGTCAAAGAGTTTAGTTGTTGGGTTCCGCATTTAGGGCACTTATAAATAATGTCATAAAATTGAATTTTATCATTTGTCTTGAGACTTTTGACAGTTTTTATCTGTTTGTCAGGCAAATAACTTCCTATAGATAAATCAAAAGAAGCAAGCAGATTCATATTGGATTTTGAAAATCGAGTTCGAAAAGAGAGCACTTGGAATTGATGCTTGTATTTGCAGTCAGGTAAATACACGCTAATAATTGGATTGGCCAAAATCTGCTTTACAGTCAAAAGCGTATCTTTTGTGTTTGCAAGTTGGGCAATAGGATAAGGAACTTTCTTAACTTGATAAGTTTCTGAATGAACCAAGCTATCATCTTCGTAAAGTTTCAACGTGTCTGGCTTTTCTGCAGCAACATTTATTAGATATTTATTGGGTCCAACTTTCGTGAGGGTACCATGAGAAATAGAGAACCTGACGTTTTTGACAAAATACGTTGATGTTTGCAATCCGATGTAATTCTCAACTCCAATATAAAGTTCTTTATCGTTTGGGTCTTGCGAACTGAGATTAAAGAATTTAGGCTGTGCAAGTAAAGAAATCTGCAAAGAAAATAGGATGTATAGTATTAACTGGGTCTTCATAAAATTGCTGCCAACGGCCACAGCTTTGCGTTCGGCAGGGCATTTGGAAAACGTCCAGCCTTGAACTGCAGCCGACCGAAGTTACAAAAGATGAAAATATATTCTGCTGCTCATCTGTGTTCGGTCAGCCGGAGATGTAGCTGATAGTAGTACTGCCGATGAGGATTTATTTGTCGCCCCATGCTGACGCAAAACTGCTTGTTGTAGGTAACCCTTTGTCGTTTGTCAAAATGAGTTACGATTTTGTTTTATGTACTCAATGTTGAGCTCATATAAATTGTCCTCGTACTTATAAAACGCTTGGTCAAGCTGTTCCCATACCTCGTTTGCCGTGTCTTCAATTTGTTCTAATATTTCTTGTCGGTTGGCTCTGTTTTTAGGAACAACAGAGCTGGGAAATTGGTCAATGGCTTGTTGCAAAATGTCTGCAGTCTTGTTAGCATTAATTGTCCGCAATGAAGTTATTGTCTCATGTGCAAAGTCGCCACTGGAGTTGTAGAAGTATTGGTTAAAACCACCATTATTTATTTCCCTTTCAATATTTTGGTTGAAATAAAAATGTTTTTGCGGTTCTGTTAAACGGTCTAATGCGTCACCGTATGAACAAAGTTTACAAACGTAATTGTCAATTTCAATGATTGCGTTATTGGTGTTTGGTGATGAAAGTAAAGTGTCAATGTCAGGCTTATTGTCGTCCTGATTTTTGCTGTCGCCGCCAAATAGTTTCTTAAAAAAGCTCATAGTAGTAGTGAGGTTCGTTAGGGTTACCTACAACGTCAGGGCTTGGCGTTGTGACGATATTCCTGGTTGGGTATGCTGGATATATTACCGAGTTAATGTATGAAGATCAAAATACAAACTAAAGGTGGGCATTATTCTTCAGTTGGACATGTGTCCGATTAATTATTATGATGATCTCGTCATATTCATAAAGCCAGTATATTATAAATCCCCTTGTTACTGGGAGTTTAGTCATTCGACGTTGAGCCAATTTTCGAATTTGCTAAACAAGGTTAATTGTGGCACCTATTAAAGGCTTAAAAAAGCATTTACTTTTTTGCCAGCAATTGATAGGATACCAGTACAAATCCTAAGCACGCCAATATAGGTGTCCAAAATCGAAAAGGGATAAAGAATAGTTTGTTTTGGTCACCGCCTGCAATTGTAAGTTGGTCAAAAATTCGTGTTCCTTTGTTCTCGGATTTCAGTTTATTAAAATACTCTGCAAATAATTTAATAACTACTGCAGAGAAAAGAAATGAAATACCAAGGGGGATTAAATTCGTTTGATAAAAACTATCCTCTTTTGTTAAGTATGTGGTAATTAGGTTAGCAAGTAAAGAGTTAATAAAAACAACTATAAAAACCAGAAACCCGTAACCTGACCAAATTATCATACGATACTTTTATAGGTATTGAAAAAATGCAAGTAAGCCGTAAAGTTGAATTTTTCTCCGTGCCTCTGCAGTAAAATCAAAAACCTACCCCTCATCGCGCACTTCGTGCACCTCAGTCACAGACCGGTTTTCTACCTTACCTCATTTCCAGTGATTTATGAAGAATTTCGAAAAGGCGGGATTTCGATAAGGTTTGATGTAATTTACTCGATTTTGTATGATTTTTCCAAAAACAAAACCCAAAAAAAATCCCCCCCAAAATGGGAGGGACCTTCTTGAAATTTAACTGGCCACCACTCAGAACGGCAGATCATCTACCGGCTCACCAGCATCAACCGATGCAGGCGCATCTGAACGGACATTGTCGGAGAAGGAGGAAGAACCACCGGCATCGCCACGGCCTCCCAATAACTGTACCTCGCGAATCCGTAGACTCAACGAAGCGCCGGCCGTACCGTCCTGACGGGTAAAGGTCCTGACCTCGGGCGTACCCTCGACATAAACCTGCTTCCCTTTCAAAAGGTAGGGGGAGATCCCGGTACGGTCTGTCCAATAAGCACAGTCAACCCAGGTCGTTTTCTCCTGGTTGTTACCCTGACTGTCGCGATACTTCTCGGTATGCGCTACCGTAAAGTTGATCACGTTCTTGCCATTTACTGTATTCACAATACAGTCCTTACCGAGGTGGCCAATTACTTGCATTTTGATCATAGTGCTCAATTTTTAATCGTACGTAAAATAGTTAACAAGGCAAAATAAGGGGTTTCTGAATTCCTAAACAATCCGATTTACCCCCAAAAGGTGGGGTGTTTTCAAGACTCACCGCAGAGAACAAGAGAACACGGAGTTACGCAGAGACAGGTATTAGCCATTAGCATTTAGCTATTAGCACTTGGCGAATCTTTGTGTACGAGTGTCATAGCAGTCAAATTCTCTGCGTAACTCCGCGTTCTCCTGTTCTCTGCGGTGATAATTTTTATTCTTCCGACCTCGCTGAGCCACCCTCAATCAGTCTCCCGAAAAAGATCGCGTTCATCATCAACTTTGTCCCGCCCAGCCAAAAAGCCCTGAAATTGGGATTATCCGCAATATTGATCACCCGGCCACTACCCACAGCATTCACCACCACCGCGGCGGAATTCTTCATGGCCGCATAATTCTGTTGACTGAGCCAGCCACTCTGCAAGGGCGCCTTTCCATACTGAAAGGGGGCCGCATTGCGGTTGCGGGGGATCTCCAGAAATACATTGTTGGCTTTGAACAGGCTCACCGTTTTTCCGGGATATCCATAGGCGAGGGGATGGGTGGGGTCAAAATCGGCGCTGAAGATGGCCCCGCTCATTTGCTGGGCCCCACGCACCTGACCAAGATCGGTATAGGGGATCACCGTCGCGCTATCCGTGGCAGGACGGGTACGCTTGAATCCAACCGTACTGATTCCGGCCTGCTGGGCCCAGTTAATGGATTCCTCAGTGAGGATCAAGGTGCCACCAGCTTCTATCCATTGCCTGAGTTTCTCTTTGTCAATCGTTGTATATCGTCCGCCCACCATGATCAGGGTATTGTATTTGGTCAGATCGGCCTGGTTGAACAGGCCCTGCTCCAAATGAGTGGCCGGCATATTGAACCGCTGATCAAGCAGGTGCCAAACCTCTCCGGCATCGGTGGCATTGGCCCCGGTGCCCACGATCATGGCGATACGGGGCTTTTGGGTAACGGCAAAATTGCGGCTGCCCAGGTCACTTCCGGTAACCGATGCCCCGGTGGTAACAGGTAATATCTCGATCCCATTGGACGAGGCAATGCCCTTTAGGAGGGTAAATAATTTTTCGCTGTCCATGGACTGAAGACTCACCGGCACCATGATACTTCCGGGTTGGAATTTGCGTGTAGCTCCAGCCACCATCACCTCAAAGGACGTCGTAGCCACCTTGGTAAGGATACCGGCCTGTTGAAGCTCATACAAGGCCCGGGGGGCATAGAACTCGTTCCAGTCAAACAGATAGGCGTATTCACTCTTACCGGTTAAAGTGCCCGTCATAGCCCTTGGCTGAAGAATGCGTTTACCACCCGTCAGTGTGGCGGCCTGTGTGGCATTTGCCTCGGCATAACTGAGCCCATAGGCGAGGGGAAGTGTCCAGGCCGTGATATCATAAAACAAACTGTCTTTGTACTCCAGGGTTTTGGTGAAAATGGCCTGGATCAACCGGAACTGGGGCTGATCGGTCGGGACATAATAGGCATCTCCGGGCGTAAACTGGATGCCATTGATCGCCGTGGCCTTACCGGGTTCATATACCTGTATCTGGTGGCGCAGGAGCATTTCGGTGAAGATGGCAGATTTGGTCTTGTCCGTCTGGCTGCCAAATACATATCCTTTTACGGGAGAGGCGGCGGCCTCTTTGAGGGCTGTCGTATAAAAATCCTTTTGCCACTGGAGGAATTCGGTGCGTAATTGCCGGGCTCCTTCCAGCGTGGAAAGGGTAGTGGTAAACTGGTTGCGGATGGTAAACGGAAAGGTCAATAACCCGTTATCGGTTTCCTGTAAATGCCCGCGGGAGGAAGCCTGTTCAAACAGGATGCCGATGGCACCATTGACATCGGGATAGGTGGAACCTTTTCCATAATAGAAATCATCATAACTCTCTTTGGTAAAATACAGGGAACCGATCTTGTCGAGATAGGCGGCATGAAATTTTCCCAGTTTGGCGGTCAGTTCCTGGTTCTTAAGCGGGGTGATGGGATTGACCCGGGAAGGCACACCGGGTTGAAAAAAGAAAGTGGCGCTGCTGCCCTGTTCGTGGTGGTCGGTGAGGATATTGGGTTTCCAACGGTGAAACCATTCCAACCGGTTCTGACTTTCGCGGTGTACGGCCGGCAGCCAGTCACGGTTAAGGTCGAACCAATAGTGGTTGAAACGCCCACCGGGCCAAACCTCATTGAACTCGCGCGAGGAGGGATCACTTACCAGGTTCTTGCTCTTGTGCTGGTTGGCCCAGGTAGAGAACCGTTGCAATCCATCGGGATTGAAAGAGGGATCAAATAAAATGATGGTATTGTTCAACAATTCATCGATCTCTTTTCCCTGGGCTGCCGCCAGATAGTAGGCACTGAGCAAACTGGCATTGGCGCCACTGGCTTCGTTGCCATGAATGGAATGACCGATATACACCACTATGGGCATATTGGAAATATCCACGGAACCTGATTGGGCCGGATCAGTGAGTTTGATATGTTGCTGCCGGATCTCTTCCAACCGGGCGTGGTTGGCTGGTGAAGTGATGATCAGCAGCACCTGTGGCCGGCTTTCATACGATAAACCCATGGTCTCCAGGCTCACCCGGTCGGAGGCGGCATCGATCGCCTTCATGTAATTCACCAGCCGGTCATGGGTGATATGCCATTCCCCTACATGATGATAGATCACCTCCTCCGGCTTGGGGATACGCGGATCGTACTGGATATTTTGGGGGAGATAATAACTTAATTCCTGTGCGTTTGTTGTAATAGCAAATAGCAGAATAAACAGGTGAAATATTCTTTTCATTCGTTTTAGTTTGGGTGTGTGGAAGATACGGAGAAAATGGATGTTGGGTGGCGGATGGAGGATGTTGGATGTTGGATGGTGGATGACAGATGACAGATGACGGATGACCGACTTCTATCTTAAGATTCATATCTCCCTGGAACTCTGTCATCAGTCATCAGTCATCTGTCATCTGTCATCCGTCATCCGTCATCTGTCATCTGTTCTCTGTCATCCACCAACCAACATCCAATCCCCAAATCCCAAAATCCTGCTCTATCTTTGCCGCTTCGAATTGAATAACTATGAGTAGAAAAGGAAAAGTCCTGGTAGCCATGAGCGGCGGTATCGACAGTACCGTCACCGCCCTGATGCTGCATGACCAGGGATATGAGGTGGTGGGTATTACCATGAAGACCTGGGACTATGCCGCCAGTGGTGGGGGCAAAAAGGAAACAGGTTGTTGTAACCTCGACAGTTTTAATGATGCCCGTATGGCAGCGGTCCAGCACGGGTTCCCGCATTTTATCCTGGATATACGTGATGAGTTTGGTGATTTCGTGATCGAGAATTTTGTGGATGAATACCTGGCCGGCCGGACACCCAACCCATGTGTTTTATGCAATACACATATCAAGTGGAGGGCCTTGTTGAAAAGAGCGGATGCGCTTGACTGTGAGTATATCGCCACAGGGCATTATGCTAAGATCCGCCAGCATGATAATGGGCGGTTTGTGGTAAGCAAGGCCGTGGATTCCACCAAGGACCAGAGTTATGTATTGTGGGGTTTGCAACAAGACCTGCTGAGCCGCACCTTATTGCCCCTGGGCCCCTATAAAAAAACGGAGATCAGGCAGATGGCCTTTGATTATGGTTACCCTGAACTGGCCAAAAAGCTGGAGAGCTATGAGATCTGTTTTGTGCCGGATAATGATTACCGTGGGTTCCTGAAAAGAAAAGATCCTTCATTAGAGGCAAGAGTAGCCGGTGGCAATTTTGTGGATAAGGAAGGCCGGATTTTGGGCCAGCACCAGGGCTATCCCTTTTACACCATTGGGCAACGGAAGGGGTTGGGAATTACGTTTGGGAAACCAGTATTCGTTACGGGGATCGACCCGGATTCGAATTCGGTGGTGTTGGGGGATGAGGAAGACCTGGATAAAACGACCATGCAGGTGGCCCGGATCAATATGATCAAATACGATACAATCACCCCGGGTTTTGAGGCGGTGACAAAGATCCGCTACCGGGATGCCGGCACGCTTTCCCATTTATACCCTGATAATCAAGGGGTAAAAGTGGAATTTGCAGGCCCGGCCAAAGGGGTGGCACCCGGACAGAGCGCGGTGTTTTATGAGGACGATGACGTCATCGGCGGGGGTATCATACAAAGAGGGGAACTGATTTAGAATCAATGCAATAAAGGCGATTTTTGGACGTTTTTGATCAGAGTTTCCCGCCGCGCTCGCAGCGTATAACGCAGCGGCCGCCGCGAGAAACGAAAAAAAATAAAAGCCGATCCTTTTCAATGAAATACCAATCCATCAAACGACCTGTCCTGATCCTCCTTTTTCTTGCAGGCCTTATCTCCTGTGAAAAAAAGACTGAGGATTTTATCACCGAACCCCTTTCGGATTACATGCCCCTTGAAGTGGGCAAATACATCATTTATCGTTTGGATTCCACCGTCTTTACCAACCTGAATACGACCGTTGAGGTACACAAATACCAGGTAAAGCATGAGGTGGATGGAGCGACCACGGATGGGTTGGGACGGCCTTCATACCGCGTTGTCACCTACCTCCGTGATTCAGCGGGTAATAACCCCTGGGTCCCCAATGGCTCTTACCTCGTAACGGTAACAGATCAACAAGTGGAGGTCAATGAGAATAATCTCCGCTATATCAAAATGCACCTTCCGCTGAAAGCCAATTATACCTGGAAGGGCAATAGTTATTTTCCGGATGATTCCTATGAACCTTTTTGTCATTTCAACAGTTTTGATAATCTCTGGGAGGAGTCGGATTATTTCTATGATGGCGAAAGGGCCGATTCAGAGACCATCGAAGGAGAGACCTATACCGATGTATGGACCGTTCAACAGGAAGATATCACCGATGATTCACCGATCTATTCGGCGCGTATCTATGGGATTGATAAATATGCAAAAGGCCTCGGTCTTGTTTTTCGCGAACATATCCTCTGGGAATATCAACCACCCGGTTCACTTCCCACCGGTGTGTACTGTGGTTTTGGAATCAAGATGTGGATGATCAGTCATAATTGATCCCTAAATTTGGGGAACAATACGAACATGAGAATGAAGAGAATACTTGGTTTGCTGCAATTGTTCCTTGTTTCCGGGCTGGTCCAGGCCCAGTACGACCGTCATGTGGTAGCCTTTACCGATAAGGCCGGTACGCCTTACACGTTCAACAACCCTTCCGCTTATCTATCCACTCGTGCCATTGATCGCCGCACGCGCTATGGTATATCGATCGATAGTACCGATCTGCCTGTTACACCCCGTTATCTCGATAGCATTCGTTCCGTACCCAATGTACAGGTACTGAATGTTTCCAAATGGATGAACCAGGTGGCCATTCGCACGGATGATCCGGCGGCATTGGCGAAGATCCAGAGTTTTCCTTTTGTGAAAACGGTGAATGCCGTAGCGCCCAGGCTTCGACCCGATCTGCCTCCCACAAGAAATAAATTTGACCAGGAAACGGCTAACGGTCCTGCTTTTCCATTTGCCGCCCGCGAAAACGGAACAGATGTCAATTATGGACAGACCTTTAACCAGGTGCATATTCATAATGGAGAGTTTCTTCATGACAGAGGTTTTCAGGGGCAGGGTATGGTGATCGCCGTACTCGATGGCGGGTTCTCTACCTATAAAACCAATCCCGCATTTGACAGCATCCGGCTCAATGGTCAGGTACTGGGTGAATGGGATTTTGTACACAATGCCACAAACACCGATGGGTTCAGTGGACATGGCATGAACTGTTTGTCAACCATTGCGGCTAACCGACCGGGTACCATGGTGGGGACTTCCCCTCAATCCAAATTCTGGTTATTTGTTACGGAAGATGTATCCAGTGAATATCCGATTGAAGAACATTTCTGGGTATGTGGCGCTGAATATGCGGATAGTGTGGGATCGGATCTGATATCCTCCTCATTGGGATATCAGGATTTTGATGACCCTTCCTTTGATCACCTCTATGCCGAAAGGAATGGAAAGACCACCTTGATCACCCGTGCCGCCAACCTGGCTGCCAAAAAAGGAATGATCGTGATGAATAGCGCCGGGAACTATGGCGCACAAACATCACAGATCAAGTTTGTTTCCTGTCCCGCAGATGGGGACAGTGTGGTAGCTGTTGGAGCCGTAAACAGTGCAGGAAATATTGCCGGGTTCTCGAGTTGGGGACCTAATTCAGCAGGAAAGATCAAACCCAATGTGTCATCAGTCGGACAAGGAACCATCATTGCCAATGGGGCCGGTAATCCGGTGGGTGGAAATGGAACTTCCTTTGCCAATCCCAATATGGCCGGTTTAGTGAGTTGCCTCTGGCAGGCATTCCCCGAGTTCAATAACATGAAAGTGATTGACGCGCTGCAAAAGAGCGCACACAAATACACCACCCCAGATGACCGTTTTGGGTATGGCATACCCAACATGCGTACCGCCTATTATATCCTGAAAGCGGATAAGAGCCGGCTCCAGTTTGGGCCTACTGGTTGGTTTCGTGCCCAACCCGATCCCTTTACCGACCAGATCGACGCGGAGTTTATTTCCGAAATATCGGGTGAGGTAAGACTTTATTTGCGCAATGGATTGGGAACAAAATTGGACAGTGTGATACTGACTACCGATTCGCTCGATGTACGTCAGCATAGTTTCACCAACCTGGGAGGTTTACCCGGTGGCGTCTATTTTGTCAACTACAAAACTGCCACCAAAGACACCAGCATTTCCCTGACCAAGGAATCGACTCTTTTTGAAAATGACTGGTTGCGTGTATTCCCCAATCCTTTTGACCGTGACCTGTTTGTTACCTTCAAAGCACAGCTTACAGGGCAGGCACAGTTGATGTTGTATGATAGCCGCGGTCGCTTGGTAGCGGCAAATAAAAATCTATCTGTCCAAAAGGATGGAGTGTATACGGTTGATTTCCCAGTGATAAAGTCCATTGCAGCGGGGACCTATGTCCTGCGGTTTGATGATGGGGTGAATAAGCGGAGTGTGAAAGTGGTAAGGAAGTGATTAATGGATTTCAAAAAAAGCCGAATACAAGCTATCTGCTCTCTTTGTATAGCCTTCAATGCTTCCACTTCCGAGGCAGGTTAATGAGAAATTCTCTTCGAGCCATTTTACATTTCCTTCATTCTCTTCCTTAAATACCGAGCAGGTAATATACACCAACCGTCCTCCGGGTTTTAAATGAGGCAGGCTGTTCGTCAGTATCTGGCGCTGGAGCTGTACATATTCCCCGATCTTTTCCTGCTCAAAAAATACCAATTGCTCGGGTGTTCGTCCCCAGGTACCGCTACCCGTACAGGGCGCATCCACCACCATGAGATCGAATTTTTTATTCCCTTCAAAGGATACAGGTCGTGTAAGATCGGCGACAAATTTTTTGTATCCCTGGATACCCGCTTCTGAAAAACGGGTGGAGAGATTGGAGAGTATCGACGCGCGGGAGTCACTGACTGTAAGATCGAGGGGGCCGATCAGATCCCATAATAAAATGGATTTTCCTCCCGAGGCAGCACATACATCCCAGACCAGGATTTTGGGGATTTTTGGATTTTCAGGATTGATTTTTGGGATTGAATTCTTTAAATCAATATTGGAAGGTTCCCAATCCTCAATTTTATTTTCTTGCGGTGAATTCTTTAAATCAATCCTGAAAATCCACCAATCCCCCCAATCCTGGTCAAGACAATGTTGCGAGCTCAGATCCTGCACCACTACCTCTCTATTCACCTCCACCACCTCCTCCAATTTAATCCCATTCTGCACCTGTAATGTATGAGACCCGATAAGGGTATAGGGTATTTTGGCGGTGTTGAGTTTTTCGATCACTGCTTTTTCATGACCCGGACGGATACGAAGATAGAGATCGGGTTGGATCAGAAAGGAAAGTGAATAGGAGGGCCCTTCAATTCCGTGGCTCAGTTGATCTAGCCAGGGGAAAATTCCGGAAGGATCAAATGGTCGGTTAAGCCGATCGATTTTTTCTGCTTGTGTCAGATGTATCTGTTCATTCCATTCCGGTCGCAGGGAAGCTAAAAGATCGGATGGTTCCTGATGGGTTAAAAAATAGCCGGTTAATATTCGTTCTTCGGTGGACAGGGATAGCCCGGCTTTTCCGAGACGAAAAGCGGAATAGCAGAGGTCAGATATGACCTTACGGTCCCGGGAACCAAATTTCTTTTCTGTTTTAAACCAGGCTTTCAGAAAATGGGAAAAGGGCATTTCACCCTTATACATTTCCAGCAGTTGGCAGGCGGTATTGATATGTGAATGGTGGCGGCTCAGTTTATTGGTAATAAAATACGGTATTCGTAGTCACGCCCTGACGGGTTGATTGGGAAGTAGCGGGTTTGTTCTGTGAGTTATAGGTATAGGAAATAGTCATGTTGAAACTTCCTGCACCAGTAGCCAGATCCTGTAAGGCGATTGAGGTGGCATTGTTGGTGGAACTCCAATCAGCTTTTAGCATCGCGGCAGCTTCTGTGCTGGATAATTTTATCGGACTAACTTTTGTATCAAAGGTATTGTCAATAACAGCAATAAGGTCCCAACTACTTGTTGTTGCGTCATAAGAATACGATTGATTCTTGATGACATTTCCTTCGGCACTATAAGTGAACTCAAACTTAACATTCAACGCCATGGGTGCGCCAAGGGCAGGGCTGCCATTATAAGTATCTTGCCTTATTATTAGCCCGCTTGAGTTATAGGTGAAAACGGTGCTGTCCACACTGGTAAACCCACCCAATGTTAATTCGGTCGCACGGGCTGTATACCGACTACTTCCTGCATCATAATAGATTTTGGAAACCGCGCTATCGATACCCATGGCCTGGAATTGTGGGTTTTTTTGAATAACATGAGTGATGATGCCAGAAGCATTGCGAACGACCCGGATGTCGTTCTCAAAGTCCTGGCCATTGGATTTGCCTTTAATGAATTCCCGCATCAAACGTTTGGAAGCATCGTAGGTATAATTGGTTACCAGAGAATCAGCGCCAGTCTTGGCTACCGTTTTTATTAATAATTCTCCAACTGAGTTTCCATTTGTATTTCCGGTACCGCCACCATCTTCAGAACTGATCTCTTTTTGACATGCGGTCAATCCTGCCATCAGGGATATGGCAGCGAGGGTAATTCTTATTTTCATGTTTATGGTTTTTATAATTCCAATAAGGCTTTCACAGGGTCTTTTCCAAACAGCAGTTGCTGCGGATTTTCGAGTAATTCCTTTACACGCACCAAAAAGCTGACCGATTCCCGGCCATCAATGATCCGGTGATCATAGCTTAGCGCGAGGTACATCATCGGACGGATCACAACCTGTCCATTGAGGGCTATGGGACGCTCTTCGATCTTGTGCATACCCAGGATGGCGCTTTGAGGAATATTGATGATCGGCGTACTCAGCATGGAACCAAATACACCCCCATTGGTGATGGTAAAGGTTCCGCCTTGTAACTCTTCCATGGTGAGTTTATTGTCACGCGCCTTGCCAGCCAGTTCCACCACCTTTCTCTCCACATCGGCCATGCTCAGGCTTTCCACATTGCGCATAACCGGCACCGTTAATCCCCGTGGGGTGGAAACTGCGATAGAGATATCACAATAATCATGGTAGATGAGTTCTTCTCCGTCTATATAGGCGTTTACCGTTGGCCATTCCTGCAAGGCAAAGGCACAGGCTTTGGCAAAAAAGCTCATAAAGCCCAGGTTTACGCCATGTATCTCTTTGAATTTGTCTTTGTACTGCGCCCGAATGTCCATCACCGGTTGCATGTTCACCTCATTGAAGGTGGTGAGCATGGCCGTAGTATTCTTGGCTTCCACCAACCGGCGCGAAATGGTCTTGCGCAGGTTGCTCATCTTTTCTTTCCGCTGGTTACGGGAAAAAAGTTCCGCACCGGCCTTGGTACCCGGGTGGCTCAGCGCCGCGAGTACATCATCTTTCAATATTTTACCAGCCGATCCACTCGGGGTCACGGTCTTTGGATCGATCTTTTTATCAGCGATAATGGCAGCGGCCACCGGAGAAGCTTTAAGGGATCCATTTCCTGATGAAGCTGCGGCAGCAGTGGTGGTTTGGGTGGTGGTGGATGCAGTGGCGGGTGTGGCCGCGGCGGCGGGTGCAGCTGTTTCGGCTTTGGCGGGTTTAGCAGCTGTTTCGTCAATAGAGCCCAGGGCATCTCCGATCTTCAGGGTATCGCCTTCATTGGCGGCCCATTTCAATATACCGGCCTGTTCGGCATTGACTTCAAAAGTGGCTTTCTCACTTTCCAGTTCGGCGATCACTTCATCCCTTTCTACATAATCACCTTCTTTCTTTACCCATTTCAACAGGGTCACTTCGCTGATGGATTCGCCAACCGTTGGTACTTTAATGTTGATCATATATTCGCTGTTGCGCTGTATTTAAATTGAAAATGCAGTGTCGATGATCTCGCTTTGTTCCTGTGCATGTACTTTGGCAAAGCCGGTGGCCGTAGCGGCACTGGGTTGCCGGCTGATGACACCATAGTTGATGCTCTTCAGGTTCATTTGCAGGAAACTGGCCGCACCCATATTCAGTGGTTCTTCCTGAACCCAGAACCAGGTAGCCCGGCTGTATTTCTTGTACAGGGCTTCCAGTTGTTTTTCCGGTAAGGGGTACAATTGCTCCAGGCGTATAAGAGCGGTATTCCTGATATTCTCTTTTTGTTGTCTTTCTGCCAGGTCAAAGTAGATCTTGCCGCTGCAGAACAACACTTTGGTCACTTGTTGCGGATCGGTGATAAAGGCATCATCGATCACTTCCTGAAAACCTCCCGACATGAAGGCGGATTCAGGAGAATAAGAACCCGGGTGACGAAGATTGGCTTTTGGCGAAAAATTCACCAATGGCTTACGGAAGGGCCATGCAAGTTGACGGCGCAGGGCATGGAACAGGTTAGCGGCCGTAGTGATATTGGTGATCACCATATTCAATTCGGCACACATTTGGAGAAAACGTTCCATCCGCGCACTGGAGTGTTCGGGTCCCTGGCCTTCATATCCATGGGGCAGCAGCATGGTAACTCCATTCATCCGGTTCCATTTTTGCTCACCGGCAGAAATGAACTGGTCGATCATGGTTTGGGCTCCGTTGCTGAAATCGCCAAACTGGGCTTCCCACAGAACCAGGGCATGTGGATTGGCCATGGCGTATCCATATTCAAATCCCAATACACCATACTCACTCAGCAGGGAATTATATATCCTGAATTTACCGGTAGCGCCGGGTATGCGGCTCAACCGGAAATAAGCTTCATCCGTATTTTCATCGCGCAGGATGGCATGGCGATGGGAGAAGGTACCCCGACGTACATCCTGTCCGCTCATCCGGACATCATTGCCATCTAAGATGATACTTGCATAGGCCATGAGTTCTCCGGTGGCCCAGTCTATTTTCTTTTCGGTGAGATAAAGCTTGATCTTATCCTGCAGGATCTTTTCCACTTTCCGCAGGGGTTTGAACCCTTCGGGCCATTTCATGATGGCATCAAAAATAGTTTGAAACTGCTCGGCGGTGATGGCGGTAATGGGTGACTGGTCAAAGTCTTCATGGTTCGCACGACGCAGGCTCCTCCACCATTGTTCAGGTTGCTGGTAATGATAGGGAAGGGGATTTTGTTTTACCCCATCCAGTCGCGCCTGCAGGTCCTGCCAGAATTTGGCCTCCATGTTCTTTGCCAGGTCCTGCGCATCGGGTTCCCCATTCTCCATCAGGTATTGAGTATACACTTCCCGTGGGTTAGGGTGTTTATCGATCAGCGCATACAGATGTGGCTGGGTAAATTTGGGGTCATCGCCTTCATTGTGTCCATGTTTGCGATAGCAAACCATATCAATGAATACATCGCTGTTAAATTCCTGGCGATAGCGCGTAGCGATCTCCACACATTTCACCACGGCTTCGGGGTCATCGCCGTTCACGTGCATGACCGGGGCCTGGATCATAGCTGCCAGCGAGGTACAATAATCGGAACTGCGGGCATCATCAAAATCGGTAGTAAATCCGATCTGGTTATTGATCACAAAATGAATCGTTCCTCCGGTATGGTAGCCCTGAAGATTGCTCATTTGTAAAACTTCATATACGATACCCTGACCAGCTACAGAGGCATCTCCGTGTATCAGGATGGGAAGGATCTTGTCAAATTGCTCTTCGTACATCACATCCGCCTTGGCGCGGGCAAAGCCCACAACCACGGGGTCCACCGCCTCGAGGTGCGATGGGTTGGGCATGAGTTTCAGATAAACACGGCGGTTGTCTTCCGTGGTGATCTCACTACCGTAACCCATATGGTATTTCACATCGCCACTGCCCATGGTCTGGTCCATTTTGGCCGTGCCTTCAAATTCACTAAAGATCTGTTCATAGGTCTTGCCCATGATATTTGCCAGTACATTCAAGCGGCCACGGTGGGCCATCCCGATCACGACTTCCTGCACATCATATTGAGCGCCGGTATGGATGATCGCATCGAGGGCGGCAATTGTACTTTCTCCCCCTTCGAGGGAGAAACGTTTTTGTCCTACATATTTGGTGTGAAGGAATTTTTCAAAGATGACACCGTCATTTATTTTTTGCAGGATCCTTCTTCTTTTTTCCAGGGAAAGAGGACGCACAAAATCTTTTTCCATTTCCCGCGTGAGCCAGTCCACTTTTACCTGGTTGCTGATATACTTGAACTCGATACCGACCTTTCCGGCATAGCATTGTTGCAAATGATTCAATATCTGTCGAAGCGTGGCTGGTCCCAGTCCGATCAGGTTACCTGCCTGAAAGGTCCGGTCCATATCGTTCTCTGTCAGCCCAAAGAAATCGAGGTTAAGATTTGCTCCACGGTCTTTACGCTTACGAATGGGATTGGTATCCGCGATCAGGTGGGCCTTATTCCGGTAACCCAGGATCAACCGATAGGCACCTAATTCCTTGGCCCAGTCAAGGGAGGAAGGAGTGGAGGGCAGGGTTTCAGACGTTGATGTCGGGGATTTGCCGTTCAACGCAGGCTTAGCAGAACTGACAGCAAAATCGAATCCCTCAAAGAATTTACGGAATTCAGGGTCAACAGTTTCGGGGTTCCTGAGAAAATCCTGGTAAATCGTTTCAATATAAGCAGGGGACGAACTCGTTATGTAGGAAAAATCCTTCATCGACAAGGGGAATTTTTATTGGAGCACAAATATCGTTCAAAAAGTGCAGAGTTGATTGATCCGGCCTGGCCTTCTACTTCCTTGATAATCATTAGTACCTTGCGCCCTGGCGCCTTGGCACTCAGGCACTTTCCTCTTTTTTCCTTAAAATCCCTAAAAATCAAGGTCCTTTTTGGAAATATCTCCCATTCCCCCTACCTTTGCCTCCCTAAATTTTAGGACAAAAACTCTGAATTTATATGGCTAATCACAAGGCTACCAAGAAGGATGTTCGTCAGGCAACTAAGCGCCGGGAAAGAAATAAATATTACGGTAAAACCACCCGTAATGCCATTCGTGACCTGCGCTCTCAGGAGGAAAAAGCGGCAGCCGGAGAAGAATACCCCAAGGTAGCTTCCATGATCGATAAACTCGCTAAACGCGGTATCATCCACAAGAACAAAGCAGCCAACCTGAAAAGCAAGCTGGCCAAGAAGGTGAATACCCTCGCCAAGTAAGCTTTTAAATAATTTATAAAAAAAGGCATCCATACCGGGTGCCTTTTTTATTTTTAGCCAAATTATGCGCATGAGAAAGTCTTCCCCTCTTTTCCTCATCCTCCTGTTGATGGCATTCCGTTCACAGGCCCAGGTGCCGGTGACCCGCTTTGAAAAGACCATGGGAAAGGAAACACCGGTGTACACCGAAGTGATCGACTGGTGGCAAAAGCTGGATACGTATTCAGGGAAGGTCAAGATGCTCACCATGGGGATGACCGATGCAGGGTATCCACTCCATCTGGTGGTGATTGCCAACAATGGCGATCATAATTTTACCAATATCCGGAAGAACAATAAACGCGTTTTCCTGATCAATAATGGCATTCACCCGGGTGAGCCAGATGGTATTGATGCCACCATGCTCCTGGCCAAAGACATTGTACTGAATAAGATCAAGCTTCCTGATAATGTGGTGTTGGCGATCATTCCCGTGTATAATATCGGAGGCTGTCTTAACCGTAGCCCTTATTACCGGGTGGATCAGGATGGGCCCAATGAATTTGGTTTCCGGGGTAATTCGCAAAACCTTGACCTGAACCGTGACTTTATCAAAGCGGATTCCAAAGAAGCCCGATCATTTGCCGAGATATTTCATCTTACCCAACCCGATGTATTTCTGGATAACCACGTCAGCAACGGGGCCGATTATCAGCATGTGATGACGCTGATCGCCACGCAGCACAATAAACTGGGTGGAGAAACCGGGACCTATCTGAACAAACAAATGGAACCGGGTATCTATGCCTCGATGAAAAAAAAGGGGTATGACCTTATACCCTATGTAAACAGTTTTGGAGATACACCCGAAGAAGGCTGGCCTGAATTTTTTGAAGGCCCTCGGTATGGCAGCGGCTATGGCGCTTTATGGTCCACCTTTTCTTTTGTGGCCGAAACGCATATGCTAAAACCCTATCCTCAACGGGTAGAGTCTACGCTGGAGTTGATGAAGAGTTTTATTGATTTTATTTCTGCCAACAGTGAGGCCATTCGCATGGCCCGGGATAAAGACCGCAAAGCCGTGTTGAACCAGGTTGAATTTCCGCTGACATGGAAACTTGATAAGAGCCGGTACAGCGAGCGCTTATACAAAGGGTTTAAGTCGGGATATAAACCCAGCGAGATTTCGGGACAGAACCGGTTGTATTATGACCGGGCAAAACCCTATGAGACCACGGTCAGGTTTTATAATTTCTATGAGCCTGAACTGGTGGTGCGTAAACCAAAGGCCTATATCATTCCACAGGGATGGTGGCCGGTGATCGATCTGTTAAAGATCAATAAAGTGCAGATGCAGGTGTTGAAAAAAGATACCCTGATCGAAGTGGAAGTGTACCACATTGATGATTATAAATCTGCCACACGCCCTTATGAATCCCATCACATGAACACGGATGTGAAAACTTCGGTCACTAAAGAGATGGTGAAATTCAGAAAAGGGGATATCTATATTCCCATGAACCAGGTGGCCAATCGTTTTTTGATAGAAACGTTGGAGCCCCGAGCGCCGGATTCCTATTTTGCCTGGAATTATTTCGATGGTATACTCGGGCGAAAAGAAGGTTTCTCCGGCTATGTGTTCGAGGAAACAGCCGCGGAATATCTGAAAACCCATCCCGAACTAAAAACGAAATTGGAAGAGAAAAGAATGGCCGATAGCAATTTCGCGAAGAACGGGCGCGCGCAATTGAATTTTGTCTATGAAAATTCGGTGTTCTTCGAACCGGATTATTTAAGGTATCCGGTGTATAGGGTGGGGAATTAATTTTTTCTCGCTGCTGTGCGAAACCTCTGGTTTCGCACGTGTATCTTGTCGCCTCTGGCGACACGAGTAAAGTTCAATGCTATGCGCGTAAATATTTAATTTTTGTCGACCTTCTTAAAAATAAACCTTCCAATAACCATAGTGGTAAACAACACCGCAATACTCAAATACCCCACCCAATTGTAGTGCATTATTTTACCCGAGGCCTTATCGGTAAACACAATGGCTCCTGCGGCCAGGGAGGCGATCCCGCTTCCCAATTGCTGTACGCTTCCATTCACACTCATAAAACTTCCACGTTGTTCACTGGATACCACTTCACTGATCATGGCCTGTGCGGTAACCGCACGACCTGTGGCCAGCATGAACCAGAGTGCAAAGAAGCCCAGGATGATGGAGAAATGCACATTCGGCATGGCCGTGATGATCAGCACCATGAACAGCGAAAAAAAGACCGACCAGAGAAAGACCGGCAGTTTTCCCACTTTATCTGAATAACGTCCGAGGAAAATAGCCGCTACAAATGAAGCGATCCCCCCGGACAGATAGATCAGCGGGATATTGCCTTTGGAGAATCCTTTGTTGAATTCCAGATAGGGGTTGATAAAAGGGATGATGAGAAAATGCCCCATCATCAACAGACAGGAAAAGATCAGGGCCGTACGCTGGCTTTTATTTTCGACGACTGTTCGGATGGCATCGAATCGGATCTTTTGTTCTCCTTTCCGTATATGGGCAACCATCGAGGGAAGGTAAATGATCATAAAGGGGATGAGCACTGTACCTAATCCACCAATAACAAGAAAGGGCACATGCCAGTTGAATTTGAAAAGATTGGTAAGATAAAGGCTGATGGGTACGCCCAGGATGGAGGCTGCGGCAAATGCACTCATGACAGCTCCCATGGCGCGGCCTCTTCGTTCATAGGTAAAAAGATCGGCTACAATGGCCAGGGCCTGTGCACCGAGGATACCACCAAACAATCCAGCCAGAATACGGGCGGTCAATAAGAGGCCATAGCTGGGGGCCACCCCACATGCCAGGGTTCCGAGGATGAAACCAATATAGGCGACGATGAGTGCCTTCTTTCGGTCAAACCGGTCAATGACCATAGCCACAACGAGACCGGATATACAGGCACTGATGGAATAGGACGCTACGAGTATGCTGAACTGTTGGGCACCGATATGAAAGTAAGGCATCAGGTAGTTGCTCAGCGGCATCATGATCATGAAGTCGAGGATATGCGTAAAATTCAGTGCCGCGAGCAGAAAGAGGATGATTCGTTCGGTTTTTGTCATGTTTCGGAGGCAAATGTCGGGATATTTGTTGAATTCGTGCTATAACCACTGAGACACAGAGGCACAGAGGAATTAATGGAATTGATTTTTGCGTGGAAAATTTAGTTTATCAAATAACGCTGTGCCCTTGTGACTCTGTGGTAGTAATCCCTATCTTTAAGCTACAAATAAACCCGCTATGAATCGCCGAAAATTTCTCCGCGACAGTTCCCTCGCCACCGCCGGTATCACCATTCTGAACTTTCCTGTATTTGGAAAGAACGCCCCGAGTAACAAAGTATTGATCGCTGTAATGGGAGTGAATGGAAGAGGCGCCTATCTGGCAGATTGTTTTTCCCAACTACCCAATGTTGAGGTCGCGTATATCTGTGATGTGGAAGAAAAGGCCATTGCGAATGGCTTGCGTCCATTTGCCAATAAACCCCGTGCACCAATGGTGATAAAGGATATTCGTGACCTGGTAAAGATGAAAGATTTTGATGCCCTGGTCATTGCCGGACCGGATCATTGGCATGCACCGGCCACGATCATGGGAGTGAAGAATGGTAAACATGTGTATGTGGAGAAACCACTCAGTCATAACCCCTACGAAGGAGAATTAATGGTTGACCTGATGAAATTGTATCCCAACACCAAAATACAAATGGGTAACCAACGCCGCTCCATGCCCAATCTCATTGATGCGGTGAAACAGGTGCGGGAGGGTGCCATTGGCGAGGCTTATTTAGGAAAAGCCTGGTATGCGAATAACCGGAAATCCATTGGTACGGGAAAGAAAGTACCTGTACCGGGTACGCTTGATTTTGATCTCTGGCAAGGCCCCGCTCCGCGTCGTGATTACCAGGACAATTTGGTTCACTACAATTGGCATTGGTTCTGGCATTGGGGAACGGCGGAAACCTGTAATAACGGAACGCATGAAATTGATATGTGCCGCTGGATGCTGGGAGTCGATTTCCCCACCAAGGTAGCTTCCATTGGCGGACGTTACGCCTTTAAGGATGATTGGGAAATGCCGGATACCCAGGTGGCCAGTTTTGAATTTGGTACTGCCAAAAGCATCACCTGGGAAGGCCGTAGCTGTAATAAGTTTGAAGTGGAAGGAGGGGGACGTGGATTCATCATCTACGGCACCAATGGTACGCTGGTAAACCGGGGGAATGATGATTACGCGATCTATGATGCCAATAATAAACTGGTAAAAGAAATGAAGGCGGGTGCCTCCAATGCCGCCACCAATACGTTAAGCGCCAATGGTAACCTGGATTTTTTCCATTTGCATAATTTCATCAACAGCATTCGGGGTGAAGCTACCCTGAATTCTACCATGGATGAAGGACATAAGAGTGTATTACTCTGTCATCTTGCCAATATCGCCCAGCGAAGAGGTACTACCTTATTCTGCGATCCTTCCAATGGCCATATCACAAATGACTCGGAAGCGATGAAGTTGTGGAGAAGGGAATATGAGAAAGGGTGGGAGCCGGTGGTGTAGGTTGGATGTTAGATGTTGGATGACGGATGTTGGATGACAGATGACTGACTTCTATCCAAAATTTCATTCCATTTAAGAAACCTTTCATCTGACAACAGTCATCCGTCATCTGTCATCCACCATCCAACAACCCCCTCTCACAACCTCTTCAACTTAACACTCCGAAAGTTAACCGCATCACCATGGTCTTGTAATAAAATACGACCGGCGGGGGCTTCGCCAAAATTCTCCCAGACCTTGTACTTGCTGATCGCCACAAGATCGCGGTAGGCTTGAGAGCCACGCTGGTATTCCACTACTTTAATGCCATTGAGATAATGCTCCACGCGGTTATCGGGGTACACAACGATCCTACCCCGGTTCCATTCGCCGGGTTGACGAATAAAACGGGTTGTTTTTTGTGCTTTGATCAGATCATAAAGTGAAGCGAGCGTGCGATTGCCCTCGCGGCCCATTTTGGCATCGGGGTGCAGACTGTCATCGAGTAATTGATATTCCAACCCAATGGCCGATCCTGCACTCTTTTCATTCAGCGTGACAAAGTATTTAACACCGCTGTTGGCACCTTTGGTCAATTTAAAATCAAACGAAAGGTCAAAAGCACTAAAGGTTTCATTGGTCACAATGTCACCGCCGTTGGTGGATTCACCTCCATTGGAAGCCAGTACACGCAACTCGCCGTTTTCGATCTGCCAGCCTTTCTCGGGGAAATGGTCTTTGTGTGCGCCGGTCCAGCCGGTAGATGTTTTACCATCAAACAAAAGCGTCAATCCATTTTTCTTTTCCCAGGGGCTTAAGAAATTCGGGATCATATTGACAATATAAATTCCATTTGAAGGGCTGGCTTTGAGTTTGGAAGTTTTGATCCGGATATTTCTCCAGTAAACCTTGCGTCCTGCATGGTCGGGGTTTCCAATACCATGTACCTGTAAGGCAATAAATCCTGTGGCATCTACGGTATCGATCAGAAAGGCCGCTTCTTTTCCATTGATAAAAGTCCGTAAGGTATGACCGATCGCTTCGATACGGATCTTGTTGTATTCATTTAGCCTGAATGCATCCTGTACCCCTGGATTGAGTGTAAGGGGATAGAGCCATTCACGACGCGCCTCGTCATAAATGCCACCTGTCCAGCGACGTGATGAAGGATCTACTTCAAACTGATAACCATATACACGGCCTTTCCCGTTATTTGCTTGCGGATCAAAATGGCTGCGGAACTGTACGCCGGTATTGGAAGTGGTATCTTCTACCTTCATTTCCAGTTCCAGGATAAAATCACCGTATTCCTTTTCTGAAACCAGAAAGGTATTGGGTGAATTGGGAACACTGGTCCCTACAATAGCGCCATCGCGTACCTCGTATTCGCCGGTGCCCGCGACCTTCTTCCAACCGTTGAGGGTTTTTCCATCAAAAAGCGGTTGCCATTGGGCGTTTGCCTGAAGGGAATAAAGGGCAATAAGCAGAAATATCTTTTTCATGAATTAGTTTTTAAAAAGAATTAGACAATGTTCTCCCAGCGTTCGATACGCTTGTTGTAGGAGGATTGATTGATCATATCCACACAAATGGCGGAGGTGGCGCCGGTCTGCACATTACTGGTCGGCAAACCGCCTTCGGTCACTACCTTATGAAATTCCACCAGCGCATACCAGGTACCATCTTTCATTTTTTCTTTTACCAGCGGCATACCGCCTTCTTTGTTCCATTCTATTTTGGTGGCGCCGGAAACGCCATCAACCGTTTCAAGTTCTTTCCGGGTTTGTTTCTCGGGATAATAATAGCCTTCGTTCATCAATAATTCAATGGTGCCCCGGCTTCCTTTGAGTTTAAAGATATATCCTTCGCGTTCATTGGCACAGGTAGCGCCAAAATTGCCGATCATACCAGCTTTATTGTACCGCAAAACGGCTTGCAGGTTATCAAAGGTCTCCCGGCCATCGGGATAAAAGTCAATTCCACCGGTGGCATAGATCTCATCCGGATGGGTATCATAGGCCCAGTTGATAAAATCGATCTGATGCGAGAGGAGTTCGGCGGCCAATCCACCACTGTATTCTTTATACATTCGCCAGTTGATCTGGCGGTCGGTATAGCCGTCGGGTACCGGTCTTCTCCAGTCCCAGTTCCGGTCCCAGCGGCAATGGATCTGCGTCACTTTTCCCAGGGCTCCTCCTTCGATCATATCCCGGATGCGAAAATAGAGTGGGGTATATCTGTATTGGTGTCCTACCTGAAAGATCTGTTTGGGGTATTCTTTGCAAAGTCTGACCAGCTTACCTGCCTGTTTACGGTTATAGGTCATCGTTTTCTCCAGGTAAACATGTTTGCCGGCTTTTAAGGAAGCCACGGCCATTTCGTAATGGAGATGCAGGGGAGCGGCGATCCACACGGCTTCCACTTCTTTTTTATTGAGCAGATCCTGATAGTTATTGTAATAGGACCAATTCTTACCTGAAAAGTCTTTGCGAAGCGCATCCAATCGAAAAGCAAGGTTATCACATACGGCTACGACATCAAATTTTTCTGGTAGTTCGGTGGCGGTATCGATCAATCCTCTTCCTCTGTCACCACAGCCAATGACACCGATGCGTATCGGTCGGGAATCCTGCTTGGTGGAAAAGCTTTCCCACATCTGGCGATGAAGGAGAAGGCCACCAGTTAGCCAGGAAGATTGTTTGACAAAATCACGTCTTTTCATGGGCGGAAAAGTTAGTTCATTTTCATGATTATTTTTTTCAAAAACCCGCTACTCGCTGTATCCCTTACCTCACCCTGCGCATCGCGGTAAATAAAATAGGCAGCCATATCTTTTTTGGCTTCAATAAATTCGAGGGCGTTGGCCAGTCCCATCAGCATAAGGGCATTGTCATAGGCATCTGCGGTCATGGCATCGCGGGCCCAAACGGTTACGCTGATCAGGTCGTTCTTTACGGGATAACCCGTTTTGGGATGAATGATATGATTGGCTTTTGTTCCATTGCTCTCATAATAGTTGCGGTAGCTGCCGGAAGTTGTTACGGCTCCTTCGGGTACCCGAATTTGCCGTATAAGGATGGGTTGATCCCATTCATTGGTTTCAGGAGATTCGATCCCCACCTGGAACATTTCCCCCGAAGGTTGTTTTCGGCCTTTGATGCGAATTTCTCCGCCAAGTTCTACCAGGTAGTTCCTGATACCTGCCTGTTCCAGCAAACCAGCCATCATATCTACGCTGTATCCTTGCGCGATGCCATTCATATCGATCTGCAGACAGGGATTTTTTTTAGAAACCGTATGCCCGGTGATGATCAGTTTATCTGACCCTGTACATTCCAATAATTGGTATATGCTATCCTGCGTGGGGATGGTCATACCTTTTTTTACCCCAAAACCCCAGGCCTGAACCAGCGGTTTGACAGTGATGTCAAACAGGCCGTTCGTCTCTCTCCAGGTTTCAAGGGAAGCGGTTAGTACTTTTTCAAAATGCGCGTCCATGATCAATCCACCGGTCTCGTTATTAAAGCGGTTGATCAGCGAATAGGGTTTATACAGGGAAAGTGAACTATCAATGCCATCGAGCAGGTCATCCATCATTTTTATTGTAACCAGGCTATCATTGGCATAATAGAGGACGCGATAAGTTGTGCCCTGGGCTTTTCCTTCAAGGAGGTAGGATTTGTATTCATTTTCATGGGGATGTAATAGGAACAAGAATAGTGTAGATATAATAGAGACTATAGTCGGCGCAAGAGGCATATTAATAATTAGGGATTGTTTTACTTTTAGTCCTATGCAAATCTAACAACATTTCTTCCCTTATATTCATTTGCCTTCCATGGCCCTGAAAGGGCCTCCCGTTTGTAGAAAACCCCCAATTAATACGCCCGACCCTGAAGGGGTCGCCCAAAAAAATTCAAGTCAATCAATCGGTGAAAAAATATATCTGGAATCGTATTCGATGGCAAATTGTTCAAGAAGTTCAAGATATTCCTCCCGGAAAGTCCTTTTCCTATGATGAATTTCTTGATTTTTAACGTAGTTAATTACACGATCGATTTGGGAATGGGAATAGGAGAAAACGCCATATCCCGACTGCCATGCAAATGAGCCACGGACTATTCGGTTTGTGAGAATATATGCATGGGTAGCCAATTTGATTTCCTTTACAAAGTCGGAAATGAGTACCGAAGGTTGATAGCCTACAAATAGGTGTAAATGGTCAGGCATACAGTGAACGGCCAGTAGCTTTGCTTTGCGATACGAAACCAAACCTGATATATATTTATGTAGTTCTTCCTTTCTTTCCTTTGGAATTAAGGATTGACGGCCTTTTACGGCAAACACGAAATGCAGATAAAGTTTCGAATAGTTTCCTGCCATGGGGTTCGCTTTACTCTTTTTAAACAGTGTTAATAAAAACGGGAGACCCCTTCAGGGTCTGGGCGCATTTGGTTGTTGTTTGCTACAAACGGGGGGCCCTTTCAGGGCCATATCTAATAAACAAATGAAGGAGGTGTGTAAAATTGAATGAGATGCAGCACAAGAAATGGAAATCAATTTCGATGATTGTTCTTTTTATTGATTTCCCATTATTTTCAAAAATACTTTAATTGGGTTTGATTTCTTCTTAGTGATATATCTATTTTTACGGTATGGTTAACACGACATATTCCTACAGCTCTCTCTTCACTTTCTGTCAAACCATTCTTCAAAAAGCGGGTTGTTCTGAGGCGGATGCCTTATTGGCTACGCGGGTACTTTTATCGGCGGATCTGCGGGGTGTAGATTCACATGGGGTGGCCCGGCTGAGCGGGTATATCCGTTTATGGGAAGCAAAGCGGGTAAATACCGAGCCAAATATTCAGATCATTCATGAAACGCCTTCCACCGCGGTGGTGGATGGTGATAGTGGGCTTGGCTTAGTGGTGGCACCCAAAGCCATGCAAATAGCGATTGATAAGGCAAAGCAAGTGGGAACGGGTTGGGTAAGTGTACAAAACAGCAATCACTTTGGAATAGCAGGTTATCATGCCATGATGGCCCTGGAGCAAGATATGATCGGGATCGCATTGACCAATGCAAGCCCATTGGTATCGCCCACTTTTTCTACCGAACGTTTATTAGGCACCAATCCCATTTGTGTTGCGATCCCGGCAGGGGAAGAACCTCCTTTTGTGGCCGATCTTGCCACTACCACTGCAGCCAACGGGAAACTGGAGATCCTACAACGCAAAGGCGGTGTGGCACCATTGGGTTGGATCCAGGATAAAAAGGGCAAGCCCTCCACGGACCCGCACGAGCTAAAAGGCGGAGGTGCACTGCTTCCACTCGGTGGTGACCGCGAACATGGAAGTCATAAAGGTTATGCCCTGGGGGCCGTGGTGGATATTTTCTCAGCAATTCTCAGTGGGGCCAACTATGGTCCCTGGGTACCTCCGTTTCCAGCCTATGTGCCCATGCCCGATGAACAACCAGGAAAAGGGATCGGACATTTCTTTGGGGCCATGCGGATCGATGCCTTTCGAAAGAGTGAAGATTTCAAACTACATATGGATAAATGGATCCGTCGGTTCCGTACGGCCAAGACCGTTGAGGGACAGGACCGGGTCATCATCCCCGGCGATCCTGAGCGGGAAATGGAAACCCTCCGGATGAAAGAGGGGATACCTTTACTGGCCCCGGTGGTGGAGGATCTTAAGTTTTTAGGGGAGAAGTTTACGGTAGAATTAGAAGGAAATAGCAAATAAGGAACATTCCCTATTATCTTTGCCCTCGCAAAAAAATCAATTGTACATGAAGATCATGAAATTTGGCGGTACCAGTGTGGGCAGGCCCGAGCGCATGCACCAGGTAGCGCAGTTGATCACCCGGGACGAAGAACCCAAAATTGTCGTACTCAGTGCCCTCAGTGGTACCACCAACGCCCTGGTCGCCATTGGTGATTTCCTGTCCAAACGGGAACGTGAACAAGCCAGTCAGCAGATCGCCCAGTTGGAAGCGCATTACCAGCAATTCATTCGTGACCTGTTGAAAACTGAAAAGGCCCTGCAAGCCGCTCAGGCGATCGTGGCCGAGCATTTTGAATTTTTACAAATCATCCTGAAGATATCTTTTAGTGAAGCGCTCAGCAAGGACATACTCGCACAGGGCGAATTACTTTCTACCAAACTCTTTTCCGTTTACCTCGAAGAAGCAGGTATCGATCATAAGTTATTGCCGGCCCTTGAATTCATGAGCATTGATGGCAATGATGAACCACAGGTGGGAACGATCAAAGTAAAACTCACCCAATTGCTCAAACAATACCCGGATAAAAAATTATTTGTTACCCAGGGTTATATCTGTCGCAATGCCCGGGGCGAAGTCGATAACCTCAAGCGGGGAGGAAGTGACTATACCGCCTCTTTGGTAGCCGCAGCAATCCAGGCTTCTGTGTGTGAGATATGGACCGATATTGACGGGATGCACAACAACGATCCACGTATCGTGAAGAAGACACGCCCGGTGGAACAAATGAGTTTTGATGAAGCAGCGGAGTTGGCTTATTTCGGAGCTAAGATCCTGCACCCTGCTTCTATCTGGCCTGCCCAGCATTATAAGGTTCCTGTCAAACTCCTCAATACTATGGAGCCTTCGGCCAAAGGGACGCTCATTACTGAAGAAGCCGGTAGTGTGGGGGTAAAAGCTGTTGCCGCCAAGGACAATATCATTGCTATCCGGATCAAGAGCAGCCGCATGTTATTGGCCTATGGTTTTTTGCGTAAAATATTTGAGGTGTTTGAGAAATACCGCACACCCATTGATATGATCACGACTTCGGAGGTCGCTGTTTCGCTTACCATCGACAGCCGCGAACACCTGAAGGATATCCTGAAAGAACTTGAACCTTTTGGAACGGTAGAAGTAGACGAGAATCAGGCCATCATTTCAGTGGTGGGAAATGAGATCGCTCAAACGGAGGATATCATCAAGAAACTCTTTGGCTCTATTGTAAACATACCCGTGCGGATGGTATCCTATGGCGGCAGCCCGCATAATATCTCCCTGCTCGTTTCCGCGGAGAATAAAACAAGAATCCTGCAGCAGTTGAATAAGGGGATGTTTGGGCTTGATTAGCCAATAGCTAATAGCCAATAGCCAATAGCTATTAGCTATTAGCTATTGGCTAGATTACAAGCATCGCGTCTCCGTAACTAAAAAACCTGTATTTATCCTTGATCGCCTTTTTATACGCTTCCATCGCGAGGTCATAACCGGCGAAGGCGCAGGTCATGATCAGGAGGCTGGTTTTGGGTAAATGAAAATTGGTGATCAGGGCATCCGCGATATTGAAATCGTAAGGCGGATGGATAAAGATATTTGTCCAACCTTCAGAAGGTTTCATCAGTTTCTGTGCAGTAAAAGAGGACTCCAGGGCACGCATGGTGGTAGTACCTACGGAGCAGATCCGGTTACCGCCTTCTCGGGCCTTGTTGATGATCTTACAGGCCGCTTCATCCACGCGGTAGTATTCCGCATCCATTTTGTGTTTGCTCAGGTCTTCCACTTCAATGGGGCGGAACGTGCCTAACCCGGTATGCAGAGTGACTTCGGCAAAACGGATCCCTTTAATTTCAAGCCGTTTGATCAGTTCGCGGCTAAAGTGTAAACCGGCGGTTGGGGCAGCTACGGCACCTTCGTGCTTGGCATAAACGGTCTGGTACCGTTCCTTATCTTCCTCGTCGGGTTTACGTTTGATGTATTTGGGGAGTGGGGTTTCGCCCAGGATCTCCAGCATACCACGGAAGGACTCTTCGGAGTCTTCCCACAGAAAGCGGATGGTACGTCCCCGGCTGGTGGTATTGTCAATTACCTCAGCAACCAGCTCCTCATTGTCTCCAAAATAAAGTTTATTACCAACCCGGATCTTCCGGGCAGGATCCACGATCACATCCCAAAGCCGGTTGGCCTTGTTCAGCTCCCGGAGGAGGAACACCTCGATCTTGGCCCCGGTCTTTTCCTTACGCCCGTACATCCGGGCGGGGAAGACCTTGGTGTTATTGACTACAAATGCATCCTTATCATCAAAATAATCCAGGATATCACGGAAGTGCTTGTTCTCAATTTCCCCGGTATGGCGGTGGACCACCATCATACGGGCATCTTCACGTTTTTTGGCCGGATTCTGGGCAATAAGGTTCAAAGGAAGGTCGAATCGGAATTGCGAAAGCTTCATAAATTTTGTCTATGGATTTAAGCCGTTGGACACAAACCAGGAGGTAAGTGAGGGATAGCAGGGCCCACAGGGGGCGCTGACAAGTCCGGTCTTACGGCACCGGGCCTGGTCTTTGGGCTAACATAAAAACGTGCAAAATTAAAATATTTCGCCCGTATTTTCCGTTTTCTTTTACACATTCTTTCACCTTATTTTCCTGTTTTTCACCTTTTTTGCCGCTATTTTTATGCTATTTCGGCTTTGTTTTCATCATTAAACCTTGAAACCACAAAAGACATCATGAAACGAACCCTGGCACTGATCCCCCTTTTCTTTTTGCTTATAACTGCGACCGGGCAAACCACCCGGTTCAAACCCAATAAATACCCCAGTTTGTTTTGGGAGATCTCCGGCAATGGCCTCAAAAAGCCCTCCTATCTTTTTGGCACCATGCACGTGAGCAATAAGATGGCCTTCTTCCTTTCCGATTCGTTTTATATCGCCATCCGGAATGCGGATGTGGTGGCCCTGGAGAACAACCCCGAACTCTGGCAGAAGGAAATGGACGAATATGGTACTCCCGAAGAATCGGCTTACGGGGGATACCGGAAGGACTATGAATCACCGGATATGCCCTCCGGAAATATTACCGAAAAAACCCTCCAGTTTGACCGGTATGAAAAAAGATTGGAACAGGCGCTCTATGTTCAGCCCTTTATCCTGAACAGCCTGCTCTATCGGAATTCCTATATGCAGAGCATGGATTTTGAAGAAGACACCTACCTCGATCTCTATATATTTCAAACAGGTAAAAAGCTGGGTAAAAAAGTGGCCGGCGTGGAGCAATACCCGGAGAGTATGCGGTTGATGATGGAAGCCTCCATCGATGCGATGAATGAAAAGAATAAATTGGTAAAAAGCTATGACTTTGATCCCGACCTGGCCGAGATGAAATTACAGGAAGCTTATCGGGCAGGAAATCTCGACTGGCTCGACACTATTCACAAGGCCAACAGTGAATCCCCTGCCTTTGATGAGAAATTTATTTATAAGAGAAATGAGATACAGGCGAATTCCATCGATTCCATTCTAAAACGAAATACCCTTTTTGTGGGTGTCGGTGCTGCCCATTTACCCGGTGATCGGGGAGTGATCGCGTTGCTCCGCAAAATGGGTTACCGGCTTCGCCCGATCTATATGACCAAAAGAGATAACCAACATAAGGAGACGATCGATAAGATCAGAGTGCCGGTGAAATTCCAGTCAGAAAAGTCCCCGGATGGGTTTTTTCAGGTGGAGGTACCAGGTAAACTCTATTCGTATGACAAAGAGGATTTCTTTTCCCAGTCGCATTTTGCAGATATGGCAAATGGGAGTTATTACATGGTCACCCGTCTGCGTACCCACCATCGGATATGGGGCGATTCGGAAAAAGATGTTTTGCGCAAGACTGATAGTGTGATGTACGAGAATATTCCCGGAAAGATTTTAACCAAGACGCCGATCGAACGGAATGGATACAAGGGTTGGGATATTGTCAACCGCACCCGGAGCGGGGATGTACAGCGGTCGCAGATTTTCGTCACCCCCTTTGAATTGATCGTCTTTAAGATGAGTGGCCGTGGTGAATATATTCGCCAGGGAGAAGAGGCTAAAAAATTCTTTGAAAGCATTAAGTTAAAGGAATACATGGCAGGTTCGGGGGTCAATTGGAAACCTTCCTTTGGTGGTTTTAAAGCCGACTTTCCCCATGAACCTTATATGAGCATCAACGGGGATCGTTTCTTTGAAGCGGTGGATAAAACCAATGGGATGCAATTTTCCGTACAACATCTCAATCTGACCAATTTTGAACATGCCGGCGAGGATGCATTTGAACTGCAGTTATTAAATGAAAGTTTTGGCAGCGGCGAGTACATTGATACTCTGCTCCGAACCGAATATACCCATAGTGGCGGTTACCCTTCTCTGGATGCGGTGTACCGGCATAAGCAGGGGCACCTGGTTCGTACACGGTTTATCATTCGTGGCCCGCATGTGTATAGCCTGATTGTTCAGGAGCCAAATACAAATACCGGGGCAGACGCCAAAAACATACGGTTCTCACCCGCTTCCGATCGGTTTTTCCAGAGTTTTTCCTTCATTCCCTTTGAATATGGAGAGGTAAAGGAATTTCAGGATTCACTCATGAACTTCACAGTCAGATCCCCCTGGTTTCCTGCTAAAAAGAATACGATACAACTTACACCCGGATACGGGCGAAAAATAGATGATGAATGGTCCCTGAATGAATTTGCCCGGGATAATGGTCGGATTAAACGATATGCCAATGATTCCACCGGTGAATCGGTGTTTGTTGGATTTAATATCCTGCCCCGGTATAAAGAAGTAGAGGATAGTAGTTTCTCCGAGCTGAACGATCTGCCCTGGCTGGAGGATAGCGAGGATTCGGCGAGACAGGTTAGGTACACCCATGAGTTTACTGCAAAAGACAGTTCTAAAAACTGGATCTATCATCTCAGCGATTCGGGTAGTAGCCGGATGCTGCGAATGCACCTTCGGTATAAAAATGGCACCTATCTCGCTGTGTTTACACAGGGCGATACATTGTCCGCTCCCAGTACATTTGTTCGCTCCTTCTTTGAACAGTTGGTTCCAGCCGATACGGTAAAAGGATATGACCCTTTTATAAAAAAATCTACCGTCTTTTTTGCCGACATCGCCAGTGGAGATACACTGACCCGGCAAAAAGCCTTTAATGCGGTGGAGGATGTGGAATTTGATTCGACCGATCTTCAACAACTCATACGGACCATTGATGGATTGAGTTGGAAGGATAAAAAATACCTGGAAGTAAAATCAACCATGGTCCGGAAAATGGAAGAGATCACTTCAGCGGCTTCCTCCGATCACTTGCGCAAGATGTATTTTCAGGTAGGGGATACGTTAAGTCTGCAGCATACGATACTGAGTACCTTACTTTCGCAACAAACGGCCTATGCGTTTGAACAATTCCGTTCCATCATCCGTCGTGAACCGCCCATACTCGAAGCGGCCTCCGACGAAAATGAACGGTATGTTAGTTATGGATCCTATAATCGGAACAGGTATGATGATAATGATTTTCTCAGCACCCTGGAAGACAGCCTTCCCCTGACCAAGACCATCTTCCCCGATATTCTTCCCCTGGTAAACCTGGATGACTACCGCCTGCCGATCATGAGTTTGTTGGAAACATTGATCGATAGCAACCTCGTAAAAGAAAATGATTATAGCGGCTATTTTTCTAAATTCTTTTTGGAGGCCCGGCATTCCATTCGGAAACAAAAAGTGACGGAGAAACTCAAGTCGATTCAAAAGGCCGCAAGTGAGGACGATGAAGATGAAGGAGATTATGCACCATCTTACGGCAATAACCGAAATGGAAATACCGAATTATCCCGTTATGCCTCGATTCTTTTACCTGCCTATGATAATAATCCGGATGTCAGGGATTTCTTTGATCAATTGCTCTCGTCGGAAGATAAGAACCTTCGTTTCCGTACCATGGCAAAAATGATCCGTAAGGGTAAGAAGGTCCCGGATACATTGATGGCCTATTTTGCCCAGGAGGAGGATTTCAGTTACCGCTTATTTATTTTTCTGAAAACAATCAACAAGACGGATCTTTTTCCCAGCAAGAATATGGATCAGGAAAAAATGGCCCGAAGCCTTTTGCTACTGAACCAGTCAAATGGTAAACCCGATTCACTGGTGTTCCTGAAGAAACACTGGTTGGAAAGCCGTTTTGATACCGGGTATATTTATTTCTATAAATACAAGGCGAAGAAAGACGATGCCGGGTGGAAGCTTGCTTCCGTAGGTTTGATGGCAAAAGATTCGACAGAATTTGATATGGAACCGGACAGGAGCAAGGGTTTTTATTTTTCCCCGCAATCCTCATTTTACCGGAAGTATATTTTTAACAATCAATCCGGCCGCTATTACGAAAGTGACTACACAGATCTATGGGATACGCGATTGGAAGAAGATAAAACCCTGGATGAATTGATCCTGGACCGGATCAAGCGCATTTATTATAGCCAGCACCGGAATTCCGCACAGTATTTTCAAGATGAGCGAAATCCGTATGGGTATTTTAGGTAGGGGGTTGGATGTCGGATGACAGATGACAGATGACCGTCATCTGTCATCTGTCATCTTACCTGGTATCGACGCAATCAACCTCCTCGTATATTCTTCCTTAGGCCGGAGATATACTTCCTCGGCTTCGCCTGCTTCAATAATTTTTCCCTGGTGCATCACCAATATGCGGTCACTCAGGTAATGGACCACCGACAGGTCATGGGAGATAAATAAGATCGTAAATCCGTATTCTTTTTTCAGGTCATTTAATAAATTAAGCACTTGTGCTTGAACACTTACATCCAGCGCGGAAACGGATTCATCACAAACCACAAAAGAAGGATTGAGTATAAGCGCCCTTGCGATTACCACCCGTTGCCGTTGCCCCCCGGAGAATTGATGCGGATAATGATCAAAATGACCTGCTGTCAATCCGGTTTTTTCCAATAACTCCACCACCTGGTCTTTACGCTGACGGGCGTTATGTCCGGGCTGGTGGACTTTTAACGGTTCCATCAATGCATCTCCAATACGAAGGCGTGGGTTGAGTGATCCATAGGGGTCCTGGAATACCAATTGCATATCCTTTCGATAGGGAAGCAATTCCTTTCTTTTTAACTGCATCAGGTCCTTTCCCTGATAGATGATCTGTCCTGCGGTGGGTTCGATCAATCGCAACAGGGTCCTGCCCAGGGTTGTTTTCCCGCAACCGGATTCACCCACCAATCCCAAGGTTTCTCCTTTTCGCAGGTCAAAACTCACCCCGTCCACTGCTTTGATCGTTTTTTGTTTTTTGGTAAACAGACCACCACTTTGCCGGAAATGGACCTCCAGGTTTTTTACTTCAAGCAACAGATCGGTCGAAACAAAAGGAGCAGTTATTTGAGTGGGTGTTTCTGTGTTAAATGCTGAAAGACCAGAAAGAAAATCACTCACTACCGGCAATCGTTTTCCTTTGGGATGATTGACCGGCCGGCAGGCCAGTAGTCCCTTGGTATAAGGATGTTGGGGATCGGCGAACAGGGTAGCCGTCTTGTTTTCTTCAACGATCTTTCCTTTGTACATCACGAGACAACGATCCGCGATCTCTGCCACCACACCCAGGTCATGCGTAATAAAGATGACCGCCATTCCTGTCTCCTGCTGTAATTCCCGGATCAGGTCAAGTATGGCTTTCTGTACCGTCACATCCAGGGCTGTGGTAGGTTCATCACAGATCAGTAAAGAAGGATTGCCACACATGGCCATCGCGATCATGACCCGTTGTTTTTGACCCCCGCTCAATTCGTGCGGGTATCGATCATACAGCGACACAGGGTCGGGGAGTTTGACGCGTTCGAGCCAATGGATCGCTTTTTCTTTGGCTTCTTTATTTGAAACGTTGTAATGCGTTTGAATGGCTTCGGTGATCTGGTGTCCACAGGTAAAAACCGGATTGAGTGAACTCATCGGTTCCTGAAAGATCATTCCGATACGGCCACCCCGCACCGACCGCATGGTTTGCTTATCGGCGGTCAGGAGGTCAATGGATTCATGTTGATCAGGAGAAAAAATAATTTGCCCTTGTGTGATACGCGCCGGTGGTACAGGCAACAATCTAAGGATGGAAAGGGCCGTAACTGATTTTCCTGAACCCGATTCACCCACAATGGCCAATACTTCGCCCGGTGAAAGGACAAAGGAAATATCCTGTAAAACGGTCTTGTCACCGGTTTCTGTGGCAAAGGCCACAGCCAGGTTATTTACCTGAAGTACCGGTTGGCTCATGATCAGAATTTCAGGTGGCGAACGGTCAGTCCGTCATTGATCAATTGTTTCAGGGAATCGATCCCGATCTTGAGATGGGTCTCCACGTATTGTGCGGTGACATTCTTATCACTCTCCTCTGTTTTTACTCCTTCGGGGATCATGGGTTGATCACTCACCAGGAGAAGCGCACCCGTTGGGATTTTATTATAAAAACCAACGGTAAAGATCGTGGCGGTTTCCATGTCAATGGCATAAGCGCGGATCTGGGTCAGGTACATTTTAAATTTCTTATCGTGTTCCCATACCCGACGGTTGGTGGTATATACAGTACCTGTCCAATAGTCCACTTTATTATCCCGTATGGTGGTGGATACAGCTTTTTGCAGGGCGAAAGCAGGGAGGGCGGGTACTTCGGAAGGGAAATAGTCATTCGAGGTACCTTCACCACGTATCGCGGCGATGGGGAGTATGAGGTCGCCAAGTTTATTTCTTTTTTTCAACCCTCCGCATTTTCCTAAAAACAATACGGCACTGGGTTTGATCGCTGTGAGAAGATCCATGATGGTGGCGGCAGTGGGGCTTCCCATACCAAAGTTGATGATTGTGATACCATCGGCGGTGGCGCATTGCATAGGTCTGTCACGGCCGATTACTTCCACTTTGTGCCAATCGGCAAACATGGTAACATAGTTCCCGAAATTGGTCAGGAGGATGTATTTCCCAAAATTCTCCAGCTTTTCACCGGTGTAGCGGGGTAACCAGTTGTTGACAATGGCTTCTTTGGTCTTCATGTGTGGGAGGTTTATGCAAAGATTGGGAATTTATTTAAATATATCCGTTTCTCGCAGCGATCGCTGTGTTTTCCACTGCGGATGCGGCAAGTAACAATTAAAAAGAGGGGAGGGCAGATAATTCTACAAGTTCGGTTGTTTCCTTTCGCCAGGCGCGTGTATAATCGCCATTTGTGATGACGAGGTAGGTGACGGGAATAGAAACATGATAGCGGAGAATCTGGTCAAAGACCTTTTCGGCCAGGGGTTCTGTCTGGGCTTTGCATTCCACCATCATCCAGGGTTGATGGTCCTTATCGTACACGAGAATATCAAACCGCTTGTTCAATTCGCCAAGCTTCATTTGTTTTTCCACGGCGATCAATGCTTCGGGGAATTGCAGGGTTTGAACCAGGTATTGAATAAAATTCTGTCGGACCCACTCCTCCGGTGTGAGTACCACCCATTGTTTCCTCAGCGGATCAAAGAGTTGATCACGACCCTGTTCTTTGCGAATGCGAAAGTTTGGGGAAGGGAAAGAGATTTTGATCATATATTAAAATTTACCGCAAGGGCGCAAGGGCGCGAAGTTCACCGCAGAGAACAAGAGAACGCAGAGTTACGCAGAGTGATTAAAGATTCTTGACATGGTATTTAAATACCTGTGTTTACTTTGGAATTAGATTAATTATTAAAAAAACCAAAATAAATAAGAGAGTATCACTCTGCGTAACTCTGCGTTCTCTTGTTCTCTGCGGTGAACTTTGCGCCCTTGCGGTTAAACAACTTACACACAAATCTTAAGGGAAGATACCTAACTCCACATAACTCGTAGCCACCTTATTGATCGCAACAACGTAGGCGGCAGTACGCATATCCGGGATATCGTGATTTGCTTTCCAGGTATCCATTACTTCGCGGGTGGCGTTGATCATGGTTTCTTCCAGGCCGCTATGAACCAGGGAAACTTCATCAGGCCCATGCATGATAAACTCTCTTTCGCTGGGGGATACCTGTTTTCCGGTCAGCACTTCCATTTGGCTGAGGATATGGCTGTTGAGGTTTTCGGTAAAGCGTTTTTCCAGACGGCCATAGCGTACATGGCTCAGGTTCTTTAACCATTCAAAATAGGAAACGGTCACCCCGCCGGCATTGAGGAACATATCGGGAATGACAAGGGTTCCTTTTTTGATCAGCACTTCATCCGCTTCGGGAGTGATAGGTCCGTTGGCGGCTTCTCCAATGATCTTTGCCTTGATGCGGTCCGCATTGCTGGCATTGATCACATTCTCCAGGGCTGCGGGGATCAGGATATCACATTCCAGTTCCAGTGCTTCCAGGCTCTTCTCGATATTATTTGCGCCGGGATAGTTGAGAATCGACCCCGTCGTTTTTCTATGTTGAAATACAGCATCTACATCCAGACCATCTTCGTTGTGAATGGCCCCTTCATATTCGGCGATGGCGGTTACCTTGGCACCGGCCTTTTGAAAATAATAACCAGAATGGTAACCCACATTACCCAAACCCTGAACGATAACACGTTTTCCTAATAATCCTGTAGTCAGCCCCAGGTTCTTCATGACATCCTCCATACCACACACTTCACGCACGCCATAGAATACACCGAGGCCGGTGGCTTCACGGCGTCCACGCACCCCGCCTTGTGAAACTGGTTTACCTGTAACACAACCCAACCCATCGATCTCTCCGGGTTTCAAAGTGGTATAGGTATCTACGATCCAGGCCATTTCACGTTCGCCCGTTCCGTAATCAGGTGCAGGTACATCTGTACCGGGTCCGATAAAATTCTTTTTTACCAACTCGGAGGTATAACGACGGGTGATCTTTTCCAGTTCATAAGGAGAATACTTCCGGGGATTGATCTTGATACCGCCTTTACCACCTCCAAAAGGAACGTTAACGATAGCGCATTTATAGGTCATCAGCGAAGCAAGGGCCATCACCTCATCCTGGTTTACCTCGGCGGCAAAACGGATACCCCCTTTACAGGGCGCTTTGTGATGGGAGTGTTGTACCCGGTATGCTTCGATCACTTCTATCCGGCCATCATCCATCTTTACCGGAAATCGCATCCGGTAAACGGCATTACAGGCTTTGATCTGTTCCAGAATCCCTTTGTCCCATTTGGTGAACTTGGCTGCTTTGTCAAAACTTTTACATACGTCGCCGAAAAAACTGTAATCGGTATTTGCTGACATGTGTTGTGATTTTTAAATGATATGATATGGCAAGTGTTTGCTTATTTTTCTTTTTCCAGCCTGGAAATTTTCCGGTCGATACGCACCAGATAGAGGACAAGTCCGAGCAGGATGGTCAGGATCACGGCGACCACGACATATATTTTTCCATTGCTGCGCATCAGGTCAGCCATTTCGGCCTGGCCATTGGCATCGGTCTGTGCAAACAGACCGGTAGCAAGCAAGAAGGTCAGGAGTAAAGTGAGTATTCTGCGTATCATGGGTTCAAAATTGATTTGTCTTTAATATAACGTATCCGGATCTTGATAGTCGTGATCCAAACAGCCAGAAGGGTCCAACCCGCGATAGCCGGATAAAAGACCATGCGTAGCCTGGCATCAGCCGCTTTGAAATCAAGAGCAGGGTTTCCCTCGCTTCCGCCCGGGTGCAAACTGGGGAGAACCCTGGGGAGTATCCAAATGGAGGGAAACAACATGGCAAAAGCAAAAATGTTGTACACCGCGCTCACGCGGGCTTTTTTATCAATATCCTGAATGGAATCGCGAAGTACGAGATAAGCGAAATAGATCAGCAGGGCGATAGCGGCACCGATCAGTTTCGGTTCTTTGGCAATGATGCTAAACGTGATATTGGGGATATTGGGGTCGGCCCAGGTATAATTCATCCAGATGGCCCCGGTGGCATAACCCAGGATACCGAGAATGATTCCCACGACGGCATATTCCCGGCTGCAAATATCCGAGCGCAGATCACCCGTACGCAGGTATTTGATGGCGTGTACCACGGAAATGATGAAGAGTATCATCATGGCAAACCACATACAGACATGGAAATACAGATTGCGGATGGTTTCTTCCAATTGAGGGAGGCGGGGCACTTCTCCTAATATTCCAACCGTGAAGGTATAGACCAGGAGAAGTACACTAGCTATTTTCCACCAGGATCTTCGCATAAAGAAAAATTGGTAAAGGTCGACAATGCCGCGCGGGTTTTAGCGGTATTGGGCCTGCAATCGTTGCGCAAATTTAGGGTAATTAGGTTTTTTGGAGTAAGAATTCGTTTTTTTGGATGGTGGATGTTGGATGCTGGATGTTGGATGATGGATGTTGGAGGACTAATGACCAAAGTTGGAAAGCCGGACTTCGGACCCCGGTCCCCCGTCATCCAACATCCATCATCCAACATCCAACATCCCGCCCCTAATCCTTCCACAAAAACGGAAAAAGAATCACCGCCAGCACAATGATCAGCGCATCCAGTGCCAATAAAAGAAGGATGACATTAACGGGCATGGAACCGGTAAGTGTAAACACGGAGCGGGACAGTCGCATCAGCAGGATCAACTGGGGAATGATAATGGGGAAACCCAAAATGGCCATGATGGCCGCGTTTTGCTGGGCCTTGGCCGCTATCGCTGCCAAAAAAGTAAATACCAGCGACAGGCTCCAACTCCCGATCAATACCAGTCCGACAAAAGGCCCCATTTTTTGCACGGGATTATCCAGAAAAAGCACAAAAAGAAGCAGGCTGAGCAGGCTCATCAAAACCATCAGCAGGGTATTGAAGAAAAGTTTGGAAAGAACAAAGGCCGAAGGGGGTATAATGGAATAAAAATAGAGCATACGGCCCCGGCTTTCCTGCAAGAAACTCTTGGCCACCGCATTGATACAGATAAACAACTGTATCACCCAGAAAAGTCCGTTCCAGACCCGGCTTTCGGGGGTTTCCAACGCCATGTACAATACAAAAGTGGTGGAACCGATGTATAGTAAGATTCCATAAAAGCTATACTGTTGCCGGATCTCCAATAAGAGGTCCTTGCGAAAGAGGGTCCATATTTGTCGCAGGAGTGTCATTAGCGTTCCAGGCTATAACAATGACGGCAAAGGGGTTCGTACACATCCTTTTCACCCAGCATCACCTGGTCATCGTTGGGGATTTTGCGGTATGAGTAACTGGCGATATTGCCACAACGCATGCAGATAGCATGTAGTTTCGTCACGTAATCCGCCTTGGCCATCAGGAAAGGCATTTGCCCGAAGGGCTTACCCATATAATCCATGTCCAGTCCGGCTACGATCACCCGGATACCCCGGAAGGCCAACTCATCACAGACCTCAGCGATCTCGGGATCAAAGAACTGGGCTTCGTCAATACCCACCACATCTACGGTTTGGGCAAGTAGGAGTATTTTTTGAGAATTGTCAACAGGCGTGGAGAGAATGGCATTTTCATCATGCGAAACGATCTTTTCTTCATCATACCGGGTATCGATCCCGGGTTTGAAGATCTCCACTTTTTGGTTGGCGATGCGGGCCCTTTTCAGTCGGCGGATCAATTCCTCCGTCTTTCCCGAAAACATCGACCCGCAGATCACTTCGATCCAGCCTCTTTTTTCCCCATGAATGCGCGGTTCGATAAACATTGTTAATATTTTGGTACCAATGCCCCAATTATGGCGTCATTGGCAAACAGTTTGTAACTTTCAGCGAAACGCTCAAAAGTAAGGGAAATCTCATGGAAAGAATCAAGGCACTTATTGATAAATTGAAGCAACAGGCTGACCAGCAGGCTGATGCCGGCCAAATGCTCCTGACGGTACAGTCACTACAACAAGCCCTGCAACAGGTACAGGCCCAAAAGGGAAGAACCCTTGGTACCTCCAAAGTAGCAGTGGTTTATCCCGCCTCCGGTGCGCGCATGGCCATGGTACAGGTAGAAGAGGAAATTGTCATCGAAGAAAAAAAGATCGAAGCACCGGTAGCCCCGCCCGCTTATAGCTATGATCCCATACTGGAAATACCTACATTGACCCATCAAAAAACTTCCAGGGAGATCAATGAAGCCCTGGCAGAACAAAATACTTCCATCAACGACCGGTTGAGTGTACCAAAAAGCGAAGTGGGCGGTACCCTTATCGGCGACCCGGTACAGGACCTGCGCAAAGCCATTGGGATCAATGACCGGTTTACATTTATCAGTGAACTATTTCGGGGAGATGAGGCCATGTATGAAAGAAGCCTGAAGACCATCAATAATTTCGGGGTCCACTCCGAAGCCGAATATTGGATCAGCCGCGAATTGGAAATCAAACTCGGTTGGGATGCCGGCAGCGAAACCGTTATCCATTTTTATCAGTTGGTGAAGCGGAGGTTTGGGGGGAGGTAGGGGGCGGATGACTGATGACGGATGACGGATGTTGGATGGTGGATGACAGATGACAGATGACGGATGACGGATGTTGGATGTTGGATGTTGGATGATGGATGTTGGAGTCTTGCTGTGTGAGACCTCTGGTCTCGCACGATTGTCTTGTCGCCTCTGGCGACTCGATTTCAGATCATTTAAATTTATTCTTACTATTTATATGTCGCCAGAGGCGACGGGAGAAAAGTGCGAGACCGGAGGTCTCGCACAGCAAGATTCCAACATCCAACATCCAACATCCAACATCCGTCATCTGTCATCTGTCATCCTTCATCTGCCATCCCTGATCTCCACCCCCCCAATATCCCCTCCGTCGCGCCACGACCCATTTTTACATACTCCGAAGCCTGTTGCGCCGCAACTTTTCGCGCTTGTTCATCATTAAATAAGCCATCCAACACTTGCTTCATCTCCTCTTTATTTTTCACCACAAATCCTGCCCCGCATTTCACCAATTCCACTGCTTCCCGAAAGCGCTGATAATTTGGCCCAAATAAAACCGGCACTCCATACACCGCTGCTTCCAGTGTATTGTGGATGCCGCTCCCAAATCCCCCACCGATATAACTGACGGTGGCCACCCGGTACAAGGAAGATAACATGCCAATATTGTCAATGATCAGTACCCGGGCTGAAGTTCCTTCGGTGTACCGCGAATAGCGTATGGTAGAGGGGAGGAGATCTTCTAATTCGGTCAGGTGTTTATCACTGATCTCATGCGGGGCGATTACGCATTTTATTTCCGGGAAATGCGACAATGCATCACTCAGTACGGCTTCATCTGCGGGCCAGGTACTTCCGGCTACCAACACGGTGTGACCATCACTAAAAGCCTGAACGATCGCGGGTACTACAGATCCTTCTGCGATCTCCACCACCCGGTCAAACCGGGTATCACCTGCAATGGACACTGGCAATCCCGGGATATGTTTTTCCAACAGATCAAACGAGGCTTTGTCCTGAACAAACAGGCGCGTGAAAAATCCCAGCATTTGCCGGTGAAGACCGCCATACCATTTGAAAAATGGTTGGGCCGGACGAAAAATGGCGGAAAAAATATACAAGGGAATCTGCCGGTCATGGCAGCCCTTGAGATAATAAAACCAGTAATCGTATTTTACAAAGAAGACCTTTTCCGGCTTTACCAGATCGAGGAATCGCCTGGCATTGGCGGGTCCATCAAGCGGGAGATAGGTCACCAGGTCTGCCCCGGGATAATTTTTTCGCTGCTCATACCCGGAAGGAGAGAAGAAACTTAGCAGGAGGCGATGGTTCGGATATTGTTTTCTGAGTTGCTCCAATACCGGCCGCCCCTGTTCAAATTCTCCCAAGGAGGAGCAATGCATCCATATCCATTTGTCCTTCTCTCCAATGGCTTTTCCCAGTTTTTCCCAAATGCCTTTTCGGCCTTCCACCCATAACCGGGCCTTGGTATTAAAGGGCGCTACCAGACGGACAGCGGCCTGGTAAAGAAAAAGGGCGATATGGTAGAAAAACAGGGACAAAAAGGACGTTTTATATTGATGAAGTAACAAAAATAGGTTGGGGGATGGTATTTGGATCTCAAAACTTGTCTATTAATTGTTTTGAACCACAGAGACACAGAGGATTATTGGTTATTTAGTCTGGTTTTTTGCATAATTCCCCGATAACATAATCGGATAACCCCCCAGCCAATAACCAATGATTATAAATTATTAATCAATATTCCTCTGTGTCTCTGTAGTTAATTAATACCTGCCTCAGCATATTGCCTCCTTGTTAATTCCCGCCCTAAACATGAAAACCAGCCATATTTTACTATTTTTGCGCCAGTTTTAGAGTGGCTTTTGCTTTTTTATGTAATTATAAATCAAAGCTTACCTGCATGATTCGGGTAAAAGCCAATTAAATCCGACACTATGCGCCCGATACAAATGGTCGACCTGAAACAGCAGTACCACAAGATCAAATCTGAAGTGGATGCCGCTGTGATCGCTGTGCTGGAAAGTTCCGCCTTTATCAACGGTAAACCGGTACAGGATTTTGCCAGTCAACTGGCTGCCTACACCGGGGCCAGGCATGTGATTCCCTGCGCCAATGGGACCGATGCCCTCCAGATCGCCATGATGGCGCTTGACCTCAAACCCGGTGACGAGGTCATTACCCCTTCCTTTACTTACATCGCCACAACTGAGGTCATAGCCCTGTTGCGTTTGACACCCGTATTTGTGGAAGTCGACCCCAAGACCTTTTGCATGGATCCCGTTTCGCTGGAAAAGGCGATCACCCCACGCACCAAGGCCATTGTACCCGTTCACCTGTATGGACATGCGGCACCCATGGAAGAGATCCTGGCCATTGCTGAAAAATACAACCTGTATGTGATCGAAGACAATGCCCAGGCCATCGGGGGATCCTATACATTCTCTCATGGAGCGGTTAAAAAAACCGGTACCATCGGAGATATTGGCACCACCTCCTTTTTCCCCTCCAAAAACCTGGGTGGGTATGGAGACGGAGGCGCCATCTTTACCCATGATGATAAGCTTGCCGAACAAATGCGGATGATCGCCAATCATGGGCAGAGTAAACGTTATTATCATGACCGGGTTGGATGTAATAGCCGGCTGGATACGCTGCAAGCCGCCATTTTGAACATCAAATTGCAGCACCTTGACGAGTATATCCAGGCCCGCAGAGCGGCAGCCGATTGGTATGATAAAGCCTTTGCCGGTAATCCCCATATCACGGTGCCTTACCGGGCACCCTGGAGTGAACATGTCTTTCACCAATATACCCTGATCCTGGATGGCGTGGACCGCGATGGATTGAACCGCTACCTTGCGGAAAAGTCCATTCCCTCGATGATCTATTATCCGGTTCCCGGACATAAGCAAAAAATGTTTGATGCGTTCCATACTACAGGGGTGTCTTTGCCCGTTACTGACTGGCTTACGGAGAGGGTCATTTCCTTACCGATACACACCGAACTGGATGAAGAACAACTCACTTATATAACAACCACCGTACTTGAATACATTAACCAAAACCCCTGATCGTACATGAAAATCGCAGTTGTAGGCACCGGTTATGTCGGACTCGTGACCGGAACATGCTTTGCTGAAACTGGTAACACCGTTACCTGTGTTGACATCGACAAAGCCAAAGTGGAGAAACTTTCCAATGGACAGATCACCATCTATGAACCTGGTCTGGAAAAGCTCTTTATCCGTAACCTTCGTGAAGAACGCCTCCATTTTACCACCAACCTGGAGGAAGGGATCAAAGACGCACAGATCATTTTCCTTGCCCTGCCAACCCCTCCCGGAGAAGATGGCTCGGCCGACCTTAAATATATCTTGGGTGTAGCCAAAGATCTTGGTCATATACTGAAAGATTATAAAGTGATTGTGGACAAGAGCACGGTTCCTGTAGGAACGGCAGAAAAAGTGCATGCCGCGATCGCCGCCAATTGCAAGGTGGAATTTGATGTGGTATCCAACCCCGAGTTCTTACGTGAAGGGGTAGCCGTAGATGATTTCATGAAACCCGACCGTGTTGTGATCGGCACCAGCTCTGAACGGGCGAAAAAACTCATGGGTGAACTCTATGCGCCATTTGTGCGCCAGGGCAACCCCGTGATCTATATGGATGAACGTTCCGCCGAATTGACCAAATATGCCGCCAATTCATTCCTGGCCACCAAGATCTCTTTCATGAACGAGATCGCCCTGCTTTGCGAAAGGCTGGGTGCCGATGTGGACATGGTACGTTTGGGTATTGGTACAGACCTGCGTATCGGAAAACGCTTTCTCTTCCCGGGTATCGGGTATGGGGGTAGCTGTTTCCCTAAAGATGTTCAGGCCCTGGTGAAATCCTCCAAAGAAGTGGATTATGATTTCCGTATCCTGAATGCGGTAATGGATGTGAATGAGAAGCAGAAGCTTCACCTCATGCCAAAAGTAAAAGACTATTTCAAAGGCAATCTGAAAGGCAAACATTTTGCCTTGTGGGGATTGGCCTTCAAACCAAATACAGACGATATTCGCGAGGCTCCGGCTTTATACATGATCGATTACCTCCTCAATGAAGGAGCAACGGTCACTGCCTTTGACCCCGAAGCAATGAAGAATGTGAAGCAATTGCTGGGGGATAAGATCAATTTCGCCGAAAGCCAATATGAGTGTCTCGATGGTGCTGATGGCTTGATCATCGCCACAGAATGGAATGAATTCAGGACCCCTGATTTCCTGAAGATCGTTTCCAGTCTGAAGAACAAAGTGATCTTTGATGGCCGTAACCTCTTTGATGTAACGGCTATTAGTCAACTCGGTTTTCATTATGAGAGTGTGGGAAGAGGCGTATCCAAATAAACCAAAACAACATGGAAAGAAAAAGGGTATTAGTGACCGGCGCTGCCGGATTCCTCGGATCGCACCTTTGTGACCGCGCTATCAAAGAAGGCTATCATGTCATTGGCATGGATAACCTGATCACCGGTGATCTCCGGAATATAGAACACCTGTTTAAACTGGAGCAGTTTGAGTTTTACCATCATGATGTAACCAAATTCATTCATGTCCCCGGTAAACTCGATTATATCCTGCACTTTGCTTCACCCGCCAGTCCCATAGATTATTTAAAGATCCCCATCCAAACCCTGAAGGTTGGCGCCATGGGTACCCATAACTGTCTCGGTCTGGCAAAAGCCAAGGGCGCACGAATCCTGGTAGCCTCTACCAGTGAGGTATATGGCGACCCCCTGGTACACCCGCAAACCGAAGAGTATTGGGGTAATGTGAACCCTGTTGGCCCCAGAGGGGTGTACGATGAGGCCAAGCGTTATCTCGAATCGATCACCATGGCCTATCACACATTTCATGGGGTGGAGACCCGGATCATCCGGATCTTTAATACCTATGGACCCAGGATGCGGTTGAATGATGGTCGTGCGTTGCCTGCTTTTATCGGACAGGCCCTGCGTGGAGAAGACCTCACCGTTTTTGGTGATGGATCACAAACCCGTAGTTTCTGTTTTGTGGATGATCTCGTGGACGGAATTTACAAACTCCTGATGAGTGATTACGTGAAACCCGTGAACATTGGGAACCCTGATGAGATATCCCTGAAGGATTTTGCAGAGGAAGTACTGAAGCTTACCGGAAACAAAGTGAAGATCGTATATAAACCATTGCCGGTGGACGATCCCAAGCAGCGTAAACCCGATATCACCAAGGCCAGAGAGATACTCGGATGGTCACCCAAGGTCAATCGTTCCGAAGGATTGAAACTGACCTATGATTATTTCAAATCACTCCCACCCGAAGAGTGGGCCAAACAACCCAAAGAATTTACCAGTTCCAAATAGCCACACTTACCAACCAAAGCTACCATGTATCAGGAGTTACTCGACAAAAAGAATAAACTGGCCGTGATCGGATTGGGCTATGTCGGCCTGCCGATCGCTTTGGCCTTTGCCCGTCGTATTTCTGTAATCGGATTTGACATCAACCCTTCCCGCATCGACCTGATGAAAAAAGGGATCGACCCTTCCAATGAATTAAGTCCGGAGGAATTTGACGGATGTGATATTCAATTTACCAATAATCTGGATGATCTGCGTGAAGCCAGGTTCTTTGTTGTGGCCGTACCAACCCCTGTTGACGAACACAATGTACCTGACCTGACACCAGTAAAAAAAGCCTCTGAAACCATTGGCAAGGTGTTAAAGAAGGGTGATTATGTCGTTTTTGAATCCACTGTTTACCCCGGTTGTACAGAGGAGGATTGCCTGCCGGTGATCACCAAACTCTCGGGTCTTGAAATGGGTAAGGATTTCAAACTTGGTTATTCCCCCGAGCGGATCAACCCGGGTGATAAACAGCATACCCTGGCCAATGTGGTAAAAGTAGTGTCGGGTTGCGATAAGGAATCGCTGGATGAGATCGCTAAAGTATATGAGTTGGTTGTAAAGGCAGGGGTACACCGTGCCTCTTCGATCAAGGTGGCCGAAGCCGCCAAGATCATTGAGAATACCCAGCGCGACCTCAACATCGCCCTGATGAATGAACTCTCCATCATTTTTGATAAAATGGGGATCAATACTTACGAAGTACTCGAAGCAGCCGGCACCAAGTGGAACTTCCTGAAGTTCTATCCGGGACTGGTTGGTGGCCATTGTATCGGGGTGGATCCTTATTATCTTACCTATAAATCATCGGAACTCGGGTTCAATTCCCGGGTCATTCTGGCCGGGCGTCATACCAATGATGGCATGAGTGTCTACGTAGCACGGAAAGTGGTTCGTCATATCATTGAACATGTCAATGATGTAAAATCTGCCCGTGTATTGGTCATGGGCGCAACGTTTAAAGAGAATGTAAGCGATATACGGAATTCCAAGGTGGCTGATGTGGTTAAAGAACTGCAGTCATTTTTTGTGAATGTGGATGTTCATGATCCCCATGCTTCTTCCGACGAACTGCTGCATGAATACGGATTCGGGTTGGCCGATAAAAAAGGAAATGATTATGATGCGGTGATCGTGGCTGTTTCCCATTCCGAGTATTCCGATTATGATGATGCTTACTTTGCTTCGATCACCAAACCCCATGCGGTCATTTATGACCTGAAGGGAAATTATCGCAATAAAATCAGCAGCCGCCCATACCGGAGTTTATAATATGCCATTTGTAAAAACGGATTTTGAAGGATTGATCTTATTTGAACCGGAAGTCATGCAAGACAGCCGGGGCTGGTTCTTTGAGTCCTATAATCAACGAAAATTCCGTATGGCCGGTATATTCAACCGGTTTGTACAGGATAACCAATCCTTTTCCCGTTACGGGGTGATCCGCGGGCTGCATTATCAACTTCCTCCTTTTGCCCAGGCCAAATTGGTCAAGGTGATTCGCGGTGTTATTTATGATGTTGTGGTTGACATTCGGAAAGGTTCACCTACCTATCAACAGGTTTATGCCATTGAGTTGAGTGCCGACAATCGAAGGCAATTGTTCATTCCGGCCGGTTTTGCCCATGGCTTCTCTGTATTAAGTGAAGAAGCAGAGGTAATGTATAAATGTGACCATTTTTACAATAAACGGTCCGAAGCTGGTATTCTTTACAATGACCCAGCCCTGGGCATTGACTGGAAGATCCCCGCAGGAAAGGAGATCATTTCGGATAAAGACAAACAATTGCCGACCTTTGCGGTGTGCCGGAATGAGTTTCAATTTTAATTCTATCGGGAATGTCAAGCCTCCCCCACATACTAGTGACCGGGGCCAATGGCCAATTGGGTAAGGAATTACGGGCGATCGCCACTTCTTTTCCTGACTTTGAATTTGTATTTCTCTCCCGGGAGGATCTGCCCATTCATCATTTTCCCCTGGTTCGAAATTTCTTTCATACCCTTAAGCCCGCCTATTGCATTAATGCCGCTGCTTATACGGCCGTTGACCGTGCGGAGCAGGAAAAGGAACTGGCCTTTCAGGTCAATGCCGAAGCGGTAGGCGTATTAGCAGAGGTTTGCCGGGAATATAGCACCCACTTTATCCATATTTCCACGGATTATGTTTTCAATGGGAAAGGCAATAGCCCCTATCTTCCGGATGACCCCAACGATCCGCAAAGTGTATACGGTGCTTCCAAACAAAAAGGGGAGGAGCTGGCCATAAAAAATAATCCGGACTCCATCATTCTTCGGACCTCCTGGGTCTATTCTGAGTTTGGGAAGAATTTTGTTAAGACGATGATCCAACTCATGAAAGAACGGGAATCCATCTCTGTAGTGAGTGATCAAATTGGTTCACCTACCTATGCCGCTGATCTGGCGGAAGCCATGTTGAACATCATTCGGCAGACCGAAAGGAATAAAAAAAATTGGCACCCCGGTATTTATCATTTCAGTAATGAAGGCGTGCTCAGTTGGTATGATTTTGCCGTGGCGATACGCGATCATATTGGAAGCAACTGTAAGGTACAGCCTATACCTACCTCTGCCTATCCAACTCCTGCGGCAAGACCCGCCTATTCCGTACTGGATAAAACCTCTTTTGTGAAAGGGTTTGGAATTTCTTTAAAGCCCTGGAAGGAGAGTTTGAAGCAATGTTTGAATAATATAACAGCTAAAGGCTAAAAGCCTTTCCTACACCCGCAACACGGCTCCATCCGGATGAACCGGATTGATCAGCAGCTCCTGTCTTTTCGAGTCTATGATCACATCGAGTTCCTCCAAGGGAATAGCACCTAAAAGAGGCTCCGCTTCTCCGGGAAGAACAATTGCATTACAAATGGCCATCCGATTTTCAAAACGTACCTCGACTGGTCCGGCAATCGGTAATTTAACCCAGCGACCGTCTCCCAATTCCACCCACCTTTCCTCCAGAATGGGAAGGTCCAGTATCTCCCGTACAGATTCATTAATACACATTTGATAAGCGCCGGTATCAACAAGAATACGAAGATTAATATGCCTGACCTCTTCCTCCCCTTTAAGGTTTTTATTTACAAGAATCAGATCTCCATGGTTGATCAGGCGGATATCGGCATAGACAAAACCCATATTTCAATTTTTGTCAAAACTAATTTCTAATGGATGATGAAACAACCCGGTTTATGCGATTCCTGATACCAGGTTTCCAGGGTTTGTAGAAGGAGCAAAAAGAAAAACCCCACGATTGACGCGGGGTTTCGTTGACCCATAAGGATTCGAACCTTAACAGACAGAACCAAAATCTGTAGTGCTACCGTTACACCATGGGTCAATCCGATTTTGGGAGTGCAAATATAGGGATTATTCGGCATCAAGACCGCGGTTTTTAGGATTTTTTTTGATAGAAAAGCCTGAAAATCAGTGGGAGATTTGGTTTCTCGCGGCGGGCGCCAAGAGTTAGTCGGGCGCAGCGGCTGTCAAAGGATTGCCGTAGCGTTCGTTTTTTTCTTGCGTGCTCTGCGAGAAACTAAACTGCAGTCTCCCGGTCCTTTAACTCCCTTATTTTATCCAAAGCCCTTGCTACCACGTCGCACATGATGGTATACAAGGCCCCTGGTTGGTGATGGGCATAGATGTATTCCAATGCCTCATCTTCGTTGGGAATGACCATGGTCGGTACCTGGGGATTGATCTCCTGTATACCTTCCTGGAGCAGGCCGATGATCTCGTCAGCGGTACGACCCCGGAGGTTTTTATCACAACGAATGATGATCTCCTGGAAATGCCGGGCCGATATACGCCCCAGTTCCCGGATATCCTCATCACGACGGTCACCTGTTCCGGAAATCACCCCGATCTTAATGGGGTAATCCAGTTTGCTTACAAAATCACAAAGCAGGTTCAACCCATGCGGGTTATGCGCAAAATCGGCCAGCATGGTGAAATGCTTGAAGTGGAAGAAGTTCAGGCGGCCGGGGGTAAGGCTTTCTGAAGGGATAAAAGTTTGTAACCCGATCCGGATATCATCGATCGTGATATCACGGAAAAGATAGGTGGACAAAACGGCAGGTAAACAGTTATTGATATTGTGAATGGCCTTTCCATCATAGGTGATGGGAATATCCTTGGCGGCCATTACGCGGATCTTCCAGTTTCCTTTCATGATCGTAACATACCCATTCTCAAATACCGTGGCGAGGCCTCCGTCATTGCAATGCGATTTGATCCGCGGGTTATTTTCATCCATGCTAAACAACGCGATATTGCATTTCAGGTCTTTCTTCATTTTAAACACCAACTCATCATCTGCATTGAGGATAGCATAGCCATGTGGAAATACGGTTTCAGGTACCACCGCCTTTACACGCGCCATTTGTTCCACATTGTATATACCTCCCAGACCGATATGGTCTTCCGCGACATTGGTAACAACAGCTACCTCACAATTTTGAAAGGCCAATCCGGATTTCAGGATCCCTCCGCGGGCACATTCCAATACGGCAAAATCCACGGTGGGATCTTTGAGCACAAATTGCGAGGAGATCGGTCCGGTACAATCCCCTTTCATCATTAACTGATTCTGGATATACACCCCGTCACTGGTGGTGTACCCCACTTTTTTACCCGCCGATTTTGCAATATGTGCGGTCAGGCGTGTAGTGGTGGTCTTACCATTGGTACCTGTGATAGCGATGATCGGGATACGTCCCACACTTCCTTTTGGAAACAACATGTCCACCACCGGCTCAGCCACATTGCGGGGCAACCCTTCTGCAGGCTCGATGTGCATCCGGAAACCCGGTGCGGCATTGACCTCCAGGATCGCTCCTCCGTTTTCGGTAACGGGGGTACGCAGATCGGTGGTCATGATATCAATGCCACAGATATCGAGACCGATGATCTTGGCAATGCGTTCAAACATGAAAATATTGGCCGGATGGACCTCGTCTGTCACATCAGTGGATGTACCCCCGGTAGAGAGATTGGCGGTAGGTTTAAGCAAGACCCTTTCCCCTTTTTTGGGTATGGTGGAAAGGGTATATCCTGCATCATCGAGCATTTTTTGGGTAAACTGATCGATCGTGATCTGTGTCAGTACTTTTTCATGGCCATACCCACGGCGTGGGTCCTTGTTGGTCTCTTCGATCAGCCATTCAATATTGTGTTCGCCATCACCCACCACGGAAGCAGGGGTACGTAGCGCGGCGCAAACAAATTTATAATTGATCACGAGGGCCCTGAAATCATATCCCGTGATAAATCGTTCTACGATCACACTACGGCTATAATGTTTAGCGGCTTCAAATGCCCGTTGGGCTTGTTCACGGGTGGTGATATTGGTGGTATTTCCTTTTCCATGGTTGCCATCGATCGGTTTAATGACCAATGGGTAACCAAATTTTTCTATGGCTTCTTCCAAACCTGCTTCCGTACGGATAACGGTGCCCCGGGGTACGGGTATCTCTGCCGCCTCAAGCAACATTTTGGTCTCTTCCTTATCACAGGCGATATCAACGGCTATATTCGAGGTAGTGGAAGCAATGGTGGCGCGAATACGTTTTTGATGGACACCATACCCGAGCTGAACAAGGCTTTGCTTGTTCAATCGTATATAAGGGATGCCCCGTTTGGCGGCTTCATCCACAATACATCCGGTGGAAGGGCCAAGCCGGGTATCCTCTCGTATCTCCCGAAGTTTTTGGATATCCTCTCCCAGATCATAGGCCGCATTTTCTACCAATGATTGCGCGATCCGAACAGCGGCTTTTGCCGCATAAACTCCGGCATCCTCTTCTATATAACTAAATACCACATAATACACTCCTTCTTTTTCTCCTTCCGGTGTACGGGTACGGCCAAAACCAGTATCCATGCCTGCAAGGGTTTGTAGTTCAAGGGCGATATGTTCGATCACATGTCCCATCCAGGTGCCTTCTTCCACCCGCTGAAAAAATCCACCGGGTTCACCCACGGAACAACGGTGTTCATACATGGTAGGGAACATTTTCTCCAGCCGGTCACGAAACCCATGAATATGATTGGTGGGTTGTTGCTCAAGCTCTTCCAGGTCGAGCTTCATTTGGATCAATTTCGGACGACGAATGCTCCAGTAGTTAGGGCCTTTAAGTACTTTGATCTCGAGTATTCTCATATACAGTGGTTGGGGAATGAATATACGGGAAAACCGGGAAATGGCGTGAGTCGTGGGTCGACTCACGTCTCACGACTGACGCCTCACGACTAATTCCGTACATTTACTTCACACCAACACCCCTCGCCATGTCCACCCGACGCCGCTTTCTGCAACACACTGCCACAGGCTTACTTTCCTCTCTCGCCATTCCGGCCTGGAGTCGTAACCTTGAATCAGCTGTTAGAAATGCAGAAGGTGTATCGGCGATGGACCTGGCCTCCGAAGAGGATTTTTGGTATTATATCCAACAGGCTTTTACCGTAAACCCGGGTATCATCAACCTGAACAATGGAGGTGTAAGCCCGGCGCCACGCACAGTTTCAGAAGCAATGAAGCGGTACTACGATTTGAGTAATGAAGCACCCAGTTATTATATGTGGCGGGTGCTTGACCAGGGTCGTGAACCTTTACGCGCTAACCTGGCGGCAATGGCTGGTTGTGATCCCGAAGAGGTAACCGTCAATCGCAATTCATCCGAGGGATTGGAAACCGTCATCTTTGGCCTGCCGCTGCAAAAGGGGGATGAAGTGGTGCTGACCAAACAGGACTATCCCAATATGATCAATGCCTGGAAGCAAAGGGAATTGCGGGATGGGATTAAACTCGTTTGGATCAACCTGGAATTACCAAGTGAAAATGAATCCTACCTGATAGAACAGTTTACCAGGGCTTTTACAGCGAAAACAAAAGTGGTACATATCACGCATGTGATCAACTGGAACGGACAAATACTCCCGGTAAGAAAAATAGCTGATGCGGCGCATGCACGCGGGATCGAGGTTTTGGTGGATGGCGCCCATAGCCTCGCGCATTTTCGTTTCAAGGTCTCAGAATTGGGATGCGATTATTTTGCCAGCAGCCTGCACAAATGGTTATATGCACCAATAGGAAGTGGCATGTTGTTCATCAGGAAAGAGAAGATCGCTAAAATATACCCCTTGTTTGCCGCAGGCGAACCCCTTAGCGATAATATCCGCAAGTTCGAAGCGCTGGGTACGCGTCCGTTTTTCATTGAACAGGCCATTGGAAAAGCATTGGAGTTTCATGATATGATCGGTGGAGAAAGAAAAGAGAAACGACTGCATTATCTGAAGAATTACTGGATGGAAAAAGTAAAGGATCTGAAGGGTGTGAAATTCAATACCAGTCTTGACCCGCATTGGGGATGTGCGATCGGAAATATTGGATTTGAAGGAAGAAAACCCGAAGAATTGGATACCCATTTATTTACCAAACATAAAATACACACGGTTTCCATTAACTGGGAAAATATCAAAGGTGTGCGCATTACTCCGAATGTATATACTACAACCAAGGACCTTGATAAACTGGTGGAAGGGATAAGGGAGTTTGCAGGTTCTGGTAAATAAGGAACAGAGAAATAAGGAATAAGGAAATAAATGACAATCCTCGAATTTCTTCTTACTTCCTTATAGCTAATTTCTCTGTTCCAAGTTTCTTATTTACTACAGTTTCCAGGAAAGGGAAACATGAAAGATATCGGTTTTCAGGCTCGATGTGCTTCCACTAAATTCTTCTGCTATTTTACTGGGGTTTGTTGCTTTCAATTCGCTTTTGAATGCATGTTCGTAGGCGAAATTAAGCGCTACTTTATTCGAGGCTTGTACCGATACACCTGCCATGGCATGGTGTTTTACAATGGCCGGGAAAACAGGGAATATTGTGGCAGTGGGAACCGGGTTGCTTCCGTAAGCATAACCAAGACGTCCCATCCATTTTTTACTCAGGTCAAATTCGGCGCCGGTGCGGATGACAGCAGTGTTTTTCCATTCGAGCGGGAAATACATGGCAAAAGAACCCGTGTTTCCCATCATGGTATTGATATTGTGATTGGCGCCACCGCTTAACTTCATATCCATTTGGTCAAACGCTTTTTTCCATTGGATCCATTCAAGGTCTAATCCCAGCCGCAGGTGTTGTCCTGGCTTTACAGAGATACCAACCGCCAAAGAACCTGGCAATCCAAATTCATTATCGAGTGTGTAATTGGCAACGGCCCCTTTGGACAGATCGATCCCCATTTGGGCAAAGGCACCCATGGCAGCTGTTTGGGCATCTTGCGGTGACATGGAGGGGTTTTGTTGCATGATGCCAGCGACCACTTTGCCAAAGGCATCATTCATTTGAGCGGACATATCCATATCGGCCTTCCCTTTCTTGAAGTGAAGGGTGGTTGGCATGTTGTAATTGACCCCTAAGGAAAATTTTTCGGAGGGCTTATAGGCCAATCCGATCTTACCGGCAAATCCAAAGGTGGAGAGTTCGTGCATATTCGCTGCGGCGGTCACTTCGGTATAGGCCAGTCCTCCTTGTTCAAAGGGGGCTGAAAACATATCTCCGAAAGTCATCCCGGTTTGTGGGTTGATGACACCTTGCAGCATGGATGGGGGCAAGCTAAAGGGCATTTGAAATTCCATCCCACTATAGAGCAGGTGCGCGGATATACCAACGGATAATTGTTTGTTCAGTTGGTAGGCAAGTGATGGGCCGCCTTGCATGACCGCAAATTTTGAATGATAGGTCTGTTTGCCCGGGAAAAGGGCATGGTTCAGTTTGAAATCAGCACCCATACCACCTTGCGTATATAAACCAAAGCCATAGGTGAGTTTGCTTTCTTTTATTTTGCGCACATACCAGACAGAGGGGAGAGGAAAAAGTTTCTTATCTCCTTCGGCATCATTAATGCCGTTGGTGAAGCTAACGCCGGGGGCCATTAATGAAAAATTGATATCGAGTTGGGAGGAGTTCAGAAAGGCAATCCCAGCCGGGTTGTTCATCATCAGAGAGGGGTTGTCAAAAGTTCCTGTTACCGTTCCTCCGCGGCCGATGGTTTTGGCATCATACCCGATCAAGCGGGTACCATTCTGGGCATGGATGGAGAGGTTTCCCAGGATTAATCCGACAGTGGCTAGCAGTACTATCTTTTTCATCTGTTTAAATTTTATTTAGTTGAGGCCAGATGGAGCCTTGGATGATTAAAATAAACCTTACCCTTAGTGATTTACAGTTTATTTTAATCATGTCGGCTTCATATGGGAAGTTTTGGTAAACAATCAGAGCAAGCTACCCAGGGACATTTCGGGATACAATGACTATCAGTATTAGTAAAAATGATTGTGGTCAGGCCTAAATTTTTATATTTGTAGCCATGACCCCCAAAGGAAAACTCATTGCGATAGGCGGCTCCGAGGATAAGGGAACCGACCTGGAGAAGGGTGAATTTCTCCGTAATAACCTGAATTTTTTTGAACTGGGTATCCTTCGCCGGGTGGTGGAGGAAGCCGGAGGCGTTAACGCCCGAATAGAGGTCATTACTACGGCCTCCATGATCCCGCATGAAGTGGGGGAGGGTTATCTGGATGCATTTGGGAAAATAGGGTGTACCAATATCGGTCTCATGCATATCCGGACCCGACAGGATACACTGGTTCCCGAATATCTTGATCGGATACGCGCCTGCCAGGCCGTGATGTTTAGCGGAGGCAATCAGATGCGGTTAAGTGTAACGGATGGGGGCACAGAGTTTTTGGCCTTATTAAAAAAGCGGTACCAGCAGGAGGACTTCCTGATAGCGGGTACCTCGGCAGGGGCCATGGCCATGAGCAGCACAATGATCTATGAAGGCAATGCCACACGTGCCCACCTCAAAGGCGAAGTGAAAATGACCGCCGGATTGGGTTTTATTTCTTCGGTGATTATTGATTCCCATTTTGAGAAACGCGGACGCTTTGGTCGGTTGGCCCAGGCAGTGGCCACCAATCCCAGCTGTATTGGTATTGGATTAGGAGAAGATACCGGTATGCTGATCACCGAAGGGGATAAAATGGAAGCGATCGGTAGTGGATTGGTGATGATCGTGGATGGACATGATATCCTGCATTCGAATATTGCGGATATACCTGATGGCAATCCGATCAGCATTGAAAATTTGAAAGTGCATTTTTGTGAAAAAGGGAATGGATATGTTGTAAGCGCGCGAAAGTTCCTGATGGAAGCCAGCGCAGCCATGGAGGTGAAGTGAATTATCGGTTATGCGCAGTCACGAGACTTCGCGACTGCGCATAACTGAATTAATGAACACTTACCAAATAATAACTTTTTTTCCCTTTTTGGATAAGCAGGTATTCTCCGTGAAGCAGTAAGCCTGTTTCTACTTTAAACGCCACATCCTCCACTTTTTTTCTATTGATCGATACGCCACCGCCTTGCACCATTTTACGTGCTTCACCTTTGCTGGGGAAGATGGTGGAATCTGCCAGAAAACTTACGATATCTATGCCTTCCTCCAACCGTGTTTTGGGAAAATTAAATTTGATAACACCCTCCATATTTTCCAGGTCTTCCCGGCTAAGACTCTCGGCAGGAGCTGATTGATTGGCGAATAGTTTTGCCGTTGTCTCCAGCGCTTTATCCAACTCTTCCTGACCATGCACCAAACGCGTAACTTCTTCGGCCAGTTTTTTCTGGAGCAGGCGTTTGGAGGGATCCGTTTGATGTGCCGCTATCAAATCGTTTACTACCGGTTGGGTAAGGAAGGTGAAGATCCGGATCCATTTTTCCGCATCCGTATCTGTCGCGTTTAACCAGAACTGATAGAATTGATAAGGGGTTGTTTTATTGGCATCCAGCCAGATATTTCCACTCTCTGTTTTGCCAAATTTACCCCCATCAGCTTTTGTGATCAGGGGGTTGGTGAATACAAAGGCTTCGCCACCTGCCTTGCGACGAATAAGTTCGGTCCCGGTGGTCATATTTCCCCACTGGTCACTTCCTCCCATTTGCATTTTACACTGTTTGTTTTTATACAACCAGTAAAAATCATAGCCCTGCATTAACTGATAGGCGAATTCGGTGTAGCTGATGCCTGTTTCCCCATCGATCCGTTTCTTTACGCTGTCCTTGGCCATCATGTAATTCACGGTGATATGCTTACCTACATCCCGAAGAAAATCGATAAAGGAGATGTCCCGGAACCAATCATAGTTATTGGCCATTTCCGCGGCGTTGGGACGTGCCGGGTCAAAATCAAGAAACCGTTCCAACTGGGCTTTTACGCCAGCCACATTTCGTTGCAGGGTCGCTTCATCCAGCAGGTTCCGTTCTTCACTTTTGCCACTGGGGTCGCCCACCATACCGGTGGCACCCCCGACAAGGGCAATGGGTTTATGTCCAGCACGTTGAAAATGAACCAGTAAGAGGATAGGAACCAGGCTGCCTATGTGCAGACTGTCGGCTGTGGGGTCAAATCCAATATAGCCCGTGGTCATTTCTTTCTTGAGTTGTTCCTCGGTTCCCGGCATGATATCCTGGATCATACCCCTCCATCTGAGTTCTTCAATCAGGTTCATTCTGTGCAATTTTGTGCCGCAAAAGTAAAACAGAAAGCGGCAACGTCGTCCTAAAGCAATAATTTTCTAACTGTTTCGTTTTCAGTAGTTAATCCATATCCCTGTCAGAAGCTATGTATTCTGCAGGCCAATTTGTAATTTTACCGACCGTCTAATCCTATGAATAACAGTCATTTTAAATTGCTTATCCGAAAATAATTGGAATGAAAAAACCACCCCTCATTCTCACCCTATGTCTTGCCCTTTGTTGCACGCAAGGATTTTCCCAATTCAGGAAATATTCCAATGAATTTTTAAATATTGGTGCTGGTGCCCGCGGATTGGCCATGGGTAGTGCTCAGGTAGCTTCTGTTCAGGATGGTAGTTCCGGTTATTGGAACCCCGCCGGTTTGGTTGGGGTAAAAGATGTTCCTCAATTAAGCCTGATGCATGCCGAGTATTTTGCCGGCATAGGAAAATACGATTATGCCAGTATCGCCATTCCCACCACGGATAAGAAAAGGACCTTTGGAATCAGCGCGCTTCGGTTTGCGGTGGATGACATCATGAATACCCTTTTCCTGGTAGAACCCGATGGCTCCATCAATTACAATAATATCCAGGCTTTTTCCTCTGCCGATTATGCTTTCATTTTTTCCCTGGCCCAAAAACTAAAGGAGTCGGATAAACGTAATATCCATTTTGGAGTCAATGCCAAAGTGATTCACCGGAGTGTTGGACGGTTTGCCAAAGCCTGGGGTTTTGGACTGGATGCCGGGGTACAGATTTTCCAGGATAAGTGGAAATTCGGTTTGTCGGCCCGGGATATTACGACCACGTTCAACGCCTGGTCATTCACTTTTACCGAGAGAGAAAAGGAAGTTTTATACCTGACGAACAATGATATCCCGGTGAAATCCACCGAGCTCACGGCCCCCCGGTTGGTCCTGGGTGTGGCACGTGATTTCAAGATCAGTAAAAAAGTAAATTTATTGGCCGAAGCCAACTTCGACCTCACTTTTGACGGTAAGAGGAATACGGTGATCAGTGCCGATCCGGTGAGTGTGGATCCAAAACTGGGGTTAGAGTGCAATATCAACAATGTATTCTTTCTCCGTGCCGGGATCAATAATTTTCAACAGGCCCTGGCAGATGGGGATACCCTGAACCAGAAAAAGGTATGGATCTATCAACCCAGTGCGGGCGCCGGGTTCAATGTGTCGAATGTGACGATTGACTATGCATTCACCAACCTGGCCAACCAGGCGAACCCCTTGTTCACGCACGTGTTTTCACTCCGGTTGAACCTGATTAAACCGAAAAAGAAAAAGTAACCGCTACCCTAAATAAACAGTATTCCATGAAACGATTTTTACTATTCATCCTGCTGTCGGCCTCCTTGCTTGTCCAGGGGCAGACCTACAACAATGAATGGATCGATTACAATAAAACCTACTACAAATTCAGTGTAGGCACTACGGGGTTGCACCGCATTTCCCAGGCCACCCTGAACAGTCTGGGTATCGCCGGCACACCGGCGGAACAATTCCAACTCTGGCGGAATGGAAAGCAAGTGCCCATTTATACCAGCACGGCTACTGGTCCCCTCGCCAGCGGTGGGTATATTGAGTTCTGGGGCTTACGCAATGATGGTTATCCCGACCGGGAATTATACCGTAACCAGGATTACAAACTGATCGACAAGTATAGCATGATCACGGATACGGTGGCTTTTTTCCTGACCATCAATCCCAATACCGCTCAGAATCTGCGGCTGGTAACCACCGCCAATAATGTAGCGGGAAATGTGCTCCCTGCCGAACCTTATTTCATGTATACAGAGGGCAAGTATTGCCGTGACTATATAAACCCGGGTTTTTATATCGATGCCGGAGAATATGTACACTCCTCTACCTATGACCGTGGGGAGAATTTTATCTGTTATGATATTGGCGCCAATGCCACCTTTTCCCAATACCACAACGTTTTTCTCTACAGTGGCGGACCTGCTGCTACCTTCAAACTGAATGTAGCGGGAAATGCTATCAATATCCGGAATATCCGTGTCAAGATCAACGGAGATAGCATCCTTGGGCAAAATGTGGACTTTCTAAACTATGCACGTTTGCAAGGTACTGTTCCGCTGTCATTGCTGGGTTCTGGAACGGCGCAGGTGGAGATCAAAAATACAACTCCCGGAACCTATGACCGGATGGTCATTTCCCAATATGAATTGATCTATCCGCGGGTATTCAATTTTGATGGACAAAAGAATTTTGAATTCAGTCTTCCTGCCAATCCGGCCGGGAATTATCTTCAGATCACCAGCTTTAACTATGGGTCAACAGCCCCCATTCTTTATGACCTGACCAATGGGAAAAGATATGTGGCAAATATCGCAACCCCCGGACAGGTGCGTGTTGTGTTGGAACCCTCAGCCGTAGAAAGACAATTGGTCCTGGTAAGCCAGGATCCGTCTAACCTGCGTAATGTAACAAGCATGATTACCCGTAATTTCCTTGATTATTCGAACACACTGCTTCAAGGGGATTATATCATCATTTCTGATCCGGTACTGAATACCACTGCTGGTGGCGCACACCCACTGGATGAATATGCAGCCTATCGCAGTTCTGCTAACGGAGGCGGCTTTAATGTTAAGATCTATCCGGTCAACGAACTGGTGGACCAATTTGGTCTGGGGATTAAGAAAAACCCCGCCGCTTTGCGCAACTTCCTTAGCTGGGCAAAGAATAATTTTGCTACCCGTCCCAGGTTTGTCTTCCTGATCGGCCATGGGATGACCTACGACTATTATTACTATTATCAAAGTACACCGGAAGGGGAGAAACTGAACCTGGTGCCTACCTATGGCGCCCCGGCTTCTGATTGGTTGCTGGTCACCGATTCAGCACAGTACCTGCCCCATACTCCCATTGGACGTCTTTCTGCCATCAATGGTGAGGAAGTAACCGTTTACCTCAACAAGATTACACAGTATGAGGATGCACAACGATATACCTCACCCCTGATCTCCGAAAAAGCCTGGATCAAGAATTTTGTCCATGTAGTAGGAGCCAGTGATTCCAATACGCAGCGCCAATTGGAAGGTTATATGGAAAATTATAAGATCATTATTTCCGATACCTTGGTAGGCGCCAATGTCGCTTCCTTTAGTAAGAGCTCTGCTGATGCAGTACAACCATTGACAGATGAAACCTTGCAGAACCTGTTCAGCACCGGGATCAGTCAGTTGGCTTACTTCGGGCACTCTTCCGCTACTGTTTTGGATTTTAACCTGGACAACCCCGACCGATATAATAACCAGGGAAAATACCCGGTCTTTATCGTGATGGGTTGTAATGCGGGTAACTTCTTTAGTTATAACCCGGCAAGGTTCTTTATTAAGGAAACACTTTCGGAGAAATTCGTATTGGCCGACCAGCGAGGCAGTATTGCATTCCTGGCGAGCTCGCACTTTGGTATTGCGCACTATCTCCATCGGTATAATTCCCAGACCTATTCGGCACAATCGAGCCCTGCATTCTATAACAAATCGATGGGGGAGATTTTGCTTCAATCCATAAACCAGTTGTATGCGACGACCTCGTTTAATGACTTCTTCTCCCGTATGCATGCAGAGGAGAATACATTCCATGGAGACCCGGCGCTGAAATTAAACACACAACCCAAACCCGATTATGCAGTGGAGGATCCTATGGTGGTGATCGATCCCGGGTTCCTTTCGATTGCCGATACGTCTTTTAATGTGAATGCCCGGTTTATGAATATGGGTATGGCGGTCGACGATTCAATCGTGGTGGAGGTCAAGAGAACCTACCCCAATGGCTCCACTGAGGTTGTGCATCGGGATACACTGGCCGGTATCCGGTATATGGATTCTATCGCTATTTCATTACATATCCTTCCCGCCCGTGATAAAGGCCTAAACAAGATCACGGTAACCATTGATGCGGACATGCGTGTGGATGAGATGTATGAGACCAATAACTCGGTCACCAAGTCATTCTTTATTTATGAGGACGATATCAAGCCGGTTTATCCGCTTGACCTTGCCATCATCAATAAACAAAACATCAAACTGATCGCATCGACTGCCAATCCCTTTAGTGTTTCGCAACCGTATAAAATTGAGATCGATACTACCGCCTTCTTTAATTCACCATTCAAGTTGGCCCAGACCGTGACCACTTCGGGAGGTTTGTTGGAATATAGCCCCGGACTCACCTTCACAGATAGTACCGTATATTATTGGAGAGTGTCTTCGCTGGATACTGCCGGTGATCCGGCCAAATGGAACACGGCTTCCTTTATTTATCTGGCAAACAGTGAACTTGGATTTAACCAGTCTCACTTCTTCCAGCATACACAATCGACGGAAGACAGATTGTATATCGATTCGGCCGATCGAAGATGGAAGTATCATCCGGTCACCCATAATCTATTCGTCCGGAATGCGATCTATCCAACAGGAGGTACGCAGAATGCCGACTTTACCATTTCGGTAGATGGTGAGGTACACCACAACGGGGGATGTAATTACAATGAGCTTATCATCAACGTATATGATTCCCTGATGTTCCGCGCGATGCAGAATGTTTATAGTGGTGGCGTCGGTCTGTATGGAAGTGTAGCGGCAACCTGTGGACCATTGCGAACACAGAATTTCCAATATTTACTTGGCGATACAGCCTGGCGCAGAAAGGCCATGCAATTCCTTGAGAATGTGGTACCTGATGGAGCCTATGTGGTGATTCGATCCAATACAGCCCCCTGGTTTGCTGGCAATACATATGCTGCGGCTTGGGCAGCTGATACATCTATCTATGGTTCTGGAAAATCACTTTACCATACCCTGAAAAATCAGGGACTCTACAATATCGATCTGTATGATACCATGCGTTGTTTTGCCATGATCTATAAAAAGAACAGGCAGGCAAGCTTTACCCCCAAAGTTCAATTTGGTCAAAATGAATATGACAGGCTGACCCTGACAGCAGATTGTGAAACGCCCGATTATATGGGCTTTGCCACCTCTCCGATCCTGGGCCCGGCCAAAGTGTGGAAACAGTTGAAATGGAGAGGGACCAGCAATGATGTGCCCTTTGAAGATATTGCTACAGTGGATATCATTGGAGTAACCAGTGAGGGAGTAGAAGCCCCGTTGCTTACCGGTATCGGGTATGACGATCAGGATTATGATATTTCAGGTATCGACGCCAATGCATACCCCTTCCTGCGGGTGCGTATAAAGAATATTGACTCAACCCATCTTACACCCTACCAACTCAGGTACTGGCGGTTATTGTATGACCCTGTACCGGAAGGCGCCGTGGCACCCAATATCCTTTTCGCCCCCACCAAAGACACATTTGATGTGGGAGAACCCGTGGATTTCCGCCTGGCCTTTAAAAACGTGAGTGATGCAGATTTTGATAGCCTGCGGATAAAACTTGTGGTCACGAACCAAAGTAATGTAGAGAACATCATTCCTGTTGGTCGATTCAAACCATTGCTGCACGGGGATACGGTAACGGTAAGGCACTTTATTCCCACCAGCACCTTTGTAGGGAAGAACTCCCTTCATGTTGATGTGAACCCGGATAATGACCAGCCTGAACAATTCCATTTCAATAACTTCCTGTACAAGGAGTTTTATGTAAAGGCAGATCAGACAAACCCCTTGCTGGACGTTACCTTTGATGGAGTGCATATCCTTAACCGGGATATTGTTTCCTCCAAACCACATATCACGGTCAAACTCAAGGATGAATCAAAATGGATGATCCTCGACGATACAGCCGGTGTGAAAGTTCAGGTAAGATATCCCAACGGAACCTTACGCCCTTACTATTTCAGCAATGCAGATACCCTGACCTTTACGGAAGCAGGTATCGCCCCCAATAATGACAATACGGCCACGATCGATTTCTATCCCTACTTTACCGAGGATGGGGATTATGAACTGATCGTAACGGGTGAGGACAAGAGTGGAAACAATGCCGGTGCCATTGAATACCGGGTGGCCTTCCAGGTCATCAATAAACCGATGATCTCGAACTTGCTGAACTATCCCAATCCGTTCACCACTTCTACTGCCTTTGTGTTCACCATTACAGGTAGCGAAGTGCCGCAGAATATGAAGATCGAGATCATGACCATTACCGGTAAGATCGTTCGCGAAATAACCATCGATGAATTAGGCCCGCTCCATATCGGAAGAAACATCACCGAATTTAAATGGGATGGAACCGACCAGTTTGGTCAAAAACTGGCAAATGGTATCTATCTCTACCGCGTGGTCACAAATCTGAATGGAAAATCCCTTGAAAAGTATAAGGCCGAGGATGACAATACGGATAAATACTTCAACAAAGGGTATGGAAAGATGTACCTGATGAGGTAAGATGTTGGATGTTGGATGTTAGTTGTTGTTTACAAACATCCAACATCTAACATCCAACTTCTCCTCCGTATCTTTGCCCCCTATGGCAAAGATCGCTATCAACATTGCAACAGGCAGCCTGCAAAAGGAAGAAATGATCGTGGGGATTGATCTCGGGACGACCAATAGCCTTGTTGCGATCATTCATCCTGAAACCAAAAAACCCATCGCTCTCCGGGAGCATGATTCTTCCTCCCTGGTACCTTCCGTTTTGCATTTTGATGGGGCCGGAAATATCACCGTAGGCGAACCCGCCAGGCAGTTTCTTATCAGCGAGCCGGCCAACACTATTTTTTCCGTGAAAAGGTTGATGGGTAAATCCTATAATGACATCCGTCAGAACGCCTCCTTTTTTACCTATAAAGTTTTTGATGATAATACAGACAGTCTCGTCAAAATTCAGGTTGGCGATCGCTTCTATTCTCCCGTTGAATTGTCCTCTTATATTTTAAAGGAATTAAAATCCCGCGCCGAGCATATTTTAAAAACACCCGTCACCAGGGCCGTGATCACCGTTCCGGCTTACTTCAATGATGCACAAAGACAGGCTACCAGAGACGCCGGAAAATTAGCCGGGCTGGATGTATTGCGCATCGTCAATGAACCGACAGCGGCCAGTCTCGCCTATGGTTTGGGTTTGAACCGTGAAGAATCAAAGACCGTTGCTGTGTATGATCTGGGTGGTGGAACATTTGATATTTCTGTCCTGCGGATAAACGGAGGTATTTTTGAGGTCCTCTCCACCAACGGTGATACCTATCTGGGTGGCGATGATCTTGACCAGGCCATTGTCAGACATTGGCAACAGGCTTTGGGTCTTTCAGATTCCGAAATTCAATTACACAAGAGTCTGGCACAAGAACTTCGCCTTAAAGCAGAGGAAGCCAAAAAAGCGCTCAGCTCTTCGGATGAATTTACCGGGGAAATAGCGGGAAGCCCTGTTACACTTTCCAGAAATGAATTTGAAACCCTGGTCATCCCGCTGGTGGAGAAAACCATTACCTGCTGTGCCAATGCCTTGCGCGATGCGGGGCTTACGTACAATGACATTGATGAAGTGATCATGGTGGGTGGTTCAACCCGTGTGCCTTTGGTAAAGAATAAAGTGAGCCAGTTCTTCCAACGCCCGGTACATGATGATCTCAATCCCGATGAGGTGGTAGCCCTGGGAGCAGCGGTACAAGCGGATATACTGGCCGGGAATAACAAAGACATTCTGCTGCTGGATATCACCCCTCTTTCATTGGGTATTGAAACCATGGGCGGACTGATGGATATTCTTATACCCCGTAACTCCAAAGTACCGTCCAAGGCCGGACGACAATACACCACCCAGAAAGATGGTCAGTCAGGAATGCGTATTTCCGTATTTCAGGGAGAACGTGACCTGGTTAAGGATAACCGTAAACTGGCAGAATTTAATCTGACCGGCATCCCGGCTATGCCCGCCGGACTTCCCAAAGTGGAAGTGAGTTTTCTTATCAATGCCGATGGGATACTCAATGTAACGGCCAAAGAATTGCGGAGTGGTGTTTCTCAAAGTGTGGAAGTAAAACCTCAGTATGGTTTGACCGATGAAGAAGTGGAGCGGATGTTGATGGAATCCATCACCCATGCCAAAGAAGATATGCAGGTTCGTGCCCTGGTTGAGGCCCAAACCGAAGGCCGGCAAATATTGGATACAACGGCCGGGTTTTTGGAAAAAAATGGATCCTTACTGACAGCCGAAGAAATTGCACAAACCCGTTCGGCCATACAAATCCTGCAGGATTTGCTCAATACAGGTACTAAGGATGAGATACAGAAAAAGATTGAAGAGTTGAATGAGATATCACGTCCCTATGCGGAACGTGTTATGGACACCGCCATAAGTAAAGCCATGGCCGGGAAAAATATCCAGGATTCATTGTAGGTGCGTTCTCTTGTTCTCTGCGGTGAATCCTGTTATCTTAAGTTAGAACTTCCTCCTGAATCCGTCTTCCATATTATTGCCTCTGTATTCAACCCCTTTCATGTCATCCGGTGTGCAAGGCAAGGCATTCCAGCTACAGCCTTCTTCTTCTGTGGGTTTGTACATTTTTCTTCCCTCTATTTCAATTACCTGTCCGGTGTTTTTCATGAAAGGCCCGGCGGGAAGTAGTGTATACTTATAAACCTGGTCTTTATATCCTCTGTATCCCGCATAAAGAATGATCAGGATAGCAGGCAGAAGCAACAGGAAAGAACTCTTTTCGATTAACCATTTTTTCTCCGGCAATGTAATTTTACCACTAAAAGCGGCGAGGATCAGACCCGTGATAAATGCATATCCAAACCGCGGATCGGGCGCGATAAACCACCAAAAGAGAAGTCCGGTAAAAGAGACAAGCCATAACCTTACATATTCTTCCCTGAAAATTTTGCTTTGCAAACGGATCACGGAAATAAGCAGGGCAATCAGGGTAAGCGAGATCATAACCTTGTCAGGCAAGGTCAATTGCTTCCACCAAAGAGGGATCCATTCTTCAAACCGGGCGTTTGACCCATTTATTATCTCTAGTGTACTGCCTTCTTTATACCCGCGGGCAAATCCGGTCACATAGTCCTGCATGTCGGGTAACTCTTTCTTAGGTGGTTTCCAGTCCACGTTTACCCAATCCATGCTATCCGTGGGAAAGAAAGGATAACCCGAACTGATGGTATTCCGCGCCAGGGTTCCCCCCAGTAACAATAAGGCTATACAGGAAACATATATGGTCTTTGGCAGAGACCGGTAGGAGAGTCGCGTAAAGGAATAAAGGGCCAGCACCATGATTGGCAACACCGACCATTTTATGGTTAAGGCATAGAACCCAAACAAAATGATCAGGGAGTGAACGGCCAATTCATTCTCCACCTTTCTTTTTGATAACAACCAGAAAATGACCCAGCAAACCAACACAGCCATAAAGTCGGGATGGGTGGATGCGGCCGTTAAGCGCACCAGGGTAATGGGGAAAAGGGAGATACCCAACCATGCTAACCATCCCAACAGAGAAGAAAGATCTTTTTGAAGAAAGGAACGATTGATATGATCGGTCAGAAATAGGAAATACCAACTAAGTACAGCAACGGGTAAGAATACCAATCCATTTCCATTGGCAGGAAAAAGATCAAAGAGAGCGATGCTGACAAACCATGTGCTCTGCAATCCCAACCGGGGCTGCAAATGAACAATTCCCGGAACCGCCCTGTAGTTTTCGATCCATTTGATCACCGGGGCATGATAGCCCAGTGTATCGGGGTGGATTATAGGTGGAGCAGATAAGACAAGCGCCATCAGCAATAAGGCGCCAAATAAGATCCATGCACCGGTTGAGAAACCTGCAAAGAGTGTACGGAAAGGATTTACCAGCACCAGGATACCTTTCCGGTAGATCAGCCAGAGCAGCGGTATGAGAAATAAACTTTTGATCCATAATGGCCCAAGTGGTAAGAATAGGGACAGGATTGTGGCTGTCATTGACACTATCATCAATCCAGCCAGCGAAATAATAGCCGGATGTGCCAATACAATGGAGCTGGCGAAAATTCCTTTTCCAAAAAATATAACACCCCAGCTATAACAAACCAGCGTGATGATCAATATGGAAATTAAGGTGAATAACATGTGGTCATTTTCTTCCGGTAACAATCACCGATAACCCGATCCGGGAAAAGCTGATCTTATCCAACCATTTCGCCAGGGGTACCAACCGGTTGAATAAAGATAGTTCGCTGCTTTCTAAATTCCTTTTGCCCAATAATTTTCCCATCACCACCCATCCGGCAATACCGAGGGCATTGAAGTAACGGGCTTTTTCAATTGTATAGCCTTGTGATTGCACCAAACCGGAAAGCCTTTTACGGGTGTACCGGCGAAAATGCCCCAGTTCTTTATCATACCGGCAATACAACCACTGATAGGCCGGCGTAAGGACAATGACCCTGCCGCCTGGTTTAAGCAGAAAATGAATATGCTGAAGGGCGAGATCATCCTGTTCAATATGTTCAAGCACATTGAGCAAAAAAACCGTGTCAAATTCCCCGGCCAAATGAGCATAGGTTTTTTTGAAATCCATGTCGGCCAAATCGATGGACAGGATCTGCCGGATTAAAGGAGAGGATCCGAATTTTTGTTTCAGGTGTTTGAGATAATGAGTTTCCACATCCGACAAGGTCAGTTCGTACCGGTCACCAACCAGATAAGCGGAGATATTTCCAATACCACTTCCGATTTCGAGGATACGTCCCTGCAGATCGGGTTTGATCTGCTGGTACATCCATTCATTGAAGCGTGGAGCACCCGCAATCACCTGAAGCGTATCCAGTCCGGTCTGGTCAATCCGATCGGCATTTCCCTTCATGACCGGGAGATGAGGTTGTATTTTAAAATGCAGTACATGGACCTGAATCCATCCGGCCATCGGATCTTTTTGCCATCCTGGTAAGTACGTCCGTAATACCGGATCCCTGTTTCATAGATACGCACTCCCGGCACCCGGCTGATCTTGGCGGTTACTTCGGGTTCAAAACCAAAGCGGTCTTCCACCAGACGAAGAGACCGAAGTTGTTGTGTGCGAAACATTTTATATCCTGTCTCCATATCGGTCAGATTAAGCTGGGTAAACAGGTTTGACAGGAAGGTCAGGAATTTATTTCCAATGGTGTGAAAGTAAAAGAGTACCCGGTGGGGGCCTGTTCCCATAAAACGGGAACCAAAAACCACGTCTGCCTTATCATCCAGTATTGGTTCGAGCATGAGTTGAAGATCGCGTGGATCGTATTCAAGATCGGCATCTTGGATCACAACTACTTCCCCATTTACTTTTTCCAGGGCAGTACGAATACTGGCGCCTTTTCCCCGGTTAACGGGATGATGACAAAGGATGAGGGGCAGGGCAGGATTTTGAGCAATCAGATTTTCAATCTGTTCTTTTGTCTCGTCATAGGAGCCATCGTTCACTAGAATGATCTCCCGTTCCACACCGGCAGGAAGCGTCGCAGCCAATACTTTTTGCAAGGCAGGAGCAATGAGTTTTGCTTCGTTGAAACAGGGGATGATGATGGATAATTTCAAAACGAATGATTAGGGCTCAAAGATGATTGATTTTTTTCTTTTATCCACACTATTCCCTGAACCGGTAGATCTGCTGGCCATGAAGCAGGGTGTCGGGTGTATAATGGGAAAGGGACTGGCCCCAAATGGATTCAAATTTTTCGTTTACAGGTACCAACAAATACCCGATCCGGCCATTTTGCAGGTCACGTTTTAATCCACTGTAATCAAAATTTCCATCCGGAAGTGTACAGCAATCCACGGCATCAAAATTGGGAACGGCTGATTGGGAAGGAAACAGGTTCTTGAAGAAATTACTGTTTTGTTGCCCCAGGTCCAATACCAATCGGTCTCCTAACTGGGGTTCAAGAAAGTCGCGGATCTGTTTTTGCTCCTCATACCTCACTTTTTTTTCTGCTCTGTCCTGAATAAAGAACAGATAACCCTGGGCCATTACATGTATAAAAAACAACAGGAACAAGGGCATGAACCAGCGTAAGGCCTTGAAAATTTCTTCCTCTTTTTTAGTGGATAGCCATTCAGCTAACAGCAATGTGCCAAGAAGGAAACTTTCATGAAAATACCCAGGAGTAGAACCCCATTTCAGGGTTGTGCCCAGGCTGAAAAGGATTTGCAGGAGAAAAACAATGGCCAATGCACGTTGATCACCTTCCCCGGTATTTTTTAGGCGCCGCAAGGCCAGTACAAAGGGAAAATAGAGCAACAGAATCCAGAGCGAATCAACACTGCGTTTAAACACATGCACATAGAACCAGGCAGGATCCAGATGATTGCTGATTCCGGTAAAAGTGTGGGCAAGTAAAAATGTATTGCCCCGTATGCGGATATAATAGGCGAAAAACAATAGAATAAATCCGGTGGTCAGCAGAAAATAGGGGAGCATTCGTTTCTTTTCTCCGGAAAAAAAGAGCCAGGTAAGGACAAGCAAAGGAAGAATTAATCCACTCTGTTTGGCGAAGAGGGCCGCCGCGGACAGAAATGCTACAACACCTATGCGTAACAGAGGCCTGGATTGTCTGTCGGAATACAAAAAGAAAAACACGGCCACATAACAAAGCAAATAAAGGCTGTCAACCCGCGAAAGGGTATAACCAAGATAAGTAATTAGTAGTCCTACAATCAAGGTTGCAGGAAAAGCAATGGAACCACTGATTCCTTTTTTGACACGGATAAGCCGGTATAGCAGGAAAAGGGTAAAGAGATCACAAACCAGGGAGAATGAACGACACAACCAATAAATATGAATGGGATCACGGGTGTCGATGGAAAACAATTTACCCAATGCAATGCAAAACGAATAATAGAGTGGCGAATAGGGGTTGACCGCATAGGGGGCGGATTCGGGATCAGGGTAGAGTGGATAACCATTCATGCCCCGGATGACGGCATACACAAAATTATTATCGATCCCCCCGATCTCACCATTGTACGAAAAGATCAACAAAACCCTGTACAGGAGCCATCCCAGCGTCACCAGGGCAAGACCCAGATGAAGCGGGGAGTACCAGGAATTTGTTGAACGGTTAACAATCGGGTTCATTTCGATTTTTCTATTTAAGGTTTCTCGCTGCGTTCGCCAAGAAGCGCTGCGACCGCTGCGAGAAAAAAAATGAGTAAATTCTTTAGCTTTTCTCCCAGATCCCCAAAATACTCCTTCCCCGCCAATATCGGGTCAACTTATCGAAAACCTTTGACAGGGGCACGATCCTTTTATCCCAAAATTGAATCTGACCACGGGAGGGGTATGTTTTTTTAAGTACCCACTTATTTCCCAATGAAAGGATCATTCCAAAAATATCCAGAAAGCGTATTTGGATCAATTTTAATTCAACCGGGGCTAGGGCATATAAAGTTTTCCGATCATAACGACGGTAATGTCCAATGGCACGATCGAAGGGGCTGTATAAAGATGGCAGGGCAGGAGAGAGAATAATGATCCGCCCACCGGGGTTTAATTTTTCAATCGCCTGTTTGAATTCCGCCTGATCATTTTCAATATGCTCCAATACATCAATGTACAGAATGGTATCGAATGTGTCGTTCGCCAGGTCTGTCAGTGTTCCATTTATCACCTGTGTAAACGCGGGAAATTGTCCATCCCCTTTTTTCTTTATTAATTCATCTGCCATTTCCGGGTCTGGTTCCAACAAGGTCCATTCGGTAACAGCTGCCGTCATCAGGTATGGAGTGGTTCCTCCAATTCCCGCCCCGGCTTCAAGCACTTTTCCTTTTATATGGGGTTGGATCATTTGTCCGAGATAGGATTTCCACCGATGGGCCTCCTTGAACAATTCGAGTTCATTACCGGGATAATGGAGGGGCTGCGCCATGGTCAGGAATTTATTTCACCGGTGAGGTCGGTATAGTGCAAAGCGGGTATGAATTTCCGTTGTGAACCCGAAGAGAGAAACAGGAACAGCGTAAACAAGGAGAGAAGAAAACTTTGCAGCAACACAATGACCAGTGAGGACATGATGGTGGAGGCCCAACCGGGAATGGCCAGGTCGGTGAACCAGCGGATACCCAGAATGATACCGATTCCCAAGAGTGTAAGGCCAATCATCACCAAAGAGAATACCAATAATCGAACAGCCACTTTTTCTACAAAAACAGAAATGGCACCAAGTCCATGCAATAGCAGGTCACCAAAACTCATTTTCGACTGACCCGCCAAACGTTTACCCCGTTGTACCGGAACAGAACTGTAAGGCAGGTTTGATTTCATGATCGCTGCCGGCAGGTGGTTAACGATCTCCGGAGAATAAACCAACCGGTCAACCATGGGACGGGGCAGATAGAGAAAATGACCAAAGGAGATGGATCTTCCGGTTAAAAGCCGGAAGAGGATTTTATATAAAAAATAAAACAGGGAGAACCCAGGACCAACCTGTCTCCCGGCTCTGGAAGCAAAAACAATTTGCGTGTTATCCAATGACCCCTGAATCAGGCGGGGAATATCGGATGGAAGGTCCTCACCATCCCCATCCAATACAATAACACCATCGCTGGAAATATAGTGATGGATAAAGGAAAGCCCCGTTGCTATGGCTTTTTGATGACCCACATTGGTGTGGAGATCAAGTCTTGAAAAGGTGATAGGTCCCAAAGGGAATTCAGGTGCGGGTTCGATGGATCCGTCATTGACCACCAGAATACGATATTCCGTCTCAGCATCCTGGGAAAGATCCGTTTCCAGGGTTTTTAAAAGGGCACCCAGGGCCTTCCAATCATTATATACCGGTATGAGTATGATAATTTTTTGAGACATATTGAACATAAAGGTAACCAGAGCCGAAGGAATCATTTACTTTTTATCGATATAAAAATCTGGGATGTCCGGCTAAACGGGCTCCTTAAAAAATCGAATGCCGCGAAAAAAGCGCTCAGTATCGGGAAAAGCGGATGAAAGATAACTGGTCTTGCCTTTGAGGTGTTTAGCCAGTTCTTTCTGGCTAATAATATGATCAGGCTAAAAGCCCAAAAAGGCCCGCCTTGCGTATACCGAAGCTTGTCGACCTTAAATCCAACTCTCTCAACGACAATCCGGATACTTTCTTCGGAAAAAATGGTCCAATGACGAGGGCAATGCAGACCTCCCCAATAGGAATTACGAAACAGCCTGGCATCCAGAGAGCGTGTTTGGGGTGTTTTTAGAAGGACTATTCCGTCTGGGGTTAAGAGTGTTAATACTTTTCTAAGCAATTCCTCCGGATCAGCTACATGCTCAATGAGATTCAACATCAAAATCAGGTCGAATCTATTTTCACTTTCAAAATCCTCGATTCGCCCTTCAAAATAGGCGTGCCCTTTTTCTATTGCTACGTCACCTGCTTTCTCATCAATATCCACGACCTGCGTAAGTTTGATCCGCTTGTCGGTCTTTTTTAGTACATCCATTATCCATCCCGTACCACCTCCGGCATCAAGAATATTTATACTATCCCCTTTTATTTTCTTCAGGATTTTTCTGAACAATCGTAGGTCAAGCCATTCTTTTATCATAAACACCCAACCTTTACTTCCAGGGACATACGAGTAGTAGTTGGAAGGATAGATTACATTCAATTGGTCAGCGGGAAGAGGGTCTGTAAATATTGTGCCGCACCCCGGGCAATTAAAATAGACATATTCGTTTTCGGAGGAGAAGTATTCAAAGTCCCTGGCTTCAGACCAGATTTCTGCAGGCCATTGATGGCAAACCGGACAATATGAGTGTCTGGTAATATTCATGAATGGGTGGTGAATAATTTTCGAAATGTTTTTAGGTAGGATGTCTTTGAGGCCTGGATGATCTCTTTTGTTTGGTCGCAATCGGAAAGAAATTTTTCTGCTCTCTTTAAGGCGGTAAATGGAAGGTCGGGGTCCCAGTGATGAATCAGGTGACGGTTGAATCCGGCGGCCCCTAATAAACTTGAAGCCCGACTTTCAGTGAAAAGCCGGCTGATTTTTGGCCGTTGGGTTTGGTAATAAGCCGGGTCGGAACCGGCTGATTCATCCCGATGTTCCAGTAACTGTCGTATACCAGCAAAAAAAGGGAAGAAAATTAACATGGAAAGTATCCATGCCACTACAAGCGGCCATTGGTCATATAAAACAAATGAAAGCAAGATCGTCAGGTTGAGAAAGAGACCTATGACCAACATTCTCCATGATCTGAGCCGCTGGGCTTTTGTCAGTAACTGGGAATGATTTCTTCCCCTGAGGATTCTGAAAAGATGGATACCTGTGAAACTTTCCAGAAGAAATTTTGGGGTAAGGGGTTGAAAATAGGAGTTCTCAGTATCCATTGGTGTTGATAGGCCCAGATGATGCTTCCAATGAATTTTTCTATAGACCTCAATATCGATACCCACCCATGAACAGAGCAGGAGGTTGGCCATTCGATCATTTGATTTTCGATCGGGTAAAAGATGGTAGTGACTCGCTTCATGAACAAATAATTGAAGGTAGGCGATTGTAAAACCTGCCAACACGGAGACTGGAAGGACACCCGCCCAAATCCAGGAAGAAAAACGAGATGGCAATATAAAAGGGCTGATAAATAGCAGAACCAGAAAAACCATGCCCAGGATGATCTGCCACCAGGTGAGCAGATAATCCGTATTTATTTTTTTTCGAAACTCCGCATACGAAACCCCGTCACTATTTTTAACCGTGATAAAATCCAATCCTTCGAGATTATTAACAGGCGGCATCTAAATCAATAGAGTTGGTGAACAAGACGTGAATACAAAGATAAAGTCGTTAAGAGAAGATTTTCTTTAATTTCAGAAAATGTTGTTCAAATAGATGGTAGCTGACCACACTTACGATAAAACCACTCAGGGAACCCAATGTAGCCGAAAAAAATTGAACGATGAACGGGTTGGTGGGAAAAAGTTGAAGACCCAGCGTGTCGATATAGGGTTTTGTTAATAGAAAGATGGGCCAATGAAATATATAATATCCATACGAGTATTTTCCCAGAGTCCGAAGCACCGGGTTACTGAGAAATCTGGTCAGCATTGACCAGTTGTTTTCTATTGCCTCATACGTTAATAAGCCAAAAAGGAAGGAGAAAGTCGTAAACCCGGCGATAGCCCACGATGGGAAGTCAGGATCCTGGTTTTGTTTAAGGAAGTAGAAAATATAATTGGCCAGGGTTAAAATGATAAGAAAAAAAGTAAAATACTTCCGGAGGATTGATCGATTGATTACAAGTAAGGAGGCCAGCATAGCTCCAACAAGGATTCCATCCACCCGGGTAAATAAAAATAACCGTTCATAGGGAGGAATCGAATCCCGATTTATCCAGATCAGGTACCTTGAGACGATGATGCCTATAAGCAACAGAATAGCCAGGATTAGCACTTTCTTAGGGTCTCTGATCATTAATATCACAAAGGGCCACAACAAATAATATTGCTCTTCCACTGCCAGGCTCCAGAAATGACCAAGGGCGATGGTATCCCCATCCTGGGAAAAGACAAGGGTCCAGTTTTGCAAATAGGTCCAGAACCAGAACTGGTGTTCCTGATAATATTGCATATTTAGCGGAAATCCGGGAATGGCTGGGAGGATCAGGATAAACAGGATCAGGGAGAGGTAGTAAAGGGGGAATATCCGAAGAACCCTGCGGGCATAAAAGTTCTTGAAATAATTTTCCCCATGTACTGTATGTAAAAGTATATCGGTGATCAGGAAACCCGAGAGGACAAAGAAAAGATCAACGCCCAGCCACCCATAGTTGAAATACTCAATGAAATTGAAATTATGGTAAAGGATAACCAGCAGGATGGCAATGCCTCGCAACCCATCCAGGGCGGGATAATGTTGGCGTATGACTGGTTGCGTAGGGTTTGTCATGTATAAATTCAATCAAAAGTACCTTTTCAACCGGAGAAAATGTTTTTCAAAAACATGAAATATAAAAACGGCTGCTCCAATTTCTACCCCAATCAATAGTAGAGATTCAGGGAGACGGTGATGAAAAATTGGCCAGAACCACGATTCTGTATAAGGGTGTAATGAAAAATAGAGCGGCCAGTGAAAGATATAGATTCCGTAAGAATATTTTCCAAAAAACCGGGGCACCCTGGATTGGACCAAAACAGATTTATTATCAAGATTCCAATTTACTATCCAACCAAAAAAAAGGGCGATAAAGGTATACCCTCCTGCTGCCAGCATATTAACCGGGTGATCTGCAAAACGAAAAAAAACAACAATAACCAACAAGGAAATCGTTATGCCCGTTACCCATGACAGAACGGATGCTTTTTTCCAATGACCCGGATAGCTTCTTCGAAAAGCGAGAATGGAACCGATCAAAATTCCGTCCATTCGGGTGAATTCAAAACTATAAGGGTTGATCAGATTCCCATACCGGATCATCAACCCGGTCCTGGTAAGATTTATTACCAGAACAGAAAGAAGCAGCCCGTTTAGGATATTACCGTTTTTTCGCAGCACCAATAGAATCAATGGCCAAACCAGGTAGAATTGTTCTTCTACGGCTAATGACCAGAAATGGGTCATTATAATCTCGTTTCCTGTTGGAATGTGTGTGGCAAAGAAAAAATTCTGGAGATAAAGCCAAAACAATCCTTCCTGTTCTTTATTATAAGAAAGCCCCGGAAGAGAAAATCCCAGGTACGGGAGCAGATGAAATAAAAGGATTAAACTCAGGTAATAGAGGGGAAGTATACGAAGCGCCCTGCGGGCAAAAAAGTTTCGAATAGTAGAAAATTGCGTATCGGACCGTAATAGAATATCCGTGATAAGGAACCCCGAAAGCACAAAAAACAGGTCTACTCCGATCCAACCCCACGAGGGTAGCAGGTAATTTCCAAAATGATGAGCTAGTAAAACAAGTATTATTGCGATACCGCGGAGTCCGTCAAGACCCGGGTAGTGGTTTCTTTCTGTGGAAGTTTCAGGTTGAATAGGAAAGAAAGGTTGGTTATTCAATAGCGGAAAGATCGGATTTTCGGAGAAGGTATTTTCCTATCACATCAAATTCGAGATTGACAAGGCTCTCTGCCATCACTTCACTTATATTGGTATGCTTGAAAGTAAAAGGAATTATTGCTACTTCAAAACTATTACGTGTTACGTGAAAGGCAGTAAGACTGATCCCGCTCACGGTGATGGATCCTTTTTCGATGATCAGGGGGGCAAAGGCCGGATCAAATTGGAAGCGATAAAGCCAACTTCCGTCTTTTTCTTCCCGGAGGATGCAGGTTCCCCGGCCATCCACATGTCCCTGTACAAAATGCCCGTCAAGCCGGCCATTCATTTTCAGGCAGCGCTCCAGGTTGACCTTTTTGCCTTTTTCCCAGGAACCCAGGGTGGTTTTAGAAAGTGTTTCGGCAATGGCAGTTACCCGATGCTTGCCGGATTTTACCTCTTCCACTGTCAGGCATACGCCGTCGTGACTTACGCTCTGGTCCACCTTTAATTTGGGAGAAAGGGGAGATTCGATCCAAAAACTCCGGTTTCCCCCTTTTTCTATGACTTGTTTGATAATGCCTTGTTTTTCAATGATGCCGGTGAACATGGGGGGTGATTTTAGATGACAGATGACGGATGACGGATGTTGGATGTTGGATGTTGGATGTTGGATGTTGGATGACCGATGTGGCAAATTACTTACAAATCAAGGAACAATCAAACCAACATCCAACATCCAACATCCGTCATCTGTCATCTGTCATCCGTCATCTTTCATCTGTCATCTGTCATCTGCCTCGCCCCAAATTGTTTTTTTCAACCAAACCCCTTATCTTTGCCTTCCCAAAAAAATACCAAAGGAGGTATATAACGTTATGCTGATCATCGATTCAAAAGATTGCGAAAACATCGACAAGGCCCTCAAAAAGTACAAGAAGAAATTTGAGAAGTCAAAAGTGTTGCTCCAATTGCGCGAGCGCCAGTCGTTTACTAAGCCGTCCGTTCGTCGCCGGGGACAGATCCTGAAAGCGACCTACAAGCAACAGATCGCCAGCGGAAAGATCGAGATTTAAGGTCTCTCTTTCTCAATCATATTGAATAGCTGCAAAGTTTTTAGCTTTGCAGCTATCTTTGTTTATGCAGGTGCCAGACCATCCCGATATCCGGTCATTTCTCGACCATCTCCGCTTTGAAAAACGGTATTCGGTGCATACCCTGCGTTCCTATTCAGATGATCTCGCTTCTTTTTTTTCCTATTTACAAGATCAATATGGGCCGACCACGGCTACGGAGATCACCCATGGTCATATCAGGAGCTGGCTGGCCGGGTTGAAGGAATCCGGGATATCGGCCAGGTCGATCGGGAGAAAGATATCCACACTCCGGTCCTTTTTCAGGTATTTACTCAAGACGGGAAGGGTGGAAGCCTCTCCGGTAGACAAGGTGATTACGCCCAAGTCGGGCAAGCGTTTACCCGTATTCATCAAGGAGGAGGATACGAAGGAGTTGTTGCATTCTTTGGCGAATACAGAGTCGTGGAAGGGCATGAATGCCCGCATGCTGATCACGTTTTTTTATGCCACGGGTATGCGACTCAGTGAGTTGATCAATTTGAAGGAGAAGCATCTCGACTTTGCCGGAAAAAGGATCAAGGTACTGGGTAAGGGGAATAAGGAAAGATTGATTCCCGTATCATCCGAATTACTGGCCTTGGCGAAAGAGTATGTGGAGGCAAAGAACCGGGAGATTGGAAAGGCGGAAGATGCATTTTTGGTGACCGAGAAAGGAAAAAAGCTTTATCCAAAATATGCTTACTTACTGGTAAACAATTGGTTAAAGGAGGTAAAGACCCTGGATAAAAAGAGCCCGCACGTATTACGGCATACCTTTGCCACCCATTTGCTCAACCAGGGCGCCGATCTCAATGCCGTGAAAGAGTTGCTTGGGCACAGCAGTCTGGCAGCGACCCAGGTATATACGCACAACACCATTGAGAAACTCAAGGAAGTGCATAAGAAATCGCATCCCCGGTCTTGATATTTTTCACCTTTTTTTATTTGGAATGGGCTCCTTTTTTGTGTATTTTCAAGGTGAACCAAAAAATAAGCCTATGTAGTCGAAACCACCCCCTTGTTACAGTTCTTTCCTTTATTATTTCACCGTTTTAAATGCGATTACTATGAACGTAAACATTCAAACTGTTCATTTTGATGCGGATCTGAAGCTTGTTAACTATGTCAGGGAGAAACTCGCGAAACTGAACACGTTTCACGACCGTATCATAAAAGTTGATGTTTTTTTGAAACTCGACAATGTGGTCCATAACATTAAAGACAAAATCGCAGAGATCAGAGTACACGTACCCCGAAATCAGTTTTTTGTCAAGTCATCCAGTAAATCGTTTGAAGGGTCTTTTGATGACGCGATGGATTCGTTGATCACCCAGATCAAACGCAAAAAAGAAAAGAAAGCAGCTTAATTTGATATAACCCCGCCACTGGCGGGGTTTTTTTGTGGGGAAAACCCCGATAAAAAATTCGTTTTCAAAATTTTTGCAATAATCAAATTCCCTTACCTTTGCCTTCCCAAAAAAAATGGGGGTAGTTCTTTATTGTCCCGACCGCAGCCCGATGTCGGGCTAAAGAAGGGTAGGTAATTGCCACTTTAGCTCAGCTGGTAGAGCAACTGATTTGTAATCAGTAGGTCGTTGGTTCGATTCCGACAAGTGGCTCCGACAACAGGGCAGATTCCAGAGCGGCCAAATGGGGCGGACTGTAAATCCGCTGTCTTTCGACTTCAGAGGTTCGAATCCTCTTCTGCCCACGGATTTTAAGCGGGAGTAGCTCATTTGGTAGAGCGATAGCCTTCCAAGCTATAGGTGGCGAGTTCGAGCCTCGTCTCCCGCTCATAACGGTTTGTAGTTTAAGGGTTTTTGGTTGATGGTCGAGCGACCACGCCGACCACGGGCTGGAAACTACCAACGCAGTAAAGCCGTTGTAGCTCAGTGGTAGAGCACTTCCTTGGTAAGGAAGAGGTCGTGAGTTCAATTCTCATCAACGGCTCAATCGAACGATATATAAATTTTGTAAAAACAACCTAAAACGGATAACAATGTCAAAAGAGACCTTTAAGAGGGACAAACCCCACCTGAACGTTGGTACCATTGGTCACATTGACCACGGGAAAACCACCTTGACTGCTGCTATTACATCCATTCTGGCCAAGAAGGGATTTGCACAGGCAAAGAAATATGATGAGATCGATGCTGCTCCTGAAGAAAAAGAGCGTGGTATCACCATCAATACCGCTCACGTAGAGTATCAAACGGACAACCGTCACTACGCTCACGTGGATTGCCCCGGTCACGCTGACTACGTTAAGAATATGATTACCGGTGCCGCCCAGATGGACGGTGCGATCCTGGTGGTGGCCGCTACAGACGGTCCGATGCCCCAGACAAAAGAGCACATCCTGCTGGCCCGCCAGGTAGGTGTTCCCCGTATGGTCGTTTTCATGAACAAAGTTGACCTGGTGGATGACCCCGAACTGCTGGAACTGGTTGAAATGGAGATCCGTGAGTTGTTATCCTTCTATGGTTTTGACGGAGACAATACCCCCATCATCAAAGGTTCCGCTACAGGTGCCCTTGCAGGTGAAGATAAATGGATCGGTGCTATCGACGAACTGATGAAAGCGGTGGATGACTATATTCCCCTGCCTCCCCGTCCGATCGATCAACCCTTCCTGATGTCTGTGGAAGACGTATTCTCGATCACTGGTCGTGGTACTGTTGCCACCGGCCGTATCGAAAGAGGTAAAGTGAAAACCGGTGAACCTGTTGAGATCGTGGGTCTGATCGAAAAGCCCCTGACCTCTACTGTAACCGGTGTGGAAATGTTCCGTAAGATCCTCGACGAAGGTGAAGCTGGTGACAACGCCGGTCTGCTCCTCCGTGGTATTGAAAAGAAAGATATCCGTCGTGGTATGGTTATCTGCAAACCCGGAACCATCACCCCGCACACCGAATTCAAAGCTGAAGTTTATGTACTCAGCAAAGAAGAAGGTGGACGTCACACACCATTCTTTAACAAATACCGTCCTCAGTTCTATTTCCGTACAACCGACGTAACCGGAGAGTGCGAGCTTCCTGCTGGAACTGAAATGGTTATGCCTGGTGATAACACCGCCCTGACCGTAAAACTCATCGCCCCTATCGCGATGGAAAAAGGTCTGAAGTTCGCCATCCGCGAAGGTGGTCGTACCGTAGGTGCCGGTCAAGTGACTGAGATCCTGAAATAAGCTTTTAGTCAATGGCTTTTAGCTATTGCCAAAGGCACTGTAAATGATAATTTTATATCTTTACATCATAAACTAAAAGCTGTTCGCCTACCGGCGAATAGCTTTTAGCTTTCTACGGGCATAGTTCAATGGCAGAATAGCGGTCTCCAAAACCGTTGATGGGAGTTCGAATCTCTCTGCCCGTGCTTCTGAATCTGAAAATTGAAATCATGAACAAGATCACCACATACTTCCGTGAAAGCTACCGTGAACTGCTGGAAAAAGTGACCTGGCCAACCTGGGCACAATTACAGCAGTCCACCATGATCGTACTGGTAGCTACCCTGTTGTTCACCGCCATGATCGGTGTGATGGACCTGGGTATCAACAAACTATTGCAACTCATCTATAACATGATGAACTAATGGAAACAAACACTGTACAAACCGAAAAGGAATCCAAGTGGTATGTTCTCCGGGTGGTTAGCGGAAAGGAGAAGAAAGTAAAGGAGTACCTCGACAAGGAGATCGCGCGGAGTGGATGGAGTGATATCGTTAAGCAGGTATTTCTCCCCGTGGAAAAGGTATATAAAGTACAAAACGGGAAGAAAGTAATGCGCGAGCGGAACTACTACCCCGGTTATGTGATGATCGAGATCGTAGATGGTAAATTTGGCGATGACCTCCGTGATACCATCAAGAATACCACCAATGTCATCCATTTCCTGGGCAAGGAAAACCCCATTGCCCTCCGGAAAGCAGAGGTGAATAAAATGCTCGGCAAAATGGACGAAATGGCCGAAGCCGGTGGCGTCAGCATGAGCGAACCCTTTATCATTGGGGAAACCATCAAGATCATTGAAGGTCCTTTCAACGATTTCAACGGGGTGATCGAAGAGGTACACGACGACAAGAAAAAACTAAAGGTCACCGTAAAGATCTTTGGCCGCTCTACTCCAGTGGAACTCAATTACATGCAAGTAGAGAAACTGAGCTAAGACAAGATTTTTCCAATAATAGCCACCTTCGGGTGGCTTTTTTTATGGGGAAATGCCTATCTTTGCGTCCCCAAAAAGTTCTTAATAGAGGAATTTGGGAGACCAAGTAGTGTGATACGAAAGGTCGTCTGAACCAATAAATCGATTAAAATGGCAAAAGAAATCACTGGCTTTGTCAAGCTGCAGTGTAAGGGTGGCCAGGCCAACCCTGCACCTCCCATCGGTCCGGCATTGGGTTCCAAGGGTATCAACATCATGGAATTCTGTAAGCAATTCAATGCCCGCACCCAGGACAAGATGGGTAAAGTACTTCCCGTATTAATTACTGTTTACGCCGACAAGAGTTTTGAGTTTATTATTAAAACTCCTCCCGCAGCCGTTCAACTGATGGAAGCGGCCAAATTGCAAAAAGGCTCCAAAGAACCCAACCGCAACAAAGTGGGCAAGGTGACATGGACCCAGGTAGAGGCAATTGCTAAAGACAAGATGCCCGACCTGAATTGTTTCACCGTGGAAAGCGCTATGCGTATGGTGGCTGGTACAGCCCGTAGCATGGGGTTGACCGTAGAGGGATCCGCTCCGTGGGAGAATTAATTTAAACAATTGCCCGCTATCGCAGAGGTACCGGCGGTTAAACGCCCTCGCTCAAGCTTCCGCGGACAAAGTAAAAACGAATTAAAATGGCTTTCATCAGTAAAAAAAGAAAAACAGCTGAATCTAAAGTAGACAGCAACAAGCAATACAGTCTCAACGAGGCATCTTCCCTGGTTAAACAGGTGAACGTAGCAAAGTTCGATGCTTCCGTAGACCTTCATATCCGTCTGGGTGTAGATCCCAAGAAGGCCGATCAGGCCATTCGTGGTACGGTAACCCTTCCCCACGGAACAGGTAAAACAAAACGGGTTCTGGTACTTTGTACCCCCGAAAAAGAAGCCGAAGCAAAAGCCGCTGGTGCAGACTTTGTGGGACTGGACGAATTTGTCACCAAGATCGAAGGTGGCTGGGTAGATGTGGATGTGATCGTGGCTACGCCCTCCGTGATGCCGAAGATCGGTAAACTGGGTAAAGTACTCGGTCCCCGTAACCTGATGCCCAACCCCAAAACCGGAACAGTAACAAACGATGTTGCCGCCGCCGTCAATGACGTAAAAGGTGGTAAGATCGCCTTTAAAGTAGATAAGGCCGGTATCATTCACGCGTCCATTGGTCGTGTGAGCTTCGCGCCTGAAAAGATCGCCGAAAACAGCCAGGAATTGCTCAATGCCATCATCAAGGCAAAACCTTCCAGTGCAAAAGGTACCTACCTGAAAGGCATCAGCATGGCCAGTTCCATGAGCCCCGGCATTTCCATCGATACGAAAGGATTTGTTCACTAATTAACTAACCGGTCCTGCTAAAGCGGGATGACAAATAAAGAGTCATGACAAAAGATCAAAAAAATGAAGTGATTGAGTTGCTGAAGGGAAAATTCTCTCAGTACAATAACTTCTATGTGACCGATACCGAATCCCTGACGGTTGAACAGGTAACCAAACTGCGTAGCGCCTGCTTCAGCAAGAATGTGGAAATGAAGGTGGCTAAAAACACCCTCATTAAAAAAGCCCTGGAATCACTGGATGCCGAGCGTTATGCCGGTGTGTATGATTCCCTGCACCAGGTAACTGCCCTGCTGTTTTCCGAGAACCCTAAAGAGCCAGCCCTGATCATCAGCTCGTTCCGGAAAGATAGCAAAGGTGAAAAACCTGTGCTGAAAGCAGCCTTTATCAATGGTGATATCTACACCGGAGATAATCAACTTTCCAACCTCACGAAGATCAAGACGAAGAACGAATTGATCGGCGAAGTGATCGGATTGCTGCAATCTCCGGCCAAGCGTGTTATCGCTGCCCTTTTACATCATCACGAACAGAAAGAAGGCGCGGCGGCAGCCGAGTAAGTTTTAGTAATTGGCAGTTAGCTTTTAGCTTGTAGCCAATACAAAAACAAAATTCGCAAGAACCGTAAACGAAGAAACTAAACGCTAAAAGCCAAAAGCTGATAGCTAATAGCAAAAAGGCCCGGCCTGGGTCAACAAACAGGCAAATTTTTTTAAACCCGCCGTTGGAGCAAAACAAGCTGTGAAAACGGTAAAAATTTTAAACAAATGGCAGACGTAAAAGCATTAGCAGAAAGCCTGGTAAACCTGACTGTAAAAGAAGTACAGGAACTGGCTGATTTCCTGAAAGCAGAGTATGGTATCGAACCCGCAGCCGCAGCAGTTGTAGTTGCCGCTGGTGGTGATGGTGGTGGTGCCGCTGCTGCAGAAGAAAAAACCGCTTTCAATGTTGTATTGAAGAGTGGTGGCGCATCCAAACTGAACGTAGTGAAGATCGTAAAAGATCTGACTGGTCTGGGTCTGAAAGAAGCCAAAGACCTCGTGGATGGTGCACCGAAGAACGTGAAAGAAGGTGTTTCCAAAGCAGAAGCCGAAGATATCGCCGCCAAACTGAAAGAAGCTGGCGCCGACGTGGAAATCGCTTAATTCATTGCATATCGCAAATTCGAACCCCGGAGCAATCCGGGGTTTTTTTTGTGCTGTGCGAGACCTCTGGTCTCGCACTTCCAGAAAGCCGCCTCTGGCGGCACAGTAGACTTATTTAAAATAAATAATCAATATCCATCAGCCCACAGTTTCTTTTATAGTTTGATGCGCTACTATACAGGTAGTCTTCCGGCTCCTTAACCCAACCAGCCCGAACTGGGTTTTCATGGATATAAATCAATTTTGTGTGGAGGAATTTCATTGTGTGTATTTCTTCCGGATGATTATCTCCAGTCCAAATCCTGAACATCTCATGCTTATTGCTTTGCCTTGCCCGAAACTTTATCATATGCATTAACCAATCTCTTCGACTTTCGCTTTCGGATTGGATGGCATTGAAAATTGCCCGGCTGGTGAATGTCTTGAAATCCCTTAGGATGTCACTTAGGTTGCCGTCTGCGGTCCAAATTACATGTATGTGATTGGTCATAATAACGTAGGCACCTACTTTGAGTCCTTTACTTTTTCTACAGTGGTCCATACTCTCGATCAATAAGTCACGATACTTTTGTCTACTAAAAATATCAATCCAATCAATTGTTGTAAATGTTAGGAAATGAGTAGCCGACTGGTCTCGGATCTTATAACCTGCTGAAAAATTGTATGTCATTTTCTTTTGTTTTTTATGCCGCCAGAGGCGGCTTTCTGGGGGTGCGAGACCGGAGGTCTCGCACAGCACGCTCGCACAGCTCTCTCGCTCAGATCTCTCGCACAGCACACTCTCACATCTCTCTCGCACCACCATCTCCTACAACTTTAGATACGGAATGATCCTTTGAAAAATATCATCTGTAACAACCGGAATGTCTTTCAGGGCTTCCAGGTTTGTAAATGCACCGTGCTGTTGCCGATAGGCGGGTAGGAGGGAAGCGAGTTTACCACGGAAATAGGGATGGGTGCCAAGTTCTTTTTCCATTACTGAATTCACATCCATTTTTCGAAGAAGGGCAGGCTCGGGCTGTAGCCGGCTTTGAATTATTTGAAATACCGAGTCGGATATACCATAGACTTCCCTGACCTGGCCAATAGAAAAGAAACCACCCAGCTTTTCCCGGTAGGCGACAATACGCGAAGCCAATTTGGACCCAATTCCCGGAAGCGCTATCCAGGCACTGGTGTCTGCAGAGTTGATTCCAACAGCAGGGAGACTCGAGCGGGGCGTGCTTTGCTGATAGGGTTTGAATATGCCCGAAGGTTTTTCTGATTCCGGCTTTTGGGGAATTCGGACCCAGGGGCGCAGTTCCTCGTATTTTCCAGCCCCAAGCCCGTAGATCCTTCCCAGGTCCTCTGGCGTGGAAAATCGCCCCCCTTTTTCGCGAAATTTCAGAATGGTCTGAATGGTTTTCTCCTTTAAGCCAAGGTCTTTCCACCCTGAATGGGATAGTGTATTCGGGTCAAAGGCAAAAAGCCGGTTTTCCGGCCTTTTATAATCCCTTTCCGGTATGGACTCATCTCCAAACCGGGAGGGGAAGGGAGGAGCAGGCAGCGCCAGGCTCGTATCGGCTTTGGTGATTTCAGGGGGTTCGGGCTCCGGAAACAGATCGGGCAGGAACCAGGCAAGGATGATCAGGGCGGTCAAGCCTAAAATGCCTGCTCTTTCGCGACGCGAAAAGGAAAGATAAAAAAGCGTTGAAAAGCGTTCCATAGGGGCTAAGGTTTACCCAAAGAAAGCGCCCCCTGAAATGGTGAAAAACAGGCCTTTCGGCCCGGTTTTCCGGCCCTGTTTTTGTTCAGAAAGATTTCTTGTTTGACCGAAAGAAATCCTTACCTTTGCCATCCTTTAATTTTGGCCAATTACACTTTGACGTCACAAATCATGCCTAAATAATTGAAATTCAGCGGCTTTTATTTCGACGGGAATAAAGGCAAGGTGGCATTTTGTACGTTCTGAATCAAGTTAAAACCGGTTTATACGCATATGTCTTCTACAAAAATGAATCAGCGGGTGGATTTTGGTAAGATCAAGCACTTAGCAGAAGCACCCGACCTGCTGGAAGTTCAGATCCAATCTTTTAAAGATTTTTTCCAACTGGAAACAACCCCTGACAAGCGTAACAATGAAGGTTTGTTCAAGGTGTTCAAGGAGAACTTCCCTATCACCGATACGCGTAACATCTTCGTTCTGGAGTTTCTGGATTATTTCATTGATCCTCCACGTTACTCTATTGACGAGTGTATGGAAAGAGGGTTGACCTATGCGGTCCCCCTGAAAGCCAAACTGCGTCTGAGTTGTAACGATGAAGAGCACGTGGATTTCCAAACCATCGTTCAGGACGTGTTTCTGGGAAATATCCCCTACATGACCCCCCGTGGCACATTTGTGATCAATGGGGCAGAGCGTGTGGTCGTTTCCCAATTGCATCGTTCGCCCGGTGTGTTCTTTGGTCAATCCATTCACCCCAACGGAACCAAGATCTATTCCGCCCGTGTGATCCCCTTCAAGGGCGCCTGGATGGAATTTGCGACGGACATCAACAACGTGATGTACGCCTATATCGACCGTAAGAAAAAATTCCCTGTGACAACGCTGCTGCGTTCGATCGGGTTTGAAACGGATAAAGACATCCTCGAACTCTTTGGCATGGCCGATGAGGTAAAGGGTGATAAGAAATCCCTCAGCAAGTATGTAGGCCGCCGCCTGGCAGCCCGTGTACTCCGTAGCTGGGTGGAGGACTTTGTGGATGAAGATACCGGTGAGGTTGTATCCATCGAACGGAATGAAGTGATCCTCGAGCGTGACTCCGTCCTGGACGAAGAAGCAATCGACATGATCGCCGACATGGGCGCTGAAAGCGTATTCATTCAGAAGGAAGATGTAGGTGGCGATTACGCGATCATCTACAATACCCTGAACAAGGATACCTCCAACAGCGAACTGGAAGCCGTACAACATATCTACCGTCAATTGCGCGGTGCGGATGCTCCCGATAATGAGACCGCCCGTGGAATCATTGACAAACTCTTCTTCTCCGACAAACGCTATGACCTCGGAGAAGTAGGTCGTTATAAAATCAACCGTAAACTCGGTCTCGAAGCCAAACTGGATCAGAAAACACTGACCAAGCAGGATATCATCGAGATCATCAAATACCTGGTACGTCTAACCAACGGTAAAGCTGAGATCGATGATATCGATCACCTGAGCAATCGTCGTGTACGTACCGTGGGCGAACAACTTTATGCCCAGTTCGGGGTAGGTCTGGCCCGTATGGCCCGTACCATCCGCGAAAGAATGAACGTGCGTGACAACGAGGTATTCACACCGGTAGACCTGATCAATGCGCGGACACTGTCCTCCGTGATCAACTCCTTCTTTGGAACCTCTCAGTTGTCGCAGTTCCTCGATCAAACCAACCCGCTTTCCGAGATCACCCACAAGCGTCGTATCTCCGCTCTCGGACCTGGTGGTCTGAGCCGCGAACGCGCCGGTTTCGAGGTACGTGACGTACACTATTCACACTATGGCCGTCTCTGTACGATCGAGACACCGGAAGGACCGAACATCGGTCTGATCTCCACCCTCTGCGTACACGCGACGATCAACGAAATGGGCTTTATTGAAACGCCTTACCGCAAAGTAGAGAATGGAAAAGTGAACATGAAGGAACTGGTGTTCCTGAGCGCGGAAGAGGAAGATGAAGCCAAGATCGCCCAGGCCAATGCGCCCCTTGACGAAAAAGGACAATTTGTAGAAGATAAGGTGGTCAGTCGCGAAACAGGTGACTTCCCGATCCTGGATAAAGCGGATGTTGAATTCATGGACGTAGCCCCGAACCAGATCGTTGGTTTGAGTGCTTCCCTGATCCCCTTCCTTGAGCACGATGACGCCAACCGTGCCCTGATGGGATCAAACATGCAACGTCAGGCCGTTCCCCTGATCCGTCCCGACGAACCAATCGTAGGAACCGGATTGGAAGGTAAAGCAGCCCGTGATGCACGTATCCAGATCCACTCAGAAGGAACAGGGGTGGTAGAATATGTGGATGCCAATGAGATCCATGTTCGCTACGACCGCAACGACGCTGAAAAGCTGGTAAGCTTTGAAGATGACCTGCGCATTTACAAGCTGACCAAATTCATTAAAACCAACCAGGAGACCTCCATCAACCTGAAACCGGCTGTTAAGAAAAATCAGAAGGTGAAGAAAGGAGATTTCCTGACCGAAGGATATGCTACGCAAAACGGAGAACTGGCTCTTGGTAAGAACCTGAAAGTGGCCTTCATGCCCTGGAAAGGTTACAACTTCGAGGATGCCATCGTGATCAGTGAGCGTGTAGTAAAAGAAGATTGGTTCACGTCCGTTCACATCTCCGAATATGAACTGGAAGTACGTGATACCAAACTGGGTGAAGAAGAGCTGACCCCGGATATCCCCAACGTTTCGGAAGAAGCGACCAAAGACCTCGACGAGAACGGTATCATCCGTCTCGGCGCTCAGGTCAAGGAAGGAGATATCATCATCGGTAAGATCACTCCGAAAGGAGAAAGCGATCCCACGCCTGAGGAGAAACTGCTCCGTGCAATCTTCGGTGATAAGGCCGGTGATGCCAAAGACGCTTCCCTGAAAGCACCCAATGGTGTGGAAGGGGTGGTGATCGGCAAGAAACTCTTCCAACGCGCGAAGAAAGACAAGAATGCCAAAGTGCGGGAGAAAGCGGCGTTGGAGAAACTTGAGCGTATCCACGAGAAGAATGTCATTGACCTGAAAGAAGTATTGCTGGAGAAATTGCAGACCCTGCTGAAGGATCATTCCTCAGCTGGTGTAGGCAACAACTTTGGTGAAGTACAGATCGGCAAAGGCGCCAAATTCACCGTGAAAAATCTGGGTCAACTGGATTACCAGAACATCAACCCGCTGGGTTGGACCGGTGATGCCAAAGTGGATGATCAGATCAATACCCTGCTGCACAACTACAGCATCAAATACAACGAAGAACTTGGCCGTTACAAACGCGAGAAATTCAATATTTCCATTGGGGATGAACTTCCTGCCGGTGTATTGAAACTGGCTAAAGTGTACCTGGCTGTGAAGCGGAAACTGAAAGTGGGTGATAAGATGGCAGGTCGCCACGGAAACAAGGGTATCGTTGCCAAGATCGTGCGTGCAGAAGACATGCCTTTCCTGGAAGACGGAACACCTGTGGATGTGGTATTGAACCCGCTCGGGGTACCAAGCCGTATGAACCTCGGTCAGATCTATGAAACCGTATTGGGATGGGCTGGTCAGAAACTCGGTATCAAGTTCGCGACACCGATCTTTGATGGTGCCACTACCGACGAGATCGCTTCTTATTGCGAAGATGCCGGTATCCCCCGTTTCGGTCATACTTATCTGTATGATGGTGAAACCGGAGAACGTTTCCACCAGAAAGCCACCGTGGGTGTGATCTATGTGATCAAACTTCACCACATGGTTGATGATAAGATGCACGCCCGTTCGATCGGACCATACAGCTTGATCACACAGCAGCCGCTGGGTGGTAAGGCACAGTTCGGTGGACAACGTTTCGGGGAGATGGAGGTATGGGCCCTCGAAGCCTATGGTGCTTCCAACATCCTGCAGGAATTGCTGACCATCAAATCGGATGATATCATTGGTAGGGCGAAGACCTACGAAGCGATCGTGAAAGGGGATAACGTGCCTCGTGCCGGTGTACCTGAGTCATTCAATGTACTTGTACATGAATTACGCGGTCTGGGTCTTGACCTGAAATTTGAATAATAATTTGTTTCACGCCGCGCAAGCGATGGGAAATTATACAACGACAAACTCTAATACGATCTATGGCAATGCGAAAAGAGAATCGCCCCAAATCAAGTTTTTCCAAGATCACCATTGGACTCGCCTCTCCCGATAATATCCTGGAAAGGAGTTACGGAGAAGTATTAAAGCCTGAAACGATCAACTACCGGACCTATAAGCCGGAGCGTGATGGTCTGTTCTGCGAGCGGATCTTCGGACCGGTGAAAGATTTCGAATGCGCCTGTGGTAAATACAAGCGTATCCGTTATAAGGGTATTGTGTGTGACCGTTGCGGTGTGGAAGTGACCGAGAAAAAGGTCCGCCGCGAGCGCATGGGCCATATCAAGCTCGTTGTACCTGTCGTGCATATCTGGTATTTCAAATCCCTTCCGAATAAGATCGGTTACCTGCTGGGAATGAGCTCCAAGAAATTGGAGTCCATCGTTTACTACGAGCGCTTCGTGGTGATACAAGCCGGTCTGCGAGCCGATCAGGGGCAGAACTATGGTGACCTGCTCACCGAGGAAGAATACCTGGATATCCTGGAGGCCCTGCCAAAAGATAACCAGTATCTGCCGGATGAGGATCCCAATAAATTCATTGCCAAGATGGGTGCCGAAGCGGTACATGACCTGCTTCAGCGCATCGATCTGGATCAATTGTCGTTTGACCTCCGTAATGCCGCTGCCACCGAAACTTCCCAGCAAAGGAAGGCCGACGCCCTCAAGCGTTTGAGCGTGGTAGAAGCATTCCGTGATGCCAATTCCCGTATCACCAACCGCCCTGAGTGGATGGTGATGCAATACATTCCCGTGATCCCGCCGGAACTGCGCCCGCTTGTTCCCCTGGATGGTGGCCGTTTCGCGTCTTCCGACCTGAACGACCTCTATCGTCGTGTGATCATCCGGAACAACCGTCTGAAACGCCTGCTCGAGATCAAAGCACCTGAGGTGATCCTGCGTAACGAAAAACGTATGCTTCAGGAAGCGGTTGACTCCCTCTTTGATAACAGCCGTAAATCCAACGCCGTAAAAGCGGAAGGTGGTCGCGCCCTGAAATCCCTCAGCGATGTGCTGAAAGGAAAACAAGGACGTTTCCGTCAGAACCTGTTGGGTAAACGTGTGGACTATTCCGGTCGTTCTGTTATCGTGGTAGGCCCCGAATTGAAATTACATGAGTGCGGTCTGCCAAAAGATATGGCGGCCGAACTGTTCAAACCCTTTATCATTCGTAAACTGATTGAAAGGGGTATTGTAAAAACAGTGAAAAGCGCTCGTAAACTCGTAGATAAAAAAGAAGCTGTGGTATGGGATATCCTGGAGAACATTCTCCGTGGACACCCGATCATGCTGAACCGTGCCCCAACACTGCACCGTCTTTCGATCCAGGCCTTCCAGCCCAAGCTGATCGAAGGAAAGGCGATCCAGCTTCACCCGCTCGTGTGTTCGGCCTTTAACGCCGACTTCGATGGTGACCAGATGGCCGTGCACGTGCCTTTGAGCAATGCAGCCGTACTGGAAGCCCAGTTGCTGATGCTCTCTGCGCATAACATCCTTAACCCGCAGAATGGTCAGCCCATTACCCTTCCTTCACAGGACATGGTACTTGGTCTGTACTACCTGTCAAAAGGCAAAAAAACCACCCCGACTGAAAAAGTGAAGGGTGAAGGACGTGCCTTCTATGGTGCTGAGGAAGTGATCATTGCCTACAATGAAAAGCAGGTTGATCTGCATGCGTGGATCCGGGTAAAAACCAATGTGCGTGAAGGTGGTAAACTGGTTAAAAAGCTGATCGAAACGACTGTGGGTCGTGTTATTTTCAACCAACACGTTCCGCATGAAGTAGGTTTTGTCAATGCCCTGCTGACCAAAAAGAACCTCCGCGAGATCATTGGTGATATCATCGAGATCACCAATATCCCGAAGACTGTGAAGTTCCTGGATGATATCAAATCACTGGGATACCGTACAGCCTTCCAGGGTGGACTTTCCTTCAACATCAATGACCTGATCATTCCCGAAGTAAAAGAAGAGTTATTGGCCCAGGCTAAATCCGAAGTGGATGAAGTATGGGAGAACTATAACATGGGTCTGATCACCAACAACGAACGATATAACCAGATCGTGGACATTTGGAGCCGGGTAGATACACGTATCACCGAGACCCTGATCCACGAGATGAGTACAGACAAACAAGGCTTCAACTCCGTATTCATGATGCTTGACTCCGGTGCACGGGGTAGCAAACAGCAGGTAAAACAGCTGGCAGGTATGAGGGGTCTGATGGCCAAGCCAAGAAAGAGCGGATCTACCGGTTCCGAGATCATCGAGAACCCGATCCTTTCCAACTTCAAAGGCGGTCTGAACGTATTGGATTACTTCATCTCCACCCACGGCGCCCGTAAGGGTCTGGCCGATACGGCCTTGAAAACAGCCGATGCCGGTTATCTGACCCGTCGTCTCGTGGATGTGGCCCAGGATGTGGTGATCACTGAAGAAGATTGCGGAACCCTGCGTGGTATCGCTACTTCTGCACTGAAAGATAATGAGGACATCATCGAACCGTTGAGCGACCGTATCATCGGACGTACTTCGCTGCATGATGTGTACGATCCCATTTCAGATGAATTGATCGTGGCTGCCGGACAAGCCATCACCGAGGACATCGCGCACCGCATCGAAGATGCAGCGATCGAATTCGTAGAGATCCGTTCGGTACTGACCTGCGAAAGCAAACGTGGGGTGTGTGTGAAATGTTATGGTAAGAACCTTGCCTCCGGTTACCTCGCCCAAAAAGGTGATGCCGTGGGTATCATCGCCGCACAGTCCATCGGTGAGCCGGGTACCCAGTTGACCCTGCGTACCTTCCACGTGGGTGGTGTCGCCGGTTCTGCTGCTGTAGAATCTCAATTGCTGGCCAAATTTGATGGTACACTCCAGTTCGATGGTATCCGTACGGTTATCACCGAAAATAATGAAGGAAACAAAGTACAGATCGTAATCGGTCGTACCGGTGAGATGAGAAACGTAGACGTGTCAACCGACCGTTTGCTGAATACCATGCACATTCCTTATGGCGCCACACTGTTTGTTAAAGACGGACAGAAGATCAAAAAAGGCGACCTCATCTGTAGCTGGGACCCCTTCAACAACGTTGTGGTGGCCGAGCAGGCAGGTACAGTCAAATTTGAGAATGTTATTGAAGGTATCACCTATCGCGAAGAAGCGGATGAACAAACCGGTCACCGCGAGAAAGTGGTTATTGAAACAAAAGATAAAACCAAGATCCCTTCACTGGTGATCGCTGGCAAGGATGTCAAATCCTATAACCTGCCAACCGGAAGCCATATCATCGTAGATGATACGGATGAAGTAAGAGCTGGTCAGGTACTGGTGAAGATCCCGCGTATCCTCGGTAAGTTGAGAGATATCACCGGTGGTCTGCCACGTGTAACCGAGCTGTTTGAAGCCCGTAACCCGAGCAATCCTGCGGTTGTATCCGAGATCGATGGTGTTGTAACCATGGGTGCCATCAAACGTGGTAACCGTGAGATCATCATTGAAGCCAAGGATGGTGTAACGAAAAAATACCTGGTGCCGCTGACCCGTCAGATCCTGGCACAGGATGGTGACTTTGTAAAAGCAGGTGCTTCGCTGAGTGATGGACAGATTGCTCCGTTCGATATTCTTTCGATCAAAGGACCTTTCGCGGTACAAGAGTATGTGGTGAATGAGATCCAGGAGGTTTATCGTTTACAAGGTGTGAAGATCAATGATAAACACATCGAGGTGATCGTTCGTCAGATGATGCGTAAGGTAACCATCGTTGATCCGGGAGATACCAAGTTCCTGGAAGATGACCTGGTTGATAAATTTGAATTCATCACGGAAAACGACTGGGTATTTGATAAGAAGGTCGTGACCGAACCTGGTGATTCCGGTAAGTTCCGTGCAGGCCAGATCGTTGGGCTGCGTGAAGTAAGGGAGGAAAATTCCATTCTTCGCCGGAATGACAAGAAACTGGTTGAATTCAGGGATGCCAAATCCGCTACTTCTGCGCCCACATTGCTTGGTATCACCAAGGCTTCACTGGGTGTACAAAGCTGGATCTCAGCGGCTTCCTTCCAGGAAACCACCAAGGTACTCAGCTCGGCAGCTATTCAGGGTAAATCGGATGAAATGCTGGGTCTGAAGGAGAATGTGATCACAGGTCACCTGATCCCTGCCGGTACGGGTCTTCGCGATTTCGAAAACATGATCGTGGGCAGCAAAGAAGAGTACGAACTCTTGCAGACCACCCGCGAAGCCATGGCATTCGACGAAGAGGAATAATCAATCAAGTAAAAATTATAACAAGGAGCAGATCAACATCTGCTCCTTTTTTATAAATTGGTGGGCGTTAAGGCTTTCCTAAAGTGACCAGGTACACCGGAATTACCTGGACCAATGACTAACTTGCAAAAAAATAATGCACATGAACAAATGGCTACTCGTGCTGAATGGGGTCCTGGTCTTGGCTGTTGGGTTTCTATTTTATAAACAAATGCAACCTGGCGGAAAAAAAGGCAAGACCACAACCGGTGAACTGAAACCGGTTGCGTCAGAAGGCCAACCTGTACGGATTGGATATTTTGAAATGGATTCCGTAGAGACCAATTTTGAGTTGTTCAAAGAGGTGGAAAAAGAGATGAACCGCAAAGCAGATGCCATGACCGGTGAACTGACCCGGCTCCAGCAGAACCTGCAAAAAGAATACGATGCCTTTCAGGCGCAAGCCCCGGGAATGACCCAGGAACAAGGCGAAGCGGCTCAACGAAAATTACAATTGTTAGATAACCAGATACGAAATACCCGCGACCGGCTCGATCAGGAAAGGAGCCAGTACTTCATGGAGAAACAACAGAAGATACTCAACATGATCCGGGATTATTTCAAGCAATACAACGAAGATAAAGGATACACCTATATTTTTGCCAGCGAACCTGGTTTGATGTACTTAAAAGATACGGCCTTTAACCTGACGAGCGATCTGCTGAAAGGATTGAATGAAATGCACGCTAAAGAAAAGGCCAAGACGAAAAAAGAATAACATGAAAGACCTGGAATCGATCTTCCAGCAGATGAATCAACTAAAGGTAGGAGTGATCGGTGACCTCATGCTCGATACCTACCTGATGGGTCGTGTTGACCGTATCTCTCCCGAAGCACCGGTTCCTGTCATTTCCCTTCAACACCGTGAACACCGGATCGGCGGTGCCGGAAATGTTGCCCTGAATGCCGCCAGCTTAGGTGCTTCTGTAGCCATACTGGGTGTATTAGGGGATGATGATGATGCCAACTTGCTGACTGACCTTTTTGAGAAAAAAGGGATTTCCACTCAATATGCATTCCGATCGGGCAAAAGAATCACGACCAATAAAATGCGTATCATCAGCCGTAATCAGCAGATGATGCGGGTGGATGCGGAAGTGACACATGACCTGGATAAAGGGGAAGAAGCCCATTTATTGGAAAAGCTGAATAAATACATTGAAAAGGAAAAGCCCCATATCCTGATACTTGAAGATTATAACAAAGGGGTTTTGACGGAAGGTGTCATTGACGGGGCCATCGCTCTTTGCCAGGCGAAAGGCATCCTTACCGCAGTGGATCCCAAGCGAAAGAACTTCTTTGCCTATCAGGAAGTGGATATATTCAAACCCAATCTCAAGGAAGTAAGGGAAGCACTTAATCTTCTGCCTGAGGTATTAACCTTACAAACACTGCGTGAAATCCATCACGCCCTGGCTGACAAATTACAACACCGCATATCTTTTATCACTTTGTCTGAACAAGGTGTCTTTTATCAGGAGAAGGAAAAGGCAGCGATCCTGCCCTCCCACATGCGGGATATAGCCGATGTTTCCGGCGCCGGAGATACGGTCATTGCCGTAGCCTCTTTGGTTTATGCCGTAACCAAAAATCCTCACCTGATGGCGGAGATCGCCAATATTGCAGGTGGGTTGGTATGTGAACAGGTAGGCACGGCCGCCATCAACAAAGAAAGATTATTTCAGGAGTGTGAATTGCTGTTATCCTGATATCTTCGCTCCCTTTTTCCTAACTTAGTTATACAATCATGTCAAAGCTTGCGCTTGCCATACATGGAGGAGCCGGAACTATTCTCCGGTCACAGATGTCCCCCGATAAAGAAGCGATTTACCGGACGGCACTCGATGAAGCGTTGGAAGCAGGATATAAAGTATTGCGTCAGGGAGGGGCCGCACTGGATGCAGTGGTCGCGGCCGTTGTTTCCCTGGAAGATTGTGAATGGTTCAATGCCGGAAAAGGTTCGGTATTTACCCATCAGGGCCACCATGAAATGGATGCAGCCGTGATGGATGGACAAACAGGTCGCGCCGGTGCAGTAGCGGGAGTTCGTCAAATCAAAAACCCCATCCTCCTGGCTCAATCGATTATGGATCATAGCGACCATATTCTCCTGAGTGGCGACGGGGCAATGGCTTTTGCCCGGGAACACGGCTTAGCCTTTGAAGACGATGCCTATTTTTATACCCCTCATCGATACAAACAATGGCAGCAGGCACTATTAGAGGACCGTACACTGCTGGATCATGATGATCGGGAAACCGATAATGATCTGGATGAAAAAAAATTTGGCACCGTTGGCGCCGTAGCCTGTGATGTACACGGTCATTTAGCAGCGGCAACGAGTACCGGAGGCATGACAAATAAAAAATACAATCGGATCGGTGATTCACCGCTGATCGGTTGTGGAACCTATGCCAATAATAGCACCTGTGCAGTGAGTTGTACCGGTCATGGTGAAAAATTCATCCAGGCAGTGGCTGCTTATGATGTGCACTGCCTGATGGAATATAAAGGCCTCGATTTGCCCGAAGCCCTTCGGATCGTAGTCAATGAAAAATTATTGCGCATTCGGGGCGAAGGCGGGATCATTGGGGTGGATGCCAGCGGGAGCACGGCCATGATCTTTAATTCTGAGGGGATGTACCGGGGGCGGATAGATGCAAGTGGAGTGAAAGAAATAGCCATCTATAAGTAGGAACAGAGTTTTAAAGCAGTTTAAATCACAAAGGGTACAGAGACACAGAGTTATTTGTTTTACCAATGAAAAAATACGCCATCATAGTTGCCGGAGGATCGGGTACCCGGATGGGTTCAAATATTCCAAAACAGTTTCTTTTATTGAAAGAGAAACCGATTCTCTATTACACGCTCAAGACCTTTCTCGAGGCCTATGACGATCTCCAGATCATTCTGGTATTGCCTGTGGAGTACACTGACATGGGGCGGGAGATCATTGACGCGTATTTTGACAAGGATCGGATACAAATCACCGCCGGAGGGGATACCCGTTTTCAATCCGTGAAGAATGGATTACAATTGATCGACGATGAGTCTATCATTTTTGTTCATGATGGGGTGCGTTGCCTTCTTTCGGCAGACCTTATCCATCGCTGTTATGCACAGGCCCTGGAATCAGGTTCGGCCATTCCTGCTATTCCAAGTAAAGACAGTGTACGCCTCAAGAAAGGAGAGATGAATGAATCTGTTGACCGAAAATCGGTGATGCTGATCCAGACACCGCAGACTTTTCACAGCAAAATATTGTTGCCGGCCTTCCAGATCGATGATAAGGATAAATTTACCGATGAGGCGACGGTGGTGGAGGCCTTTGGGTTGAAAGTATTCCTGGTGGAAGGGGAGGAAATGAATATCAAGATCACGACACCGTTGGATTTGATATTGGCGGAGCGTTTCATGGAGAGTTGATTCACCGTAGAGAGCATGAGGACGCGGAGATACGCAGAGATTTTTCAGTGGTATAGGCTAATAGAATTTAACCCTTAGAATCTGTCAAAATATCTCTGCTTAACTCTGCGTCCTCATACTCTCTGCGGTGAACTATACTTTAACCATTTCAGGTACCACGGTAATCTATTCCACTTCACACAAGGATATTTCTCCAACTCAGCTCCAAACCCCGAATAGAAAAAAGCCAGCCCCGGCACATCACTTCCTTCGAAATCTAAGATCATTTTTTTTCCTGCATAATCTTCAATAAAGGAATGGATCAATAAATGCGAAGCACCACTATCACGACCTTCGGGGGAATTACCCACCAGTATATAGTAGGCCCTTTTTTCAGAGAAGAAGAATATCGCCGAAGCAGTCCAGTCCCCTTGCGGGTTTCGAACCCCATAGGAACGAACCTGTTTTTGCGCAGTCAGTTGGTTCAGCAGCGCATGTAGCTGGAGAAAATCCTTCGCCGTCCCATTCCCTGAAGTACGGATCTCTTTTCTTGCCAGCCGGATCACGACATCAAAATCAATGTCACGCTCTACCAATAATCCGGCCTTTTCTGCTTTACGGATATTCCGAAAAGTGTTTTCCCGGTATTTTGCCTGAATAGATGCAGAATCAGAGGAAAGGTCAAGTACAAAATTATCCCTGTAATAAATGCCTGCTGTCTCCTTTGCTACGGCATTACCGGCATTCAGGTAGATATCGATATAGCGAAATTTGGAAGGGATATGCTGAAGAAAAGCGGTGATAATGGATTCATCCAGATTTTTACCAAAGACCCCCAATTGCGCACAGAGAAAAGGCGGGTAGAGATAGGAAATGCCGAACTTTTTTCGCCGGGTAAGGGGCATAACCGCTTCATAGTCGTTTAAGACAAGTCCTTCCCATTGGGTACAAAAATGATCGAGATACCAGGAATGTGCATAGATCAGCGGGTGATCAGCATGGGCTATACATTGATCCCATTTTGAACGATCAATTTCTTCGTGAGAGCGATAATGAATATTGTACGGTTTCTCCATGCTTAAAAATGAAGGGTCGGTATAATTTTTCGCGGGGAAAAATTGGCCAGGTCAATCGAGAATGAGATCGAGCGCGCGAATTTTTTTGTTCCGATCACCGATTGGATATAGTCTTTATAGGCCCGGCTATAGATGAGCGGGAAATATACATTGACAGTTTCTTTGAAAAGAGATACCTGTAAACCGGCATCAAACAAGAAACGGTCCTCTTCGCTATTGCGGGCCCAGGGTTCGGCATAGGTTCCTATATCAAAAAAAGCGCGAAGGGGAATCTTTACCGGCAGTATCGAAAGAGGATTGATGGATTGGGGAATGGTGGTGGTAAGATTGATGGCTGCCAGCCAGTCATCGGTCTTGCCTACCTTATCCGAGAGCAGGTCGGTCCGTACCTTGAACCCGCCATCCCTGACCATGATCTGCTGACTGGGTATTTTTTCAAATCGATTCCGGCCTACGAAATAATCACTGTACGTGTAATCCTCATACCCTATGGGCCCGGTCATATTCAGGTGATAGCGATCGGTGAGAAACTGTTTTTCATTGGTCTTCTCACCGAGGTAAAGAAATTTACCGGCAAAGAACCGCAGGTTCATGCCACCGCCTTTGGCATAATTAAAGAAATAGTTTCCGGTAAAGGCCAGGCGAAGGAAATCGGCATTTACCTCGGCTTTTAATTCTGCTTTCCAGGGGTACAGGGCGCGGAAGTCCTCCCATTGAATACGGAGTTGACCCAGGTGCCGGCTTGTCCCTTCTTTTCCAATGCGGTATTCGATGGTCGTATCAATGCCTACAACAATGGTGTCTGGGGTAAAAGTAAATCCATCCTCTTGCAGGAAATAGGATTTCCATTGCACAAATCGTTGCCGCGTACTCGTCTCTGTTTTTTCTCTCCAGGTAAACCGGATCCCGGGAACGATCTTGGTCACACCCAGAACAGTCTCTCTTCCTTTTTGATCCGTCGCTTCATCCATGCTAAATCGGGCCCCATTGAGAAAGAAATCTGTTTTGCGCAGCCAACCCTTTTGGTTGTACAGGCTATAATTCAGTTTCACCAGGCCATTGAACTGTTTTGTCCCGGTGGCATAAAGCGGTATGGCCAGGAATTGAAATGGCGCAGGAGGCAGGGAGGCATTGGTCAGTAAAGCCCCGATCATGATCCGGTCATAGCTGTTCATGCCAATTGCCGGGCTCCAGGTAATAATCCCTTTATCAGGCTGGTTGATGGCTTGCAGCCATTTTTTGGCTGCAAAGGGATTCGTGAACACTGGTTTCCGTGGGACCACAGAAGCTGGCGTTGCTGCTTTCCCCAATTTATTTTGAAAGAATGCATCCAGGTCCTTTCCACTCACTTTTTCAAAAACCGCCTGCATATCCTCCGGATAGGGATGTTTGAACTTCCATTCCTCGTAATAGGCTTGCATGGCCCGATCAAAGGCTTCTCTCCCTATCTCTTTTTCCAATTCCTGAAACAGGGTAGCGGTACGGTGATAGACCAGGGCATTATAATTTTCCGGGTTGTATGCGGCGGAAGAAAGATCAACAGGTTGACTTTCGGCAATGGCTTCCCGCGTGCGGGTGAGTCTTTCCTGAATGGAATAAAGTGAAATGGATTTATTTGTACCCAGTGGTATATTTCCCGCAGCAGGATGTGTTTCTATATAACGATAATCATACAACGAGTTGATCCCCTCATCCATCCAGGGATGATCCCGTTCATTATTTGCCAGTATGCCGTAAAACCAGTTATGCCCTACTTCATGGCGGATGATCAGTTCCAGTAAACCATCTGAGTCTCCATCCAGCACCGTAAGGGTAGGATATTCAGTACCACCCGAGGAACCCTCAATATCCTGCACCACGGAAACCGTGTTGTATGGATATTCACCGATCCATGCTCCATTGGTTTGTAAAGCGGTTGCTACATAGGCAAGGCTTTTTTCCCAACGCTCTGCACCGGGCAGATGAAAAGCAAAGGCAGCTACTTTTTTTCCGGAGGGCAAAGAGATGGCTTCTTGTTTTACGACAAAGCGTTTATCAGCCACCCAGGCAAAATCATGGATTCGATCCTGAATGAAATGTAAGGTCTTGGTTTCTTTGGACGATACAGGAAATTCTCTTTTAATAACTTTGGTGATACCCTTCACTTTCACTTTTTCCGTTTCGGGTATCCAGGTAAAAGAACGCCGCGTTTCCAGCCATTTCTTTTCTGATTCATTTTGTAATTCCCCGGTGGCGGCAACCACATAATTTGCCGGCAGGGTGATCTGGACATCAAAATGTCCAAACTCGCCATAGAATTCACCATGGTCCAGCATGGGCATGGGGTGCCAGCCTTTGTGGTCATAAACGGCTGGCTTGGGAAACCAATGGGCCACATAGTAATGCTGCCCTTTGTACCCACCCCGGTTGAAGAAGTTGGGGAGTTTAACATGAAAGGGTGTGGTGATCGTGACCGACTTTCCGGGTAACAAGGGTGTGGGAAGCACCAACTTCACAATATCAATATGCTCGGGATGGTCCTCTACATCGGCTGTAATGTTATCCACTTTAAAATCGAGCCGGTTGATATATCCTTTTTGATCTTTTTGGGAAAAATAGAAGGCGGTACTCCCGTTCTGTAAGGCCTGGTCGGTATAAGCGGTCTTGTCATTTTTATACGCATTGGGCCAAAGATGGAACCAGATGAACCGCAGGGTGTCGGGGGAATGGTTAGTGTAATCGATCCGTTCAAAGCCATCCAGCGTATTCTCCGTATCATTCAGGGTTACATCAATGCTGTACCGAAGGTCTTGCTGCCAGTATTGGGAAAAAAGGGAGAGCGGACTTAACAAAGTGACCAGTATGAAGAGACGGCATTTTTTCACCGGCATGTCTTTGTCCCCAAAGATAATTTCTTTAGCTGATTATTTCCCTTTTCCCAGCAGGATGATACGCAGGGTATGGATCATGATCTTGAAATCAAGTGCCAGGGAGATGTTTTCGATGTACAGGAGATCAAAACGGCTTCTTTCTACCATTTCAGCTACATTTTCTGCATAGCCGAATTGTACCATTCCCCAGGAGGTAAGCCCGGGTTTTACTTTCAAGAGGTATTTGTAATACGGGTTTTGTTCAATCACCTGGTCGATATAGTATTGGCGCTCCGGGCGGGGGCCTACCAGGCTCATTTCCCCTTTCAGGATATTCCAAAGTTGTGGCAACTCATCTAATCGCCATTTACGCATCACTCTTCCCCAGGGTGTAATCCGTTCGTCCGAGTCGGAAGATAAACGGGGGCCATCCTTCTCGGCTTCTTCCACCATGGAACGGAATTTATGCATTTGAAAGGGCTTCCCTTTATAACCGATCCTTTCCTGGTTGTAGAAGATTGGGCCCGGGGAGGACAGGCTTGTGCGTATCATGATATACAACAGGTATGGCGATAAAAGGACAAGTCCCAATATGGCCACCGTTACATCCAGGAGTCTTTTGATGTTCTGTTGCCATTCCGGCATCAACCCTGTTTTCAGGTCGATCAATACAGCCCCAAGGATATTGCTTACGCGCACCGATCCTGACAGGATATCCATGCTATCTGCCGGGATCTTGATTTCCACATCCTTTTCACTGAGGTGGTTGATGACCGATTCCAGTGTTGCTTTATCGTTTTTATCCAAACCGATCACCACCGCGTTTATCTTATGGGTATCCAGTATCGCTTCTAAGGATTCAATATCTCCCAGCCTTGGCAAACCGCCAATCGGCGCTTCTGTATGCTTTTCTCCAGCAGCCACATACCCGGTGAAATGATACCCTTCCTTGGCCAATTCCGGGGCTGTATCCTGATACAGGCGTGCGGCAAAGCCATTCCCTCCGATCAAAAGGGTGGGATAACGCACTAACCCATTCCGCAATTGCCGTTTGGCCATGTTCAGCAATAACAAACGCCCGGCAAACACAAAAAAGAATTGCAATCCCAACAAGGAGAAGAAGGCTGCATAGTAATACCTGAAATCATTATTCGACCGGATATCATCCAGGATGATGGTAAAATAAAGGAAAACAACACCTAGCAGGGAAACGATGAATGTGGTGATCATTTCGCGGAGCCGCGATTTGCGGTAGATACACCGGTAAGCGCCTACGATGGTATACAGGCTTAACCAGCCAAGCGGCACAAGAAAAATACCCAGCCAAAAATTGTCATCGATCTGCAGGCCATCATCACCCGCCACGCGGATGCCGAGGTAATATTTTCGTAAAAAATACATCACCCCCCATACCCAGGCGCTCATCACATAATCACTGATGGCATACCAGGCAATATGTAAACGGGGTTTATGATTCATCAGGAACGCGTGAGTACGTTATTACCGATCTTCTGTAATATCTGGTGGGCGACATCCATGGCCATCAGGCCATCGATCTCCGATACGATCGTTTTGGTATTCTGTTCAATGGCTGATTTGAATTCCACCAGTTCCTGCCGAATGGCATTGATATTTGGTACGGGTGGGTTGGCTATGGCAATGGTTCGGTTACCCGTAGGGGTGGCGATATCAAAGGTGAATACATTGGCATCCTTGGCTTCCTTGAGCTTGATCACTTCTGATTTTTTCTCCAGGAAATCGATCCCGATATAGGCATCTTTCTGAAAGAGGCGCATCTTACGCATTTTCTTCATCGATATACGGGACGAGGTGAGATTGGCCACACAGCCATTATTGAATTCGATCCGTACGTTGGCAATATCCGGTGTTTCGGTCATCACGGCTACGCCGCTCGCGGAAATGCTCTTTACATCACTTTTTACAATACTCAGTATGATATCAATATCATGGATCATAAGGTCGAGGATCACGCTCACTTCAGTGCCACGGGGATTGAATTGTGCCAGGCGATGTACTTCAATAAAGAGCGGGTTAAGGTCAAGATCCTTTACCGCAAGAAAAGCGGGGTTGAACCGTTCCACATGGCCTACCTGGAACTTTACATCCGATTCCCGCGCCAGTTTCACCAGGGTCCTGGCCTCTTCCATATCATTGGCCAGGGGTTTTTCTACAAAGATGTGTTTGCCTTTCCGGATAGCTTTTTCACACAATTCAAAATGGTAATTGGTGGGGGCGACCACATCGATGGCATCACAGGCATCCATCAGCAGACCGGCATCGAGAAAGCGGGGGAGTTGGTATTTATCGGAGACCTCCTGTGCGGTATCGTCCTTGGGATCATAGAAACCGACCAGGTCTACACCGGGTATCTCCTTCCAGTTGTTCAGGTGGAATTTTCCCAGGTGGCCTACGCCGAAGACTCCGATTTTCAACATGTTAGCTATTTCGGCAAATATACTATTTTAACCAGAGAGAGTTAGTAACCAAACTTATTTAGGTTTCTCGCAGGGGTCCCCCGAGACTTTGCGATCGCGGCGAGAAATGAATATATACCTGCTCCTGAGTTAATACCTTCTTATAATATAAAATCCAATAACAGCACCCCTACCAACCCCAGCACGGATATCGTCGTTTCCATAACGGTCCAGGACAAAAAGGTCTGTTTCAACGATAACCCAAAGAACTCCTTGTACATCCAAAAACCAGAGTCATTTACATGCGACCCGAAAACACTCCCTGTACCCACCGCCAGTACCATCAATTCGGGCGAGGCGGCCCCGGAAACCACCAGGGGGGTAACCACCCCGGCGGCAGTGATACCGGCTACGGTAGCGGAGCCAATGGCTACCCGCAACAAGGCCGTGACCACCCAGCCAAAGACCAGGGGGTGCATTTGCCAACGGCCACTAAAAGAAGCAATGTATTTATCGGTGCCACTGTCCTGTAAGACCTGTTTCAACACACCGCCTGCGGTAATGATCAATACAATCATGGCAATGCCGGAAATCGCATCCTGGGCCCATTTCATGGTTGTTTCCATGGACTTACCGGCCCGTAACCCAAAGTACCAGATGGCCAACAGCACGGATAAAAGGAGGGCAATGGTAGTATCTCCAATAAAGAGCAATATCTTTTTAAATACATGGTCACCCAGAAAATTGTCCGCCACCACCGCCAGGGTGATCAGCAATACCGGCATCAACCCGATCAGGAAACTGGGAAAAGCCGCCGGAAGTTTTTTGTTGGGATCTGCTTCGGTGGAGAGAAAGGTGGATTGCAATTTCACTTCGATCCCTTTTAACCGTTTTCCCAGAAAAGGCCCGGCCAACACCACCACCGGTATGGCCACCATCAGGCCATAGATAAGGGTCTTTCCCATATTTGCCTTAAAGGCATTGACCAAAAAAACAGGGCTGGGATGGGGCGGCAAAAAACAATGGGTGGTGGATAGGGAAGCTGCCATGGGAATGGCGACATATAACAAAGGAAGTTTGGCCTTGTGTGCAATGGAGAAAACAAGGGGTACCAGGATCACAAAACCCGCGTTGTAATAAAGCGGGATGCCTATCAAAAACCCGGTCAGCAAAACGGCCCATTGAATGTGTTTTTCACCAAAACCATTGATCAGGGTTGTCGAGATCTTTTCTGCCGCACCACCTGCTTCCATCACTTTACCCAGGATGGCCCCCAGGCAGATCACCAGTGCAACACCGCTCAGCGTAGAACCAACCCCTTTTTCAATTGATTTTACCAACTGCATTGGATCTAATCCAAGGAATAGACCTGAAAGTATGGCCACGATCAGCAGGGAAATAAAGGGGCTGACCTTTTTGGTCGTAAGAAAAATCTGCAGACAAATGGCCAGAAAAATGACAAGCAATTGCATGGATGAGGGGGTTATGGTTTGAATTATATTGAAAGGTGAGACGTGAATCGTGAGGCGTGAATCGTGAGACGTGAGACGTGAATCGTGAATCGTGAATCGTGAGACGTCTCACGCTTCCCCCTCACTCCACCGTATTCACCAACTCACCTATCCCTTCTATTGAAATCGCTACCACATCGCCCGATTGTAACGTAAACGGATGGTCGGGTACGATCCCCGTGCCTGTCATCACCAGGCAACCATGAGGGAAGCTGGTCTCCCGATAAATATAAGATACTAATTCTGCCGGTGTGCGCTTCATTTTTTCAATCCCGATTTGTCCATTAAATACTTCTTCTCCGTTTCGGGAAATGGACATGGAAATAGTTGTATCTGTGGGCAATGGATCTTCAGTCAGTAAGATACAAGGTCCAACCGCTGCGCTTCCATCATAGGTCTTGGCCTGGGGAAGATAGAGGGGGTTCTCTCCCTCAATACTCCGGCTACTCATATCATTTCCGATCGTATAACCGATGATCTTTCCTGAAGAGGTAACCACCAGCGTGAGTTCAGGCTCGGGTACATCCCAGGTACTGTCTTTCCGAATGCGGACTTCTTCGTGAGGGCCTTTTACACGAAAGGCACTGGCTTTAAAAAAACATTCCGGGCGTTCGGCTTCATAGACCTTTCCATAAAAATCAGCCCCGCCAGCGGCCTGGCTTTCTTCCTGTCGCCCGACCATGCTCCTGTAGTAAGTTACTCCACAGGCCCATACTTCCTGCTGACTCCCAATAGGCGGAAGGATATCCTGCAATACGGATACTTCTACCGGCGGTAAGGTTTTTACCAATGCCTGCGTTTTTTGGTAGGCCGCATCATCATTGACCAGTTCGTCCCAGCTATTTTTTTTATCCAGAAAAAATTGATTGTTGGATTGGAGGACAATGCCTGCCCGGGTTTTGTATATCCGCATGAAGTTGGTTTTCTATTTTAAGGCAATACGTAAAAGATACATATCATTGGTGATATAAAGTGTTTTCTCATCGGCACTCAGCGCGCAATTGCTGGCTGAATTTTCAAGTCGCAACAATCCCAGTTTTTTTCCTTGAGCCGTAAAGAAATAAATGCCACCCGGACCGCTTGCCATGACGATACCTTTTTTGCTTACTTTAAAACCATCAGGCAAACCATTCCATCCAGGTTCATGTACAGATGGGTCAAAAAAGATCCGTCCATGCGTGAGAGAGTCGCCGGCTATATCAAACATGTACCAATAAGGTTTGGCAGGATCGCTGTTGGCGACCAATAACTGTTGCTCACCCGGAAGAAACGCGATCCCATTGGGGCGTGTGATCGAATCCACCAGTAAAACAATTTCACCTTTCTTTTTTACTTTATAAACTCCATTAAAGGGCAACTCCTTGGCTGAGTCTGAATCATCCTGTGTACGCAATCCATACGGAGGATCGGTAAAAAACAATTCACCGGCGGAATTGAAGACGCAATCATTCGGGCTGCTTAAACGCTTGCCATTGAATTTATCCGCCAGCGTGGTGAAAGTGGGTAGGGGTTTATCCAATGGTGCTTCCATTCGTGCTACCTGGCGGTTGCCATGCTGAGCCAATACCAGTCGTCCTTGCGGGTCAAGGGTTAAACCATTGCTTCCTGGTTCTTTGCATAAACTGGGAGTGGAGTCCGTATATCCGCTTGGGGTTAGGTACACTTCAATTCCTTTTGCTTCTGTCCACTTATAGATGGTGTTCCGGGGAACATCACTAAATACCAGAAAACCTTGTTCGGGAAGAAAGAGCGGGCCTTCGCTCCAGTCAAAACTATCAGCCAGTATTTCAGCTTTGAGGGAGGTGTCGATAATGGTTAAAAATTCCGGATCATAAGTAATAAGTTGACCCGTAGTGGGGTAGGCGTGCGTTGGTTTTTCTGAGCAATTGGAAAGCAATACTGAAACCAGGAGATAGAACAATTTATTCATGATATCGATTGGTTTTTATTCCTGAATTATTAGTTTCTCGCAGCGCCCGCAAAGAAGCGCTGCGGACGCTGCGAGAAACTAAAAATTAGTGCGAATCGCGCGTAACTGCACTTCCGCTACTTCCTTGTAAAAAGTCCAGGTCCGCCCCTTTATCCGCTCCCATTACGTGCTTTACATACATACTCACATAGCCTCTTGTCGCAGCAGGTGCAGGCGGTGTCCAGGCTGCCCGTCGTTTTGCTAATTCTTCCTCGGACACCAGCAGCTGCAGTTTACGGTTAGGGACATCCAGTTCGATCAGGTCACCGTTTTGCACCAGGGCCAGTGTACCACCGATAGCGCTTTCAGGTGATACATGCAATACGGCTGTGCCGTAGGCCGTACCACTCATGCGTCCATCGCTGATACGCACCATATCACGAACGCCTTTTTCCAATAGTTTTTTTGGCAGCGCCATATTACCCACCTCAGGCATTCCGGGATAACCTACCGGGCCTACGTATTTTAATACCATCACACAGGTTTCATCAATATCCAGGTTGGGGTCATCAATGCGTTGGTGGTAGTCTTCAATACTTTCAAACACCACGGCACGGCCTGTATGTTTCATCAGCGCTGGGGTAGCGGCGCTTGGTTTGATTACCGCCCCATTTTCTGCCAGGTTACCTTTTACCACTACACAGCCGGCTTCGGCGATCAGTGGTTTATCATACGAGGCGATCACGGCAGGATTATAACATGTCGTTTCTCCTTTGATATTTTCGTGATGATTTTTACCGGTTACGGTGATCACATTTTTATGTAGTTTTTCCCGGAGTTCATGTAGAATCACCGGCAGCCCGCCTGCATAATAGAAATCTTCCATTAAATAAGTGCCAGATGGCATCAGGTTAAGCAGCAGAGGTATTTTGCTGCCGATCCGGTCAAAATCATCCAGCGAAAGATCCACACCGATACGTCCCGCAATAGCCGTTAAATGGATCAGGAAATTGGAAGATCCACCCACGGCGGCATTGGTGATGATGGCGTTTTCAAAAGCCTCACGCGTCAAAATTTTATCGATCGTCAGGTTTTCTTTCACCATCTCCACTATTCGACGGCCGCTCAATTGGGCCATCACTTTCTTTCTGGAGTCAGCAGCCGGAATAGCGGAGGCCCCACTCAGGGTTAGCCCCAGGCTTTCGACCATCACGGCCATGGTACTTGCTGTTCCCATTGTCATACAATGACCAATGCTACGGCTCATGCAGCTTTCCGCATATTCCACTTCCTCCTGGTTCATTTTTCCCGTCTTCATGTCTTCATCAAATTTCCAGACATGTGTGCCGCTACCAATCGTCTGTCCTTTGTACCGGCCATTGAGCATCGGACCACCCGGAACTACGATCGTAGGCAATCCCACACTTGCTGCCCCCATGACGGTGGAGGGAGTGGTTTTATCACAACCCGTCAGAAGCACCACGCCGTCAATCGGGTTACCCCGTATGGATTCCTCGGCATCCATGCTCGCCAGGTTGCGAAACAGCATGGCGGTTGGTTTGAGTAAGGTTTCCCCCAGGCTCATGATCGGAAATTCTACAGGAAAGCCTCCGGCTTCCAGCACTCCTCGTTTTACCGATTCTGCATGGTCGCGAAAATGTGCATTACAGGGAGTTAATTCACTAAATGTATTGCAGATGCCGATCACAGGTCGGCCATCAAAATGATCGGTGGGCATGCCCTGGTTCTTCATCCAGCTCCGATAGATGATCCCATCTTTGTCTTTGCGGCCAAACCAGTCATGGCTTCTTAGTCTTTTGCTCATCGTGTTAAGCGGGTTGTAAAATTAATTGTCATTCGAAATTCCCGTTGATATCATTCTTTGTCAATTCACCATCAACCAATCTAAAGATAGACAATGAATTCTTGTTTTTAAGTTCAACCGGCAGAAGAGAATCAGGCATTCCCTGATAACATACTGGCCGGGTAAATCGATAAATGGCAGCCGTTCCAACCGAGGTGGTTTTGCTGTCCGTTGTGGAAGGAAATGGCCCGCCATGAAGAAATACGCGGTCAGGAATGTGCCGTTTTTTGAATAAAACATCAGCGGTTTGCTACCGGGCTAAACCAGTGAAATGGTTTTCCCGGTATGCATCGCTTCATAAACAGCATTGATCAGTTTTACATCGCGTTTTCCCATTTCACCACCGGTCCGTATTTTCTCTCCTTTTTTAATGGCCTCCGTCATTGCATCCATTTGCCGGGCTTGCTGGTTTACCCGGGGGAAATTCATGGCACCGTCAGGCGTTTTGCCTTGAATGCCGCCATAGTTATAAGCCGGGGAAAGTTCAAAGGTTCCTTTGGCAGCTTCTGCCCGCAGAAAATTATAACTTTCGCTGTAGCTGCATTTTCCTTTGGCAATAAGTCCGTTGGGCATATCAAATTCCCAGGTAAGGGATTCCTCTACCTCTTTGAATTTTTCCATATCCTTTTTGGGGCCCTCGGTGGCTCTCACAGCTACGGGTTCCATGCCTGTCGTATAGCATATTCCCTGTATGCAGTAAATGCCAATGTCCTGAAGCGGTCCACCACCCGACATGGCTTTTTTCAATCGCCATTGTTTAGGGTCACCAATGGTAAAGGCAAATCCTGCGTTTAATTTTTCAATATTGCCATAAACTTTTTGCGTGCCGAGTCTGACCATTTCCTGATTAAAGGGTTCGTAATGCAGGCGGTAACCAATACCCAGTTGTACATTGGCGTCCTTACAGGCCTTGATCATTTTATCACATTCCTCCACGGTCAGCGCCATCGGCTTTTCACAGATCACATGTTTGCCTGCTTTGGCGGCACGGATGGTGAATTCGGCGTGCATGGAATTCGGAAGCACTACGTACACAATATCAATATCCTTGTTGTCGCGGATCGTGTCAAAGTTTTCGTAGTTATAAATATTGGCATCGGGAATTTTGTATTTCTCCTTCCAACCTGGGATTTTAGAAGGGGTGCCTGTCACGATCCCGGCCAGGTAACAATGTTCTGTTTCCAGCAGGGCAGGGGCCAGTTGATTTCCGGCATATCCTCCGAGTCCAACCAGGGCGATGCCCAGTTTGTCTTTTTTGTCTTTCATGGTAGGGGTAAAGAGGTTTGAGTGGGCAAAGGGCAGTACCAATCCGGTCAGGCCAGCCTGGTATACAAAATCCCTGCGTGAAATGGGTTTTCTCGTTGGCATAAAATGGTTTTTTTGTGTGGGTGGGCGCAGACTTCCGGCCAGGTGATTAGGTCTGGCAAGATCGTTTTTTGAGGAGAAGCGGCAGAGAGTTAAATATACGGAAATTATTTTTTGGATGAAGATTTGGCTAATTTCATAAAACGACGACCATCAGGTTATGAAAAAGATCCCTGTCAGACAGATTGCTCCGGCAAACCAGGATATCCATACACAGGCCCGGTTTAATATCCGTAAGGTTGGGGACATCACACGCGGGGGCGACCTGTACCATGGGTTACACCGGCATGACTTCAACTTTATTTTGCTGATAGAAGAAGGACAAGGAACCCATGAAATTGATTTTGTCAGCTATAAGGTGCAGGATCGTTCACTATTTATGCTTCGGCCTGGCCAGGTTCACCAGCTTGAACTGAAAGCCGGCGCCAAAGGCTACCTGCTTGAAAGTCACCCCAGGTTTTACCAGGCGGCTGGCAAGGAAGCTTTACATCGGGTGAGAAAAGCCTGGAGCAAGGGTCATTGCAGACTCACCAGTCAAAGCTTTGACCGGCTGCACGAACTGCTTGGAAATATTTATGAAGAGTATATTGGCAAAGAAGAAGGCTTTCTGGATGCCATAAAAGCAAACCTCGATCTTTTCTTTATTGAATTCATCCGCCAAAGCCCGGATCCAAAAGGTAGTCCGCAGCATAAAAATTCCTATTCGCTGGAAAGATTGGAGGAGTTTCAGGATCTGTTGGAAAAGCATATCGCCGAGAACAAACAGGTTTCTTTTTATATCCAACGGATGAACCTTTCTGCCTATCAATTGAACGAGGTGACCAGAACCACAATTGGGAAGACCGCCTCCGAGATGATCAACGAGCAGATCCTTCTCGAAGGCCGTCGCTATTTGCTTGGCACCACCCATCAGATAAAAGTAGTGGCCGATCTGTTGGGGTACGAGGATGTTTCCTATTTTATTCGCTTCTTTAAAAAGCATACCGGTCTGACACCTGAAGCCTACCGGGCCAAATTCGGCTGAGTAGGCTATTGTTCAAATTACTTCACATTACCTTTCCTGAATCCTTTTATAATCAGGTATAACCCAAGCGAGAATTCAAATGTAGCAACCAGCAGAGCCGATCCAAACGACCAGATCGAAACCCTGTCGATAACGCCAAACATCACACAGAGGTAACCGGCTATTAACGGGAAGGCCCCGATCATACCCAGCATAGCAAGCCCACGCGGTACCAGTTTTGATTTATACAACAGGTAACCCAACAAAAGGTCATCGATGGCCGGGAGAAATCCTTGTCCTAAAGTGAAGATGCGATTGTAAAGAGCCACCATGGTTTGTGCTGCCGCCTGACCTTCTGCTCCTATTCCACTTTTCCGTAGCGTGATCGCTCCCAGGAGGAAGGCGACCCCCAGAAATATGGTGGCGGCTTCCAATACCCGGGCAGCAACCAGTCCCAGCGCGGCCGTTTGATTTTGTTTTTTTAATACCGGAAATAATACAACTGCCGTGGCAATCCCGGTCAATGCCACAATGATTTCAAGAAGCCCTCCTGTAATAATCGGGGCATCCAGGCCTTGTGACAGGATAAAACCGGGCGACTGTATGTCTTGATAGAGACTAAATGTAGGGATCGATACAAAAGTGAGTACATAAAATATACCTGCCCAAAGGGATATTTTACGGTGGTTGTTGGTTGTCATTTCCATGTTATTATTTTTTGAAGGGCAAAAGTAAAATGACAATGAAGCGGGGGATAGGACAAAAATCAAATTGAATCGGACAAGGCTGGGATTTCGACAGGATCTTTTTCGTTTTTAGAATTATCCTATTCAATTCAATTCTTGTCCTGTTATCAGGCCTGCCTGCGCCACTACTTTTGCTTTTTGATCATTCTAAAAACTAAATTGAAATGAAAGCGAAAATGAAACTACTGGCCGCGCTTAAGATATGGCTGGCCATTTATCCCTCGATCACTTTGTTCCTTTATTTCTTTGGCCCGCATCTGGCTGACCTGCCTTTATACCAGCGTACCTTGATACTGACCGCAACACTGGTGCCCTGGCTGGTATTTATTGGAGTGCCGCGGTTGACAAAGTGATGAAAATGCTAAACCCCACTAAGAAGTAATGGAAAAGAAAAAGGGCATGAAGGACAACCGGTATGATGTTATCATTGTTGGGGGAAGCTATGCGGGGCTTGCCGCTGCCATGGCACTGGGCAGGGCTCTGCAAAATGTTTTGGTGATAGATGAGGGAAAGCCTTGTAATGCGCCAACACCTTATTCCCATAATTTCCTTACAAACGATGGCCGGTCACCTGCAGAAATTGCAGCAGTGGCAAAAGAAGAGGTGATGAATTATCCAGGTGTGCAGTTTTTAATCGGTAAGGCGATCGGAGCAAAGAAGGAGCCAGATGGATTTGGGATTGAAGTATTATCCGGAGAGAAATTCCATGCGGAGAAATTGGTCTTTGCCACGGGGATCAGGGATATTTTACCGGATATAGAAGGACTGGAGGTATGTTGGGGTAAATCCGTTCTTCACTGCCCTTTTTGTCATGGATACGAAGTGCGAGGTCGGAAAACCGGGGTTTTGCTGAATAATGGGAAGACCTTTGAATTTGTAAAAATGATCGCTAACTGGACAAAGGATCTGACTTTGTTTACCAATGGCAAGACCAATTTATCGACTGACCAGCGAGACATTCTGCTGCGTAAGGGGATAAAGGTGATTGAAAAAAGAATAAAAGAGGTGAAACAGGAATCCGGGCAGATACATGAAATTTCATTTTCGGATGGCACCTGCCATTCCCTTGAGGTCCTTTATGCACCCAGTCCGTTTGAGCAACACAGTGCCTTGCCCGCCGAACTTGGGTGTGCTATGACGGCGGATGGATATATACAAATTGACGAGCAATATGAAACTACAGTAAAGGGCATATATGCCATTGGTGACAATGCCTCCCGTATGCGCACCGTAGCCAATGCCGTAGCCATGGGAACCATGGCCGGCATGGGCTTGGTGAAGAAGTTGGTGGAGGAGGGGTTTGGAGTGGGCGAAATGGGGTGATTTTGTGACAAAAAATGGAGAAAATTGCCCTAATTCTGTTACTAATAACAATTGTATAGGGTCCTTTTTATTGCCATTTAATTGATTATATATTAGGTCTCGCTATAATTATTTCTTGATAATGAGCTTATTATAAATGCATGAAATTTTATTAAAAAATCATGCAATTTTTGTATTTTTGATGAAATGAAACAATTGGAAGTTTTTAAAAAACAGCTTAACCAAGGCGAGGTGTATCGGCGCGCTGACCTTGAGGATCTAACCACTGCGATAGATCGTCACCTTCAGCAATTAGTAAAGGAAGGAACACTGGAAAAATTGTCCGGGGGGCTTTACTATGTTCCGAAACAAAGCCTATTTGGAAAACTGCCAGCGGATGAAATGACTTTGGTGCGTACGTTCCTCAAAACTGATCGATTTTTGGTAACATCACCCAGTGACTATAATACTTTAGGCGTTGGCACCACCCAACTTTACAATGAGAGGAGGGTATATAATCAAAAGCGACACGGTACGTATAAGCTTGGAAACCGCCAATTCCGGTTCATCCGCAGACCTTTTGTTCCAAATGAACTGACCAAAGAGTTCCTTCTGGTTGACCTCGTGAATAATCTCCACAAACTTGAAGAAGATCAACCAGCCCTTTTGGAGAACGTGAAAAGAAAGGTAAAAGAGATGAACCGGAATATTCTTGTACAACTGGTGCAAGATTTTGGCACTATAGGAACGAAAAAAATATTTGCCCCTTTATTAAAGGACTGGTATGGCCGCTGATTATTTGCATCATCACCCGGAATTCGGCAATCTATTGAATATACTTTGGGAGGAAACCGGCATCGAACGAGGTTTGATCGAAAAGGATTATTGGATTATGCATTGCCTTTTCGGGCTGAAAAAACAGGGATATTTGTTTCAATTAAAAGGTGGCACGTCCCTTTCCAAAGGTTTTGGCCTGATTGATCGGTTTTCAGAAGATATTGACTTGCATATCAACCCGCCGGAGAATCTAGGCATCAATGAGAACCCGAAAAGCCAGAATGCGGCGAATATAAAAAAGAAGAAAGATTACTACGATCAACTAGCTGGGGAAATACAAATCGACGGAATAACTGCGGTTAGTAGAGATCAGGATTTTGACGACAAAAACCGCTACAACAGCGGCGGTATCCGACTAATTTACCCACGTCAGGCTGACACCATTGAAGGATTGAAGGATGGAATCCTGTTGGAAGCAGGGTATGATAATGTTGCTCCCAATACGCCAGTTGTAATCAGTTCTTGGGCTTATGAACGGGCCAGAAACACGGACGGTATCGACATTATTGATAACCGCGCTATTGATATTTTGTGTTATGACTACCGCTATACCTTTGTTGAAAAGCTTCAAACGATTGCCACGAAATTTCGCAAGGAAATGGAAACAGGACAAGTTGCAACCAACTATATGAGGCAGTATTATGATGTTTATTCGTTGTTGGGAAATGATGCAGTACTCCAATTCATTGGAACAGATGCCTATAATGCCCACAAGGAAAAGAGATTCCCTAAAGATGACCTGGTAATACCTGTATTTGAGAATGAAGCATTTTTGTTGAATGACCCGGTTGTACGTGAAAGATTGCGAAAGCGTTATGAAGGAACGAAAGCGTTATATTATAAAGGGCAACCACCGTTTGACATTGTAATGAATAGGATTCGAGAATTTGTTGATAAGATGTAATTAATGTTGTTCGCCCAGGATTTTGCGGGTGGTCCTGGCGCCCCACAACCTGGCGGTACGCGTATACGCAGGCGATTTGCTGATTTCTACAATTTCCACACCCGGTGGCAAAACAGTTCATCTGCTTAACCTGCCTTATTATTTGGTGTCGCAGATGGAAGGGTATTTGGCGTGGATGGAGGGATTAACTTAGTTATCCATCAGGTTCATTCCATCAATAAATCGCATAATTCGATAAAAGCCATTTGGCCATTGCCAGGGATTATTATTTACTGAAATGTTCCTTTGCGCATCATATAAGTTTACAAAATTTTCAGGTCCCTGGGATTCTGCATTGATCCAATGTGATGTGTCTACGCCCGTTTCATAATTAAAACCAAAGCGGGTGCCCGGTTCCTGGCGGGTCATGAAGTCAAAGGCTTCTGCAGCATTATCCGTTATGATATCAAATTCCCCGGTTTGACTTAAGTTAAGCTGGTAAAAGGCCTGTCCTGCAAGATCCTCAGGCATCCATCCTTCTTCCATGCCTAAATATTCAGCGACATCAGGTGCGGATTCATCCATTACATGTGCCGCTGTACAGAAAAAGCAATTATTGTCCAATCCATTAGGATTGATATCATTTGGCCACACCGTTTGTGCATCGGGATCAAATCCCCCTTGACCGGGCAATACATCGGGGTTAATTTGACTGGCCACCGTCTCAGATGCATTGATTACGCCTGATTCTGCTGATCCTTCAATGGCTGCGCTACCCACTTCGCCTGCTTCTGCGGCTGACACACCCGCATCTGCAGCAATTCCTCCAATTTCAGCAGCATCGGCTGCTGCTGCAGCTGGGGCTGCAGCTCCAAAACTAACCACCGTTATAATGGCTGTAAACAAAACGGTAATTCCTGTAAGTAGCCAATTCCACCAGGGGGTATGGCCCGTTTTATCGGTCATCATCACGGGGTTCCCGTCCGCATAACTATAATGGTTGAAAATTTGAATACTGTCTCGATTGATAAAGCGCATGATATGGGGCAGATAATACCTGGCGCGCAAATAATACAAACCGGATTCTATGTCCTGATATTCATGTGTATATTTAAAAGGGTTGGCATGAATGGTATAAGACCCCGAATTATTTTCCTGGGACAAAGACCGGTCACTTCCATAAGCGCTATAATCATAAGTCGAGATAGCTTCGTCATTTTGGTCTATTGTTAATAGAATATCCTTTTTGTCGTGAATGATATATTGCGGCGTAGTCCCATTTGAATCTTTGATGATCCGGATATAACGGAGAGATCCGAGTAATACATAACTGGCAGCTATGTCACCCTGTATTTCGTTAATGACATTTGGCGCCTTGTCATGGTCATAATAAAAGACTACTTCCGCTGAATCCGCCACTTTTTTTGATCTTCTTAAGCCATTGGGATAATAGGTATAGACCGATTTAACCTGCTTGACATCGGTATAGCTTATTAATTGATTCAGGTTATTATAGGCATAGGCATTTCCATATCCGTCCGCGATCATATTTCCATTGGTATCGTAAATCGGCTTAAGGGTATTCGCCCCTTCTTTAATGCTCAATAACTTATTGTCGGTATCATACGAATAGCGTATTAGGTCAGTCCCCTTTGAAGTGGATGTCGACTTCGTCAGCACATTGCCAGCTGCATCATAGGTGAAGGTTACGGAGTTAATCATTTCTCCATTCAGTTGGGTGGTGGACTCTGAAACCAGTTTTCCGGTTGACGTGTACGAGTAGTTTGAAATATGATTGACATCAAGGCTGTCATATACTTCCGATGAATACGAAATGGAGCTTATTGTTTTATTATTCTCATTGTATTCATAGCCTACCTTTAGCAGTATATTATTTTTAGTGTTCGTTACTATTATTTCCTTCATCATGCTGTACCCGTTGTAACTCAGGGAAAGCAGCATGCCATTGGAATATTGGATTGTTTGAAGCCGGCCGCTATTGCTTGCGTCGGAAGATATGTCAAAATAAGTCAATACAACGCCGAAATCAAGGCTGGTAATGCCACTCAGGCGCCCAAAACTATCGTAGCTATATTTTATTTTATTCCCAGCCGCGTCAATTATGTGGTCGAGACAGTTTTTCTCGTTGTCATACTTCCATTGGATGGTTTTGCCATCCGGGTAGCTAATCTTAGTTACCTTTCCATCTGGTTCATATTCAAAGGCGATGGTCTCATTGTTGGCGTTAGTGATCGATTTTACAAAATCGCAATTGTCATAATAGGCATAGTTAATTGTTTGTGTACTACCATCGATTTCCTGATACCATTTTTGTTTTAATTTTCTGTTGGGGTAATAACTAAAATTTATTTTTTTACTGTCAAAACCAATTTTTGCGGTATTGTTTCCCTCTCCATCATATTCGTAGTGCTGAATGAGCCCCAGCGGGTTCTCTTCTTTATGCAATAGGCCAACCGTATTGTTGTGAAGTACAGAGCTGCTGGCATTGCTTTTTTCCCCTGTTGCTATTTCACAGACATTGACTTTCTCCACGATTTTGTTAAATATATCGCGTACATAGGTTTCAGTTTGTTTTACATTGTCCCAGCCAGTCACTACTTTTCCTGTCATGGCTTTGGACGCGTCAAATGTATATTCTTCAGTGGTCCAATCCAGGGAATTGTCTTTATCACCCGTATTAAAGTATACCTTCTTATTATAACTATTATAACCCGTGGAAGAGCTTGCTGAATCATTACTTTCCGCTGAATATAATTGGGAGCGTATTTTCTTTTTATAATTGTTGTATTGTTCTTCTTTTGTTTTGATATTATTGAAAAAAGTTGTTTTTATTTTGGCCACGGAGTCATAGGTATAGTAGGTAATGTTTCCTAAGGCATCTGTCTTCGAAGCCACCATGCCCCTTCCGTTATAAGCAAAGCTGATTTTTGTGCTCTCACCTAAAATCCCGCAAACCCATGACAGCCTGCCGACGTTGTCATATCCTTTGGTTTGTACTATTCTTTCTTTTCCACCGGCTCCGAGGTTGTCGCTATGTTGAATTTCATTTCCAAAGCCATTATAATAGATATAGGTTTTGTATCCCAACCCTTGTTCTTTTGTAATTTTATTGGCAACATCATCATAACTCCAGGTGACCATATTGCCTAAGGGATCTTTTTTGCTTAGACGTCGGCCAATTAAATCGTACGTGTATTCAGACACATCTCCCAGGCTTGTTTCCTGTCTGGTCATTTTGCCCGAGATGGTATCAAAATGCCTTGTTAGGGTATTGTTTTTGCTATCTGTTTTTGTAACAATGAGGCGCTGGGTACCGGGATCGTATTGAAAGGAGTTAGTATAGCTTGTTTCGACCGGTTGTATCTTATTGTTGACCGTTTTATCCCAGCTTAGTGTTTTTGTAGCTATACGACCATTTTGATCATATTGAAAAGTGGTCTTTTTTTCGGGAATAAACGTTGAATTACCATTTGAATTGGTTATCCTTCCCACCTGGTTACTGAGGACATGTTTTCCTTCAGCGTCAAGGGTGTTTGTATTTTGAAGAATGACGGGTGTGGATGAAATAATGCCCTGTGGTTTATAGTCCAGCTCCTGTTTGATTAATAAGATCCCATATCCACCATCATCATATGTTGATTTTACCGACGATACAAGGGTTAAATTGCCTGTGGCAAGATCTGTATCCCACTGGCTATGGTCTGTCACCTGCCCATAGTCATTATAAGTGAATTGCGCCTGGTGCCGGCTTGTTTGTCCTGTTTCATTGTATAATTCAGTGGTCACCTTATTTTTTGCCTGATAATTCGGGGGTAGATCATTGAAAGGAGGGAAATAACGGTCGCCGTCTTCTCCTGTATAGTTGTATTTGGTTTGGCTGATATGACTATTGTCTGCTTTTGACTGAATATCCTCCTGCAGTTTTAAATGCAAATAGTTGTAGGAATTCTTTGTTATGGTCACTCCATTATCGATTACGGAAGTGTATATATATTGACTATTAAAGGAATCCATCAACGCATCGCCTTTGCTTTTTGTTTTATAGGTAGGAAAACCCAGGTAGTTAAAGCCAGCGCCGCCAGAGGTGAAGTCGTATGATGTTATTCGTTTTTCCTTCTGGTAGATGGCCGTTTCCGTCTGGATGACATCCTTTGGTAGCATATTCCCTTCAGAGGAGAGGTAATGGATAGTCACATAATTGAACTCTTTGATCAGTTGAGTGGGGTAGGTGATTTTTGAGATCAAATCCTGACGTACTATTCCTCCATTGTATTCCAGGGTGGTCACTTCTCCCAGTGGATTGGTGTATTGAATAAGCTGGGTATTATTGCTGTTCAGGGAATAAGTGAATACAACATCATTTCCTGCACCTGTTGGGTAATTTACCTGAATATTGTTCCCGGAGTAGGTGAGTGTAATGGTTTGCCCAAAACTATCTATGATTTTTACCAGTTTGGTATTGTATATATTTTGATCGGGTGTATCATAATAAAAAAGTAAATGGTTGCCATCTTTATCATCTACGGCGATTAGGCGGCCCATCGCATCAAAATACTGGTTTTTCCCATTGTGGTATTTTAACTGAAAGGCATAGTTCTCGCTTGTGTCATAGGGAAGTTTTGGGTATTCAAACATTCCATAAGAGATCAGCTGAATGTCTTTCAGTTTATAGTATTGTAACCCTGATTTTGTTTCCGGGCTCAAAAAATACTTAGCTCCGCCATTCAGATTTAGCTGGTTGTCGACAATATAGCTGAGTTTGTAAAACCATCCTGGTGGCAGGCCTAGTACAGAATTCGAGGAGCGTGCGTCACGTTGTGCATATTGTATCGAAAGATCGACATCCATACCCAGTATGCCGGGTAGTTTGGGTGGTTTAATTTTTAAGGATAATTCACCCGTACGCGGGTTTACTGACCCATTCAGGTAGTTTGTCGCAACGGAATAGGGGGATTGATTGTCTGATGTTTGGGTTTTGGATGGTAGGATAACGGGACCGTCATGTTTAGACACTCGGCTCATTTCAATGAATTTTAAAGGATAGCAAAGCAATTTAAGGAGATGGTTGTCCAATCTCCTTAAATTGAATTGTTGAATCTGGTTTAATTAATGTTGGAGTTATACTTTAATTACGAGGGTAGGTTTCGGTACCATACCACCAAATTGGATGGGTCGGATAATGAATTATCAAATGACACCTGCGACCAAAAAGTTTGGGCGTCTGTCAGTCCATTTGCAGGGTCATTGAGAAAACTGGTCAGTTGCGTGTACATGCCATTGTAATCTCCGTCAGTTGAGAAATGTTTGAATGTCCAGGTATCCCCAAGAGTGGTAATATCGGGAATGGATTTTGCGTCGGTGGCATAAATCATTAGTACCCGGGCATTTCCGGAGTTTCGGTTAGACATTGCAACCTTTAGTGAACTCATTTCACTGGGAGTAAGAGCATTGATATCATTCAATGCCGTGTTGTACAAAGTGTCATCTGAAAAAGTAGCATTTTCTTCTTTGAAAACCCATGTCATAGTTTTAAGTTTTATGGTTATTAAAATAGAGAAGTGGGGATAGGGAGGGATATTGAATATATGGATTATATTCAATACTGGAATATTATTTTTCTTTTTTGTTTAAGCAGGTTGGCTGTTTTGTTTTTTAAGATTAATTGTCTTAGCAATTTTTTTTCTTTGCTAATTCAATGCTGATACTCGGTTTTATGAAATTGCGATTGTCTAAAAACCGAATGATTTTTTTGTGGGAAGAATAAAAAGGGAGGGGCAGAAAAGTGAATGATTAAAACTGTATTCTTTTTCAATGGGAATTCCGGGGCATAAAAAAAGCTCCGATTACTCAGAGCTTTTTTTGCGGACCGGACGGGACTCAACTAAATGCCATATTTAATTGGTATTCATAGTTTTAGAAAAGTATTATATTCATTACTGAAACATGGGTCGAACAAAGTTATAATAGGTACAAACTCAGTTTTCAATTCCTTTTAGCATTGTATAAGTTTTTAAGAATGTGAAACTTGGCATTGTATTTGTATAAAATTATAAAAATGTTGTAATATAAATGATGGGAAAACAAATTTTTAATGAAATGATTTTCAATTATTTATAAATTTTAATACAATAAATTTGGAATTTTAAAATATATTATGTATATTTGTATAGAAGTCAATGGTTTGCCCTATAGGGGTAGGCCAATTTTTTAATTTTAAACCGTAGTTATGAATTCTACATTTACTCTTTTTCCAAACCCGTCAAATGGAAAATCCAACAGGCAATTAATATTTGAAAAGGCTTATTTGGACCTGGGTATTGATTTATTACCAATTATTAATTTGGCGCATGCCAAGACTCTCGATGACGCATCAAGAGAGCCCCCAGAATTCATTGACAAGCTCTACTGGGCGCACAATATGAACCGAAACCTATGTGGGCTTATAAAACAAAGGTATCCTGATTTAGTTCACTATGATGAGTGTAAAAGGATGTACATACATCTAAATGAAAACACCCGTATGTATTTTAAAAAACTCGATCATAAATACCGCCCGTGCAATATCCCAACTGGGCATGTTATAGATTTAAATTCTGCACAAGGGCAATTATTTGGAAGATCTATAACTGTACTTTATGTTGGTCCAAAACTCAAAACTGAGGGAGTTTGGGATGAGATCGAATGCTTTATGATTGAAATGCGTAATCATACAAAGTGTGAATGGGCAAGTGATTTATTGGATTTGTCATCTCAAATGGGTGCTCAACCAACAATTATTACACCGACACCGATAGCGCCAGTGAAACCTATTGCACCACTTGTCAAAATACGTAATAAGAAAGAAGAAGAAAAAAAGACATCTGAAAAATAGTTATAACTACAGCATTTAGGGGCTTTATTGAAGCTCCTAAATGCAAATTTTTTTAAACTATTTTAGAACTAAAAAAGGGAGATTTTCAATGTACAATAAATCAATGATTACACTAGGAAGGGAGCTTCGAGGTATAACACAATCTAAACTTGTAGAGGCTATTCCTGGCCTCAATCAAATTGACGTATCACATCTTGAAACTGGCAGAACTGAATTTAATGAGTATTATGTTGATTTAATTTCAAAGGCTCTCGGTTTACCAAGGACCTTTTTCGAAAAACAAGATCCATTAGTAAAACGTGTGAGCAAATATTATTATCGGAAAAGATCCACTTTGCCAGCGAAAAAACAAAATATCATTGAAGCACAAGTCAAGATATTACGTCAAATGGCACTTGAGCTATTAAGAGAAGTAGAAGTTGAAACTAAACCTTTGCCAAAATTTCCAGTGAAAAGTATGAGTGATATTGAAAAAATTGCTCAGAAAATGAGATTGTTTTTTGATTTAGCAGACGGACCAATTGAAAATCCAGTTTCATTATTCGAACAAATTGGTGTGCCCGTTATTTTTTTAAGAACAGTTTCTGAAAAGTTCTCTGGAATGACTGTTCAGACTGATATCGATATGCCAATTATTTTTATAAATAAAGATTTACCAAATGATCATAAAAGATTTACTCTTGCTCATGAGCTTGGGCATTTAATAATGCATATTCCATTTTCAAATGATCCAGAGTTTATTTCTGCCCTTAAAGATCTAGATGAATTAGAGAAACAGGCAGATTATTTTGCGGGAGCATTTTTGATGCCAGCTGATCCAATAAAACGTCAAACGAATAATACTTTTACATATTCTCGCTTAACTGAGTTAAAACTTTATTGGAGGGTTTCAAAGCAAGCTCTTATTTATAGGGCAAAAGAGCTTAAAATTATTCCAGAACACAAATTCACAAACCTATTTGTTGAACTAAGTAGAAATGGAGAAAGAAAAAGAGAATTATTAGAAGTGCCAATTGATGAACCAAGGCTTTTCAAAGAAATGTTGAATCTTTGGGAAACACAATTTGAAAAAAGTAGAAAAGAGCTATCTGAAGAAATGGCTGGTATTCCTTTGGAAGAATTCGAAGAGTGGCTTGGATTTCCTAGACCTTTACTTAGAGCGGTTTAACTATAAAGCTTTTATTTGTTATGTCTATTTTAAAAATCGCCTACTAGCACGAACAAAATTATATTTCATATAGGAAGCCCAAATTCTAAACACATAGTCTACCAACAAAAAACCAGGTTTTAAATTCTCATTTGTTGTTCTAACTGGATTTAATAATTTACTGCTAGATGCTCGCTAATATTTAATCATAAGGAATCTTTATTTAGAAACAGATTGAAATCTTTACAGAGAGAATAAATTTAAGTGAATTAAAATTTCCAAAATTATTATCCTTGATTCACCCTATTAATAATCCACCAACACCAAAAACATTCCCATACTTCTTAAACATCCTCGATATGTATGGTTCACCAAGTGAACCAATTGAACAACTATTTACATCTAAAGCGGTAGCTGAAATCTGAAGACAATAAATCAATGCTCCAGCATCCCTCCAAACTAGAGATAAAGGATTTTCATATTTCATAGCCGTTCTCCCAGGGTGTGCGATAAACCAAATAATTGTAGCATCTTGCGTAGGTAGAATAGAATTTAAGTGACTGATAAATTCTTCAATATCCCTTTTCTCTATATACAGTGTATTTAATGAATGATCAAATGGGTTATAATAGCAAAGTTCATTCTTTCCAATACAAGGAGACATCACAAGTATATCAATTGGATGTCTTGCTCCTGCAGAAGGAGATGCCCTATGTGAAATTATATATCCACTTTCCAAGACATCAGTAGTTAAAACTTTCGAGGAAAGAAAAAGTACTTGATTAAGTTTATCAATATCCAATTTTGAAAACACCCTGTTTGATCTTCGATTTTTTATAGTCTGAATAAAATCTATTTGGGGAAGGTCTAATTCTTTTGCTAATTCTATTCTTTTTAAAATAGGGTAATAAAAATATTTAGAAACATCCTCTTTAATTTTAGGAACTGGATTTTTCATTTCAAAACAAATTGAGCTCTGAGACAACGTTGGCATACTTAAAACATCCTCTACAATTACCGCATGGGATTGCAGACTTATGGCAAGAGTGTGCCCAAAGCAATATGTTTTTAGGAATGTTGGAAACTGATATTAACTCTGAGGTTGTCATTTCAATTGCAGGGCAAGTAACACTGATCTTACCCTCTTGAAAATTTGACAATTGATTCATAATATCGTAAAAAAACTTTGTTCCATCAGAATGAAACTCGTCAGTTTTTACAGAGCCAACCATTATTTCATTGACTTCCAGAGTAATTGCTTTCATCAAAGCAAAAGTAATTAGTAGTTGATTTCTAAAAGGCCACCACTCTGTAGAAGGTGATATTGCAGCCGCTCCTTTCCCAACTAGATCGCCACTACCTAACTCAGCGCAATTAACTGATATTATATGATGTTCAATTCCAAGAATATTAGTCACTTCTTTACTTGAAATTATTTCCTTTGAAGCAGGCAATTGTCCATAATCTATTGTAAAAGCTAAACTTGGCTTTTTCCAGTAAGCCAATGCAATAGAATCCATCCCACCAGATAGAAGTATAGCTTTTTTAGACATTCTCGGATAACAACCAAAGAGTTTTATAAATAGCAGTTGTCAAATCTCGTTCTAAAATACAGCTAGTGCCTTCTAACATTTTTACAGATTCTTCAGACTCATTTTCGACATATGCAATAACTGGTATTTTTTTTGAAACTGCGTAACCGATCTCAAATAATGTTCCAGAATCTAAACCATCAAGTATGGCAAAAACTAACTTTGACTTTGCCAAGCCTTTTAAATCTTTCTCTACAACTTCAGATGCCAACCCATGCCCAATATCATGCCAAGGGGAAAATACTTTTAAATTCAAATCAATAAATGCGCATCGAACTTGATCTATTAACCATCTTTCAGAGTACGTAAAAAAAGGGCCTGCTAAATATACTTGCCCCTTTGGGTAAGTCTTGATTTCTAATGGCGAGTATAAATTTATTTTTGAGAAATTGAAATTTCGTGTATGTGAATATGCTGCAGTACATATCGAAGCCTGTTTCGCAGATTTAATTGCATCTTTAGAAGAAAACCAGTGAAACGCAAAAACAGCAGCGAAAACATCACCTGTTCCGATTGGCCAAACCAAAGGTGTTTTATAGACCGGAATAATCGTAGAGTTTTTTCCTTTATTTGTTACAACCATGGCTCCTTTAGGTCCCATTTTTAAAACTAAAACATCTACCTTTTCAACTTTAAAAAAATACTCCTTAATCTTAGCAACTTTAAAACTTTTTGCCAAATAACTAGCTTCACTTTGATTGACGATATAGACTAAATTTTGTGCTTTGGAACCTGTTTTTGAAAAGGGCACAGGATTAGCTGGTGATTGTGGATCGTATACTACATAGTCACCAGCTACTTTTGCATTACCTTCAAAAAATCCGTAGTATAAAATATTCTTTCCAGTAATATTCATGGAGTTTAAGCTCCGATTAATAGTATCTGGTCTTGGAAATATTCTAGGATTAATTAATGGATGATCATAGTAAAAAGATATCTGTTTATCTATAGGTGTAATATGACTTTTTATTTTAGGAAACTCTTTTGATAAAAGTTCTAAGAAATAGGATGTGTTATCATCTCCAAAGGTGTAGAAATCGATATTTTCTTTGGGACTAAGGCTATTAAAGACTCTACTTCCCCGGAGCCCAGACCCAAATTTCTCCTCCCATCTCGGTTCCAAGCAGTATTCGTCATATGTGCCACCTACAATTATCATTTTGCAGTAATTAGTATTTGACAATCAGCTCCATCTATTTTTAAAATTCTTGCGTGGTATATATGTCCTTTAACAATACAATCTATTAGCATCTTTGGATTTGTCGTAAAAATGGAGCCCAATCTCCTATTACCAGAAGCCACAGCAATCAGCGGGCCTGTAGCAGTCTGTAATTCCACATCCAAATAATCTCCAACTTTTAGTGTTTTTAATACTGTCGGGTCTGGAGACGTGACATTAGTCTTAATGGAAATATGTTTACAATCTGCTATAGGTATTCCTCCTCCTCCTCCTAAATTAGCTCCACCACCTGATGAACTACCGGACATATAAAATCTGTTTTCTTATGAATTAAATTGTTGAATAGCAAATCTGTTATTTCTTTTCATATAGTCCCAGATTATTGCATCCATATCAGAAGCTGATACACCAATACCATCACAAAATAATAAGTACTGCTTTTCAAGCTTTAGATAATCTCTGTTAATATTAACACCAGGTTCAAAAAAGCCAGTTAAGACACCTGCGCGTAACAAATGAATATCAATTATTGCTACCTTATTACTACTAAGCCAATTTCGAGTTATCCAAGATGCTGTTTTTAATCCAACTCCATCTATACTTAAAAGCCAGTTCCTTAATGTCAAATCACAGTCTGTAGGAATCAAATCTATATCTTCACGATTTAGTAATTTATGAATAAATCGACTTTTTTGTTTTGCAAAGCGATACTTGATTTTTTTTCCCTGTTGGAGTTCGAAAGGCTCGGAAAGTACTTCATATATTTCCTCAAATCCAATTCCTGGACTACAAAGGTCTTGACTTTTCAATCTTATAAATGCTGCAATTCCTATTTCCGACGGTATACCATACCCTCCAAGTAAACAGACTATAATTTCTTCTAAAATGGAATTAGACAACCTATGATTAATTGTCACTGCTTTAGAGGATGCTAAAATAAATTGCAGTTTCCAAAAAGACGGAGTAAAAAGTTGACAATAATTACCCCATCTAACACCTGGCATAACATCACTATCCTCATTTGGAAATTCATCTAAGTTTGTTTTGACGAAACTCCAAATATTACTTTCATCTAGGCAATAAGTAAATGAGCTACTCTCTCTTGAATAGGCAGTTGATGGCATAACTAGCTTTATGAGAAAAGCAAATGTATACTATAATTTAATATCATGAAACCTGGACCAAAATTACTAAGTAATTACACTTATTTTTTAAAACTATCACCTTTTGAGCCAGTATCATATCGATAACCACAAATAGAACAAACATACTGATATGTGTGTCCCCCATACTTAGATTTTAAATAAGATCCATGAGAAAATGAGTTTTCAGCATCACAAACTGGGCACTTTAAAGGCATGGCAAAACCTCCACCATAGTAAATATTCTTTGCCATTATTTGGTAAGGTTCTTCATTTGAAATCTTTTCTAATTGGCTGCTAGATGGCAGAGATTTTATAACTTCTTTTCTATTAAAATCACTAAGGGCTTCGCTAAGTTTAGTATATACTGAAACTTCAATTTCCGGATTTATTTCTTTGAGCTCTTTATATAACAAGGGATTTAAAAATATTGAATCCCCGTAAGAGTTAAAAAAATCCTGATCCGTAGAGACTATCCAAAGTTTGGTAATATTTTTGGAATTTCCCAGTATTTGAAGCCAATTGATTTGATCACCAACAGGATCATTAAATTTTCCAGGAGGAGTTCCCACTTGTTTACGCTTTTGGGCATCATCATATATCTTTTTAGATGTCTTTAATGGATTCTTAAATACTACCTCAAGATTTCGAGAAACCTTATCGTTAGATTGACTAATTTCTTTTAAAGTATTTGTACTTATATCTTTCAGTTCCTCATTTAAATCTTCTAAGTCCGCTTCTATTTTTTTTCTTTTTTTATTCCATTTAGATAATTTTGGATTATGATCATCGTCGAGATGTTCTGGCAAAAATGTCCTGACAAAACCAACTTGCTTCGTATAATTCTCAATAGAATTAATAAATACAGAAAGTTTATTCCTGTTAATTTCGTCAATAATTTGAGATGTAATTATTATTTTACCTGATAATTCAACAAGAGAAGATAATAATTTTTTAAATTCTGGTTTGTTAGAGTTATAAAAGCCCAGATAAATATTGGTGTCAATAAATATTTTTCTTACTTCTGGGTGTCCAAAATTTGCAGCATTGCGTTCCATAATTTTCAAGAATAAGCATTTTAAAGATACCTATTTTATCGAAATCCTCTTTTTTTATGAAGCTAAGTTCTTAAAAAATAATTAGGGAGTATTTAAAAAAGAAACTAAATATGGCACCTGTAGTATTATCTAAAATGTACTTTCCCACTCACAATTTTCAAAATATGATCTCTGTATAAATTTGCAATTGAATTTTTTGACTTTTCATTGGCTTCGAATAATAATTTATTGAAAAACCCATTTCCCAAGCTATCTATCAGCTTTAAAAACTCTTCCTTTTTCATATTAAGATATAACAGTTTTATAAAAGACCATTTTTCAATTGAAAGTGGAATAAGGTCAAGATTTTTAACATAATTAGGCAACATACAATCGAGTTGTTGAAATCTAGACTCATGAATTACAGTGTAATCCAGAAACCGAGAGTTCATTCTTCGCAATAGACTTTTGTACTCATTCAGGTTTTTAACAAGCAGCGAATAATCTGTAAACTCCTTGAGACATAATTCATAACAGTCATCAGAAATCCCTTTTTTGGCCTCCAAAATCCGGGAAATTTCAACTCGGTGATAATAGTTAAATTGTTTACACTTATGAGAACAATATAATTTACCTGCCCTGGGAACCCTGAAAGCCGCTCCACACACGATACAGGCCTTGTTTCTGATTATGTCAAATGTTACAGATTCTGTTACCATATCCATACTCTTTTATTATCAAATCAATGCTAAAATCTTATGATATTAAGGCCAAAATGTTTCCAAGTTTCCAAAAGCTGAATGGAAACCTGGAAACCTAGTTTTCCTTATTTTGAGCTAGCTTTTGACAAATTTTATAAATAGTCCCTTTTTTGGATTTGTTCCCTAAGAACTTCTCAGCAAGCTGTTCCAGGTTTAATTCACCTTTTAAATGCTCTTCGTATATTTCTTGCTTTAGTTTTTCAGGAATACATCTTGAATTTTTGGCCGGCAAGTAATCAATTTCATCAACGTCTTTATCTATCAATTCAAAATAAAGAAAGTCGGGGAACGCACTTGAAGGATCTGCACTTTTAATTTCAACCAAATTAGTTGTATTATAACCCTCGCTGCAAAATCTAGACTTATCAGGAACAATAAGTCTTTGATTTGAATATTTGGTTTTTCGAATCAGAGTCACATGGTCTGCAAAATCTGCTAAAGCCCCTGGGCCATACATTAAATCCGCATTTGATTGATTTTGATTTGTACCCTTATTTGTATGGTTTATAAGAACTACAGTAGTGTTAAATTCATTTATTAAATCATCCAGCAGAGAGAGTACTTTTCTAATATTTGCATTTGTAATTTCCCTCTCTTTCTCTTCTCCACAGATGATATTTGAATAAAGCTTATAATTATCTATGATCGTGATGATAGGTTGATATATTTGAACCATTAATTTAATTTCATTAATCTTACTTTGGCAGTCCCTATAGCTTGTGATATACAGTTCATGCTTTCTCTTAAGCCCTAATTCATTTTCAAAGTATTTACGTATCGGTTCAGTAAAGGCTTTAAATTCCTTTTCCGATAATTCGAGATTAAAAAACAAAACATTCCCAAAAGAATTAATACGATATCCCAATATTTCTTCACATTCATAGATAATGGCGTAAGCTATAAATAGTAACAATCTTGTCTTTCCAGTTCCCCTTTCCGCAGCTATAATATTTTTGCCAAATTTTTTAATTAGCCCTTCAATTACAAATTCAGGAATATACCCTGCATATAATTTAGCAATTTCAGTATCGGTTTTTGTGGCTTCATTTATGGAGTTTTTCATTATATGGAATTTTCAAGTAATGAATAAATATCTTCCATTGCATAGTAAACTGTCTTCCCGATCTTCTTAAATGGAAGCTTGCCTGATTTTCTAACCTGCCAGAACCAGGTAACCTTTTTATCTAAGATTTCCATTGCTTGTTTCTCAGTAACATATCCTTTAAGTGTTGGTAGATTTTTACTCTCCAGTAATTCAAGAATTTTATCCTGTTTATTTAGAATTGATTCAAGCAGATCTTCAGGAACAATTACCAAAGGAGAATTTTGCCTGAATATGGTTTCATTTGAGATATTGTTTTCTTTCATTTTTCATTATTTCCTCAAACTTCGAAAGTAATCGTTGAAAAAAAACAACACCCCCAAAAGTGCCCCCAAAAGTTTCTACTGAAATTCAGGCTTATATGGATCCGATGAATGATTTTTGAAGGTGTAAAGGAATAGTATATTCTACTATTCAAGCCCAGGATGTAAATCTTGGGCTAATTTTATATACAGAGTTAATAGTTAAATAGGCAATTGGACTTTCATTAACCTTTTCTCTTCAGTTAAATCTTTGTAAGCTGTTCTTTCCTCAATATCAAATATTGTAGCAATGGCTTCGGCTATTATGTCCCAGGAAGCATTAATTACACCATTGTCTCTTAGAAGCCTGAATACTTTTGTGATTTGATTTCCATTAAAGCCTTCAGAAATCTTCATCCGAGGAAAAACATCATCATCAATGTCTGGCAAAAATTCTCCATCCGCAATAGGTTTCGAACTGTAAGTAACCATCGCAGACCAATAAAGATGCTCTCTAGGTGTTACTTCATATTGTAATGCATTAAGAAGTAATCCTTCCAGTATACCTTTTAAAACCCCTCTTTCATCTCTTGAAAATTTGGGGTATTCTGATTTAAATAACTCGAACGCTGCGGCTGCGTCAGTTTTAGCATTGTACGCAATACTTGTCATAAAATGCTCCATCTTATCAATATTCATATACTATTTCTTTACACCTTTATTTAATAGAGCTTTTTGTTCTTTTCAGTTTCTTTTGAATCTTCTCCATGCTTTCAGTTAGTCGTTGCTGAGTAATCCTGCCATGTATCTGAGTAGTTTTCAAACTCGAATGCCCTAGTAACTTACTCAGGTCTTCAAGAGGCATGTTATTGTTTAAACAGATCGTGGTGGCGAATGTATGCCTGGCCATGTGGTGAGTAAGGGTTTGGTTAATTCCTGTCAGGTCAGCAATTACTTTTAAATAAGCATTCAATTTTTGATTACTTATTTTGGGCAACAATAAACCTAATACCTCCCGTTCGGAGCTGTTCTCGTATTTCTGTATGATTTTGCTGGCTATGGGCAGTAAAGGAATATCCACCACTCCTCCCGTCTTTTGTTGCTGATACCTCAAAGAGAGTTTAGATTTTACTTTAATCAGGTTGGCTTTTGTCAGGTTTTGAGCATCCTGAAACCTCAATCCCGTATAAGCAGAGAATACAAAAATATCTCTTACCCTGTCCAGGCTGCTGTTTGCTGAAAGGTCAAGTGCAACAATTTTATCCAGTTCCTCACTGCTTAAAAAACTTCGTTCTGACTTTACAGAAACAAGCTTGAAATTGGCATACGGCTGTACGGAAATAAGCCCTTCAATTTGCGCCCTGATTAATATTGTCCGAAGCCGGGAATGATATTTATTGATTGTATTCTTATGCAGGTTGTATTCCTGTTTCAAAAACAGGTCATAACAGTTGATAAAATCGTAATTGATCAGGCTTATAGGAAGATCAGGAAGTTCAAATTTTGAAGGAATAAAGCTTTTGAGCGAGTTCAGGGATTGCCGGTACTTATTCAAAGAAACCAGCTTTATTTCGTTCCTGGCCTCCAATTCTTCTATGTACCGGCCCAGGTATTCAATAACAGTTACCTGGATTCTGGATTTACCAGTAAAAAGCTCTTTTAGCAAATTTGCTGAAACAGTCTTTCCTTCCTTCTCCAGCCCTATACATAGTTCATAAATCTTTGCCCGTTGATTCAGGAGCTCTTGATTAATGGCTTTGTTGGATTTGGTAAGCTGCTCTTTTTCGTTCCAGCCGCTTAAAGTGGAGGTAAACCCTGAATGAATTTCAGCCTTCTTCCTGTTATAAGTGATTCGTAAATAGATCGGTAGAGGCCCTTCTGTGCCCCGGCCCGTATGTAGGTAATGTTTTAAGCTGACTTTAGCGTTCATGCTGTTGAAACATTTCGGATTTGTTGAAACTCAGTTGAAACAATTTACGAAAAAATCCGAAAGGAAGCAAAGCCAGATAAAAGAAAAACCCTTCATAATCAATGATCATGAAGGGTTTCGAAATCTAGGGATTTAACCTAGCGGACCGGACGGGACTCGAACCCGCGACCTCTGCCGTGACAGGGCAGCATTCTAACCAACTGAACTACCGATCCTTAGTTCCCGGTAAGGGGTGGCAAAGATAGGGGAAAATGGGTTTTTTACAACAAAAATTCGGGCTGATTTTTTTAAAATGGTCACCCACTTGCCTGACTGGACTAACCAAAAAGACCTGAAATTCTCCCAAATCTGCCGTTTCCCTCCAATCCGTGTAAACCCCTAAATCCCAAACCCTAACACCCCCAATATTAATAAATCCTTACCTTAGCAACCCTATCATAGTCACCTATGCCAACCAATGCCAACAGACAGTTCCTGGAGTTCGAAAAACCGATCAAAGACCTGATCGAAGAGATCGAGCACCTGAAGAAAAGCAGCGAGACCAAAAAAATCGACCATAGTTCCGGCATCCACCAACTGGAGGAAATGATCCTTGAGAAAAGAAAAGAGATCACACAGAACCTCTCCAGTTGGCAACGGGTTCAATTGAGCCGCCACCCCGACCGTCCCTACACCCTGAAGTACATTGATAAAATGACCACCGAATTCCTGGAATTGCATGGTGATCGCAATGTAAAGGATGATAAGGCCATGGTGGGTGGATTTGCCCAACTGGATGGGGAAACGGTCATGCTCATCGGACAGCAAAAAGGGATCAATACCAAAATGCGCCAGATGCGCAACTTCGGTATGGCCAACCCGGAAGGTTATCGAAAGGCCCTGCGGCTGATGAAACTGGCCGAAAAATTCAATAAACCTGTCATCACGCTGATCGATACACCGGGGGCCTTCCCGGGACTGGAAGCGGAGGAACGCGGACAGGGGGAGGCGATCGCCCGGAATATTTATGAAATGATCCGCCTGAAAGTACCCGTGATCTGTGTGATCATTGGGGAAGGGGCCAGCGGTGGCGCCCTGGGAATCGGCGTGGGCGACCGAGTCTTTATGATGGAAAATACCTGGTACACCGTGATCAGCCCTGAAAGTTGCTCCTCCATCCTGTGGCGTAGCTGGGAGAAAAAAGAAATTGCCGCGGAACAACTGCGACTCACCGCCGATAAAATGCTGGGCTTTGGTCTGATCGATGGCATCATACCAGAACCAATCGGCGGAGCACACTGGGATTATAACGAAGCCGCCCAGATATTAAAAGATTACCTGGTGCCGGTATTGAAAGAATTAAAAAACATCCCTGCCGAACAACGCGTGAACCAGCGCATTGAAAAATTCGGGAAAATGGGATTTTATGACGAGAACTAGTAGCCAATAGCTTATGGCTAATAGCAATTAGCCTTTAGCTAATAATACAATTATCTAAAATGTCTCTACGTAAGAAATTCACAGGAACCGGCGTCGCCATCATCACCCCCTTTCAAGAGGATGGCAAAATTGACTGGGAGAGTTTCCGCCAGGTGATCGAATACCAGATCAAAGGGGAAGTGGAATATATAGTTGTACTGGGAACCACCGGTGAATCGGGTACCATTCATGGTGACGAAAAGAAAAGGGTATTTACGTTTGTCAACGAAGTGACCGCCGGACGTGTACCCCTGGTAGCAGGCGTTGGCGGTAATGATACCCATGAAGTAGTGGACCTGGTAAAATCATTTGATGTAAAGGGCTATGACGCGATCCTTTCGGTATCGCCCTACTACAATAAACCCAATCAGGAAGGGATCTTCCAGCATTATAAAGCGATCGACGCGGTAACACCCCTGCCGATCATCTTATACAACGTCCCCCCACGCACCGGACAAAATGTAACCGCCGATACGCAATTGCGTATTGCCTACGAATGTAAAAATGTATTTGCTACCAAAGAGGCAAGCGGGAATTTTGAACAGATATCACGCCTCATCAAGTACAAACCGGATGATTTCATGGTCATCAGCGGTGACGATGGCATCACCCTTCCTATGATCGCCCTGGGTGCAGAGGGAGTGATCTCTGTAGTAGCGAATGCCTTTCCGCAGGACTTTTCGGATATGGTGCGCTATGCACTGAAAGGAAAATTGAAAGAAGCACAAACGCTCCACTATCGTTATATGGACATCATCAATTCCTTGTTCACGGAAGGAAGTCCAAGCGGAGTGAAAGCCTATCTCTCCGAAATGGGTCTTTGTAAAAATTGTTTCCGGCTACCGGTTTACCCCGTTAGCGATAAACACATGGAAAAGATACGCGGACTCATGATGGGAGCAGAATGATACCCTAATTTCGCGCTACATGAAACCGCAAAGAAACCTTCCCATCTCCTTACTCCTGACAATCCTGGTAATCCTGGTTTTCCTGGCTAATCCGGGTTTTGGGCAGGAACGGAAAAGCACCGCGCTGCCTACCGTCCGGATCATGGACACGGCCTTTCAAATGACCGAATTGGGCAGGACACGCCTCATCCGTATTCGTCTGCCCAAAGACTACGATGGATCAAAAAAGAAATACCCCGTTCTATATATGCACGATGGCCAAAACCTGTTTGACGCGGCCACTTCCTATGCCGGCGAATGGGGTGTGGACGAAGCATTGGATAGCCTGGGGGTGAAATGGGGAGAGTGTATTGTGGTGGGTATTGACAATGGCCCGCGAAGAATGAACGAATACGCGCCCTATGATTTTAAAGTAAACGGGATAAAGGATGGTAAAGCCGAAGGCACTGCCTACTTGCATTTTCTCGTCAATGAACTCAAACCTTTTATTGACAAAAAATATCGGACCAAACGAGGCCGCAAACATACGTTCATCGCCGGTAGCTCCATGGGAGGATTGATCTCGATGTATGCCGTGCTTCAATACCCCAGGGTATTTGGTGGCGCCGGTGTTTTTTCACCTTCTTTCTGGATCGCCAAAGATATTTACCCGGCCATTGATGGGGTGCAAAAAAAAATAAAGACACGAATCTATTTCTTCGCTGGCATGCAGGAAGGACCGGGCATGGTGCCGGAAATGTTGCGGGCCTTTGAAGCCGTGAGAAAAAAATCACGCGCACGCATCACCGTCGCAATCAGAGGCGAAGGCAAACACAATGAAGCCACGTGGCGAGCGGAGTTACCGGCATTTTTTCAGTTTCTTTGGAATTGAGTTTTTAGGGAGGACGGAAGACGGATGACGGATGACGGATGACAGATGACAGTTGACAGATGACAGTTGACAGAGGCTTGCTGTGGGAGACCTCTGGTCTTGCACTTCTATCTTGTCGCCTCTGGCGACGCGAAATTGATAATTTTTCTGAATTTAGAATGGGTTGTTTTTTGTGTCGCCAGAGGCGACGGGAGAATCGTGCGAGACCAGAGGTCTCGCACAGCAAGCCTCCGTCAACTGTCATCTGTCCTCCGTCCTCTGTCATCAAAAAAATCACACTCTATAAGTAACCCCTTCCAACGCCAGCTCCGTATTGGGAAACACCTCTTTCGCTTCTTTTTCAAATTCTCCCAGTGTATCATACTTGCTGCTAAAATGCCCGATCAATAGTTTTTTAACCTTGGCCTTACGCGCAATGGTTGCTGCCTGTTTGGTGGTGGAGTGAAACCGCATGGTGGCTCTTTCTTCCAGATGATGGAGATAGGTGGTTTCATGATAGATCATGTCGGCCTCCTTGATATGCGGCAGGATGGATTCATCGTATTTGGTATCGGCACAAAAAGCATAGACCCTCCCCGGTGAGGCCGCTTCGGTCACCCATTCATTCTTCACCACTTCATCATTTTTATTGGTAAAATCCATTCCCTCTTTAAGCTTGTTGAAAAAAGAGGAAGGGATACCATGTTCCCTGGCTTTTTCCGGTAATACCTTACGCGGTTTCTTTTTTTCCCGGAAAACAAAACCGTAACATTCGATCCGGTGGTTGGTGCGGAAACAGGCGACTGAATAATCTTCTTCATCCACCAATAAACTTTCCTGGGTGATGGTATGAAAGTGCAAAGGAAAACTCAACGTGGTATGGGCCACCTGAAGTTGTAATTCGATGATCTCGCGGAGCGGGGAGGGGCCGTAAATATGCAATTCCTGCTGGTGACTGAGCAATCCAAAGGAATTAATGAGCCCGATCAGCCCAAAATAATGGTCGCCATGCAGGTGGGAAATAAAAATATGGGAGATTCTGGCCCGCCGGATCTTGTACCGCATCATCTGTATCTGGGTACCCTCGCCACAGTCCACCAGGAAGCTGGTACCGTTCAGGGTGATCAATTGGCTGGTGGGGTGACGGTCAAAGGCCGGTACGGCGGAATTATTACCTAAAATGGTGACAGCGAGCATGCACGAAATTAACAATTATCCTAATAGCTCCCTTTCGATCTCCTCCATTTGAACGATATCCCAGGCCTCACTTTCGCTGGGTGTCACATTCATGATATCCAGCAGTTCACTCTCCTCCAATTGCTTTTCCACCGCCTTCCGGAGGCAACAAATGACAAAACTGGCGTTCTTTTCATAAAAGGTTTGTTGTACCTTGACAAGGGACCCGGCAACCCCGTCCCCCAGTTCTTCGATCATTTCAAGGTTCAGAACGATATTTTTAACGTCATTTTGGAGGAATGAAAGGAAACTATTGGTCAGTTCCTCTGTCATACTAGCAGATATCTTGGGGCCTGCGACCGTGATGACATGAAATTTCTCTTTGGTATCGATTTTGACGTCCATAACAATCTGGTTTATCAACAATACGTTAGTAAGAACGGGTGAACCCGGATCAAATTTATTCGTTATTATTGTATCACAAGCAATTAAACTTAAATGGATAATAATTTTTCAGCCCAGGTCAAGGAGATCATCTCTTTCAGCAGAGAAGAAGCGCTGAGGTTGGGGAATGACTTTATCGGAACCGAACACCTCCTTCTCGGGCTGATCAGGGAAGGGGATAATACAGCAGTACGGATCCTGAAAAGCTTCAACATCGACCTTTATGAACTGCGGAAAGAGATCGAACTGGCCGTAAAGGATAAGACAGGAAAGAATATTGCTAATATCAACAGTCTCCCCCTGACCCGACAGGCCGAAAAGGTCATTCGTGTCACGGTGCTGGAAGCCAAGGCATTGAAAAGCCCTACGGTTGAGACCGAACACCTGATGCTTTCTATTCTCAAGAACAAAGAAAATATTGCAACCCAAATCCTAAACCAATTTGACGTGGATTACGACCTATTCAGAAATGAACTCGGCGTTGTAAAGAGCAATGATGTTCGCGCTGAATACAACGACGACGACAACGACGATTTTGACGAAGAGAAAAAATATTCCCAATCCAAAGGCAAGCCTGCCGCCGGGGGTAATGCGAAAAGCAAGACACCCGTATTGGACAATTTTGGCCGGGATATCACCAAACTGGCTGAAATGAATGCACTCGACCCGATCGTGGGTCGTGAGGCCGAGATCGAAAGGGTATCGCAGATCCTTTCGCGCCGGAAAAAGAACAACCCGATCCTGATCGGAGAACCCGGTGTGGGTAAGACCGCCATTGTAGAAGGCCTGGCCCTCCGGATCGTGCAACGGAAAGTATCCCGGGTATTGTTTGATAAACGGGTGATCTCCCTTGACCTGGCCGCGCTGGTGGCCGGTACAAAATACCGCGGACAGTTTGAAGAGCGCATGAAGGCGATCATGAATGAACTGGAGAAGAACCGCGATGTGATCCTCTTTATTGATGAGATTCATACCATCGTTGGTGCTGGTGGTGCCTCCGGCTCACTCGACGCAAGTAACATATTTAAACCCGCCCTGGCGCGTGGTGAATTGCAATGTATCGGTGCCTCCACCCTGGATGAATACCGTATGTACATTGAGAAGGACGGAGCCCTTGACCGTCGTTTCCAAAAAGTGATGGTGGAACCACCTACCGTGGATGAAACCATCCAGATCCTCAATAACATTAAGAGTAAATACGAAGAATACCACAACGTCAACTACAACGATGAGGCTATTGATGCCTGTGTAAAACTGAGCGACCGCTATATGACGGACCGTCTGTTGCCCGATAAAGCGATCGATGTACTGGATGAAGTGGGTGCCCGTGTGCACCTGAAAAATATCAATGTTCCCCAAACCATTCTTGACCTGGAGAAGAAGATCGAAGATGTGAAGCAGGAAAAGAACAAGGTGGTAAAAAGCCAGAAATTCGAAGAAGCCGCTTCCTTACGTGATGCCGAAAAACGCCTGGCTGAGGAATTGGAAAAAGCCAAACTCCAATGGGAGGAGGAATCCAAGCACAAACGCTATCCCATTGGTGAGGAAGAAATAGCCGAGGTTGTGAGCATGATGACCGGTATCCCCGTGAAACGGATGGTACAGGCTGAAACAGAGAAGCTCCGCAAAATGTCGGAAGACATGCGGGGTATGGTTATCGGTCAGGATGAAGCGATCCTCAAAGTGGTAAAAGCCATTCAGCGGAACCGGGTGGGACTGAAAGATCCCAAGAAACCGATCGGTACCTTTATCTTCCTTGGGCCTACCGGGGTTGGTAAAACCGAGTTGGCGCGTTCCCTTGCCCGTTATATGTTCGATTCCGAAGATGCCCTGATCCGGATCGACATGAGCGAATACATGGAGAAATTCACGGTAAGCCGCCTGATCGGTGCGCCTCCGGGATATGTGGGATATGAAGAAGGTGGTCAATTGACCGAAAAGGTCCGTCGCAAACCTTACTCCGTGATCCTGCTGGATGAGATCGAAAAAGCCCATCCGGATATTTACAATATCCTGCTCCAGGTGCTTGATGATGGCCAGTTGACCGATGGACTGGGTCGCAAAGTGAATTTCAAGAATACCCTGATCATCATGACCTCGAATATTGGTGTCCGTCAGTTGAAAGATTTTGGCGATGGGGTAGGGTTTACAACGGCCTCCCGCGCCGAAGGTCAGGATGATGCCAATAAGGCGGTCATAGAGAAAGCGCTCAAGCGTACCTTCTCACCCGAATTCCTGAACCGGATCGATGATGTGGTCATCTTCAACAGCCTCAGCAAAGACGATATCTTCAAGATCATTGATATCCTGATGGCAGGGGTATTCAAACGTCTGAGCGCTCTTGGATATTCGCTCGAACTGACCGAAGAGGCCAAAACCTTTATCGCCGATAAGGGCTATGACCAGCAGTTTGGCGCCCGCCCCCTTCACAGGGCCATCCAGAAATACCTGGAAGATCCCCTGGCCGAGGAAATCCTCAACCTGAACGTGAAACCCGGGGACGTGCTGATCGCCGACCTGGACAAAGAAAAGGAGAAGATCGTGTTCAGTTTGAAGGAAGGAGACAAGAAAAAAGGGGAGAAGGCCAAGGCCTGATCTTAATCTCGAATATTATTCATGCCAATCAGCTTTGATTGGCATTTTTTTTTGCATTTTTGGAGTGCAATGGCAAAGAAAAAGATCATTATCACGATCGATGGGTGGTCCTCCTGTGGCAAAAGCACCCTGGCCAAACAACTGGCCCGTGAATTAGGCTATGTATATGTGGATAGTGGGGCAATGTACCGCGCGATCACACTTTATTTTCTCCGTAACCATGTGGACTGGACCGATAATGCAGAAGTAAGGAAGGCACTGGAAGAGATCAGCCTGGCCTTTCACTTCAATGAAAACAGCCAGACCAGTGAGATCTTTCTCAACGAAGAGAATGTGGAGTATGTGATCCGTGACCTGGTGGTAGCCGAAAAGGTAAGTGAGGTAGCGGCCATTCGCGAGGTAAGGGAATTTGCTGTGGCCCAGCAACAGCAGATGGGTAAGAAAAAAGGCATTGTGATGGATGGACGGGATATTGGTACCGTAGTATTTCCCCTGGCAGAACTCAAGATATTCATGACCGCCGATAACTCGGTGCGGGTGGAAAGAAGGTTCAAAGAATTATTTGAGAAGAACCCGAACGTCACGATCGAAGAAGTAAAGAATAACCTGGAGATGCGGGATTATATTGATTCCAACCGCGAGGTGAGTCCGCTTCGAAAGGCGGAGGACGCGCTGGTCTTGGACAATACGAATATCACACCCGAGGAACAACTCGCGAAAGCCCTCGAATGGACCCATGCGATCATTGATCACCTAAAATAATGCCCGTGCGCCGCTGGACGCTACGATTATTACAACCGATCTTTCTCCTCCTCTTTATCACCATTGTAGGAGTGATCGGGTATATGCTGATCGAAGATTATACCCTTCTCGAGGCCATGTACATGACCGTCCTCTCGGTCACCACCGTCGGGTTCAGTGAGGTGAAACCGCTGACCAATTCAGGCCGGATTTTCACCATGTTCATGCTGGTGACCAGTTGGGGAACTTTTGCCTTTGCCATCACCCGTATCACGCAATTTGTGATCAGCGGGGAGATCAACAAATACTTTAAATTCCGAAAAATGAATGCCGCCATTGATCAACTCCAGAAACATGTCATTGTGTGTGGATATGGCCGGAATGGGAGACAGGCTGTTCAGACCCTGCGTGTGCACGGTGAGCCATTTGTCGTGATCGAGAACAATGAGTCCAATCTCGAGTCTGCCTCACTTACCGATCCGGATTTGATCTACCTGATCGGGGATGCCACCATAGATGATATTTTGATCAAAGCCGGGATATCCCGGGCCAAGGCCCTGATCACGGCACTACCGGATGATGCCGACAATGTATTCATCGTGCTTTCCGCCCGCTCGATCAATCCGGGGATTCAAATCATCAGCCGTGCTTCGGGAAATAATTCCATGCCCAAACTCATCAAGGCAGGAGCCAATAATGTGATCATGCCCGATAAGATCGGGGGTACACATATGGCCACCCTGGTATCCAAACCGGATGTGGTGGAATTCATTGACTATCTCTCCGGTGAAGAAGGCGAATCGATCAATATGGAGTCTGTGCCATATGAAAAATTACCAGCCGGAATAAAAGACCGCCCACTGTCCGATGTGATGCGCTGGGAAAGTACCGGAGTAAACTGCATAGGCATAAAAAGTGCCGAAGGCAAATTCGTGATCAACCCACCCGGTGAAACCATCATCACCAAAGGGATGAAAGTGATCGTACTGGGCACAAGATGGCAGATCGACAAAATGAAGAGCAATCTGAGTAATTAGCTGATAGCTTTTAATGTTTAGTGTTTGGTCTTCACTTCAAGCAGTTCCAATTCAAATATCAACAGCGAGCCGCCGGGAATGGCGTAATAATCACTTGTTCCGTAGCCCAATTGGTAAGGCACATACACTTTCCATTTGGAGCCGGCAGGCATAAGTTGAAGTACTTCGGTCCAGCCACGCACTACACCCGATACACTAAAGGTCACTGGTTCATTACGTGCATAGGACTCGTCAAATATTTCCCCATTGAGAAAGGTTCCTTTGTAATGACAAACCACACTGTCTGTGGCCTTGGGGATGGGGCCGGTTCCTGCGCGGAGGATTTCATATTGAAGTCCGCTTGCCGTTGTGGTAACACCGGGTTTCCCCTTATTCTCCGCCATGAATTTATCACAGGCTTCAATATTGCCTTTTGACTTGGCCATCTGCGCCTCATTGATACAGGCCATGATCGCCATATTGGCCTCTGCATCCGTTAGCTTCATACCCGTTTGTGCCTGGGCATCTTCAATGGCTTTGGCCACCATTTCCGGATTGATATCCGTGACGCCTTGTTGACGGTAGAAATTGATCAGGAATATACCCATGGCATAACTCGCAGAATCACGGAGGTCGGCAAACACGGGCATGTCCACCTTAATGGTATCTGCAATGATCACAGGCGGCGTGAATACAGTGGGTGCAGCCGTTTTTTTGGTAGAGGAACAGGCTTGAAGAAAAAGGACAAGGGCGGGAAAAACGTATTTCATGGTACTGTGTTAAGGGGCAAAAATAGTGTTTTTTGTTTCTCGCAGCGGACGCTAATATCTTTGCGTTCGCTGCGAGAAACCTCACAAAGCAACCACCCGGGAAGGATACTTTGATTTATATCCCAATAATAAGTTTCTGATATAGCTGTTCTCTTTATAAGGCTGTATAAAATCCCGCACCTGATCAAGATGCGTTGGCGATACATCCACGGGTATATAACCCATACCGTAAAAACTACCTTTCTCCACCAGTATACAGGAACGCTCTTCGGGGTTTACCCCCTGATCCAGGATGAGAAAGGATTCTTCCCGGCTTAGCGAGGCAAGGGCTTCCTGCACGCGCGTATTATAGGTTTCCGGCGCTTCCTTTTTCTCACATGCCCCTTTGCATTGCCCTGTTTCCAGGCCCGTACAGGCTATCGTATCTTTTTGTAAAAAACAGTATTTGGGGCAAAGCCCATACTCGCGTATCAGTCCACGAAGAATCGTATGGCCTTCCACCAGATAATGAAACGTATGGGCCGCTATCAGTCTTTTTTTGTTCTTTTCTATCGCGAGACGGATATAGCCGTTCTGGTCCTCGTAGGTGTAAATACCATAAACATCCTCCCATCTTTTTTGTGAATGGTTAAAGACGGGCCACAGTTTTCGAATTTCGGTAGATTCAAGTACAGCCGCCATCAATTCTGTGCCACATTCCCGATAACTGATCGCATGGACATGCTTCATGAAATTCTGCTTCTGCCGACCGGCAGAATTATTGCTAAAATGACTGTTGACCCGGTAACGGATATTCTTGGCCTTGCCTACATATACGATCTTCCCTTTTTCATTATGGAAATAATAAACACCCGGTGTATAAGGCAATTTATCAAAATGTTCCTTGGGCACATTGGGGGGCAATACGGCCTCCTTTGAATCCCGTTTCAGGCTTTTGGTGATAAATTGTTGCTGATCTTTTTCCAATAACATTTGAAAAAGCCTGACCGTAGCGGCTGCATCGCCACCGGCGCGGTGACGGTCATTGATATGGATTCCCAATGAATCGCAGAGTTTACCCAGGCTGTAGGAGGGGAGACCGGGTATCAGTTTCCGGCTCAACCTGACGGTACACAGTTTATGAGTATTTAATTCATACCCGGCGGCCTTTAAATGTGCTTTGACAAATGAATAGTCAAAATTGACGTTATGTGCTACAAAGGTCTTGTCATGTAGTACACGGTGGATCTGTTCGGCCACTTCTTCAAATTCCGGGGCATCCGATACCATTTCATCCGTGATACCGGTCATCGATTGGATATATCTGGGAATCGATTGCCGCGGATTGATCAGGGTTTCAAATTTTTCCACTACTTTGTTTCCATCAAAGACATGCACCGAGATTTCGGTGATCCCGTTGGCGGCGGCATAGGAGCCGGTAGTTTCGATGTCGACGATGGCGTACATGTATATGGTTATTTGTCAGGAGTCGAAAGTCCGGAGTTCACGTTTCTTGTTACTTCGACATCCGACCCCGGACCCCGGACTCTTTTCTTACCAAATTTCGCAAACTTGACCCAAAAACACGAAATGTTCCGCAACCGCCTTCTCAAGTTGTACAAACACAAGGGGAAGGAAGCCAAAAGGATGGGGATTACGGCCTATCGGTTGTATGATCATGATATTCCCGAATTTCCCTTCTGTATTGAATTCTATGGCCCTGACCTTTATGTTGCCGAATACCAGCGCAGGCATGGCATGACCGAGGAGGCACACGAGGAATGGCTGCAGGAGTGCATCCAGGTCATATCCGAAACGCTGCAAATTGAACCGGAAAGAATATTTCTTAAACTCAGGCGCCGAAAACCCGGTCGTCTCGGACAATACCAGCGGCTCGACCAGTCAGGCAATGAGAAAGTGGTACAGGAAAATGGGCTCTCCTTTATCGTCAACCTCCACGATTACCTGGATACCGGTCTCTTCCTCGACCACCGGACCACCCGGCTACGGGTGAGGGAGGAGGCAAAGGGAAAGAAGGTACTCAACCTTTTTGCTTATACCGGTTCCTTCTCTGTATATGCAGCAGCGGGTGGCGCTGCCGAGGTCACCACCGTGGACCTCTCCAATACCTATATCGACTGGGCTAAAAGAAACATGGAATTGAATCATTTTACCGGTGATCCCTATCAATTTGTACAAGCCGATGTGTTGCAATGGTTGAAAAATGCAGAGCCGGAGTCGGTTGACCTCATCATTCTCGATCCTCCCACTTTTAGCAATAGCCAGCGGATGAAGGATATCCTCGATATTCAACGCGATCATCCGGCCTTGATCAATGATTGCCTTAGGCTGCTTCGCCCGGGGGGAGTTATCTATTTCAGCACCAATGCCCGGAATTTTTTATTAGAAAAAGAAAAGATCACCACGGGTGATATACGAGATATCACCAAAGCCACCACTCCATTTGATTTTGAAAAGAAGTTATTCCGATGGTGTTTTCTTATTACCAAATAGTTTTCCGTGTATTCTGAGTATTCTGTGAGCATATTTTCCCACGGAATACACTGAATTTAGGGGTAATGCTTTTTTAAGAGGTAAGAATACGATGCGTATAGATGATGGCTGAATTTGAATTGGGAAAATTCAGGGAATCGGGTATAGTACTCTGCATCGGCCAAAAGCACCACGGGTGTCCCGGCCCGCATAAAATTGTTTCCGCCCGCATATTGTGGTTGCTGAAGTTGGGGAAGAAATTGTTTTACCTGTTTATACACCATCGGCCCCAGGTATTTTCCCATTCGTTTCTGCGCCCGTCGGGTTGACCGGTCGATCTTATTGTAAATGATCTTTCCCGCCAGTCTCACCAGTAATTTTTGTTTTTTTAAAATGGGCTTTGCTTCGGTAAAGGGGTTGGTTACATTAAAATCCTTAAGGGTTTGAATAGAAAAAGGCGTTTCAGGTACCCAATCAGCCGAGTTGACAACAGTAAGTGCCCAGGAACCCCGGGTGATAAAATCAAAATCATAGGCATAAAAAAGGTTACCTGTTTTGGGAGCGGCGGAACTATAGGTCTTAAAAAAAACATCACCGGGAATACGCCCTGCTTTCTGTTCGTAATGAAGATAGGAACGAAGCAGTTGAGACAAGGCGCCGCCCTGACTATGCCCAACAATCAGGATCTCCTTTACCTGTTGCGTGTCATACATTTCCCTGATCTTACGCACAATGGCTGGCCCGATATGACCGATACCGATCGTCCACCCCACATGGACCATCGCTTTAGGATCTTCTGAAAAAGTGTAATCAAATTGTGTGCTGTCGTTTAATTGCAGCTTTCCTTTGGCGGGTACCATGGCCCCATAAAAGTTCTCCAACCAACTCGCCAATTGTTGTATGGTGCCACGCAACTCGATTACCCCTACATTATCATTTCGTACAAAGAATTGCCAACGATTGAGCAGACCTGTTTCGGGAGAGCGGTATTGTAACTGATAAGGGTCTTTGACCATCTTGCGCTGATTGGAATCCGGTATGCTGCTTCCGTAAAAGGTCAGGGAAAGCAATTGTCCGTATTCAACGGGGTCAAATCCCGGTTTAAGTATTACCTGCGCGTGCAGGGTTTGGGAAAGCATCAGCCATCCCAGGCATAAGCAAAGGAGATATCGGTTCATAGAAAAGGTATGCGTAGGTTATCGTTTCGCGTATTGAACGAGCGCCTGTTCCAGGCAATCCATCGCTTTATCAAGCGATTCCAGATTGAGTACATAGGCCAGTCGCACTTCATTCTTTCCCAATCCCGGGGTACCATAAAATCCCGAAGCAGGGGCCAGCATCACGGTTTGTCCTTCATGGGAGAAAGATTCCAGCAGCCATTGGCAGAAATCATCCGCATCATCCACCGGTAATTTGGCAATCGCATAAAAGGCTCCACCCGGGGTTGGACAAAATACACCGGGAATGGCATTCAACCGGCGGATCATCAGGTCGCGACGGGCCTGGTATTCGGCTTTGGGTGCCTTGAAATAATCGTCAGGGAGGTCAACGGCCGCTTCACCCATGATCTGTGCCAATCCCGGAGGGGATAAGCGGGCCTGGGCAAATTTCATAGCCGCCTGATACACCTCTTTATTCTTTGTTACCAGGGCGCCTAACCTGGCTCCACAGGCACTGTATCGCTTACTGATCGTATCCATCAACACCACATGTTCGTCCAATCCGCTCAGGTGCATGGCAGAGATATATTCTCCGTCATAACAAAATTCCCGATAGGCCTCGTCACTGAACAGGAATAACCCATGATCGATACAAATTGTTTTCAGCGCCTCCATTTCTTCGCGGCTGTAGAGGTAGCCGGTGGGGTTATTGGGGCTGCATATGATGATGGCTTTTGTCTTGGGGGTAATAACCTGCTTGAAATCAGAAATCGGCGGAAGGGCAAATCCGGTTTCGATATGCGAAGTGATCGGTACCACTTTTACTCCGGCCGCACAGGCAAACCCATTGTAGTTGGCATAAAAGGGTTCGGGTATGATGACCTCATCGCCCGGGTTGAGACAGGCAAAGAAACCAAACATGATGGCTTCGCTACCACCGGTGGTTATGATGATGTCCTCATGTGTTACATCGATCCCCACTTTTTTATAGTATTGAACCAACTTGCGGCGATAGCTTTCATTTCCCGCACTATGACTGTATTCCAATGTTTTGATATCCGCATGGCGGACAGCATCGAGAATGGCTGGCGGAGTTTCAATATCCGGCTGGCCGATATTCAAATGATAAACCTTGGTTCCTCTTTTTTTAGCTGCCTCGGCAAATGGCACCAATTTCCGAATAGGGGAGGCGGGCATCTCTTTCCCGCGGGTTGATAATTCTAACATGTTTCAAAGATAGGGATTTGGTATTTTTGCGGGCTAAATGCCAATAGCTAAAAGCTAATAGCTATTAGCTCTTAGCTAAAACTGTCATCTGTCATCTGTAAACTGTCATCTTTATACCATGGTCCTTACTGTAACCCTGAATCCCTGCATCGACAAAAGCTCTACTGTTGAAAAAATGAAACCCGAAAGCAAACTCCGTTGTGCCGAGGTGGTCAACGAACCCGGAGGCGGGGGTATCAATGTGAGCAAGGCCCTGCAGAAACTCGATACATCGTCGGTGGCTTTATTTCCCGCCGGGGGACACAATGGAAATATGCTCTGCAGTTTATTGAAAGAATCGGGTATCCTTTTTCATGCGGTGGACACACGGGTGGAGACCCGGGAAAATTGGATCGTGCATGAGAGTTCCACAAACGCCCAGTACCGGTTCACCTTTCCAGGCCGGGAAGTGCAGGAAGAGACCATCAAAACCCTGGTTGATCAGATACGGGCCTTTGCCCCCAGTTTTGTAGTGGCCAGTGGAAGCCTGCCTCCAGGCCTACCTGATTATTTTTATGGATTGATTGTAAAAAATGCAGCCGCCGTAGGTGCCAAATGTATAGTGGATACCAGTGGTCCGGCCCTGCAAGCCATGAAGGGGAAAAAAGCATTCATGATCAAACCCAATATTGGGGAATTATGCAAGATGCTCCAGATCGACTGGCTCGATAAGGAGGAGGTACCCGATGCGGCCCAACAAGCCATCATCGATGGGTTTGCCGAGATCATAGTGGTGTCGCTTGGGCCCGACGGTGCCTGGCTGGTCAGTGCCGATAAACGCTACTTCGTAGAAGCACCAAAAGTGGAAAAAAGAAGTACGGTAGGGGCAGGTGACAGCATGGTGGCGGGTATAACTTATTCATTACAAAAGGGCTGGTCATTACGCGAGGCCATCCGCTTTGGCGTAGCCTGCGGAAGCGCCGCCACAATGAATGAAGGAACCCAACTCTTTCGGCGGGAAGATGCCGAAAGGCTTTTTGCCCAATTACGTGAATGAAATACCGTGCCCCGGGTATAGGGTTGCCGCAGGATTTGCCTTACATTAGTAGTATGAAAAAAATCGGCATCACCCCGCTTTTAACCCTCTTGTTCCTTGCTACAACTACACTGGCGCAGGATGTAACCACTTTATACAACGATGGCGTTAAGCTTCGGCAGGAGAAGAAGTATAAGGAGGCAGTGGAGAAATTCTCCAAAGCCACCCTGGCCAATCCCAGTCATTTTGAGTCCCAATACGAAATGGGCTGGTGCCTGAATGAATTGCAAAGTTATTCCGATGCTATCATCGCACTGCGAAAAGCCCGGAACATCAATCCGGGTATGGCCAAGGTTCATTTTGAACTGGGTTACGCCTTTCAGCAATCCAGCAATCCGGATTCGGCCAATAAATGTTATGACCGTTGTCTTTCCATTAACCCCAAATATTCCCTGGCCTTCAAACAAAAAGGGTATATCGCCTATTTTAAAGATGAATTCACGCAGGCACTCGATTTCTTTAAAGGATATGAAACATTCGCTTCACAGGATATCGGTGATTACCTGTACTGGTACCGTAAAGGATATATCTTCAATGCAATTGATAAATATGATAGCGCCAAGGTGGCCCTGAACCGGTCGCTTCGGTTCAAGAAAGATTATATCAATACCTATTGGGAGCTTGGTTTTGCCAGTACAAAACTCAAAGAAGCCGATGAAGCCATTGGCTATTTTAATCAGGCCATTGCCCTTGATCCCAAGAGCCATATTGCCTATAATGGAATTGGTGAAGTTTACCGTGACCTGAAAAGAGACAGATCCACCGCTATTCTCTGGTATGAAAAAACCCTGGCGATCAATGCCACCGAGCGTAAGGCAAATTTTGGCAAAGGCTATTGCCTCAATAGTCTGGGTCAGTATACCGAAGCTGTTCCCTATTTGCAAACCGCCATCCGAAGCGAATCAACCTATACTGCCGCCTATGTTGATCTGGGTTATAGCTACTACATGCTTAACCGATATGAGGATGGATTGACCCAATTGCGCAAAGCCATTGAACTGAATGCCAATAACCAGAACGCCCGTTATTATTCGGGGTTGATCTATATCGCCCAGAAAAATAAAACCATGGCCCAGAAAATGGTGGATGAACTGACGCAATTAAAATCCAACAGCGCAAAAACGCTGCAGGACAAAGTGAATGCCATGAATTAATTCATAAAATTCTTAACAATTTCAAACTCCCATCCCTGTAACCTTCCTCTTATCGAAACCGTCCCACACGTCAGGAAGAATTGATTTAGCTTTTACCTGTTAGCTTTTAGCTAATAGCTATTAGCTATTACACCAACTGTCGTGAACGGGAAATTTTATATATATATTTTTTTATTTGTGTTTGGTTTGGTCCGGCTATTCCCGCCAGCGGCCCAGGCAGGTACATCCATTCCTCCTGTTAAGATATCCCTTCCCGATGCAGAAGAAATCTATCCTTCCATATATGCCATCCCGTTTAGCCGGGCGGGCAACCTGATCCTGGTCAAAGCAAAGGCCGATACCACAGAGGGAAACTTTATCCTGGATACGGGCTGCCCTCATTTGGTATTGAACACAACGTATTTCCGTCAATATCCCGTACAGGAATCCGATGGGGAAGGTAATGGGGCCACGACAGGAACTTTTTTCATTCAGCAAACACGGGTGGCTGATTTTTCCTTTGGCGGTAATCATTTTTATCATACCGATGCCGACCTGACTGACCTGGGGAGTATTGAGAACAGCCGGGGAATAAAAGTACTGGGACTGATCGGGGTGGAACTCCTCCGTAAATTTGAACTGATCATTGACTATGAAAATAATTTAATCTACCTGCATCGGTTGGACAGGAAAGGAACGTCTGTATTTGAGCAGGATCAGCTTGCGGATACCGCAGCCTATCAGGTGGTGCCCATCCGGATAATGGATAACCGGATCATGGTGGAGAGCCAGGTAGGGGGTAAAAAACTCCGGTTGGTCATAGACAGCGGCTCGGAGGCTAACCTGCTTGATAGCCGGTTACCCGAAAAGGTTTTTGCCGAGGTGTCCATCACTGGCCGGACAACCATGATGGGGGTGGGAGGGAAAAGGATCGATGTATTAAAGGGAGAGTTGAATACCCTGCATATAGGAGGGGTGGATATCCCGCAGATGAAGGTATTGGTCACCAATCTGGAAAGAACCTGTTTTTCCCATGCGGGATGTGTCGATGGGGTGTTGGGTTTTGATTTCCTATCCCTCAAAAAAATTGGGTTTAACTTTGTAAAGAATAAAATGTTCGTTTGGAAATGACCGGGCAGCAATTAAATAACATGAGAATACGATGGAAAGCATTCCTGCTGGCCTTTGGCCTGCTGATGCTGAACCATATGGCCCAGGCTCAGGACACGATCAAAATATGTACGGTCAAGAACGGGCAACAATATATCTGGCTGAGCAAGAACCTGCCTGAATCGGAGCTCAATGCCTTTATCAGCCAATTTTCCCTGGAAGGGCTTGCGTTAAAAAAATTCATTCAATCGGGGTTCACAGATTCTATCCTACTGGGTGGGTGGAAGATCGGGTTGAATAATTCTTCGCAGTTTACCATCAGTAAACCCCTGTTGAGCTTTGACCGGGTAGATGACCCAACGCTGCGTCTGATTCTGGCAGAAAAAGATATTTCCTTTGATGCCCGGTTTCCCCGGATCAGCAATCAACTTCAATTTGGGTATAACCAGTTCAGAAAAAAATCCACCTTCCCGATTTATAGTGATTCCACAGTGCTCTTTTATCTGCGTGACCACAAGAATGCCAACCAGGTCATGCTGGCCGGCAGTTTCAACAACTGGGATCCGGCTACCCTGATGATGAAGAGGACTGATAGCGGTTGGATCCTTCCGGTGAAATTATTACCTGGCAAATACTGGTATAAGTTCATTGTGGATGGAAAATGGATGATCGACAACGATAATGATGTACAGGAAAATGATGGGTTGGGCAATACCAATTCTATATTCTTTGTACCCAATCATGTGTTTCGGTTAAAGGCAAAAGAAGGAACGAGGAAAGTTATTGTATCCGGTAGTTTCAATGGTTGGAACGAAGGACAATTGAACCTGCAAAAACAGAATGGAGAATGGGTGCTTCCCGTTTACCTGGCAGAGGGCACCTATACCTACCGCTTTATTGTCAATGGACAATGGATGGAGGATCCGTCCAATCCGGATCATTTTCCCAATGAATTTGGGGAATTTAATTCGGTTGTACGTATTGGGGCGCCGATGCTTTTTCAACTGGATGGTTATCCCCAGGCCAATCGGGTCTTTCTTTCCGGCTCATTCAATAATTGGAATGATTATGAAGTTGCGCTTCGCAAAACGTCGGGAGGTTGGGAAGTTCCCTATATTTTAGGACCTGGTAACCATGAGTACCGTTTTCTGATCGATGGCAAACCCGATTCTGCACATAACCACAGCCTGATCATTGATCCCAATTTTACCTTTAAAACAAAAGCCTTTGCGAAGGCAAAAACGGTTTACCTCGCGGGTGATTTCAATAAATGGAGCCCGACCATGTTGCCCATGAAACGGATAGGAGATGAATGGGTCGTGGATGTACACTTATCAAAAGGCAAACACCTGTATAAATTCATTGTTGACGGCAATTGGGTGATCGATCCGGATAACAAGTTATGGGAGCAGAATGAGGAAGGTACGGGGAATTCGGTGTTGTGGGTGGAGTAGGGGGGGGGATGTTGGATGATGGATGACTGATGACAGATGACGGATGACGGAGGTTGGATGTTGGATGTTGGATGTTGGATGACAGATGACAGATGACAGATGACGGATGTTGGGGTTAGGCCCCTAATAAAAAATGCGAAATATTGTATTTCGCATTTTTTATTTATAATTTTCTATTGCCTTCCTTCGGTCATCAGTCATCAGTCATCAGTCATCTGTCATCTGTCCTCCAACATCCAACATCCAACATCCAAAATCCCTACCTCGCTGCCGCCACCACATCTCCCTTAATATGAAGGGTCTTAGGCTGGGTAACACCGGCGAATTTGATAAATACGTCTTTTTCAAAATGACCTGCTGCCGCGGCATTGTATTGTACTTTCAATTTAACTGTTTCTCCGGCGCCAATGGGTTCTTTGGGATATTCGGGAACGGTACATCCGCAGGATGACCAGGCGTTCTCGATCACAACGGGTTTGTCGGAGATATTTGTTACTTCAAAATAATAGCTGACAGGGGTACCTTGTTTGATCTTTCCAAAATCATGCGCATCGGCGCTGAATTTCACAATATTCTCAGGTTTGTCCTGGGCAGATACAGCAAAGGCAAATACAAAAGCGAATACGGTCAGTACAATGCTCTTCATGACTATTGATTTTTTTGTTTTAATAATTGAACGGAGGCATTAGCAGGGGCGCTGCCATCGGGCGCTTTCCAAACCTCTCCTTTGATAATAACCTGTTTGGTTTGGTTCCCACTATACAGAACGGTGATATACTTTTCAAAGATGCCTCCGGCAGCTGCATTAAATCCCACTTTGATGGTGGCGGAAGCTCCGGGGGCGATCGCTTCTTTACTCCACTCCGGAGTGGTGCATCCACAACTGGTTTGCACATTATCGATCTTAATGGCTTCACTCCCCGTATTGGTCACCAAAAAAGTATGGTAAACCGGCTTGCCCTGGGGGATCTTGCCAAAGTCAAACAGGGTCTCTTTAAACTCCAGCTTTTCTGCTACCGGTGTGGTTTGTGCATAAACAGCACCCAGCAGGAAAAGGGCCGTTAAAAGGGAAAGAAGTCGTTTCATAATCATCTGTTTAGACATCAAATGTAATGCCTAGACGCCAAAAATCATAGATGGGATGCATACAAATTGAGGTTTTATTAACAGTCGTTTGGGATTTCCATTTTTCCGGTAGTTTTGTTCTATGGAGAACCCCGTTTCCACCCCGGTATTGTCAGATGAAAAATTGTCATTTGACCATTTCCGCACAGCGGTTTTAAATGATTTCCGTCTGGCTTGTATCGGTCGGGAATCCAGTCTCTTAGGCAGAAAGGAAGTATTGACAGGAAAAGCCAAGTTTGGCATTTTTGGGGATGGCAAGGAAATACCCCAGGTGGCCATGGCAAAATTCTTCAAACCGGGTGATTTCCGGGCCGGGTATTACCGGGACCAAACCTTCGCATTTGCCGCCGGTGTTGCCACGGTTCAGCAGTTCTTCGCCCAACTTTATGCCGACCCTGATCTGGCCCATGATCCATTTAGTGCCGGCCGTCAGATGAACTCACATTTTGCCACACCCTTTGTAGATGAATCGGGCAACTGGGTCGATCTCAGCCAACGCAAGAATATCACCTCTGATATATCCCCCACCGCAGGACAAATGCCCCGTGGGTTAGGTATTGCCCTCGCTTCCCGGCTTTTCCGCCGGGTGGACGCGCTTCGTGAATTTTCATCGCTTTCCGACCAGGGTAATGAGGTTTGTTTTGTTACGATAGGCGACGCCTCCACTTCTGAAGGTCCCTTTTGGGAAGCCATAAATGCCGCCGGGGTTTTACAGGTACCCATGGCCGTATTTGTTTGGGATGATGGATATGGAATCTCTGTCCCCAAAAAATACCAGACCACCAAAGGGTCCATCTCCGAAGCACTTTCGGGGATGCAGAAAAAAGATAAGACCAATGGCATCCAGATCTATAAAGTAAAAGGATGGGATTATGCCGGCATGTGTGAAGTATTTGAAGAAGGGATCCGGTTGGCCCGTGAACAGCATATACCCGTTTTGTTTCATGTGGAAGAAGTGACACAGCCGCAGGGACATTCCACTTCGGGAAGCCATGAGCGCTATAAAACCCCCGAACGACTGGAGTGGGAACGCGAATGGGATGGAATCCGCAAAATGAAAGAATGGTTACTCGCGAATGCGTTGGCCAATGAAGAGGAGCTTGAACAGATCGAAGCAGAATCCAGAAAGGAAGTGCGGGAGGCCCGCCAGCGGGCCTGGGAGGAATATCTGCATCCTATACGCGAGCAGGTATCCAGATCCGTGGAATTGATCAATAACCTGGCGCAAAGCCTGCCGGCAAAAGCGGAGGAACTGACCCGGATCGCCAAACAACTGGCCACAAACCGCGAACCATTACGCAGGGATGTTCATCAGGCGCTTTATCATTCCATCGGGTTGGCTGAAGACCAGGAAGACGCTACATTTTGGATACGGGATTACTATAACGACCTCCTTCGTTCTTCCGAAGGACAATACAATTCTCATTTATACAATGAAGGGCCGCGAAGTCCATTACTGGTTCCGGAGAAAAAAGCAGAGTATGGTGAAGAGCCTACCCTGGTGAATGGATACGAAGTGCTCAATAAATATTTTGATGAATTATTTACCCATGAACCCCGGGTGGTGGCATTTGGAGAAGACCTTGGACAGATCGGTGATGTAAACCAGGGATTCAGTGGATTACAGGCTAAACATGGCGAAGAAAGGATCTTTGATACCGGTATCCGTGAACTCACCATCATGGGCCAGGGTATTGGCATGGCCATGCGTGGCCTTCGTCCGATTGCGGAGATCCAGTATATTGATTATCTGCTTTACGGTTTACAGACCCTGAGTGATGATGCCGCCACTTTGCACTACAGGACAAAGGGCCAGCAGAGCTGTCCGCTGATTGTTCGCACACGCGGGCACCGCCTGGAAGGGATCTGGCATAGTGGCTCGCCCATGGGCATGGTCATTAACTCGCTTCGTGGCATGCATGTTTGTGTACCCAGAAATATGACCCAGGCCGCGGGCATGTACAATACCCTGTTACAGGGAAATGATCCTGCCATTGTCGTGGAATGTTTGAACGGATATCGACTGAAAGAAAAATTACCCCAGAACCTCCGCGAATTTACCGTACCACTGGGAGTACCTGAGATCATCCGGGAAGGAAGCGATATCACCATCGTCTCTTATGGTTCCATGTTACGGGTTATTCAGGAAGCCGCCATTTCACTGGAGGCAAAAGGAATTTCCTGTGAGATTCTTGATGTGCAGACCCTTCTGCCCTTTGATCTTCACCACGTGATCCTGGATTCACTCAAGAAGACCAATCGTATTCTATTTGTAGATGAAGATGTTCCTGGCGGAGCTTCTGCCTTTATGTTCCAGAAAGTAATGGAAGAACAGGGTGGATACCGCTGGCTTGATGCCTCCCCACGTACCCTTACCGGCAAAGCCCATCGCCCGGCATACGGAAGTGATGGCGACTACTTTAGCAAACCCAATGCCGAAGAGATCGAGGCAGTGGTGAAGGAGATAGTGAGGGAGTGAGGCGTGAATCGTGAGTTTCGTGAGGCGTGAATAGTGAATAGTGAATGGTGAATAGTGAATGGTGAATCGTGAGACGTGAGACGTGAATCGTGAGACGTGAATCGTGAGAACTTCTGTCATCTGTCATCTGTCATCCGTCATCTGTCATCCAACATCCAACATCCAACCCCCAACATCAACACCCCAACTCCATAAACCGACAACCATGAAATTCCCTATCTACCAGATCGACGCTTTTACCAATAAGCGTTTCGCCGGAAACCCCGCCGCGATCATTCCCCTTACCCAATGGATCGATGCTGCCTTGATGCAACAGATCGCCATGGAGAACAACCTGAGCGAAACGGCCTTTCTGGTACCAACCACTGAACATTTTTCCGATTATGAGTTACGTTGGTTTACCCCAGAGGTAGAGATCGATCTGTGTGGGCATGCCACCCTGGCGGCAGCCTGGGTAGTTTTCAACTATCTGGATCATACCAAACCCGAAGTGGCTTTTGCCACCAAAAGCGGCAAACTCGTGGTGGAAAAAAGGGCTGATGTATATGTAATGGATTTTCCTTCCTGGCCTCCGGCCCCCGTGGCCGATCCCCCTCCTGGTCTGGCTGCCATGCTTGGCGTAGAGGAGATCCTGTCTGTCTTTAAATACCGTGACCTGTTAGTACTGCTAAAAGATGAGGAGGCTGTTCGTCGCGCCAACCCTGATTTTTCGGCAATGAAAGCATCCGGTGAAAAAATAATCATCACCGCACCGGGAACAGACGATGTCGATTTTGTTTCCCGTTTTTTTGCCCCCGCAGCCGGTGTCAATGAAGATCCTGTAACAGGTAGTGCCCATTCCCAACTCATTCCTTTCTGGGCCGAAAAAATCGGCAAGAAAAAATTATTTGCTAAACAACTCTCCCAACGCGGCGGTGAGATCTGGTGTGGTCTCTGGGGCGACCGGGTATCGATGGCCGGGCAGTGTGTGTTTTTTATGAAGGGGGAGGTGGAAGTTTCGTGAGGCGTGAGGCGTGAGAAGTGAATAGTGAATAGTGAATGGTGAATAGTGAATGGTGAATGGTGAGACGTGAGTTTCGTGAGACGTGAGAAGTGAATAGTGAAATTTAAAAAATTATAACTTACATTTCAATAAAAATATCATTCACTATTCACCATTCACGTCTCACGTCTCACGAAACTCACACCTCACCATTCACTATTCACTATTCACGTCTCACGAAACTCACGCCTCACGCCTCACGCCTCACGCCTCACGTCCCTCACGCTTCCCACAAAAACACCCCCTTCCACTCCGCCCGCGGCAACCAACACTCTTCCTTCTTCCCAAACCATCTGTACCTGTTTTTGGAAATGAGATTATAAATTCCATCACGGATAAAATGGGGTACCCACAGAAATACTTTTGCCCAACCCCAGCCCGGGAGTTGTGACAACATTTTGAGTGCACCTTCAGAGTGGGTAAATATTTTTCCTTCCTGGTATAAAATAAAGGAGTTCATCTTCCCAGGGGCTATGCCAAATTGGTGCTGAATCTTTTCACCATAGGGCGATTGCAGGGAAGCAAAGCGGAACCAGGCTTTTTTATCCCGTTTCAGGACAAACTGCACACTTCCCTGGCACAAATTGCAAACACCATCAAAAAGGATTACGGGATTATCCATATTACAAAAATCCGATATTTAGTCTTAAATTTCGATTAGAACTTAAAACCTATGCCCGTGAGATCGATCATAACCAGAATAGGTGGGCTGATTATCTTGATCCCTGCCTTTCAGTCTGTATTCGCCCAGGCGGATACAGTCGCATTGGGACAGGCATTGGAACGCTCAAACAGATGGCTGCAAGAGATCAAGCATGATTCTGCCTATCGGGAAGCCAGCCAGGTGGCACAGGTCGCCAATAAAAAAGGGTATCGCCGATATGAAGCCCTGGCCTATGATATCATGGCGGAAGTAATGCGGGTAAAAGGGAAAATGGAAGAACTGCGCCGGTATGATTCCCTGCTCACAAATCTGGCAGGTCAGCTAAAAGATACCTCACTTATCATTTCTGCCCGTAACCGCATGGGGGTGTACCTGCTTGAACAGGGACGCACCAATGAAGCCGCAGATTTTTTTCTTACCTCACTCGACCTTAAACTGGAAAAGGAACAATCCATTAAAACTGCGGAGGTTTATTCCAACCTGGGGTCAGTTTATATGGCACTTAGCAAGAAAGATCAGGCCATGGAATGGTTTGTGAAATCATTAAAGTTGTATGAAAAATTAGGAAACGATCGTGGGTTGGGAGAGACCTATAGCAATATATCCTCGCTCTATTATTTGATGAGCCGTATCGATGATGCGATTGCCTATCAGAAGCAAAGCATCTTCCATCGGTCGAGGCAAAATGATATCCAGGGATTGATCATCCCGAATATCAATATCGGGCAATTGTATATTCTAAAAGATTCTTCCGAACTGGCTCTTCGTCATTTACGTCAGGCAGTGGAATATGCCGAGAAAGTAAAGCTGCCCCCGCTACGGGCAGCCGCCTATTCAGGAATGTCAACTTTTTATATCAAATCCAGGCAATTTGGCCCTGCACTGGAGTGGCAGGACAAAGCAATTGCACTTTTCGAAGAAACGGACAATAAGCCCATGCTTTCCCGCATGTATGTATCTGCTGGTAACCTGGCCAGTGCCATGGGCGATTCGGCCAGTGCCATCCGGTATTATGGCAGAGGCCTTGATTTTTCACTTGTATTGGGTAACAAAGAGAATATTGCCAATGTGTATGAGAAAATGAGCAATTTCTATCTGGCCCGCCAAGACCACCTTAAAGCGTATCAACATTACAAAAGCTATACCCTTTACCGCGATAGCATCGCCCTCGCAAGTTCACTCTCCAATATCGAACGGATCAAGATCCAATACGAAACCGAGAAGAAGGACAATGAGATTCAACGACTGGCGGCTGATCAACGGATCCAGCAACTGCAGATCGAAAAACAAAATGCCCTGATCGCCGGGAACCTGTTGGAAGCAAGCCGGAAACAGAATGAGATCGAGCTTCTGTCCCAATCCAGGGAATTACAGGAACTACGGATCAATCAGCAGGATGAACAATTGGAAAAACAGATCCTGTTGGCGAAGACCAAGGAACAACAATTGCAACTGGCCGAAACAGAAAAGCAATTACAGAACCGCAAACTCAAAGAGTCTGAGACCTTGCGCAATTTTATACTCGTCGGCGTGGGATTACTCGCCTTGCTCGGCTATTTTTTATTCAACCGTTATCAGTTGAAACGAAAGATTCAGCAACAAGAGGCACTGCTGGCCGTCAGAGAAAATATTGCCAAAGACCTGCATGATGAGATCGGTTCCACCCTCACCAGTATCAAGATATTATCCGAGGTTTCAGAGCGGAATATCCATACGGATCAGGCTAAAACATCCAGTTTTATAAAAAAGATCACAGAGCAGTCAGCGGCCGCCCAGCAAGGGATCAGCGATATCGTATGGGCAGTAAAACCCGAGAATGATAAACTGGAGAATATGGTCATACGTATGCGGGAATATGTGGCCCAAACCCTTGAATCAAGAAATATTCAGACATTGATCGAGATCGATGAAGAGGTATTACACCAGCGACTGAGCATGAGCCAACGCAGAGATTTCTTCCTCATTTTCAAAGAAGCCATTAATAATATTGCCAAGTATGCCGAGGCAAATCTGGTCACCATCCATCTCCGTGGTCGTGAACAAGGACTTGGAATGCGCATATCAGACAATGGAAAGGGCTTTGACCTTCAGGCAGCCAGGTCCTCAAATGGGTTAAAAAATATGCATACCCGCGCCGAATCCCTTCATGGCCGGGTTGAGATCAAATCCCAGTCAGGCCAGGGAACGGTTGTTGACCTTTATATTCCAACTACATGATCATGTAGTCTTCTTCCGGCTGGCTTTTCCTTATTTTTAATACAGGGATTTTTTGTTCCTATTAATCATGGCAATCAAGGTTTTAATATATGATGACAATGAGGTGTTAAGGCAAAGCCTGCAACTTCTCATTGAGGCCGAGCCGGATATGGACCTGTTGGCCTTGATGCCCAATGCGGAAACGGTGGAAGTGGATGTGGCCGAACTCAAGCCGGATGTGGTTTTGATGGATATCGATATGCCAGGCGTCAATGGGGTAGAGGCTGTCAGGCGGATCGTACAACTCAACAACAGGCTGCCGGTGATCATGCTGACCGTGTTTGATGACAATGAGAACATCTTTAACGCGATCTGTGCAGGCGCGTCGGGTTATATCCTGAAAAGATATGCAACAGAGGAGGTACCAGGGGCTATCCGGATGGTGCTGACCGGCGGTGCACCTATGACCGGAGCCGTGGCCCGTAAAGTACTCACCATGGTACCCCAGGCACGCTCGCAGGACCAGGAGCAAAGTAATTTATCTGCCAAAGAAACAGCCATTCTTCAATTTCTGGTCAATGGCTATAGCTATAAAATGATTGCCTCCGAACTGAAGATCAGTATTGATACGGTTCGTTTCCATATCAAAAAGATCTACGATAAACTGCATGTACATTCCGCCACTGAGGCTGTTTCCAAAGCCATAAAAGACAAGCTGGTATAAGCCATTCCCTGCTTCCCTACATGATAATGTAGTTGCCTGACCTCCTTTCCGAAGATAGTTTTATGGAAAATTAGCGAGACCATGAAACATCTATTTTCTCTCATTGCCTTATTCATTCTTACACTGACCGGCCTTCAGGCCCAGACCTTTGATTTCGTTCAAGGCGCGAATATCATTTTTGAAGACCGTTTTGAGCAAGACCCCGTTGGTGACCTCCCGGCACGATGGAACACCAATAGTGGGGGAGAGGCCGTTCAACTCGATGGCCACGACGGCAAGTGGTTCAAGATCGGAGGAAATATGGTAGTTACCCCTGAACTCAAAAAACGACTGCCTGAAGATTGTACCATTGAATTCGATCTTGTGATCGAATCCGGTGCCTGCCCTGTGGTTTTCGGAATGACACCCATTGCCGATGTATCCACTGGCAATGTGTATTACAAAAAGATCTATGTGGTTCTGCAAAATGAACCTGGATACCCGGATGTGGTTTTTGGTAAAGATGTATTTGATATCGGGAATAAAGGAAGTTTTGATATGGCCGGTTATATGGGCCGCGAATTGCATGTCAGTATTTCCATCAACAAGACCCGCTTTCGTGTTTACCTTGATGAAACCAAGGTGGTAGACCTTCCCAAGGTCATGCTGCCGGAGTATCGCACCAATTTCTTTATCGCCGGTGGTGAACTCTGTAATAAAGATCAGGGCATTTATTTTAGCAATGTACGCATTGCCGCAGGCGAAGCCGATGCCCGCCGATTGCTCATCAAGCAATTATTGGAACAAGGATCAGTAGTTACCACTGATATTTCTTTCACCCAGCAAAGCATGGAAAACGCGCCCGTTTTTACTCCGGAATCAATTCCCTTCCTGGATACCCTTGGCCAGGCTATGATGAATGACCCCAGTTTGAATATTCAGATCAATGGTATGGAAACCTTTCCCATGTCGGAGCAAGGGGGTAGTATGAATAGTCAGAATTTGGAAGCAACGGCAAAAGCCAAGGTAGAAGAGATCAAAACCTATATCACCAACAAATTCAATGTAGGGGTGGACAGGATATTGATCGGTATGACCAATAAGATCAAGACCAAGATGGATCAGGTAAAGAGCAGCAAGGCGGGCAGTAAGGTCAGAGGTTTCCTCACCGAGATCATAAAATTATAAATCAAGGGTAAGCGCCATACGCGCGAAGCGAAAACAATTCGGATGAAACTATTCATGACCATAGCCACGCTGTTTTTAGCCATTTCCATCTGGGGCGCCTGCCCTGTCCGGATACTTTCCGTGGGCAACTTCTCCTTCAAAGCAGGCAACCAGGTATATGTGGCCGATACTACCCATGCAAGAGGTTATGCCAATCAGGCAACTGGCATTGGGTATATCACCGCGGCAAATAGCCAGGATATGGTAGTGGATATTGCCAGGAACAATATGAAGAGTGCCGGTACATATGTACTTAAGGCCAGGGATAGTAAGGTGGTGTTCACCCTGAACAGCAAGTCCTATTCGCTGCGAACCGAGCAGGATTACCTCCGCATCACGATCACTTCGGTACGCACAGCAGGTTCTTTTTTTCTGCTCAATGGGCGATTCGAAGGACAATTGACCGACAAACTTGGGAATGTTGTGAAGATCACGGAGGGATACTTTGTAACTAAAAACCTGTAATCAGCAACCATTCAATTAAAAATAAAAGGTAAAAAATGTTTCGAGGGTAAAATCCCCCAGTATTACCGGGCTGAATTTTCCGGTATGCAGATCATCTGATTTATTCAACAAGAAATCAATGCAAATGAAAAAAGTACTTCTTCTGTTGGCCTTTATAGCTGGCATAGCCGGTCTTGTGTCGGGACAGGGTGACCCGAATAGCAATAACCCTCCCGGTAATAACCCGTCAAACAGCAACGTAAACACCAACAATATCCCCAAAACCAATACGCCGCGGTTGCAGGCATTACCCAATGCCAATACAACCACGGTTGTGGAAGCCGGGGCTGATTTTAAGAACATGCGCACGTTCACCCAGGACGGGCAGTTTCAAATACCCAAAGGCACCAAGCTCGTAATGATCGAGGTGTGGGGCGGTGGAGGCGGTGGATCATCCACAGGTGGTGGCGGGGGCGGCGCGTTTGTACGTTCCGTATTTACCATCATCGATGGAGGAGAGGTAACTGTAAAGATCGGTCAGGGCGGAAGAGGCGGTACCACCATGGCCCAATCTGGCGGCACAACCTATGCCCAATTCAAGGGAGCCCTTCCAACCGGTAATGCAAACAGCGTGTCAGCATCAGGCGGAAATGGAGCTACCTATGTCGTTGGCGCCAACCCCTATGCAGAAGATGGATTTGGTGGTCAGCAGGGAGGATGTACCAATTATACCATTGGATTCAATCTGATAGCAGGAGAAGATGGAGAAGTGTACCAGGATACCTATGGCCAAGGCGGCCCGAATAATTATGTTGTTACCCGGAGTCTTGGAAAAGGGGGCAACGCGGGGAACACCGAGAATACGGGAGGCCGGGGAGATATTGTGTTGAATCCCAATAACCCAACCTACAGAAGAAGTGGAGGCCCTGGAAAATTACCCGGTGGTGGCGGAGGTGGAAGCACCAACCCACGAGGTGGTTTCAATGGCGCTTCCGGTATGGCGATCATTTATTATTAAACCAACATAACCATAAAATGAAAAAGTACATTCCCATTCTGTTATTCCTGGCCGCATGCAACAACAGTTCGGAGCCAGCCCGGTCAGGTTCCACTGCCACCGTTGCTGAAGAGAAAAAGACTTCATCCGGAGCCGGAGGTTGCGAATCCCTGATCTTTTTCCGCAAAGGCATTACGGTCGAGGCGACCTCCTATGATGCAGAAGGAAAAGAAACCGGAAAACAATTAACCACCATCCTCGATATCACCAGTAAGGATGGCAATACAATTGCCCATGTCAGAGGGGAAGACATCCGGTCTGGTACCGGGGAGAAGAAAACCCTGGAATACGATTACCGTTGCGATGGTAAAAATATCTATATGGATATTGCTTCGGCCTTTCGCACCCTGGAAAAGAATGAGGATGCCAGCTTTACTTCAACAGAAATCGAGTATCCCATTGATATAAAAGAAGGGCAAAGCCTCCCCGATGTATCCGGTACCATGAGCGCCGAAAAGAACGGCAAAAAATCAACCATGACCTTTCAATATAAAAACCGGAAAGTGGGTAGTATGGAAACCATAACCACCCCTGCCGGCACCTGGAAATGTTATCCCGTTTCAAATGATGTGATCATGGAAATGGATATTCCTGGTATGAATGCGCAAATGAAAGAAATGATGAAAGCCATGCAGGATAAAATGAAAACCAGTACCACCACCTGGTTTGCCCCTGATTTTGGCATTGTGAAAATGGAAATGTACCAGGATGGGAAATTGAAATCAAGAAATGAAGTAACCAAAGTGGGAAAATAAATTAAAGTTCTCTAAAACGCTAAATATGAAAAAGTCAATCTTCTTATTATTCATCTTTGCCGCCGCCTTTACGATGGCCTCGGCGCAAACCAAACCGGTGCTCAAGACCAAGACGCCGATCAAAACAACCAGTGCCATTAAACTAAAAGGCACAGTACCCTATTTGGTACGAGGGTCCTCACAGGTGAGGCAAATTGTTCCGGCCAACGCATCCAATCCAAGCTTCAGACTTCAGCGCGGATCGGTACCCTACAAAAGAAATGCATCACCTCCCAGCAATCCAACAGCGCCAAATGAGGAAGGCCGCTATTGTACAGAGTCGCTGGTCAGTGAAGAGAAAGGCGATGAAAAGCGGATCGTATTGGGAAATCAGAATGATAAGATATACCCAGGAGCGATTTATTATGAAAGCGCTATTTTGAGTGGTGCCTATAATGCGCCGGCCCTCCAACTCAAACCCTATAATATTACGACCGACCTCTTTTCTGCCGCTTTTACTGAAAGTTCCATTGTACAGGTAGAACCAACATTAGGAGGCGTAAACAATGGTCTCAGCACCTTAATGCGCCGAAGCATGACCACCAAGAATGCAGCCCGCGTGGTGCCGGAAGTGAAAATTCTCAATTCGTCCGAGCAACTGGCCTTTGAGATCGGAGCCAATTTCAGTGGCTATGGAGCCGACCTGAATGCCTCTTTTAATTATATGAAAAGCACCCGGAAGAATGTGTTTCTTGCCCGGTTGACCCAGGTCTATTTCTCGGTGATGCTCAATGTAGCCGATGGAAAACAATTGGTGGACAATAACCCTTTGCCCAATAACCTGGTCTATGTTAACAAAGTGAACTATGGCCGTCTGGGTTATATCTTCATTGCCTCTGACAGCAGCCGCGAAGCCATTCAGGCGGCACTTGATTTTACCTATTCATCAGGGAATGTTGGCGGAGGAGTAAATGCACGGCTCAATTATGAAAGGACCGTCAGTTCTATGCAAATAAGCGGGTTCTTCTTTGGCGGTGACGCGGCCAATACCATCAGCCTGAATTCACCCAATCAACTTCAGGCCTTTGATGATTATGTGCAGAATGGTTTACGCCTCGATCCCAATGTGGCCCCTGTTGCCGTCAGTTATGAATTGAAGTACCTGAACGATAACTCCACAGCCGCTACCCGCAGTACGACCACATACACAGAACGTCAATGTACACCAGCGAGGGGCATCAATCTCCAGCTTCATAATGTGGCCATTGAAGATGTACATGGTGGGGATTGCAGTTACGCCTGGGGAAAGATATCGGTGGAGATATGGGAGACCAACAGAGATCGTGTTCCCCTGAATAGAATCTGGTCAGGCACACTTTGGGAGCACAATGCCGCCCAACCCAACCGAACTGTGATCAACTATGCTGATATACGGGCAGGCAATACCCTTCGGGATGAGATCATGAACATTCCTAATGGCAGCCGCAACATAAACCTGAATCCGATCCTGGTCAATGAAGGACGGATCATGTTCCGGTTCTTTATCGAGATAAATACCCGGCACAAAGACAATGATTTTGCGGCCCTGGGCGAACATGGCATGCGCCGAGTGGAAGTGGTGGAAAAATCCCTCAATGAGATTTTTGCCAGCCGCGAGGCCATCGCTACCGATTCAAGGGGTAGATACAAGTATGGCACGTTCAAAGCAGGACGTTTTTGTTCGAATACAGACAGGGTGCATTGTTTTTATGCCCTTTTCTCGGTAACTGAATCACGTTAGAAATCAATCAACATTCTTTCTATGTACCAGAAAATGATTTTGTTTACCCTGTTGTTGGGTATGGCATACATGGCGGAGGCGCAAAAGCCCAGGCTCAAGACAAAAGTGTCACCTACCAAACCAAAGCTTCCGGAGAACCAGATTCCCAATACCGTGGTCACGGGTCCGTTTACGGTGGCGTATACACCAACACTCATTGAGCACCTGGCACCCAAGACCAAGGTCAGGGGGGATGATAATTTCAATGATAAGAAAGTGTATGTAACGGTGAACATGAATTATCAATACAACCGCAGGGCAGGAGATAGTGTCGTTAAATTGATCATTACCCTGAGCGGGGAGGAAGATGAAGCAGAAAGAGCAGGGGAGCAACGATCCCTGTTTGAGGGACGGTGGGAGAAGATCGTTTACCGGGCTCCCGCGGGTCATCGGATCAAAAATGTGACCGGAGAACATGCTGCTTATTTCTCTTTTAATGCAGACCCGGCCCGGCCCGGTACCAGCTTGCGGGTAGGGACTTGTAAGGGGTATTATTTCAGTCTGAGCGCCAATACCCTCGGTTTTGAATTTGATGAACGGATCATCCAGGATATTCAGATCGGCACCCATTTTTCCGGCGCTGATTTTAATCCGGATCCCAATTTCCGGGGCTGCCAGTTTGAGATCACTAAACTGCAATTAAAACCCATGTCCATTACACTGGAAAAAATGTAACCATTTCCGTCCTCCTTCATATAAAGGCTGCCTCAGTGCAGCCTTTTTCTTTTAACCTGGCCATGTTCACCTTCCTACATGGTTATGTAGTTGTTTGGGGGTTGGATAAAAAACATATTTGTAGCATAAAATAAGAACCATGAAACGCATTTCAATTCTTGCCTTATTTATTCTGTTGACTTCTGTTGCTGAAAAAACCCTGGCACAAGCCAAACCAGACCTGGTGGTAAGAGAGATCATTTCCATTGAGCCTTTCTTTGACTCGGCGAGGAATCTAAACCGGGTTAGGGTTCTCACCAAGATCGGCAATGCAGGTGCCGCTTCATCCGGCAATTCATTAGTTGAAATGCGCATTTACCAAAAGGCTGGAGCAGATCCGGCAGGATGGTATGGATTGCCGCCAGTGGGTATTCCTGGTATCTCTGCCAAAAAGGATACGATGCTGGAAGTCGTATTCACCGATCAGCAAAAACATGTTTCCCCGGGAAGGTTTCCAGTTCAATTGTTGCTTGACCCGCGCCGTATGGTTGATGAAGGCAACGAGACCAACAATACCCTGAACAAAGAATTGACCATACAGGGCGATAACCCCGCAATCCAGATCACTGAAGTATACAGACCCCCCGCCACCGTTCAGGCCACGGGTACTATCCGGGCGTTGACCGCTTTCTCCGCCAATTTCAATACCCCCGGTGATTTTTTAAGCACCTCCAGTACGGTTGAGTTTATTACGCGGGTAAGGTATAACCATGACCAGCAGAATATACAGGTTCAAAAAACAGGGGTTACACTAAAAAAAGGCGGGATCTATCATTTTGATATTTTTTTCCAATCTCAACTGCAATTCAAATCCTTTACCCAGATTTTCCCCTGGGTAAATGTCAACCTCAAGGCCGGTACAACCTATGAGGTAATCTATGAGCAGTATCCGATGGTCAGCTCTAATACCACTTCCTGGTCAAATGATAATTTCTTTTTTGGAAAATTGGTAAGCGTGGAAGTATATGTCCCGGCAGGAACAACCGTCACGTTGATTGGGTCGGTCGACTTTAAAGGGGTTGCCCGTCAATTGCGGTCAGAGGATATCAAAGGGAAATCCTTTTCGGGTTACCTAAGCGGTTATCTGGTGAAAGAGTTCTAAGGTCGTTCGGGATCAGCCCATATTATGAAACACCTTCTGGACATCATCATCCTGTTCGAGTTTTTCGATCAGTTTGCTCACGTCCTCGGCTTGTTCATCCGATAAGGGAACAGTTGTAGAAGGGATCCACTCCAGTTCCGCGCTGATGGGGGTGATCCCTTTTTCTTCCAGGGCCTTTTGCATATTGCCAAAATCGGTAAAGGCGGAGCGGACCACGAGTATGTCTTCTCCGTTTTCGCCTGTGGCTTCACCCAGCTCTTCCAATCCAAAATCGATCAGTTCCAGTTCCAGGTCATCTGTATTCAGTCCTTCGGGTTTTAATCGGAAAACCCCCATTTTTTTGAATTGAAAACTCACACTGCCACTGTTTCCCAGGGCGCCACCTCCTTTATTGAAAAGAGATTTTACATTCGCCACGGTACGTACATGGTTATCAGTAGCCGTCTCCACCAGAATGGCTACCCCATGAGGGCCATAGCCTTCATAGAGGATCTCATCAAAGTTATCCATCTCCTTACCCAGGGCCCGCTTGATGGCGGCTTCCACCCGGTCCTTGGGCATGTTCACGCTCTTGGCGTTCTGCATACACCGGCGAAGCGCCGGGTTAACGTTGGGGTCAGAACCACCTGATTTTACGGCAATAGCGATCTCTTTACCAATACGGGTAAACTGCTTGGCCATCCGGTCCCAGCGGGCAAACATCGTGGCCTTACGTACTTCAAAAATCCGTCCCATGGTTGTGATTTGAGGGGGCGAATTTACGGGAAAAACGTGAGATGTGAGGGGTGGGCGTGAGGCGGGAGTTTCGTGAGACGTGAGGCGTGAGGCGTGAGACGTCATTCGTGAGGCGTGAGACGTGAATGGTGAATAGTGAATGGTGAATAGTGAATGGACTTGCTTTTAAAATAACAATAGAAAAAGGCCTCAAATGAGGCCTTTTTCTATTGTTATTATTTCCAAAAAATCAATACACGCATTATTCACTATTCACCATTCACTATTCACGTCTCACGTCTCACGTCTCACGCCTCACCTCTCACGTCTCACGAAACTCACGTCTCACGTCTCTCCCTCCTACGGTTTCGCCTCAAAATCCGACGCCTTCGGCAGCATATCCGACGGTGGTATCAGGAGTTTACTGCGTTTTTTGCTGTACAGGAAATAGATCACAAGACCGAGCAGCATCCAGATAAACGCTACCGTCAGTGTTTGCTGGTCGAGGGCGATGATCATGAACGAGCAAACCAGTACACCAAGGGTGGATACGATTGGTACCGCTGGGGTGCGGAAAGGCCTTTCGATATGGGGCGCTTTTTTACGCATGATCCAAACCCCGGCACTAACCAGTACAAACGCAAAGAGAGTACCAAAGGAGGTAAGGTCACCGGCTACAGAACCAGGTACAAAGGCCGCGAATAAGCCAACAAAAACAAACAGGATCCAGTTGGCCTTGTACGGGGTTTTGAATTTGGGGTGCAATTCTCCAAAAGCTTTGGGGATTAATCCGTCATTGCTCATGGTATAGAAGATACGGCTTTGGCCCATCAACATCACGAGAATAACAGAGGAGAAACCCGCCAGGATGGCTATCGTCACCGCGGTGGCCAGCCAGCCATAACCTGTCATATAGGTTTCAATGGCATAGGCTACGGAAGCCTCCTTACCAGCCGCTTTAAATTCAGTATAATTGGCTACACCGGTCAGTACGTGACCGAAAAGGATATAAAGAATGGTACATACCACCAGCGAACCAAGAATACCGATCGGCATATCCCGTTTGGGGTTCTTGGCTTCCTGTGCGGCGGTTGACACTGCGTCAAAGCCGATAAAGGCAAAGAACACAATGGCCGCTCCACCCAGTACACCTCCCCAGCCATGCTTGAAGACACCTTCATGTCCGGCTACTCCTTCAGGAATCATATAGGGGGTATGGTTATCCGGGTTGATAAATTTCCAGCCCAGGAAGATAAAGAGGATGACGATCGCGACTTTGATAAATACAATGATGGTATTGACCATCGCGCTTTCCTGGGTTCCTTTGATCAGCAGCAGGGTCAGCAACAAGAGGATGATCAGCGCCGGTGCATTCATGATACCATGGGAGGTGGCCACGAGTCCTGACAGGCTTGCCGGCAGGGCCGCAAACTGCGTATCGGTCAATACAAGGACTCCGTTTTTCACACTCTTTGCAAGATCAGGCATGGCGGTTGTTATCTGTGCAACTGCATCCCCGCTTACTTTGTGCAGGGTTTCAAAAGGGGAGTGGCTCCATTCATACGGTATACTCCCCCCAAGCAGATTATTCAGGTATTCGCTCCAGGCAATGGAAACGGTAGCGGCACCCAGGGCATATTCCATGATCAGGGCCCAACCAATGATCCAGGCGATCAATTCTCCCATGGTTACATAGGAATAGGCATAGGCGCTTCCCGCAATGGGGATCATAGCGGCAAATTCCGCATAGCAAAGTCCGGCAAAGGCGCAACCTATCGCTGCCACTACAAATGAAAGGGTAACGGCAGGTCCGGCGGCTTCGGCGGAAGCGGCAGCAGTACGAACAAACAATCCGGCGCCAATAATGGCTCCGATCCCAAGGGCAACCAGGTTACCGGCACCGAGGGTCCTTTTCAGGCCTTTTTCATTGTCAGCCGCCTGGGCCAGGATCTGGTCAAGCGGTTTTGTGCGGAATAAACTCATCGTTGTTTATTTATTTTTAGGTTCGTGAAGATAGGCATCCGGGCCTAATTTGAATGGTTTTTTTTACGGGAAACAGCCATGTAATACAGAGGTATACCCAACAATACAATGCCCAGTCCCTTCAAAGCAAAATCGGGCTTCATCAGCACCAGGAAAATGCAGAAGGTCAGGGCCATAATGATATAGATGGCAGGCAAAACGGGGTAAGCAAATGCTTTATAAGGCCGTTCGATATCCGGTCTCTTTTTACGAAGGATAAAGATCCCGGCAATAGTAAGCGCATAAAACAAGACTACGACAAAAGAGATCATATCCAACAGATCATTGTACCCCCCGCTCAGACAAAGCACACTGGCCACGATGCATTGGGCCCACATGGCCCATTCAGGTACGGCGTGCTTGTTCAGTTCTCCGGTCTTTTTAAAGAACAGGCCGTCATTGGCCATGGTATAATAAACCCGTGAACCGGCCAGTACCAATCCGTTGTTACAACCAAAGGTGGAGATCATGATCATCACTGCAATGATGGCTGAGCCTGCAGGCCCAAATATGGCATTGGAGGCCGCAACCGCCACCCGCTCCCCTTCGGGATAGGCAATGCTGTCGGGACCATTGAGCGGCAATACATATAAATACATCAGGTTGGCCAAGACGTAGATGACCGTTACGATCATGGTACCCAGAAAAAGGCTTAACCCGATATTCTTTTTGGGGTTCTTTATTTCTCCGGCTATGAACGTCACATTGTTCCAGGCATCACTGCTAAAGATCGACCCCACCATCGCTGCGGCAATGGCGCCGATCAGGGCCGTTCCGCTGATCGCCCCCCAACTGCCTCCGATCACGAATCCTCCGGCATCATTACGCTCCAGTTGAGTAGCCTGAAATCCGGTCTCCCAGTTTTGTGACCAAAAATTTTCTTTGGCAAAAATGAAACCCAGGGCGATCAATCCAAACAGCGAGATCAGTTTGGTGGTGGTAAACGTGTTTTGAATGATCTTCCCTCCCTTGATCCCTTTTGAATTGGTATAGGTAAGAAAGATGATCAGCGCAATGGCCAATACCTGTGCGGCACTGATCTTGAAACTGTATTGCATGACACCGGCACCATCTAGTCCCTTTTCAATACCCCAGAGAATATTATTCTCTCCAAGCCCTGGAATCAGGTAGGCAGAATAACGGGCAAATGCCACGCCAACCGCCGCAATGGTAGCGGTTTGAATAACCGCAAAAAAGCTCCAGCCATACAGGAAACCCGCCAGCGGATTATAGGCCTCCTTTAAATACACATACTGTCCACCGGCCTTGGGATACATCCCGCTTAATTCGCCATAACTCACCGCGGCCGTAATGGTCATGAACCCGGTGATCAACCAGACGGCAACCAACCAGCCTGCACTTCCCACATACCGGGTGATATCCGTACTGACGATAAAGATACCCGACCCGATCATCGACCCGGCCACGATCATCGTGGCATCGGTCAACCCCAGGGATTGTTTAAATGAAGATGCGTGTTCGGCCATAACCTGTATAAAATTAAGTTTCTGTAAAACTTTTGGGAAAATACAGATTTCTCGCTAATGTGCTCAAAAGAATTTGACTGGTGTGGCCAGGGCAGAAACTGTTTCAAAATTGGACATAAACCATTAGTTTTGAAACTTTACGCAAACCATCGACATGAATTTAAGAACCTCCTCTTTCCTCGCCTTAGGTCTGTTCACGATCATGGCGATCCTTCATGTTATCGACTGGAACACTTCTGCTAGCCTGCCCCCGATATTGCTGACCGTTTCCAGGTGGCTGTTTGTCATTTCACTGGGAATTTACTCCTGGTTCAAAAAGTCATTGACCGCCTGGATCCTGACCTCAATGGTTTTGGGTATACTCATTGGATATGAACAACGCGATTTTTCCCAGGACCTGAAATTCCTTCGGCAGATATTTCTGAACCTGGTTAAAACCATTGTGGCTCCGCTTCTCTTTTCTACCCTGGTAGTGGGTATCGCCGGTCATTCCAACCTCAAACAGGTTGGCCGGTTGGGATGGAAGTCACTGCTGTACTTTGAAGTTGTGACAACGGTGGCCCTGGTGATCGGACTTATTGCGATCAATACCTCCCAAGCCGGTGTAGGTATCATTCAACCCGATGTACTGGAGAAATTACCAGAGACAAAAGCCCTGACCTGGGATGAACACATTGTTGATATTTTCCCCTCCAATTTTATAAAGGCCATTTATGATGGTAAGGTCCTACAGATCGTAGTATTCTCGGTCATCTTTGCCATTGGGTTGGCCATGCTTCCCGAAGACAAGAAAAGACCCATGATACGGGCCTGTGAAAGCCTTTCGGAAACCATGTTCAAGTTCACCAACATCATCATGTATTTCGCGCCAATCGGAATTGGTGCAGCCATGGCGGTAACGGTGGGCCACCTGGGTATCGGGGTGCTTAAGAACCTGGCCTGGCTGGTAATAACACTTTATATTGCACTCCTTGTTTTCATATTTGGCGTGCTACTGCCTATCGCCTTGTTTGTAAAGGTACCCGTACGAAAATTCCTGCAAGCCATCCGCGAGCCGGTGTCCATTGCATTTGCTACAACGAGCTCCGATTCAGCCCTGCCAAAAGCCATCGAGAACATGGAGAAATTTGGGGTACCCCGAAAGATCGTCTCCTTTGTTATACCTACGGGCTATACCTTTAACCTGGATGGCACTACCTTGTATCTGTCCCTGGCCGCGGTATTTGTGGCGCAGGCCGCCAATATACCGCTTACAATAGGGGAACAGATCACCATGGGACTGATCCTTATGCTGACCAGCAAGGGGGTAGCGGCTGTGCCAAGGGCTTCCCTTGTCATCCTGATCGCTACAGCGGATCAATTTAATCTTCCGCTCTGGCCGATTGCTGCTATTTTTGGTATTGATGAATTGATGGATATGGCACGTACCTCGGTAAATGTAGTTGGTAATTGCCTGGCTAGTTGTGTGGTGGCCCGTTGGGAGGGAGAGTTTGATGATGAAAAGGCACATGCCTTCAATGAACGGATGGCCGATGCGATTTAATGAAAATAATAACTAAGTTAAATGTTCCTTCTTGACGCGTTTCACTGGACCCAGCTTTTACAACCTCAATTTTATATCGAGAATGGCGGGCTTTGGCTCTTGTTGTTTATTGTATTTGCTGAAACAGGACTCTTTGTAGGATTCTTCCTCCCCGGTGATTCCCTGCTTTTTGTGGCCGGTATGTTTGCCCATAAATTCGATAACGGCGAACCGGGTCTGGCACATCAATTTTTAAAACTCGTGGGTTTGGGTAATGTGCAAAACCAATGGCTCGACCTGTTGGTGCTTGTGGCCCTCATATCCGTTTGTGGTATCCTGGGTAATATCGTTGGTTACTGGACAGGAAGAAAGGTTGGCCCCGCCATGTACCATTGGCGTGACCGGTTCTTCTTTAAAAAGAAATACCTCCATGAAGCACATGATTTTTATGAAAAACATGGTGGACTGGCAGTGATCGGCGCGCGCTTTTTACCCTTTATCCGCACATTCGCCCCCATTGTGGCCGGTATCGTGGATATGAACAAGGCCAAGTTCATGTTCTTCAATATAATTGGCTCCATCGCCTGGGTATTCAGTATGATCTTCTCGGGCTACTTTCTTCAGAAATGGGTGAAAGAGCAATTTGGCTTTGATTTAAAAGAACACCTGGAGATCATTGTCATCGGAATCGTAGTGGTGACAACGGCACCTGTGATCATCAAATTGATCACATCCAAAGCAAAGGCACCCAAAGAGCCTCCGGCCAAGGTCTAACGAAAATCTGCTTGCCTGCATGGATAATAACCAAAAGACTTCCGTTTTCAACCTGGCCGTCTTAGTGGCGGCCCTTGGGTATTTTGTAGACATTTACGATCTTCTTCTTTTTACCATCGTTCGCGAACCCAGTCTGCAAGGATTAGGGGTGAATTTAGCCGATGGCAAGGCTGTACTGGCAGCCAGCACCAAAATACTGAACTGGCAAATGGTAGGCCTGCTCATTGGCGGTATCGTATGGGGGATCATGGGCGATAAACGGGGAAGGCTTTCTGTTTTATTTGGTTCCATCATTCTTTATTCTGTCGCCAACTTCATCACCGGTTTTGTCGTGAATACTGACCAGTATGCCTATGCGCGCTTTGCAGCCGGTATCGGTCTGGCTGGTGAATTGGGCGCCGGAATCACGCTGGTGAGTGAACTATTGCCAAAAAACAAACGAGGAATTGGTACCTCACTGGTAGCTGGTATCGGATTATTCGGGGCCGTATTTGCCTATTATACATTTGAATTCACCGGTTATGATTGGAGACTTTGTTACAAGATCGGGGGAGGATTGGGGATCATGCTGCTTCTGTTACGTATCAGCGTGGCTGAGAGTGGTATGTTCAAACAGCTAAAAGAAAAAGCCGTTTCACGGGGAAATATCCTGATGTTCTTTAATGATGCCAAACGGTTTAAGAAATATATCCTCGCGATCCTGATCGGCCTGCCCACCTGGTATGTCATCGGTATCCTCGTCAATTACAGCAACCGTTTTGCGGGTGCTTTTTATGAAGGAAATGCCATTCAATCCGGTAAGTCCATCATGTTTGCCTATGCAGCAATTGCCGTGGGCGATATCCTGATTGGACTGGTCAGCCAGTATTTTAAAAGTCGCAAGAAAGCCCTTTATCTTTTCTATGGGTTTACCATTCTTTCCGGTATCTTTTTCTTTAGCGGGTTTATAAAAAATGACACCACCATGTACCTGGCCTGTGCAGCGCTTGGTTTCAGCACGGGTTTCTGGGCCATCTTTGTTACGATGGGGGCTGAACAGTTTGGTACCAACCTGCGTGCCACGGCTGCTACCACCATTCCAAATATGGTCAGGGGAGCGCTGCCATTGATCAATCTTCTTTTCCTGAACGTATTACAAAAAAGCTGGGGTTGGGATATCATTCAGAGTGGTATTGTTACCGGGGTATTGGTCATGGCTATCACCCTGGTGGCAGCCTGGTTTACCGAAGAAACATTTCATAAAGACCTCAACTATGTGGAACCGGAGGAAATGTTACCTTAGCTCACTTAATTTATAGTGCCCAAATTTCTCATCATACGTTTTTCCTCCATCGGCGATATTGTATTGACCACGCCGGTCATTCGCGCATTGAAACAACAAGTGCCCGATGCTGAAGTACATTTCCTGACCAAAGAGGCTTTCCTTCCGATCCTGAAGGCCAATCCCTATCTGGATAAAGTACATGTATTGGCTCATAGCTGGGAATTGATGATCCATGAGCTGAAAGAAGAGAAGTATGACGCCGTGATCGATCTTCACCATAACCTGCGTACCCTGCGGGTAAAGAAAGAACTGGGGGTAAGATCTGTGGCGTTTAATAAGCTGAATATCCAAAAGTTCATGTATGTCAATTTTAAATGGAACCGGATGCCGGCAGTCCATATCGTTGACCGATACATGGAAACAATAAAGGAATGGAATGTGGTAAACGATGGGAGAGGGCTTGACTATTTTATACCCGAAGAGGAACATATCGTGAATGAGGATATACCGGTTTCCCACCACGCCGGTTACCTGGGATTTGTACTGGGCGCGGCGCATGCCACCAAAAAAATGCCCGTGGATAAATGGAAGGAATTAGCCGGCTCTATTCCCCATCCCATTATCCTGTTAGGAGGAAAAGAAGATGCGGAGGCAGGACGGGCAATTGCAACCGTGGATCCTATCAAGATATACAATGCCTGTGGTAAATTCAGCCTGAATGAAAGTGCCGACCTGGTTCGTCGGGCCAAGCTCATTGTTACACACGATACAGGGCTTATGCATATTGCTGCAGCCTATAAGCGACCTATCATTTCACTCTGGGGTAATACTGTACCCGCCTTTGGCATGTATCCCTATTACGGCAACAGCCAGGTGAATAATGCACAGGTAGAAATCAAAGGGCTATGGTGCCGGCCCTGTAGCAAAATTGGATATGATAAATGTCCAAAAGGGCACTTCAAGTGTATGAACCAGATCTCCATTCCACTGCTGACACAGCAGGTGCTTTCATTTATAAAGTAGTTTTTTTAGGTTTCTCGCAGCGGTCGCAAAGAATTGAGCGAGCGCTACGAACTCACTATGCTCGAAAATAGGACTGCCGCTGCGTCCGCTTATATCTTGGCGTTCGCTGCGAGAAACTAAAAAGGCTCCGTTTGGGAAAACAGAGCCTGTCCTGGTAGCAGGTTATTGAAAAAAGCTTGGTAGTTAGCGGGTCTTACTTGCCGATTGACAGCACGAAAGCGACCACAACACCTACGAATAACAGAGTTAAGATAAGTCCACCCTGTACATTAGGATTCTGCAAAGCGGAGTTGATCTTTTTCATACACTAAAGATTTTGAGTTAAATAAACGGATTACTCGGCTTTCAGAGGTAGTACCGGATCAAATCAGTGTAAGTGGGGATCAATAAGTCGTTGGTAGTTTACAGAGAGGGTTGGATCGTGACACAAAAGTAGCAGATTTTTTGACAACACCCAATCAATCTTCTAACTCACTCAATTCCAGCCACCTGAGCTCCTTTTCATCGAGTAAAAGGGCAATTTCACCTATACGGGCCGATAGCTTGCTCAATTGGTCAAATGGCAGGTTCCCGTCATTGAGTTGTTGGGTGATGGTTTCCTTCTCCAGACCCAGGGCCGCTATTTCTTTGGTCAATGATTCAAACTCTCTTTTTTCCTTGAACCCTTTGCGTTGTTTTTTGGATGTGTCAGCGTTGTTCGGAGTGGATAAAGCCTCCGATTTGGTTTCTTTGGATAAGGGGATATTTTCAACTGGTTTGTTCTCCTGCTCTTTTTCCGCCAACCTATACTGCGAATAGTTACCGGGAAAATCGCGGACCACACCATCTCCTTCAAAAACAAAAAGATGGTCCACCAAACGGTCCATAAAATACCGGTCATGTGATACGATCAATAAACAACCGGGATATTCAGCGAGGAAATTCTCCAATACACTTAAAGTAGGAAGATCGAGGTCGTTTGTTGGTTCATCCAAAACCAGAAAATTGGGGTTTCGGAAAAGTATAGAGAGCAGGTGAAGCCTTCTTTTCTCCCCACCACTTAAACTTTTTATAAAAGTGTATTGCTTGTCGGGTTCAAATAAGAACAGTTGGAGGAATTGGGCCGCACTCAGGGTACCCCCATTGGCCAATGGAAAATTCTCTGCAATGTTTTTTACAAATTCAATCACACGGACATCGTCTTTGGTATCGAGTCCTTGTTGAGAATAATGACCAAACACCACCGTGTCACCTACATTGATCTTACCACTATCGGCCGCCTCAAGTCCCAGGAGCATATTGATAAAAGTGGATTTTCCCACGCCATTCTTTCCCACGACACCGATCCGTTCTCCTTTTTTAAAGGTGTAATCAAAACCTTTTAAGATGATCTGTGGCCCATATTGTTTGTTGACCTTTTTTAATTCCAATACCTTACCCCCGAGCCGGTTCATTTTCATTTGCAGGTCAAGCTGCTGTTCTTCCATTTTCTGCTTGGCTACCGACTCGATCTTATAAAAATTATCCTGACGGCTTTTTGATTTGGTGGTCCGGGCGCGGGGTTGTTTGCGCATCCACTCCAACTCCTTGCGGTAGGTATTTCTTGCCTTGTCAATGGTGGCGGCATCACTTTCCTGTCGGGCGGCCTTTTTTTCCAGGTAATTTTCATAATCACCTTTGTACACATGCAGCCCCGTGCGGTCAAGGTCCCATACCTCTTCACATACAGCATCCAGAAAGTAACGGTCGTGGGTAACCAGCAAAAGGGTCACACTTTCCTGGTTGAGATAGTTCTCCAGCCATTCCACCATGGAAACATCCAGGTGGTTGGTCGGTTCGTCCATGATCAGCAGGACATGTTTGGGTTCAAAACCAATATCAATAAGCGTACGCGCCAGTGCCACACGTTTACGTTGGCCCCCGCTCAGGGTGTTTACCGTTTGTTCGAGGTGATGGATATTCAGCTTACCAAGGATCTGTTTAACACGGGCGTCAAAATCCCAGGCCCCCAGTTCATCCATGCGTACGATGGCTTCTCCTACTGCAATGGGGTCGTCGCGGTCACAGGCTGCTTCGTAATTGGCAATGGCCCGTATCACCGGGTGTTCATGGTGAAAGATATTCTCCAATATGGATTTGGATTCGATAAAGGAGGGCTCCTGTTCAAAAAAAGCAACCGTCACTTCCTTGTTGACCCATAACGTGCCTTCATCTGCTGTTTCCTTACCTGCCAGAATTTTCAACAGGGTTGATTTCCCAAAACCATTTTTGGCCACCAGTGCGATCTTATCTCCTTCCTCGATATGAAAGGTCACCCCCTGGAAAAGAGGTTGAACACCGTATGATTTGGAGAGATTTTCGACAGTGAGAAAGTGCATGACCTGGGTTTAGGGATGGAAGGGTTATGATGATTGATTTTCTTTATTTCTATGGCTTTTAAAAAAGAAAAAGAGCTAATAGCTAAAAGCCAGGTGCTAATAGCTATTAGCTCTCTCTATTTTAAAGATTACAAGGTCTTCAGTACTTCATTCATACTCCGCACGGCCTCGGCACTCTTATTGAAAGCGGCTTGTTCTTCTTCGTTCAAGCCAAAGTCAACAATTTTTTCCCAGCCATTGCGTCCAATGGTAACAGGTACTCCCAGACAGATATCTTTTTGACCATATTCTCCGTCAAGGCTTACGCAGCAGGTAAATAATTTTTTCTCATCGCGGAGTATGGATTCCACCAGTGCCGCTCCGGCTGCACCCGGTGCATACCAGGCCGAAGTGCCAATGAGTTTGGTAAGCGTAGCTCCACCCACCATGGTATCGGCGACGATTTTGTCCTGTTGTTCTTTGGACAGGAATTTGGTAACCGGTACACTGTTCCAGGTAGCGAGGCGGATCAGGGGGATCATGGTGGTATCACCGTGACCACCAACGACCACGGCATTCAGGTCAGCCGGGCTGCAACCCAGGTGTTGGCTCAATTGATATTTGAAACGGCTGCTGTCCAGGGTACCACCCATACCAATGATCCGGTTTTTGGGAAGACCAGTGGATTGCAGGGCCAGATAGGTCATCGTATCCATGGGATTGCTGATCACAATAATGATCGCATTGGGGGAGTGTTTCAGAATGTTTTCGCAAACTCCTTTAACGATACCGGCATTTACACCGATCAGTTCTTCACGGGTCATACCTGGTTTGCGGGGCAAACCGGAGGTGATCACCACCACATCACTACCGGCGGTTTTGGTATAGTCGTTCGTTGAACCAGTGATCCGGGTATCGAATCCGAGCAAGGTAGCGGTCTGCATCATATCCTGCGCCTTTCCTTCGGCAACACCTTCCTTGATATCCAATAAAACCAGTTCATGGCATAACTCCTTACGGGCAATATTATCGGCACAGGTGGCACCTACGGCTCCCGCACCTACAACAGTCACTTTCATGGAAAAAAATTTATAGTTGAGAATAGAAATTTTAGCGGGGCAAAGATAGGAGGGAAAACAAGAATCCTAAAGGAGATTATGGAAACTTGGGGATGACTTCGGTCAGGAGGGCTAACAGCTAAAAGCTAATAGCTATTAGCTGGTAGCTGTTAGCTTTTAGCCGGGAGTAAAATAAATTTTGTCGATTACGAAAATTTCGTAGCTTTACGAAAACTTCGTAGAAAATGGAAAAATTATCACCACAGGAAGAAGAGGCCATGTTAGCGGTTTGGCGTACAGGTGAGGGGAATGTAAAGGCCTTTCTGGACAATATAGAAGGGGAGAAGCCACCTTATACCACGCTGGCTTCCACCGTAAAGAATCTCGAGCGAAAGGGGTTTTTGCAAAGCCGGTTGATCGGCAATGCCTATATCTACAAGCCGGCGGTGAGCGAAGCGGAGTACAAAAAGCGGTTCATGAGTACCGTGGTGCGTGATTATTTCGAAAATTCGTACAAGGAGTTGGTCAACTTCTTTGTGGAGCAAAAGAAATTATCTGCGGATGAGTTGAAGGAGATCGTCCGGTTGATCGAAAAAAATTCATAAACCAAGAACCTGTATATGCACGATCTGATATTATACCTGTTAAAATCCGGGATCAGTCTGGGGGCGGTTTATCTCTTTTACCAATGGGTATTGCGGCGAATGACCTTTTATACCTGGAACCGATGGTACCTGTTGATCTATTCGCTATTGGCTTTTTTACTTCCGCTGATCAATATCGCTCCGGTACTTGAAAAGAAAGAGTGGGAGGGGGTGACATTGGTGCAATGGATTCCGTCGGTTACCAAAATACCATCCACCACGTTGGTGGCCGACAAGGGTATCGAGCCGATAAGTATTTTCATTTGGGTAGTAGGTCTTGGTATTGCGGTACTGGCCATTCGATTTCTGATACAGCTCTTGTCCTTTCAACGGTTAAGGAAACAGGCCGTACTGATCGAGGGTGAAGGCACAAAACTTTATCAGGTGGACAAACCCATCATACCCTTCTCTTTTGGAAATTCGATCTATCTGAACCCGGGCCGGCATGATGAAGCGGAATTAAAAGAAATCATACGACACGAGTTTGTCCATGTGCGGCAAAACCATACGATGGATATGTTATGGGCCGAATGGATCTGTATCCTGAATTGGTATAATCCGTTTGCCTGGTTATTGCGCAAAGCCATTTGCCAAAATCTGGAGTTCATCGCTGATCAGCATGTGACAGATAGTGGTGTCGATCGTAAACAATACCAATACCTGCTACTCAAAGTAATGGGGCAGCATGCCTATCGCATGGCCCCGGGATTTAATTTTTCTTCACTCAAAACACGTATAGCCATGATGAACAAGATCCGGACCCATAAGGTCCATTTACTCAAATTTCTGGTTGCCCTGCCGTTGGCAGCCCTGTTACTCATTACCTTCCGCAGTGAAAAGGCGTTGGCTCAGGTGGCGCCTTCCGCAGATGTAATTAGCCCGGCTACGCCGGCACCATCACCCGATCTGTTGCCAGCCCCTGCTCCTGCTGACCGGATTGCTCCCCGTGCTCCAAAGAATGCTCCGGCACTTCCGGATACAATTCCAGCCACTAAAAAGATCAATGACAAGGGTTATCTGTTGAGCATTGCCGACAACCAGGGTGAGTGTGTGGTGATCATCAAAAACAACAGCAACAAAATTCTAAAGGCCATTGCGCTCACCGAATGGAATGCCAACGAAAAAGAACATATAGCCAAGTACGGGGAATTACCTCCTGCACCCCCTGCTCCTCCCGCCAGCCCGGAACCAATCGTGGTGGAAGGGAAACCTTTGCTGCAAAAAGCCATCGTTAAACAGGACGGAGTAATAGGCGTTAAAGAAGTGGTGGTTGTGGGTTATCCAACGAAGAAAGGAGTGGTGGAAGATAAAAAGCAAGGCGAATGGATTACACTAATGGATGGAGCAGAGGCTCCAATCTATATTGTGAATGGCGAAATTGTTGAAAGCAAATGGGTCAAAGAATCTGTAAAGGCTACAGATATCGAATCGATCAATATACTCAAAGGCGAATCCGCCACTACCAAATATGGCGAAAAAGCCAAGAATGGAGCGATTGAGATAAAGATGAAGAAGAAAGAATAAAGGATGTGAATGGTGAATGGTGAATAGTGAATAGTGAATGGTGAATGGTGAATACTCACTATTCACTATTCACCATTCACGCCTCACGCCTCACGTCTCCCGTCTCCCGCCCCACGCCTCACGAAACTCACGTTATTTTTTATCCTTTCCAATTTTCCCGCCTTCCTTATATTTGCACCCTTAGCATTACCGGCCAGCCCAGAACTGGCCTCAAAATGAAAACGTTATGGCAACTACTGCAGACATCAGCCGGGGCATGATCATCAAGATCGATGGCAGCCTGTATTCGGTGGTGGAATTTGGACAGAACAAGACAGCCCGGGCGGCCGCTAAAGTGTGGGCCAAGCTGAAAGGGGTGGATAATAACCGAACCATCGAACAGACCTGGAACAGTGGGGAAAATATCTTCCCGGTACGGGTGGAAAGAAAGCCTTTTCAATACCTGTATAAAGACGATACAGGGTATAATTTCATGGATACAGCTACCTTTGAACAACTGGCTGTTCAGGAAAATATGGTGGATGCTCCCCAGTTCCTGAAAGATGGACAGGAAGTGTCGATGTTGGTCAATACCGAGACCGAACTTCCCATGAGTGTGGAGCTACCTGACAAGATCGTTCTTCAGGTTACGTACACCGAACCTGGATTAAAGGGCGATACAGCCACCCGCACCCTGAAACCCGCTACCGTGGAAACCGGCGCTACCGTGAACGTTCCGCTGTTTGTCAACGAAGGGGAATTGATCCGGGTAAATACCAAGACCGGTGAATATGTGGAAAGGGTAAAAGAATAATTTAAATTCGGACTCCTGCGTAATACGCGGATTTCTCACCTTAAATCAACTATAAATTGAAAAACATGGATTTCAAACAAATTCAGGAGTTGATCAAGATGATCAATAAATCCAATATTGGAGAGTTGACCGTTGAGCAGAAGGATTTCCGGATCACCATCAAACAAAAGGAAGACCATGTAACCCAGGTGGTTTCGGCACAACCCGTTGCCATGGCGGCTGCCCCTGCACCCGCTCCTGCGGCTGCATCAGCTGCTGCACCGGCTGCTTCTTCTCCGGCCGCACCGGCCGCTCCGGCAGGAAACCTCATCACCATCAAAAGCCCGATGATCGGTACTTTCTACCGTCGTCCTGGCCCTGATAAGGTCAACTTCGTAGAAGTGGGAGATGATGTTTCCGAAGGCAAAGTGGTTTGCATCATTGAAGCCATGAAACTCTTTAACGAGATCGAAAGCGAAGTATCGGGTAAAGTGGTGAAGATCCTGGTGGATGATGCTTCTCCTGTGGAATACGATCAACCACTCTTCCTGGTGGAACCCAATTGATCAGGATCCTGTCCAATCTTCCAATCACCAAATCGTCTTCATGTTTAAAAAGATATTGATAGCGAACAGGGGTGAGATCGCCCTCCGGGTCATACGGACCTGTCGCGAAATGGGCATCAAAACGGTAGCGGTCTATTCAACAGCCGACCGTGACAGCCTGCATGTGAAATTTGCCGATGAAGCAGTTTGTATCGGCAAACCCCAGAGCAGTGACTCTTACCTCAATATTCCTCATATCATGGCAGCCGCCGAGATAACCAATGCGGATGGTATCCACCCGGGTTATGGATTTCTTGCGGAAAACGCCAAATTCGCCAAGATATGTAATGACCACCATATCAAATTCATTGGCCCCACACCGGAGATGATCAACGCGATGGGCGATAAGATCACGGCCAAAGAAACCATGATCAAAGCGGGCGTACCCGTTGTACCCGGTGGCGAAGGATTATTGCAAAGTGTGGAAGAAGCTAAAGGCCTGGCCCGCGATATGGGTTATCCCGTTATCCTCAAAGCTACAGCCGGTGGGGGTGGTAAAGGGATGCGTATCGTATGGGAAGAAAGCGAGATCGAAAGGGCTTACGATACAGCCAAAGCCGAAGCAGCAGCCGCGTTTAAAAATGACGGGATCTACATGGAGAAATTCGTGGAAGAACCCCGACATATCGAAATACAAGTGGCCGGTGACCAATATGGAAATGTCTGCCACCTCAGTGAGCGGGATTGTTCCATTCAGCGCCGTCACCAAAAACTGGTAGAGGAATCCCCTTCGCCGTTTATGACCGATGAACTGCGGATGAAAATGGGGGAAGCAGCCAAGAAAGCCGCCTCTGCCATCAATTATGAAAGCGTGGGTACCATCGAATTTCTGGTAGATAAACACCGGAATTTCTATTTCATGGAAATGAACACGCGTATCCAGGTAGAACATTGCGTAACTGAAGAAGTGATCAACTTCGACCTGATCAAAGAACAGATCAAGATCGCCCAGGGTGAACGGATATCCGGCGATGATTATATCCCACAGATGCACTCGATCGAGTGCCGGATCAATGCCGAAGATCCTTACAATGATTTCAGGCCTTCACCCGGACGCATCACAACTTTACATACACCCGGCGGACATGGAGTACGGGTAGATAGTCATGCCTATGCAGGGTATGTCATTCCCCCTTACTATGATTCCATGATCGGCAAACTCATTACCGTGGCGCGCACCCGCGAAGAAGCCATTGATACCATGTACCGCGCCCTGAGCGAATACGTGATCGAAGGCATCAAAACCACGATCCCCTTCCATCTTCAACTAATGAAGGATGAACGCTTCCGCAGCGGTGATTTTAATACCAAGTTTTTGGATGGGTTTAAGATGATGTGAGAGAGAGGAGGACGGATGACAGATGACTGATGACGGATGACAGATGATGGTTGTTGGATGTTGGATGTCGGATGTTGGAAGGCGAATGGCGGAGGTTTGCTGTGCGAGACCTCTGGTCTCGCACGTTTCTCCCGTCGCCTCTGGCGACAAAAAAACAATCTATTCTAAATCCAGAAAAATAATCAATTTCGAGTCGCCAGAGGCGACAAGACAATCGTGCGAGACCAGAGGTCTCGCACAGCAAATCGCGCACGGCAAACCTCCGCCCCCCAACATCCAACATCCAACATCTAACATCTGTCATCAGTCATCTGCCATCAGACATCTGTCATCCGTCCTCCGTCATCCCACCACCAAAATCTACCTCAAAAAGAGTATCTCCCTATACTTCGGCAAATACCACTCCCGGTCGTCCACCAGCAATTCCAGTTTATCTACATGGTATCTGATCTGGTCGAAGAAGGCGTCTTTGACCTGGCTTTGATAACTGATGGCCATGGTCCTTGTTTCGGTCATGGCATTGCAGATTTTGCGCGCCTCGATCATTTTTTCTACGAGGTCGGATGTTTTATTGATGTGCTCGGATAATTTTTCCAGGATCTGTTTTTGATTGGCGTAGGCCGACTCCGGCATGCCCAGCGACTGCAGACTCTGGATATTCTGAGCCAGTCTTGTTTGATAGCGAATGGCCGGGGGCAATATATGACTGGTGGCCAGTTCGCCCATGATACGTCCTTCGATCTGTACCCGCTTAATGTATTTTTCCAGTTCGATCTCATGACGTGCTTCCAACTCTGCATGTGTATAGATGCCGTTGATTTCAAAAAGGTGTTTGGCTTTTTCGGTCAGCATGGCATCCAGTGCCAGCGGAGTGGTCTTTACATTCGCGAGGCCACGACGCTCAGCTTCTTTTTCCCATTCCTGACTATATCCATCTCCTTCAAAAAGCACTTTCTCACTGGCCACGATATATTCCCGGATCACATGCATGATGGCGATCTCTTTCTTTTCCCCTTTCTCAATATGTGAATCCACATCTTCCTTGAACTGACGAAGGGTTTGGGCCATGATCGTATTCAATACGGTCATCGGGTTGCCACAGTTGGCAGAAGATCCCACAGCTCTGAACTCAAATTTGTTTCCGGTAAAGGCAAAGGGTGAAGTGCGGTTCCGGTCTGTATTGTCCATCAGCAACTCAGGAATGCTCTTGTGAATATCGATCTTGAGCATACTCTCATCGGTCTCGTCCATTTTATCAGTCACACGTTCTTTTACTTCCTGTAATACCTTGCTCAGGTAGTCACCAATAAAGACGGATATGATGGCAGGGGGTGCTTCGTTGGCACCGAGACGGTGATCATTTCCCGCCGAAGCGATCGAGGCCCGCAGGATATCGGCATAATCATGTACGGCCTTGATGGTATTGACAAAAAAGGTAAGGAACATCAGGTTGGTCTTCGGTGTTTTACCCGGAGCCAGCAGGTTGATGCCTGTATCCGTACTCATGCTCCAGTTATTGTGTTTACCGGAGCCATTGATAGCCGCAAAGGGTTTTTCATGGAGCAACACACGCAACTTGTGGCGTTTGGCTACCCGGGCCATGATGTCCATCAACAATGTATTATGGTCTACGGCCAGATTACACTCTTCGTAGATAGGGGCACATTCAAACTGGGCAGGTGCCACTTCATTATGCCTTGTACGCAGGGGAATACCCAGTTTATAAGCCTCTTCCTCATAGTCGCGCATATAAGCATATACACGCTCGGGAATGGAACCAAAATAATGGTCTTCCAATTGCTGGCCCTTGGCGGAACTATGTCCATAAACAGCGCGGCCACAAAGTACCAGATCGGGACGTGCATTGAACATCGCCTCATCGATCACAAAATATTCCTGTTCCCAACCCAGGGTAGCCTGAACATGGGTAACGTTTTTATCAAAATAATGGCATACGTCAAGAGCGGCTTTGTTCAGGGCATCCAGTGCTTTCAGCAATGGCGCTTTATAGTCCAGCGATTCGCCGGTATAGGAAACAAAGATGGTGGGGATACAAAGTGTGGCACCCTGCCCGATCTCAATGATAAAAGCAGGGGAGGAGGGATCCCAGGCAGTATATCCGCGGGCCTCGAAGGTAGCTCTTAACCCACCCGACGGGAAGGAAGATGCATCAGGTTCCTGTTGGATCAGCGCGTCGCCGTCAAATTGTTCAATGGCTGTGCCGTCTCCTTTTAAGGTAAAAAAGGAATCATGTTTTTCGGCGGTGGTTCCGGTCAGCGGTTGAAACCAGTGGGTATAGTGTGTCACGCCTTTGCTCTCTGCCCAGGCCTTGATCCCATTGGCGATCTGATTGGCCATCGCCCGGTCGATCTTTTGACCGGCCTTTATGGAGGACATCAGGCTTTTGTAGGCTTCATCACTCAAATATTCGCGGGCTACTTTGGCGGTAAATACATTGGAGCCGAAAATGGCAGTTATCTTTTTCGACCCGGCCACCTTTACATCTACCTCTGTGGTGAGGTTATTGATGGCATTAAAACGAAGTGACATAGACGCGTTTTTTAGTTTCGGTAAATATAGGATTCACAGGAAAATAAAAAGGGTAAGTTATGCACTTACCCTTTTCGAATCATATTGTATTAATCGTCAGAAGTCCGGAGTCCGAAGTCGGAAGTCGGAGGTTTGACTTCGGACTCCGGACCTCGGACCCAATACTAAGCGACTTCCATCTTTTTCTGAATACTCACCTCGGCTTCCTTTACGGTTTTGATGATCCGGGCGGCTACTTTGTAAGGATCGGCGGCGCTGTTGGGACGGCGGTCTTCCAACCAGCCTTTCCAGCCTCTTTCTACCGTACCAATGGGGATCCGGATGGATGCTCCACGGTCGGAAATACCATACGAGAAATCATGGATGGAGGCAGTTTCATGCTTACCGGTCAAACGCAGGTGGTTGTCGGCACCGTATACTTCGATATGTTCTTTTACTACAGGGCGGAATGACTCACACACACGCTCATAGATTTCCTTGCTGCCACAGGTACGCAGGAGTTCATTGGAGAAGTTGGCGTGCATACCACTACCGTTCCAATCCAGGTCACCCAGCGGTTTGCAATGCCAGTTGATAGAAACACCATATTTTTCCCCGATACGCTCCAGCATATAACGAGCCACCCAGATCTGGTCACCCGCTTCTTTGGCTCCTTTGGAGAAGATCTGGAATTCCCACTGACCAGTGGCTACTTCCGCATTGATACCTTCCACATTCAATCCGGCATCAATACAAGCATCCAGGTGCTCTTCTACAATGTGACGGCCATACGCATTGTTGGCGCCAACGGAACAATAATAAGGGCCCTGGGGACGGGGATAACCACCTTCGGGGAAGCCCAGGGGTTTATGTGTTTCCGGATTCCAGAGGAAATATTCCTGCTCAAATCCAAACCAGAAATCATTGTCATCATCCGCGATCGTAGCGCGACCATTCGACGCATGGGCGCTGCCATCCGGATTCAATACTTCACACATCACCAGGTAACCATCGCGACGCTGAGGGTCAGGTACCATAAATACAGGTTTCAGCAGACAGTCGGAAGACCCGCCTGGAGCCTGTTCAGTAGAAGAACCATCAAAGGACCACATGGGGCAATCTTCCAGTTTGCCGCTAAAGTTCTTTTCGATCTTTGTTTTACTTCTCAGACTTTGGGTGGGCTTGTATCCATCCAGCCAGATGTACTCGAGTTTTGCAACTGCCATAACTATTTACATTAAAATTTAAAAAATGTGTGCTTGTAACGACAAATCTAAACAATAATGGCAATTTCATAAACCAGAGAACCTGAAAAATGAATTATTTGTGGATAAATGAGAAAAACAAACGCTTGGAAGGCTAAAAATCGTCGTATTTCTACGAAAATATAAATATTGTAAAATTATTTAATATTTATATTTATCGCCTTTTTTAGCCTTATCCAATCAATTCCGGCTAATAATGGAGTAATGGCCAGGGGAAGGAGGATGCTTCGGTAACGGACGATTGCGCCCTGGAAATTGACCGTGTACCCGATGGTAAGGAGCAGGGTAAAGCCGAAGAAATAACAGAACCAGATAAATGGGCGGTTAAGGGAAGTGGTTTTATCGCGGCAAAACAAAAGCAATACTATAAGCGCAAGCACAAATATATTTTCGAGCATTACACCCATGGAGAGCATATGTTTTATATCCGCCGGAAACGGTCGCATCAGGCTGTTCACCAGGGCCTGGGGAGTATTGCGAATAAAGCCTTGCAGACTTGGGTCCAATTTTTCAACCTTTAATCCCGATCCACCTTCCAGTCGCATAAACGCTGCCTGTTTATTGGCAACGGCAGCGGGAAAATCCAGTGAATCACTCACCAGAGGGAGTGTAAAAAACAGGAAAATGGACAATCCATACACGATCAAAAACACCCGTCCGGTTTTCTTATTCAATCGATGGGACAGATACCAGGCTGTTAGTCCGGGAATCAACAGCATGAGGATATAATTCCGCATGGCCAACAGTATCAGGAGCCCCAGCGATAAATAAAGGATGCGCCCAAAACTGAACCGGCCCTGTTTTAAGCCAAAATAAAAATGGTAGGCCACCAGGCCAATGGCAGTAAAGGTTAGCCCGTCCTTATGAATACCGCTGCTCCAATACAGGAAGGAAGGGATCAGAAATACACCGATCAATACTGCCCATTTTTTCCCCGGAAAAACATCTGACATAACCCGGTACACCATGACCGGTCCGATCATGGTTAAAAAAGAATAGAAAATGACATTGATATAATAGTTGCCAAAACTAAACAGGTTAAAAATGGAAAGGAGTTTGATAAATATATTTGCCTTCAGGTCATTCCAATACGAATCGCTGGAAGCAAAAAAGCCACCATACCCGCCTTCATATCCACTATAAAATAAGTTGGTGAGGTATTCCCGGGGATTGTCATAGAGTAATTGCAGTTCATCCACACTGGTATTGTGCAGCCCCCAGGTATCATACATATAGGCAAAGTAGCCATAATAGATACCTACCCAGCCATAGAAAATACCGGCAATGACCTTGAGCAGAAAAAGGATAATGAGTTGGGCATTGTTCAATCCCGAATGCCGGAACAACCCGATACGGGTCAGCAGCCAGGAAAAGAGAAAAAGGTAACCTATGAAGAGAAAATAATCCAAACCCACTAGTTATTCTCGCAAAATAGCTTAAAAAGTTGAAAAGTTTCTCCCTTTTCCTCCCGCTCAGTTTGTAGTTTTGCCCTTTCACAAAACACTATGGAAGTAACTGTAAAGACCGCGGAGCAACTGCGGATCACCCCCGAAGAATTTGAACTCATTCAGCAAAAACTTGGACGCACCCCCAACTTCAATGAACTCTGTGCCTTCTCCGGCATGTGGAGTGAACATTGCAGCTACAAAAATTCGATTCGTTGGCTAAAGACCCTTCCACGTGAAGGGGGAAGAATGCTGGTGAAAGCCGGTGAAGAGAATGCCGGCCTGATGGATATTGGTGATGGGTTGGGTGTGGTCTTCAAGATCGAATCACATAACCACCCTTCGGCCATTGAACCCTTTCAGGGAGCGGCCACCGGAGTAGGTGGTATACATCGGGATATTTTTACGATGGGTGCCCGTCCCATTGCTTCGCTTAACTCCCTGCGCTTTGGTAACCTGGAAGCGGATAAGACCCAGCACCTGCTGGCCGGTGTTGTTCATGGCATCGGGCATTATGGAAACTGTTTTGGTGTACCAACTGTGGGTGGTGAAATTTATTTTGATCCCTGTTATCATACCAACCCACTCGTGAATGCGATGAGTGTGGGAATTGTAAAAGCCGGTGAAACTGTTTCCGCTACCGCGGAAGGGATCGGTAACCCGGTCATGTTTGTAGGCAGTGCAACCGGAAAAGATGGAATTGGCGGTGCTTCCTTTGCCTCAGCCGATATCACCGCGGAAAGTGCGGAAGAACTACCTGCTGTTCAGGTGGGTGACCCTTTCCAGGAAAAGAAATTACTCGAAGCCTGTCTGGAGGTAATTCAAACCGGGGCCGTAGTGGGCATGCAGGATATGGGTGCCGCCGGGATCATTTGCTCCACCGCCGAAATGAGTGCAAAAGGCGAAGTAGGTATGCGGATCGATCTGGATAAAGTTCCTACCCGTCAAAAGAATATGAAGACCTGGGAATTGTTGCTGAGTGAAAGCCAGGAAAGGATGTTGCTGGTGGCCCAGAAAGGCCGTGAGCAGGAAGTGATGCGGGTTTTTGAAAAATGGGATCTCCCTTGTTCCGTAATAGGTGAAGTTACCAGTGATGGCATCCTGAATTTTTATATGCATGGAGAATTGGAAGCTTCCATTCCCGCGCATGAACTCGTATTGGGTGGAGGTGCACCTCAATATGAACGCTCCTATAAAGAGCCTGCTTATCTGGAGAAAATTAAAGCCTTTGATCCCACCACCATTCCCGTTCCCGCGGAAATGGAACTGACCGCGGAAAAAATAATTCAACTCCCCAGTATTGCCTCCAAGCATTGGGTGTATGATCAATATGACAGCATGGTGGGTACGGCCAATGCTTCTACCAACGCACCAACGGACGCGCCGATAGTATCGGTCAAGGGTACCCGAAAAGGTTTGGCTGTTACGACGGATTGCAATAGCCGGTATGTATATGCTGATCCTTACAAAGGAGCCATGATCGCCGTGAGTGAAGCCGCCCGTAATATCGTTTGTAGCGGAGGTGAGCCTCTGGGTGTGACCAACTGCCTCAACTTTGGCAATCCATATGACCCCGAAGTTTATTACCAGTTTGTACAGGCCATCAAAGGCATGGGTGCAGCCTGTATCAAATTCAATACCCCTGTCACCGGAGGGAACGTGAGTTTTTACAATCAAAACCCCGATGGTCCTGTATTCCCCACACCAACAATTGGCATGGTGGGCCTGCTGGAAGATATGGAGCAAATGATGACCCTTGATTTCAAAAATGAAGGGGATATCATCTACCTGATCGGACGATCCACTGATGATATCAATTCGTCACAATATCTTTCGCGTATCCGTGAGGTGGAATATTCTCCTGCACCGTATTTTGACCTGGAAGAAGAATTTGCCTTGCAGCAAAAACTCGCTGCGCTCATTCGCGATAAGCGTGTCCTCTCTGTACATGATGTCAGCGAAGGCGGATTATTCATAACTTTATGTGAAGCGGGTTTTAACCGGGAACTTGGCTTTTCCGTTCGCTCCAAACAAGGTATCCGCAAAGATGCCTGGCTGTTTGGCGAAGGACAGAGCAGAGTGGTAGTCACCGTTTCTCCGGATCAGGCAGCGAATCTGGAAAAAGAACTGGATGGATTGGTGTTTGAGAAATTAGGTGTGGTAACCTCTGGCGAAGTGATCATTGATCAGCAGGAATGGAAACCCATCACTCAATGGAAGCGGTGGTATGATACATCGATTGAAAATTACTTAATGAAAGAAGAAGCCAGTTCGGCTTTATCGTGATGGACAGAAATTCAGTCATAATTGTTACAGGCGCTGCCGGGTTCATTGGCAGTTGCATGGTAGGCTACCTCAACCGGAAGGGCTACCAGAACATCATCATCGTGGATGAATTCAGCGATGGCGAAAAGCGGCCTAACTACGAGGATAAGAAGATCTGTGCCCGGGTAGAGAGAAAGGAACTTTTCAACTGGCTGGATCATTACCAGATGCGCATTGATTTTGTTTTTCACCTGGGTGCCCGTACCGATACCACCGAATTTAATTATGCCATCCACCAGGAGCTCAATGTGGCCTATTCACAGGAGATCTGGCATTATTGTGTACGAAAAAATATTCCCCTGGTATATGCCTCTTCTGCCGCTACGTATGGCAATGGGGAATTGGGTTATAAAGATGACCATGGGATCGTGGAGAAATTACACCCGCTCAATCCATATGGTGTTTCCAAAAATGAGTTTGATAAATGGGTCCTGAAGCAAAAAGAAGAGCCGCCTTTTTGGGCCGGCCTGAAATTCTTTAATGTTTATGGTCCCAATGAATACCATAAAGGCCGCATGGCATCCGTGATCTTTCATGCCTATAACCAGATACATCAAACCGGAAAAGTAAAGCTCTTCCGTTCTCATCACCCCGATTTCAAGGACGGTGAGCAACTACGCGATTTTGTATATGTAAAGGATGTCGTGGATATCTGCTACTGGTTGATGCAGGAAATGCCGCCATCGGGCATATACAACCTGGGTACAGGCCAGGCACGCACCTTCAAAGACCTTGTGACCGCGATCTTCACCGCCCTGGATAAAGAACCTGTCATCGAGTTCATCGATACCCCCGAAGACATCCGGGATAAATACCAGTACTTCACCGAAGCGGATATGAACAAATTGAGAAAAGTGGGATACCGCGATGAATTTTATTCATTGGAAGAAGGGGTGGAGACGTATGTGAAGGGGTTTTTGGTTGAGCACAAGTATTATTGAGAGGTGAGGCGTGAGACGTGAAACGTGAGTCCTCACTCACGACTCACGATTCACGTCTCACGGTTAACACTTTTAAATGCTAAACACCACCATGGCTTCAAAAAAAATAACCATCATCGGCGGCGGAAACCTCGGCGCATCCATCGCTGAAGGATTACTCCAAAGCGGTTTTAGCAAAGCCGGCGATATTACCATTACCCGCCGGACAACAGGCCTGCTAAAGCGGTTTGCCGATCAGGGATGCAAGGTGCATAGTGATAATAAAAAAGCGGTGAAAGAAGGGGAGGTGATCATTCTGGCGGTCAAGCCCTATAATTATGCGGCGATCGTAAAGGAGATCAAAACAGTGCTTGATCCCAAGAAACATATTTTAGTTTCCGTCATCACCGGTGTATGGATCGAGCAACTGCAAAAGGAGATCGGTAAACCTGTGCCTGTTATCCGGGCCATGCCCAATACCGCGATCGCCATTCAACAAAGCATGACCTGTTTGGCCCATGCGCATGCTACCGACAAACAAATTGAATATATCCAGGGATTGTTTGATGTATTGGGTCGTACCACATTGATCGATGAAAAATTAATGGATGCGGCTACAGTACTCGGCGCCTGTGGTACCGCCTTTGCCATGCGATATATCCGCGCCAATATTCAGGGTGGTATCGAAATCGGTTTTGATGCCAAAACGGCTACGCTGATTGCCGCGCAAACCATCAAAGGAGCGGCCGACCTGCTTCTGACCAAAGGCTCACACCCCGAACAGGAGATCGACAAGGTCACCACACCCAAAGGGTGTACCATTGCCGGACTGAACGAGATGGAACACCAGGGGTTCAGTTCTTCTTTGATCCGGGGGGTGTTGGCGAGTTATAATAAGATATTAAAGGATTGAGGAGTTGAAAAATAAATCAGGAACAGAGAAATAAGTGACCCTACTTAACTTTCTTATTTCTCTGTTCCTGATTTCTAATTTTTATATACCACCCCATCCTTCATCACAAACACCACTTTCCCAAACGCACCGCTGTCTTTTAACGGATCGCCATCCATGGCCACGATATCGGCAAGTTTACCAGCTTCAATACTTCCCAATTTATCTTTTTCGCCCAGCAGATCGGCCGCATTGATCGTAGCTGATTTGATCGCATCCATCGGGCTCATGCCTGCTTCGATCATGTAACCGAATTCCCGCCAGTTCTGGCCATGCTGATAAACCCCCGCGTCGGTACCAAAGGCGATCTTGACACCGGCTTTATAAGCCTTGGCAAAGGTCTTTTGAATTTGAGGACCGGTTTCCAGCGCCTTGGGGACAACAATAGCCGGATAATACCCTGGAATTTTAGCGGAATCACCCACCGCTTTACCAGCCGTGATGGTGGGGACATACCAGGTTCCATGTTTTAAAAACAATTGGATCGCTTCATCATCCATGAATGTACCGTGTTCGATGGAGTGAACTCCGGCGCGTATGGCCCTTTTCATGCCTTCTGCGCCGTGGGCGTGTACAGCTACTTTGAATCCATAATCGTTAGCTGTTTGGACAATGGCTTCCAGTTCATCCTCAAAGAACTGGGGATTTTTCCCGCTCTTGGCCACGCTCAATACCCCACCGGTGGCGGTTATCTTGATCAGGTCGGAACCATCTTTGTATCGTTGGCGGACTGCTTTGCGGGCTTCTTCTGCGCCATTGATCACACCTTCCTTTGGTCCCGGGTCACCCTGAAGGTCTTTTCGGTACCCATTGGTCGGATCCGCATGCCCCCCGGTGGTGGCAATGGATTTTCCAGCCGTATATATCCTTGGGCCCTTGATCCAACCCTTGTTGATTGCATTACGCAGGGAAATATTGACCCCGGTTCCGCCCAGGTCACGTACAGTAGTAAATCCTGCCATTAAGGTGATCTCCGAATACCTGACCGATTGAAAGGCATAATCGGCCGGGTTGAAGGTATAGGTTTGAATATACCGGTCGGGATTGGTCTCATGCTCCATATGCACGTGCATGTCCAGCCAACCCGGTGTCACCGTCCTGTTCTTCAGGTCAATGCTCTTATCATTGGCACCGGGTTTGGAATATCCGCTCTCTACAGCCAGAATCTTATTCCCTTCTACAATAATCGTCATTGACTTTTTAGGTGCATCGGATACCCCATCGATCAGGGTTCCACACCAGATATAGGTTTTTTGGGAAAAACTAAGGATGGAAATGGCCAGTCCCAGTAAAAGAAGGGCAATCTTTCTCATGATTTTCAGTTTGTTCGAATATATTGATTTTTTGATTGCCCAAATTCTGTGAATTCAATGTCCCGAGTCTTTTGGACTGTGAGCATTTTTTTTCGCACATAATGCACGGAAGCCACGGAAAATAATGTAGGTTTGCACGACCTCTCGGATTATTTTATTTCCCATTACATTCCGCTGGTCATTTTCTATTTAATACAATCTTTATGGCCAAATTTATCTTTGTCACCGGGGGTGTTACTTCTTCATTGGGTAAAGGGATCATAGCTGCTTCGCTTGCCAAATTACTTCAGGCGAGGGGTTTGCGTGTAACCATCCAAAAATTTGACCCCTATATCAATGTTGACCCGGGAACTCTGAACCCATACGAACACGGAGAGTGTTATGTAACCGATGACGGGGCAGAAACCGACCTGGACCTTGGCCACTACGAACGATTTCTGAGCATTTCTACCTCACAGGCCAATAATGTGACCACAGGACGCATTTATCAAACAGTCATTAATAAGGAAAGGGAAGGGGCTTACCTGGGGAAAACCGTTCAGGTTATCCCCCATATCACAGACGAGATCAAACGCAGGATGCTGGAACTGGGGAAAACCGGGAATTTTGATATTGTGATCACCGAAATAGGTGGCACGGTGGGGGACATTGAATCCCTGCCCTATATCGAGGCGGTTCGTCAGTTACAGTGGGAACTTCCCGATGATGACCTTCTGGTGGTTCATCTCACCCTTATCCCTTATCTGAAAGCAGCCAAAGAACTCAAGACCAAGCCCACGCAACACTCGGTGAAAATGCTGAGCGAAAGCGGGGTATTCCCGGATATTCTTGTATGTCGTACCGAAGAGCCGATCACCGAAGATATCAAGCGGAAGATCGCCCTGTTTTGTAATGTTCAACCTGAAGCGGTGATCGAGGCTGTGGATGCCAGTACCATTTACGAGGTCCCCCTGATCATGATGCATGAGAAACTGGACAAGATCGTATTGAAAAAACTAAACCTCCAGATCGATACGGAACCTGAACTGACACGCTGGAAAGAGTTTTTGAATAAATTAAAATATCCCAAGGCCAAAGTAACCATCGGTCTCATTGGAAAATACGTGGAACTCCAGGATGCCTACAAATCCATCCTTGAGTCCTTTGTACATGCCGGCGCCATGAATGAATGCAAGGTGCAGGTGCAGTATATCCATTCCGAATTCATTACGCCCGAGAATGTCGCCGAGAAACTGTCCTTATTGGATGGCTTGCTGGTGGCACCTGGTTTTGGTCACCGGGGTATCGAAGGCAAGATCACAGCAGTAAAATATGCCCGTGAAAACGGACTTCCCTTCTTTGGAATTTGTCTCGGTATGCAAATGGCCGTGATCGAATTTGCCCGGGATGTGCTCGGATTGAAAGAAGCCCATTCCACCGAAATGGACCCCAATGCCGTAGAACCTGTGATCGATATGATGGAAGAGCAAAAGAAGATCACAAAGATGGGAGGCACGATGCGTTTGGGCGCCTATCCCTGTGAATTACTCAGCGGATCATTGGCGGAAAAGATCTATGGAACTTCCCATATCAGCGAACGCCACCGTCACCGCTACGAGTTTAATAATAAATACCTCGATGCCTTTGAGAAAAACGGCATGATCGCCAGTGGCCGCAACCCCGAAACCGGATTGGTGGAGATCATGGAGATACCAGGTCATCCCTTCTTTGTAGGGGTACAATACCATCCGGAACTAAAAAGTACTGTCGAAAACCCACATCCTGTATTTGTCCATTTTGTTGGCGCCGCCCGTAAATACAATGAAGCCCGGTTGGAGCAGAAAACGGTTGTGTTGCAGAAGGAGCTATCGTGAGGGACAGAGGACAGATGACAGATGACGGATGACGGATGACGGAATTTTGCTGTGCGAGACTTCCGGTCTCGCACAACACCACCCCCACCGTCATCTGTCATCCGTCATCCGTCATCTTTCCTCCGTCATCCGTCATCCGTCATCTTTCCTCCGTCATTCGCCCCCTCCAAAGTTCCCCCCAACACGTTATCTTTGCCCACTTTAACAGGAACCACATGAAATTTGACAGGAATACGGTGATTGGCTTTGTGTTATTGGCCGCCCTTTTGTTTGCCTATTTTTATTACACAAACAAGGAACAACATGCCATGCGCCGGGAAGCCGCCCGCAAGGATTCGATAGCCAAAGCAAATCAGCCTGCCCCTCAAAAGGATACCAATCAGGCAATTATTGATACTTTACGTCCGAGCACCTTACCCAAAGTGGTCAAAGCCGGCCAGTACCGCAAGGCTGCTACTGCCGGGGAGGAAATGGTTTTCATGGAGAACGAGGTGTACCGGGTGGCTTTTACCAGCCTGGGTGGCCAGCCAAAATGGGTTGACCTGAAACAATTCAAAGGCCATGACAGCAGCCTGGTTCGCCTGGCCGGAACTGCCTTTAATAAAATAGATTATCCCATTAACACGGGCGAAGGCACTACTTCCATATCGGAATTGAATTTTCAATCCATCGAAAGGGCTGTAAACGCCACAGGCGATTCCATCCTCCGGTTCACCCTGCAGGCCGATAGTGCAGGTCCCTCCATCACCCATCAGTATGTGATGAAAAAGAATGATTACATGATGGAGTTTGATATCCTTTTCAATGGAGCAGACAAATTACTCACGCAGGGTGTGCTAAACCTGAACTGGCAGTACGAAGCCTTACAGCAGGAAAGCGATATAAAATTTGAAAAACAAAATACCCAGATCGGTTATGTACTGGATGGGGAATTTGATTACCATACCATTGGCCGTCGCTCGGACAAGCAGTTTTCTGCCCCGGTGAAATGGATCGGTGTCAGGCAACGGTTCTTTAATACGATCCTGGTTGCCAAAGAAAATTTTAATTCCGGAAAGATCGAATGGAATATACCTGATGATACAGCGAAAACCATTGTTCGGTCAACCGCCAATCTGCGCATAGAAACCAAAGGTACCCCACAGGTGACCGTGCCGATGAATGTGTACTACGGTCCTTCGGACTATGAATTGCTGAAAAAGTATGACCTGCAGATGGGAAAACTGGTCAACCTCGGCCAGGGACCCTATGCCTTTGTACGCCCCATCAATAAGTATGTGGTTATACCGGTGTTCAATTTCATTAAGAGTTTTGCCGGAAGCCTGGGTCTCGCTATTGCCTTACTTACCCTCTTCATCCGCCTCCTGATCTCTCCGCTGACCTATTCCAGCTACCTCAGTGGTGCCAAGATGAAAGTATTGCGTCCGGAGATCAGTAAGTTAAAAGAGAAATTTGGCAGCGACCAACAGGCCATGAGCATGGAGCAAATGAAATTGTTCCGCGAGGCAGGCGTCAATCCCCTCGGAGGTTGTATCCCGGCGCTGTTACAGATCCCGATCTTCTTTGCCTTATATAGTTTCTTTAATGCAAGTGTTGACCTTCGGGGCCAGCCATTCTGGTGGGCCAATGACCTTTCCGCCTTTGACGATGTGATCAAGTTTGGGGTGAATATTCCCTTGCTGGGAAGCCACCTGAGTTTATTTACCATTACGGCGGTGATCACCAGTTTCCTGATCTCCTTGTACAGCATGAGCATGACGCCTGATCAGAGCAATCCCATGCTCAAGTACATGCCGTATATCTTCCCATTCTTCCTGTTGTTTATCTTTAACCAGTTGCCTTCGGCGCTTACCTGGTATTATACCGTGTCAAACCTGGTGACGCTGGCACTTCAGTTTGTGATCCAGAATTATATCATCAATCATGATAAGATCCTGGCCAAGATCGAGGAGACCCGAAAGAAACCCAAGGCGAAGAGCAAATGGCAGGAACGATTTGATCAGATGCAGGAATCGCAGAAAAAGTTAAAGGAAATGCAACAGAAAGGTAAAAAGTAGGAAATACAACCATTTTCCTATTTTAGACCGTCTCTTACTTAATTACCCAACCTGTATAAAATGAAAAAGGTAGTTTCATTCGGTCTTTCCCTTCTGGCTGTACTTGTTACAGTCACCACTTTTGCCCAAAAAAGGATCACAGAGGGTACGATCTCGTATGATATCGTCATCAATACCGGTGAGGCAGATCCCAAGATCGCTGATATGTTTGACGGGGCCTTGAGTGTGGTTTACCTGAAGGCCAATAAAAGCCGTTCTGAGCTGGTAAGCTCCCTGGGTACGCAGTCTACCATCGTGGATGGAAGAACAGGTAACGCCACTGTATTGAAAGAATACGGGGAAACCAAGTACATGATCACGATGACCGCGGCCAATTGGAAAGAATCCAATCAGAAATATGAAGGGGTGGAATTCACCTACCTCGATGAATACAAGGAGATATTGGGATATAAATGCCAGAAGGCAGTAGGTAAACTCAAAGATGGCTCCGAATTTACTGTCTTTTATACACCCGATCTGATTCCCGAGAACAAAGATTTTCAGTATGCCAACAAAGGGCTCAATGGACTGGCTATGGAATATGAGTCAAGTCTGGGGAAGATCAAGGTAGTGTACACGGTGTCGAAGATCAGTTTCAATATTGTGCCTGCTTCCAAATTTGACCTGCCTAAAAGTGGCTACCGGGTCATGACCTACGAGGAAAGCATGAAATTGGGCGCACAATAAGGGGGACGAAAAATCGCCGCTTACCATTCATCCAGCAAAACATTAAAAGGATTACTTATTCAATGTGGGGACACCCAGGGAGAATTTAACTTTATCACCCGTATTCGTATTCGTCTTAAGCGGTACGATATAGGTGGTATTCCCTTTCTGATAGGTGATCACAGAGTTCAGGGAGATCACGTTATTCTGGGTCTTTTGGGAAATAATCTGGCTACCACGGTATTGATAACCCGACTTTAAGGAGAATTTGCCCGGTGTTACCTGGGAATAATGATTGGCCAGTAAAGTGTTCTTTTTGGCTTTACCCCCTCCATCACCCAGTGTGGCGTAGGCGGCAGCAGCGGAAATGATAACGAGTACACCCGTTAACACTTTTCTGCGCAGTATGGAGGATTGCTTCATCATTGCGGACAAAATTAACAATAAAAGAATTGATAAAAAAACCGTCTATCCAGAATATTAGTATTTATTTAACGCTGGAAATGGGGAAATGTTACTAAAAAAAGGCCTTTTTTTTTCGGAAAAAGGGTATCTTGTATAAACCTTTGATATTCATGAAAGAACATCCATACCAAGAAGACAGGGAGCAGTTTAGGGAGTTGTTGAAACAGTATGAAAACCTGAGGAACGGCCGTTCGCATTCATTTTTGGATGAAGACTCATTTGAGCGCATCATCGACTACTTTGATGAGCGGGAAGAGCTGACCAATGCCCTGGAGGCGGCAGAACTGGGCGCCGAGCAATACCCCTTTTCCTCCATTCTCCTGATCAAGAAAGCAGATATACTACTGGCCTCCCGACGCTACCGGGAGTCGCTCGATATTCTCGAGAAGGCCTCCCTGCTCGATAGCATGGATATCAACCTTTACATTCTTAAGACGGATGCCTATCTCGCGCTTGACCAGCCTGAGCGGGCGGTCGAACTCCTGGAACAGGCATTATCCCTCTTTGACGGACAGGAAAGAATTGAACTGTTATTTGAACTCGCGGATGTATATGACGATTACGAAGAATTTGATAAGATTTTTGACTGTCTGAAACTGATCCTGGAACAGGATCCCAATAATGAAGAGGCCTTGTACAAGATCTGTTTCTGGACTGATTTCACAGGGCGCAATGAAGAGAGCATTCGCCTGCATCAGATCATCATTGATGAATACCCTTATAATGAATTGGCCTGGTTCAACCTGGCCGCTGCCTATCAGGGATTGAAGTTGTACGAGAAGGCCATTGATGCCTATCAATATGCTGTTACTATTGAAGAGAAATTTGATTATGCGTATCGCAATATGGGCGATGCCTATATCCGCTTGCGCAAATACAAGGAGGCCATTGAGGTATTGGAAAAAGTGATCGAATTATCTAAACCGGAAGACCTGATCTATGAAGCGATCGGTCACTGTTATGATAAAATGCACAAATACGGACAGGCCAGGTTCTATTACCGGAAAGCCTCACACCTGAACCCGGACGAGAGCAAACTCTATTACAAACTGGCGTATACCTATTTCAACGAAGGCCAGTTTCAGCAGGCCGCGCGGCAACTGGAATCGGCCTTGCGTATCCATCCCAAACAACCCGATTACAATCTGCTGATGGGTGAATGTCGCTTACAACTGGGACAGTTTAAGGAATCCATTGCCAGTTTGACCCAGGTGGTGAGTGCCCGGCCCCGCAATGTGGCCGGATGGGAAGCGATCCTGCGCTGCCTGTTTAAAGCCGAATTCTACAATGAAGCACTGGTTCAGGTAGAATCTGCCCTCGTGGCCACAGGCAAAAGGCCACTCTTTTTATTCTACAAAAGCGCCTTTTTACTGGCGGCAGGCAAAACCAAAGAAGGTTTACTGTGGCTGGAACAGGCTTTGTCATTGGACGCTAAAAAACTCAAGCGCTTTGTGGAGTTAAACCCGATGATCCTGCAAAACCAGCAAGTGGTTGACCTGATCGCCCGGTTCAAGAAAAAGAATGCGTAAAGTCTGCCCATTCTGCTGATGATAAAAATCACCCGTACATAAGCCGGTACTTTCTTATTTTTGCCGCTGTTTTGAAACCCTAGCAACCTTAATTTGGACGTATGAACTTTAAGCTGAAACAGATACCGGACAGAAACCTAAAGCCACGTATTTCAGGGATCACCATGGTGATGGATAAAGGATTGAGTGTACAGGAAGCCGAAAACTTCATGAGTGCTTCAAGCCCGCATGTGGATGTCGTTAAGTTAGGCTTTGGAACTTCCTTTGTGACGCCCCACCTTGAAGAGAAATTGAAAGTGTACAAGAAGTATGATATCCCGGTTTATTTTGGAGGTACTCTTTTTGAAGCCTTTCTGGTCCGCAACCAGTTTGAAGATTATATCGCGGTGTGCAAAGAATTCGGGATCGACTATATGGAGGTCAGCGATGGTTCCATCACCATTCCCCACGCTGAGAAATGTGGATATATTGAGAAACTCACCAAACATGGTACCGTCTTGAGCGAAGTGGGCAGTAAGGATGCAGCCCATATCATTCCTCCCTACAAATGGATCGAATTGATGCGGGCCGAACTCAATGCAGGTTCCAGCTATGTGATCGCCGAAGCACGTGAGGCCGGTAATGTCGGTATCTATCGCGGAAGTGGAGAAGTAAGAGAAGGACTGGTACAGGAGATCCTGACCCAGATCCCCGCTGAGAAGATCATGTGGGAGGCACCCCAAAAAGCCCAACAACTTTATTTTATTGAATTGATCGGTTGCAATGTCAACCTGGGAAATATCGCGCCATCTGAAATGCTGCCGCTCGAAGCCATGCGGTTGGGATTGCGCGGAGATACTTTCCACCTTTACCTGAACAAAGAGGAAGCATGATGAAGGTCTATGGACTTATAGGCTATCCGCTCACGCATTCATTCTCTCAACGTTATTTCTCCGAAAAGTTCAGCCAGGAAAACATCCAGGGCTGTACCTACCAGAATTTTTCCATCCCCTCCATGGATGAGTTTCCGTTTGTACTGGCAACACCGGGTCTGTCCGGGCTCAATGTGACCATACCTTACAAGGAAGCAGTCATCCCATTTCTTGATGAAACAGATGAGGTGGTCAAAGAGATCGGGGCCTGCAATTGTATCCGTATAGAGGACGGAAAAAAGACAGGATACAATACCGATGTCATAGGCTTTGAACGCTCCTTGCAGAGTGGGTTACAGGCCCAGCATGACAAAGCCCTGGTTTTAGGGACAGGAGGCGCCGCCAAAGCCGTCAAATGGGTACTTAAAAAGAAAGGCATCCCCTTTCTGTCCGTGTCCCGACGACCAGAACCTCCTGAAACCCTTAGTTACGCTGAATTGACCCCAGATCTTATAGCCAGCCACCGCCTGATCATCAATACCACCCCCTTGGGTATGTACCCCCTGGTGGAAGAATGCCCCCCAATCGATTTTAATGCAGTAGAAAGCAACCATTTCCTTTTCGATCTTATCTACAATCCTGAAACCACCCGTTTCCTTCAATACGGGATGGATAAAGGGGCCACTACCCAAAATGGGTTTGACATGCTGATCCACCAGGCGGAGGAAAGCTGGAAAATCTGGAATAATTTGATTTAATTTGTTGGCTTTAAAATGAGGATCCTCTACTCGCTTGTAATCCTGTTAGTTGCGTGCCCTGTACTGTATGGGCAGGATTCCGCCCGTTTATACCTGGAAACAGGGAACAGGCTGAAAGGGGAAGGGAATTGCCAGGAAGCCCTGCCCTTGTACCAACGAGCGGTTCAATTGGATCCCAGACTGGCCGAAGGATTTGTGGAACTTGCCTGGTGCCACAACGAATTGGGACAATACGCACTGGCGCTGCAACATCTCCGCACCGCTGAAGGTCTCCTTCCCGATAACAAGAGGGTTCTTTACGAAACAGGTTTTGCTTATTATCATTTGGATAGTGCCGATAAAGCAATACGCTTATTTCGTCAGGCGCTTACCCAGGATTCAAATTATCTCCTGGCACGCATCGGTATGGCCGATGTGTACCGCGACAAAAAGAATGATTCACGCACCGCGATCAACTGGTACCGGTCCGTTATAGCCCGTGACCCGAACAACAAGAAGGCCCATTACTGGGCGGGTTGGTGCCACAATGAACTGAAAGAATATACCCAGGCACAACCTTATCTGCAACGGGTGTTGTCCCTTGACCCGGATGACCGGCTGGCCTATTCCGAATTGGGCTATGCAGCCTATTCCCTAAAGAATTTCACCGACGCTATATCCTACCTGAAGAAAACTGAAACCCTGCCAGGACCCCGTATTGAAACGGCCATGTACTATCTCGGGCTCTGTTATACCCAAACCGGGCAGAAACAGGAAGCCATCAAGAAGTACAATGAACTGGTCTTGATGGAAAGCGAACTGGCCACCGGCCTGTTAGCTGAGATCCGTGCCATGAAACAATGAGTTAACGGCAAAAACATACTATGAGAAAGATGATCTGTGCCACCGGTTGGATGACCGGTCTGGCCGCGCTGCTTGTTCTGTCTTCCTGTGCGGGAGGTAAGAAAATGAGAAACCTGAAAGAGACGCTGATGGCAAAGGCCGCTGTGGATAAGGAAACACTGGGCAAACTGGAGGATGTGCGTAAAGTGGCGGTTGAGAAATCGGCCAGGCAACAGATCGATGCCAGCTCCGGGCAAAAGATCATCGTTTTCGTTGATTCCATGGATAAAGAGATCAGGCACCACCTGTCGGAGGATTCGATACTCCTGAATGCGCGTATCCGTCACCGTGACCTTCCAGCCCTTACACAAAAGACCATGGACCTCCTGGCCCAGGCCCGCGTTAACCTGGAGAATGTTACCCTGATCAATGAGATACTCTCCACCAATACTTTTGTACAGTTCAATACCTCTTCGTTATTTGCCCCGGGACAATATCACCTGGCAGATAATTTAGATAACCGGTCCATCTTTCAACCCCTGGTAAACGAACTGACCAATTTCGCCGGTAAATTTTCAGGAAAAAAGTTAACAGCCTCTGTCATTATCCTTGGGTTTGCCGATGCGGATCCCATTGCTCCCGAAAGCGGGTTAGCACAGTTGTTGAAACAAGGCTCCGAAAAAACAGATTGGACAAGCGCCGATCTGAACCAGGAATTGTCGAGGCGCAGGGCAGAGTCGGTTGGAAAGATGATCAAACGCATGATCGCTGATCAAACCACCGGTAAACCTGCATACAGTCAGTTTAGTACCGAAGTGCTGCCACAAGGACGAGGAGAAGAATATCCCGATCCGGCAGTGACCGATTACCAGGCGAATGATGAAAGAAGAAGGATCGTTAAAGTGTTCTGGAATATCCTGCCCTTTTAGACCGGGATTATTGGATTAAAAGGATCAGGAGATCAATCATGGGGTTGGAAAGCTGTTTTAACGATTTCGGGAACAGCCATTATTTTCTTTGCAGTATAATCAAAACAAACCATTCCTGTTTTGGCGAGTACGGCAGGAGCGGGTGTATCGCCAATGCGAATCCGGTAGTAGAGATCAAAAGATACTTTGGACAGATCGGACGCCACTACATCGATCCGGAGGGATTGCCCGTAATGGATCTCTTTTTTGAATTCAATCACCACATCCCGCATGATCAATCCGGCTCCGCCGCAATTCAACTCAGTGAATCCATAGTGCCCGAGAAACTGCATCCTGGCTTCGTGCAGGAGCGATAGCACCGCATCATTACCCACATGGTTTCCATAATTCACATCGGTGATACGAACAGGGATCGTTGCCGTAAATGGAAAGGAGGGAGGAAATGCAGGAAGTAGGCCAGCCATGACAGGGGGTTGTATGAAAATTTATTTACCTGAACTCAGTACTTGTAAAAGATCCAAAGGAGAAGTGATCGCCGGGGCGGAACTCATGATCTTATGCCATTCTTTTACCTTCTCGGTACAATCCTCATCTCCCGTTGCGGTCTTATCATCCAGCGGCACCACCATTCCATTTTTTATCACACATTCTAGAGAAGAGAGTTTTTTGGATACCCGGACCAGATTGCCATTTTCATCCAACAGATTGTAATAACGATCGCTGTTTGTACCCGCGGTGGAAGCGGACATAACCCCCAGGTCATTATTCGCTGTTTGGTGATGTGCTTTTTCTGAAGTTTGTGAGCGCCTTGTATCTGCCTCCGGCATTTCATCGATCGCCATCATGGCGCGTCTGGCTTTTCTAACAAGGGAGGTTGACATACTGGCTAACAAAGAACTGGTGGAACGATTATCGAGGGTGGTCATTTCTGCTCCAGTATTTTCCTGTGTCGGTTGTACAGTAATGTTTTCAGGAGCGGGCTTCACCGGTGTTTGTACCACCGAACTTTCACTCGCTCCATTGTTTTTTGGGTTGAGCAGCAGATAGGCGGAAACAGCCAATACGCCTATGAGTGATGCGGCTACCAGCCATTTACGCAGGGGCATTGTCCTGACTAATCCTTTATCAGGCGTTGCTTCCTCTAACCTGGCTAAGATATTATCCCAGGCAGGGGGAGGGGGATCAATGGCAATGGATTCCATTTTTGTGGCCATGAAGCGGTCATGCTGCCATTCATCGAGACGATCAGACAGTTTTTCCCAGGTACCCGCCGGAGGAGGCACCTCGAAATCAAACATTTTATTTCTGATCTGACTATCCATTTTTTTTATATAAATGTTCTTTGACCATATTCTGCAGGATGACCCTGGCCCGGGCCAATTGCGATTTACTGGTTCCTTCGCTGATACCGAGTATCTCACCAATATCCTTGTGTGTGTATCCTTCTATCACATACATGTTGAAAACAGTGCGGTATCCGGGCGACAGTTGCTGGATCAGGGCCAGAATGTCTTTTTCGGCCAGGTTATCAAGCGCGTTCTTTTCCGGAAGCGGGATCGAGCGTTCTTCCTTTTCACCGATGGAGATCATCTGGGTCTTTCGGCGGAGGTGTTCGATAGCGGTATTGACAAAGATTCGTCGGATCCAACCTTCGAAGGAACCCTCCCCCCTGAATTTTTCCAGGTTCTTAAAGATCTTGACAAAGCCGTCTTGCAAAACATCCTGGGCATCGTCGCTGTTGGAGGCATAACGCAGACAAACGGCATACATTTTTGAGGAAAAGCGTTTATAGAGTTCCTCCTGCATTCTGCGCTCTCCTGCGATACAACCCCTGATTAAGTCGCTTTCGGTCAAAATATGGTTGCCTGCATCCGCCAAATTCTTAGGATTTCATTTTGGTTTGCAAAAATGCGACCAGTTTGGCGGTCGCTATTTTTCGGTGGCTGTATCGGTTCTTTTCTTCGAGGGTCATTTCGGCGAAACTACGGGTATCACCGTCCGGTACAAAGACAGGGTCATAACCAAAGCCACCTGAGCCCTGTGGGCTGTTTAATATCTGGCCTGGGCAAACCCCTTCAAACTCATACAACTGCCCCGCTAAAATAAGTGAAATAACCGTTCTGAACCTTGCCTTTCGGTTTGGGTGGGGGGCAAGGTTTTGAAGGAGTTTGGTGATATTGTCTTCGAAGGAGCGGCCATCACCTGCATAGCGGGCGCTTTTTACACCGGGTTCCCCATTCAGGGCTTCCACTTCCAGGCCGGTGTCCTCACTAAAACAATCCTTGCCGGTCATTGCATGGATCGTTTGCGCCTTGGTACGTGCGTTTTCCTCCAGTGTATCAAAAGGCTCGGGAATATCAATGTCAATACCCGCTTCCTTCAGGGGAAGTACCAGCATTTCATTGCCCAGTATCGACCGGATCTCCTGTACTTTGAACAGGTTATTGGTAGCAAAGATCAATTCCATGCCGTCAGATGTTGAATAGGATTTTTAATGAGGCCCAAAGCTTGCCTTTTTTCTCTTTGGTCTGACTGATCTCTTCCAGCATGGGGGCTGACAGGCAGGTTAACTGATTGACCACCTGTTTTTGGTAATGTGGAAACCGGACGGGCAGACCCGCACTTGTGGGCTCTACGCCAAATAACAGAAGTTTCTCCGCCTTCATGGTGGTGATGAGCGAATGGGCTTCAGCAGGCTCCATGTCATGAAGGTTCAGAATGGCCACATCGGCCAGGGAAAGGTGACAGGCAGCCAATATGGTGGTAAGGAATTCCAGGGACTCTTCGGGGATAAAAACGGCATTGGCGTACGCGGAGGCAATAACCACCCTTTGCTGGTTATCGCCCAGGTAATTTTTGCCGGCTTTTTTTGCCGGTTCCTTTACCTTTGTCCGTACCGAAGTCCCCTCTATCAGGGAATTGGCATACAGATCGGTGATCAGTCGGGGGGAAAGTGTGATATTATTCAAATTCATTATACATCACAAACACTAACAATTGTTAGTATTTTTTGTTTCTTTGTGGTGCAAAATAACCCTAATTATGATAGCATCTATGGAGATTTTGATCAGTAAGACCTTGAAAAGCCGGTTGCCGGAAACCAATCTGGAGAACATTCCCTTTGGCCGGGTATTTACCGACCACATGTTGGAAGCGGATTATGAGAATGGGGAATGGAAACGGGTGGAGATTAAGCCATATCAGCCTTTGATGTTGGATCCTTCTCTATCCGCCCTGCATTATGGGCAGGCCATTTTTGAGGGTATCAAAGCGTATAAGGACCAGGAAGGAAATCCGGCGATATTCAGGCCTTATGATAATTTTCAACGGTTCAATAAGTCGGCTGTTCGGATGAATATGCCTGAAGTGCCTGAGGAGATATTCCTCGAGGGTATGCGTCAGCTCATTGAGCTGGACAAAGGATGGATCCCTTCTCAACAGGAACATTCCCTGTATATCCGTCCCGTGATGTTTTCCTCCGATCCCATGCTGGGGGTACGTCCGTCAGATTCGTATAAATTCCTGATCATTTTAAGTCCGACAGGACCCTATTACGCTACACCCATGCGTATCCTGGTGGAGCAGCATTTTACCCGGGCCTGTAAGGGTGGGGTAGGTTATTCCAAGAATGCGGGCAATTATGGGGGAAGCATGCTGGCGGCAACGATCGCCCGCGAAAAAGGATTTGACCAGGTGTTGTGGACCGATGCCGAAGAACACAAGTGGTTGCAGGAAGTGGGGATGATGAATGTATTCTTTGTGATCGATGGGGTAGCGGTAACTCCTTCTTTGGAGGAGGGAACGATCCTGGCCGGGGTGACCCGCGACAGTGTCATCACAGGGTTGAAAGAAATGGGGGTAAAAGTGGAAGAACGCATGATCCATATCGACGAAGTGGTTAAAGCCTACCAGGAAGGCAGGCTGACGGAAGTTTTTGGAACAGGTACCGCGGCCGTGATCGCACCCATCCGTGAATTGAATTACAACGGCTTTGCGATGGAATTCAATACCGGGGAATTCAAACACTCACCCGCCGTAAAGAGTTGGTTGACAGGGATCCGTGAAGGAAAGATCGCGGATGTCCACGGATGGATGTTTCGGGTATAAATAATAATAATGAATTTTTGGTATTTACCCGGCAGGGCTTTACCTTTGCCGTCCCAAAATTTAAAAGGTCCAGAATGCCTACAATACAGCAACTTGTAAGAAAAGGAAGAGAAATTATCAAGGCGAAAAGCAAATCCCGTGCATTGGACAGCTGTCCTCAACGCCGCGGTGTTTGTACCCGTGTTTACACTACTACGCCTAAGAAACCGAACTCGGCGCTTCGTAAAGTTGCCAAGGTACGTTTGACCAATAAGGTGGAGGTGATCGCCTATATTCCCGGTGAAGGCCACAACCTGCAGGAGCACTCCATCGTGTTGATCCGCGGGGGTCGTGTGAAGGATCTTCCAGGTGTACGTTATCACATTGTTCGTGGTTCACTGGATACTGCCGGTGTAAAAGACCGTAAACAAAGCCGTTCCAAATACGGTACGAAGAAAGAAAAAGCCAAGAAATAATTTTTTAAATAGTCTATATCATTAGTCATGCGGAAAGCACAAGCAAAAAAACTTCCTTTAGCACCCGATCCCAAATTCAATGACAAACTGGTTACCCGGTTTGTAAACAACCTGATGTGGGAAGGCAAGAAGAGTGTTTCTTACGAGATCTTTTACAATGCCCTGGAGCGTGTAAACAAAGTAACCGGCGAAGAAGGATATGATGTGTGGAAAAGAGCCCTCGCCAATGTTACACCTTCTGTTGAAGTGCGCAGCCGTCGTATCGGGGGTGCTACTTTTCAGATCCCTACCGAGGTAAGAACTGACCGCAAGATCTCTCTCAGCATGAAATGGTTGATCCGTTACAGCCGCGAGCGCAATGGTCGCAGCATGGCCGACAAACTGGCGAACGAGATCGTAGCCGCAGCAAAAGGCGAAGGCGCTGCTTTCAAGAAAAAAGAAGATACCCATCGTATGGCTGAAGCCAACAAGGCTTTTGCCCACTTCCGGGTATAACCAATAGCTTTTCAATGAAGAAAGCCATTCCTGAGGGAGTGGCTTTTTTCGTTAAAGGCTAAAAGCTAATAGCTAATAGCTATTAGCTTTTAGCTTCTCAATAGTTACAGTTCCGGCCCTGTCGGTTCGTCATTGAACAGGGTAGGCGCTTCTACCACCGGAGGCGTAGGTTCCTGCTCTGTCACTGGTGGTGGCGGGGGAGGAGGCGTTACCACAGGCACCGGTTTGGGCGACGGTTTGCGGGCAACCACTTTCTTTTTAGGGGTAGCTTTTTTCACCGCTTTTTTCACGGCTTTCTTCGCTGCCTTTTTTGCCGGTTTTTTAGCGACTTTCTTTTTGGCCACTTTTTTCACCGCTTTCTTAGCGGCCTTTTTCGCCGCTTTTTTCTTTGGAGCCGCTTTTTTCTTTACGGCTTTTTTGGCGGGTTTCTTTTTGGCGACGGCCTTCTTTGCGGCTTTTTTCACTTTTTTCTTTGGGGCCGCTTTTTTGGCCTTTTTAGCGGCTGGTTTTTTTGCAGCCACTTTCTTTTTGGTTTTCTTCTTTGCTGCCATAATGGGGGGTTTACTGGGGTTAAATTTGATGTGGGAATGAAATTACTATGATTCACCAAATTCCCCTTGATTTTCGGGCAATTTAGTCTTGTTTCCCCCATTCCTGAACAATATTTCCCCATCCTTTGCCGGGTGGGTTTTTCTCACTACATTTGCGCCTCCAAATTATTACCATAACGAACTATCATGGCAGACTTAAAATTTCAACGGAATTTCGGTATCGCGGCACACATTGATGCCGGTAAAACAACGACTACCGAGCGTATCCTTCGTTATACCGGGATGATCCACCGGATCGGAGAGGTGCACGACGGTGCGGCTACCACCGACTGGATGGAGCAGGAAAAGGAGCGTGGTATCACCATTACTTCCGCGGCCGTTAGCTGTATGTGGAATTTCCCTACCGTATTGGGTAAGGCTACTCCCGATACCAAAAAATATTATTTCAACATCATCGATACTCCGGGTCACGTGGACTTTACCGTGGAGGTAGAGCGTTCCATGCGTGTACTCGATGGACTGATCGCTTTGTTCTCTGCGGTTGACGGGGTAGAACCTCAGTCAGAAACCGTATGGCGCCAGGCCAACCGCTACGGGGTTCCCCGTATCGGGTTTGTCAACAAAATGGACCGTGCCGGTGCCGACTTCCTGAATGTCGTGAAGCAGGTGAAGGAAATGCTGGGTTCCAAAGCGGTTCCCCTGCAGCTCCCCATCGGTGCAGAAGACAATTTCAAAGGCGTGGTTGACCTGATCAAAATGAAAGGGATCATCTGGCACATGGAAACAGAGGGAATGACCTTTGATGAAATTGATATCCCCAACGATATGCTGGAAGAAGCCAAAGAATGGCGTGCCAGCCTGGTGGAAGCCGTGGCTGAATACGATGACCAGTTGATGGAGAAATTCTTTGATAATCCGGATACCATCTCCGAAGATGAAATCCACGAGGCCATCCGGAAAGCCACCATCGACCTCAGCATCGTACCGATGATGTGTGGATCTTCCTTCAAGAACAAAGGGGTACAAACAGCCCTGGATGCCGTTTGCCGCTACCTTCCTTCCCCGATCGATATTCCTGATACAAAAGGAACCAATCCTGATAATGGGGAAGAACTCGTGCGCAGAGCGGATCCCAAAGACCCCTTTGCCGCCCTTGCATTTAAGATCATGACCGATCCCTTTGTGGGTCGTCTGGCCTTCTTCCGTGTGTATAGCGGACGCCTTGATGCCGGTTCTTATGTACTGAACGTACGGAGCGGTAAGAAAGAGCGTATCAGCCGTATCATGAAGATGTTTGCCAATAAACAAAACCCGATCGATTTCATCGAAGCAGGTGATATCGGCGCGGCGGTTGGTTTCAAAGAGATCAAAACAGGGGATACCCTTTGTGATGAGAACCATCCGATCACCCTCGAGAACATGTTCATCCCTGAGCCTGTGATCGCAATCGCCGTGGAACCTAAAACACAAGCCGACGTAGATAAAATGGGTATGGCCATTGCCAAACTCGTGGAAGAAGATCCTACGCTGCGGGTAAATACCGATGAAGATACCGGTCAAACCATTCTTCGCGGAATGGGTGAATTGCACCTGGAGATCATCATCGACCGGATGCGTCGTGAATTCAAAGTAGAAGTGAACCAGGGAGCACCCCAGGTGGCTTATAAAGAAGCATTCAATGCGACTGTGGAACACCGTGAGGTGCTGAAAAAGCAAACCGGTGGTCGTGGTAAATTCGCGGACATCATGTTCACCCTGGGTCCCGTGGATGCCGACTGGAAAGCAGAGAACCCCGACAAACACTTCCAATTCGTAAACAATATCGTAGGTGGTTCCATTCCGCGTGAATTCATTACGCCGATCCAGAAAGGTTTCGAGCAGTCAATGACCACGGGTGTATTGGCCAACTATCCGGTTGACAATATGAAGATCCGCATCTTCGACGGTGGTTTCCACGCGGTTGACTCCGATGCGATGTCCTTTGAATTGTGTGCCAAGCAAGGTTTCCGCGAAGCGGCCCGTAAAGCCAAACCGATCCTGCTGGAACCCATCATGCGTGTGGAAGTAGTAACACCCGATCAGTACATGGGTGATGTGACCGGTGACCTTAACCGCCGTCGTGGTATGATGGAAGGAATGGACAGCCGTAACAATGCCCAGGTGATCAAGGCCAAAGTGCCCCTGAGCGAAATGTTTGGCTATGTAACGCAATTGCGTTCCATGTCATCCGGACGTGCTTCCTCTACCATGGAATTCTCTCACTACGCACCTACACCGAATAATATTTCGGAGGAAGTGATCGCGAAAGTGAAAGGAAAAGTGAATGCATAAGACCTGTTGAACTTTTATAGAAACCCCGCCCTATGCGGGGTTTTTTGTTAATTTTGCAAATCATGAGTGAAAAAATTGTCAAAGTAGGTGGCATACCTTGTGGAGCGGATGAACTCTTTGTCATCTCCGGTCCCTGTGTGATCGAAGAAGAAAGCATCATGCTGAAAACAGCAGAGATGTTGAAAGAAGTGAGTGAACGATTGAAGGTCCCCATCATCTACAAGTCCTCTTTTTTGAAAGACAACCGGAGCAGCATCAAATACTATGATGGTCCCGGCATGGATAAAGGCCTCAAGATCCTGGCCCGTATCAAAGCAGAATTTGGTTTTCCTGTCCTTACCGATATTCATTACCCCGACCAGGCAGCGCCTGTAGCGGAAGTATGTGATGTACTCCAGATTCCGGCCTATCTGTGTATGCAGACAGGTTTATTGACCGCTGCAGCCAAGACCGGCAAAGTGATCAATATCAAACATGGTCAGTTCCTGGCACCGGAGAACATGAAACACCCGGTCCAGAAATGTATCGATTCGGGAAACGACCAGGTGATCCTCACCGAACGGGGATATACCTTCGGGTACAATGACCTGGTGGTGGACCCCCGCAGTTTTTACCATATGCAAAAGACCGGTTACCCGGTTGTATTCGATATCACCCACTCCATCCGTAAGTATGGAATCCCCAGCGCCGATGCCAAAGGCGGTGCGCGTGAATTCCTGCCCGTCCTGAGCCGTTCGGGTGTGGCTGCAGGTGTAGATGGCATCTTTGTGGAAACCCATCCTGAGCCGGAAAAAGCCCTCTGTGACGCGGCCAGCCAGCTTTGTGTGTATGACCTGGAAGAATTCCTCAAGCCCTTACTGGAACTTCATGCCGTGGAAGTGAAATACCGTGCCCGGTCATAATCCGAAGAATATTTCATTAGTTTTGTCAATTATCCAATCATAAGAAGATCATACTATGGAACTATACCTTGATTCCGCCAATTTGAAAGAGATCAGGCAAGCCTTTAAACTTGGTTTCCTGAACGGACTGACCACTACGCCCACCTTTATGCAAAGGGAAGGGATCGCCGATATCGATGCCACCATTGTGGAACTGTCTAAGATCGTTCCGGTGCTGCAGATCGAAGCACTGGGAAATTCCGCAGAAGAGATTTTGGCGGAAGCCCAACGTCAGCTTGACCTCGGGCTGGATATCAATAAAACCGTATTTAAGATCCCAGTTTCTCTGGAAGGTGTAAGGGCTTGTAAAATGCTTCGCGATAAAGGGATGTTGGTGAATGTACACCTGGTGTACACGGTTCAACAGGCCTATATGGCGATGCAGGCCGGCGCTACCTATGTATGCCCGCTTGTAGGTCGTCTCCAGGACCAGGGTCATGATGCCCTCGCCCTCGTTGAACAATGTGTAAATGCCGTTAACCGATATAAATACCCAACCAAGGTTATGTTCAGCTCTGTTCGTCACAGTGAACATGTAAGAAACGCGATCAATATCGGGGTACACACCATTACCGTTCCCTATAAAGTGATGGCCGCGCTTACGGAAAATAACCTGACCAGTGTTGGTACGGATCAGTTTATACGTGATACTCGTCTGATGACAGTACGCGTAAAAGATGCGATCAAAGACATCAATCCCGTTGTAGATGGAGGAGTGGCCGTAAAAGATGCCATTGTGAAGATGACCGAATTTGGTTTTGGCTCCGTGGCCGTGTTGAATGGCGATGGTAGTCTGAAAGGGATATTTACCGATAGCGACCTTCGCCGCTTACTCCAATCCAGCGGACAAGGCGTATTGGATAAAAAACTGGGGGATGTTTGCCATGCCAATCCATTGACGATCGATGGCCAGGCCCTGTTGAATGAAGCCGCCCAGGTCTTCAAGCAAACGGCAGTGGATACCTTGTTGGTGGTGGAGAATGGCAAACCGGTCGGGATGCTGGATATCCAGGACCTCTAACTGAAACCGCGAAAATGCAGGACATTCCATTTGCAGGCACTTTTGTTACCTCCCGGGAACAGCTGACGCAAAAACTGTCTGGCATAAAAGCCTTTGTTTTTGACTGGGACGGGGTGTTCAATGATGGACAAAAAGATATCAGTGGTTCCAGCACCTTTAGCGAAGTCGATGCCATGGGTACCAACCTGCTCCGGTTCAACCATTTTCTTACGCATCAGCAATTACCGGTGACCGCCGTTATTTCCGGTGAAAAGAACGAGATATCTTTTTCCTTTGCCCGAAGGGAACATTTTCATGCCGTTTATTTCGGGATTAAGCACAAGATTCAGGCACTTGAGCATTTTTGTGCCCAACATAAATTACAAGCATCCGAAATTGCTTTTATTTTCGATGATGTATTGGATTTCTCTATAGCAGAAGTGGCGGGGTTACGGATCATGATCGGAAGATCCTCCACTTTGTTATTACAGGAATTTGCCAAAAAGAATAATCTGGTAGACTATATCACCGGCTCCGATGGTGGGGCACATGGCCTGCGGGAAAGCGCTGAATTATTGATGGGATTGTCCGGCAATTATAGCGATACCATCGAACATCGGATGCGGAGCAGCGAATTATACAAAACCTATCTTTCATCCAGAAATGAAGCCGAGACGGTGTTGTTTGGGCCGGGTGAGATAGGGTAGGTGGGGGTGGATGACGGATGTTGGAGGTTGGATGTTGTAAGTTGGATGACTGATGACAGATGACAGATGACAGAGGCAGTGCGAGACCTCTGGTCTCGCACTGCAAACCTCCGCCATCTGTCATCTGTCATCAGTCATCCAACATCCAACATCCGTCATCTGTCATCCGTCATCAGTCATCAGTCATCTGTCATCCAACATCCATCATCAAACAACCAACAATGATCAAAGATAAAATACTTGTCATCGGCGCCTCCGGGCAAATCGGGGTGGAACTGACGCTTGCCTTACGAAAGATCTATGGAAATGCCAACGTGGTGGCTTCTGATCTGCGCGAACAGAACCCGCTGCTGGAGGGCACAGGCCCCTATGTGAGCCTGGATGTGATGAACAAAGAGATGTTGCATGTCCAGGTGATCAGGCAAAATATTACCCAGATCTATTTATTGGCCGCCATTCTTTCAGCCACAGGCGAAAAGAATCCGAGCCTGGCCTGGAACCTGAATATGCAAGGCCTGCTGAATGTTCTTGATATTGCCCGCGAAGAGAATATCAAGAAAGTATATTGGCCTTCTTCCATTGCTGTATTTGGCCCCACTTCACCAAAACAAAACTGTCCGCAGCAAACCATCATTGAACCCACCACGGTGTATGGGATCAGCAAATATGCCGGAGAATTCTGGTGTAATTATTTTCATCAGCGGTTTGGCGTGGATGTCCGCAGCTTGCGTTATCCCGGATTGATCTCCTATAAATCAGCACCCGGTGGAGGTACCACGGATTATGCGGTGGAGATATTTCACGAAGCATTGGAAGAGGGGAAATATGAATGTTTCCTGCGGGAGGATACCTATCTCCCCATGATGTATATGCCGGATGCCATCAAGGCTACGATCGAATTGATGGAAGCACCGGCCAGCAAAATATCCGTCCGTACATCGTATAATATTTCAGCAATGAGCTTTTCACCGAAAGAAATTGCTGCAGCGATTAAAAAACATATCCCCGATTTTTCCATCACCTATAAACCGGATTACCGTCAGGCGATTGCTGATAGCTGGCCACAAAGTATCGATGATTCTGTGGCGCGTGCGGATTGGGGATGGAAACAAGAGTATGATCTGGAGAGAATGGTGGGGGATATGGTGGAGAATTTGAAAATAGAAAAGACGAATTAAGTAATAAAAAATAAGGAAGTAAGAATCAATCCTACTTCCTTATTTTTTATTACTCTGTTCCTTATTAATTATTTCCCTCTCCGTTCTTCTTTCCAAACAACTTCTGCAACACCCCTTTCTTCTTTTTTTCTTCCTTTGGCGCTGCATCGCCGATCTTGGGGTCATCGGTGCGTTTAGGCATCACAGCTTTAGGCATGGTGTCACGGATCGGTTTGGAATCATCTTCTACGGGTTTGGAATCGGGGAAGATATTTTCACTGTTCTCCAATATCTCAAATCCGGAGGCGGGCCCTGAACCGATATTGCTGCCTTCAGCGCCTGGTTCTGCTACATATTCTCCATTGATCAGGTCAGCGCTGTTGATCTCCAGGTCAAGGTTGCTGGGTTTGGAGAAACGGGCATTTTTATCATACCCGAGTTTACGGTCATTCATCACCTTTTTAAAGAAGTATTCCCAGATCGGTCGGGCGGCATAGCCACCATAACCACGGGCATCGTTCTTATTCAACCGTACAAAGCGGTCATCGCAACCTACCCAAACACCACCCAGCAATTGCGGTGTATATCCCATGAACCAGGCATCGCTATTGTCATTGGTGGTACCTGTTTTGCCACCCAGTTCGGCCACCCCAATGCGGTTACGCAATCCGGCGGCGGTACCAAAATCAACTGTTCCCTGCATCATACGGGCCATGCGATAGGCCGTTCCTTCGCTGATGGCTTCTTTTCTGTTGACCGAATAGTCAAACCGTTTGATCACATTGCCATTCCGGTCTTCGATACGAGAAATATAATAGGGGCGTGTGGAGAAACCTCGTCCGGCGAAAATGGTATAGGACCACATCATTTCATACATGGACAGATCGCAAGCCCCAAGTGCATTGGAAGGGTGAGGGCCAATATTGGTCGGGATATTCAACCGCGAAACAAAATCGGCAAAAGGGCCCGGTTCTACGGCCTTCATCACAAAGGCAGAGGCATAGTTGTCGGAAAAGGCCAGGGCGCCTGCAAAACTGATCGTGCCGCCTTTTCCCCCTTTTCCGGCAGGCACCCAACCCTGACCGGGGAAGAACTGGGCCACGCGTTCACATTCGGTGGATTCAGTAAATCCTCTTTCTTCCATTGCCATTGTATAGAGCAATGGTTTTATAGAGGATCCAACCTGTCGTTTGGTATTGAGATTGACGTGATCGTATTTGAAGGTCTTAAAATTGATCCCACCCACCCAGGCCTTTACTTCACCCGTTACAGGGTCCATGGCCATGAACGATGATTGCATGATCGTGTGATGGTATTTGATGGAATCGATCGGGGTCATGGTCGTATCCTTCTCCCGGTTCTTATTCCAGGCAAAGACCTTCATGGGTGTTTTTTGGGTAAAGGCACGACGGATCTCTTTTTCGGTGAATCCTTCCGCGCTCATCGTGGCCCAACGGTCACTTTGTTTCATCGCCGATTCGATCACATTTTCAAAACCTTTCCATACAGAACCATCTTTGATCTTTCCTGTGGAGGAGAGTATCTTTTGCATGGTGGGCAAATGCGAGGTCACAGCTTCCTCGGCATATTCCTGCATGCGTGGGTTGATGGTGGTATAGATCTTCAGGGCGTCGTTGTAGATATTGTAACTCTCTCCATTGGGTTTCTTGATATCTTTCAGGAGTTTCTTTAATTCATCCCGCAAAACCTCACGGAAATAAGGGGCATACCCGGTATTCTCATCGAGTTTCCGGTAATTCAGTTTGATCGGTTCGGCCTTGAGTTTGGCGGCAGTGGCAGCATCGAGTTTTTTATTCCGCACCATTTGGTTGATCACGACATTTCTTCTTTCACGCGCGGCCTTGGGATTTCGCCGGGGATTAAACAGGCTTGGGGCATTCACCATGCCGATCAGCAAAGCGGATTCCTGTACATTGAGTTGATCGGGTTCTTTTTGGAAAAAAGTACGGGAAGCACTGCGGATGCCAAAGGTGTTTTCACTAAACGACACCGCATTGAGGTATAAAGCAATGATCTCTTCTTTGGTAAAATTTCGTTCGAGCTTGATGGCAATGATCCATTCCTGCAATTTCTGAATGATCCGCATGAATGGATTGGAAGACCGGCTATTGAAAAGGTTCAGCGCCAATTGCTGGGTAATGGTACTGGCACCTCCTTTTTGTCCCAGGTGGGCCACCGCGCTGATCGTACGACGGTAATCAATCCCGGAGTGTTGGTAAAAACGCTCATCCTCTGTGGACACCAGTGCATTGACCACATTGGGAGAAAGGTCCTTGTACCGGACATTGGTCCTGTTTCCTTTATCAAGGTAATACTTGCCCATGAGTGTTCCGTCATCCGCATACACTTCAGAGGCTTGCAGGATGGTGGGGTTCTCCAGTTCAGTGATGGAGGGCATATTTCCCCAGAGTCCCCAATTGATGGTTAATATAAGGAGGATAAAGGCAAGAAATCCGTATAGGACGATTCGCCAGAAGATCCGGACAGATCGGGTCATGGTGTTCTCAGGTTTAGTTCGCTATCTCAAAACTAACAAAACGCGGGGGGATATATTGAAAAGAAATGTTTAAAATTTCCCCTGGTAAATTCCTTGGATATACATCTGATATTCCCCTACGGCTTTCTTCTGTTTTAACAATTCCAGGTTGGAGTTGCTGATCAGGGAGAAAGTATATTTCGAGGGGGTCAGCCAGGGCACGATCCGGGACGGGGTGAGCGGCCGGGTTTCGGTCAGGTATTGTATGGCCAGAGAGGCATTCTCAAAGGTGCCGATCAGGAGCAATTTTGTATCCGCATCCAATTCTACCAACGTATTGGCCAGGTTGCGGTTAGCCGGTTTTTCCCGGTTATAACGGGTAAACGCACTGTTGGTTTCATTGCCCCATACCTTATCCACCTTATACAGGATCAGCATCACGTAATGAGGCTGGTCTTCTCTGTGTGAATAGGTGGCATTGGCGGGCACATTCAAGGCGGGTGCTTTTTTAACAGTATCCAGAACCGGTCTTTTGGCCATCAGACTGTCCTGCCCCTGTTTAGGTGGGTTAGGCTGATTCACTACCGGGGCCTGGGTGGTAACCACCGGAGGTGTTACCTGCGACGGTGCCGGTGTTTGTGCGACCATGACTGAATCATCGGGGTTGGGTAGTTTACCCAGCTCTTCTTCGATTTCTTTACGGCGACCCAATACCGCGATCAATTGTCTTGACCTTTCAGAAAGGACATGATCGGGATATTTGTTGATGATGGAATGAAGCGCATTCATCGCGATGCCATCTTCACGCTGGCGTATATGATAGATAGCCTCGATGTATAAAAGTTGTGGGGTCCAGTAATTGGAGCCATAGAGACTATCTGCTTTTTTCTTACGGGCAACAGCCTGCTCAAAATCACCTTCAATAAAAAGTTCATAGACCTTTTCATATTCAGCACTCACCGGATTTGATTTGGTCGCGTTATCCAGTTCGGGTTTTTTCCCGGGTACCAATTGACTGGCATACTTGCTGTTGGGATAATTCTTTTGTAATTGTTGAAAGAGTGTCTGAGCCTGTTCGTCATTTCCGGAACGCTTGAGGCAATAATGCAACAGGAAGAGAACCTCATCCATGGGCTCAAAGGAGGGGAATTCGGTGCGGAGCCTGTCGAGTGTTTGAACAGAGAAACGGCAATCCTCGATTTTTTCTGCGTAGGCTTTACCTAATTCAAACAAGGCTTTTTGCAGGGAATCCTGGGCTATTTTTTTCTTTTCATCTGTAAGGGGCACCTGGGCAAGAAGACCCTCAAAGGTGAGGGGAATTTCAACGGAAGGAGGGCCATCGGGGCTTACCTGGCCACGATCGCCCATTTCGGGAAGGCGGCTTGCCAGGTTAACCGCAGAAATCCTTCGCCAGTTGTCTGCATTGGGACGGTTTCCCCACCGGGTGCGGAAATCAGCTTCCCCTTTGGTGCGGAGAGCGGCATTGTAAAAGTACCATTCGCCTTTTGCGGGTCCGGCGCCAAAAAGGTCATTGGAGGCAGGTGTTTCATTGCCGGGCAGAGACACGCTTCCCCTTTCATCTTCTTTCAGTCCTTGCTGCCGCCGCAATTGCCTGACCATTTTCCGAATGAATTCATTTCTATCTTCCTCCGGCAAATCGGCCAATCGCAGCAGACTGTCCTGCCGGTAAATAATATCAATTTGTTTGGCCACGATACCCAGCATTGTTTTTCTTTCCATGAATTGCTGGCCATCCTGCATACTCAGACTGGTAATGGCGATGCTGTCGTAATAAGAGGAAGACCGACGGTATTGTTGTTGACGAAACGCCAGGTCGCCCAGCAGCAAAAAGGCGCGTGTCCGTTGTGCCGGGTTATTGCTGCTATAGCGGGTACTTTCTTCGATATAGGCCATTGCCTCATTGGTACGTCCTCTTTCAAGTTCCATTTGCCCGATGGTAAAAAATATGATATCGCGGTAGTCCACAAACTTATCCTTTCGGGCCATCTTCAACAGTTCACTGATATTTCTGTCGGTATAGTCCTGTTCATTGTCTTTATTGGTGCGGATCGCATTCAGCCGGGCATAGATCTCCATAACGGGATCTGTGGTATGGCTGATCACTTTTTCATAAAACTCTCTCGATTTATCGAATTGTTTTCCCCCTTCAAACAATTGGGCGGCCAGGAATTCCCAGCGGGCCCTTTCTTTTTTAGTGGGGGCATTGTCCAATGCTTTTACCAGGTACACCGCGGCGCTATCCCATTGTTGTTGTTCATAGTACCAGAGTGCCTGAACTTCATTCAGGTCATTCTGCAATCGTTTGGGGAAGGAAGGATCATTGCGCAGGGTAACAATCAGACTGGCAGCTTCGGCAAAGGCTTTGCGCGCCATAAAGGTGCGGATCTGCCAGATAAAGGCATCGTTACGGCTGGGTGGTTCGGCAAATATTTTTTTAGGGAGGTTTGTCTTTTCTTTGGTGGCGATGGACATGGCGTTGTTGCCATCAAACCGGCTTCCGATCACCTGGTAATATCCGTCCTTTTCTTTGGGTGCAAAGGCATAGTTGATAAACTGAAAGGTCAGGGCGGCGGAATCAAAGTCTTTGCGCAGGTAATAGGCGGCACCAATGAGAAGGTACAGGTTGTCGGCCCAATCGTTGCGAAGATCGTGCAGCACCAGTCCGGTGGAAGACCGGCTGATGATCGAATCCAACTGAAGGCGATTGGCAGAGGTGTTTTCCAGGCTGTAGTTGTAAAAGGGCAGGAGGGACGTAAAATCGTCCTGATGCTGTGATTTGGCCTGGGCGATCACTTCATTCAGGGTGTTATTTGCATTAAAAAAGAAGTTGTACCGGGTGGCGGTATTCTGCATGAAACGCCGGGGGAGGGTGAATTTCTTTTCTTCCGACCTTTCGGAGCGGAGTACCCTTTCCTCGTATTCGCGTGGTTTTTTGATATCAAAGGAAATGCCTAACTGGGCCAGTGCGGACTGGCAAAGCCAAAGTAGAACCACGGTCAGGAGAAAATAACGGGATGCGCGCATTTCCGGCCAAATCTAAATTCTTAATAACTGAAAATCAAATATTTTATTATGTCAAACCCCCGTTTTTTTTCATTATAAATTTTTGATTAACAAGGGAATAAAAGGTTCGATTTTTGTTAACTTTAACCGCTAATCAAACTACGTGAAACCAGAGAAAGTGTCCACGCTCAAAAGGCTCCGCAACCGCTACCGGCTGGTCATCATGAATGATGACACTTACGAGGAAGTGGTCACCTTTAAATTATCGCGATTAAGTGTCTATGTCACGCTTAGCACCATTTTTGTAGTGTTGGTGGGGCTGACGGTGGCTTTGATCGTTTTTACGCCGTTGAAATACTATATCCCTGGTTACGAAGACTTTGGCCAGCAGCGACAGAACCGGGAAATGAAGTACACGGTAGATTCTTTGAATAATGTGGTGAAGAATCAGACCCAGTTCATTGAGGGGTTGCAAAAAGTGTTGCGGGGGGATATGAACCAGGTATTGGATACCACCCTGATCGAAGTACCGAAGGATGAATTCGACAATTGAAACCAAATATCTATGTTTAACGCCAAATCCAGGGAAACCATGAGCACAGAAAAAACAAATGGCACCGGCAGTGGCACGACCCTTATCGGTTCGGGCACTACCCTAAAAGGGGACATCAGCAGCAACAGCGATCTTCGGATCGATGGCATGATTATCGGCAATATCCGTAGCAGTGCCAAGATCGTAATCGGGGCAAGCGGAGTTGTAGAAGGGGATATTGAAGGAAACCAGGCCGATATTGTTGGCAAGGTATCCGGGAATATCAAAGTAAAGGACATCCTCCAGTTAAGGGGCGATTGCGTGGTATCAGGAAACCTCTATGCCACCAAATTGCAGGTAGAACCCACCGCCACATTTAACGGACAGTGCCATATGGGCAATGCAACCAATCAATCCACTCATTCATTGATAAAAGAAGAAGAACCTGAGTCGGAATTGGCCAAGTAAACAGACCACCCGTAATCATGTCAACCTCCACCATCCGGCCGGTGATCCGGCCCTTTTTGCCGGCAATCATCCTGTTCTTTGTATTGAACACGGCTTTCCTCCTTTTTGGTTCCCGCTGGAAAGAGGCAGGCTTTGACACCGATGTACTTATCATCGGCAACCTGCTATTGTTTGCAGTTACTTTCCTGACCTATTGGCTGGGAAGTAAGGGACTTTCCACAAAGAATAACCATGCTTTTTTCAGATCGGTATATGGCAGTTTTATGATCAAGCTGATCGTGTTAGCCGGTGCTGCCCTTGTGTATGTTACCCAATTCAAAGAACAGTTGAACAAGCCCGCGCTTTTCTTCTGTATGGGCCTCTATCTGGTATATACTTTTCTTGAAGTGGCGGGTTTGATGAAATTGTCGAAGCTTAAGAAGCATGGCTAAAAAAGAAGTACCGCTCGATAGTTTACGCTCCTTTCTCCCGCCGGGTACCTATGAAGAGGTATCTGCCTTTCTGCATCAGTATAAAGTACACCTCACCATTGCCCGGGAAAGAAAAACCGTATTGGGTGACTACCGGCATAAGACCGATATGCAAAATCACCGGATCAGTGTCAATGGCAATCTCAATCCCTATGCCTTCCTGATCACCACCCTGCATGAGATCGCTCACCTCGTGGTGTTTGAAAAATACCAGCACCGGGTACAGGCCCATGGTAAAGAATGGCAACAAATATTCTCGCATTTGTTAGCGCGTTTTCTCCAGCGAAAATTATTTCCTCCGGATATTGAGGCGGAACTCCACCGCATATTGGGAAGCCCTGCTGCCAGCAGTTGTGCGGAAGATGGGTTGATCCGTATACTGAGAAGATATGATACGCAAACCAATGGCCGGAAGCTGGTGGAGGAGCTGGAGGATAAAGCCCTCTTTAAACTGGAAGACGGCCGTGTTTTTCAACGAGGCGCTAAACAACGAAAACGCTATATGTGTGTGGAAGTGAAAACCGGGCGCGCTTATTTGTTCAGTCCGGTATATGAGGTTTCTCCGGTATAGGTTTCATGCAAGCTTTACGGGCAATTAAACGATCGCTTTCAACATCCATTTCCCGCAACCAAAGTGTCCGCTGTTCCCCAGGGGCCCTGGTAAATATTCAAATCCTAATTTCTCATATACCTTCACCGCTTTTTCCAACTCAGGCATGGTTTCGAGATAGATATTTTTATATCCCATTTCACGGGCGGTAGCAAAGCAGGTTTCGATCATTTTTTTACCCAAACCTCTGCCACGGGCTTCAGGCACCAGGTACATTTTTACCAGCTCACAGGTATCGCCAGGAAGGCCGGGTGTGGGGAAAATGCCGGCACCACCCAGGATCCCTTTCGCTGATTCTGCCACCCAATAAGCCGATCTTTCCTGTTGAAAAAGCTCAAAGAGGGCATCCGTCGTAGGGTCATAGTAAACCGTGCCTGGCCGGTTGGCACCAAACTCGGTAAGACTATCGCGAATGATACGCGCCATAGCCAGATTATCATTGGGGTGTATCGGTCTTATCAAAATGTCGGATAACATGGGGAAAGGTTGGTCAGGCGGCATTCAGACGAAACTTACTTGTTCTTTCTTTCAGCACTTTTATGGCTTCTTCCTCAGAGGAGAAACTGTTTTCAATATTGACGAGATGGCGGGCCATTTTATCGTACCGCCTGGTCATCAGGTAAAGAAAGAGATGGAGATAATGTACACCATCGAATACCAGTGATTTTTCCCGAACAATGTTTTCTTTTTCTTTCAGGAATAATACCGGCATATCGGTATAGTGAATACCTGGTTTCAGGTGATGGATAAGATGATACCCATCATTCCAGCATTTGGTATTGTAATTTGTGTTGATGCAATTGAAGCAATTCTTGTACATGTTTTCGGGTTCATGGGGATCCACAAAAGCATGTTGTGTCCAGTTGCCCAGCATCATAATGAGGCGGGAAACCAGAAAGGGGATGATCAATACCCAAAGCGCCGCTTTCAGGTTGACAAAGCAAAGCCCGATGCTAACAGCATAGAAGGTCATTTCTCCCAGGGTCAGGTTGACGTAATATTTCTTTTTCTTCCGTGTAAAGAGGTAGACAAACGTGTCGCGAAAACCGAGGAACAGGAAATTGATATAATATTTTAAAAAATCTTTCAGGGAATCGCGTTGATAGGGAAGGGTGCTGCTCGCATCATCCGGCATATTGTTTTCTTCATGATGCATACCCACGTGGTGGGCAAAATAGGTTTCAGGGGTATGTCCAAAAAAGGGGCATACAAACCAGATCACATATTTATTGAGCCAATTGAATTTCTTTTTAAATAACCGACGGTGCGAAATATTATGCAACATAAGTCCAAAGGGTCCCCGTAACCGGATCTGGGCCAAAAAGAACCAGACAACATAGGCGATCCACCACCAATAACCCTGGAAGAGGGGTGTGAAAAGAACCAGTCCCAGTGGTATAACGGTGAGGTGAATCAGGGTGAGCAAATGCAGAAAAGAGAGGTCTCTTTTATCGTTCATGAAATTGAGCCAGAACCGTTCATATGCCGAGAAGGATTCGGGTTGGTGGTAAACAGGGTCCTGTATGGGGTTCAGTTGTTTCATAAATGTGACTTAACTTAAAGCCAATAGCTGTTAGCTAATAGCTATTAGCTTTTGGTAAGTGGCCTCTTTTCAAAATTAATCATTTAAAAAATAATCCCTGCAACGATTTGCTCGAGGTATAGCTGGTCTGTGGAGTCAAAATGGGCCAGGAGTTCGCTGTCTACATCCAGTACGCCGATCACGTTCCCATCCTTCCACAAAGGTACTACGATCTCTGACCGCGACAGGCTGCTGCAGGCGATATGACCCGGGAATTTTTCTACGTCGTCAACGATAAGTGTTTGGCCTTTTTCCCAACTTGTACCGCAAACACCTCTTCCTTTCCGGATACGGGTACAGGCGATGGGTCCCTGAAAAGGGCCTAAAACGAGTTCATTATCTTTTACAAGGTAAAATCCGGTCCATAACCACCCAAACTGCTCTTTGAGTGCGGCTGTGATATTGGCCAGGTTGGCCACCAGATCGGGCTCACCTTCGATCAGGGCGGCGATCTGTGGAAGAAGGGCTTTGTATTGTTCTTCCTTGGTTCCTTTCGCTACAATGAGGTCTTCTGCCATGTGTTTCAAAAATTAAAGACCTGCAAGGTATTGATCTTTGATATAATCGACGACACTGATGAGGTTTTTTGTTTCATTGAACACCGCGATCTGTCTGTCGGCACCCGTACCATTTTCAAGTATCTTATGTACATAGGCGAGCCGGTGACGGCTACCCAAATGGTCTACCACATCATCTACAAAGTCAAGTAATTCGTAAATGAGTACGCGGGTGTTCACCTCTTCCTCTTTACCAAAATCGATCAGGCGGCCATCAATACCATACCGGCTGGCGCGCCACTTATTTTCGTTGATGAGGTGTCTTGAATATTGAATGAAATTGATGTTCTGGGTTCTTAGTTTGTAGATCTTCGCGCATATGGCCTGGAAAAGAGCGGCGAGGGCAATGGTCTCATTCACCGTCATGGGTACATCACAAATGCGAAATTCAACAGTATTGAAGAAGGGGTGCACACGGATATCCCACCAGATCTTTTTGGCATTATCAATGCAATTGGTCTTGACCAGCAGTTTGATATAATTGTCATAGGCTTCGATGCTTTCAAAGACCTCCGGGATCCCGGTACGGGGAAATTTATCAAACACTTTGGTACGATAAGAACGGTATCCGGTTTGACGCCCTTCCCAGAACGGACTGTTGGCGCTAAGCGCATAGATATGTGGCAGAAAGTACCGGGTAGAGTTGGCAATATGCATGGCCATTTCCCGCGTTTCCATTCCCACATGTACGTGCAGACCAAAGATCAGGTTACTCCGGGCGGCTTCCTGAAGTTCATTTACGATCTCATTATACCGGATATGGTCGGTGATCAACTGTCTTTCCCAATGACTAAAGGGATGGGTACCTGCGGCTCCCACGGCCAACCCGATCTTGTCGGCGATACCGTGAATGGTTTTACGCAAGGTGGCCACATCCTCAAAGGCTTCATCCACATCCCGGCAGATATCCGTTCCTACTTCCACCACGGCCTGGTGCATCTCTGCCTTGACCTTGTCCTTGATCACTTTTTGTCCCTCCTGGACGATCTTTTGCTCATGGCTCTTCAGTTCCCTCGATTCGGGATCAATGACCATGTATTCTTCTTCTACTCCGAGAGTGAAGGATTTGTAGTTGATGTTCATTTTTGGGGATGATGGTTATTAGATGTTGGATGTTGGATGATGGATGTTGGACGAAAGATGACCGTCATCAGTCATTTATCGTCCAACATCCAACATCTAACAACCATCATCTATATTAATGGTTGATGATTCGCTCCTCTCCTTACATACTCTCCCCAGGACAAATTATCTTTTCCCGGTTCGGCGCTCAATGCTTTTTCGATGGCGTAATTGGCAGCGGTTTCTACCACCCACTCAAAATTTTCTTCTCCGACACTAGTTCTTTCGGCATCGGGTGCGGGATTGCAGAAATCGATCGCGTAAGGAACCCCATCGCGGAGCGCAAGTTCTACCGTATTGAAATCATATCCGAGGTACTCATTGATCCGCAGTACGATCTCTTCCATCTGGCGGTATCTTTCTTCTGAAGGAGAGAAGGAGGCCACATAGCGGAGATGGTGCGGGTTACGGGGTTCATACGGCATGATGCGCACATGTTTTCTGCCGATGCAATAACAGCGGTAATATTCTTCAAAAATGATCTCTTCCTGTAACAGCATCACCAGTTGACCGGTCTCTGCATGCTTTTCAAAGAATTCATCTTTATTGGCGAGGCGGTAAACGTTTTTCCATCCGCCTCCGGCAAAGGGTTTCATATAAGCAGGGAAACCGACATACTGGAAAATGTTTTCCCAATCAAGCGGATAGGCCAGGTTGCTAAAGGATTCACCGGTGGTATCATCCGGATGATCACGTGAGGGAAGAATAACGGTCTTGGGCACCGGAACGCCAACTTTTGTCATCAGACAGTTATTAAAGTACTTGTCATCTGCACTCCACCAAAAGGGGTTATTGATGACAGCGGTGCCGGTAACAGCCGCATTTTTCAGGAAGGTGCGGTAGAATGGGACATCCTGCGATATCCTGTCAATGATCACATCATACCCGCAATGTTCACCTTGCATGGCCTTGTCGATGCGGACAGGCTCCGCCATCACACCCGGAACCCCTTTGCTGTTGACGCGTTCCACAAAGGCCATAGGGAAGGACCTTTCTTTTCCAAACAGGATACCAATTTTTTTCATGATCTATATGGTTTTGGTGGCAAATAATAGAGCTATTAAGATAATTGATTAAGTTGCAGCCACAAAAAAATACTCCTTTCAAATCTACTGAAATTGGGGCTGAAACCTATATTTGAAGCGTGCAATCCAAGACAAAAAAACATCCGGGCCTTCGTGTGAATTTGGCGTCTGAATTTCTGGACCGGACGGTGCTTATTGATATCTACCTTCCCCGGAACCACCAGCCAGAAACCCAGTATTCCCTTCTGTTGATCAATGACGGCCAGGACCTTCCCAAATTCGATCTGGGAGCCCTACTGGCCGATATGGAAGGGAAAGGGGAGATCGAGCCCCTGATCGTAGTGGGTATCCATTGCAGTGAGGACCGGAAAATGGAATATGGAACCGTTGCCTATACGGATTATATGGGCCGGGGAGCCAGGGCAGGCAAACACCAGCAATTCGTTTTTGATGAACTTTTACCCTATCTGCGGGCTCAATATGCTCCACAGGGATTTAAAGAAAAATCCTATGCCGGATTCTCCCTGGGAGGATTGACCGCCATCGATGTGGTCTGGAACAATCCCCATGAATTTCGCCGGGCAGGTGTTTTCTCAGGTTCACTCTGGTGGCGACTCAACGATATTGGGAAAGGGTACATTGAAAAAACCGATCGGATCATGCACAAGCAAATCCGGGAAGGGAAATACCACCCCTGGCTGAAATTTTATTTTACCACCGGCTCCCTTGATGAAACCATGGACCGGAATAACAACGGGATCATTGACTCCATTGACGACACCCTCGGTCTTATCGAGGAATTGGAGAAAATTGGTTACTCTGTCACCGAAGATATTTTTTACATCAACTACAAAGACGGTCGTCATGATGTGGAAACCTGGGGACGGGCGATGCCGGAATTTTTGAGGTGGGGGTGGGGGAGCGAGAGGCGTGAGGCGTGAGGCGTGAGTTTCGTGAGGCGTGAGGGGTGAGGCGTGAGAGGTGAATAGTGAATGGTGAATAGTGAATGGTGAATAGTGAATGGTGAATAGTGAAATAACTTCTGATAATAAAAAAAGGCCTCAAATGAGGCCTTTTTCTTTATTATTTAAAAAAAACAATCGACGCTATATTCACTATTCACTATTCACTATTCACTATTCACCCCTCACGCCTCACGTCTCACGAAACTCACGCCTCACGTCTCACGCCTCTCCCTTCCCTCATCAAAACGACAACCTCACACCGATCTGGCTCAGCCATCTTGCACTCAAACCAGGAGCGGTGCTGGTGCTCAGGCTCCAGGGGGTTCCGGTTTGTGGGCGGAACGTATAGCGCGGAGTCAGGTTGGTAGCGCTGGTATAGCTGTTGAATTGCAACAGGCCGTATTGGTCGTTGGCAAGGAAGTAGGTCTTACCCCAGTTGCGGTTCAGCAGATTGGTAAAGTTGTAGATATCATAGGTGATCTGCAGGGTATGAATCTTCTTACCCAGTTTCACACTAAAGTCTTGTTTGATGCTCAGATCAAGCAAATGGCTCCAGGGCAGACGTGAACCATTGCGCTCGGCAAACTGGCCACGACGGTTGCGGAGATATTTGTTCGCCTGAATATAATTCTCGAACAGTTGACGTTGAGCGGCTTCGCTGTATGTTACGCCGTTTACGGTTACACTCAGGAAAGTAGTGGTTTGCAATTCTGCGGCTGTAGGCACATAGATCAGGTCATTGGTCTCTGATCTGGCGCGGTCACCCACCATACTACCTGTGTACACATAGCTAAAGGGTTGTCCTTGCTGACCATTATACACCAGGGTAAAGGTAGTGGCAGCCATTTTTTTCGCACCATAGGTGAACTTCTTGGACAGGTATCCAAAGAAGCGGTGACCCAGGTTGAAGTCGGAAATGGAAAGCCCCAGTCCGTTACGGCCATTTACGGCTTCCATAAAGCGCCACTGGCTATTGTTCTGCGAGCTGGTACCCTCGTTGGTTACAATTGAATTACCGTAGGCATAACTCATGGTAGCGGCCCATCCATTCTGGAAGGCTTTATCCAATACCATGGTGAAGTTGTACGAGTACCCTTTAGTACCTGCATTATTACTCAGGACAAAGATATCATTGGCACCATAGGGGTTAGATCCATTGGAGAGCAGCGGGATCCTGTTGGGAGTGCCACCAAATGTATACACTGTACGTGCACCGGCTCCAACACTTTTCAGTGTAGGAGGCAGGATGTTTACGTTCTGATAATAGATCTCGTGGATATTCTTGCTAAACAATCCTTCCACGGTAAGTGTCCAACCTTTGCTGAGCCGTTTTTCAACAGTCAGTGAAGTACGGAACAGTTTGGGGAGTTTGAATTTAGCAGCGATCAGGTCCACCTGGCCTTTGGCCGTGCTGGCGGATGTATTCAGGTCAGCCGGTGTGTATTGATTGAATGGATCGGGACGGAAACCGGAATAGAAAGTGGCAAACCCCGGTGTGGTCTGGGTTACAGAACCCAGGTTGATACCGGTGTTGTTATAAACACCACCAGGCCATACAAGCGGCATACGACCGGTAAAGAGACCGATACCTCCACGAACAGTGGTATTTTCATCCGGAACACGCAGGGTAAAACCTACGCGGGGAGAAAGTGACCAGGGAACTTGTGCCATTTGGCCGGAACGCGCACCGTTGAGATCATAATATTGTGAAATGATCGCCAAAGCCGTATCGTTCAGGAAAGGATCGGCGTTGGGGCGGTTCAGGAAAACGGTCTTATCTGCACGCAGACCGAGATTGATCGTCAGGTTTTGATTGGCTTTGATCTCATCATTGATGAAGAAGGCCCAGTTGATATAATTGAAACGGGCAGCCGATTTGGAATTCTTTTCATCCGTTGTCTCTTCCAGGTTCGAATAGGTGTACGAATACTGGTTAGGCGTTACGTCATTCAGAAAATCATTCAGGTTGTTGTAGGTATAGTTACCATACAGGTCACGAATGAAGAGGTTGTTTGCTTTGCTGATCAGGTTGTCGGTACCGACAGAGATCAGGTTATTGCCCAGATAGAATTTGAACACATCATTGATGGTCCAGTTCTTTTGGGCCAGGTAGTTACCCGTGGAGAAGTTCTCTGTACCAAAGATAAAGCGGCCAGCTCCGTCATTGATCGTTACCCGTGGGAAGGGTTGTCCGATCGGATCACGGTTATCGGTTACATCGGTATAGGTAATCAGCAAGCGGTTAGAGGCGCCTCCTTTCAGGCTATTACGTAACTCAAAAGTACCTGTGTGCGATTTGCTGGGGAACAGGATACCGTTGTTAAAGAAGTTGATGGTGGTGCTGCTGCTGGCGCTGGTATTATAACGTTCGCCCTGGTTGTAGCGATAGCTCATGGACAATTTGGTCCGGTTGTTTTTACCCAGGTTCCAGTCGAGTTTGGCAGTAACACGATTTGCTTTCACCTGCTCAGGATTATCAAGGTAGGATCCGGCATCATAATTATAAGTTGTTTTCAGGTATGACACCAGGTTATCAATGGTGGCCTGATTGGAGTTACCTCTGTAATCAGCGATGTTGAAAGGCTGAGGGCGTTCATCACGCTGGATCTCACCCAGCAGGAAGAAGAACAGTTTATTCTTGATCAATGGTCCGCTAAAACGTGCACCATAGGTTTGGTTGCGGAAATTAGCCAGACGCACACGTTGATCAACTGCAACACCACCGGGTGTTTTACCAGCGAGTTTCTCATCGCGGTAATAATACCAGGCTGCGCCATGCAGTTCATTTGAACCGGAACGGGTAGTGGCGTTGATACCACCACCGGTAAATCCACCTAGTGAGGCATCGTAGGGAGAAAGTACCACCTGGAACTGGTCGATGGCATCAATGGAGATGGGGTTGATATTGGCTTGACCTCCGTTTGTTCCGGAAGCGGCCAAACCAAATACATCATTATTGATGGCGCCATCAATGAAGAAAGAGTTATAGCGGTTATTCTGACCAGCCAGGGAAACACCACCGTCACCGGTGATCTTTGCCTGAGGTGTTGCACGCAGATAATCATTTAAGCTACGCGATACGGTAGGGATATTGGCCACTTTATCCCGACCAATGCTGGTTTCAGAACCTGTCTTGGCTGTACCAGCGGCACGACGGGAGGTCAATACCAACTCGGTGAGGTTGCCGGCTTTATCCACCAACACAAAATCGTAAGAGGCTTTATCACCCAGGCTGAGGAATATATTTTCTCTTACCTCATCATTGAATCCGACAAAGGAAACAGTTACGGTGTAAGGTCCTCCGGGGGTCATGTTATTGATATCGAAGCGGCCATTGCTTCGGGCGAGAACGACATACTTGGTACCTGTGGGAACATGGACAGCGGTGATGGTAGCGCCAACCAACGGTTGATTATTGGCTCCTTTGATCAAACCGCCAATGCTACTGTTGGTCTCTTGTGCCTGTACGGACAGGGACATAACGAACAATACGGAGAGTAGTCGTACAATTCTCTTAAGCATAAGCATATTATTAGTTTTCGGTTGCGAATTTGAGCAAATCCGCTTTAATGCGGCAAATTAAATCTTTTGGCCCCAAAAAACAAAAAACCCCGCGAAATCGCGGGGTTTTCGTTATCCGGTGAGAATCAATTAGAAATTGAGGCGGACACCCAGCTGGCTGGTCCAACGGGCGCTGTTGAAAACACCATCCGAAATTGTCCAGTAATTTCCGGTGGTGGGGGCTGTAAAGCGGTACAGGGGAGTCAGGTCGGTTGCGCTGACATAGCCCTGGAAATCGAGCAGAATAGCCTGGTCATTGGACATGAAATAGGCCTTACCCCACTTATTGTTGATCATGTTGGTAAAGTTGAACACATCGTAGGTCACCTGTACCTGATAGGTCCGGGCACCCAGCTTGATGTTGAAATCCTGCTGGAGTTTCAGGTCCACGATATTGGTAAAGGGCAGACGGGCACCATTACGCTCTGCATATTGTCCACGGCGGGATTTGAGGTATTTGTCACCTTCAACAAAGGCATTAAAGGCATTCCACTGGTCAGCAGGGCTGGCCGCACCGTTCTGAATAAAGTTGATCTCCGAAATGTCGGCCGGAATATAGGCCAGGTCATTGGTTTCGAAGTTATCCAGGTCACGGATCATACCGCGGTTGATAACATAGCTAAAGGGACTTCCGCTCTGGCCATTATACACCAGTGAAATGGTGGTAGCCAGTTTCTTGTTGGCCCAGGTGATTTTCTTGGCCACGTAAACGTTGATCCGGCTTCCCAGGTCGTAGTCGCTGGTAGACAGGCTCAGGAAATTACGTCCGTAAACGGTTTCCATAAAGCGCCACTGGCTGTTGTTCTGGGAGCTGGTACCTTCATTGCGTACAATCGAGCGACCATAGGTATAGTTGGCATTAAAGGCGAAACCATTGCTCCAGCCTTTATCGATGGTAAAGGAGATATTGTAAGAATGGCCTTTGGCGCCATCTTCATTGTTGCTAAGCAGGTAAACACCGGTATACGGGTTGGTGCCATTGCCACGGAAGGGGATCTGGGCAGCGAAATTACCAGACAGGGGATATACATTCCGTACATCTGCTCCAACTGATTGCAGTGTGGGAGGCAGGATGTCTACACGCTTGTAGTCGATCTCATTGATATTGCTGGTATAGATACCTTCTACGATGAACTTCCAGTTCTTTCCGGCTGTTTTTTCAACGGCCAGTGAAGTACGGGCCACTTTGTTCATTTTGAATTCCTTGGAGATCAGGTCCACCTGTCCGGAAGGAACAGGAACATTGATACCAAAGTCGCTGGCCACATATTGTCCAAAGGGATCTTCACGGAAAGCCACATTGGAGCGGGCGATACCAGCCAGGCTGATACCATTGTTGTTGTACACACCACCAGGCCATACCAGAGGTACACGTCCGGTAAACAAACCGGCACCACCACGGATGGTCATATTATGTTTGGCCATTTTATAAACAAAACCAAAGCGGGGGTTGAGGGACCACTTGGGACTGGAAATCTGACCCGAGCGGGCACCTTGCATATCATAATACTGTTCGATTTTGCTCAGGGCGCTGTCGTTAAAGAAGTTGTCTGTACGTGGTGTGGTCAGGAACTTGGTGTTATCCAAACGCAATCCCACATTGATGGTCAGGGCATCATCTACCCGGATCTCATCATTTACAAAGAAACCTAAACGGAGGGTGTTGAATTTAGCCGCTGCATTCACTGACTCATCCCCTGATTTTCCGGGATCCAACAGTGAGTAAGAGCGGTTGTAGGTAGCTGCCGTTCCACCGCTGGTAAAGGCGGCGAGGCTGTTGTAAACATAGGAACCATAGTTCTGGCGGATAAAGATATTGGTTGAATTGCTCAACTCATTGTCTGTACCGATCGACCAGGTTTGGTTGCCTTTATAGAATTTGAATACATCAAAGATGGCGTAGTTATTCTGCTTCAGCAGGTTTCCGGTAGAGAATTCCTCTGTACCAAATACAATGGAACCTGATCCGTCACGAATGGTTACACGCGGGAATGGATCGCCGATCGCACCACGGTCATCCGTTACATTGGTAAAGGTCAGTAACAAGCGATTGTTAGATCCTTTCTTGAAACGGGAGTTCAATTCTATAGAACCTGAATGGGTGGTGGTTGGGAAAATATATCCGTTGTTATAAAAGTTGATCGTGCTGTTGCTGCTGCGGCTTACGTTGAAGCGTTCACCGGCATTGTACCGATAGCTGGCGCTGAGTTTGTTCTTGCTGTTAAGCGCCCAGTCAATTTTGGCAACGATACGGTCGGCATTGATCTTTTCCGGATTGTCCAGATAAGTGCCGGGTTCATACCCGTAAGTGGTACGCAGGTAAGCGGCCAGATTTTCAATATCTGTTTGCGATGAATTGCCCAGGTATCCACTAATATCATAAGGTTGTGGACGTGTATCTCTTTGCATTTCTCCATTGATGAACATGAAAATCTTGTTCTTTACAATGGGGAAACCAACGCGGAAACCATAGGTCTGGTTTTTGAAATCGGCCAATTTGGTGGCCACGCTTTTGTCAACACCAGGTGTTTTACCAGACAAAGATTGGTTCCGGAAGAAATAGTACACCGAACCATCGATCTCGTTGGTACCACTCCGTGTAATGGCATTGATACCACCACCGGTAAAGTTACCCAGGGCCGCATCATAAGGAGAGATAACAACCTGGAATTGGTCGATGGCATCGATGGAGACCGGGGCAATACCTGCCTGGCCACCATTGGTACCTGAAGCGGAAAGCCCGAATACATCATTATTCACGGCTCCGTCAATATAGAATGAGTTGTAGCGGTTGTTTTGACCAGCCAGGGAGATACCACCGTCACCGGTGATCTTGGCCTGGGGTACATAACGCAGGTAGTCCGAGAGGTTACGGCCAACGGTAGGCAGGTTTTGCATTTTATCACGACCTACAGCGGTTTCGGTACCACCCTTGGCGCCTTCACGGGCGCGACGGGAGGAAGCCAGTACCACTTCCGACAATGTTTTCACATCCTGGCCCATGGCAAGATCCTGACGGGATGTTTCCCCAAGGGAAACAAAAATGTCTGATTTTACCAGCTTGTCAAATCCGGTAAAGGATATTTCAAGTGTGTAGGGTCCACCAGGGTTGATATTGGCTACATCAAAGCGGCCGTCTCTCCGGGTGATCGTGGTGTACACGGTCTTGGTGGGAACATGGGTGAGTGTAACAGATGCGCCAACAAGGGGCTCATTTTTGTCGGTCTTTACCGTACCGGTCATACTACTGGTAGTGACCTGCGCCATTGAACACAATGACGTAATAATCAATACGATAAAGTAAGGGATACTTCTCTTAAACATAAGCATTATGTTAATTTTGGTGCAAAGAAAGCAATTTCCCGGCTACCGGACAGAGTTGGATTATTAACAATTTATTACCTACCAAACCACTGCCAGCGGAGCCTGCGGGTCATTGCATAGCGGGTCAAAGATAGGGGTATAAAGACAAGCTGGAAAATTGTGGCTAATTTTGCTAAAAATTGGAATATGCTGGATTCGATTGAGAAAGCTATTGCGGATATACGTGCCGGAAAACTGGTGATCGTGGTCGATGATGAAGACCGTGAAAATGAGGGAGATTTCATTTGTGCCGCCGAAGCAGCCACCCCGGAAGTGATCAATTTCATGACCAAGCACGGCCGGGGATTGATCTGTGTCCCCCTGCTGGAACAACGCTGCGAAGAGCTCAAACTGGAGCTGATGGTCAATAATAATACCGCCTTGCATGAAACGGCATTTACGGTGTCGGTCGACCTGCTGGGACATGGCTGTACAACCGGTATTTCAGCACAAGACAGATCACTGACCATCAAAGCCCTGATCGATCCGGAAACCAGGCCGGAAGACCTCGGCCGGCCAGGACATATCTTCCCCCTGCGTGCAAAGACCGGCGGCGTGCTTCGCCGGGCCGGACATACCGAAGCCGCGATCGATCTTTCGCGCCTGGCTGGTTATCAACCTGCCGGGGTATTGGTCGAGATCATGAATGATGACGGCACAATGGCCCGCCTCCCTCAATTAATGGAGATCGCCAAAAAATTTGATTTCAGTATCATTTCCATCAAAGACCTGATTGAATACCGCATCACCCGCGATTCCCTGATCGAGGAGGTGGTGGAAGTAGATATGCCCACCCAGTTTGGTATGTTCAAACTCAAAGCCTTTCGCGAAAAGAATTCAAGCAACGAACACCTGGCCCTGATCAAAGGGAAATGGGAAGCAGATGAACCGGTGATGGTGCGTGTTCACTCCTCCTGTTTCACCGGGGATATCCTGGGATCGCTTCGCTGTGATTGTGGCGAACAACTTCACTGCGCTATGCAAATGGTGGAGAAAGAAGGGAAAGGGGTCATTCTTTATATGAACCAGGAAGGCCGTGGTATCGGTCTGTTGAATAAACTCAAGGCCTACCGCCTGCAAGAGCAGGGAATGGACACCGTGGATGCCAACCTTCATTTGGGTTTTCAAATGGACCAACGGGATTATGGAGTAGGCGCTCAGATACTTCGCTATCTGGGTATATCCAAATTGAAACTGATCAGCAATAACCCCAAGAAGAGAGTAGGGCTTATTGGCTATGGATTGGAAGTGGTGGATAATATTCCCATTCGCATACACGCCAACCCGCATAATGAAAAGTATTTAGCTACAAAGCGGGATAGGATGGGGCATGATTTGGGGGAGAGGTGAGAATCGTGAGGCGCCTCACGTCTCTCGCCTCACACCAGCCGATGTTCATACGCAAACTTCACCAACCCGATCACACTATTCGTATTTGTTTTTCGGAAAATATTCTTGCGGTGGGTTTCTACTGTTCTTTCTGAAATAAAAAGTGCATCGGCGATTTGACGGTTATTGTATTCCTTTTCTATCAGGCGGATGATCTCGATCTCTCTTTCAGTAAGGTGGGCCTCTTCTGCCTGCTTTTTGCGACGGTCAGAGTTTTTCAGTTCCCTGATCACTTCTTCACTAAAATATATACCACCGGCCGCGATCTTTTCGAGGGCGGTTACAAGTTCCTGTTTACCGATATTCTTCAATACATAACCGGATATATCGGACTCGGTGATCATTTCATTGACCAATTCACCCTGCCCGCTCATGGAAAGCGCGAGGATACGAAGGAGGGGAAATTCCTTTCGCACTTTTTTGGCCAATTCATTGCCGGGAATGACAGGCATCATGATATCCGTCAGCAGGATATCCACCGGATGCAGTTGAAGAAGACCGATTACTTCTTCGGGCTTCGTGGTAGAAAATACCAACTCCACCGAATCGGTCCCCTTTAATAAAGACAATAACCCATCGATCACGATCTGGTGATCGTCCACCAAGGCCACTTTGATCTTTCTCTTCCCCATTTGTCGAAAATAACTATTTATTATTGTTTCTCGCAGCGAAGGCAGCGCTTCCTGGCGTTCGCTGCGAGAAACCTAAGAACGAATTTTCAGCTATATCCTCTTTGGATTACGAAAGAGGTACATGCACCGCTACCAGGGTTCCTTTTCCCGGGGCAGAATCAAAATCCACCGTGCCTTTCAGAAATTCCACCCGCGTACGGATATTTTTTAACCCCATCCCATCCCCATTCGCTTCATCCAAAACGGCAAACCCTTTTCCATTGTCTTCAATGGTGGCACTAATGCCGTCTTTATCACGGATGATCGAAATATCGAGGTGGGTGGCCCCGGCATGTTTGATCACATTGTTGACACATTCCTGTATCACACGATACAATACAATTTCCACATTGCTGTCGATCCGGTCCTGCAGCCCTTCGGTGTGCAGGTGCACCTTTAATACTTTGCTTTCGATCTTTTCCAGAAAATCGCCAATGGCAGAGGCTAACCCTTTTTTCAACAGCACATTGGGCATCATGTTATGACTTACTGTACGTACTTCCTTACAACTTTCATCCACCAGGCCGATGATCTTATCGAGTGAGGCCCGCTGACCCGGGTCGGCAATGGTTAGTTCCGATTCCAGGGCAGAAAGGTTCATTTTGGCCGCGCTCATCATTTGTCCCACTCCGTCGTGCAGGTCCTTCGCGATCCGCTGCCGCTCACTTTCTTCGGCTTCCATCACCGCACGGGTGGCAATTTCCTGTTGATGCATGATCTCCTGCTGCAACTGATGCTTTTGCCGCAGGCGGTATCGCCGGTAAATCAGGTAGCCGGAAAAGGCAGTCAGGAGCAAAATAAGTACGGTACCTCCAATGATATAATTTTTCTTACTCAGTTGTGTTTGCTGTAACTCGATCTGTTTTTGTTTCTTCTCGGTCTCGTAGATCGTTTGCAATTCAGCGATCTTGGTCTCGCTCTCAATATTCAGCAGACTGTCCTTCAATGATTCTGATTTTTTCAGCGCCTCAAATGCCAACTCGACCTGCCCGGCTTTCTTATAAGATTCAGACATGTACTGATAGGCCAATTGACGACCCTGCGCGTAACCGGCCGAATCGGCCAGCGCTACCGATCGCAAAAAATAGGGAATGGCCTCATTGTATTTTTTTTGAAAGGAAAACAAATGACCCAGATTGAGATAGCTGTCACTCATTTGTTTTTTATTATCAAAAGCAGAATCGATCAGGATAGTGCGGCGAAAATAGGCAAAGGCCTTTGCAAAATCAGGCGGGGATCCATACATGTAACAATTCCCCATGTTGTCGTAAAACATGGCCTTGGAGAATGCGTTATTGGTTTCTTCCGCAATTTGAATCCCGAGGCTATCCAATTGCAGGGCCTCATTTATTTTTCCCTGCATGCCATAAATGTTGGCGAGGGTGTGGAGTGCTGTTAAACGAAGGCGAGGGGCCTGTGGCGTTTGCAGGTCATTCAGCATATCCAGCGCTTCCCGGATATAAACCTCAGCTTGGGGGAGTTTATCCTGGGATTGGTACACCATCCCGATATTAAGCCGCGAGGCGATCATACCATTCTGATCATTGATCTTTTCGCGGATGCTGAGGGCACGGAACTGCACTTCAAGAGCTTCCGCATGTTTTCCCAATTGCCAAAGTACGGTACCCTGTGCGCCATAGGTGTTCCCCATCATTGAATCGTTGCGGGTCTTCTCACTTAAGAGCCGGCATTCTTCAAAATAATTCATGGCGGTTCGGTACCGGGCCTTTACAGCCTGGGCCTGTCCCATGGCATAGTTGGCAAGTAAGAGGGAATAGTCCGAGCCTTTTTCTTTGGCCAGGGTATAGGCCTTATCCGCAAGAAGAAAACAGCTATCGGCATTGGTATTGCGCATTTCCACCGACTGACGGGCATACCGTTCAATCAGGGTATTCACTTCTTCCTTCTGGGCATCCGCGGAAAGGACGAGGAATAAGCAGGCCAATATGAGGGCATAACGGGTGGCAGGCATAGTGTGTTGTAAAATACTATAATCCCAACACATCCTTCATGGTGAACAAACCTTTTTTCCCCTGCAGGAATTCGGCGGCCAATACCGCACCCAGGGCAAAACCGGTGCGGTTATGCGCCGTGTGGATGATCTCAATATCATCAATGGCCGAGCTGTAGCGCACTTTATGGGTACCTGGCGCGGGGTCTATGCGCGCACTCACGATCTCAAGGTCTTTGGGATTGTCACTGTTCTGGTTGACCCAGGTATTCTTTCTTTTTATTTTTTCGAGTACCTGTTCTGCCAGGGTAATGGCGGTTCCGCTCGGGGCATCTCTTTTCTGGGTATGATGGATCTCTTCCAATTGTACATCATAATCATCATGGGGAGCCATCAGTTCGGCCAATCGTTTATTCAGTTCAAAAAAGATATTGACACCCACGCTAAAATTACTGGCATATATAAACGATCCTTTTGTCTCTGCCCGGAGTGATTCGATCTCTTTCCACCTATCAAGCCAGCCGGTGGAGCCGCATACCAACGGAATGCCCCATGTCAATACCTGCTTTACATTCTCAAAGGCACTATGCGGGCCCGTGAACTCAATGGCCACATCGGCTTTTTTCAGATTGGCTTCACTGAAATCGGCCAGGTTCTCATCATTGACCTTTAATACAATTTCATGTCCGCGCTGCAAAGCGATCTCTTCAATGGCTTTGCCCATTTTGCCGTATCCAATTAAAGCAATCTTCATATATATTATCAAGAGTTAAAATTCGTGCTATTATTTCTTCCCGATAGTAAACACCAACCCCACACCTGCCGTTCTCAAATAAGGATTGACCACCGGTTTGATCTTCATGCTGAGGTCGGGTGAAATATCAAAACTCTTCAGGTGTCCGTCTACAGCGGCGTCAACTACATTCAGTCCCCAAAACAGGACAAATACCAGAACGGAATAATCAATGTATTTTCTGAATTCATCTCTTCCGGCGCGGATGGATTCAGGGCTGATGATCTTGTAAAGTTGGTCGAGTGTATTGTAGTCAGTGGAATCGTAGGCAGGGGCTTGTGCTTTGATACGTGCGGCATAGGCAAAACGGTATTCCCGGTAAACACCGATGTTATCAAAGAACACATAGGAAGTGATTCCGAGTGCGGCATAAACGATCGGGATCTTCCAGTATTTTTTATTGGTGGCCTGTCCCCAACCCGGAATAATGGCCGAGCGCAAAGCTACTTTGCGGGGATAGGTATTCTTTCTTGCGGTATCGGGTTTGATGATTGGTGGGGTGGCAGGAATGGAATCGTTTAGCCCCATGATGGTTTCCTGTGCCTGAACCTGCTGGCCGGCCATGAATAAAAACAGGGATAAAAAAATGAATTGGATCGTCTTCATGGTCAATCTACGGTAACATTCCATTGACCGAGCAGTTTATTGAATTCTTCCAATGAATAATAATCAAACGTAAGTTGCCCGCTTCCATCGGATTGGTGTTTCAATTTTACCCGGGTACTGAAATGCGATGCTAATTTATCTTCAATTTTCTGGAAGGCCGGAGGCAGCGAGGTTTTTACCTGTTTTTTAACAGGGCCATCCTGTTTGTACAGGTTACGAACCATGGCTTCGGTTTGTCGCACCGACAATCCTTTTTCTTTTATTTCTGAAAAAATATAAAGTTGCTTGTCAATGGTGTCCACATTGATAAGGGCCCGTGCATGTCCCATGCTCATTTCTCCCTTTCGCAGGGCGATCTGGATATCGGGGGGTAGTTTCAGTAACCGGATATAATTAGTAACGGTACTCCGGTCAAAGCCCATACGGTCGGCCACCTGTTCCTGCGTATAGCTCAGTTCTTCCATCATCCGCTTATAGCTAAGCGAAATTTCAATGGCATTGAGGTCTTCCCGCTGCAGGTTTTCCAGCAGGGCCAGTTCCAATAATTGCTGATCGTTGGCCTGGCGTACATAGGCCGGTATATCTTTTAGCCCGGCGATCTTTGATGCCCTCCATCTCCGTTCCCCGGAAATAAGCCGGTATTTACCCGAAGGAAGTTTGGATACGGTGACGGGTTGAATGATATCGTGTATGCGAATGGAATTTGCGAGTTCCTGTAAGGCGGTCTCGTCAAAATCGCGACGTGGTTGTTTGGGGTTGGTTTCGATCGTATCGATCGGGATACGGGTAACACCGGTAACGGTATCCACTACGGTACTTTTCAGGGTATTCGCACTGCTTTTCAGGTCGGCATCAATGCCCTGTAACAGGGATCGTATTCCTTTACCTAATGCTTCTTTGTTCTGTTTGGGGCTGGTCATGGGCAATGGTTGTTAGGTTCCGGCTTAGAGTTCCATGATTCGTTCTTCCTGCCGGATCTTGGTCATGTCGTTCTTTTGAAGGATCTCTTTGGCCAGGTTGAGGTAGTTCACCGAACCCTTGCTTTTGGCATCATACAGGATCACGGGTTTACCTACACTGGGGGCTTCGCTGAGCTTGGCGTTACGGTGGATGATGGTGTCAAAGACCAGGTCTTCAAAGTGGCGACGTACTTCGCTTACCACCTGGTTGCAGAGGCGGAGACGTCCATCGTACATGGTCATCAGGATGCCTTCGATCAGCAGAGAGGTATTTAGCCGGCTTTGCACGATCTTGATCGTATTGAGCAGTTTGCCCAAACCTTCCAGGGCAAAGAATTCGCATTGTACAGGAACGATCACCGAGTCAGATGCGGTCAATGCATTAACAGTGATCAGGCCAAGCGAAGGGGAACAGTCAATAATGATGAAATCATAATCGCCCTTCACCGGGTCGAGGATATTTTTCAAAACCATTTCCCGGTTGGGGTAATTGATCATTTCGATCTCAGCACCTACCAGGTCAATATGTGAGGGGATCAGGTCGAGATAGGGTATTTCCGTTTTGAGGATTACATCCCTGGCTACCGATTCATTCACCATGCAGTCATACAGGCTATGGGTAATGTTGTGCAGGTCAAAACCTACCCCGGTCGTGCTATTGGCCTGCGGATCGGCATCCACCAGCAGGGTTTTGTATTCAAGTACAGCCAGACTCGCCGCAACATTGATCGCGGAAGTGGTCTTACCTACACCCCCTTTTTGATTGGCCACACCAATAACTCTTGCCATAATCGGAACCCCTCGTATTTTTTATTATAAACTCAATTGTTGACCAATACCGGGAAGATGCAATGTGTACCCTTCATCCGCAAAACACTTTTTCGCGGCGGCATGGTCGATCCTAATAAAGCCAAATGTATCAAAATGAACGCCAACAACCGTCTCGCAGCGGATCATTTTTGCAGCTTTGACCGCATCTTCCGGACCCATGGTGAAATTATCCCCAACGGGCATGACCGCAAACTTCAAGGTTGCCCAGTCTGCAATTAGTTGCATATCAAGGGTCAGGGCAGTATCACCGGAATAATAAAAATTACCTTCCTGACCGTACACGATAAAACCCATGGGGTTTCCGCCATAGCTGCCATCGGGTAATCCGGAGGAATGTTGGGCGACTACGCATTTAACCACAAAATCACCGAAATCCCACCGACCTCCCGTATTCATCGGATGGGTATTTGACACACCTTTTTTATTGAGCCATTCATGGATCTCCCAGCTGCAAACTACTTTGGCGCCTGTTCTGGTGGCTATGGCTATACAGTCGGCAATATGATCTGCATGCCCGTGGGAAAGCAGGATATAATCCGCCTCAATGGTTTCAATATCGATCGCCTTTGCCAACTCATTGTAGGTAATAAAAGGATCAAACAATATTTTTTTGCCGTTCACGTCTACGGAAAAACAGGAATGGCCGTAGTAGTTCAACGTCATATTATTAATTTTTGAAGGAAAGCAAAAATAAGCCTTGTGGTTAATTTATGGGAACTAAATGACCGATTCTGTTGTTAAAGTAGTTTTTTTGGGTATAAATATTTTCGACAGTAGCAATCAATCCCTTTTTTCATGCGTAGTTCTCCTTTTTGGTGGATTTTCATCCTTTTCATGGTCTTGCTTGACCTATATGTTTTTCAGGCCCTGAAGGTGCTGACGGCTTCCACCGGTATCCGTACCCGGACCATCATTCATGTAGTGTACTGGGTGCTTTCTGTGTCGGCAGTAGGAACCCTCCTGCTTCTGCCTTATCTGCATTTTGACCAGGCTTCCAAAGTGATCCGGTCCACCATCTTTGCGCTGATCATCGGATTGTTTTTTGCCAAATTGATCGGGGCAGTTTTTTTCCTGGTGGATGATATTCGTCGCGGCGCCCAGTGGGTGGCTTTTAAAACCTTTCTTTCCGGTAACAGCGCGAAGGATGGGAGTGGGGGAGATGCCATTCCGCGATCGGCTTTCCTCAGTTGGATGGGGATGATCGCCGGAGGAGGTTTGTATGGTTCGCTGGTTTATGGTTTTGGAAACAAATACCGCTATGACCTGAAAAAAATACCTCTGGCCTTTTCCAATTTACCGGCCGCTTTCAAAGGACTTCGTATCGTGCATATCTCCGATATCCATTCGGGAAGCTTTACCGATAAAGAAGCCGTAAACCGCGGGGTACAAAAAATACTGGAACAGAAACCCGACCTGATCCTGTTCACGGGTGACCTCGTGAATGACCGGGCCGATGAAATGGAACATTATAAAGAAGTCTTTTCTCAGCTTCGCGCTCCACTTGGTGTGTTTTCTACCCTGGGTAACCACGATTATGGTGACTATGCCCGCTGGGAAAGCCCCGAAGCCAAAGCAGCCAACCTGGAACGGTTAAAGAATGTGCATGCCGAAATGGGTTGGAAGCTCCTGATGGATGAGCACCACGTCATCGAAAAAGATGGTCATTCCCTTTCTTTGTTAGGGGTACAAAACATCAGTGGCCGGGGTAATTTTCACAGTTATGGCGACCTGGGCAAGGCCTATGAAGGCGCCCAACCACATCCTTTTAAGATCCTGATGAGTCACGACCCCTCGCATTGGGATGCAGAAGTGGTAAAAAGCTATCCCGATATTGACCTGATGCTTTCCGGGCATACCCACGGTATGCAATTCGGGGTGGAAATACCCGGATGGCGCTGGAGCCCCGTACAATATTTCTATAAACAATGGGCCGGTCTTTACGAAACAGGTTCCCAAAAACTCTATGTCAACCGGGGTTTTGGCTTTATCGGCTACCCGGGTCGTGTAGGTATTTTACCCGAAATCACCCTTATTGAATTGATTTAAAACGGTTTCCTCAATATTTTTGACCCCGGTTCGTTTGATTATTTTCCAGGGCATATTAAACCCATGCCTGCATACTGGGTCATAAACGCCGGAATACAAGCCTTTTGAATCAAAAAGCAATACAACTGCCCCGAATATTCAAACGGGCGGGGATGATTGGGATCATCCTCGTACAGGCTTTTTTTGCACAGGCCCAGACCGATACCACCCAAAAAACAGAGGATATCCTTTTTTCGGATACGACGGATATGGACTATGATTTCCTCTTTGATGAATTCGCTTCCTTTTTAGATTCCATTTCCAAACCACATAGCTACCTGATGACCGGGCTTTCGCTGGGGAGGGGATTTTATAATTATACCAATAAATCCTCCGTTCTGCTCGATCCCCAACAACAGTTCACCTATTCCCCCACGCTGGCCTATTACCATAAGTCAGGTTTCAATCTGACCACTACGGGCAATATCGTTCACGACGGAGAGAACCTGAACCTCTACCAATTCTTTATCAGCCCGGGTTATGATTATTTAAAAAATAAAAACCTGGCCACCGGGTTTGCCTATACGCGGTACTTTACCCGTGACAGCCTGCCTTTTTATACTACGCCCCTGCAAAACGAACTCTATGCCTATTTCAGTTACCGAAAATGGTGGTTGCGGCCATCCGTGTCGGTAAGTTATGGATGGGGCAGCCGGTCCGATTATGATGAGCGGGAATCTTTGATCAATGACCTGCGCCTGCGGGCAAGAGGTTATATAAGAGTCAATACCGAAGAATCAGTGAGCGATCTGTCGGTGGTGGCATCGCTGCGGCATGACTTCTATTTCCTCGATATCCTGTCCCTGAATGACCATATCCGCGTATCGCCCCAGATCAACTTCACCAGTGGTACCCAGAAATTCGGGTTTAACCAATCCACCAATACCTATGCGACCCTGTTGCGTACCGGGACCAATGTCTTATTCAACTCCGAGAATACCTATCTCAATGACCAACTGAAATTTCAGCCCCTGGCACTGACCTTCCTGTTACGGACCGAATACTCCATCGGGAAGTTCTATATCCAGCCCCAGCTTATCCTTGACTATTATTTCCCGGCGGAGGAAAAGAATTTCAGTTCCCTGGTTTCCTTAAACCTTGGGCTTCTTTTCTGATCTATTCATGCGGGTACCTGCTTCTTTTACTTTTTTTTAAGAAACAAAAAGCAATTAAGCATTTACTTAACGGTTATATATCCTTTCGTTAAGGACAATTAACAGGGGGAATCAAAGCATGGCATCAATGTTGAATTTTCCCATCTAACTTAAAACTCTAGTTATGAAAGCAAAATTAGCTACCGTTCTCGTCGCCCTTTTCCTTTCTTCGGCTGCTTTTTCCCAGTTTCATTTGGGTATCAAAGGCGGAGCCAATGTGAACAAAGTGGATGGAAAATCCTTCTCCCAACAGTTTACCTATGGCTACCACATTGGTGGGTTTGCGGAGATCGGGATCAGTCCCAAACTACGGATCGTTCCCGAGGTTTTATTCAACCAGTATTCTTCCACCCTCGACAGCAGTTACAAGGAGATCTACGAGAATGTGATCAATTCCTCGCAGAGCAAGGTAAAATTGAATTACCTCACCATCCCCATTTTGCTTGACTACAAATTGCTCGGCCCCATCCACCTGCAGGCAGGTCCGCAAGTAGGTATCCTGATGGACCAGAGCCGTACCTTCCTGCAAAATGGCGGAGATGCCTTTAAAGAAGGTGAATTCTCCATGGTAGGCGGTGTACAGGTCAACCTGGCCAAATTCCGCTTTACCGGCCGCTATGTCATCGGTTTGAACAACATCAATGACATCGACGACCAGGATAAATGGAAGAACCAGGCCCTGCAATTATCGGTTGGTATCGCATTCTAAGAGCGAAATTTGAATCACACGAATTACGCGAATGACACGAATGGCACGAATGCTAACAATTCGTGCCATTCGTGTCATTCGCGTAATTCGTGTCCCAAAGACGGCACTTTTCTTGACAAGTATATATTCCCGGTGTATTTTTAACCCGGCCTGAAAATGACTGACAGGCTGTCAAACCACCGATATATACGATGAAGAGCATAGATTTACTAGTGCGATCCGAAGAAGAGGCCGACTTTATCCCCATTATTCCCCTCAACGAGAATGAAGGTGAAACCTCCGATGGGCTTGAGATTCCCTCGCATTTACCCCTGCTTCCCCTGCGAAATACCGTACTTTTTCCCGGCGTGGTTATCCCGATAACCGTAGGCCGCGATAAGAGTATCAAAGCGGTACAAGAGGCCTATAAGGCTGACAAATTGATAGGCGTAGTAGCGCAAAAAGACAGTAATGTTGAAGACCCCAATATTTCCGACCTGGAAAATATTGGTACGGTGGCCCGTATTGTGAAACTGATCACGATGCCAGATGGGGGAACCACGATCATTATCCAGGGCCGGAGCCGGTTCAGGATCATCGCGATCACCACCGAAGACCCGTTTTTCAAAGCCGATATTGAAGTGCTGCAAGAGGCGGAAGTGCCTGTGAATGATGAGTTTGCAGCGGGAGTATCGAATATCAAGGATATGGCGGCCCAGATCGTCAGCCTCTCCTCCAATATCCCCTCCGAAGCGGCGATCATCCTTAAGAATATCGAAAACCCCGGTTTCCTGATCAATTTTGTGTGCAGCAACCTGAGCGCCGACCTGAAAGAGAAACAACGCCTGCTGGAACTGGATGATATCCGTGACCGGGCGAGTCAACTCACCCAGATGCTCCATAAAGAGCTGCAGTTTGCCGAGCTGAAAAATAAGGTGACCACCAAGACCAAGGTGGAGCTGGACAAACAACAACGTGATTACTTTCTCCAGCAACAACTCAAAAGCATCAAGGAAGAATTGGGTGGCGATACCAATGAACGGGAGTTAAAGGAAATGCAGAAAAAGGCCGAGACCAAAAAATGGCCTGCCAGCGCGAAAGAAGCCTTTACCAAGAACCTGCAGAAACTGGAGCGGATGCACCCCAGCACCCCGGATTATTCCGTGGTGTATAATCACCTTGACCTGATGCTGGACCTGCCCTGGCAAGAGTACACCGAAGATTATTATGACCTGAAAAAGGCGAAGCGGGTACTCGATACCGATCATTATGGCATGGGGAAAATAAAGGAAAGGATACTGGAATACCTGGCCGTACTTAAACTAAAGGGGGACATGAAAAGCCCGATCCTTTGTTTTATCGGCCCTCCGGGTATTGGTAAAACCTCCCTGGGACGCAGCATCGCCCATGCCATTGGACGTAAATATGTACGACTGAGCCTCGGTGGCCTGCATGATGAGAGCGAGATCAGAGGTCATCGCAAAACCTATATCGGCGCGATGCCCGGACGGATACTTCAATCCCTGCGCAAGGTGAAGTCCTCCAACCCCGTAATGATCCTCGATGAGATCGACAAGGTTGGGAATGACCAGCGTGGCGATCCCTCTTCCGCTTTACTGGAGGTACTTGATCCCGAACAGAACCATACCTTTTACGATAACTATCTGGAATTAGAGTATGACCTGAGCAAGGTATTGTTTATTGCCACCGCTAATAATATCCAGAATATTCAACCCGCTTTGCGTGACCGCCTCGAGATCATTGACCTGAGCGGTTATGCGGTAGAAGAGAAGATGGAGATCGCCAAGCGGCACCTTATTCCTAAACAGCGCGAAGCGCATGGATTAAAGAAGATCGGGTTTAAGATCAGTGATAAGGTGATCGAGAAAGTGATTCAGGATTATACCCGTGAAAGCGGAGTGCGTGAACTTGACCGGATGCTCGCTTCTGTAATGCGCTATCAGGCCAAGGAGTATGCGATGAAGGATAAATTAAAGCCTACCCTGACAGCCGCGGATGTAGAAAAGATATTGGGCAAACCCCGGTACAGCAACGAGATCTATAAAACCGCCAATATGCCCGGGGTAGCCGTTGGGCTGGCCTGGACCTATGTGGGTGGAGATATATTATTTATAGAGACCAGCACCAGTGATGGGAAAGGCGAATTGAAATTGACCGGCAACCTGGGAAATGTAATGAAGGAAAGTGCGACCACCGCATTGACCTATTTACAATCCAATGCCAGCCGGTATGGAATTGATGGAAAGTCATTTGAAAAAAAGACCATCCATGTCCATGTACCCGAGGGGGCGGTACCCAAGGACGGCCCCAGTGCCGGTATCACGATGATGACCTCCCTGGCTTCGGCGCTGACCGGTAAGCGGGTAAAACCCTTCCTGGCCATGACCGGTGAGATCACCCTTCGCGGACAGGTATTACCGGTAGGAGGGATCAAGGAAAAGATATTGGCCGCCAAGCGGGCGGGTCTCCGCGAAGTCATCTTATGTGCTCAGAATGAAAAAGATGTACAGGAGATCGACTCGGCCTTTATCAAGGGTATGCAGTTTCATTATGTGAAGACAATGAACCAGGTGTTGGAGTTGGCGTTGAAAAACTAGCTTTTTGCTAATAGCTAATAGCTAATGGCTTTTAACAAAAAAACCTTCAAATCTCAAGAACCAAGGCAACCATTTTCCCGTACATGCGTTGTTAGTTATATAGAATTTTTCATGTTGGTTGTTTTAAGGGTTAAAAATGTTCCCCCCGATTCTTCGGGGGGATTTTTTTTGCCGTTCCGGCTGCATTTCTCAAATTCGTATGACTTGCGTTTAACCCTTTTCATATCCGCCTTATTTTTTGTTGGACAAATCTCCGGGCAAACCCTTGGCGGGTCATCCATTTTTAATTTTTTAAAATTACCGGCGACCCCTCAACTGACGGGCTTAGGTGGGGTGAATGTATCCAAACCTTCCAATGATGTAGGGATGGCCTTTCACAATCCGGCCCTGTTGAACAAGGAGATGCATACCCGTGCCAATCTGGTGTTCAATGATTTTTATGCAGGCATCAAGACCTTTCATCTTGCCCTTGGTTATTTCTCACAGCCCTTGAATACCCGGTTCGCCGGCGGGGTCCATTACTTTGATTATGGTACGATTCCCCAAACCGATGCCAGTGGAAATGTATCCGGTAGTTTTCGTCCGGTGGATTGGGTGGTACAGTTTTCCGCGGCCCGGTCGTATATGGAGAAATGGGATTATGGGGCCACGATAAAATTCATTCATTCCGGTTATGGGTTATATCGTTCAACCGGCATGGCGTTGGATATGGGTATTCTTTTCAGGGATAGTTCAGCTTTGTTCACCGCGTCGATTCTGGCAAAGAACATGGGGTTTCAATTAAAGAAATACCAGGGTACCGATCCCGATGACCTGCCCTTTGATCTTCAGATCGGAATGACCAAGCGTTTGGCCGATGCGCCTTTCTCCTTTTCCATAACGGCCCAACGGGCCCATCAATGGGATATCCGGTATGATGACACATTATTCAATGCCGGCAATGGTGTGGAGACGACCGGAAAGAAATTCACCTTTGATAAATTATTCAGGCATTTTGTTTTTGCCGCTACGGTACATCCCAGTGAGCAATTAGAGTTTTCACTTGGGTATAATCATTTACGCCGGCAGGAATTGAATGTGTACAATGCCTCCAATGGGCTCAATGGGTTTTCCTTGGGGGTAGGGGTCTTGTTAAAAAAGATCCAGATCCGGTATGCCCGTGCCTATTACCAAAACAATACCGCCCTCAATCAATTCGGCCTCGGTCTCAAGCTCAACGATTATTTTGGCTTGGGCAAATGGGGCGAGCGCGCGGGGTGGTAGGGGGATTGGGGAGCACTACAAAACCATTACCACCGGTTGCACCGGTGGCTATTGATGGTTTAAGCCCTTCGGGCTAGTTACTCCGTTAATAGAAGAACATTGTATTATGCAGGTAGTATGCTGTAATAGCATTTTCCCGCGCCCCATCGGGGCGCCATGTCGGTAGCTCCCGATCATCCAACCATTTCCCCACGCTCCGTAGGAGCGTTATATTTGGAGCACCGAAGTTCAGGGAGTTGTCGCAACCTGCAGGGGGTAATGGAAGATACATATCGGGCCGTAGTCAAATGTCATAATTTTGAGTTTGTTAGAAGTTTTTAAGACTACGGCCAGCATCATTCTGAATTTTGGGGAATTGGGAGGAATACTAAGGGGAGCGGAGCTTGTCCCTTCTAACCGTCGGAATAATAAAAGGACTTAAATTAAACGAAAGAATGAGTATAAACAATTCTCTACTTTCAGCAATTCGACTGAAAGATTATGACAATGTGAAACATTGCTTAAAATCCGGGGCGGAAATTTCCTATAAAGATCAGTTTGGCTGTGATGCTTTTTATTATTCTGTGGTTTATCCGGATAATAGAATTTTTGAGTTGATATTGGAGGAAGATATTAATTTTAAAGAATCGTATAGCGAAGGCGGGAACATACTTCATGTAGCTATTAAGGCGCATCTAGAAGAAAGGGGACACCTTCGTATTATTGAAAAGCTGCTAGAGAAGGGTGTAAATCCCAATTTTCAAGACAAATTTGGTAACACGCCTCTATGGTATGCCTGTATGTTCTTTGGAATTAGTGAACAGACGATTAAACTGTTGATTCGATTTAAGGCCGCCTCCGACATCCCTAATATTTATGGTAGCTCTGTAAGGTCTTGGGCAGCAGAGAATAATGTAAAAGAAGTAATTGAAATTATTAATGGTGGGGGCAATGTTTCAGGTAGTGTTTCAGATTAGCAGGTTTTCAATATTCAAACGTGAAAAAGGAGCTCATTTACAGGAAATATTCGCCAACCGGATAGCCCTTTTTGCGCAGCAAAATTCTCCTATTAACCCAAAACTCAAGCCTATATTTTCTGTCTCTTCCTAGCGCCCCATCGGGGCGCCATGTCTGTAGCCCCCGATCATCCAACCATTTCCCCACGCTCCGTAGGAGCGTTATATTTGGAGCACCGAAGTTCAGAAAGTTGTCGCAACCTGTAGGGGGGCAATGGAAAATACAAATCGGGCCGTAGTCAAATGTCATAATTTTGAGTTTGTTAGGAGTTTTTAAGACTACGGCCAGCATCAATCTTAATTTTAGGGAGGGGAGAGGAATACTAAGGGGAGCGGGGGGAAGATCAAATCCCTGAACCGGACGACCGAGATAGCCGTGGATACCAATAGTGGATCCACGACAGTAGAAGCTGTTTATCACTATGATGCCAATGGCAACCGGATCGGGAAGATCGAGGGAAGGTATCCCGGTCCCCACAAAGCTACATGGTATGTGCGCGATGCCCAGGGCAATGTGATGGCCGTATATGAAAAGGTGGCCTGGGGCATAGCCGAAGGCCAGGCTAAACTCACCGAGCATCATGTATATGGCTCAAGCCGCCTCGGCATCATCAAACGTGACCAGGACATTGACCAGCCCAAGGAGACGGCTGTCAATATTGACTTGCTTGGCCCAACCTATTTATCTAATTTTAAGCGTGGAAACAAGTTCTTTGAATTAAGCAACCATTTAGGAAACGTACTGGTCACCGTCAGTGACAAACACAGTGGCGTAGATACCTCCTCGGACGGGCAGTATGATTACTACCAGGCCGATGTGGTCAGTGCCAGTGATTATTATCCGTTTGGGATGCAGATGGTGGGGAGGACGCTGGAGACGAGTAAGTATCGGTATGGGTTTAATGGGAAGGAGAAAGACCCGGAGGTGATGGGCGAGGGGAATGTGTATGATTATGGGTTTAGGATTTATAATCCGAGGGTGGGGAGGTTTTTGAGCCTGGATCCTTTAGCAAATAAGTATTCACATTTTTCGCCTTTTCATTACGCAGGCAATACTCCAATTCAAGCAATAGACCAAGACGGAGAAGAGCCGGTAGGATATTCACTTCGGTCAAAAATTAAACCACCTGGTGAGACATGGATAACTATACAAGGGGAAGAGTATATTGAACAAAATGTCATAACTGGTAAGGTTTACCGTAGCATTATACGGGATGCTGTAGGACATGAGTATATGGTGTTTAGGGCCGAAACCTATGAAGTTGGTCTATGGAATCGGCTTTATCCCAAATCATCCTATTTTTATCTAAATAGTAATGTTAACGACCCTACGGTAATTAGTTATTACACAAAAGACGAGAGTGGGTCTGTATTTCATGGTAATGTAATTTCGTTTGAACCGCAAGAATTTGTTGATACCAGGACTGGAGCTGCTATTGCGGATGGAATTGGAAAGGCTGTATTTGTATCTGGCTTAATAATTACAGGAGGAATTTTAATTGATGGAGCTGCTACCTTAGTAAGCTCTCAATCGGTCATTGATTTTGCGATTAATGAGGTGAAGGATGAAATCAGAGATCAAATTATCGGGGTACTCTCTGATGCTACCGGGGTGCCACTTGATCTGAATCCTGTGAGTCCAAAATCATTTAGCAAAGATTTTTTTAAAAATTTAGGAAAAAAGACCCTAAAAGAAAAATATGACGACCTATATGACTATACTAGAAAATCTTATGGCGGCAATGTAACAATAAGGAGGAAGGGAAAGGATATATTCCGAATCCACAATCCCAAGAAACCAGATAGCCATGGTTATAAAGTAACTGAACTCGAAAGAAGCACTCGAACAAAGGGGTATGCCACCCCCAAAGACCGAAAAGTTACAAAACGGCATATAAGAAAAATCATTAAAGCAATTAATGGCGAAGGTGGGTATGATATACGTACTTTAAAGAATAAATGAATATAATATGGAATTTTTAGGACTATCGGGGACACTTCCTAAGGAAGAGTTAGATCAACTTGATAAGCTATTATTTCACCATGGATACTCAAGGTATCGTGAAATTGAGATAAATGATCCAGAACTAAATGATGGTTTAAAGCGATTTGTAGAGTTAATAAGTGGAAATTTTTTAATACAAGTACTTAATAGACCTAATGAAGGTAGTTCGGCAAAAATAACAGAGGAAATTAATGACTTTTTCATTTTTAAAACTATGTCTAATTTTCTAAACTGGCTAGTTGTCCTAAATGGTGAACCGTGTTTTAAGGGCAGAACTTTATATTTAATTTTTGCATCAGAATGGGAAGAGAGAGATAGGCACATAAGGTTTTACCGGAATGTAAATGTTGATGACGTGATTAAATATTTTGGTTTGAATAATGGTTGGCCACAGATGTTTTTTAATATGGATACCAAGAATTGGGAGCTTGAGTTTAATATTCCATTGGTTTTTGAAATTAACTTAGGTAGTGTTTCAAATTAGCAGGTTTCCCTACTTTATAAATAATTGTATTTCGTAACCGCTGTTCCCCGCAGCGGTTTTTTTATTTTCAGGTCCCAGCAAAAACAAATACCATGGAACAACTTAATCACCATAACCCGGAGTATGTGACTTGGAGATATGAGGAATTGAACTTTGCCTTGTTGGGAGGTATCCGGATAGGAGGTTTACACAGTAGGCGGGTGACTGTGTAGGTTCTTCCAATGATTTGTATTGTGCAAATTGAGTTGATTGGGAGAGATAAGGACACCCCCCGCCAATGCCCAATAGCCTTACCGAACGCTGAAGGGAGTGACACAACGGAAGGTGATAGTAGTACTACAGTTGATAACAAAATAAAACTCTTTGATATAAAGGAATTTTGTAAATGCCCCGAAGGGGCAACCTGACTGTAGGTCAATGAAGTGCATTATAACCCATCCACCAACGATGGCACGACCTATAAGTCCAATGACGAGTTTTACCACCGGTATATCTACGATGCCGACAACCGGCTGACCGATGTATATACGACCGATACCAAGGAGTTGATCGGGCAGAGTCCGCTGGATGAGCACGAAGCCCATTACCAGTATTATAAACACGGTCCCCTGGCGAGGACCATTCTCGGCCAGCAGCAGGTACAGGGAGTGGATTATGCCTATACCTTGCAGGGATGGCTCAAAGGGGTGAACAGCACGGCCGGGACTTCTTATCGTGATATGGGCCAGGATGGCCAGGCGGGAGGGTATCAACTGGTGGCGAGGGATGCTTATGGGTTTAATCTCAATTACTACACGGGTGATTATCTCGCTATTGGCAGTGGGGTGGAACCCTTCCCCGGGCATACCGCCTATATCGGTTCCGCGTACAAACCGCTGTACAATGGCAATATCAGCAGCATGGCTGTAACCATCAATACGCTGAACCAACCGCAATTGTATAATTACCAGTACGATCAATTGAACAGAATTGTGGGGATGGATGTCTACCGGGGCCTTAATACAACAAGCAATAGCTGGTCAGCCATAAGTCTGACCACGGACTATCAGGAGCGGATCGCCTATGATGCCAATGGGAATATTCTAAAGTACCTCCGTAATGGCACCACAGCCGGCAGCCGGCCATTGGAAATGGATAGTCTCAATTATGCGTACAACCGCGATGGCAGTGGAAACCTGACAAATAACCGGTTAAGACATGTAAAGGACTCGGTAGGCGCGACCAATTATTTGAAGGAGGACATAGACAATCAGGGGAATGACAACTATAGCTATGACGAGATAGGGAACCTGATTGGGGACACCCAGGCAGGGGTTTATAATATTAAGTGGAATGTATATGGGAAGATCAAATCCCTGAACCGCACGACCGAGGTAGCCGTGGACACCAATAGTGGATCCTCGACAGTGGAAGCTGTATACCACTATGATGCCAATGGCAACCGGATCGGGAAGATCGAGGGAAGGTATCCCGGTCCCCACAAGGCGACATGGTATGTGCGCGATGCCCAGGGCAATGTGATGGCCGTATATGAAAAGGTGGCCTGGGGCATAGCCGAGGGCCAGGCTAAACTCACCGAGCATCATGTATATGGTTCAAGCCGCCTCGGCATCATCAAACGAGACCAGGACATCGACCAGCCGAAAGAAACGGCTGTCAATATTGACTTGCTCGGTCCAACCTATTTATCTAATTTTAAGCGGGGAAACAAGTTCTTTGAATTAAGCAACCACTTGGGGAATGTACTGGTCACCGTATCCGATAAACACAGTGGCGTAGATACCTCCTCCGACGGAGAGTACGACTACTATGAACCCGATGTGGTCAGTGCCAGTGATTATTATCCGTTTGGGATGCAGATGGTGGGGAGGGTTTCTGAAACAGCCAAGTACCGGTATGGGTTCAATGGCAAGGAGAAAGACCCGGAAGTGATGGGCGAAGGGAATGTGTATGATTATGGGTTTAGGATTTATAATCCGAGGACAGGAAGGTTCTTCTCTGTTGACCCGTTTCACAAAGGATATCCATGGTATAGCCCCTATCATTTCGCTGGAAATACACCTATTCAAGCAGTAGACTTAGATGGTGCCGAACCACAGGATTTTAGAGATTATTGGGAAGTAAGAACAGAAAGTATAGATAAGTGGGGTCGAAGAGTTTGGGATGTGTATGACCGTCAAACGAAACAAGTTTGGTCCCTTATGCAGGCTCCCAATCAACCTGAGCTTTATTACTGGGAGCCCTATGACGGCACTCATGGGAATTGGGACAATAAACTAACAAGTAATAATTTTGATAAAGCGAATGACGATTGGAAAGGGAAATGGAAGGAATTCCGATCCCAACATAGTTCTGTTTTAGACCAACAATTTGCTGACGCTTTTGCAACAGGTTTTGTTGGAGCCGTTACTTTAATTGCAGGAGGGAGCGCAGCATCTGGGTTAGCCTCAGCAATTGGCCAAGCTATTTCTGGGCCGTTAATGGATATATCTGCCAAACTTGCTTATAAGTTATTGCCCTACTATTTGCCATCAATTAGTGTTGGTAAAATAGCAATTGAAATGTTGGACGAGACAGGAGGGGCAGGATTACAAAGTTCCTCCAGTTCATTTTTCAAGTCTGGAGCTTTTACAAAAAGCGAGGATTTTTTGTTTGGTCTTTTTAAATTTACCGGGAAAAAATCCGGGACAGAACTCACAATTGAAGCAGGAGGAATATTAAAAGAAGAGGGGAAGAAATTAACAATTGAAGTTGCTGCATATATTCAGGGGCTTAAGAATGAAGAGGCTGTTGGTGAGCTAGGAAGGGAAGGGCTAAAAGGATTATTGGACGAATTCAAGAAGTACGCGAAGAATGCTGGATTTGATGAACTTATATTAAATTATCAACGTTCAGATGGTAGTTCCTCTGCAAACCCCGGAGTTGCTCAACAACAGATAATCAAACTAAATGACTAGTTTTATGAATGAAGAAATTATCGATAATAAAATGAAAGAAATTTTTCGAAGTAGTTATATAGCTTCCAAGCCTGACACACTTGAAGATACATTTAACTTGTTGAGTAGAGCTGGCTACGGTCGGTTGCAGACAGCTTTTCTGCTTTATCAGGAGTTGGGTGTTACTTTTTCAAAGGCAAATGAATTAGTTCAAAAGTCAAAAGCATGGGATACTGGTAGTGCTACAAATTAGCAGTTTTCCTATTTCATAATTCATGGAGTTTCGTAACCGCTGTTCCCCACAGCGGTTTTTTTGTTTTCAGATCCCAGTAATAAACAAATGCCATGGAGCCTCTTCAACACCATAACCCAGAGTATGTCACCTGGAGATATGAGGAATTGAGCTTTTCGTTGTTGGGAGGTATTCGGAAAGAAGGATTACACGGTATGCGGGTGACTGTGTAGGTTCTACCAATGTTTTGATTTGTGAAAGTGAGTTGATTGGGAGAGATAAGGACACCCCGCAAATGCCCAATAGAATTGCCGAACGCTGAAGGGAGTGACACAACAGAAGCTGATAGTAGCCATGCAGTCGACACCCAAAACACAAGATTAAAATATCCGTAAATTTCCCGCGCCCCATCGGGGCGCCTTGTCGGTAGCCCCCCGATCATCCAACCATTTCCCCACGCTCCGTAGGAGCGTTATATTTGGAGCACCGAAGTTGAGAGAGTTGTCGCAACCTGTAGGGGGCAATGGAAGATACAAATCGGGCCGTAGTCAATTGTCATAATTTTGAATTTGTTAGAAGTTTATAAGACTACGGCCAGCATCATTCTGAATTTTGGGGAATTGGGAGGAATACTAAGGACAGCGGGGGAAATTGCTTAAAATCGGTGCTAAATTACTTAGCGGCATAGGCGATGCTGAATTGTTCATTGATGCAATGTCTTCCAATTCCGGACCAATGTCCGATGACACAATAAGGAAATCAACATTAGAGAATCTTAAAAAATATCTCGAGGATAAGTCGACTAAAGCTGTTGATAATAATTTGAATAGCAGCAGCCAAGAAAAGGGCACTGAAAAGAAATCAAATGTTGATCCGAAAAAAGGATAAAAAAAATATTATGTCTGAGAAGCCTTTAATTACAACGCGGTACCCATTTAATCCTTATTTCACTATTGTTGTGTCATTAATTGTCTTTTTACTTATGTTTAAAACTTCCATACAATCTGGATTTTTTTATTCAATATTATCTTTTTCTTTTTTCTACATATTGCTTTGTCGAAATAGTTGTCGAGTTGTACTTTTTAAAGATCAAATTTATGTGAACTATTTTTTCCCATGGGAAAAAAATATAATCCTTGATATTAGTAATCTTGTTGAAGTTGATTATGAGTATAGTTTTTTCAATTATTTTTCAGACAAGACAAGAGCTGGTTTATTTGTATTCCCAAAATATTGTGCTGATGAATTGAAGCTTAATATCCTTTCTTATGGCAAGATTGAGCAATATTCTTTAGAAATTAATACCCGAATGTTTGGCTTCAATAGACTTGTTCGTAAGTTAAGCGAAATGGTCAAATAGGTGTGTACTACATTAGAATTTTTGCAGTTATGCATGCCTATTATTTTGTTTTACAGATGTTTTTAGTCTCACAGTAAACTGGTAGTGTTTCAAATTAGCAGGTTTTCACCTTGCGAGCGCAAAGAAGTTTATCTACAGGCAATTTTCGTCAACCGGATAGCCCTTTTTGGGTGATAAAGTTCCCCTTTTCGTCCAATTCCGTCTTTTGCCCATAGGAAAAATGCACCTTGTGTTTCAAATTAGCAGGTATATTGGAGTGCAAATTTTGTGATGCCAGGTGCCAGTTATCAGGAAAGCAAAAATGGGGTTCAGCGCTATTTCTGCAAGGTTTGTAAGAAGTACCAGCAAGAAACCTGCAAATAGGCAGGGTAACTAGCCCGAAGGGCTTAAACCATCAATAGCCACCGGTGCAACCGGTGGTTGGAAGTTTTTATTTTCGACCCAACCCCAAAGGGGTTGAACTCATCGGGTTTAAAAAATTCATTTTCGATCAAATTATTTAGTTCAACCCCTTTGGGGTTGGGCAGCTCTACAAAACCATTACCACCGGTTGCACCGGTGGCTATTGATGGTTTAAGCTCTTCGGGCTAGTTACTCCGATAGCAGTAGAACAATGTATTGGGCAGGTAGTATGCTGTAATAGCATTTTCCCGCGCCCCATCGGGGCGCCATGTCTGTAGCCCCCCGATCAACCAACCATTTCCCCACGCTCCGTAGGAGCGTTATATTTGGTGCGCCGAAGTTGAGAGAGTTGTCGCAACCTGTTGGGGGCAATGGAAAATACAAATCGGGTCGTAGTCAAATTTCATAATTTTGAGTTTGTTAGGAGTTTATAAGACTACGGCCAGCATCAATCTGAATTTTGGGGAGGTGAGAGGAATACTAAGGGGAGCGGGGGAAATAAAAAGAGTAAATAAGCATAACTCGAATTAAATGGATAGAAAGCAGTTGTTTTTTACACTTTTGGGAGACGAGTTGAACAAACACGGTTTTTCTTACAAAAAATCAATTAACGGGTTTTTTAAGAAAGAAAATGGAAATGAGTTTCTTTATATTATTGAGGAAGCGCCGTTCTTTCTTCAAATCGAACCTGATTTTAGGATACTATTAAAATCCGTTGAAAATTTTAAGAGAATAGCATGGGGTAAATTATATGATAAGTTTGCTTCTGTAGGTAGTACAAAAAGGAGTTTGCTTTCAAAGCAAAGAGTTGAAGAATGCCACTCGAATACTGATACAAAGGAAGCTGTATTAAGTGCTGTTAAAAAGGAGGTTGAGTTTTACGAATCATTTGTAAATAACGACTTTATTCAGTATTCGGATATCGGCTTCTTGGATGGCTTATTAAATTCAAACCCTGATAGGTTTAATGTGACTACCTATAATCCAATACATACTGCTTTTCTTGCCATAATTGTTGCCAAACTTAATTTCAATCCAAATTTTGATAACTTGATACCAATTTATCGAGAGGTTGTAAACTCCTTTAACAAGAATTATAATGAGGAATTTGAATTATTGGTAAAGCATGCGCAAAGTGGTAGTGTACTACATTAGCATCTTTCGGTAGTGTGCTACATTAGCATTTTCCCGATTTGGTTTTCATTTTATACTGTATTACAGGCGTTTTTAGTCTCACAGAGGACTGGTATTCGTCCTGAAAATGCCTATTTTCATCCAAAACCGTTATTTACCTATAGGAATAATGCACCTCGTGTTTCAAATTAGCAGGTAGTATGCTGCAATAGCATTTTCCCGCGCCCCATCGGGGCGCCTTGTCGGTAGCCCCCCGATCATCCAACCATTTCCCCACGCTCCGTAGGAGCGTTATATTTGGAGCACCGAAGTTGAGAGAGTTGTCGCAACCTGTAGGGGGCAATGGAAAATACATATCGGGCCGTAGTCAAATTTCATAATTTTGAGTTTGTTAGAAGTTTATAAGACTACGGCCAGCATGATTCTGAATTTTGGGGAATTGGGAGGAATACTAAGGACAGCGGAGGTTGAGAATAAATGCACGCACGAATGATATTTTGAAAACATTTATTGATTCAAAAACAGGAAAATCGATTAAAGAGTCAGAGGCGAGAGCGGCAGCAATATTTGAGGAGTCTACTGGTTCTGTTATAAGGGTATCCGGGAAAAACGAAGCAGGAGATTTTATTGGGACATCGGGAAAGTATTTAAATAAATCAATTGACCATATTGGAGGTTATCTTCCCGATAAGAATAACATGACTGACTTTCTAAGTTCATTGTCAAACCATTTTAAGAAGGCAGATGTTGTAATACTAGATCTCAAGAATTTTTCCGATGCTGAAAGGAAAACTATTTCTGAGTATGTAAGAACAAATCACGCAAACGATTTAGGTAAATTAATTGAATTGAAATGAGTTCAAGTTATATTGAGTTTAGATATGATGGCTTGTGGGTGCCCGATGGATTTAGTGAATTAATTGCTAGGTATTTGCTTAAAATCATTAATGGTAAATACGAGCTCCCATTATGGATGGATGCAATGCGAAATAGATTAAATGAAATCGAAGAAGAAAGGTTTCCGGGGTGGGTTAATTTTGGGTTCGATAGGTATTTGGATACCGATACCAAAATTGAGTATATAAAAGATTTATTTGATGAGTTGATTGGTTATGTTGAAAGTAAGGGGGAATTTATTTCAAAAGATGAACTAAACTGTGAGTTTGATAGTAATAGTAATAAGAGTAGTTGGAAAATAGACATCGAGACTAAGGAATTTATTAACTACATTCAAGAAATTAGGAAGTTGTTTGGGTAGCGGTAGTGTTGATGGCGCTTCAAATTAGCAAGGTTTCCTATTTGGTAGTGCTTCAAATTAGCAGGTTTTCACCTTCCAAGCGCAAAGTAGCTCGTTTACAGGCAATTTTCATCAACCGGATAGCCCATTTGGAGCGGTAAAGTACCCCTTTTCGTCCAATTCCGTCTTTTGCCCATAGGAAAAATGCACCTTGTGTTTCAAATTAGCAGGTATAATGGAGTGCAAATTTTGTGATGCCAGTTGCCAGTTAGCAGGAAAACAGAAAAATGGGGTTCAGCGCTATTTCTGCAAGGTTTTTAAGAAGTATCAGGAGGAAACCTGCAAATATGCAGGGTAACTAGACCGAAGGGCTTAAACCATTACCACCGGTTGCACCGGTGGCTATTGATGGTTTAAGCCCTTCGGGCTAGTTACTCCGTTAATAGAAGAACAATGTATTATGCAGATGGTATGCTACAATAACATTTTCCCGCGCCCCATCGGGGCGCCGGGTCGTTAGAAAGATTTTGTCGCCAGAGGCGACGAGAGAAAAAAGCGAGACCGGAGGTCTCGCATAGCATAGTGGTTTTAATTTTCAGCCAACACCTTCTCTTCCTTGAATGACACCCGTGGTTTTAATCCCAACAGATCAAACATCACATTGTCATCTTCAAAAGAAGGATTGGGAGTGGTGAGAAGTTTATCACCAGCGAAAATGGAATTGGCGCCGGCCAGGAAACAAAGGGATTGTTCGGCAACACTCATTTCCTGACGCCCGGCAGAAAGACGTACCATCGCTTTGGGCATAAGGATACGCGCTGTTGCGATCATGCGTACCATATCCCATATATCTACCCTGGGATTATTGGCGAGTGGTGTGCCAGGTATGGGTACCAGGGCATTGACAGGAACACTCTCTGGATGCTCGGGCATGGTAGCCAATGTGTGGAGCATCTTCATGCGGTCTTCATGGGTTTCACCTAAACCAATGATACCTCCACAACAAACCGTTACCCCGGCTTTGCGTACATTATCCAGGGTTTGAAGCCTGTCCTCATAAGTGCGCGTGGTGATGATGGCCTCATAATATTCATCAGAAGTATCCAGGTTGTGGTTATAGGCATATAGACCCGCATCGGCCAGTTTCTGTGCCTGGTCTTCGGTGAGCATACCGAGTGTACAGCAAACCTCCATCTCCATGGCGGTAATGCCTTTGACCATTTCGAGAACACGGTCAAAGTCGCGGTTGTCGCGAACCTCGCGCCAGGCGGCGCCCATGCAGAAGCGGGTACTGCCCGCGGCTTTGGCGCGTGAGGCATATTCCATCACATCATCATATTTCATCAACCCATGTACATTGATATCGGTATGGTAGCGGGCTGCCTGGGGACAATACGCGCAATCTTCGGTGCAACCTCCTGTCTTAATGGAAAGGAGCGTACATACCTGCACCTCTCCGGTATCATTGTACCGGCGGTGTTCAGTGGCGGCACGATAGATAAGATCGAGCAGGGGTGATTGATAGATTTCCTTTACTTCGTCGAGTGTCCAGTTATTGCGGATCATACAATCTTATTTTATAAAGTAAAATTCGTTCTGCAATATCGGTAAATCTTTTTTAAACCAGGTATTGAGCAGGATCCGGAAGGTATTGACATTGGTCAGGTCGGCGGGTAATTTTTCATAGTCCCGGTTTGAAAAATACCAGGCCTGTAAGTTGGAAAACATCCTTTCTTTTTTTAATACCTTATCGGTGACCGTTGTATACCCATGGTCGCCCTGGAGGATGATAACCAGGGGCCTTGTACGGGGTTTTTGCAGGGTATCGGTCAGTTGGCTAATAAAGCGGTTGATACGGGCTATCTGGTGGACATACCCCTTCTTTATATCGAACTCCTGTTGCGGAATGGGCCGGCCAAGGGAATCGAGGTGAAAAGGGGGATGCGGGGTGAGAAAATGGGCATATATGAACCGGGGGCGTGGCCCGGGGTAAGAGGCACTTTGCAGCAGATCGCGGTACACCAGTGAATCATAGACCTGCCGGTTTTTTTGTTCATTGACAAAAAACCGGTCATCCATCACCGGGTTGGTCATCCAGCCGGGAAGCTGGTGGTTCAGGTCACGGGTAAATTTGAAAAAGATATTGTACTGGTCATACAGCTCCCGTATCCCCCATTTATCAGAACGGGTGCGGGTGGTGGGATGACCTTTGATATCAAAAAGGGAATGGTTATGAATAGCGTAACCTTCCTGTGTTAAAAAGGGAACCAGGGTATTTTCCTGAACAGTTTTTAAGGCCTGCAGGTATTCGCGGTCATGGATCTTATTGACCGTATCTGCATTGGCCATGTACTGCAGGTGAAAAACGCTGCTCAGGGAAAAAGCCGTGTAGTTATAATTGCTGCGGGAACCAGGAAAAACATGGAACCCTTTTACGGTCAGGGCCTGCTCAAAAGGAGAATTATCATAGTCAAATTCGGAGCGCAGGGTAGAGGAAGCGGCATAAGCATCAAAGATGATGTAGAAGATATCGGGTTTGGATGAATCGGCAAGGTTGGCTGAGGGAGTGAGCTCGGTTTCTTTCATTTGATACCGACCCCTGACCTGTCCGTCATAGATCATTGAAATATCCACCAGCACAAAAATGAGGAATAAGATATTGAGAAAAAAGAAGGTGCTGGAATGGTTTTGTTTCCGGCGTTTGATCCAAATACCTATTAAGAATAAAAGCAGGATGGAAATCGCAAACAGAAAACTGTACCTTGACCATATAACCTCGGGAAATTGTTCGCTGAGTTTATTCTTGATATCTCCCAGAAAGAAAGCCCAGGCGGAAAGGGCAAATCCAAGCAGGGCCGCGCTTTTCCAATTTTTATATAATAAATAAGACAGGCCGGTGAATAGAAAAGGGAGTAAAAATAAAACCAGCAGCCGGTCATAGATAAAATGATAATGGATCAGACCGGGCAATTCCTTTTCCAAATGCACCAGGACAAAAAGGGGTAAGAGGATCAGGAAAAAAGCATATCGTCGCAGGATCTTCACTTTTCTTTTCGTTGATATAAATAAAGTACCCGGTGGGTACCGGATATCGCCTGTTTCGCTGTCAGGTTATATCTTTCTCCAAAGGCCTGTTCAAAATTTGCCGGGGTATAGTTTAAATAGATATCTTCTTTTTGCGCCAGCAATCCCTTTGTCTTTTCATCTTCGCGGGGTACAAATTCAATGAGCAGGGTTGGTCCGAGTTCGGCCAAATAGTCGGTCAGACGGGAAAGCGGAATATTCTTTCCAATGACCAGGTGGTGAACAAGCGCCAGCGCCAATACCAGATCGGATTTCATGCGACGGGTAAAATCATCTCTTTCCCGATGGGCAAATCCCAACGCGGGAGAAGGATTGGCCATATCGATACAGAGTGGCAGGATGGATTGGATCTTTTCGGTCCTGATCTGACCATACAAGCGGTCAATACAGGCTTCATCAAAATCGGTCGCAACTACCTGCCATCCCTTGTTGGCTGCGAGCCGGGAAAAATAGCCATCATTGGCGCCCAGGTCGAGGGCTGTTTTTCCTTTGATCCTGCTGAGCATGGCCAAAAAGGCATTTTCTTTTTCCTGCAGATAGGTTTGATCTAAAATGGTGTCGGTATAGTAATCACTCCAGGTGGTCTTTCTCTTCCAGGTCAATCCCCTGATCATGGATTGGAGGTGCAGGAGGAGGTTGGTCATTTTTTGTTTGGAAAACCCTGTGGCTTTTTCGGCTGACACGGTTTTTCCGTTGGCCATTTTCTGTTGGAGAAAAACATGCATGGCCACCGAGGGGTTCAAGCGGCTTGACCAGGGCAGGAGTTTGACGGTGAGTGCCAGCGGTATCCCATCCAGGTGTGTACGCAGGAGTTCGCGGGCGTTCCAACCCAGGTATTTTTCCAATAACAACGGGAAAAGAAAGTTTTCACAAAATTGCCGGTAGGCCACCCAGGGTTTGCTGGCATCGTACCGGGTAAAGGAAAGAAGATCGATGAACACGGGGCGCCCTTCGTGAAACTGCACATTGAACGGGGTGGCATCTTTGAGGATCATCCCTTTTTCTATGGCTAAAAGCGCAAGGTCAAGGGTCAATAGGGCCGCGTCCTTCAATTGCGAAAAGCTCCATTCGTAGGGGTAGCTGATGCGGTGGAGTTGTTCGGGGAGGAAGGTGGCATACCACTCGTTGGAAGCCGTTAGGTTTTCGGCTATGCGTTGGTGTGGTATCAATTTTCGCGCCGCGACCAGGGAGTCATAGAGCCCGGATTGAAACAAGGTCTCCATATCCGGCAGCCCGCTTTTGTTGACCTGTCGGTACCAGGTTCCTTCTTTCTGAAAGACGAAGCCGGCCGGGTCTTTAAAAGAGGCGGGATGGATCATGGGGATCATTTTTTTTCTTCCTTCTCTTCCCGGCCCGGTTTGCGAAAAAAGGCCTTGATCCTCCACCACAGGTTTTTAAAATAAAAAAGAAATCCCAGAATGGCGGCGATGATCACCTGGATCAGGTAACTCCCGCTACCGGGATCGACATATAGTAGCCAATGGGCCATCAGAGATAGCTCAGGTTGGTTTTCGGCGTCAATGCCAATAAGGTTTCATACATGAGCCTGATCGTGTTATCGATATCATCCTGATGCAACATTTCCACGGTGGTATGCATATAGCGCAGGGGGATGGAAATGAGTACAGAGGGGCATCCATCATTGGAATAGGCAAAGGAGTCGGTATCGGTTCCGGTACTCCGGCTCAGGGCCCTCCATTGAACGGGGATCTTATTTTTATCGGCGATATCTTCCACCAGGTGCAAAAGTTTGTTGTGTACCGCTGGTGCATAGGCCAATGAAGGTCCTTTTCCTGTGGTAATATCTCCTTCCACGATCTTACTGATCATCGGAGTGCTGGTATCATGAGTTACATCCGTTACGATCGCCACATTGGGTTTGATCCGCCGGGCGATCATTTCCGCACCACGGAGACCGATCTCTTCCTGTACCGCATTCACCACATAAAGTCCGTAGGGGAGTTTTTTCTTATTCTCTTTTAATAAGCGTGCTACTTCAGCGATCATGAACCCGCCGATGCGATTGTCAAACGCGCGGCCGATATAATTTCCATAGGCCAGTTCTTCAAACCCATCCTGATAGGTCACTACCGCGCCAATATGGATACCCAGTTTGCTTACTTCATCTTTCTTACGGGCGCCACAATCCAGAAAGAGGTTATCCACTTTGGGTTGGGTTTCTTTGGCATCTCCTCCCAGGCGGGTATGTATCGCGGGCCAGCCAAATACAGCTTTTACCGGCCCTTTTTTACCATGGATAAACACCCGTTGTCCTGGAGCGATCTGGTGGTCCACCCCTCCGTTCCGTTTGAGATAGATCAAACCATCGGCAGTGATATAGTTGACAAACCAACTGATCTCATCGGCATGGGCCTCGATCACTACTTTAAAAGCATGATCGGGATTGATGACACCTACTGCAGAGCCATAGGGATCGGTAAAGTGGGAATCTACATAGGGTTTGAGGTATTCCAGCCAGAGTTTTTGTCCGCTGGATTCAAAACCTACCGGGGACGCATTGTTGATGTATGATTTGAAAAAGGTCTTTGATTTTTCGGTCATGTAGGATTTCTTTCTTACCGCTTTGGCCATAGCTAATGATTTATGGTCAAAAGTAATTAAAAAGGGGCAACCGGGCGGGGTTAATGGGTTCAAAAGAACTGGTAATAGACCAGAACGGTCAGGGAAGGGAAGGCCATCAACCCATCCAGGAGGAAGTAGTAGATATAGTCGGAGAAATTTCTTTTCGCAATGGGATAAATTTCGGCTAACACGGGCAATGCGGCGAAAAGGAGTACGATATCAAATGTCCAACCGATCTGCCATTGCCAGCCCAGCAGGGCGAGAAAGGAAAGACCGAGTGAAAAATAGAATAACCGGTTGATGCCTTTCTCCTTAAAATAGGTGATGAGTGACCGGATACCATCGGCGCGGTCATTTTCGCGGTCACGGTAATCAAACAGGATGCAAATGGCATAGATAAAAAAATACCGGTAGGTACAGAAAAGGATATCGGCGGTTGTTACGGTTTTTTCGGAGAAGATGAGGGGTAATATGGTGGTTACATAGGTCCAGGCAAAGGCCAGGTAGATCGTTTTACCAATGGCGATACGCCGAAGCCGGGCAAAGAGTGGCAGGGGGATCTTGGGGGCTGAATAGAGAAAAGTGAGGACTACTGCAATGGCGATGGCTACAAAATGATGCAGGAAATACAAGCCAAAGTAAAGGGCACCGCCCAGCCCAAGAATGCACAGGGTCAGGTGAAGGAGTTTATGGTCATGTGACCAGGCGGAGCGTTCCAGTTCCGTACGTGATTCGGGTGTCAGGAACCAATGAAAATTATAGCTGGCCAGGGTGGAGAAAAAAACAAAGAAGAGAAATCCGTTCTTGTGCGCGGTTTGTCCAAATACCAATTGTCCATGCGCGGTCATCGCCACGGCGCCCAGGGCGATGAAAAGAGAGGTGAAGAGAAAATATTTACCGAGTTTGATAACCTGAGAATTTGGAAATAATTATTCCTGCCGGGCAATGATAACCTTACTGCTCACGGTATCGCTTTGGTTATTGGCCAGGTCGCGGAGTGTGAATTTAAAGAACATGGTATCGTTCTTATTGGGGTCTTCATTGAGGAAATCATAGATCAGGGAGATCTCAATATCTTTCTTGCCGGTTTTGGGAAAATTAGGGACAAGGTAATTGACGGTATCTACTTTGTCATTCAGCCCGGGATTGGGGATCGGGTTGACATTGGTGCGGACACGGATATAGGTTAAAATGCCACCACCTTCATCACCTTCTTTGTCGGTGGATTCAAGGGTGACCCTGAGTGTTCCCGAAGGGGCATCGATCACTTCACTGCTTAGTTCTTTGATGGTGATAGTGGGTGTGGTCTCATACTTATCTTTGCCACAGGATACCAGTACCAGGGTCAAAAGAACCCATCCGCTCCAAAACTGTCTTTTCATGGAATGCTGTTTAGTCGTGCTAACAAATTTAACATTTAACCCGATACCATCCTATCATGGAATGTGAATGGTTGGATAAAATTTTTGACCTGGATCCGGATGGTTTTCAGGGGCTTGCCCTGGATATCTTCCGTTATCAGTATGAGCGGAACCCCATTTACCGGTCATATTGTGCGCAGATAGGCCGATCCCCGGACGATATCCGGGAAATAGAGCAGATTCCCTTCCTGCCGATCTCCTTTTTCAAGACCCACCGCGTGGTGACGGGTGAATTCACGCCTGAGTTGGTCTTTCAAAGCAGTGGCACTACGGGAATGACCCGAAGTACACATCATGTTAAAGAGGCTTCTTTTTATGAAACCAGTTATACCAGGGGATTTGAATCCACGTATGGCCCCGTTTCCGGTAAACGGATATTGGGTTTGCTTCCTTCCTATCTGGAACAGGGAGATTCCTCACTGGTGTATATGGTACAGGGGTTGATCCGTGATTCAGGGCATCCCGAAAGCGGGTTTTATTTAAATGACCACGAAGGATTAAAAGATACGCTTCAAAAGGGTGGCCCTACTATATTGATCGGGGTGACCTATGCGCTGTTGGATTTTGCCGGGAGGTTCTCTTTTCCCTTGAAAGAAACGATCGTTATGGAAACGGGGGGTATGAAAGGAAGAAGAGAGGAATTGACCCGGATGGAAGTGCATGAACGATTGAAGCAGGCTTTTTCCCTTGAAAAGATCCATTCCGAATATGGCATGACTGAACTACTGTCCCAGGCCTATTCACAAAGCGAGGGGATATTCGCTTGTCCACCCTGGATGCGGGTATTGTTGCGCGAGGAAGAGGATCCGTTAACGGTAAAAAAGAACCCTGGTAACGGGGTACTGAATATCATTGACCTGGCCAATCTATACAGTTGTTCCTTTATTGCCACCGAAGATGCGGGGCGTTTGCGGCAGGATGGAACCTTTGAAGTGTTAGGCAGAATGGATAATAGCGATATCCGGGGATGTAGTTTACTGGCCCTTTAAGTATTTCCAACCATTCAAGCGATGATAAATCGTACCTTTCCCATGTCATGAGGATCGACACTCATATTCACTTTTGGAATTTCGACAAGAACAAGCATTCCTGGATCGGAAATGAAATGAAGTCTCTCCGGGAAGACTATCTGCCTGAACATATTCAAACCTCTTTTAAACGAAATGGAATCAATGGATGTATTGCGGTGGAAGCATCGGCTACTGAATGGGAAACCCATTTTCTGGTAGAACTGGCAAAGACACATTCCATTATCAAGGGGGTAGTTGGGTGGGTGGACCTGCAGGCCGGTAATGCAGAGGAGCGCATAGAATATTTTTCACAATTCAATATCATAAAGGGATGGAGGTTTCGATGGGATGAAAGTAATCCTGACCAGATGTTTGATCCTGGTATTGGAAAGGGTTTGAGCTTCTTAAATGACAAAGGATATTGTATTGAACTATTCATCCAGCCACATCAGATTACCAAGGCGGTTGAATTAGCTACGGCTTACCCGCAAACAGTGTTTATCCTTGATCATGCCGGGAAACCGGATATACGCCACCGTGAACTATCCGGCTGGGCCGGGTCAATAAAGGAAATCGCCCGATGTCCAAACGTATATTGCAAATTGTCGGGATTTCTGACTTTAGCAAAATGGAAGGATTGGAGTGCCGGAGACTTCTACCCTTTTCTTGATGTACTTTTTGGCTCATTTGGGGTAGAACGACTTTTATTTGGAAGTGATTGGCCGGTTATTACGCTTTCGGGGATATATGTTCAATGGGTCAGTCTTCTTGAAAAATACATGGAAGGATTGCCGGTTGAGGATAGGGATAAAGTGTTTGGCGTAAATGCAGTCAAGGTGTACCGCCTGGAGAATTTGGCATAATTAAGTAAGGGAATTTTATAAGTTAAAAATCTGAAATCTGTTTATGTATTTGTCCCGGAGTCTTTTAAGAGGGCCCTATGGGGATCAGTTAAAGGCTTCCCCGGAAGAATTATTCAGCCTGCCGGAAAAAGTACTTCAATTTGGTACCGGTGTACTCCTTCGCGGTTTACCCGATTTTTATATTGATAAAGCAAACAAACAAGGGGTCTTCAATGGCCGGATCGTTGTGGTCAAATCCACGTCGTCCGGTGGCGCAGATGCCTTTGATCGCCAGCAGGGATTATATACCCATGTGATCCGTGGCATTGACAAAGGGGAAGTGGTAGATGAAGTGATCATTAATGCCTCCATCAGCCGAGTCATTTCCGCAGCGAGCGATTGGAACGCGGTATTGGAATGTGCTACAAACCCCGATATGCAGGTGATTATTTCGAATACCACGGAAGTAGGCATCACCTTAGTGGAAGATAATATTCATGCCGACCCGCCGGTCTCATTCCCGGGGAAATTGTTGTCTTTTTTATACAAACGTTTCCGGCATTTCAATGGTGACCGCGAACGGGGTCTGGTCATTGTTCCTACGGAATTGATCACCGACAATGGCAAAAAACTGGAAGCCATTGTACTTGAGCTGGCGCATCAACATGGATTGGAATCGGCCTTTATGGACTGGCTGGAAAATGCAAACACGTTTTGCAATACCCTTGTTGACCGTATCGTACCCGGCAAATTGCCAGAGGATGAACACCAGGCATTGTGTAAAAAATTAGGATATGAGGATGAACTGTTGATCATGTCGGAGGTCTATGGCCTATGGGCGATAGAAACCACCCGCGAGAAAGTGCGTGAGGTCTTGTCCTTCCACGTTTGCGATGAAGGCGTGGTCATCCTGCCCGATATTCATATGCACCGTGAATTGAAATTACGTTTGCTCAACGGTTCGCATACCTTTACCTGCGGACTGGCCTATCTGCATGGGTTCAAAACAGTCAAAGAAGCGATGCAGGAGGATCGTTTTTCCGAATTCATTACCCGGCTGATGAAACAGGAGATCGTTCCAGCCATTATTGGTGATGGACTGACCACAGGCATGGCGGAAGAATTTGCCGATAAAGTACTTGACCGGTACCGTAATCCTTTCTTAGATCATCAATGGATCAATATCACCTTGCAGTATACAGGCAAAATGGCCATGCGCAATATGCCCATTCTCCGGTCTTATTTCAACCGTTATCAACAGGTGCCACCCGCTATGGCGCTGGGTTTTGCGGCCTACCTTCTATTTATGAAAGGGCAACCTTCAGGCGATCACCGCTATGCCGGTAGTTCAGATTGGGGGCCTTATCCCATCAATGATGAACAGGCTGCATTTTTTTCAACCAGTTGGAGTACCTTAGCTCCCGAACTGCTCGTCAAAACAATACTCGGACAAACCGAATGGTGGGGATCTGACCTGAATGAATATCCGGGATGGGCCCATTCGGTTAACCATCAGCTTGCTCGCTTGCTCAACGACGGACCGCGAAAAGTTTTGCGGGAATATCTCATTGAAAACTCAGTGGCATGAAAGCGGCTGTATTAAAAGTACATCCTGATGATAATGTATTGGTGGCCTTGCGCGACCTGAAGGCTGGTGAATCCATCACCTGGCAGGGGCATGCCTGTACCGTGACCGAAGAAGTTCCCGCTAAACATAAGTTCACACTCACCTCACTGAAAGAAGGAGATCCCGTACGGATGTACGGGGTTTTGGTAGGAACAGCCAACATAGCCCTGTCAGCCGGTCAGCGCATTTCTACTAAAAATGTAAAACACGCTGCCGGAGAATATCATCTCTCCCCCGAACGGAGAACAGGTTGGTCCATTCCCGATGTAACGGCCTGGAAGAACCGTACTTTTATGGGTTATCCCCGTTCGGATGGATCTGCTGGTACGGCCAACTACTGGATCATCGTACCGCTGGTCTTTTGCGAGAACCGCAATGTGGAAGTGATCCGCGAGGCCTTGCTCGAAGAGCTGGGCTATGAAAGACCTCGCAAGTACAATAACTATTCCCGTCAACTGATCGATCTGTATAAAACAGGCGCCAGTGTGGAACAAATATTGAACACCGAATTCAGGGAAACAATAAGTTCACCGGTTGCCAATCCGCTTTTCCCGAATGTGGATGGCGTTAAGTTTCTGCAACATGATGGAGGCTGTGGTGGTACAAGACAGGATGCCCAGGCATTATGCGGATTGCTCGCCGGGTATATCACCCATCCCAATGTGGCAGGTGCCACGGTGCTTAGCCTGGGATGTCAGAATGCCCAGATCGTGCTGCTGGAAGAAGAGATCGCTAAACGTTCTCCTCAATTTGATAAGCCCCTTTTTGTGCTTGAACAGCAAAAGTTGGGATTGGAAAAGGACCTGCTGGCAGCGGCGATACGTCAAACTTTTGCGGGACTGATCCTTGCCAATCAACATCAACGCCAACCGGTATCCATCACCAAACTCTGTATCGGACTTGAATGTGGGGGATCCGATGGGTTTAGCGGCATATCTGCCAATCCGGCCATTGGTTATACTTCAGACCTGCTTGTGGCTGCCGGTGGTTCTGTTATTCTTTCTGAATTCCCGGAGCTTTGCGGAGTGGAACAGGAAATGAGTGACCGTTGTGTGACCGCCCCCATCGCTGAAAAATTCATCAACATCATGCGCGCCTACGCTCGTCGTGCAAAAGAATCGGGGTCAGGATTTGATATGAACCCCTCTCCCGGAAATATCAAAGATGGGTTGATCACCGATGCGATCAAATCCGCAGGCGCCGCAAAGAAAGGGGGTACATCACCCGTGACCGATGTGTTGGATTATCCGGAAAAACTTACCCGCCCCGGGTTGAACCTGCTCTGTACCCCTGGCAATGATGTGGAATCCACAACGGCCGAAGTGGGAAGTGGGGCCAATATTGTATTATTCACTACCGGACTCGGAACGCCGACTGGTAATCCCATTGCCCCGGTCATTAAATTATCGAGCAATACAAACCTGTATGACCGTATGCGGGACATCATTGACATCAATACAGGAACGATCATCGAAGGGGAGGAGACCATTGAAGAAGCCGGCGCCCGTATCCTCGAATATGTGATACATGTGGCCAGTGGTGAAATTAAACCAAAGGCAGTGCTCAACGGACAAGACGATTTTATTCCCTGGAAAAGGGGAGTGTCATTATAAAATGCAGTGCAATGAAACAGTTTTTAGGCGAGGATTTTCTCTTAAGCACAAGAACAGCACAGGAACTCTATCATGAATATGCGGCTCCCATGCCGATAATAGATTACCATAATCACCTGCCACCACAGGAAATGGCAGAAGATAAAAATGCAGAGAACATTACCCGGATTTGGTTGAACGGAGATCATTATAAATGGAGGGCCATGCGCGCCAACGGTGTGCCCGAAGAATTCATCACCGGCGACCGCTCCGATTGGGAGAAATTTGATAAATGGGCCCAAACAGTTCCGTACACCCTGCGTAACCCGCTATATCATTGGACACACCTTGAACTGAAACGATATTTTGATATTGATTTCATACTGGATGGCAGTAGCGCCGGCAATGTATATGAACATACAAAAGACCTGCTCCAGCAAAAGGAATACAGCATCCGGGGTCTGTTGGAAAGAATGAAGGTGCGGGTAGTCTGTACCACAGATGACCCCGTAGATGATCTACGGTACCATGACCAGATCAGTAAAGATGCCTGGGCGGTAAAAGTATTTCCCGCTTTTCGTCCCGATAAGGCCATGAATGTAGATACCCCGGAGGTATTCAACGGATACCTGTCACAATTGGAAAAGGCTGCTGACTGTTCTATCGGTCAGTTTAATGAGTATATCACAGCGCTTAAAAAGCGACATGATTATTTTGCCCAACATAATTGCCGGGTGAGTGACCATGGTCTCGAGCAGATCTACGCCGAAGAGTACACGGAAAAAGAAATCGAATCCATTTTTGCCAGGATCCGATCCGGTAAAATGCTTACACCCGAGGAGAACCGAAAATTCAAATCGGCCATGCTGGTCATATTTGCCGAATGGGATCACGAAAAAGGCTGGGTACAGCAATACCATCTGGGAGCCTTGCGCAACAATAATACCCGTATGTTGCGCAAACTGGGACCCGATACAGGATGGGACAGTATCGGAGATTTTTCACAATCACGTATGCTGGGTCGCTTTCTGGACAGACTTGACCAGCATGATCGCCTCGCTAAAACCATCATTTACAACCTCAATCCGGCCGACAATGAATTATTTGCGACCATGATTGGCAACTTTAATGATGGATCTGTTGCCGGAAAATTGCAATGGGGTTCGGCCTGGTGGTTCCTGGATCAAAAGGATGGGATGACAAAACAGCTCAATGCGTTGTCGAATATGGGATTGCTCAGTAAATTTATCGGCATGCTTACCGATTCAAGGAGTTTTCTTTCTTTTCCACGTCATGAATATTTCCGCCGTATCCTCTGCGACCTGTTGGGTACCGAAGTGGAGAATGGAGAATTGCCCAATGATATTCCCTGGATCGGAAAGATCGTGCAGGACATCTGTTATAACAACGCAAATACTTATTTCGGATTTACGGATTCCACAGATTCCATTTAATTCGTGAAATCTTTGTAATCAGCGTAATTCGTGTAATAATAATGAATACAAAAAGATAAAAAAATGTCTAAGAAAGTTGTTACCCTCGGCGAGATCATGCTTCGCCTTTCTACTCCCGATTTCAAACGGTTTGTACAAGCCGATACATTTGATGTGACCTATGGAGGCGGGGAAGCCAATGTGGCGGCCGCATTATGCAATTATGGTTTACAGGGAACTTTTGTAACCAAAGTGCCCAATAATCCGATAGGCCAGAGTGCGATCAATCATTTGCGCCGGTATGGGGTAGATACGCAATTCATCGCCCGAGGAGGGGATCGCCTGGGTATTTATTTTTTAGAAACGGGTGCCAGTATGCGAGCCTCACAGGTAGTATATGATCGCGCGGGTGCTTCAATTGCCGATGTGGATGCGACTGAATTTGATTTTGATAAGATTTTCGAAGGGGCCAGTTGGTTTCATACCACCGGTATTACCCCGGCATTAAGTGATAAAGCTGCGGCGCTTACGGAAGCTGCCCTCAAAGCTGCCCGTGCCAAAGGTATCACCACCTCGATCGATCTGAATTACCGCAAAAAATTATGGAGCAAGGAAAAAGCGCGTGAAGTAATGACCCGGCTTTGTCAATATGTTGATGTTTGTATCGGGAATGAAGAAGACGCCGATACCACCCTGGGCTTTACAGCTGGACATACCGACGTAACAAAAGGAGAACTCCACCTGGATGGATACAAGGATGTATTCCAGCAGATGAAGGCCAAATTCGGATTCAAGTTCATCGCTTCCTCTTTACGGGAAAGCCATAGCGCCAGTGACAATGGCTGGAGTGCCCTCGTGTATGATGGAACAGATTTTTACCATACCAAAAAATACAATGTCCGGATCGTTGACCGGGTAGGAAGCGGTGACAGCTTTGCCAGTGGCCTGATCTATGGACTGGTAACCGGTATGCCGATGAAAGATGCCGCTGAATTTGGCGTAGCCGCCAGTGCCATCAAACATACCATTCCGGGTGACCTGAACCATGCCACCCTGGCCGAGGTGAAGGACCTAATGAAAGGCGATGGCAGTGGAAGGGTACAACGTTAATGTATATTTTAAAAATGCAAAATGATCATTGATTCTTTAGCCAATGCGGCGAAATATGAAGGGCTTCATCCACTGTTTGCACAGGCTTTCAACTATATCCGGCATACACCACTGGCTACATCAGAGCCGGGGAAATCGGATATCGCCGAAGGGTTAAAGGCCATTCTCAGCCAGGCTCCGGGTAAGACCGAAGAAGCGAGTCTCGCCAAATTTGAATGTCACAATCAGCATATCGATATTCAATATTGTGTGAACGGGAAAGAGCGGATCGGGTGGAGACCTCGTGCTTCCTGTGTACAACCCAAAGGGGAATATGATGCCGATAAGGATGTATTGTTCTTTGCCGATAAACCCGATACTTTTTTCGAATTACAGGATGGGCAATTTGCCATTTTCTTCCCAGAGGATGTACATGCACCCATGATCGGGGAAGGAGAGATACGTAAACTGGTGATCAAAGTCAAGATCTGAATTTAACGACAATAACCATGAGTCAAGTTCAAAAGATAAGCACAGCCATTCGGGAGCAGGGGATACTCCCGCTCTATTTTAATAGTGATGAAACAGTAAGCCTCGAAGTGCTTCGCGCGCTCCACCGGGCAGGTATACGCGCCGTTGAGTACACCAACCGCGGAGCAGCTGCTTTGAGTAATTTCAGGAAGATGGTGGAACTCCGCAATGCTGAGATGAGTGGATTGTTATTAGGTGTCGGTACGATCAAAAACCTGGAACAGGCAAAAGCCTATCTTGCCGCCGGAGCCGATTTTCTGGTCAGCCCGGGTTTTGTTCCTGATGTAGCCGCTCATTGTGTGCAACAGGATGTTTTTTATGCCCCCGGTTGCATGACACCTACTGAAATCATTGCAGCAGAAAATGCAGGGATCGGTTTCATAAAACTGTTCCCGGGTAATATGCTCGGCCCGGAATTTTTATCGGGAATAAAGGATATCTTCCCACAGTTGCTTTTTATGCCAACAGGAGGAGTGGATACAACAAGGGAAAATATCGAAGGTTGGTTTAAAGCCGGGGTTTGTGCCGTGGGAATGGGAAGCAAATTGATCAGCAAAAAATTGATGGAGGCTAAAGATTATGCCACCATGGAAAAGGATACACGTCAGGTATTGGAATTGATCCAGTCGGTGAAAAAATAAAATTATTGCCATATGGGAAAGTACAGGTGGACGATCTGCGGATTGCTCTTTTTTGCTACAACCGTCAACTATCTGGATCGCCAGGTACTGAGTCTTTTACAACCCTATCTGGCAGGTAAATATCATTGGACCAATAACGACTACGGAAATATCACATCGGTGTTTCAATTCACCTATGCGTTATCCATGTTGGTCGCCGGTCGTATCGTAGATAAATTAGGAACAAAGAAAGGATATGCCTGGGCCATTGTGATCTGGTCAGCCGCAGCCGCGCTGCATGCACTGGCCATTCCAATAGGAGAGAAGATCACGGCTCTATTGGGATGGGCTGGTATAGCCGGTCTCTCTGTTTCTGTTGTAGGTTTCATGTTTTCCCGTGCCATCCTTGCTTTTGGCGAAGCCGGTAACTTTCCTGCCGCGATCAAAGCCACCGCCGAGTATTTTCCTAAGAAAGAAAGGTCATTTGCCACTGGTATTTTTAATTCAGGTGCCAATGTGGGCGCCATTCTTGCTCCACTGACCGTTCCCTGGATGCGGATCAATTGGGGATGGGAAGCCGCTTTCATTGTAATGGGCGCCACCGGGTTTCTGTGGTTAATTTTTTGGTGGACCTTCTACGAAAAACCGGAAAAACAGAAACGACTCTCCGCCGCAGAACTGGAATACATTCGCTCCGGAGAAGAGGAAGCGCCGCAATCAGCGACGCAGATCGCGGAAAAAGTATCCTGGGGAAAATTGCTTACCTATAAACAGACCTGGGCTTTTGCCTTTGGTAAATTCATGACCGATGGTGTGTGGTGGTTCTTTCTGTTCTGGTTACCCGCTTTCTTAAAAGCACAATATAATATTGTCGATACCGGTGTGATGCTCCCGCTGGCCGTTCTTTATACATTGGCCATGGTGGGAAGTATTTCAGGGGGATGGTTCCCTGTTTATTTTATCAAAAAGGGGCACGCTGTTTATGATGGCCGCATGAAGGCCATGCTGGTCATAGCCCTGTTTCCTCTTGTTATTCTATTGGCACAACCCTTTGGTTATATTTCTCACTGGGTGCCGGTACTTTTGATCGGTATCGGGGCATCTGCACACCAGGCCTGGAGCGCGAATATCTTTACTACCGTCTCGGATATGTTTCCCAAAAAAGCCATTGCCTCGGTGGTAGGTATTGGTGGTATGGCAGGTGGATTGGGAGGTGTGGTGATGTCCAAATTAGGCGGCAAATTATTTGATCATTATCAGGCACTCGGTCATATCAAAACCGGATATACCATCATGTTTACCATCTGCGCCGTTGCCTATCTGGTGGCCTGGGCTGTCATGAAGTCGTTGGTGCCGAAGTATAAGCCGATTACGGATTTGTAGGTTGCAGATGACGGAGGGCGGAGGGCGGATGACAGATGACGGATGTTGGATGTTGGATGTTGGATGTTGGTTGTTGGATGACGGATGACAGATGACAGAGGGCGGAGGGTTGCTGTGCGAGACCTCTGGTCTCGCACTTTTCTCCCGTCGCCTCTGGCGACAAAAATTAAAGTTATTAAAAAAAAATTGTTGTAATTCGAGTCGCCAGAGGCGACAAGACAATCGTGCGAGACCAGAGGTCTCGCACAGCAACACTCCGTCATCTGTCATCTGTCATCAGTCATCCAACATTCGTCCTCCTCTCCAAAAACTTCCTCCTTATCACAGCCTGCACCGGTTTTCGTTCAATCTTGCTTTCCAGCCAGGAAATGATGTCGAGATATTGGTAAGAGCGACGTGCATATTTATCCTTTGACACTTTCTCCAACCGATCGCGGAGATCAACGAATTGTTTTGTCAGGTCCTGCGGGCGACTGGTCAGCGAGCGGCGCAGGAACCTGAAAATTTCATCCTGTACTGCGTCAGTGTCTTCCATCTTGGATAAAAAGCGGTAAACCGATTTGATCAAATACTCCAATAGGTCAGTATTCCCCAGTTCGTAGTGGGCAATGAGATGAAGGATACGGGCAAAACATTGTATATCGGTGCGCAGGTGCCCCACTTTCAGGTTGATGATCTTGTTCAGGTAGCGAATCGCATTTTCATTGTCACCCGATCCAAAGTAGAGCGAGGCGATCTTGTAATAGAACACCATGTTCCGGTGCGTATCAATATAGGCCTGGTATCGCTTGAGTTGTGATTCGATTTCAGGGATCAGTTCAAGCCCTTTGGTAAAAGTGCCTTCCAGGAAATGCCAGTTGATCTTGGCGGTATAGAGGTACACAAAACTTTGGATCCGTAAGTTTTCATTCCAGTGCTCTGTTTCATCATAGAAATCTTCCAGGGCCTTTAACTCCTCATTCATTTTTGTATCATTCCCGATGATAAAGAGCGCGTTCAGCAGGTTGTGAACGGCTTTCAGGTACAGGAATGGGTCCTCTTTCTTTTCTTCCGGATGTTCTTCAAACAGCCGCACCCATTTATCCGCGTGCCGATAGTAGCGGGAGAAATCATACAGGATAAAATAATACCAGCAATACGCCTGGTGCAAATAGGCTTTGCCAAAGAAATTACTTTGCCGGGTATTGATCCCTTCAAGTTGTCTTTTGAAAAGTTCTTCTACTTCGCGCGCCTCTTTTTCATTTTTCACATGTCCTGTATCCAGGTAGACCCCATAGAGGAGGAGTGAGAGATTGGAGAGTTTCACCACTTCGGTGATCTTGTTCCCATAGTAAACGGTCTCTTCGATCAGGTTAGCGGCACGACCCTTCAGGCTTCTTGTGATATGTCTCGATTCGATCGATTTTTCAAATTGCAGGATCTCCAGTGTTAGAAGATAGTGGCCATTTTCTTTGGCCAGGGTCTTGGCCTTATCCAGCATCTTCAGGCTTTGCAGGATCAGCCCCCGGTTATACAGGATCTTGGCATAGTCGATCTGTTCGCGGATTTGAATATCGAGGTTCCGGTCACTATGCAATAACCGTAAGGCCGTTAATAATTCACCATATAAATGGGCTTTCAGATTGGCCAGTTGGGACCGTTTGATCGACCTCGCTTTTTTAAAGATCTGGTCCTCATTGTACTCCTTCATCCCATCCAAAACCTCGAATAACCGGATGAATTTGGCCCCCTCACTACCCCTGTTACGGGAGGTATAGAGGCGGAAATGGCGTTTTTCCACCTTATTCATCGATTTTATCAGCAAAAAGAGGTTATCGTTCGGTTGGTTAGGCATCGTAAATCAAAACGCTTGAAATTAGCCATGGGCAAGGGTTCCAGCCCAAAATGGGCCTGTTGGGAACCGGATGACCCCGGTAATTTGGACATAAATAATGGTTATTACAAATCTAAATTCGTTGACCGTACCCTGCGCAAAAACGGACTCCTTTTTTTGATACGAACGATTGTTTTTGAACCTTTTATTGAATATGGCCAATAACAAGATATACATTTTCGACACTACTCTCCGGGATGGGGAGCAGGTGCCCGGATGCAAACTCAACACTTCCGAAAAAGTAGAACTGGCCCTCGCCCTTGAAGCATTGGGGGTTGATATCATTGAAGCCGGTTTCCCCATTTCTTCGCCGGGTGATTTTGCCTCCGTGGAAGAGATCGCCAAAGTGATCACCACAGCACAGGTCTGCGGCCTGAGCCGGGCAGTAGAAAAAGATATAGAGACCGCCGGTATGGCGCTTAAGAAAGCCAAAAACCCGCGTATCCATACAGGGATTGGAACATCGGACCTGCACATCAAAGCCAAGTTCAATTCCAATCGCGAAGATATTCTCGAAAGAGCCAAACAATGTATCCGTTGGGCCCGTCGCTATACCGATAATATTGAATTCTATGCCGAAGATGCTGGTCGTACCGACAACGAATACCTGGCTCGTGTCATTGAAGCGGTGATCGCTGAAGGGGCCACCACGGTGAACATCCCGGATACCACCGGTTATTGTTTACCTCACCAATATGGAGAAAAGATCGCCTACCTGGTGAATAATGTACCGAATATTGACAAAGCCATCATCTCCTGTCATTGTCACAATGACCTGGGCCTGGCCACAGCCAATTCCATCGCCGGGGTGATCGCCGGTGCCCGCCAGATCGAGTGTACGATCAATGGCCTGGGTGAAAGGGCAGGGAATACATCACTTGAAGAAGTGGTCATGATCCTCAAACAACACCATTCCCTCGGTTTCTATACCAATGTGCAAACGCAGCAACTCAATCCCATGAGCCGCAAAGTTTCAGAAACGATGCGGATGCCGGTCCAGCCAAACAAAGCCATCGTGGGAAGCAATGCCTTTGCCCATTCATCCGGTATCCACCAGGATGGGTTCCTGAAAGAAGCGCTTACCTATGAGATCATCAACCCCGAAGAAGTTGGTGCGGATAGTTCCAAGATCGTATTGACCGCGCGAAGCGGCCGCTCAGCCCTTGCTTTCCGATTGCAGAAATTAGGGTTCCAATTCAACCGCAATGATGTGGATGTTTTGTATGATGAATTCCTGAAGGTTGCGGATGCCAAAAAAGAGGTTGAAGACACCGACCTGGAATCAATGGGTAAAAAATATCTCTCCACCAAAGCAGTTATTGCCTGATCACCCTATGGGAAAAACATTATTTGAAAAGATCTGGGAGAAACATGTGGTCAAACAGATCGCAGGAGGCCCGTCTGTTTTGTATATTGATAAACATTTTATCCATGAAGTTACCAGCCCGCAGGCTTTTAAAGGACTGGAAAAAAGAGGACTTCCCGTATTTCGTCCGCAACAGGTAGTGGCCACTGCTGATCATAACGTACCTACACTTGATCAACACCTTCCCATCAAAGAAGAATTGAGCCGCCTGCAGGTTGATGCCCTTATTAAAAACTGTGCCGCCCATGGCATCGAATTATATGGACTTGGCCATCGGTATCAGGGGATCGTCCATGTCATAGGCCCCGAATTGGGTTTTACTCAACCCGGGATGACCATTGTATGTGGTGATAGCCATACCTCCACCCACGGCGCCTTTGGTTCCATTGCCTTTGGTATTGGCACCAGCGAAGTGGAAATGGTGCTGGCCACTCAATGCCTTATGCAGTCCAAACCCAAACTCATGCGGATCAATATTGATGGGGAACTGCAAAATGGCGTAGTATCCAAAGATATCATCCTGTACATCATTGCGCAGATTTCAGCCAGCGGCGCTACTGGTTATGCTGTTGAGTATGCCGGTTCTGCCATCCGTAATCTTTCCATGGAGGCCCGCATGACCATCTGCAACATGAGTATTGAAATGGGGGCCCGTTGCGGCATGATCGCACCCGACCAAACCACATTTGACTATATCAAAGGCCGCCCCTTTGCACCAACCGGAGCCGCCTGGGAGAAAGCATTGACCTATTGGAAAACCCTAAAAAGTGAAGATGACGCTGTATTTGACATGGAGATCAATATCCAGGCCGAGGATATTGAACCCATGATCACCTATGGCACCAACCCCGGTATGGGTGTAGGCGTAAATGGTCACATTCCTGCTTTGCATGAGATCGAGCAGGGAGAACGACCCTCCTTTGAAAAATCATTGGCCTACATGGGTCTTCAACCGGGATCTGCCATCAAAGGGCAGAAGGTGGATTATGTTTTTATCGGAAGCTGTACCAATAGCCGTATCGAAGACCTGCGGCAGGTAGCTTCCTTTGTTAAAGGAAAAAGAAAAGCAGAAGAAGTCGAAGTGTGGATCGTTCCCGGTAGCAAGCAGGTAGAAGATCAGGCCCGCGAAGAAGGCATTGATAAAATTTTTGAAGAAGCCGGTTTTATCCTGCGTCAACCTGGTTGCAGCGCCTGTTTGGGCATGAACGAAGACAAGATCCCGGCCGGGAAATATTGCATCTCTACATCCAACCGGAATTTTGAAGGAAGACAAGGTCCCAATGCCCGCACCTTTCTTGCCAGCCCGCTGACCGCCGCATTGGCCGCTGTGACGGGAAGAGTGGGGGATGTGAGGGAAGTGCTGGAGGGATTAGCTGTTAGTAATTAGCTTTTAGCTTATAGTTCAAGGTTTATTGAGAATGTTTTTAACCCGTGAATAATAATATTTAAATAAAGAAGGTAATAGCACTTAAATAAAATCGCTCTAATGTCTCGCGAGATTACTACCATACGCTCCACCGCTGTTCCACTTCCGTTAGAGAATGTGGATACAGACCAGATCATACCGGCACGCTTTTTAAAGGCGACCAGTCGGGATGGGTTTGGAAAAAATTTATTTCGCGACTGGCGATATCTCCAGGATGATGAGCTGCAGCCTCGCCCTGATTTTGTATTGAACAACAAGGCCTGGTCTGGACGCATCTTAGTAACCGGAAAGAACTTTGGTTGTGGCTCCAGTCGCGAACATGCCGCCTGGGCCATCAAAGATTATGGTTTTGATGTAGTGATCAGCAGCTTTTTTGCCGACATATTCAAGAACAATGCGTTGAATAATTTTCTGTTGCCAGTAGTGGTGACCGAGCCATTTGCTCAAAAATTACTCGCCGCTATTACAGCCAATCCTGCTACACTGGTGGAAGTAGATTTACCCACACAGACGATCCGGATAGTAAGTACCGGAGAGCAGGAATCTTTTGCCATCAATGAGTATAAAAAGACCTGCCTGCTCAACGGGTATGATGATATTGATTATTTGTTGAACATGCGCAAGGAAATAGAACAATTCGAAACCCAGGAAAATTAAACATTGACCATGAAAAAGAAGATCGCGATTATTGAAGGTGACGGCATAGGCCCCGAAGTGACCCGTCAATCCGTCAAAGTATTGGATGCCATTGCCCACCAGTTCGGACACGAATTCAATTATGAATATTGCCTGATGGGTGCCGTAGCCATTGATCAGACCGGCGAACCCCTGCCCGACAAGACCATTGAAGTTTGTCTGGAAAGTGATGCCATATTGTTTGGCGCCATCGGTCATCCTAAGTATGACAATGACCCCTCTGCCAAAGTAAGACCCGAACAGGGGCTTTTGAAATTGCGTAAATCACTTCAGCTTTATGCCAATATTCGCCCTGTTACTACCTATAGTGTGCTTCATCATCTTTCTCCGCTCAAGCAGAAGAACCTGGAAGGGGTGGATTTTATCATCTTCCGCGAGCTGACCGGTGGTATTTATTTTGGAAAAAAGGAAGTGGATGCAGACGCTACCCGCGCCTTGGATGATTGTGTGTACACCCGCGATGAGATCGAACGGATCGCGCATCTGGCCTTTAAATCGGCCCAAAGCCGCCGGAGAAAACTTACACTCGTGGATAAAGCGAATGTGCTGGAGACCTCTCGTTTATGGAGAAAAGTAGTACGGGAAATGGCTGAAGAATATCCTGATGTACAAGTTGACTATCTGTTTGTGGACAATGCTGCGATGCAGATCATTGTCAACCCCAAACAGTTTGATGTGATACTGACAGAGAACATGTTTGGCGATATCATCAGCGATGAAGCCAGTGTGATCACCGGTTCATTGGGATTATTGCCTTCGGCGTCTATTGGAAAAGGCTCCTCTTTGTTCGAGCCCATCCATGGATCCTATCCACAGGCAGCGGGAAAAGACATTGCCAATCCGATTGGCTCGATTCTCTCCGCCGCCATGCTGCTTGATCATTTAAATATGAAGGAAGAAGCGGGACTGGTACGCCGCGCCGTAGAATGGACACTGCAACACGGTTTTGTGACAAAAGATATTGATCCGATGAACTGTTACAGCACATCTACCATTGGCGATCTGATCCATGATTTTATCGAAAACAGGGCGGCAAGTGATGTGAACAAGAATAATATCGTGCTAAGCAAGTCGACGATTATTTAAAATAGTTCTTTGTTATTTCATTAGGCGGACGTATATTCGTATACGATCAACCTTCTATGCGTTTGAATCAAATCAATACAGTAGTGAACTCCTTCCTCGCCATTATTATTGTGGTGGTGGTGATTATTCCTGTAACGCATGGAGGGGGATATGGTTTATAAAAATTAAGCAAACTAAATAAACAAAGCCCGCCTCCTCAAAAGGCGGGCTTTTCTTTTATGGCACATCTGAACAAATATTCAAAAACACTGACACAGGATCCGACGCAACCGGCTGCGCAGGCTATGTACTATGCGATCGGAATGAAGGAAAGTGATTTTGATAAGGCACAGGTAGGTATTGTCAGCATGGGCTGGGATGGTAACCCCTGTAATATGCACCTCAATGACCTGGCTACGACAGTAAGGGATGGTGTTAATGCCACAGAGGGATTGCTGGGTCTTCGCTTTTATACCATTGGGGTTAGTGATGGGATCAGCATGGGTACCGACGGCATGCGCTACAGCCTTGTGAGCCGCGACCTGATCGCTGATAGCATTGAAACCAATGCAGGCGCTCAATACTATGATGCCCTGATCGCCATACCCGGTTGTGATAAGAATATGCCAGGTTCACTCATTGCCATGGGAAGGTTGAACCGACCCTCCATCATGTTGTATGGTGGAACGATTGCTCCGGGACATTATAAAGGAGAAGACCTGAATATCGTGAGCGCTTTTGAAGCGTTGGGTAAAAAGATCGCCGGACAAATGGATGAAGCCGATTTCAAAGGGATCGTGCAACATGCCTGTCCGGGCGCAGGTGCCTGTGGAGGAATGTACACTGCAAACACCATGGCCAGTGCTATTGAGGCATTGGGCATGAGTTTACCTTATTCCTCTTCCAATCCAGCCCTCAGTACCGACAAGCAAAATGAATGTGCGGCTGTTGGTAAAGCGATCAAGGTTTTATTGGAGAACGACATCAAGCCAAGGGATATCATGACGCGCAAGGCCTTTGAAAATGCCATTACGGTCATCATGGTATTGGGGGGAAGTACGAATGCTGTACTGCACCTGATCGCCATGGCAAAAAGTGTGGGTGTTTCACTTACACAGGATGATTTTCAGCAGATCAGCAACAAGGTTCCCGTATTGGCCGATTTCAAACCCAGTGGGAAATATTTGATGCAGGACCTTCATCAGTTTGGTGGTGTTCCGGCTGTTATGAAATACCTGTTAAAAAAGGGGCTGCTCCATGGGGATTGTATCACCGTTACCGGAAAGACCGTTGCTGAGAACCTCGCCGAAGCACCAGACCTGGATTTTGACCAGCAAAAGATCATTCAACCGCTTGAATCACCGCTGAAGAAAACAGGGCATTTACAAATATTATATGGAAACCTCGCTGAGAAAGGCAGTGTAGCCAAGATATCTGGAAAAGAAGGCGAACGGTTTGAAGGCACCGCCCGTGTATTCGATGGAGAACAGGAAGTGATCAAAGGGATTTCAGAGGGCCGTGTCCATGCCGGTGATGTAGTAGTGATCCGGAATATCGGGCCAAAGGGAGCTCCCGGCATGCCAGAGATGCTCAAGCCGACCGGTGCTATTATCGGAGCCGGATTGGGAAAATCAGTTGCCCTCATTACAGATGGCCGCTTTAGTGGTGGGACACATGGATTTGTTGTGGGACATATCACCCCGGAAGCTTTTGAAGGTGGATTGATCGCGTTTGTTAAAGACAATGACATCATCGAAATAGATGCGGTGCATAACAAGCTTACACTAAAAGTAAGCGAGCAAGAAATTGCAGAAAGAAAAAAAGCATGGAAGAAGCCGGCACCAAAAGCAACCAGCGGTGTGTTGTATAAATATGCCAAACAGGTAAAAGATGCTTCGGAAGGATGTGTGACGGATGAGGCGTGAAACGTGAGGCGTGAGATGTTCTTAGAAAAAACTAAAAGCTAATAGCTATTAGCTATTAGCATGCATTTTAAAGACAGCTATAAACTGAAGTAAATGACCAAACAATATTTCATCGAAATCGCATCCTACAACATCTGGGCGAATGATATCGTCATCGGGTGGTTGGAGAAGATTTCGGAGGAGCAATGGAACCAACCCATTGTCAGCAGTTTTGGGAATATCGGGGCAACCGTATTGCATATTGCAGGGGCGGAGAAAGTGTGGTTAGACCGGTTTGAGAAAGTGGAATCACCTGTCTGGCTCCCGAATGTGTACAAAGGAGGAAAGGAAGAACTGATTGGAATATGGAAAAAAGCATCTGCCGATCTGAAGAACCGCATGGAAACTTTTGATGAAAAGATGTTAGCCGAGACCTTGCGTTTAAAAAGGTTGAATGGGGAATGGAATGAGGTACCCTATTTCGCAGCCTTCGCGCATATTTTTAACCATTCCACTTTTCATCGCGGGCAGATCGTGACCATGCTCAGGCAGGCAGGATTTACCGGGGTGTCATCGACTGATATGTTGGGTTATTTTAGAAAATCATAAACTCCAGTTATGGAAACGCTCACACAGGAAAAGGAAAAGGCTGCGGCCATCACCACAGAAAAGATAAGCGGTAGTGAAGCCGTGATGCGCGCCTTGATAGCGGAAAACGTCACCACGATATTTGGCTATCCCGGAGGCGCGATCATGCCGATCTATGATGCCTTGTACGATCATCATGATAAATTGACGCATATCCTGGTCAGACATGAACAAGGTGCTATCCACGCTGCCCAGGGATTTGCCCGTGCATCGGGGAAAGTGGGTACAGTGTTCGCCACCAGCGGACCTGGTGCCACCAATCTGGTTACAGGTCTTGCCGACGCCATGATTGACAGCACACCTGTGGTCTGTATCACCGGTCAGGTCTTTGCCCACCTGTTAGGTACCGATGCGTTTCAGGAAACGGATGTGATCAACATTACCACACCGGTGACAAAATGGAACTATCAGGTAACAGATGCCTGTGAGATACCGGGTGTTTTGGCCAAAGCCTATTATATCGCCGGCAGTGGACGGCCCGGGCCTGTATTGATCGATATTACCAAGAATGCACAACTACAGGCATTTGACTATGAAGGGTATAAGAAATGTGACCATATCCGCAGCTATCGTCCCAAGCCCATCGTTCGCAAACAATTTGTGGAAGAAGCCGCCCGCCTGATCAATGAAGCCGAAAGACCCTTCGTGATCTTTGGACAGGGTGTCATTCTGGGTAAAGCAGAAAATGAATTCAAACGATTCATTGAAAAGGCTGGTATACCTGCAGCCTGGACAATCATGGGTATGGGGGCCATTCCCACCGACCACCCATTGGCCATGGGAATGCTGGGTATGCATGGAAATTATGGTCCTAATGTACTCACGAATGAATGTGATGTGTTGATCGCGGTGGGCATGCGTTTTGATGACCGTGTGACCGGACGGTTAGACAAATATGCCAAACAAGCCAAAGTGATTCACCTGGATATTGACCCGGCTGAGATCGATAAGAATGTCAAATCCACCGTTCCGGTCTGGGGTGATTGTAAGGAAACCCTTCCCATGCTGACGGAGAAAATCACCCAGAAATTGTATCCCCAATGGGTGGAACGTTTTCATACGTACCGGAAAAAAGAAGAAGAAAAGGTCATTCAGCCTGAACTGCACCCCTCCGGAGATATTCTTAGCATGGGAGAGGTGATCAATCAACTCAACCTCCTCACGGGCGGCAACGCGATCATCGTAACAGATGTAGGCCAGCACCAGATGGTGGCCTGTCGCTATGCAAAAATGAACCAGAGCAAAAGCAATATCACCAGTGGGGGATTGGGTACCATGGGGTACGCGCTGCCTGCGGCGATCGGCGCTGCCTATGGCGATCCCAGTCGTACCACAGTGGCGATCATCGGAGATGGGGGTTTTCAAATGACCATTCAGGAGTTGGGTACCATCATGCAGTTTAAACCCAATGTAAAGATCATCATCCTCAATAATAATTTCCTGGGAATGGTGAGACAATGGCAGCAACTCTTTCACGAAAGACGCTACTCCTTTGTAGATATTCAAAGTCCGGATTTTGTACAAGTCGCCAAAGGTTTTGGAATCGAAGGACGATCGATCTGTAAACGTGAAGACCTTAACGCCGCGCTCAAAACCATGCTGGATCACCCGCAGAGTTATCTGCTGGAGGTTATGGTTGGAAAGGAAAATAATGTATTCCCGATGGTGCCACAGGGAAGAGGGGTGGCTGAGATTGTATTGTCGAAAGAGGAAGTGTAATTGGGGATGACAGATTACAGATGACTGATGACAGGTGTTAGTTAAAAACCATCAACCAACAACCAACATCCAACATCCAACAACAAAAAGTAACTAAAATGACCAAACAAGAATACACCATCACCGTCTACACGGAAAACCAGGTCGGTCTGCTCAACCGCATCGCGATCATTTTTTCGCGCCGGAAGATCAATGTGGAAAGCCTGAACACCTCGCCCAGCGAAGTGGATTCCGTTCACCGTTTCACGATTGTTATTAATGAAACGGAAGAGGTAGTGCGCAAACTCTGCCGCCAGATCGAAAAGCAAGTGGAAGTGCTAAAAGCCTATTATAACACCAATGATGAGATCGTGTGGCAGGAACTGGCCTTATATAAAGTGCCCACCGAAGTGATCGCCGAAGAGGTGAAAGTGGAAAGACTCCTGCGCGAACATGGAGCGAAGGCCGTAGTGATCCGTAAAGATTATACGGTATTTGAAGTGGCTGGTCACCGCGAAGAGACCGACAAACTCATAAAAGTACTTGAGCCCTATGGCCTGATCGAATTTGTACGGAGTGCCAGAGTGGCTATTATTAAAGCCAGCGATGGCTTTCACAATAAACTCAAGGAATTTGAATACCGTGAGCCCAGTGAACAGATAGTGGAGAATGAGTATTTGGATAGAAATGAGGAGGTGTTTACGATGTAGGAAAATTTAGCTAATAGCTTGTATCAAATTTCAAATCATAAAAAACCAACAATATGGCACAATTGAACTTCGGCGGCGTACTCGAAAATGTGGTCACCCGCGAAGAATTTCCCCTGGCAAAAGCACAGGAGGTATTAAAGAATGAAACAGTGGCAGTGATCGGCTATGGCGTACAAGGTCCCGGTCAGGCGCTTAATCAACGCGATAATGGCATTAATGTCATTATCGGCCAGAGAAAGAATTCAAAAACCTGGGATAAGGCCATTAAAGATGGTTTTGTTCCTGGTGAAACGCTTTTTGAGATCGAAGAGGCCCTGCAGAAAGGCACCATCATTTGTTATCTTCTCAGCGATGCGGCACAGATCGAACTCTGGCCAACAGTAAAAAAATATCTCACGCCTGGTAAAGCCTTGTATTTTTCCCATGGCTTTGGCGTCACCTTTAATGAGCAAACCGGTATTGTGCCTCCCAAAGATGTGGATGTATTCCTGGTAGCACCTAAAGGAAGCGGTACTTCCCTTCGCCGGATGTTCTTGCAGGGACGTGGATTGAATAGCAGTTATGCCATCTTTCAGGATGCAACCGGCAATGCCTGGAATCGTGTGATCGCCTTAGGCATCGCCGTTGGTAGTGGTTATCTTTTTGAAACGGATTTCAGAAAAGAAGTATATAGCGACCTGACCGGTGAAAGGGGTACGCTGATGGGAGCTATTCAGGGCATCTTCGCTGCACAATATCAGGTATTGCGCGATAAAGGACATACCCCCTCGGAGGCATTCAACGAAACTGTTGAAGAATTGACCCAGTCCCTGATGCCCCTGGTAGCAGAGAATGGAATGGATTGGATGTATGCCAACTGTTCTACCACCGCACAGCGCGGGGCGCTTGACTGGTGGAAGAAATTCCGGGACGCCACGGCACCTGTATTCAAAGAATTGTATGAAAGTGTAGCATCAGGAAAAGAATCCCAACGCTCGATTGATTCCAACTCTCAACCCGATTACCGCGAAAAGCTTGAGCAGGAACTCAAGGAGCTCCGCGAAAGCGAAATGTGGCAGGCAGGTAAAACTGTTCGGTCACTCCGTCCGGAGAATCAGCCGGAGACAGTGGGGGTGGAGTGAGTGGGGAATCGTGAGACGTGAGACGTGAGTCGTGAGATGTGAGTCGTGAGTCGTGAGATGTGAGATGTGAGATGTGAATCGTGAGAATAAATATCATTAAAATAGTAAAATAGGAAAGTTACAACTCACGATTCACGTCTCACGTCTCACGACTCACCTCTCAGCAGAAAACATAACAAACAGAATTTTCAACATGAACAACAACCTCACAGCCTTTCCGCTTGAATTTCACAAAGCCTCCCTGCGGTTGCGCAAGGTCGTTTCGCATACGCCCTTGCAGCGAAGCGCTAATCTATCGAAGCGCTATGGGTGCAATGTGTATCTCAAGCGGGAGGACCTGCAGGTTGTACGATCCTATAAACTACGGGGTGCGTACAACATGATCAGCAGTCTGCCTCCTGAGCAATTGGCCAAGGGGGTTGTTTGTGCCAGTGCAGGCAATCATGCACAGGGATTTGCCTATTCCTGTCGGGTACTGAACATCAAAGGGGTTGTATTCATGCCGATCATCACTCCCAATCAAAAGGTTTCGCAAACCAAGATGCACGGGGAAGACAGTATTGAAGTTCGTCTGGTTGGAGATACCTACGATGATTGTGCAGTGGCCGCGAAGAAATTCACGCAGGAGCATGGCATGACCTATATTCCTCCTTTTGATGATCTCAAGATCATTGAAGGACAGGCCACGGTGGGGCAGGAAATATTAGAAGACCTCAGTGGCGTGGATTTTTTATTTGTGCCGGTGGGAGGTGGTGGACTTTGCGCCGGGGCAGGGTCATACTTTAAAACCTATTCTCCCCAGACAAAGATCATTGGTCTTGAACCGGAAGGGGCCCCTTCCATGACCAGGGCGCTTGAAGCCGGTCACCCCGTTACACTGGATAGTATTGATAGTTTTGTCGATGGCGCCGCCGTGAAACGGGTGGGAGAGTTGACATTTCCGCTTTGTAAAGACGTACTCAGTGATATGAGCCTGGTTCCCGAAGGGAAGATATGCTCCACCATTCTTAAGTTGTACAATGAGGATGCCATCGTGGTAGAACCTGCCGGGGCATTGAGTATCGCTGCCCTCGACGATTATGCCGAGGTCATCAAAGGCAAGAATGTTGTGTGTGTCATTAGTGGAAGCAATAATGATATTGACAGAATGCAGGAAATCAAAGAGAGAAGTCTGCAGTATGAAGGGTTGAAGCACTATTTCCTCATCCGGTTTGCTCAACGACCCGGCGCCCTGAAGGAATTTGTCAACCATGTACTTGGCCCGGGAGATGATATTACACGGTTTGAATACATGCAAAAGCACAATAAGGAAACCGGTCCCGCCCTGGTTGGTATCGAACTGCGCAACCGGGAAGACTATGATATCCTGCTTGCCAATATGAAGAAATATCATATCAACTATACCGAGTTGAATAAGAACGATAACCTCACCGGGTATCTCGTGTAGTGTGGAGGGGGTGTTGGTAAGATGACCGCCTGGATAAACAGGTGTTAGTTGATTTTTTGGCTATTTTTCATGGCTGCCATACTGTTTGTTGTCAATAATTAATAATCAATAATTGAATGCCAAGATGAGCAGTGTACAGGGACTATACGATCCTTCCTTTGAACGCGATGCGTGTGGAATTGGATTTGTGGCCAATATCAAAGGGCATAAATCCCATAAACATGTATCGGATGCGTTGACCATTCTGGAGAACATGGAACACCGTGGTGCCTGTGGCTGTGAAGAGAATACCGGTGACGGTGCCGGGATCATGATCCAAACCCCACATGAATTCTTCTTTGACGAATGTGTGAAATTGGGTATACATCTTCCCGCCTTTGGAAAATATGGGGTCGGGATGATCTTCTTCCCCAAAGAGATCCGCCTGCGGGAGGAATGTCGCGAAATCTTTAACAGCGCTGCAGAAAAACTTGGTCTCGAAATACTCACCTACCGGAAAGTACCTGTCAACCCTGCCGGGATCGGACCCAGCGCACTGCATGTAGAACCTGTTATTGAACAGGTCTTTATCGCCGCACCGGATCATATCACTAATCCGGATGATTTTGAACGTAAATTATTTGTCCTGCGCAAATATGCAACACATCTGGTCAATAACTCAGTAAAGAAAGATGAGATCGGATTCTATGTTGCTTCCCTATCCTATAAGATCGTTGTTTATAAAGGTCAGCTGACCAGTCATCAGGTAAGGCAATATTTCCCCGATCTCAGCAATAAGCGGTTGGTAAGTGCCTTTGGCCTGGTCCACTCCCGCTTTGCCACCAATACATTTCCCTCCTGGCGGTTGGCCCAGCCATTCCGCTTTATTGCACATAACGGAGAGATCAATACACTTCAGGGTAATCTCAACTGGCTCCGTTCCAGCGAACATGGTTTCGCGTCAAAATATTTCAGCCAGGAAGAGATGGACATGTTATTGCCCATTGTGTCCAACAACCAATCCGACAGCGCCTGTCTGGATAATATGATCGAACTCCTCATTATGACGGGACGTTCACTCCCGCATGTGATGATGATGCTTATCCCCGAGGCATGGGATGGCAATGAAGACATGGATCCGGTGCGTAAAGCATTTTATGAATACCATGCCTCCATGATGGAACCCTGGGACGGCCCGGCTTCCATATCCTTTACCGATGGAAAGATCATTGGCGCCACCCTCGACCGAAACGGACTTCGTCCTTCCCGCTATTGTGTCACTACGGATGACCGTGTCATTATGGCCAGTGAAACAGGCGCTTTACCGGTGGATCCTTCGATCGTTAAAGAAAAAGGAAGGCTGCAGCCCGGTAAAATGTTTGTCGTAGATATGGAACAAGGCCGTATCATCAGCGACGAAGAATTGAAAAGAGATATCTGCTCGCGTAAACCTTATGGCGAGTGGTTGAATAAATACAAGATCAGACTGGAAGAGTTACCTGAACCACGGGTATCTTTTACTCACCTGGGACATGACCAGATTTTCAAATACCACAAAGCCTTTGGGTATTCAATAGAAGACCTGGAAACGATCATTGCTCCTATGGCCATGGAAGGAAAGGAGCCGATCGGTTCCATGGGTACCGATGTGCCACTGGCGGTATTGAGCGACCAACCTCAACATCTCTCTTCTTATTTTAAACAGTTATTTGCCCAGGTTACCAATCCCCCGATCGATCCGATCCGGGAACGAATGGTCATGTCATTGGCCACCTTTGTGGGAAATATTTCCAATTTATTGGAAGAAAGCCCCATGGCCTGTCATACCGTGGCCCTCAAGCACCCGATCCTGACCAATCATGAATTGGAAAAGATCCGGAGCATTGATACCGGAATTTTCCAGGCAAAAACTCTGCAAACTTATTTCCGGGCCGATGGAAAACCCGGTTCACTCAAAGCCGGATTGGACAGGCTCTGCCGCTATGCGGTTGATGCGGCCGAAGACGGATTTGAAGTACTGATTCTTACAGATCGTGCGATCGATTCGGATCACGCACCCATACCCACCTTACTTGCCGCCGCAGCAGTTCACCACCACCTTATACGGAAAGGGCTGCGTGGTCAGGTTGGTATCGTTGTAGAAGCCGGGGATGTATGGGAGGTCCATCATTTCGCCTGTCTGATTGGTTTTGGTACAACGGCGATCAACCCCTATCTCGCTCTTTCGTCCATCCGCGCCATGAAGGATAGCGGAAGGATGCAGACCGATCTGAGTGAAGAACAACTCAAGAAGAATTATATAAAAGCGGTGAATGAAGGTTTGCTCAAGGTATTTTCCAAAATGGGTATATCTACATTGCAATCCTACCAGGGGGCTCAGATTTTTGAGATCATTGGCTTAAACCATTCTGTCGTTGATAAATATTTCACCGGGGCTACTTCCCGTATCGAAGGAATGGGACTGGATGAGATCGCCAAGGAAACCCTGGCCAAACATGATTTTGCCTTTCGCAAACGCGAAGCACCCATCAATCGGTTGACCGTTGGCGGAGTCTATCAATGGAAACAGAGAGGGGAATTTCATCTGTTTAATCCGCAGACCATTCACCTGTTGCAACACGCCACACGGATGAATGACTATAATACGTTTAAAAAATATTCCAAGCTTGTTAATGATCAAAGTCAAAAGGCCGCAACCCTGCGAAGCTTGTTGGAATTTAACCATACGCGTCCATCCATTCCTATAGATGAAGTGGAACCCGCCGAATCCATTTTTAAACGGTTCGCCACAGGTGCCATGAGCTTTGGCTCAATTTCCTGGGAGGCACATACTACCCTTGCCATTGCGATGAACCGTATCGGGGCAAAGAGCAATACCGGGGAAGGGGGTGAGGATGAGTCAAGATATATCCCTATGGCCAATGGCGATTCCATGCGGAGCGCGATCAAGCAGGTGGCCTCAGCCAGGTTTGGTGTAACCAGCTATTACCTGACGGAAGCAGATGAGCTGCAGATCAAAATGGCACAAGGGGCAAAACCAGGTGAAGGTGGTCAGTTACCCGGACATAAAGTGGATGACTGGATCGGAAAGACCCGTCATGCTACACCCGGTGTGGGTTTGATCTCCCCGCCACCCCATCACGATATTTATTCCATTGAAGACCTGGCACAGTTGATATTTGATCTCAAGAATGCTAACCGGGCCGCACGCATCAATGTAAAATTGGTTTCCAAGGCTGGAGTTGGGACAATTGCTGCCGGTGTGGCTAAAGCCAAGGCCGATGTGATCCTTATTTCAGGACACGATGGCGGAACAGGTGCTTCGCCCTTAAGTTCAATTAAACATGCCGGACTCCCCTGGGAATTGGGATTGGCTGAAACCCATCAGACCCTGGTCAAGAACCGCCTGCGTAGTCGCGTGGTGGTACAGGCTGACGGACAAATGAAGACCGGTCGCGATATTGCCATTGCTGCACTCCTCGGTGCGGAGGAATGGGGAGTAGCTACCGCCGCTCTGGTGGTAGAAGGTTGTATCATGATGCGTAAATGCCATCTGAATACCTGTCCGATCGGCGTCGCTACGCAGGACCCCGAATTAAGAAAACGCTTTTCCGGTGATCCGGATCATGTGGTGAACTTCTTCCGGTTCATGGTACAGGAATTACGCGAGATTATGGCGGAACTTGGATTCAGGTCCATCAATGAAATGGTTGGACAGGTAAGCAACCTGAAGGTGAGAGAAGGTATCGATCATTGGAAATTCAAGAACCTTGATCTCTCGCCTATTTTATACCACCAACCCGAAGCGGCGTATACCACCTTGTACAAGACAGAAGAGCAGGATCATGGTATTGCCCAGGTATTGGATTGGAAATTGCTCCAGGCTGCCCAGCCCGCACTGGAAAATCAGCAACGGATACAAGCTTCATTTCCCATTGTCAATACCGATCGTACGGCAGGAACCATTCTCTCCAATGAAATAACCAAACGCTATAAGGCCGATGGGCTTCCGGATGACACCATTCATTTCACCTTTACCGGAACAGCCGGACAAAGTTTTGGCGCCTTTAATACAAAAGGGGTGACCCTTGAACTCGAAGGCGATGCCAATGATTATTTTGGCAAGGGGCTTAGTGGGGCCAGACTGATCATTTATCCTTCCCGGCAAGCCAGTTTTGTCCCCGAAGAAAATATCATCATTGGCAACGTGGCCTTTTATGGGGCTACAAGTGGTGAAGCTTTTATTCGGGGAAAAGCAGGGGAGCGGTTTGCGGTGCGTAATTCCGGTGCCTGTGTTGTTGTAGAGGGAACCGGTGATCATGGATGTGAATACATGACCGGAGGTACCGTGGTTGTATTGGGTGAAACGGGTCGGAATTTTGGGGCAGGAATGAGCGGAGGTGTGGCCTTTGTGTATAATGCCTCAGGCTCCTTTGCGAGTCGTTGCAATACGGAGATGATCGATCTTGACCCCGTTCAAGCCGAAGATGCCCCGGTGCTGCATGACCTTATTACCCGTCATTATGCTTATACGGGAAGCACAGTAGCCCGTTTTATACTGGATGATTTCGAAAACCAACTCGGGCAGTTTGTCAAAGTATTTCCAAAGGATTATAAAAAGGTACTCCATGCGAGGGAAAAGCAGGGGTCATATAAATAATTGAAATAAGTGCGTATTTAATTATGGGTAAGCCAACAGGATTTTTAGAATTCACCCGTTCCATGCCGGGTAAACGTGCTCCACAGGAGCGGCTGCAGGATTACAAGGAATTTGTAGCCCCGTATAGTGATACTGCGTTGAATGAGCAATCAGCCCGCTGTATGAATTGCGGAGTACCCTTTTGCCATAGCGGCTGTCCGCTGGGGAATATCATTCCCGAATTCAATGATGCCGTGTATCGTCAGAATTGGCAGGAAGCGTATGAGATCCTTGCATCGACCAATAACTTCCCCGAGTTCACCGGAAGGATCTGTCCGGCCCCCTGCGAAAGCGCCTGTGTGCTGGGTATCAACCAACCTCCGGTGGCGATTGAAGAGATCGAGAAACACATCATCGAAATGGCTTTTCAAAAAGGGTTGGTCAAAACCAGGAAACCACATTTGCGAAGCGGTAAAAAAGTAGCGGTTATTGGATCAGGTCCTGCGGGATTGGCGGCCGCCGCACAATTGAATTATGCCGGTCACCAGGTAACGGTTTATGAAAGGGATGATGAACCAGGAGGATTATTGCGCTATGGTATCCCTGATTTTAAATTGGAGAAATGGGTGGTGGAACGCCGGGTGAAACTGATGGAGGAAGAAGGAGTGGTGTTCAAATGTAGGCAGCATGTAGGGGTGAATGTGAGCATCAATGACCTCTTGCGCGAAAATCATGCAATCGTGCTGGCAGGTGGGTCAACCAAACCCCGCGACCTGCCCGTTCCCGGACGTGAACTTAAGGGTGTTTATTTCGCGATGCAATTTCTCAAGCAACAAAATAAACGCGTATCCGGAAAAGACCCGCTGGATGGTGGCGGTATCGAAAGCAATATCTGGACCGATGAATTATTTGCCACCGGAAAGAATGTCCTCGTGATCGGTGGTGGAGATACCGGAAGTGATTGTGTAGGCACTTCCAATCGCCAGGGCGCAAAGTTGGTCACACAATTTGAACTATTACCCAAACCACCGGAAGGAAGGACATCGACCATGCCCTGGCCCACCTATCCGATGACCCTTAAAACCTCTTCTTCGCATGAGGAAGGATGCGAAAGAGAATGGGCCGTAGCCACCAAGGCATTTATTGGTGACGATCAGGGAAACCTGAAAGCTGTAAGGGTAGTGGACCTGGAATGGAAGGCTTCTGAAGACGGACGCCCGGCAGGCTTTACCGAAAGGGAAGGTTCAGAAAGAGAAATACCCTGTGAACTCGCATTACTTGCTATGGGATTTGTACACCCCCAACATGATGGCCTCCTCAATGAACTTGAAGTGGAACTGGATGAGCGTGGGAATGTACGTGCGCTGGAAAAGAATTATCAAACCAATATCCCTCGCATTTTCACGGCCGGTGATATGCGACGTGGCCAGAGCCTGGTGGTGTGGGCCATCTCCGAAGGGCGCGAATGTGCCCGTAGGGTAGACATGTTCCTGAATGGGGGCCATTCGGTCCTGGAAAGCAAGGACACCTCCATTTTACATACATTATAATATTTACTATATAAATAATTTTCAATAAAAGGGCAATTTGCCCTTTTTTTATTTAATGTTTTATTCACATTATTAAAAATAAAATATATAAAATAAACAAGTGTTAGTTGTTTTCATAGGTATTTTTAGCATTATCGATAATATTATTTTTAATTGTTATCTATCTAAAACAACTAAACTATGAGTAAGGCTACTGCGAAACAAATTGCACCCTTCCTGATCTTGGCCCTGGTAGCGATAGGTGCCATTTTCATTTCTCCGATTGCTGATTTTGCCGACGCGACGAAATACAATGGGGCCGATACGGCCTGGATCATTGTAGCCACAGCCCTGGTGTTTTTGATGACACCCGGACTTGCGTTTTTTTATGGTGGGATGGTTCACCGCAAGAACGTGATCTCTACCATGATCAAAAGTGTGGTGGCAGCCGGGGTGGTCAGCATCATTTGGGTGGTGGCTGGCTATAGCCTGGCCTTTGGCGAATCGGTCAACGGGTTAATTGGAAACCCGATGACGCATTTATTCTTCAAAGGCGTGAATTCGGGGGAACCCTGGGGACTGGCGCCCACGATTCCAAAGACCCTGTTCTCTTTGTTCCAGCTCATGTTCGCCATCATTACTCCCGGACTGGTAGTAGGGGCGGTGGCAGAGCGTATCCGTTTCACCTCGTACATTTTGTTCATTGCCTTATTCAGCGTTCTGGTATATGCACCACTGGCCCACTGGAGCTGGCATCCCGATGGCATCCTTTTCAAAATGGGTGCGCTTGACTTTGCCGGAGGTACTGTAGTACATATTTCTGCTGGTTGCGCCGCTCTTGCGGGTGTGCTGGTGCTGAAAAGAAGACAAGCCCATATTGAGCAGCGTGAAATTCCACCGGCCAATATTCCTTATGTATTAATTGGAACAGGTTTGCTGTGGTTTGGTTGGTTTGGTTTCAACGCCGGTTCGGCCCTGGGTGCCAACGCACTTTCGGTTTCTGCCTTTGCAACAACCAATACAGCAGCTGCTGCGGCCGGTCTCTCCTGGATGTTCTTTGATGTATTACGTGGAAAAAAACCCTCCGTACTTGGATTCTGTATTGGAGCGGTTGTCGGTTTGGTCGCCATCACGCCGGCTGCCGGTTTTGTGGCCATTCCGCAGAGCATCTTTATCGGCTTTATTGCCGCAATCGTGTCCAACATCGCCGTACACTATAAACAAAAATCAAAACTGGATGATACTCTGGATGTATTCCCCTGTCATGGACTGGGTGGTATGGTAGGTATGATCCTGACGGGCGTATTCGCTACAAAAACCGTAAATGCCGCTGGTAACGATGGTCTGTTCTATGGCAACCCAAGCTTTTTCTTTACCCAGTTAAAAGCCATGGCCCTCGCCGTTACCTACAGCTTTGTAGTGTCTTACGCCATTTTCAAATTCATCAACTTCATCCTGCCCCTTCGTGTAACCTCCGAAGAGGAAGAAGAAGGTCTGGATTCCACACAACACAATGAGAAGTATGTTCAGGGAACCCTGCTCGTACACAACAATGGTAAGGTGGAAGAAAAACAAAATGAAGGTGCCCATTAATAGAAAAAGGCACAGCTAATGATAATGACTTCTCGCAAAAGTCCTTATCGCCGTACCCTTTTCCTTAACACTTAAAATGCATAACAATGTTACGAAAAATTTCATTGCTCGGATCGGCTATTCTTTTATCTCAGGCCCTATTTTCGCAGGATTCCACAGCGGAAAAACCCAAACCCGTGATTACCGGGAGCGTGGATGCCTATTACCGCTATAACTTCCAGAACGCCAAGGATGACGGCGATTTCAATAATTTCACCAGCTTTACCAATTCCCAGAACTCCTTTGAATTGGGGATGGCCTCCATTAAGATCGACCACAGCGTTGGCAAGGTAGGAGGTGTACTCGACCTGGGATTTGGACGCCGTGCCCAGGAATTCACCTATATCGAAGGTGATCCTGATGAGGATGCGAATGGCTTTTTTAGCCTTGCCGCGATCAAACAGGCCTATGTGACCTATGCCCCTTCGGACAAGGTAAAATTCACCCTGGGTAAATTTGGTACCCATGTAGGATATGAACTGCTTGATCCGCAATTGAACCGGAATTACAGCATGGGCTATATGTTCTCTTATGGGCCCTTTTTCCATACCGGTTTAAAAGCCGATTTCAGCATCAGTGATAATTTTAGTTTTATGCTGGGTGTAGCTAATCCTACTGACCTGACCACCGCCAGCTTTGAAAAGAAATTCATCCTCGGTCAACTCCATGGAGCCAGTTCAAGCGGCAACCTCAGTGCTTATCTGAACTTTGTGGGTGGAAAGGATAACTCCAATGTTAGTTCCTCCCAGTTCGATGCCGTGGTAACAGGTAAAGTATCCGATAAATTTAGTATCGGATATAATGGAACTGTGAAATCCGTTAAATACATGGGAACAAGTGATTCCTGGTGGGGATCGGCACTCTACCTGAATGTAGATCCTTGTGATGGGTTTGGATTGACCCTCCGGGGAGAATATTTCGACGATAAAAAGGATGTGGCTGGTTTTGGAACTTCCTTTTTCGCCACCACTTTATCGGGGAATGTACGTCTCGGCAACCTGACCTTTATCCCCGAACTCCGCCTGGATTCCGCTAAGGATCCGGCCTTTACCAAAAATGATGGGTCTTCTACGAAAAGCGCGGCGAGCTTCATCTTCGCAGCAGTCTATTCGTTCTAAGAAGATATAGTATTATACCGCTTTCAATTGGCAAGCAATCGTTGGATACGTCCCCCATTTCTATGGGGGATTCTTTTTTTTGGGAGGGCGGAGGATGGAGGATGGAGGTTGGATGTTGGATGTTGGATGTTGGATGACGGATGACAGATGACAGATGACGGAGGTTGGATGTTGGATGATGGATGTTGGATGTTGGATGACAGATGACAGATGACAGAGTGTGGCTGTGCGAGACCTCTGGTCTCGCACGATTGTCTTGTCGCCTCTGGCGACTCGAATTACAACAATTTCCTTTTAATAATTTTAATTTTTGTCGCCAGAGGCGACGGGAGAAAAGTGCGAGACCAGAGGTCTCGCACAGCCACACTCCGTCATCCAACATCCAACATCCCTTCTCCGTCATCCGTCATCCGTCATCCAACATCCAACATCCATCATCCCTCCCCCGCCCTACGCCGAATTCCTTCCGGCATTAATAATTCCAAACGAACACCGCATCACCAATTTCCCCAGTGTATGCTTGATAGGAGCATCTACCAATGATTCTTCCATCTTCCGTACTTTGGTAATGGCGAATTGCTGAATGGTCAGCAGAGGCAGCATGATCCGCTCACGCATTTGGATCGATAATTTATCAACCGGAAAATCAGACATGGGTTCCTGCCCGGAGAGTATATGCAGGTATTGACGGGTCAATTCATATTCCCGGTGGATCATTTCCCATATCTCCCCATATTTGGGGTGGCTACGCAGAAAACTGGTCAATGGGAAAAAGCATTTCATCATCGACATCTCACAATTATCCAGCAGGGTTTTAAAGAACCGGGAATCCCGATATAGTTTTTTTAACGCCGGTATATGCCCGCGTTTGTCCATTTCCTGTAAGGCCGAACCTACACCATAATAACCAGTTACATTTTGCTTTAACTGGCTCCAGGAACCCACAAAGGGGATCGCCCGAAGGTCTTTTAACTCCAGCCTCGAAGAGGCACCGCGTTTGGCCGGACGGCTGCCAATATTTGTTTCACTGTAAAAACGCAAGGGACTGGCATGGGCCAGATAGTCGAGGAAATAGGGATGTCCCTTTAAGTCAGAATAGGCGGCATAGCTGACTTCGGATAATTGTTGCATCAAACCATCCTCATCCGGACTAAAGGTCTTCTCTTTTTTGGTAAACACTTCACTGGTGACTCCGGCGTGGATCAGCTTTTCCATATTGTATTGGGCCGAGTCGATGATCCCAAAATTCGAACTGACAGTTTGCCCCTGAATGGTAAGCTGGATCTCCTTATTCGAAATATCCGTTCCCATGGAGGAGTAAAAGCGATGGGTCTTGCCACCACCTCTCGCCGGTGGACCGCCACGTCCGTCAAAGAACAACACATCGATACCAAACTCATTGGATATGCGGGTGAGGGTTTCCTTGGCTTTAAAGATGCTCCAATTGGCCATCAGATATCCACCGTCTTTTGTGCCATCGGAAAAACCCAACATGATGGTTTGTTTATTGCGACGGCGGCGGAGATGCGCGCGATACACCGGATGCCCGTATAATTCAGTCATAACCTGACCTGCATGGAGCAGATCATCAATGGTTTCAAATAAGGGTATGATGTCAATATTGAGTTTCTCCTTTTCCCAACCTGCTATCTGAAACAATCCCATCACTTCAAAGACATTCAGTGTACTGTTACATTGGCTGATGATATACCGGTTACAACCTGCTTCTCCATTGAATTGTTGTACCGAGCGAATGACCCGCATGGTCTCCAGGGTATCTTTTTCCAACGGATCTTCCAATACCGCCCCTTCAGGTAAAGGACCCTGTTGAAGCAATTTCTCGATCTTTTCTTTTTCCGTTAATTGGACATAGCCATCATCCAGCACCCCTTTTATCCGGGTAAGTCCTTCCAGTATCTGCCCATGTACGCGGCTGTCCTGTCGTACATCCAGGGAGGCAAAGTGCAGGCCAAATACCTTCACTTTATGGATAAGGCTCTCAAGCAAATGGAGGAATAAACCATTGTGTTTATAAATGATGGTTTGTCTCAACTCCTCAAGGGTAAACAGGATATCATCCCGCGTGATATCCGTCCGCTGTCCCGGAATGAAAATATTATTGTACAGGGCTTTTTCCAGTTCGGCCAGCCGATTCTCCACCCCGTCAAAGGTGAGTCGCCGACGGATCCGTCTTACTTCCAGGTAATAGCATTTGATGATCGAACCTCGCAGGGCTTCAGCTACGCGAAGCGTTGTATCGGCTGTGACAAACGGATTACCATCCCTGTCACCTCCGGGCCAGAACCCCATCCGGATCACCGGATTGCCATCCTGTAAAGATTCCGGGAATTCCTTATGCAGGAAATTACTGATCCTCCCTACCGCGGCATAAAATACATTCTCCAGGTACCATATCAGGCTGACCGCTTCGTCAAAAGGAGTGGGTTTCTGTTTTTTGAAAAAAGGTGTTTTCCCCAATTGCTGGAGATACATATTGATCTGGCTCGTATTGTTCTCCGTAAGCGCTTTAGCCAGATCATTGATGATGGCCAATACACTTCCGGGATAGAATTGAGTGGGGTGTGCGGTCAATACCAACCGGATAGAAAAATCCTTTAATTTCTCCACCATCTCGGTCTCCGTCCCATTGTCCTCCATTTCCGCATGCAAATGCTTAAGGGTACCCGCGCCACCCATATCGTTTACCTCACGAAAAGCCGCATCCTCAAGCGCATCAAAGAGTACCACCTGTCTTTCGGCATATTGCACAAATCGAAAAAGCAGATCAAGCTTTTCTTCCTCCGTGGAAAAATGGGTATGCTTTTGAAAGAAATCCTCAATGATCTCTTCCGGACTTTGCCCTTTCTTATATCCCTCCTCACAATTGGAAAGCAACAGGGATAAAAGGATACCCGTCTTCTCAATCCGGTGAAATGGGAGAGAGGTAAACAGGCTATTGTACAGTTGGAACTTGATACCCACCTGGTTTCTGAAATGCTGAAGCGCTGTGGTTGACTGATGATCCATAAATAGATTGAAAGAAATGTAATAGGAAATAGACAGGCAATCGGGGAAGTGAAAATACAAAAAAAGCAGGGGATAGCAGCGGCCACGCCCCTCCACTAACATTCGTTCTTATTAATTTATAAAATTAATCGTCGTATTCCCTTGCCGATTGCGGTGGGGATAGTATCTTCGGCTGACTACAGAATAATGGAAAATAAATGCACATACAGGCTCCCTGTTCCGGTTCCCTCCGGCATTTCCATTATTACATCTACTACCACAACGATCCGCTAAAGCGGATTGTATTTATTCATATCAATTCATGGGCATAGGCTGTTGGTTCCAAAGGGAGACAATCACATTTATTTTATTCAATCAAATTCAATATGCAGGTTTTAAAGTTTGGCGGTACATCGGTTGGTTCGGTGTCAGCCATCAGGCAGATCAGGTCGATTCTGGAAGAAAGGGTAAAGCAGGATCAGTTATGGGTGGTGGTTTCCGCTTTTGGCGGTACAACCGATCTCTTGCTGAAGAGTGGTCAACTCGCCGCTGCTGGAGAAGAGGAGTATAAAGAATTTCTCGGGCAAATGGAGAAAAGACACCTGGAGGCGGTAAAAGAATTATTGCCGCTCCAGGCACAAAGTGGTGTACTGTCACAAGTAAAAACCTTATGCAACGAGATCGAGGACATCTGCAGCGGTATTTTTCTGCTGGGGGAAATGACGGCCAGGAGTTATGATAAATTACTCAGTTATGGCGAATTACTTTCTTCCGTGATCATAGCTGCGGCTTTTAAAGCGCATGGAATGGAATGTGCCTGGAAGGATACCCGGGAACTGATCCTTACCGACTCACGGTTTGGACAGGCAGCAGTAGATATGCACGTGACCAATGAAAAAATTCAGGCATTCCAAAAAGAAACCTCTTCCCGGTTGATTATTTTCCCCGGGTTTATTGCCAGAAATGAACAGGGAGTGACCACTACACTGGGACGTGGCGGATCGGATTATACCGCGGCATTGCTCGCAGCCGCAGCAGGGGCATCCTTACTGGATATTTGGACTGATGTTTCAGGTATGATGACAGCCGACCCCCGATGGGTACCCAATGCCCGTATCATTCCTTCGATCTCCTATCATGAGGCCATGGAACTTTCGCATTTTGGCGCCAAAGTGATCTATCCGCCGACGATTCAACCGGTATTGGCCAAAAAGATCCCGATCCGCATCAAGAATACCTTTTCTCCCAATGACCCGGGTACGATGATCAGTGATGAACCGGAAAAGAATGGAAGTATGATTCGTGGTATATCCAGTATCAATCATATTGCCTTGCTTAGTCTGGAAGGCAGTGGCATGATCGGTGTGCCGGGATTTGCCAAGCGATTGTTTGAGGCGCTTTCCAGTGCGGGTGTCAATGTTATTCTGATCACGCAGGGTTCTTCCGAACATTCGATCTGTGTTGGAGTGGATGCCGCCAATGCCGAATTGGCCCGTACCGCAGTGGATACCGCTTTTGCTGCCGAGATCGCGTTTAAGAAAGTGGACCCTCTGGTGGTGGAAAAGGATTTGTCGATCGTAGCCCTGGTGGGTGAACAAATGAAGAGTCATACCGGGATCAGTGGAAAGATGTTTGGCGTCATGGGACGCAATGGGGTGAATGTACGGGCCATTGCCCAGGGTTCATCAGAAAAGAATATCTCTGCGGTGGTTTCTACTCCGGATGTTCGTAAAGCGATCAACGTTTTGCATGAAGAATTTTTTGAGAAGGTAAACAAACAAGTGAACCTGTTTATTTGTGGGGTGGGGAATGTAGGGAGTAAATTACTCATGCAATTGGACCAGCAGCGGCAATTCCTGTCGGAGCAACTCCGACTACAGGTCAGGATCGTAGGGTTGGCAAACAGCAAACAGTTTGTATTTTCCGATGAAGGCGTGGATCCGGGTAAGTGGAAAGAATCGCTTGAAAAAGGGGAGAAGGGCGGTATTGATGATTTTGTAAAAGCCATCATACAACGTAACCTGCGGAATTCCGTATTTGTAGATGTAACCGCCAGTGATGCAGTAGCAGGCGTTTATCAGCAGTTATTGGAAAAAAGTATTTCCGTTGTGGCCTGCAACAAGATCGCTTGTTCTTCTGTCTATTCCCATTATAGAAAATTGAAGGACCTGGCCCGGGAATTCAATGCTTCCTTTTTATTTGAAACCAATGTTGGAGCGGGTTTGCCCGTGATCGGCACCTTGAACGATCTCCTTCGCAGTGGCGATAAGGTCAACCGCATGGAGGCCGTTTTAAGTGGCACCCTCAATTTTGTATTTAATAATTATAATGCTACCCGACCTTTTGCCGAGGTGGTAAAACAGGCCCAGGAAGAAGGGTACACCGAACCCGATCCACGTCTTGATCTTGGTGGAACCGATGTGATGCGAAAGATCATGATCCTCGCGCGCGAATCCGGACAACCACTGGAAATGGAGCAGATCGCCAACCGGTCATTTATGCCGGCGAGTTGTATGCAGGGCACCGTAGCGGATTTTTATAATGAAATGGCCAAGGAAGAAAATCATTTTAAGAAATTGTACGAAGAAGCCGCAGCCAAAGGGATGAAATTGAAATTTGTAGCTAAATATGAAAATGGCAAGGCCGAAGTCGGGCTGCAGCATATCGATCCTCAACATGACCTTTATCACCTGTATGGAAAAGATAATGTGGTTTTGTTTTATACTGATCGGTACCGCGAACAACCCATGGTGATCAAAGGAGCCGGCGCTGGCGCAGAAGTAACAGCCTCAGGCGTATTTGCGGATGTAATGCGGGCTGCGAGGATGTGAGACATGAGACGTGAGACGTGAGTCGTGAGACGTCCGTCGTCTCACGATTCACGTCTCACCTCTCACGACAAACTAAAACAATGAAAAGTACCATAAAAATACACGCCCCCGCCACCATCGCCAACCTTGTCTGTGGGTTTGACATACTGGGTTTGGCGCTGGAGGAACCTTATGACGAGATCACGATGTCCTTGTCTGAGGAGCCGGGGATCCGAATCAGGCATACAGATGGGTATGGATTGCCCGAAGAAGCATCACGCAATGTTTCCGGGGCTGCCTTGCAGGCTTTGATGGATGAATATCAAAAACCGGTAGGGTTTGATCTGATCGTTCATAAACATATCATGCCCGGTAGTGGTTTGGGTTCGAGTGCTGCCAGCTCAGCAGGTGCAGTAGTGGCGGCGAATAAATTATTAGGTGAACCATTTACCAAACATGACCTTGTGCGTTTCGCCATGCATGGCGAAAAGTTGGCGAGTGGGGTAAAACATGCTGATAACATTACGCCGGCGATCTATGGAGGTGTTACCCTGATCCGGTCCATCTTTCCGTTGGATATCGTTCCTCTTTCTGCGCCACCCATGTATGTGACGGTGGTGCACCCCCAGATAGAAGTGAAGACCTCCGATGCGCGTCAGATCCTGCGAAAAGAAGTGCAATTGAAGAATGCCATTCGACAGTGGGGTAATATCGCGGGACTGGTTACCGGGTTGCTGCAATCGGATTATGCACTTATCGGCCGGTCCCTGGAGGATGTAGTGGTAGAACCCATTCGCAGTATCCTTATTCCGGGTTTTGAAGAGGTTAAAAAAAGAAGCAAGGAAGCAGGGGCTCTGGGGGGAGGTATCTCCGGATCAGGACCATCGCTATTTATGTTGTGCCAGGAAGAGAATACCGCCCATCAGATAGCAGGTGAAATGAAATCAGTGTATCAGCAATTGGGATTGGATCACCGGATATATGTAACACAGATCAATAGGGAAGGTGTCAGCATTGTTAATTAGGGTTTATTTTTAAAGACAAAGCCTCATGCAATTTTATAGTTTAAATAAAAAATCAAATCCCGTTTCTTTTCGTGAAGCCACCATTGCAGGGCAGGCACCGGATAAGGGGTTATATTTTCCGGAACATATTCCAGTTTTTGAAAAGGATTTTTTTACCTCCATTGAAAAGCGGTCGGATATCGAGACTGCCTTTCAGGTGATCCGTCCTTATGCCGGGGATAGTATTCCTGATGCTGAATTATACCGGATCGTGGAAGAGACCCTTTCCTTTCCCATTCCATTGGTGAAACTGAGTGAGGATGTATATACCCTTGAACTTTTTCATGGACCTACATTGGCTTTTAAAGACGTTGGTGCCAGGTTTATGAGTCGTTGTCTTGGCTATTTTTCCAAAGAAAGATCAGAGAAAGTGACCGTCCTCGTGGCTACTTCAGGTGATACTGGAGGAGCGGTAGCAGATGGCTTTTATGAGGTCCCTGGTGTTGAGGTGGTGATCCTTTATCCTTCGGGGAAAGTGAGCCCGGTGCAGGAAAAACAATTGACCACCCTCGGCAAGAACATAAGGGCGCTGGAAGTAAACGGAAATTTTGATGATTGCCAGGCACTCGTAAAAAAAGCTTTTGCCGATACAGAGTTGAAGAAAAGCCTTTTTCTTACTTCCGCCAATTCGATCAATGTTGCCCGCTGGCTTCCCCAGCAATTTTATTATTTCAGTATCTGGAGGCAATGGGCAAAAAAAGATACCCCTCCCATTATTTCTGTACCCAGTGGCAATTTCGGAAATATATGTGCCGGGATGTTGGCGCATCAGTCCGGGTTGCCGGTAAAACATTTTATTGCAGCCTGCAATGAGAATGATGTGGTCACCCGGTTTCTCCAGGACGGGGCATATCAACCCAAAACGGCGGTGCCCACTATTTCAAATGCGATGGATGTAGGCGACCCGAGTAATTTTATCCGGATCATGGAATTGTTTGATCAGGAAACTGAACCATTAAAAGATATCTTAAGCAGTTACCGGTTCACCGATGATCAAACCCGGAAAGCTATGGAAAGATTGTATCAGGAATATGGATATATGGCAGATCCACATGGGGCTGTTGGTTTCCTCGCCCTGGAAGCATACTGTCGGGAGCATGGTAAAATTGGATCAACTTTGAGTCAGAATTTCAATCCTTCATATCCAACAAATCCTGGTGTCTTTTTAGAAACAGCCCACCCGGTAAAATTTCCTGATGAAGTTGAAAAGGCGATTAAAAAAACTATCCCCTGGCCCGACTCTATAAAGGCCCTGGCTAATAAAGAAAAGCAGGCCGGGTTACTTGAACCTGTGTATGAAGGATTCCGGGATTATTTGCTCAGACACTCATAATCGGGGGTTCAGGATCATTTTGGCAATACGCGCTTCAATGATTGGTCTTTCCACTTCAAAATCCAATTTGATCTTCCACTTCTGGAGGGTGTTGACGCCAATGATCACCTCTTCACTTAAGTCGGGGATGACCAGGAATTCATCACTCAATCGCAATTCGTCCAGGTAAAATTCGCAACAAATTCTTTCAGTCACCTCCAAAAAATGACCGGCACTCGCAGTCGCAAAAATCATGGGCCTGGGGAGCTTTTCCACATGACCTAGTTCACTAGCCAGATCGGGGTGAATGCCAGAATAGGAGGCCCCGGAATCAAATAAGGCATACAGAATTCGCTCACCAAGAGAGCCTTCAAAACGGATGGGAAAACGAATGATTGACATGTTACAAATCTAAATAGCCAATACATAAAATTTGAATTTTGGACAATGAGTTAATACCCTGTTTTGAGGGTTTTTCCACGATATTGGTCAGGGGGAAATTTGCCAACGCTGTTGTACCTTCCGCTCATGAAACTGGCCCCCTTATTCCGGGAACTTTTTGAAGCGGAACCGCTCGTGGTCCGTTCACCCGGTCGCGTGAATATCATTGGCGAACACACCGATTACAATGAAGGGTTTGTGCTCCCTGCGGCGATTGACAAGGCCGCCTGGGTAGCTGTGTCTGCCCGACAGGACGAGGAGATCCGGCTTTTTGCCCGGGACCTGGATCAGCATTTTTCCATGAAGCTGAAAGACCTGAAACCATTGGCCACCCTTTCCTGGCCCAATTATATCCTCGGGGTTGTCGCCCAATTCAAACAGGCGGGCATTCCTGTCCGTGGGTTCAACCTGATACTGAGCAGTGATGTCCCCATTGGTGCCGGGTTGTCTTCTTCCGCCGCGGTGGAATGTGCCACGGCTTTTGCCCTGAATGAGCTCTGGCAAACCGGGTTTGACCGCATGCAGTTGGTCAAAATGGCCCAGAAAGCGGAACACGAATATGCAGGCGTGAAATGCGGGATCATGGATCAGTTTGCAAGCATGTTTGGGAAAAAAGACCATTGCCTCCGGCTCGATTGCCGAAGTCTGGAATATACGACCATACCTCTTCAATTGCCCGGGTACAAAATATTGTTGCTGGATACCCATGTCAAACATTCTCTGGCGGGGAGCGAATACAACGACCGTCGCCTGGAGTGTGAAAGAGGCGTGGAAAGGGTGAGGAAAAATTATCCGCAAGTCCATAGTCTCCGGGATATCAGCCTGTCTATGCTGGAAGAATGTTTGGATACCAGTTCTCTCACTTTTCGCCGTTGCCGGTATGTGGTCGAAGAAAATGAACGGTTGCTTGGGGTATGTGCTTCCTTATCGAAGGGCGACCTGGCGGCAGCAGGACAATTGATGTTTCGAACCCATGAAGGCTTGAGTAAAGATTATGGGGTCAGTTGCCCCGAACTTGATTTTTTGGTTGACCAGGTCAGGACCGACCCGCAGGTAGCAGGTGCCCGGATGATGGGCGGAGGGTTTGGAGGGTGTACCATCAACCTGGTGAAGGAAGAACATATACCCATATTGATCGGGCGGTTGAAGCCAGCTTATGAAAGAGCTACCGGTAGGGAATTGGGTCATTATATCGCCTCTATTGAGGAGGGGACTTCGATCATCACTGCTTAATGAAGTTGATACTCGGGTAAGGAGAAAAGAAAATTCATGGTATCCGTCAATAACCTCTTTTGTATTTCCACGTAGTCTCCGGAAGGATCCTTTTGGATGAGTAATTTCCATTTGCGGTTATCCAATTGATGACGGTTCATTAAATGACGACTGAGGTCGGGTATCAAGGATTTTTCCAACGGCCTTGACAAAACCTCGGTGGATATTTGAAATAAAAATTCCTCAAAGGATTCAGGTAGATGACGGTCTAATTCCTTCTCCCAACTGGGTTTTCGAATATCCATATTAAAGCAGATCCCTTCATGAAATAATTCACGCATCGTGGCTGACCGGTCATATTGCATGGCGGGGGTAGACCAATGCTGATGATAGGGTGCCACCAAAAAGGAGGGCCAACCAGTATTAAGTGGTGGATATCCGGGCGTGTATTCAACGGAATGAAGCTTCTGCGCGATCCAGTTCCAAAGGTCATAGTACTTGATTCCGCGGGTATTTTCATCAGGTTCTACCAGATGTAATTGACGAATGGCGGTAAACAGGAATTCAATGGGCGAACGAACCAATACGCCGCGATATCCTGGATCCCGGAAGGCAGGACTTTGGAAAAGATGCTTGATGAGCATGGAAATATTGCCCTCAGAAGCATACCATTTATTCATGAGGCCGTTGATCGTCTTTTCGGCTAATGCATTTTCTGTTTTATGATAAATAAATTCCCGGAACAAACGCTGAGAGAGGTTTTCAACGGATTTCTCCATCCCGCAAAACTGATGGATCCAGGTTTTTAATTCAATCTCCTGACTATCCGTTCGTTTCCCTTCCGATGTATTCCATTGGTGAAGAAGGTGGGAGAAACGGGAAAGGTCCTCTCTGCTAACCAATGTTCGGCAATCGGCTCCAAACAAATATTGAGATAATACCTGTCGCGCAAAATGATGGCTGTCCTGTTGCTTCATCTTCCCCCCATTACGCAAGGTGTTCAGGAATGGACTATGGAGGAGAACACTTGAAACAAGTTCAGCAAATGAACCCTGGCAATTTTTTCTCAGGATCTCAAAATAGTCAAACCCTTCCCGGGCGGAAGACAAGCCAGGCAGGTGGATGGGAAAATATTGATGCCAAAATAGCAAAAGTCGCGGGTACAGACTTTTGTGTTGGGTAAACAAGGAGCCAATAAACCATCTGGAAAGACTTTGCAGCCGTTTTTGGTTGACCTCTGAGTCAGGATTCCAGTCATTCACCCAGGTTTCTCCATATCCAATTTCTGAATCAGGAAATTGACAGTTGACCGAATTATAATCTTTCAACGGCAACTTGGGAGTATAAGAGTCAGGGGAAAGTAATTGCTCCAAGACAGCTGCATCATTCAGGTCTGAGAAGGAGTTAAATTCATGTCGGGTCACCGATAACAATGCACGTCGCAGTAAATGCCACCTTTCTCCGGAGAAATGGTCTGCTTCAACGGAAATTTCCGCACCAATCTTTTCATATCCCATTTTCCCGGTGTCCATGTAATTGGTAAAGAATTCATCTCTTGTTAATAAAGAGAGAGGAAAAATAGTACACATTATCAGGTTTGCGTCTAACCTTTCAATTGATAACGGTAAGTTTAAGATTTATTAAAAAGAAGTTCATTATTTGTTAACAGGCTCCAGTACCGGGGATAGTCTGGGTTGAGGAAGAAACCGGTCCTGAAAGGAGGGGTCACGGTGAAGTATCTCCAGGCTTTTGGGAAATTCATCAAGTACCCATACGAGGAATGCGGTACAATCAATATGGTTTTGAGCGGCTTTGGCGGCTCTTTCCTTGAATAGGCTTTGATCGGTCTTGCCGGAAGAAAGTTCCTTTATCTTTTCCAGGGCTGCGGCAGCATTTTCATACCGAAAAACCAATTGATTTTTTTCATGCTCTTTAATGTAGCCGGTAGTAAGGGTATTCACCAGCACGCTGGGAACACCCAATAAGGCAGATTCCGATGCCGTGGTGATCCCCTCACCGACATACAGTTGCGCAAAGGAAAGCAGGCTGTGAAACTTATCAGGGGTCACCCGGATGCGGTAAGGTTCGAATTCCCTGGGTAACCCGTCTTCAGAGGAGATAAACAAACGGGATTTATTGGATAAGAGATTAGCGATCTCAATTTTTGCTTTTTCTGAGATTCCTGTTTCTCCGGCATCATGACCGGCATTAAAGGAAACAAACCGCATTACCGAGAATGGTTCGCCTTTCTCCATACCCAGTTCCATCCAGATTCTGTCATCCGGTTGAAAGTAATTTGGATGCAGGTAGAAGCTTTCCATATGCCCCTTGAACCTGATCTGTTTTGGCCCAAAGTCAGTTTCAAATGTAGATGGGGTAAAAACGTGGTCAGTAAAAGGCAGTGTCAAACGTATACTGAATTTGGCAAATTCCGTGTCGGTGAATCCAATCACCGGCTTGCGTATCAACGCGCCAACATGGGCCGCAAAAGGGCTAAAGAAGCTAAACAACAGGTCAGGTTGAAACCGACGGGCTTCCTGATAGATCGCTTTATCGTTACGGACCATCGTCAGGAATTTATTGAAGGTTCCTTTTTTATTTTTTCCGGTACATACAAAGGGGAATTCATAGCGGTGCAGCAGATCCAGTGTTACCTCTTTATCCCTGGTAGTGATCAGGAATTCATGCCCTTTTTTTTCAAGAGCACGTATGGCATATTTGAAGTAATGCACGTGGGCAGGATGTCCGATATCAACCAGTATCTTCATATCATTCGAATAAATTTATAAAATCGGATTCCCCATTGTCCCAGTTTGAATAAAAACGTACGATGTACCAACTGAAACCGGCCGGGCTCTACAAGTCGGCCGCCAAATCGTTCTTTGTAGGTCCGAACTCCGTAATCAATCCCGGGTCGTCCTGCACCGCCAAAATCATAGGTGCTAAACCCATTTCTTTTCGCCCATTTCATCACTTCCCACGGAAGGAGGTCATTGGGTTGATAACGGTGATACTTCTCATCACTTCCCGCATACCAGTCATAGAGTATATCGCCAGAGAGCAAATAAAACCGGGCAGCGATCATTTGTTTACCCAGAAAGGCAGCAAAAAGTTTCGATTTGTCTGGTATCTGTTTTCTCAGGTTCAAAAATAATTCAGGACCTGCTGCAGGAAGGTTAACTCTGCGATAAGTTTTCTGTATCAAATTATAGCCGGAGACCCATTCTTCCTCGCTCACTATTTGCCGAACATTGACTTCTTTTTTCCGGGCTCTTCGGATATTGGCAGCACGCTTGGGATGCATTTGGTGGATAAGGTTCTTTTCCTCCTGCGTGAGGTCAATTAGTATGTTTAAATGTGGTTTGTAAACAAATCCCTGTTTACTCAGGGTTTTTGGGTCGGGGATTAGTGGCCAGTTATTTCGGATCTCAGTATAGATTGCTTTTTCTGACAAAGCAAGTTCCACCAGTTGACGGATCAGCTGGTCGAGTACGCCCTGGTCATTTTCGCTGACCAAGGGCCCTCCATGCACAATACACCGCTTGGAGAATGCACCTTTCCATCCCTTTTCCTTGAGGATACTATACACCAAAATACCTTTTATAGCACCCCTTTCGAGTAAAGCAATCGAACCAGCCTTATTGCCAGGAATGGCATTTAGAAGATCACGCATGTCGCGCGACTGAAAAATTGCAGCACCGGGGAATGTCTCAATAAATGCTTCCCATTTAACTGGATCCGGGTCCAAGGAGATTTCCCAGTCATTCTTGTTTTGGATCACGGTCATTTCGTTGGAAGAATACATATTTGATCCAGTTTTTCTGTTGTTGTACCCACTTCTCCCGGTGCCAGGTCAAAACGCTATTTGTCCAACGTTGGGGATGTACATTGATCATTATTTTGTTGGGTAAAACCCCGGTTTCAAATCCCGCCATTAATTCGCTGGTTGTTCGAATATCCAGGCTTAAACCTTCTTCTACGCGATCACGCCGGTTAAATGGAGAGTTCCAGCTTCTTCCGGTATCTGTGAGGTAAAGGATTTGATTGAAGTCAGTATCTAAGGTTACATCGGCTTGTATACCCCAGGACTTGTATTCCTTATCTATCCATTGGTCTCGGTTGTCGTACGAGGAAAGTGGGCTTCCATGGGGAGAAATGGTCTGAACCGGACAAATTTCCCTGAATCGCTCCATGGCCTTGACAAACTTATAAAGGGCTTTCTCCCGGTCTCCCTTCTCCAGGCTAAATGTTTCATAATGATATCCGATCTCATGACCACAACGGTAAATACTCCGCAACAGGTTTTCCTGAAACACTTCCTTTGTAAATCGGAAGTAGTATGAACTATATATTCCCATTCGGCATTCCAGTTCAGCCATCTCAAGGGCCCGGGTAGGGTAGTCATCCACATCATGACGAAGCAACAATACTCTTTTATCCGTATCAGAATGAAAAGGCCAATCCCGATAAGGAATAATTGTATACCCTGACCTTTTAATGCACAGGATCAATTGCTCATATACATCCAGGGTGAAATCCTTCAACTGGCATTTTTTATAATGGATAAATAAACGGTCTTGATCCGGTCTGCTACCTTCTCATTGTCGTATTCCTGTATCACCTCATTTTCTTTTAGACGAACTCCCTGTTCCAGAATATGATCGATGGCCAGCGCTATTTTTTTTGCGTCGTATGGTACAATATGGATTCCCTTTATTCTTTCCGCCAGTTTAGCCACATCCCCAACCGGAGTAGATACAACCGGAAGACGGCAAGCCACAGCTTCCTTTACCACCTGGGGACTTCCTTCACTAAAAGAGGTCATCAGTAATAGATTGCAGGCGTTCATCAAAAGGTTCACTTCCTGACGGGTATAGTTTTTAAGTTCAACCAAATTTGGTTGCTGCGTAGTGCATTGAATGGCCTCCTTGGCAAGCGGGTAATTTTTTACCGGATTGTCAAAGGCCGAGGTGAAAAGTACCAATGGCTGATCAGGTAACAGGCCCAACAATTGCCTGGCCCGTATGGGATTGACCTCATAGAAGGTGGTGAGGTCAATGCCACAGGGAATGGTTGAAAAATTTTGTGTGCGTAAACGTTGGCCAAAACTTCCTTCGACAACAATATTATGTGCCGCCCGATGAGCCGCAAGTCTGGATAAGAACAAGACTTTACCTTTCATGACATCACTTCCATGAAACGTGATCACCACCGGAAGTTTTTTCTGGAGAATGGCCAATAGCCCCGACAACCCATAATGGGCATGAATAAGGTCATATGAATTTTCGGTTATCTTTTTTCGCAAAGCGCGCAATTTGGACAGATACCCGCTGAATCCATGGCCTTTGATTAAGAAATAGTCAAAAGCGATGCCTTTCTTCGTTAAGGCGTTGACTTGCTCAGTAATAAAAGGATTGATCTTCCCCTTATTTCCGCTACAAACGATCAGGACACGCATTTTTTTTTACAAAAATTGGTGTTTAATGTTAACTCAGTGTGAACTCAATATAGGATTCCGGGATTTCTGGTAATGATCTCTTAATAATAGGTTAACCCGGTAGATGAAGGTGCGGAGCATTATTTGCGACATCTTGCCAAGCGATGCGAATGCAAACCCCCAAAGCAATTAGCCTACTCATAGTAGTTGTAGCTTTAGCCCTGTTCGCTTCCTGTAAGAAGGAGGGGGGCATTGACCTGGTGCTCCCTCAACCCACAGACTCCCTCCAAAAAATCAACCGGTGGGTACTGGATAGCATGATAAAATATTATTTGTGGAGCGATGATTATGGTACTTTCCCTTCTCTATCAGAAACTACGCCTGATTTCTACCGCCGACTTTTGAATACAACCGACGAATTTTCCTGGATCACGAATGGAGGAAGTATTGGCCCGGAAAAGAGTACCTATGAGTCCTTTGGGTTTCAATACCTGTTGGTTAGTATCCCTTCCTATTCTTCCACAAGCCTGGTTGGCGTTGTTTCGCTGGTGGCCCCGGGGAGCCCGGCAGCCAATGCCGGGTTAAAGCGTGGTGATTATTTTTCCAAAGTCAATAGCCAACCTATTTCTGACCAAAACAAAGCTCAGATTATTACAGCCTTACAGCAAAGCAGTCCGCTCAAGGTTACGATGTTAACGAATACCACGGGAGTCTGGGCGGAAGGTGTGGTAAAAACCATGAGCTCTGCCTATTATGAAGAAAGACCGGTATTTGTAAGAAAGGTATTCAGGCATAATAATATTGTTACTGGTTATTTGTTCTATAATCAGTTCACGGAAACTTTTGACAGGGATGTATTGGATGCACTGGATAGTTTTCGGGTAAAGAATGTACAGGAATTGATCATCGATCTTCGCTACAATCCGGGTGGCAGTGTAGCAACAGCAGCCAAGATCAGTGCTATGTTGTTAAAGAATATCAACGCTACCGAAACATTTTCCTATTATGCAGGAAACAGCAAGTTAGGGTTGAATAAACAAAGTTTTGATAAAGCAGTGCTCAGCTCGGGAAATGCATATCGCCGAAGCTTTGATCAACTGCATAGTCAGGCCCTGACATTGAACCGGATATTCCTGTTGACCGGAAACCACTCGGCCTCGGCCGCTGAGATGTTGGTGAATAACCTGAAACCGTATATAACAGTAGTTCAGATAGGGGAGAAAACAAGGGGAAAGGATAAGGCGGGTGTACTTATAAAGGATCTGCGGCAACCAAAACAGGTGTATTGGCAGTTATACCCCATGGTTTTTCGGATACAAAATGCAAACCAACAGGGAAATTACCCGGATGGAATCGATCCGTTGTATCCGGTGGCAGAGTATGCTACTCTACCACTTCGGAATTTGGGTGATGTGAATGAATCGATGTTAAAGGAAGCCTTGTTTCGAATTTATGGCACCCATCAGGTGAGCGGAGAGAGCTTTCGTTTGCAGGCCGATGAGTGGCGCATGTCGTTGCAGTCCACGCAGATAAGATACAGTTCAATAGAAGAAAGAAGAAGCGAAAAGTTTCAGGCAGTGATATCTTTTTAATCGGGGGAGAAAAATTTTAAAGGAGACAGAAGGAGAATATAGGGATTAACGATTAGTTAAAGATGCGTTAACCTTGGTTCGGTTTTAAATCACCACCTTTGAGCTCCTGATCCAAAATCAGATCCACATCCTCACAAAGACCTGCATAAATAATAAAAGGGCGTCATGGACATGACACCCCGTTGCGTAATTAATAATTAATTAAAGACCAAAGGTATGAATAATTATCGAGCAGGCCTAATACCCTGCCTGGTAGTCTGTATCCTGTTTTGTGCTTCTTTTCCTATCTCATTATCAGCCCAAAAGCTGGGTTCTAAAGGAAGGCTGATATTGGTAGTACGCAATGAGAATAATGAGAAACTGTCGAGTGCCACCGTAACGCTGAATGTGGTGGGAATCAATCCAAAATCTACCGATGTAAATGGTGAAGCAGAGTTTGACCTGGAGCCGGGTATATATTCGGTTACGGTAAGTTATGCCAGTTATGAGACCAAAAATGATACAGGCCTTGTGGTGGTGAAAGGAGAAGTGGTCAGGCATCCGGTCAGTCTGGCTTTCAAGACCAGTGAAGCAGTAGTGGTCACATCCCAAAGAAGACCCAGCCGTGAATCAGTGGGTGCTGTTTTAGCCATTCAAAAGAATAACAGCGCTGTTTCGGATGTGATGAGCATTGAGCAGATTCGCCGTACGCCTGATGTAACTGTCGGCGACGCCATCAAACGAATGAATGGGGTAACAGTGGTGGACAATAAATTTGTCGTGGTCCGTGGGATGGGGGAGCGGTACAATACTACCTTGCTTAATGGTTCGCAACTCCCCAGTACAGAAGCCAACAAGAAGAACTTTTCATTTGACCTTATCCCTTCCAGTGTCATAGACAATATCATCGTCACCAAAACGGCTACCCCTGATCTGCCGGCTGATTTCTCCGGTGGCATTGTACAAGTTACCACCAAGGAGATTCCGGACAAGAATTCGTATTCCATTACCATTGGTACCGGCTATAATTCCATCAGTACCGGCCGGGCTTTTATCAGTACGCCCATTGACCGAAAAGAATTTTTTTCCGTCATTCCTTCCGACCGAAAATGGTATTTCAGCAAATGGAACCCCAATATTTACCTGAAGCTCGCATCCAATGATCCACAAGCATTGAGGGCGATGACTGCCAGGATTCCCAATAACTGGGCCTATCAACAATATATTGCTGCACCCACTCAGAATTACCAATTCAGTGCTGGGTTGAGAAAAAGGTTTAAGAACAAATCTTCTTTGGGCTTTTTGTTAGCCGGTTCTTACCGCAATGCGCAGAGTATTGAACAGGAGATCCGCCAGTTGAATGGGAATAATGATTCCACCTTTGGTAAGAATTATACGTTTACCACCGATATCAGTGCCTTGGCATCGCTGGGTTATAGTTTTGGAACCAATAAACTCACCTTTCGTAGTATATATACCCGAAAGCTGACACACGAGAACAATGTTTTTTCAGGATCAAATATCAATGCCGAATTCCTCGATGCCTATAGTTCCTATCTTACTACCGTAGACCTGTTACAAAACCGGATAGAAGGGGAGCATATTTTTACCGGAAAAAAGCTTCGGCTGAAATGGTATGGGGATCTGGCACAGGTGAGCAGGAACCTGGAAGATGGACGTACATCTTCACGGTATAGTGTGGGGACTTCGACCCCTTCTTATGATTATACAGATAAATTTCCCTCCCGTGGAGGCGTTAGTGCCTCCAAATATGAGGAGACCAGATACAATCTTGGGTTAGACCTGTCCGTGCCCTTTCAATTATTTAAACAGAAACAAACCATCAAGGTTGGTTATTTGTATTCCAACCGGGAAGTAGATTATTACTATTCTTTTTTGCGTTACCTGATTCCTCCCGGGCCGAATGTGACAGATATCAGGGATGTGAAGTTTTTTGGTAAAACCCTGGATCAGATAATGACCCCTCAGAATATCCTCGATGGTTTTGTAACCTATACCCCGATTTCTTCTACGATTCAGTCTGCCGGAGGACAAAGTGTTTCAGCGGATTTTTATTCGGGTTCACAGATCAATAAAAGTTATTTCTTCCTGGGCGACCTGAATCTTACGGAGAAAGTCAGATTGATCGCAGGTGTTCGGTATGAGGACAACGCTATAAAAATTGATCAGGTACTTGAACGGGACTCTGCCACTAATAATCCGAAGTCCGTTAAAACAAACAATATTCTTCAGGATCGGTTTTTCCCATCTGCCAATCTGGTGTATAAACTGTCCAAACTTTCGAATATCCGGCTTGCCTATTCACAAACGACCGCGCGGCCGGATTTCAGGGACGCTGTCAAGATCGGCTATTTTGACTTCACAACATTTAACGATGTAGTCGGTAATGATTCCCTTCGGAACAGCCTGATTTCAAACTATGACCTTCGGTTTGAGTTGTTCCCTACGCCTGGAGAAGTGTTTAGTGTGACGGTATTTTATAAGAAGTTCGAAGATCCCATTGAGAGCAACCTGAGAGATTTGGGGTCCGACAATTTTCAGGTAACGCCTGTCAACCTGTTATCTTCAACCAACCTGGGCGTGGAAATGGATTTTCGCAAATCACTTTCCTTTATCCGTAAATCATCTAAATGGTGGAAGAGATTCTATGTAAGTGGAAATTTTTCTTATATGAAATCGGAGGTTAAGCTCGATCCCAAATTTTCCGGATCAGCCAATGCCGAGGTCAGGGAAAGACCGTTGCAAGGCTTGTCACCGTATTCCATCAACGGTGGACTACTGTATGATGGGGAAAAAGTGGGGGCAAATATTACCTATAACCGGTTTGGCCGCCGCCTTCTCTTCCAGGGAGACCGCGATTACCAGGATATCTATGAGTTTTCACGTAATGTGATCGATCTGCAGTTCTTTGTGCGGATGCTCAAGAAGAAACTGGAGTTGAAATTGAATTTTAATGACATCCTGAACGACCCCTATATATTATACTCCAATATCGCTGATGCCGGGAGCAACCGGATTTCGGGCACACCAGACCCCAATAATAAATTGGATTACAAAGCGTCAGAGGATTATCTGCGCAGAAGGACCAACAGAGGGACGGGAATTTCCTTTTCCCTGAACTATAAGTTTTAAGATTTATTTGGTAACAGTCTGATAACTGCCTGAACCAATCAGGCGCATGAATTTTGAAGTTCTTTTCTTGTTTCCATATATCACTTGTGTAATTCTTAATTAATTAAAAAAAAACAAAAATGAAAAAAGCGCTCATTCTTTTTGGCGCAGCTGCATTGACCCTGACGGCCTGTAAGAAAGACGTATCCAGGAACGAAGCTTCTGAGCTTGATCTGTCCCTGAACGCCTCTACCACTGCCATTGTGGACACTGTATTCCTGCCCCAGATCATTTCTGCTAACCGTACGCTGTCTGCTGACACCCTGTATGTGCTCAATGGAAAAGTGTATGTAACTGGCGGTACGCTGACCATTCCTGCTGGTACCCGCCTCGAAGGTGTGTACAAAGCTGACCCCAACTTTGCTTCTGCCCTGATCATAACCAAAACGGGTAAGATCTCTGCCAAAGGTACTGAAGCCAACCCTGTTATCTTTACTTCTCACCTCGACAGCTTACCTGGGGGCCGTACTACCCGCCTTCCTGGTGACTGGGGTGGAATCGTGATGCTGGGTGATGCCCCAACTAACAAACCCACTACTCAGGTAATCGAAGGTATCAACGTTTCTAACGTTCCTGTTGGTGTTGATCCTACCTATGGCGGTGCAAATGCTGCTCACAGTGCTGGTGTACTGGTGTATGCCCGTATCGAGTTCGCTGGTGCCGCTATTGCTCCTACCAATGAGTTGAACAGCCTTACTTTGGGTGGTTGCGGTAACAAAACCACACTCCGCTTTGTTATGGCCAGCAATGGCGCTGACGATGCGTTTGAGTTCTTTGGTGGTCTTGTTAACCCCAAATACCTGATCGCAAACTCACAGAACGACGACGCGTTCGACTTTGACTTTGGATATCGTGGTAACTTCCAGTTCGGTGTTTCTGTACGCAACCCTGCTCTTGTTTACGCTGATGCCAATGGTATCGAGTGCGACAACGAAGGTTCTGCTCCTTTCACTGCAACTCCCACAACCCGTCCTGAGCTGTCTAACCTGACTATCGTTGGTCGTCCAGGTTTGGCTGGTATCTTCCGTGGTGCTCGTTTCAGAAGAGGTACTGACCTCCGTATGCGTAACAGCATCGTGATGGCTTATCCTACTGCCGGTACTACTTTCGAAGATACTCGTATCACTGGTACAACTCAGGCGCCTGCTTTCTATCGCAGCAACGCCACCAACGGTGTAGCCGCCGATTTCTTATTCACTGGTACAACAGTGGGTGGTACACCTAACGTTCCTGTTGCCGGCCCTGTAGGTCTGAACAACGTTTCTGTTGTCGGTGCAGCTCCAGCCAACTGGGTAAACAACTTTAACCCCGCCAGCCACGCTACGTACAAGAGCTCTGCTCTGGTATACAATGCCGCTGGTCCGCTGGCTCCTGGTGTATTCCCTGCAAACTTTGCCGGTTTGACAACCAACTTCCTGAATGTTCCCTATATCGGAGCGCTCGGGCCAGGTTCTCCCATCCGTGTGAATGGTGTATGGGTTACTCCTAACAACTGGATTGCTGGTAGCGCCGGTGCATGGGTAAATTTCGACCCACTATAGTAGTTCTTATTTAGGATACAATGGATATATGGTAACAATCGCTTTGCAATAATTCAGGGGCCGGGTTTCCGCCCGGCCCTTCTTTAAAAGCTTTAGTTCGATGAAACCTGTTTTGCGTAATAGTCTTTACCTCCTGCTGATCCTCGTGACTGCTTTGGCTTGCCAAAAAGGAGATGCTGTGGACCAGGGGAATTTCATGAAAGTTAAACTCACCGTTTACCACCCCGATACGGCTGTTTATTCCACCGTAAGTATCGGAGAAGATAACCTGGCCAATACCCAGGTATACTATACAGACAATGAAGTGTATGATGTATTTTTAAGCAAGAACTGGACTTCGTTCCAGGATTCGGCCCAGTTTCGTGTGAAACTGACAAAAACTACAAACGGAAATTCACTCCTCTATAATAGTCGGATCAAATTTCGCAATGCCAATGATTTTTTACTTTTTCAAACCTGTCCGGGTACCGACCCCCTTTTCATTGACAAAACTGTTGGCGATGCCACTGAAGTGCCCTTACCAACAAATGACAGCATAAGAGTCAGGTTCTTTTTTAGTACCAACGATATGATCAGTAACCCGAATACCGGGTATGTCGGGAGACTATTGTCCAGAATGCGTTTACAAATTTTCACCTTTACCCCGAACGCGAACCCCAACCTGCCGCCGGCATCCTCCTCTTTCGTTACGGTATATAGTGCGTTAGATTTCAATGCCTGTGGCCTAAGCGACTATATTACCCTGGCCAGGAATAAGAAATATGGTGTTCGGATCAGAGATATTTCCCCTGGAATTCCGGGATCCGCCGCAGCAAACCTGGTGCAGCAATTGCTACCGGATGCTGATATCCAGGTCGTAAATGATCCCAATACGGGTTTGTCTGACTGGGATTTTAAAAAAGGGAAGATCAACCTGAGCGCTGAAGCCAATCATAAATTCCAAACCATTCGAATAAAGCGTTCATCTATTTCCTTTACCGACAGGAACGGGAATGACGGAACGGAAAGTTCTTATAACGGTCAGTTCATTTTAGGATTAAATCGAAACTGATATGGCCACCGTCATTCACCTATCCAAATCATACGAGCGTACCATGGAAAGTAATTATTACGCGCATCCAACGGCTGTAATTGATGAAGGCTGCCGGATCGGTGACGGGGTTAAAATTTGGCATTTCTGCCATATCATGCCCGGTTGTGAAATAGGGGATGGTTGCAGTTTTGGGCAAAATGTAGTGGTATCTCCGGGAGTGATGTTAGGCAGGAATGTAAAAGTACAGAACAATGTGTCGATCTATACCGGAGTGATCTGTGAAGATGATGTGTTCCTGGGCCCTTCCATGGTGTTTACCAATGTGATCAATCCCCGTAGTGCCGTGAACCGGAAAAGTGAGTACAAGACCACCCTGGTACAAAAGGGGGCAACAATTGGAGCGAATGCCACGATCGTGTGTGGCATTACCATTGGCCGGTTCGCCTTTATTGGGGCCGGTGCGGTGGTTACTAAGACGGTGCCTGCTTACGCGCTTATGGTGGGAAACCCGGCGAGACAAACCGGTTGGATGAGTGAGCATGGACACAAACTGAAATTCGATTCGCAAGGAAAGGCTGTTTGTCCGGAGTCCGGATTGGCCTACCTGCTTGAAAATAATTCCGTAAAACAATCAAACGCTTTGCAATGAAACAGGAAAGGGAAAAAATCCGATTTGCCGTAGCAGGCTGCGGCCATATCGGAAAGCGGCATGCCGAAATGATCACCCGTAATCCGGAGGCTGAATTGGTAGCGATGGCCGATATCAAACCCCGGTCGGAATTAAAACTATCGGCCTATGACCATGTTCCATTTTATGAGAACCTGGAGGAGATGCTCGAATATGCCGGGGAGGAGATCGATGTGGTCACCATCGCCACCCCCAATGGTTTGCATGCCAGCCAGGCCTTACGCGCCCTTTCCCAGGGAAAGCATGTCGTGATTGAGAAGCCCATTGCCCTGAACCGGAATGACGCGGAGAAAATATTGTTCAAAGCCTTAAAGATGGACCGCCAGGTATTTTCAGTCATGCAAAACCGGTATTCTCCACCTTCGATCTGGCTTAAGGAATTGGTAGAAAGTGGTGTACTTGGTAAGATTTTCATGGTACAGATTAATTGTTTCTGGAATCGTGACGAACGGTATTACACGCCGGAGAGTTGGCATGGTTGCGGCAAAATGGATGGAGGCACACTTTACACACAATTCTCGCATTTCATTGATATCATGTTCTGGTTGTTCGGGGATATCAAAGATGTACAGTCCCGATTCACCTCCAATAACCATGGCCACCTGACCGACTTTGAAGACAGTGGCATGGTCAACTTCCAATTCCTGAATGGGGGAATGGGGGCATTGAATTTTACTACCTCAGTTTGGGACAAGAACCTGGAGAGCAGTATGACCATTATAGCCGAGAATGGAAGCATCAAGGTGGGCGGGCAATACATGAATGAAGTGGAATACTGTCATGTAAGGGGATATCAAATGCCCGAACTAGCCCCCACCAATCCGGCAAATGATTATGGTGCCTATAAAGGATCAGCCGCCAATCATCACTATATCATTCAGAACGTGGTTAATGTGTTGAAAGGAAAGGATTCCATTACCACGAATGCCCTGGAGGGTTTAAAAGTGGTAGAGATCATTGATAAAGTATATCAGGCCGGGCAACCTTCTGTTAAGACACCGGAGATCTATCCCGTCAATGATGTATTTCAAAGCCTGGTCAATGATATTCATCGGCATGAAGTGATGCTGGCGGAGAAATTCCATCTATTGAAGAACCGAATTGCCGGCGTGGCTTAATTCAAAAATATCACATGGTGGTCATTGACAATGCTGTAAAGCCCTATTTAGCGGGCGAAAAATTTGACAACGGTCTACGGGTGCGCATCGCGGAGAAACAGAAACTTTTTTCCCGGATCGAATTCCTGGTGCGTTATGCAGAAGGAAAGAAGGTAATCCATATGGGATGTGCGGACCATATACCTATCATATTAGAGAAGGTGCAAAACAACACCTGGTTGCACAAACGGATCGATCAGGTGGCCCAAAAGCAAATTGGGATCGATATCCTGCCGGAAGCGGTGGAATACATTCGCAAAGAACTTGGATTTGTAAATATCCTGACCCTGGATATCGTTAAAGATCCGGTACCGGAGGAGATCAAATCAGACCTGTGGGATTGTATGATCTTAGGAGAAATCGTAGAGCATATCGATAACCCGGTTGAATTTCTGACAGAGATTCGGCAGAAATATGCCCCCTTTGTCAGGGAGATCGTTATTACCGTACCGAATGCCCTTTCGGTATCTAATTTTTACCAGGCCATTGGGAAAAATACAGAGAAGATCAATACCGACCATCGCTATTGGTTCACTCCTTTTACCATGCAGAAGATTTTGATCCGGTCAGGTTTCAAACCTTTGTATCATGAATTTGCCACCTATTATCCATTAAATAAAAAGAAACCGGTCAGGAATTTTTTGCTTCGCACTTTATTGGTAAACAGACCGGCTCTAAGGGGTAACCTGATTATGGTGGCCGAATTCTAAAAAAATCGCAGCGAATTTATTTTGAAGCTTGTTCCTTGCAGTGGTCTTTAACAAGGTCGCTGACACGGATGGCAGCAGCAATCTTCTTCAATTCAGTCTCGGCATCTTTTGAATCCACCACCTGAATGCTGATGAGAAAGCGGTTGCATACAAAAAGCCGGAGTTCCCCCTTATTCTCCTCAGGGAATAGATTGAAGGCGGCTTCAGTATCAGGCAAGGCGAGGTCAACCCGGCGCATTTCCTGTATTTTGGTATTCAGGCTCGTGGATAAGTAAAGCCTTCTAAATCCTTCAAACTCATTTCTTCCGGGCAGAAAATCTACCAGGGCAATCTCTGCCCTCGATTTGCCTTTTTCATACTGTTGTTTGGCAAAGGACCCGTATTTGGGATTGGCAACCGGGCTTCGGGTTTCACCAGTGGCCTGGCCATCATATTTATCATTAATATCCGGATAACCAATCGTTTTATATCCGACTACTTTTTCTGGTAAATAGGTAATCAACACCTTGTGGTCCATGGCCTGAAAACTGGTATCATTAACAAGGGTGGTAGGACCGGCTTTAAAGGTGGTATCCATTACCTGCGTAGCATCTTCCTTGGTTACTGATTCATTATTACAGGCAGACAGAATGAACAGGCTCCCAAAGACTAAGACATGGGTACCCAGACGGTTTAAATTAGTATTCATACCTGAATTGATTAGTTGTTGACGCCGAATCCACCAAAGGTCCAGGCGGTGGAGTTTTTTGAAATGGGTTTGATCTCTGATTTGGCCAGGTTGGTCCGGTAGATGCCTGAGGCAAACTGCCCTGGATTTCCCTGCGTGGAAAAAAAGAAGTCGGCATTATTGTTATCCCAGGAGGGTCGGTAGCCGCTTAGCGCTAGGTCTTGCAGATCGGTGCCATCCGCGTTCATCACTTTAATCGCTCCGTCGATACTGATCAGGATCCTTGAACCGTCGGGAGATATACTGGGAACGGCACCCAGTACATCGGTGGCTACAAAATTTCGAATCAGCAAAAGCTCATTGCTGACCATATCCTGTCGGTAAATATTTATTTGTTTGGCTCCTGTAATGGTGGGATCAGATTGAACAAAGTACATATAGCGGCTATCACGCGAAAAGGATCCACCATAGGATTCAGTGCTGATAAGGGCAGGGGACTGACTGGTCTCAAAACTGGTCAACCTTGTCACGCGCTGTCCACAAGGACACATCCGATATAACTCGATCACTTTACGCCCGGTTCGGGGAATCTGTAAACTAAAGACAACATGCTCCTCATCCCTTGATGCCACGACCTGATAGAATTTTCGGTTCTGGGTATCATTGTCCTTATAAACAGGCTTGAACTCATCGCCATTGGAAGAAACTGAATATACCCCGTTTACATTCGGAGATGTGGTATTAATGGCAAAGAAAATCTTACGTCTGTCAGACGACCAGGCCGGACTGCTTAAATAATTGCCCAGATCATTGGTGATGACGCGGGTAAAATTCGCCCCATCCGAACGCAGGTAATAAAGGTTAACCGTATTCGATGAGGTATTCTTTACCTGGATAGCCAGGGCATCTTCCACCACTTTATTTTTATCCTTATCCTTTTTGCAGGAAACCAGGACTAAAAATAAAATGCCGAGAATCAAGGGTATTTTCTTCACAGTAAGGCCAGTGGGGTTCACAATTACGTAATAATGATTCGATCAGACTGCATAGTTACGAACACAAAAATCCATAGCCTTTAAGCCAGGGTTAAAGGAAGATTATTTTAATGTTAAGGGAATGTGTTTAGGCCCTTCCGGCAAGTTTTACATAATTCCAGCCAAGGATCATCAAAAAAATCAATACAAGATAGACCGGAAAGAACCGTCGCATGCCAGGGTGGCCGTTTTGCATCCCCTTGGCTGCAAGGATCAGCAAGAAGGGAACAACAGGGAGGTGAAACCGTTCTGAAATGGCAAACCCGGAATTCGCCAGGATAAGGAGGTAGCCCAGCACAAAATAGAGCAACAGGCTGCTGTTGCGAAAATCTTTACGGATGATCCAAATAATGGCACTGATCACAAAAATGGCATATATATTCCGGATCGTATTCCCGCCAATAAACATCCAGAGCAGGTCTTGCTCGAATACAACCACTACCGATGGGAATGGCGCAATTAGAATAATGGATACAAATAACGGCGCACTGGCCATTACCGCCAATTTATTTCCTCCATCCCGGGTGGCCCTGAATTGCATATTCTCCGTTTGGGCCGTCTGGCTTTTCTCCAGATATTCTGCCAACTCATTGCCAATTTCACTATTGAGCATGAAATACCCCAACACCACCAATAAGGCGCCTGCGGAAAAAATATTCATCCAGCCTTTACGCAAAGGTTTCAGCGTAATGGCATAGGCCGCAAAACTCATCAGGCAAACGGCTCCCAAAATGGTGCGAAAAAGGAAAAGACTGAATCCTGTCAACATCAAAGTCATCAGAAGTGTTATGTTCCTTTCTCCTCCCTTAATAAACCGAACGGTAGCATCCAAAAAGAGCAGGACAAGAAAGATCATTAAAGGTTCCTTCAGGTGGGTTCCCAGGTATAACATCAGGTTGGGTAATAGCAGGGCAGCAAGGGAAGCCGAACGCGCTACCTGCTCATTGTAGATATTCTTTGCTATTCGGTAAATCAACCATACCGAGAACGCACTATAGATCACATTGATCAACCGCACGGCAATAATCGATGGTCCAAAGATGGAATAAATAAAGCCCAGGTAAATATTATAGCCCCTGTCGGAGAACCCGACTTCCTTTAATTGTTCTGTAAAATTAAAGTTGAATTGGGAGATGCTTTCAGATAATCTGGTTCCAACCAGATGATAGAATTTTGAATCCACTGCATAAAATTCAAAGGGCTCACCGGTTTTCCATTTATAGAAAAGATAAAGTGCTATCGCCACTATCGTTCGTATGACAAGTGCAAGGGACAACAATCGGATCTGGAATCGACGCGTGGGCAGGTCATTCCATGCACCCACCAACCAACGATGAACACTATAAAAAAGAAGGATCACGATCATTCCACCCAATATATATCCCAGTGGAACAAGCCGGGAAGGGTAGACGAGGGCCAATACCCAAAACAGGATCAGTGTAAATACCGATACCTGAAATAATTGCTTTTGAGAAAGCCGTGCAGATGATATGTTCAACAGGTCAGGCATGCTTCCCTTTCTTTTTTGTAGGGCGGTTTATTACCTTCCTGATTTGTGTAAGCACAAATTGAAGAGAAGCTTTTTCCCATTGAACTGCCAGAAAGTAATAAAAAACGGCTCCTGTAGCGCCAACGATCAGACAGGATAACCAGTGGGGGATATCTACAGGCAGATAATGATGGACTCCATACATTCCTGCACCGGCAAGCAGGGAAATAAAAAACACCGGGGCCAGGTTTTTAAGCATATCGGTCAGTTTCAGGCCTATCAGGCGATAACACACATACCATCCGGGAAGCCAGAGCAAGACGATAAACGCCACTGTATAAGATATGGCTACGCCTTCGACTCCCCATTTAAGGCCAATAAGAATAGAGCTTACAATGATAGTAGTACTATAGATCGCCCATTTGAACATGACATCAGTCCGGCCAATGGCTTTATAGATCCATCCGGTGGTAACCCCGATCGTGTCGACAAGGCTATACACACAGAATATCTTTAAAAGGTAGCCGGTCTCTGCCCATTTATCACCCAACAGCAACCGCACAAGGGGATCCGACATAACAAAAACAAAGGTGATGGCCGGGAATACAAGAAACGAAACCAGACGTGTGCTCTTAAGATAGGCCAAACGGATTTGTTCAGGTTGATCCTGCAATTTGGCAAAGACAGGAAACATCACCCTTGCCAGTACCTGATTGGTCAGGTTGATGGGTTGGAGCATCAGAAAATACGCGCGCGAGTAAAAACCCAGAGAGGCTGCCCCCAGGAATTTACCGATCAGCAGGTTGTCAATATTTCGGGATACAAAACTAAGCAGGTCATGTGCCAACAGGTTTTTGCCAAATTGTTGTAGGGAACCTATGGGTTTTAAGGAAAAGCGAAAAGAGGGTACCCAGGAGGAGGTGAACCAGATGACCAGGGTACTGACCAGCGTAATAACAAGATATTGCCATACCAGGGTCCAAACCCCGTATCCATTCCAGGCTAGCCACAAGGCGAGAAAACCACCGCTTAGCACAGCCACAGCTTCAGCCACGAACAATCTTTTGAATTGAAGTTGTTTTTGCAGTAATGCATCCTGTACCACATTAAAGGAACCAATCAGGAAGATCAGCGAATAGACACGGGTGATATTTTCAAGTGCAGGGGCTTTATAAAATGCGGCGATCCAGGGAGCCGCCAGTTGAAAAATTCCAAGCAGTAAAATTCCAACCAGTATATTGACCCAGAATACCGCGTTCAGCAACTCAGGTTCCAGATCTTTTTTATGTACCAGGGCCTGGCCTAAACCCAGGTTCTTGAGGATATCGGTCAGCGAGGAAAAAACAAGGATCATACCCAGCAACCCAAAATCGGAAGGATCGAGTAAACGGGCCAGCAATATCTGAAAAGCCAGTTGAATAAATTGCCGGAAGAATTTGGCAGCCGAACTCCAGCCAATACCACGCATGGTCTTATCCTGGAGTTCTTTTTTATCGATGACCTGGGCTTCCACACCTTATTGATAATGATAATAGCTCTTTAATTGCTTTCGACTGAATAGTTCATTTGTCGGCAGATCGTTATAGATAACTGCCGGTTGTTTCATGGACCCCCGGTCAATGAAGTGTTTCATATCCTCCAAAAGCCTGATCCGGGTATGACGGTGCCTTACAACCATCAGGTTGAGATCAGAAAAGGATTCAATATGAAAGGTGTCCGTGAAGTACAGAAAAGGCGGGGTGTTCACGATCACATAATCATACTCTTTCTTCAGTAGAGTGAAAAGGGCTTCCAGGGTCTCCTGATGGAGAATATCCTGGGTTCCTTCCAATGGCATGTCACCTGACAGAATATGCACATTCCCATCCTTTTCGATCTTTCGAATCAAAGGTGTTGGATCCTTGATCTCCCCTTTTAAGAGGGAAATAAAGGAAGCAGCAGGCGCTGTAGGGTAAATACTGGAAAGTTTTTGTTTGCGCAGGTCCAGGTCAAATAGCACCACTTTTCTGTTCCACCGGGCAAAAGTGATGGCGAGGTTCAGGGATACAAAACTCTTTCCGTCATTATCCATCGGGGAAGTAACGAGGATCACTTTCAAGGTCTGGTCAACATTCCCTTTTTCGATCGAGGTTCGCATCCATCGAAACTGCTCTGATACGATATTTTCTCCGGCAGGAAGGACGTATTCGAATCGTTTCATGCGGGGAATATGGCCCATGACGGAGAAACCAAGGTTTTCGCGTACATATCGGATGTTTACCTTTCTGTTCAACGCATCTCGTAATGTAATGATCCCGACAGGTATCAGCAGCCCCGCCAACAGCGCCATTCCGAGGATGACCAGCTTCCTGGGTTTCACGGGTTTGATGGAACCATAGGGAGCATCAATGATCCGCATTTTGGAAAATACAGAGGCATCACTCAGGGATGCCTCCTCCCGTTTTTCCAATAGATAGGAGTAGATATTTTCCCGGATACTTTTTTCCCGCATCAATTCAACCAGGTTTTTCTCACTGGCGGGCACTTTCCCAATACTTCCCGAAAGTCGACCCTGGCTTTGCCGAAGCAACTGGATTCGCTGGGAGAGACCTTGTTGTTGCAGATCTATATTCTTCTTAAGATTCGATCGCATTTCCTCGGCCTGCTTTTTCAGGGATAATACTGAAGGGTGCATCGGACCACTTTTTCGCTCTGCCTTCTGGCGGTCCATCTCCAACTGACTCAATTGCGTGATCATATTGGTCAATACAGGGTCGTTCAGACTCGTATTGGGGGGCGTCACTACCGTTCCCGATTCGGCAACATATTCCTGAATCCGTTCCAGATTGGTCAACTGTACCTCGGCATCTACCAATTCTTTATTGTTGTTGCTTGCCTGATCAAGGTAAGACCGGGCATCATCGCTTAAGAAGGTGATCCCTTTCTCTTCTTTATAGGTTTCCTCTTTGTTCTCGAGTTTTTTTAGTTGGGTGCCAATCAGGGCCAATCGATCCTCAATAAGTGTAATAATCGAATCGGTCTGGTTTCTTTTTTCGGCAATATTGGCCTGGTCATATTCATGAATGATCTCTTTTAAGATCGCTGAGCCCCGGGTGCGGGATGGATGAAGCATGGAAACATAAAGGACACTCGAGTTCTTACTGGGAGTGGAGGCAGATATTGATTTTCTTAACTGTTGGGTAGTAGCTTCCGGGTCGGAACAAATAACCTTCATTTTTGGCGAAGGAAGAGAAAACAATGGCGATTTTCTGACAACGATACGGGCTGTCTCAAAAATGTTCAATGTATCTCCGTAACGACCTTTGACACCACCCGGGTCGATACTCATGTCATCCTTTCCCAGTTGGAGGATCAGCGGTTCTTTGTATAGTTCCGGATTTGCTTTTATAATTTCCAGCTGTATGGGCGAGGATTCAAAAACAGGTTGATACAAACCCCATTGATCAGGGAGATAATAACCCAGGTTCAGGTTCATCCGGGTTACCACTTTACTGATGATGTTTTCGGAGCGGATGATCTCGGCTTCGTTGTCCACAATCTTTTGCTCATCCAGAAAGTCAAGTTCTTTGAGTGTCAAACTAATTGATTCCCCTTTTTTCTCATCTTTGATCACCAGGGAGGACTGGATCCTGTAAAGTGGGGTGGAAAGCAGCAAATAACCAACGGCAGCGGCTCCTGCTATCAACATGGTAAAAAGGAACAGAAATTTATGCCTCGCGTATCTGTTCAAGGTTTCCCTCAATGAAAAATCCTCTTCTGTCTGTCGGTTTGCCCGGTTCTTTTCAATGTCCATAATCGTAATATGCGGTTATAATCGGGTAGCCAGAATGGTCGCAAGAGATATAGAAGTAGTGATAAAAGTAAATAACTGCCATCTTCGGGTATCGGTACTGGCGATACGGGTGCGGGATGGTTCAACATATATCACATCGTTGGGCTTTAAATAATAGTACGGTGACCCAAGCACCTCACTTTTCCGGAGATCAAGCTTGGCATAAGATCTTTTTCCGTTTTCTTCCCTGATGATGAGTACATTGTTTCGTTTGGCATTGATCGTCAGATCCCCCGCCAGACTGAGCGCTTCAGGGAGGGATATCTTGGTATCTGGTATGTTGAACGTTCCTGGCCGGGCAACCTCTCCCAGTATCGAGACCTTAAGATTCATGACACGCACATTGACAGTAGGATCCTTTAAGAATGGCTGTAGTGCCACTTTAAGCCTTTCTCTGATTTCCATGGTGGTTAACCCTTTAATATTCATATCACCTAAGTAGGGTAGTTGTATAATGCCGGTACTATCCACCACATAGGCATTCTGCATCGCATGGTCCTGGCTGAATCGAAATCCACTACGGGTGAAGTGAATATAGTCCTCTGATTCCAGGCTCGTTACTGAGATCTCAATTATATCACCATACGAAAGGCTGTGCTGTTGTGAAAAGGCAACGGTGTCGATCCGCTTTAGATCAATATCCTGGAAGTACAAGATCTGTTTTGGACTCGTACAGGAAAAAGCAAAAATGGAGAACAGAAAGAGCCCAAAGCACAGAAACCGGGAAATAGTACTGTTCACGTTCAAAGATTTAGGAAGCGAAGAAATGCAATATGCCAACGCTTCGTTGGGTGATTACATTACCTTATTATGAACTTTAGGCGAAGGAATCGTTAAGGGGAATTCCTCTTCAGGAAAAAGGAATGATAACAACATGGCCGCATTCTTGTTCCAATCAAAGAGGGGCGTGAGTTTTTCTTTAGCTTGATGGCTGATATTCCTTGCTTTATCCGGATCATGGATCAGTGATTCTATCGCCTGTTGGATGGCCGTGGGGGAGGGTTCGACCAATAATCCGGTTTCTTCATTTCGTAACAATTCCTTAATACCGCCGATGGAAGTGGCAATAACAGGAATATCTTTTGAAATGGCCTCCAGAATACTGAGAGAAACACCTCCTTCCGCATAGGTAATATGCAAATAGAGGTCACTTACAGATAAGGGTAGATAAACATTTTCCATATCCCCTGTAAAATGCACCCGGTGTTGAAGCCCCATGGATCGGACCTGTTTTTCCAGGGATGCCCGGTATTTCCCATCTTTTGTGACCAGTAAATGAACCGTTCGGCGTTGATTCAAGTTCTTCATGACATTTATCAGCAAGGCAAGACCTCTTGCTTTTTCCCGATGAGCGGTCATTGCCTGGGAACAGAGAATAATGTCTTTTTTATCTATCCCAAATTTCCGCAGAAATTCAACTTTTTCCTTCTCTGGTTGGATAATAGGCGTGGGGAATCCAGCATGCATGATCATTGAGTGACGGCAATCAATACCTTCATCCCGACTATAGTATTCGCGAAGCGCTTCCGATACAAAAAGGAGTTGATCACATCGCCGCGTAAGGTATTTCATTAGCCACCGCAGGGGCTTGTTCATCTTTTCTTCCGGCCAGGTATGAAAGATATGAACCACTTGTTGCCGATAAATCCACTTGTGGATTAAGGCGGGTAAAAGACAATACCAGTCATTGCTGGTTACTATCGGAACTCCGGCTTGTTGCCGAAGAAGGCGGAGGGTTTTTATGACAAAGAATAGTTTTGAACACGAAAGGATGGTTTGTTCCGGATCAATGCCGTGTCGGGAAAGAACACGAATGCCTATCCCTCTTTTCTTAAGGGCTTCAACAAGGTTGATCAGATACGTAGAGATTCCACCACCCTGACTTTTTTTCCAATAATTGGATATGAATAGTATTTCCGGATTTTTGGCCATGCTTATCACAAATAAGGTCTGCTCACTATACTAAGTACGTGCAGAATAGTGAGAAGGATGGCTCACCCGGAGAAATTAATTTTATGGTAACATGCAGCTTCGCGAATGGATAGAGGGGATAAATAATTTTGAAGGATGATCCTTTTTTTATTATGGCTCTCCTTGATAGGGAAACAAGGAGGAATCAATGACCGTATTTCCAGTAAGGAGAATGTTGTCACCTTTGAACAATTTGGGGCAAAAGGAAATGGTGAAGATGATACTGCTCCAATATTAAAAGCCATTACTTATGCGAAGCAGATGAACTGGCCAATTCGCCTGGAAGGGAAAAAGTATATTTTTTCTCCACGCTCAACGGTAGACATCACAGGTATTCCGGAATGGACTGGGGAAGGAACCCTGGACCTGACAAAAACCGGACCTGCTGTAGGTAATAAATCGATGACCGCCATTTTTCAAATTTCAGGTACAAAGAAATTACTTCAGCGAAAAATAAAAGATGTGGAGAAGGGAAGAAAAGTGCTTTGGATTGAAAAAAACCTATCGTTGAAACGGAATGCGGTTTTATTTCTGACGAGTTCTGAAGCATTACCTAACCCCAAACGGGATTATTATTGTAAAGGGCAACGATGTGTTGTTGCGGCCTATGATAATAAAACAGGAAAATTGGAGGTTCAGGATCCTTTTTTTTATTCCATTCAGGACGCTACTTTATGGTGGAATGATTTCCAACCTTTATTAAAAATTGGACCTGATCTGCGGTTTGAAACAAGCCCTATGAATTTTATTACCTGCTTCCGTTTTTATTATGCCCGTGGCATTGTTTCAGGTTATTTCAAAAATTTCGCCCTCACAGCCATCATGTTCAAATCTTCCTGGGGAACCGTGGAAGGGATGGAAGCTGAATTACCCGTGAATGAGAATAACGGTTACAGTTATTGTATTCAGGTTGCTGATATGTCAGATGTCAGGATTATCAAATGTCGGCTTTCCGGGGGCAGACATGTAGTGAGTGGGGGTGGTGGCGGACTATGGGAAAAAGAAGAATCAGGTGGGAAGGGGCATGCAGGCTATCCCTCTGTTTTGGAAGTGAACGGGGGTATTTATAAAGGAAACCCGATCGTACACACCATTAATGAACATATAGGCACCCTTGATTCCCACGGATTAGTTGAAAGGATGGTGATCAGAAATTGCACTGTATATGGAGGTATCAACCTGGGTGCCAATTATGTGACCGTGGATAGTTGCATCATTTATGCTGATAAGAAACGGATATTGAATGTGGGGAGTGATGTATTACCAGGCACGGACTGGGGACATTATACAATAAGAAACTGCCGCTTTATTGGAGACCCTGCTACCAACCATTCCCTGATCTATGGAAAGGCCAATGTGAAGGAGTTGGTGTTGGAACAAGTAGAAGTGGAAGATCTCCGAAAAGGTGTATATCTCGCTGATCTCCGGTATTTCACCCCCGGCGCCACAACTTTTAACCGGATCAGGTTCAAGAATAGTGCGCAAAGACAAGACAACCTTATCCTTAAGCTAAAGAATGGGAACCTGAGGATCGATAAATCTGAATTAACCATGGCGGCCGTTAAAGAACTTGATTAAGGCTATTCATCATAATTTGTTAATGACAGGTTAACAGGCAATGAATATCCAAAGGCTACTTTTATTCCTGTAAAGTACCTGCCTATTTATGATTCTTTCATTGTCAATCCCGGAACCCTTTGCCACCAACCAGACCCAGGTAGGGAAGACCGGATTTGATATTTTACAACGGCACAGACTCCATTCACGCATGGATATGATCCGGGATTGTGACAAGGTACTGGAAGAAAAGAACAAGGAGATGAAGCTGGGGGAATACCTGGATGGTTTCTCCCGTTTGAATGCCTATCATAAGTATCATTATTACCGACTTGGGCTATATGGGCGGATCGGATACTTTTTTGCCTTTTTGTTTCATCGCTTATTTCCCAAATTACATCCCGTTACAAGGAAGTTATATCTGGCCATCACCAAAGGAAAGACCCAATATTTTTCCAAAACAGAGGTATTGGGCCGTCTTTTTCGTGCCGGCTTTCAAATGGTGGCTTTCTCCGAGGAAAAAGGCGAAATACGCTTTCGCGTCTATAAATCAGCCGAGTTTGGCGAAACTTCCCCTCCTTCTTATTGGCCTGTATTTCGGATGCGTCGGGTAGGAAAAAATGGAAAGATCATTCATGTATATAAATGGAGGACCATGCACCCTTATGCCGAGTATGTACAGGAGTTTATCCGGGTGACGCAGGGGCTTGACGAGACAGGTAAATTCAAAAATGATTTTAGGGTTACTCGTTGGGGTAAGTTCCTTCGAAAATATTGGCTGGATGAATTGCCCATGCTTTTTAACCTGTTTTCGGGAAATATCAAATTGATCGGGGTACGCCCCATTTCTGCCAATTACTTAAAGTTGTACCCGGAAAGTTTTCAGGAGTACAGAAAGAAATTCAAACCAGGTCTGATCCCTCCATACTACGCCGATATGCCTCGGAATTTCGATGAAATTGTGGCCTCGGAAAATCGTTACTTCGAATCCTACGAGAAAAATGCCTTTACGACCGACCTGCGCTATTTTTCCCGTATTCTGTCCAATATTCTTGTCAAAAAGGCAAGAAGCAAATAACTGCCTGTATTTTCCTAATTTTCAGGTTCAATGGCAAATGCTGACCTTCTCCCGGAAGACCATTTCCGCATTGAAGTTGGAAAGGTGGTCATGCACTGCGAGCGGTTAAAAATCGGTTCCACCGATACCTATCGGATCGTTTTTAGCAGTGCCCGGGATCCACTTGTCATAACCCGGGCTAAAGCCGAGGATGGTTCCTGGTTCTGGACCTCCATTCCCGAAGGCCGGCAAAAAGAAGCTACAGGAATGGGCAAGATACTGGAGGAACATTTTCTAAAAATGTAATTTTCATGTGCTACTACAACGGTCAAAAAGTAACCCACGCTGAGTACATACGTCTCAAACACCTGGAAAAGGCAGTGGCAAAATATGACTTCCTTATACGTGATCTCCAGGTAGGGTTTGATTATAATAAGAACGCAGTACTGAAACCCATCCCGGGCCAGGAGGATTTTGATATTGTGCAAATGGAATGGGGCTTTATATTCCCCAACCTCAGAACAAGGGACGATGTACATAAACTTCGATTAGGGTATAAAGATGCCAGAGGTTTTTTCAAACCTCCGATCATGACCCTCAATGCGGTTGCCGAGGAAATGCTTCTTCCGAATAAAGTGTACCGCGATGCCGCCCTTCACCGTCGTTGCCTCGTTCTCTCCAGCGGCTTTTATGAGTGGCGCCATATATACCGAACAAATAAAAGAACGGGCGAACCCCTGAAGACGCCCGATAAGTACCCTTATTTTATTAAGGTAAAAGACAAGGAGTATTTTTATATGGCAGGAATCTGGCAGCCCTGGACCGACAAAGCCACCGGCGAATATGTTGAGAGTTTTGCCATTGTTACAACGGCGGCAAACGCACTCATGGAGAAAATACATAACAGTAAAAAAAGAATGCCCGCCATTCTTTCTGAAGACCTTGCCTGGGAATGGTTATTCGGCAACCCGGATGAAAAAAGAATTACGGATATCGCCATGACACCATTTCCCGCAGAACAAATGGAAGCCTATACGATAGCTAAAGATTTCCGCGATTCTCTGGAGCCGACGAAGAGGGTGGAGTATGAGGAGCTTCGTGAGGCGTGAGGCGTGAGACGTGAGACGTGAGGCGTGAGTTTCGTGAGACGTGAGACGTGAGTTTCGTGAGACGTGAGACGTGAGTTTCGTGAGTTTCGTGAGACGTGAATAGTGAATGGTGAATAGTGAATAGTGAATAGTGAATAGTGAATAGTGAATAGTGAAACTTAAACTTAAACCCTATATCTTACATCCCAAAATATTTTCTCATTACTTATTACTTATTTCTCATTTCTCATTTCTCACCATTCACTATTCACTATTCACTATTCACGTCTCACGAAACTCACGTCTCACGTCTCACGCCTCACGTCTCACGCCTCACGTCTCACGAAACTCACGCCCCCGCCCCCCTTCCCACCTTCCCCTCCCCAAATTGCCGCTTGATTCTGTCGATCGCCTGGTAGAGGCGGATGGATTCCTGGGTGTCTTCGAAAAGATTGATTTGATAGGTGCCGGGAATAAGATGGGTAAAGCGTACCCCGATCAACCGCACCAACTGGCGGCGTGAGTAAAGTTGGGCAAATAGCGCGCATACTGTTTTAAGCAACACATGATCGGCATTGGTATATGGCACCGCGCGTTGAAGGGTATGTGTTTCAAAGTCGGCGTAGCGGATCTTGACGGTGATACAACCCGTGAGACGATCCTGGCTTCGGAGTTCAAACGCGATATGCTCGGTCATACGCACCAAATGGCTGTGGAGGAACTCGGTGTCGGTGGTGTCGGATGAAAAGGTGTTCTCGGTCGAAATGGATTTTTGTTCGCGGTAGGGGATAACAGGTGTTTCATCGATCCCATTCGCGCGTCGCCAGAGCTCGGTGCCATTTTTCCCTAACAGGTTTTGCAATAGTTCCACAGGTATATCACTCAGCAGTTTGACGGTCTCTACCCCCATTTTGATCAACTTATACCCGGTCTCTTTTCCAATACCCGGTATTTTCAATACACTCAGTGGCGCGAGAAAACTTTTTTCTTCGCCAAAAGGTATCTCGATCTGTCCGTTGGGTTTTACCTCATTGGTGGCCACTTTGCTGATGAGTTTGTTACTCGCAAGCCCGTAGGAGATTGGGAGACCTGTTTCCTTGTTCACTTTTTGTTTTAGCTCCCGGGTAAAAAGGCTGCAGCCAAAGAACCGGTCCATACCCGTGAGGTCCACATAGAACTCATCAATACTGGCTTTTTCAAACAAGGGGACAGTATCGGCGATCACTTCGGTCACGGCGCTGGAAGCCTTGCTGTAGGCTTCATAATCGCCACGCACCACAATGGCTTCTTTGCATAAACGCAGGGCAACACGCATGGGCATGGCACTGTGGATCCCAAAGCGGCGGGCTTCATAACTACAGGCCGCCACCACACCGCGGTCACTACCTCCGCCAATGAGCAGGGGTTTGCCGCGTAACTTCGGATTGCGTTGCTGCTCCACCGATACAAAAAAAGCATCGAGGTCAAGATGGGCGATATGACGTTTGGGGTCGAGGAACATGTGATCAGAGATAAGGTCTTTTTTTATAGGCCACTCTTTCCATACGCCGTACTTCCAGGCTGTACACGCCAAAATCCTCTACAACTTTTCCCGTGATGCGATAAAACCCACTTGTGTGCAAGGGATAGTTTTTCGCGGCATCGGGAAAATGGACCGTATCGATCCAGTTCAATTGATCATCCACAAAAGTGCCAAAGAACATATGGTCGTGATGTTTGGTGACCACATGTTTACGGGCAATGAAATAGGCCAGTACGGTGATGACCTTTCCCAGGTGCTTACCCAGGTCAGCCGCAGGTACATGAGCAGCGGGATCGGCATCGGCCAGTTCAAAGGGATTGGAGAGCGGGAAACCAAGTATCTCCATCTCGTCATACAGATCATCGATCCGCTGGTCTTCAAGCAAAGGAAGTTGAAAGGCAAGGGGCGGCTCCTGAAAAAGCGGGGCACTCCCGGCTGCCACAGGCTGGTGTTTTTTTTGCAAAAAATTGGCCTCCCACAAAAGGGTCTTTTTTGATTTGCCCGTGAACCGGAAGGCGCCGATGCTCACCAATGTGTTCAATTGTTCCAGACCGGGGTTCACCCGCTCAATAAAATCCTGGAGGTGTAGATAAGGACCGTGTTCCTTTCTATCTTCGAGCAATTGCTCCACCAGTTTATCCTGCAGGCCTTTGATATGGATAAATCCGGTGTACACTTCATCGCCTTTTATATTGGTGTATTGCTCACTATGGTTTACACAGGGGGCCTTGATCTGTCCGCCGGTTTTGAGCAGTTCCAGAAAATACAGTTCGCGGGAATAGAAACCCCCGAAATTATTGATCACCGCTACCATGAATTCTTTGGGGAAATAGGTCTTGAGGTAAAGACTCATATAACTCTCCACTGCAAAGGACGCGGAGTGGGCCTTGTTGAAACTGTACCCCGCAAAACTTTCCATCTGTCGCCAGATCTCGGCGGTGAGTGTTTCGTCACGACCCAGGGCCTTGGCCGACAAAAAGAACTCTTCGCGTATCTGGCGGAAATGATTGTGCGAACGGTATTTCCCACTCATCGCCCGGCGTAGGATATCGGCTTTGCCCAAACTCAACCCGCCATAATAATGTGCGATCTTGATCACATCTTCCTGAAAGACCATGACGCCAAAGGTCTCCGACAAATGTTCTTCAAACAGCGGATGGAGGTATTTGACCTCATCACGGTGGTGGTAGCGGTAAATGTATTCGCGCATCATACCCGATTGGGCTACGCCCGGACGTATGATCGATGAAGCCGCGACAAGGGTGATGTAATCATCACAATGGAGTTTTTTGAGGAGTTGCCGCATGGCAGGTGATTCAATATAGAAGCAGCCAATGGTGTTGGCCTCGCGTATCTGCACCTTGATCTGCTCATCTTCGCGAAAGCGTTTGAAATCATGGATATCAATGTCGATGCCCTTGTTGAGTTTGACCAGGCGAAGGGTTTCTTTGATATGCCCCAGTCCCCGCTGACTCAGCACATCGAATTTATTCAACCCGATATCCTCGGCCGTGAACATATCCATCAGTGCGGTGGGGAAACCCTTGGGGGGAAGAAACAGGCTTGTATAGCGAAGGATAGGTTGTTGCGCGATCAGCATACCACAGGGATGGATGGAAGGGTGGGAGGGAAAACCCTGGAGCAGGGCCCCGTATTGGAAGATCCATTTGGCATAACGGTCATGTGTGTGCGGATAACGCTGCAGGGTCTTGATCTCCTCATCCGGCAGGCCAAATACTTTTCCCAGTTGCCGCACGATGGCATCTTGCTTGAAAGTTGGGAAGGAGCCCAGCAGGGCGACATAGGCATGCCCATACCGTTTGAAGAGATAATCCATCACCTCATCGCGGTCGGTCCAGGAGAAATCAATATCAAAATCCGGCGGCGAGGTCCGCTCCGGATTAAGGAACCGTTCGAAATAGAGGTTGAGTTCAATGGGATCGACATCGGTGATGCCGAGGCAATAGGCCACAATGGAATTGGCGCCACTGCCTCTGCCCACATAATAGTAACCCTGTGATTGGGCAAAACGCACCATATCGTGGTTGATCAGGAAATAGGCAGTAAACCCCAGGTCGCTGATCACCTTGAGTTCGTTGTACAGCCTTCTTAACGCTTCCGCATTCTTTAACCCAAAGCGTCTTTTTAATCCTGACAGAGCGAGTTTTTCCAGTAACACTTTATCATCGGCTTCCGAACCACCAAACTGGCGTTTGGTTTTATCGGTATGAAAATTCATGTCCAACCGGCAACTGTCCATCAGTTTGTAGGTATTGGTCACCAGCCAGGGGTATTGCCTGAACTGTTGCAGGAGGTTTTCCGGGGAAATAAATATTTCATCGGGTTGACAACATTCCTCCGGAGGGAGTTTGGAGAGAAGGGTATTCAAATCAATGGCACGCAAGAGCCGGTGGAGATTGTAATGCGCTTTTCCTTGTACCGTCACGGGTTGAAGGATCACGAATTTCTCAGCATGGAGTTTCCAGTCAAGACCAAAAAGTTTGGTGAGTTCGGTGGCCCTTACCCCGATCCGTTCATTGGGGAGTAGCTCACCCGGGTTTTTTCGCCCTAAGGGAAACACGACAAAGCCATCCCAGCTTTCATCAAAAAAGCGATCCGGGTTTTCGGGAAAATCTTTTTTCCCCATCAGGTGTTCCGATAAAAAGCGGTGTATCCAGGTCAGCCCCCGGTCATTTGCCGCGAGCAGGATATACAAGACCTCGCGGCCATTGCGGATCTCCGTTCCGGCAATGGGGTTGATGCCCTGTTCGCGACACAGTTTCACAAATTCCCAGATATCATAGGTGGAGTTGATATTGGTGAGCGCCAGGGCGGTCACGCCTTTCTCCACGGCAGCGCGCACCAGTTCGTCTGTCGAATACGTGCCATATTTAAAGCTGAAATAGGTCTTGCAGTTGAGGTACATAGGGAAGGCTAAACTACTAAAATATTTAGTAATAAATATACTAAATATTTTAGTAGTTGGTTTTCAGCTCAAATGAGGTTGGATGTTGGGTGTTGGATGACGGATGACGGATGACAGATGACGGATGACGGATGACGGATGTTGGATGTTGGATGTTGGAGGTTGGAGGTTGGAGGTTGGAGGTTGGAGGTTTCTTTTCATGCGTCCCATCGGGACGCAGGGTTGGTAACAAAAAAACCTCCAGTACAACTGGAGGTTTTTTGTGCCCGAGATCGGAGTCGAACCGATACATCCTTGCGGACGGCAGATTTTGAGTCTGCTGCGTCTACCAATTCCGCCACCCGGGCGTTTTTGAGCCTGCAATATTACGTCATTCCCGTCAATTGCTCCTTCATACGATCGAGATATTTTTTGCGGTAGTAATACTCTTTTACCTCCATCAATTCTGCTGTGGTTGTAACACCTTCCTGGTATCCTTCAATTATGGATCGGACGGGAGAATATATTTCCTCTTCCAGTGCGGCGATCTGCTTCCGGAGTGCCTCAGGTTCCCCGGCATCCATCAGGGCCTCGTTCAGGTCCATGACCTCCATTAGGAATTCGGGTGACAAGGCATACTTCTCCTCTTCCTCCAACAGCCCTTTTAGCTTCAATACATATTTGATCGTTTCATCAGGGTTTTGAAAGATCCGGTAGGCCTGGTTGAGCTGGGCCGACTTTTCGAGGGCGCCGGCCTGGTCCTCCAGGCTCGCATTGGCATGATAATCAGGGTGATATTTTCGGCTCAGCGCAAAAAAACGCCCGGATAGGGCGACCGGGTCTGGTTTCAGGCTGACGGGAAGTTCAAAGAGTTCAAAATAATCCATTGTGGGGGCTTCGTACTGAATATTTTAACAAATAACCATAGTTTCGGTTACAAAAATAGGCCCTTCGTTTACAAATAAAGGAATCACAGCATGGAATTAAGGAATTTGGTACCGGACCGCGAGATCCTGCTTAGCCTGCAAACAGGTAGCCGGATGAATGAGACCATTCGTGTCCTATACCGTGACCATTTTGAAAACCTGTCCTGGTTTATCCAGAACAACGGCGGAAACAGACAGGATGCAGAAGATATCTTTCAGGAAGTGATCGTCAGTTTCATCGATCTCGTTCGCAAAGACAGGTTCCGTGGAGAATCGAGTATTAAAACCTTCCTTTTCTCCGTAAATAGAAACCTCTGGCTGAATGAATGGAAAAAAAGGGACAGGGCCATGATAAGAGAACAAAAATATGAGGCCGCTGGTACAAAAGAAGAAGCAGATATCAGCCATCAGATCGCTGAAAAAGAAGAACGGGACCGGTTGATCGCACTTGTTGACCAACTGGGAGATACCTGCAAGAAAATACTGCTGCTCTTTTATTACGAAGGCCGCTCGATGAAGGAAATTTGGGAAGAACTGGATTATGACAGCGAGCAGGTGGTTCGCAACAAGAAGCACAAATGCATGAAAAAACTGGAAGAACTGATCAACGCCAACCCATCCATAAAAAACACACTTAAAACATTATTGAATGGATAATTCTACTCAATACGACAGTGATGAACGATTGTTCCGTTATATCGACGGAGAAATGGAAGAGGAGGACAAACGAAGCCTGGAGGCCGACCTGCAACAAGATGCAGCCCTCCTGGAAAAATTGACCAGCCTCCGCATGGCCCGGGAAGCCATTCTCCAATATGGCCTGAAGAATCAGGTGGCTTCCATTCATCAGGATATTATGAAGGAACGCAATACTCCTGTTGTCCCCATGCGCCAGAACAATTTTCGTCGCTGGGCCATTGGAGTGGCCGCTACTGTGCTCTTTGCCTGGGCATCTATTCAGGCCTATCAATATTTTTCCCTGACCCCGGAGCGGGTCTATGCCCAGCAGTTTTCTTCGTATGAACTACCCGTTCTTCGTAGCGAAGAACAGAAAAATTCCAGTGAAATGGAAACGGCCTACCGGGATAAAGACTTCAACCGGGTGGTGCGTTTATGTAAATTGAATTCCGGATTTACGACCCGGGAGAATTTCCTCTGTGGCATGGCGGAAATGGAGTTGGGTAATTTTTCAGATGCTATCCGTTCCTTCAATCAGATCATTCAGTACAATACCGCCAATGCTACCCGCGATTACCTGGATGAGGCCGAATACAACCTGGCTCTTGCCTATTTAAAGAACGGCGAATTTAACCGCTCCCTGGAACTTCTCCGTTCCATCCATAATGACCCCAGGCATGTGTACCACCGGAAAGTGAGTAGCCGATTGATCAAACAGGTACAACGACTCTCTTAGTCTTTCTCTACAGATCCATAGCAGCAGGGCTGTTCAGTTCACTGAAACAGCCCTTTTTTTTATTTTAAAGTTACAACATGGATATCGGCGGTGACTAATTTGAAAGTACACATTGTATCACACCTTATAAAAGTATAATCATGAAAACAACACACAGTTGGCTAACCGGACTTTTTCTTTCGATACTCCTCGTATCCTGCACCAGTCGCCTGGATGACAGCAATAATACCAGCCAGGTAGCTACCTCTGGTAGCTGGCGGGTTACCTTGTTCACCGATAGTGGGAACGATGAAACCACCGATTTTGCAGGCTACACCTTCACCTTTAATGACAATGGCACCATCAACGCGGTAAAGAACGGCATTACCCAAAGCGGAACATGGTCGGTGACCTCGGCTAAATTCAATATCGACCTGGGTCCAAAGATCGATGCCAACAAACCCCTGGGCGAACTGACAGATGACTGGAAGATCCTGTCTACAACCAATACAGAGATCCGCCTGGGCGATGATAATGCCTCCAGCAATGAATTTCTAACCTTCACAAAAAATTAATCAGTATATGAAAAACACCCCCTTATTTATTCTGTTCCTGGCCCTTGGCGTAATCGGTTTCTATGCCTGTCAAAAAGAAAATTCAGCAACCGAGGGACTCGATGGCCCGTCTAAATTCACCGTTTACCTGACCGATCACCAGACACCTGTATTTGACAGTGTGTTTATTGACCTCCAGCAACTGGAAGTGAAATTGGAAGATGATTCCCTGGCCAACGATGGTTGGGTTTCCTTGACCATTGTACCGGGAGTATATAATATCCTGCGCTTTCGAAATGGCCTGGATACGCTCTTTGCCACAGGTACTTTACCCAATGGACACATTCGCAAGATCCGCCTGACCCTGGGTACACAGAACAGTGTGATGAAGGATGGTCAGCGGTTTCCCTTGAAAGTAAAAGACAACGACCGCGAAGTGGTGATCAATATCAGCAGTGAGAATTTTGATATGCCTACTCCGGGTGAGGTCCAATTCTGGATCGATTTTGATGCAGCCCGTTCCATTCGGGTGGATAACAGTGGCTCCGGCAATAATAATGGCTATGAGTTGAAGGCCCATATCAAAGCCTTTACTAAAACAAAATCAGGTCGGATCGAAGGACGGGTATTCCCTGCCGCGGCTGATCCGGTGGTACTTGCGATCAACGGCTCCGATACAGCCACCGCAATTCCGGAAAGACATGATGGCGAATTCAAGATCATGGGACTGAATCCAGGTACCTATACCGTGATCTTTGACGGAAATAACGGGTATCAGGACACCACGATCACCAATGTGGTGGTACGCCGCGGAGAGGATACACATTTGCCCACGATCACCTTGCGTCAATAAAATATTTCAACTCCTATGTTGACCCCCTGAACTTACCCTGGTAAGTTCAGGGTTTTTTTTTTCCGTGCCAATGAGATACCAACAAGTATTACCATGATCAACAGGGCAGGCAGGGCATACTGCCATACAGGTCGATGTACCTGCGTTTCATATTCACCTATATAGATTAGGTGTCCCCAGTATTCAGGTGTTTTCAAAACCGGATCGATGTTCTCATCATTCAGCAGATCAAGTTTAGCTTGTCTCAGCGCTGCATCTTTGGTCAACCCTTTTTGCAAATGATCATGCAATCGCCGCGTGATAAAGGAAGTGGTCCTGTCCTCTGCCTTCCACAACGAAGCAATAATATTGGGGCAGCCGGCATAGGAGAAGGCCCTGGTCAGGCTCATCATTCCTTCTCCATGAACCAATTGGCCCGTACCAGTTTCACAGGCACTGAGAATTACAAGGTTGGTGGAGTCAAGCCGCAGATCGTAGATCTCACGGGCAAATAATTTATACTGGCTGTCGGCCGGATAAAAGGAGATATAGGATTGCAAGGGTTCAGAATCATTCGCCCGGGCATGGGTAGCGAAATGAATGATGGGATAGCGGTTGGCATAAAAAAGCAGGCTATCCTTGGTTGCTTTCTCATTAAAGAGAATATTACCAGGTAAGCCGCTTAACTCGCTGGCAGAATAGGGCAGGGGCTCAAAGCCACCCTTTTTCTCCTTGTTACTAAAAGGAGCCAGTCCAAGGGTAAGTCCCGGAATGGAAGTGATTGGGACACGCTTATCCAGCAAGGCGGTTGTATATTGGTATTGGATGCTGAAATCCTCCAATAAGTAACGGCCTTGGGTATCGGTCAGTGTTTCAAATGGAATATAGTTCAGTTCATCATCAGGGATGATAATCAGCCGTTGGATGCCATTCAAATCCGCACGAATGGGTTCTATGAGTTGGTCATACAGGTTTCCGGAAAGGGTCAACAGGTCGCGGTGTGTACCCTGACCGGTAAGTCTTAACCTTATAAGAAAGGAATCAATTCGGGTAAAGAAAGTCGGATCGATGGGGATGATCTTATAGTGAAAACTTCCCCGACGGATAACATAGGCCAGCATGTGTTCTTCTGACAAATGAAAAGAGAGTAACGCGGTTCGGCTGTCGAGGATATTCTCCTGCATTTTTTTTAAAGAAGGAATCCTTTCTACAATCGAGATATCCCTGTCACCACCCGATTCTCGCATTTTATCCTGTATCCTTCCCAGCTCGATCTCCTGGTCTCTGATCTGATTATTAAGCGTAGCGAGTTGAAGGGAATCGGTTAAATTGCCGGCCTTGATGGATAACCGGGTCAGGTTTCTCCGTATCCGGTTCTCTTCCTGTACCAGGGCAGCAGGAATATCACCCCGGGTTTTCAGCTCTGCCTCGCGAATATTCAAACTAAGAATCGACGCCTTATTACGCTGATCAAAAAGGTAGGCCTCTTCCTGGTAAAAAGCTTCTCCCGTAAGCTGATGAAGGGTTATGCAAAGGTCGATCGGCTTATGGTGAATATTGTATTTGATCCGGTTAAGGAATAAACGGGCCTCATCTGAATCATAGTTTCGCTCTACATAATCCGCCAAACGGAAGGCAGAACGATAGGCATCCAATGCAGCCTTGAGTAATTGTATATCTTTTTTCTGGTCATACCATAATTGAAAAGCGGCCGCCTTGGCCGAAAGGGTATTGAACAAATTGATATAGGAGAAAATTCCGGAATAGGCGCCTGGGTTGATAAAGATATCCGGGTTATTGAAGTCATTGTCAAATTGAATGATGGCCTTATGGTAAAGCACCACTGCTTTTTCCTGTTCACCTTCTGCACTTAGTACATCCCCTTTATACCGCAGGGTGAGACCCAGTGTTGAATTCTTCCGGCTTCCTTGTTGTTCCTGGTTTAGCTTTTCGGCAAGTTGTAAATAGTATTTACTCGAATCATAGTTTTTCAGATTGAAATAGGCCAATGCAAAATTATTGGCCAACCGGGCGGCAACCGGGCCTTTCAAAGGGATCTGACTAAAATACTGAAGCGAACTACGAATGGAGCCCAGGTTGAGATTGATAATACCCATATTATGCAGGATATCATGGCGACTGACATTAAAGGGTAGTATCTGTTTGTAAAGTTCAATGGCCTCGTCGTATTCCTCCAGTTTGGTAAGGGTAGCCGCCAGGTTATTGTTATAGCTGACAAAGAATTCTTTGTAGTTGACATCCGACCGGGGGAGGGTGGAAACCGCTTTGGCAAAATAATTTCGGGCCTGCCGAAAATTTCCCGTCTCATAAAAAAGAGCCCCGAGTGAATTGAACAACCGCCCCGATTCCTGTATCCCCTGGGGATAGAGATCGGCTATCGCTTCAGCCTCCTTGAACTGAAAAAGCGCGGAATCCATGTTGCCAAGCGAATAGTAAATATTTCCGCTATACAGCAAGGGTTTAAAAAGGGAGGAGTCCTTAATACCAAGATGGATGGATTTGACCGTAATGGCAGCACGGTAATGCGCTTGCGCCTCGGCTAGTCGGCCAAAGTAGTGATCGATCTCACCGCTTTTAAAATGACAATAAAAACGCAGGGAATCATAGGGGATACCTGACTGGTCCATGCGCTCCAGTAGTGCCACAAACCCTTTTCGGGCCTCTTCGTTTAACCTTTCCTCTTCCTCTACTGACAGCCCAAGCCGTTCAGAGGCATTATCAGCATAGTCATAGAGCCGGTTTACCTGGCGGTAAGTTTCAAGAAAGGCAGACAGACTGGTTTCTTCCTGCTGTCCCTTTATGAACGGAAGCAAAATTATACCGCTGAAGAAGAGGATAGTGATGAACAGGTATCGCCGCAAGCCAACCATATTGATTGGTCAAATGTAATCAAATACAGAGAGCTATCATTGCCCAACAATGATAATGCAGGGGGGGCGGGGACGTGCCAGCCTTTGGGTGCCACCTGTACGCAGAATGGTGCCGGCATGGTCGACCAGGAGAATATCCCAGAGGTATTGGGGAATATCCGCCTGGGTATTGTAATAATAGAGTTTGATCTTGAGTTTATTCAGTTCTTTTCGGCTGGGGTCATCCATCCGGTAATAATAGGTAAATTCCTTTTGGTCATCATTGCTGCTCAACAGGCCGCCATTGCGCATGGTGGACAGGAGATTGATAGAGCCATTGCTCAGGGAAACGGCACATCCCTGACTATTACAACCATTGCCATCATCAAATACATTATTGGTGCCGGTGCCAAATAAACCGGGTTGATACGGTTGTCCATTGGCATTATATACCGGAATGGCCAGGGTATCATTATTGGCCAGGTTGTAGATCTTATCGTAAAAATTTAATCCGGAAACAACGATCATGGTGGAGGTAGAGTCACCGTCGGGAGATACATGGGTGATCTTATACCGGAGTCCACTTTCTGAATTATTGACCTTGATAGTACCGTTATCGTCATCGATTTCAACACCATCGGGGAAACCGATGTATTCACCAGGTCTCACCTCGGTAGGCCGGATCTCATACTCACCCAATGCTGGATTTACATAAAAGATCGAATCACCATAGCTCAGTACATAGGGGTTCTCCTTGGCATCACCTTTCCGACATGACCAGGTAAAGCCTAGCATCGCTATACTGAGTAAGGAAAATAAGACCCTTGATCCCATGCTTTTTCTTTTTGTACTACTCAAACGGGCAAATGTAACCACCCGTATGCCTCTATTAGCAAATTTTGTGCTAAAATATTACATATTTTAGATTATTTGATTGATTATCATCAGTTTGTTCGTTTGCCGAATTACTGGCAAATTTGCCCAAGATTTAAGCCATATGATTAAAATAGGACTGATACGGGAAGGAAAGAGACCGGCCGATAACAGGGTGGCCCTGACACCCGCCCAATGTAAATGGGTACACAGAATGAGCGATCAGGTGAAAATCATCGTACAACATTCCCCGGACCGGTGTTTCCCAGACCGCGACTACCTCCATGCCGGGGTGGAAGTAAAGGAGGATATAAACGAGTGCGATATCTTTTTTGGCATTAAGGAGGTTCCGGTGGATCAACTCATACCCGGTAAAACCTACCTCTTCTTTTCCCATACCAAAAAGAAACAACCACATAACCGGGGTCTCCTGAAAGCTATATTGGACAAAAAGATCACCCTGGTGGATTACGAGTGCCTGGAGCATGAAGACGGGCAACGGATCATCGGGTTTGGTTTTTTTGCCGGAGTGGTGGGGGCCCATAATGGGATGATGGCCTATGGACTCCGGAAAGGCCTGTATAACCTTGACCGTGTTTATAAACAAAGAAGTTTTCGGGAATTGATCCACACGTATTTTGGATTAAGACTCCCCAACGTTAAGATCGCTGTTACTGGTTCAGGGCGTGTGGCCCACGGCCTCCTGGAAGTGATGAACCTGATGGGGATACACGAGGTGGAGCCAGATGAATACCTGGCAAGGCGATTCTCCTATCCTGTATATACGCAATTGAAAGGAGCCGATCTTTATGCCCATAAAGAAACAGGGAAATACAGTCGCGAAGATTTTCACCATCACCCGGATCACTATCAATGTAAGTTTCTTCCGTATTCAGAACAAACAGATATCCTGCTCAACGGGGTATATTGGGAAAAAGGATTGCCCCGGCTTTTTGAAAAAGAAGACATCCGTTCAGACCGGTTTATCATCCAAACTATCTCCGATGTTACCGATGATGAGAATGGTTCGGTACCGATCAACCTGGGTGACCAGACCATTGAAAGCCCTGTATATGGAGTGGACCGGCAATCATTGGAAAAAACGGCACCTTATCTCCCCAATTCGATTGATGTCTTGGCAGTAGGAAATTTGCCGAATGAATTGCCAAGGGATGCAAGCCGGTATTTTGGGGAACAATTGATCAAGTATATTTTGGAAGACCTGGTAAAAGGTGGCTCCCCGATCATTGACCGAGCGACAATGGCAAAGAATGGGTCGCTGACGGAGGGGTATAAATATTTGGAGGATTATGTGAATGGCCTATAGGAAGTTTCTCGCAGCGTTCGCTACGAGAAACGGATTTCACAAATAGTAATCCTTCACCAGTCCACGAAAGAACGCACTATAATCATTCCCCTCAATAGCTATAATCTCTTCCGATTCGTAAACTAACAATGGTTTTTCCAGGGAGGCGCGTAATAAAATACGCGAAGGCAACGCCTTGCCTGTCGGTTTGATCTCGACCCATTCCTCCACAAAAAGCCCTGCCTTATGTAGCATGGTATGAATAGCTTGTTTACGTTTGAACGGCAACAACGCATGAAACCTTCCCTCCTGCTTCATATTGTTTTTTACCCAATCAAATAATTCCTCCAGCAATAACCCTTCTCCATGGTGCGCGGCCTGTTTACCCGGGCTGGCGGATGGTATTTCCTTTTCATAAAAAGGGGGATTGCTTATGATCTGGTCATATTTTTTTTCGGGGTGAAAATGATGCAGGTCTTCTGTGATCACGTTGATCCTGTCTGACCAGGGGGAGGCTTTTATATTTTCTGTGGCCTGCGCCGCAGCCTGGGGGTCGATCTCAATGGCATCTATCCGGGCCTGTGTTTGTTGCGCGATCATGAGGCTAAGCAGGCCCGTGCCGGTGCCAATATCCAGAAAAGATTTAACACCGTTCTCCTGTTGTGCAAGATTTTGGGCTACCCAGGCGCCAAACATACAGGCATCGGTGGTAACCTTCATGGCACACCGGTCATGATACACCGTAAATTGTTTGAACTGAAAATAAGGATTGGGCATGGGGTTCAGGATTCAAATTCTGAACGGGCCGTAACCGTTGTATCAAGAGGGGATCGCTCTCCTTCGAGAAATTTGTAGTAAGCGGTAATGGCGATCATTCCGGCATTGTCCGTACAATACTGAAAAGCGGGGATAAATGTATTCCATCCCTGTTCTTTCCCAAGTTCCTCAAACGATTTTCGCAACCCGCTGTTGGCAGACACTCCTCCTGCAATACAGATGTCACGGATACCGGTAAGAATGGCGGCCTTCTTTACTTTATTCAGCAGGATGCTAACAATACGGCTTTGAATGGAGGCACAGATATCAGCCAGATTTTGCTCTATAAATAACTTACGTTCCTCCTCTGTTGCCATGCTCTCTTCTTTATACACCTGGCTCTTACCGGCATTTTGTAAAAAATAGAGAATGGCGGTCTTTAACCCGCTAAAGCTAAAGTTGAGTCCGGGTATCTGGGGTTCGGGAAACCTGAAACGATTGGGATTCCCGGTTGCTGCATATTTATCGATGAGGGGACCACCGGGATAGGGGAGTCCGATTAACTTGGCTGATTTATCAAATGCTTCTCCGGCCGCATCATCAATGGTTTCTCCAATGACCTGCATGGAGGTTGGGGAATCGCACCGTACGATCTGTGTGTGTCCGCCACTAACGGTGAGGCAGAGAAAGGGAAAATCAGGTCTGGGCTCATCGATCAGGTTGGCCAATACATGTGCCTGCATGTGGTGTACACCGATCAGGGGTACATTCAAGGTGAGTGCCATGGATTTGGCGAATTGTGCGCCTACGAGTAAGGAACCGATCAAGCCCGGGGCACGGGTAAAACCTATCGCGTCTATTTCGGTTGGCTTTATGCCTGCAGCCTGCAGGGCTTCATGTACTACCGGAACGATCTTTTGCATATGTGCGCGGGATGCGAGTTCAGGTACAACGCCACCATAGGCCTCATGCACTTTTTGCGTAGCGATGAGATTGGATAGAATCTTTCCGTCGCGGCAGACAGCCGCTGATGTTTCGTCACAACTGGATTCTATGGCGAGGATGGTTGGCATGTAGTGATTTTTTTTGTTTCTCGCGGCGTACGCAAAGCATAATGCGAGCGCAACGACAGTCTTCATTTCGATTTGATTAAGGCCGCTGCGTCCTCCAATTTCTTTGCGTGCGCTGCGAGAAAAATCGCTAAGGTGATTTCTTTTTCTTTTTTCTTGGTAATATATAATCAAATTCTTTCCGAAAGGCCAGGCTCGTTCCATATTTACGGGCCTTACTGTTGGAGGTAAAGCTGGCGCCGGTCAGAAAATCAATATTTTCTTTGTAGAAGAAGGTCGCTCGGAGGGACCCGCTTTTATTGATCAATATCTCCGTGGTAATATTGGGGAGCAACTGAGTGGAATAGTTGGCGTCGGCCCTGATGGGTACATCAAAAGCGCCTTCAACGGTTAAGATGATCCGGTTGTCAAGAAAGGATCGTCCTATGGTAAGATTGGAGCTGGCACGGTCAAAGCCTATCGTGCTTGTACTCTGGTTAAAGAAATCACGCTGGAAAGAACTGCTGAAATTGATACGCAGGTTGGGATCGATCTTGGTCAAAAAGTTATTCAGCAACTTGTTTACTTCATTGGCGATCTTTCCTGTGATGGTATTGACCACGGCATCTCCAAACGAAGTGATGTCGGCGGTGGAATTGCCCAGCGGAGCGAAATTATCCGACAGGATCAGATAGGCTACCTGTTTATTCAATTCATCTTCATTGTTCTGAAGCTGTTTAAAAGTGAAGGAAAGTTCGGGGTCGGTCTTGGCGGGACTGCCTTCGGGAAAATCGAGGGCAAAACTGATATCGGGACGGAAGAGATCACCTCTCAGTTTCGCGATCACATAAACATAGTCCCGGATATTCGCGTTATTGCTGTTGAGATTGACACCACTATTGACGATAGGGGCGAAGCTGACCTTTTTATCATTCTTATACATCGCGTCGATCCGGATATTGGCATTATAAGGGTCACCGGTCCATTCAATATAGTTTCCGGCATTTTTCAATAATTCAAATGGTTTGCGGATAAAGGACTGGAAGGTGAACATATAACTTCCCTCGGTGATATCATACCGACCGCGAATGGAAAGATCTTCACTCGTACCTGAACGGATTTTCAGGTCACCGGTACCCCTGCCCTGAATCTGATCACCGGTCAATGGGTCAAGGATCACATTGATAGTGACCAGGGTGTTGGCCCGGAGGTCCACATCGTAGGTGATATTTGTTTCCCCTCCCTGGGTACGCCCGGCGATCATCTCCTGACCATATTGTCTCTCCACCATAAAATCGGAAATGCCTGATTCGCGGCTGTCCGACGAAAGAATTGTGATATAGGAGCTGTCGTTATTGGAAGCCGTTGCATTGATCTTAAGTTGCATATCGGATTGAGGTCCGGTCAACACCAGTGAACCTGTTCCTCTTGCCCGGCCAAAGAAAGTTTGATTATCCTTTTCAGTGGTGTTCAACAACTCCAATGGCAATACACCGGTTCGCGCTGTTATATTGTACGACATATCACCAAATGATTTGTGTCGTATCCATCCTTGTACCGTAGCCTGCCGCTGGAAACGGTCACGTAACGTAAGCGTCCCCAGATTGATCTCGTCTTCGGTGAACTCAATTTCGGTATCCTGTAATTCATACCGGCATTTGGTAAAATCTACGGTGACGGCTGCATTACGTAATCTGGGTTTGCCTATCACTTTGATCTTTCCACCCGGATTGATGAGTTTGACCTTCCCCGTTGCATAGCCTTCGAGATCAGAGAACAGTGCGCCGGTAAATCGTTCTACGATATTGATGGGGTAATTCTCCGCATTCACCTCCAGCACATCGTCAATGGTACCTGTTGAATCCTTTAAATTAAATTTCAGGTCAAGTGCCACTTTTTCGTCCGGATTTGTGTTGACGGCTTTTCCTGTCAATTCACCGGTCTTACTGATAAACGTAATATTGGCATTGACCTGCCCGATCGAGTCATCATCCCAACGCAACTCATTGGTGCGGATATCTGAAAGAATATTTAATTTGTTCTGTGGATCTTCGATCATGACTGTGCCCGATGCGGCACCTTCCACTCGTCCATTTTTCATCACATAGGGAGAAATATCCCCCAGGTTGATATCTTTCAGATCGATACGCACATCATTCCAATCGCCTACATCGGAAGGAATGGTAGAGAGTTTGATCTCCTGATTGCTTTCGCGTAATATCAACTGACCATAGGAGACCGTATTCTTTCGCAGACTAAGTTCTCCATTTTCATCAATACTCCATTTTTTCCCATTCAGCACAAAGGAAGAGGAATCAAACTGAATGGATACACCGTCATCAAAGGTTTGGACGCGGGCTCCGATCTCTGTGCTACCCAGTGTTCCCGAATTCCGGTCGGTAATGATCCGGACATCCGAGATGTCATTTTGTGAAACAAAACTCAATTTGGTATTGGGCAGATAGGTACTGTCACTGAAGTTGACCTGGTCAACCGCGCCGGTAAAGCTCAGTTTTTCGAGGTCACCCCGGGCCTGTACCTGCGTATTATTGAATTGGATATTATTATAGGCAAAATAGGGGATATCGGCATCGAGCTCCAGTTCGTTTTTTGGCAGATTAATCCTTCCCTTGATGGTACTATTGCTAAGTCCGGAAATTCGCGGGTCGATGATCTTGGTCAGGTCATCTATATACCTTGTCCGGATGGAAAAAGTAAACACTTCCTTTCCAGGGTCCTGCCGGGGAGGGGCGACATAGGAGGGGTAGTATTTGTTCAGAAAAAGAGTAAAGGCAGCCGGTAGTTCACGCAGGGAAAAATCGCCTTCCACCTCACCGGAGAATTCATCCGATTCAAGACTAAGCAGTTTCTTTCCATCCTCAATATCAGAAATAACGGAAAGCCCTTTAAGGTAAAGACTGATCGTGTCCCGAACGAATTCAATATTGGAGCCGGTGATCGTTCCTAAAAAGTTATCAATATTGTCACCGGTGAAGTTCAGGTTGAATTTTCCGGTCACACCCAGGTTCTCATTGGAAAGATTGAGTGCTTTTAAAGAAGCCCTGTTGATCTCTGCCACCAGGTCGAAACTGGGCGTTTCTCCATTGAGATCGATCACCCCGTTCATTTTCATATCCAGGTTTTCGTCCTCTGCGGTGGCTAAACCGGTAAACCGGCGTTTATCCATTTGCCCGTTCAGGGTGATATTTTTATACTCATAATTTTTAACAATCACGGATTTGATCCGGCCGTCAATTCCTGCTACCAGGCTTTCCCACTCCAATCCACGGCCAAGTACTTTTCCATCAAAGGTGATTGATCCAAGATTCGAATTGTCCAGAAATTTATCCAGCTGAAAATTATTGGCGGAAATACTACCTGAATAAATGGGGGCCCTTCCTGCCGGAAGTTTCATGTTTAAGTCAGTTGTTATCCGGCCGAGGTTGGTCTGGATATTTCCATAGGTTACAAAGTCGCGAATGAACCCGGTGAAGCTACCCGTAAAGTCAAGGTAGTTGATGGAACTGAGTTTGGGGTTTTTCACTTTACGTAATTGAGGAAACAGGCCCGCTGCATCAGCGTAGTTGGTCCTGAACCGATTGGCCTTAAAGTCAATAAAGGTTTGATCGATATCCGGCAATCCCACCAGACTGATGTCTCCATTCAGGTAGGTATTTTCGCCAGCACTGATCTCCAGGTTATCCGCAAATAAATCACTTACGGTGCCACGCGCCCTTCCATTTACCCGGATCTTCTTTTTCCATTCGGAGAGGTTAGGGGAAAAGAATGCAATATCATCACTGTCGATCTCCGCATCAGCGAAATCAGCTTCCATGCTTACCTTATTGATATAGTCACCCATATCATTATTGAAATCCTCATACCGCATGGTATAGGCCTGACGAATGATACTCTTGTTTGTACGGATCTCCATTTTTGTAAAAGCCATGCTCTCGGGGGTCACTTTGGCATCGGCTACCATGGATTTTACTTCAAACCCGCTGCGCTCCTTACTGCTCAGGCTAAGCTGTGTCTGAATGGTATCTTTTTCCCAATGTAGTTGCCGGAATTCTGCTTTTATCGAAGTAAAGGCGATATGCTGACCATCAAAATAGGGAAGGGGTTCCTTACCGGCTCTTTCCGTACGAAAGGAACCATTTTTGATCTCGATCAGATCGGCCTGTAATACCCAGCCTGCTTTATTCCATTTTAAAAGGGAGTCAATGACTTTTTCGCCCTTCAGGACTTCGGGTGATTTTACAGTAGTTTTTTGAGGTCGGTTGCCTGTATATTGGCGGATCAGTAATTCGGGTTGGGAGAGAACAAGGCTATTAATGTTCGCTTGTTTCTGTCCAAAATTGATGGCTTCCGCATCCAGGTCGAGTTTGCCAACAAAAAATTTCATATCCTCACCCCGCCATTGGTCGATCTGATCAAAATGGACATTGGTTAATTCTATTTTCTTGAGGTCAAGTTCAACACCTCCTTTACCGCTACCCCCTCCACCGGAAAAATAATCAACGAGGAATTGATAATTCCAAACCGAGTCCGTTCTTTTCAATAGCACATGGGCATCTTCCAACCCAATGTACTTCAGTTCTACTTCATCTTTTACAAAGAACCAATCGGTGATGCGTACCCGAATCCGGCCGGCAGTCATCAAGGTATCCTGGTGCTGGTCTTCCACCAGTACATCATCGATATTGATTTTGTTGAAAAGCGAGAGGCTGATATGGCCGATTCTGACCTGGGCATTGAGTTTTTTGGAAAGACGGCTGGTGACCTGCCGGGTGATATAATTCTGTCCCCATTCAGACTGGATCATCAGGTAGCAGGCGGTTAGCAGGAAGAGCAGGATCCCGAGAACCCAGAGGCTTATTTTCTTGAATCGCTTCAGGGACAATTATTTAAAGGTAAATTTACTGTTTAAACCTTGTTCAACAAATTCAGTACCAATCCTTTATTTGCTAAATTACCTTAACACACCCGGCACCTGCTGTCGGTCAAATTCTACATAAACTTTTAAGGATCAACGGATAGCGGGGTACAATTTTAAGAGAACTTTTACGTTTTAGACAAGATCCTTTATCTGTAAAAACCAAATCCACCAAGGTATGACTGTCCCGTACCACAACGACTCCGCTTATATCGCCGAGCAATTTCAGTTCATCGACGATAACACCATGGATGTTTCCCGTTTGGCCTTGTACAAGATCAGTTCCTACAAATTGTCGCTGACCAATGCGGCTTATTGTATCAGCCAGACCGAGATCAAGGAGATCATCCGCAATACATTGTTGAATTATATCGAGCCGATTACGCTGCTGGCCAATGCCGGTTTCTACGAGACCGAAGTGGACAATTGATCAGAGCTTTTTCACCATCAGGTGGTGGGCAATACCCACTTCAGTGAAACCTTCTCCCACGAGGGAGTAACCACATTTTTCATAAAACCCGATCGCTACATCACGGGCATGCATCATCAGGGTATGATATCCGTTCCCCATGGCCCAGCTTTCTGCAAATTCCACGATCGCCCTTCCCCTTCCTTTGGATTGTATCTCTGAGGAGACTGCCATCTGGCGTAATTGGAGAATGCCTTCTTCATGCGGCGTTAGGATACAACAGGCGACTACCTGACCGGCTTCCATACCGGCTACAATTACATCCTCTTTTTCCTTGTCTAATTGTTCCTGTGTAAAGTCAAGCCCAAGTGGTTTGCGCAATACTTCACGGCGGAGCTCTACCATTTCTGTGTAGGAGGGAGTGCCATGCTTAATGATCCGGATGTCCATACGTTAATTTTGAGTTCAGGACTCTGTAAAGGCTCCATACATCTCTTCCCGTAACTGGTGCACTCGTTCATTCTCCAGGTATTCATCAAAGGTCATCAAACGGTCGATGATACCGGAAGGTGTCAGTTCGATCACCCGGTTGGCCACAGTTTCCATGAAAGTGTGGTCATGCGAAGAAAGAAGAACGATTCCTTTATAGGCTACGCATTGTTCGTTAAAGCTCTGGATACTTTCCAGGTCAAGATGGTTGGTCGGTTGGTCAAGGATGATACAGTTCGGACTTTGTAACATCATGCGGCTGATCATACAACGCACTTTCTCTCCTCCGCTAAGCACTTTTGTTTTCTTCATGATATCATCGCCACTGAACAACATTTTACCCAGGAAGCCACGGATAAATGGTTCATCGGCATCGGTGACCCAGTCGGGTACGTATTGACGCAACCAATCCATCAGATTGAGTTCTTCGGTAAAATACTTGCTGTTCTCCACAGGCAGATAGGCCGTGGTGACAGTAGTACCCCATTCAAATTTTCCGGTATCGGGTTTTGCTTCGTTATTGATGATATCAAAGAAGCTGGTGATCGCCAGCGGATCGCGGCTATAAAAAGCGATCTTATCACCTTTATTGACTGTAAAACTGACATCCTGAAACAACACACGGCCATCCACCGTCTTGCTCAGTTTCTCCACGTTCAGGATCTGGTTACCCACTTCGCGTTGTGGCTGGAAGATGATGCCTGGGTATTTCCGGTTACTCGGTTCGATCTCTTCAATGGTGAGTTTTTCCAGCGCCTTTTTTCTTGCAGTCGCCTGTCTTGATTTGGACGCATTCGCACTAAAGCGCGCGATAAAATCGATCAGGGCCTGACGTTTATCTTCAACTTTTTTATTCTTATCACTCAATTGGCGGGCCATCAATTGGGATGATTCGTACCAGAAGGTATAGTTACCGGTAAAGATCTTGATCTTCTGACGGTCCACATCGGCCACATGGGTACATACACCGTCCAGAAAGTGGCGGTCGTGACTTACCACAAGTACAATGTTCTCATAATCGGCCAGAAAATTCTCCAGCCAACTGATGGTTTCAATATCGAGTCCGTTGGTCGGCTCATCCAACAATAAAATATCCGGATTCCCAAACAGGGCCTGTGCCAATAACACCCGTACCTTAAGGTTACCGGGAATATCTTTCATCCGGCTGGCGTGAAATTGTTCTTTTACACCAAGGTCACTCAGCAGGGCAGCAGCATTGCTCTCCGATTCATATCCACCCATTTCGCCAAACTCGTGTTCCAACTCACCTGCACGCATTCCGTCCTCCTCGGTAAAGTCTTCTTTGGCATAGATCGTCTCCCTTTCTTTGCTAACTGCCCAGAGTTTGCTATGCCCCATCAGCACCGTATTCAGCACAGTTACTTCATCAAATTCAAAATGGTTTTGTTTGAGGACGGCCATCCGTTCTCCGGGGCTGATGGTTATCGTTCCTTTATTGGGTTCGATCTCACCGCTCAGGATCTTTAAAAAGGTGGATTTACCAGCGCCGTTGGCACCGATTACGCCGTAGCAATTGCCTTTGGTGAAATTCAGGGAAACCTCATCGAACAGGACCCTTTTTCCATAGGAGAGGGTTACGTTGTTGACACTGATCATTTTCGCTTCGTTTAAGAAGCCGCAAAGGTAGGGAAATTAGGGGGAAATGGGGGTATTTACGAGAAGCGATTAGCTATTAGTTGTTAGCCATTAGGAAATGGCTAATGGCTAACAGCTAACAGCAAAATATCTAGTATTTCTTCACATTGATCAATGCCCTCCGGTTCTTGCTCCGTCCATCGGGGTTATCGCGTCCGTTCAGGAGTTCCATCTCCACGGGGCAGCAGGCGCCAAAGGAGACAAAACTGATCCGCACGGGGTCGATCCCTTTCTTGATGAGATAGTTGGCGCAAGCCCGCGCGCGTTTGTCGGACAGGATCTTGTTATAGTTTTCAGTTCCCAATCCATCGGTATATCCCGAGATCTGAATGGTCGCACCCGGGTTCTCGAGGAGCACGGTGTAGATGGAATCAAGTTTAGCAACGGCTGGTGATTTTAGGTTGTGTTTGTCAAAGTCAAAATAAACAGTCACCACATCTTCTACCCGAATGACGAGTTTTTCTACAGGAGGTGGTTCTACCGGCGCAATACAGGCTGGTTCAAAAGCGATACGGTCCGACAGAAGATCTGATTCATCAATATTGCTGGTGACCAGCGATTGGGTGGTGTCAGTGAATTCCGACTTTTTCAAATGAACGGAGAGCCCTTTCGCCCTTTCGCCCTCCATTTGAAAACGATATTGACCTTGTTCATTTGTGGTTGTCTGGGCTATAGCCTTGCCATTTTGTTTGAGTATAACCTCTGCATCGGCAAGGGGGCTACCTGTTTTGCAATCCAGAATGATACCCGACATGGATTGAGTTTTTGGCTTTTTGGTTACCTGATAGGTTTCCAGGCAGCATCCAGTACCACGGTCAGATCCAACCAGGGCATGAGCCAGTAAAGACTGGTTTTCGGCAGCGTAGAAATAGATATCATCTCTGGATGAATTCACGGGATGACCCAGGTTCAGCGGGTGTACCCATTCATTCTCTTTTCCTTCCACACTAAAGAGGTCAAACCCACCCATACCACCTTTCCCATTGGAACTATAGACCAGGGTAGTGGAGCTGGATTGATAATAGGGTGCAATTTCATCTCCGGGTGTGTTCACCATGGCTCCGGCATTGATGGGTGTGCCAGGTTTTCCTTGCGCATCCAGCGAAGCGACCCAGATATCAAAACCTCCTTTGCCATTTTTCCGATCGGAACTGAAATAAAGATATTTGCCATCGGCAGAGCAATAAGGTTGTTTGCTGTTGGAGCCGGCGCTGTTCAAGGAATTGGCCAGTTCAGGGTTGCCCCAGGATGTACCATTCTTCCGGGCCATCCATATTTGGGAAACAGTTTGCCCATTCTCTTTTTTCCATTGGGTGAAATATAACCACTGTCCATCGGCGCTTACACTGGCTGCTCCCGTATTCCAACCAGGTGTTCCAGCAGGAATGTCCAACGGGCTTAATGCACCAAGTTGATTGCCCTGAAGACTGGCTGTATATAAACTGCTCTTGTTGGGATTTTCAGTTAAGGAAACTGTAGAGTCTGCCCTGGTACTGCTGACAAGAAATTGTCCACCGGCATAGGGAGTAAGGGCAAACATGCCTCGTTCAAAACTACCTGTTGCATCCACTTTCTTTACCTGAAAAAGAATGGAATCGGGCCGGGCCAGTTGTTGCTGGATATATTGCAGGGTTTGTAATTCTTTTTTTGCAGCCTCATCCCATTTCTTAACTGAAGAACGTGTTTCAATATATTGTTCCAGGCTTTGTCTCGCAGAATCATAATGACCCAGGCTTCGCTGGCAAACAGCAAACCAGTACAGGCCATCCACATAGGAATCCGGATTGGAACTGGCCAGTGTTTGATAGATCGAAGAGGCCTCCTGCCAGTAGTGTGCCAGGCGATAGCTTTCTGCCATTTTAGCCAGTACTTCCTCTTTGTTACGCACAACAGCAGCTGTACCACCTCTCCTTGATTTTATACTCAAAGGGAAATCACCTACTGCACGTGTCTTCACGATGGGTTTAAGGTACTGTCCATACAGGTGGGCAGCGGTGTAATACTCTCCCGCAGCAAAATATTCGTCGGCCAGGGTAAGCGGGCTTTTCCCGGTTTGGGCCTGTGTGGTGAAAAGGAGAATGGTTCCCAGCAGGGAAAGTATTCCTTTTTTCATGTCGTATTGGTACAGGTTCATCTTCATGTGAATCGATTGGAGTTTACAAACGGGCACAGCGGATAAAATCCACGATGCTGCGGGAAGCGGTACGTTTGATATAAGAAAGACTTAATTCAAAACTGTTGACATTGCGGGCCATGGCACCAAGCTTAGAGGTATTGGCATCATAACTCAACCCGATCAGGAAATTTTTATAATCCACTCCCACAAAGGGGGCGATCGCATCCTTGTACCGGTAATACCCGCCGATCATAACATCCGTTTCTGCATTTACATTAACCTGTGCATAAATTCCCAGCATGGTTTCCGTAGCAGATCCTTGTTTCATAAACAGGGCATGCGGTACAATACTGGTACGCTCACTTAAATTAAAACTGATACCTCCATGCAAGGTCATACGCATCGGGATGATGTTTCGCTCACTGCTCTGGCTGGAAACAATGGGATCCTTGGGTTTATTGATGTGGTAAAAAGCAAGTCCCCCAAAGCCATTCCATTTTTTACCCGGAGTGGCATCGTAGTACAAGGCCCCCGCACCGGCATCGAAGGTGGTGGAAGAGGTGGTAGCAAATGATTCGGTGGTCGGGTTGGAGGCATTGTACCCGGTGATGGGGTTCCATTGTTCGCCCCATTTGAATTTGGAAGCATCCACCCGGCGATTGATCAGGCCTAATTGCATGGCCAGTACCACCCGGTGGTTGTTGTCCGCTCCCAATTTTACCCCGGTATAAGCGATGGATGCATTTGCATTCAGGTAACTAAACCCGCCGTCGCCGGCCTTCTGGTTCAGTAAATTTCCTCCCAACGCGATATTTTTATTCGTACGCGTATCAAAGGAAACCCCCATGGTTCGATAGGGATTGGAAATACTGCCCCACTGGCTGCGATAGACCGCCGATACCCGGTATTCTCCGTCACTGCTTCCTGCCAGTGCCGGATTCAAATACATAGGATAGGTGTAATTCTGTGTAAAATGCGGGTCTGTTTGTGCCGCGGCCGTTACCGACACCAGACATAAGAACCCGAGCATTACTTTATGGAAGCGTCTTTTCATAATTGAGACTTTTTTATCAGCTATCAGCTTTAAGTGGTTAGCTATTAGTTGTTACCTATCTTACCAACGTAATCGATCCTTTCAAATTCACCACACGTCCGTCAGCGAGTTCGGCTTTCAATACGTACACATATACGCCCACTGGCTGGGGAGTTCCTTTGTGTTTGCCATCCCAACCCTGGCTCTTATTGGTGATCTCAGCGATCTGTTGACCCCACTGGTTGAAGATTCGCATCTCGAGTTTGTTAATGTAGTTGCCATATACATACAGCACTTCATTTTTGCCATCGCCATTGGGAGAGAATACGTTTGGAACAAATACATCTTTGTTCAACGGGTTCACCGTGATCACAAATTGTCTGGCCTGGCCTACGCAACCATTGATATTTGGTGTAACGGTTACCGTACCAGTGATTGGTGTGCTGCCCAGGTTGGTAGCAGTAAAGGAAGGCATATTGCCTGTTCCCGAAGCACCCAAACCAATGGCTGTATTATTGTTGGTCCAGTTTACACTACCAGCAGGTGTTGTGGTGAAAGTATATCCCGGTACAAAATTGCCATCGTATACGAGGGTGTCGTTGCGCACGGTCACTACAGGTATCGGGTTCACTTCCATGTTAAAGCTGGCCGTGGTCGCACATTGCCCGGCATCGGGTGTAAAGTTGTAGGTTCCTGAAACAGTATTGTCCACAACAGCGGGGCTCCAGGTTCCTGTAATACCGTTGGTAGAACTGGCCGGTAATGTGGGAACCGTTCCGCCAATGCAAATGGATTGGGAAATGCCAAAAGCAAAAGCCGGGGTCAGGATCGGATTGACCGTAACCGAATAGGTCACCGGCAATGCACAAAGTCCTGCAGTTGGCGTAAAGGTATAGGTGCCGGATGCGTTAGTGTTGACCACGGCGGGGCTCCAGGTACCCGTGATTCCATTATCTGATGTATTGGGTAAGGTCGGTACAGTACCACCTGCACAGATGGTCAGGGTAGAACCAAAACTAAATACGGGTGTGATATTGGGTTCAATCGTTACAGACAACGTTGTAGTTGTACCACATTGACCCGCATTGGGAGTAAAGGTGTAGGTTCCAGATAGGGTGTTGTCAACGGTAGCCGGACTCCAGGTACCCTGGATACCATTATTCGATGTGTTCACCAATACAGGAGCTGTACTTCCTTCACAAATAGTGATGCTGGTGCCAAAGTCAAAAGTGGGTGTCAGGATCGGATTGACCGTTACTGATAATGTAGTGGGCACGGCACAAAGTCCCGCATCCGGAGTAAATGTATAAGTTCCACTTGTTGTATTGTCGATCACGGCCGGGCTCCAGGTACCGGTAATTCCTTCAATTGAGGTACCGGCAAGCGCAGGAACAGTAGCTCCGTCACAAACACTCAGGCTGGTGCCAAAGGAGAAGGTGGGCGTGATATTCGGGTTAACAGTTACAGTGAATGTAAACGGAAGCGCACATAAGCCTGCTGTCGGAGTAAAGGTATAGGTACCATTGGTTGTGTTGTCTACAACGGCAGGACTCCAGCTTCCTGTAACACCATTATCGGATGTGCCAGGTAACACAGGGACAGAGGCGCCTGCACAAATGGTCAGACTACTGCCGATGCTAAATACCGGTGTAATATTCGGGTCGATGGTTACAGTAAGGGTAGTACCAATGGCGCACTGACCCGCTGTTGGCGTAAAGGTATAAGTGCCACTGGTTGTATTATCAATTACAGCAGGGCTCCAGGTACCCGTCACTCCATTGTCGGAAGTAGCCGGCAGTGCAGGCATGGTGCTTCCTTCACAGGCAGTTAAACTTGTTCCAAAGGCAAATGTGGGTGTCAGTATTGGATTGACTGTAACGGTGAATGTGGTTGCTGTGGCACACTGACCTGCAGTAGGTGTAAAGGTATAGGTACCGCTGGTGGTGTTATCGACCACTGCAGGGCTCCAGGTACCTGTATAGCCATTATCTGAAGTGCCAGGTAATACTGGAACTGTACCGCCATCACAGATCGTTAAACTGGTTCCAAAACTAAATGTTGGAGTGATATTGGGATTTACTGTAACATTCAGTGTAAAGGGGTTGGCACATTGACCGGCAGTAGGAGTAAAGGTGTAAGTGCCATTGGTGGTGTTGTCCACAACGGCCGGGCTCCAGGAACCGGTGATGCCATTATCGGATGTGCCAGGCAATGCAGGAGCAGATCCACCCGCACAGAGGTTAAGACTATTGCCAAAAGCAAAGGTTGGCGTTACAATCGGGTTGACCGTTACGGTAAAGGTGGCTGTAGTGGCACAAAGACCAGCTGTTGGTGTAAAGGTGTATGTACCTGAGGTGGTGTTATCCACTGTTGCCGGGCTCCAGGTACCGGTGATCCCATTTGAAGAACTTGTAGGTAGCGTCGGTACGGATTCGCCCGCACAGATAGTCAGTGTAGTACCAAACGTAAAGGTTGGTGTGATATTCGGATTGACAGTAACGCTAAAGTTGGCTGGAAGGGCGCACTGTCCTGCATCCGGAGTAAAGGTGTAGGTGCCATTGGTCGTATTGTCTACAACCGCAGGGCTCCAGGTACCCGTGATACCGTTATTTGAAGTGCCGGGTAAGGCAGGCACTGTGGCGCCTTCGCAAATGGTTAAGGAAGTACCAAAACTAAAGGTCGGAGTGATATTCGGATCAATGGTCACCGAGAACACAAAAGGTGTTGTACACTGACCGGCACTTGGCGTAAAGGTGTAAGTACCCGAGGTTGTATTGTCCACTACGGCAGGACTCCAGGTTCCGGTAATGCCATTGTCGGATGTGTTTGGTAGAACTGGAACTGATCCGCCAGTACAAATATTCTGGCTTGTGCCAAAGGGGAAAACTGGCGGTACGACCGGGTTTACCGTAACCGTGATACTCGTTTGCGTAGCGCACTGTCCGGCTGTTGGGGTAAAGGTATAGGTGCCGCTTGTCGTGTTATCGATTGAAGCAGGGCTCCAGGTACCATTGATCCCATTGGTGGATGTGGCAGGTAAAGCCGGAGGCGTGTCACCCGCACAAAGTGTGATTGCCGAACCAAAACTAAATGTTGGGGTAATATTGGGGTTTACCGTAACAGTAAAGGTGGCGGTTGTGGCGCACTGTCCGGCATCCGGTGTAAATGTATAAGTGCCGCTGGTGGTATTATCAACTACAGCTGGGCTCCATGTTCCGGTATATCCATTCGACGAAATACCAGGCAATACAGGCACGCTTCCTCCATTACATATGGATTGACTGGTGCCAAAGGAGAAGGTTGGTGTTTCGTTTGGAATCACGGTGATATTCACGGTAACGGGAATACCACAGGTTCCATTGGCAGGTGTAAAAGTATATGTACCGCTGGTGGTGTTATCGACCACCGCAGGGCTCCAGGTACCCGCCAGGCCGTTATTCGAAATTCCCGGCAAGGTTGGCGGGGTTGTTCCGGCGCAGAAAGGGGGTACTGATGAAAATGTCGGGATAAAGATCGGGTTGGAAAGGATCACCCCAGTGTTTAGATTGGTGGTGCATCCATTCACCAACAGGCTGAAGTTGGCGTAAAGACCGGCATTCAAACCTGAGATCGTTACCTGACCGCTGCCGTTGGCTGTATAAGAAGCGGAAGCAACCGGGCTGCCATTATCTGTATAAGCGATCTGATAGGTGGCACCAGGGGTGAGTCCGCTGATAGTGATCGAACCCTCCGTCCCGTTACAGGTGGAGGGGTTGGTAGAAGAAAGGGTGGGGGCTTGTATTGAGAAAAAGGCTTTGTAATAATTACCGGCATTGTCATCATTTACTACATCCGTACAGCCACTGGAACTGGTCTGCGATCCTGTGGCCTGGAAATAAACATCCACGACATAATTTCCCGGGGCAAAATTGGTCAGGTTAACCGGAGCGTAAGGGACCGATGCACCGATCGGTATCACCCGCTGCCACCTTTGTCCACCATCCACACAAGGCCCGCCGGAAGGGAATTGACCCGTACCGGTATTACAGTTTTCGAATAAAGGCAGATCGATCGAACTAAACGCACCTGGAACACCGCTCTGGAGGTAAACCCGGTAAAACATGGTTACCGCGCAAACATTACCTGAAGCCGGGGTTTTAAAGGTCTTAACAGCACCACCTCTCAGCAACAATGTACCTGCGTTCTGGGTATGAACACCAAAATTATTGTTGTGAAATGCGTTGGCATTGGGGCCGATCTCATCGGCCAGGCTTCCTGAAGTATTATAATAATTGCTTTGGTTGCAATCCGTGATCCATACGGCGGAGGCGGTGGTCCCGAACTGGGCCTGGGAGAAATGAAAAAACAGCAATAGCAGGAAAGTTCCTGCAAAGGACATTGGATTGGATTTCATGTTTGATCTTTTAACAGGGATGGTACGAGGATCCCTGGTAACAATACCTGATTGGTCTAACAATGGGTAGAAACGGTATCTACCTGTAAAAAATTGCGCGGGGTCAAGAGTTTTTCACATACCGGGTTAGGGGGAATTACGGGCTTTTCATTGGTAAAACCAGCCGTAAATGACCAATTTCACTATTTTTATAATCTATGGATAGCAAGGACCAGGGCTTGGATTTGTTCCCGATTCTGGAAGAGTATGGGTTTAAGGCGGGCAGCTACGGGATCAGCTCCCTGGGTACAGGGCTGATCAATACTACCTGGAGAATAAAAGATAGCCGGGGGGATTTTGTCCTGCAAAAGATCAACCATGCAATTTTTTCCAATCCCTGGGCGATCGCAGAAAATATCCGGGCAATGGGTGAATACCTCGCCACCCGGCATCCCGATTATCTGTTTACCCGTCCTCTTCAGACAAAAAGGGGCGAGGAGATGGTGGAGAAGGAGGGAATGGGCTTTTTTCGGATTTTCCCGTTTATCGTTGGTTCGGTCACCCATGATGTGGTTTCACATCCCCGGTTGGCCTATAAGGCGGCTCGGTCGTTTGGACGCTTTACCCGTTCTCTTGCCGGCCTTCCCATGGAACAATTGCAAACAACCCTCGAAGCCTTTCATGATCTTTCCCTCCGGTATCAACAGTTCACTGAGGCCCTGGAAAAAGGAAACCCCGAACGGATCAGAGATTCGGCCTACCTGATCGACCAGGCCAGAGAATTGTCTTTTCTCGTTAACAAATACCAATCCATTCGGCAGGATCCTGCATTCTTACTCCGGCCTACGCATCATGATACCAAGATCAGCAATGTATTGTTTAATAAACAAGGCCAGGCCCTTTGTGTGATCGATCTTGATACGGTGATGCCTGGTTATTTTCTCAGCGACCTGGGAGATATGATGCGGACCTACCTGAGTCCGGTAAGCGAAGAAGAACAGGATTTTTCCCGTATCGAGGTGAGGGAGGAATATAAATCAGCGGTACTGGAAGGGTATTTGTCAGCAATGAAACCCGTTTTAAGTCCCGCAGAACTCGAATCAGTCGATTTTGCCGGGCCTTATATTATATATATGCAAGCTCTTCGGTTTTTAACCGATCATTTGAACAATGACAGGTATTATGGAGCAAAATACCAGGGGCATAATAAACAAAGAGCGGAGAATCAGTTGGTTTTATTAAATAAACTAATGACCGACCGGTAGTCTTAGCTATGGAGTAGAACTTTTTTTTCTCTGTAAATTTTATGGATGACGGAAAATCACCTCTGCCAATCTTGTGTAAAAACAATCACGGTATTTCTATGGTAGTTTTTGGCTTACCAGAATATATACTTTGTATACTGATCAGTTCGCTTTCTTGAAGGCTTTCTCTTGACACGGTATTTTTTATAATCTTTAAAAGTTTGCTATTATGAAAAAAAGAACCCTTTTTTTCCTGGGCGTATTATGCGCCTTTGGATATCTTTCTTGTAGTAAAAATGTGGAGCCAAAAGAGGAGGAATTGCTTTCCACTCAGGAAGACAGCCGGGGAGGTCACCACAATGGAAGCAGTTGTGATCCTGATGATCTGATTGAACCGGGAGCACAGGTAGTTACCCTGGGGGAAGGATATAGTTTTACAGAAGGCCCTGCTGTTGACAAATGGGGTAATGTGTTTTTTACTGATCAACCCAACGATAAAATTTATAAATGGAATGCGCAAACCGGGCAGATCACTAATTTTCTAACAGGTACAGGTCGTTCAAACGGAATGGCATTTGATAAACATGGCAACCTGATCGCCTGCGCCGATATGCATGGTGAGATTTGGAAAATCCGACCAAACGGTACGCATACCGTATTGGTGAACAATTACCGGGGCAAACTCCTGAATGGTCCAAATGATGTCTGGATCAATCCCAAGACAGGAGGTATGTATATTACCGATCCCATCTTTCCCCGCGGTTACTGGGATGAAAATGATCCGCGCAAGCAAGGCTGGCCCCCCACTCATTCTGAACAGGCGGCCACCGGTAAGGGAGGGCATGTTTATTATCTGGCACCCGGAAGCCATAGTTTGGTTCGGGTAACCAATGAAGCAATGGGATGGGATGCCGATTCATGGCCAAATGGAGTAGTAGGAACACCCGATGGTAAAAAACTATATGTCAATAAATGGGAAGGAGATAATATGGGTGGAACCTGGGTATTTGACATTAAACCCAATGGACGTTTGGCCAACATGCGCAAGTTTATTGAAATGGGAGGGGATGGAATGTCAATGGATGAAAAAGGAAATATTTACATCAGCAATGGTTTGGGTGTAAATATTTTTTCACCCCAGGGTGTTCAGATCACAACCATCTCCACGGGAAGCGGAGCGACCAATAACGTTTTTGCCGGCAGAAATGAGAAAACCCTGTTTATCACAGGACCTGTCGATAAAGTTTCTTCCATCAAAATGAAGGTCAAAGGAGTCGAGAAATTTTAATCACATATTGGAAACGCCTATTGCCAACTTCCCATTAAAATTCAAAGGAAATACCCCTGATCGATCAGGGGTATTTTTTTTAAATATTTAATTGAACAAGGCCTGATGACCTTTTCCCCTTTCTCCGATGAAGGGGTATCAGATCATCAAAAACCATATTTATGCCCCATTCTTCCCGTTTCCGCCATCTTTTATTTCTTTTATTACCCGCCTTTTTCCTGCTATTTTCCTGCAAAAAGGAGTCGGTAAAGAAAAACCTGGACCTTGAATCCTGTGATGCCCAGACTGCCAAAGGTCACCTCACCTTTAATGCTGCAACCGGTATCTATACCTACAATACAAGAGGAGGGGGTGTCATTACCATCAATCTAAAAAACGATATTAAGGTTACGCATTCCGGATATCCCGGGTTCAAGATAGAAATATGGGGAATCATAGTTCCAGCACCGGGGGCCACGCTACTTGGGGGTGACCACGAAAACCTCAACGGAAAACATATCAAAGACCGGTTGGGACTACACCGATCTATACTTTTTCCGGATGGAACCAAACTCACCATGCGTGCTGTTGCCAGCAATAACCATATGGCCTCTATCAGCATCATGGATGGGGATGAAGCGCACCATATAAACGGAACCTGTGGTACATTAAACCTGAGTGTGGTCGACAGCGAAATAGCCCAGCAACTCGATGAGGCCGTGGCCGACGGGGAAACGAGCACCTTTGAAATATCCGCAACCGGCCTCCTCTTTGTCACCATCTATCAGGAAGATACCCATGGTAACAAAGTGGAGAACAGAATTCTGCTGGGCGAACTCGAAAAAGCCAATCCCAACCTGGTCAGGGATTATTATGATGACCCGAGGTTAGGGCATACCTAGTATTTTCTTCCCGTATTTTTGGGGGAATGAAATTTTCTGTAATCATACTCCTTACAGTCCTTGGCACAAGGTCCTGCCAGAACAAAGAACTCACTGGCACTTGGGTCAATGAAGTGGATTCTCTTGCTAAGATGATTTTCTTCAAGAACAAATTCTGGAGTGTGTATGATCAGGACACCTTGAGCCAGGGTACATTTAAAAGGATGAGATATTCTTGCGATACTACCTACCTCGAAAAGAAAGTAAAGGCAGATTTTATTTGGTTGAAAGACGAAGATGAAACTTGTTATGAAATAACCGGTATTTCAGACTCGATATTAGCCTATCGGCACACAACAAGCGGCAGGCTACATGTTTTTAATAAATATAAACAATGAGTTTCACCAGAGATGCCTGACCAGGTGGTCCATGAAATGTTTCAGATTTTCTCCGACATACTTTTTTTCATCAATAAAAAATTGGTTGACACCAGTAGCGGAATTAAGCTTTTCAAATTGAAAAAAAAAGCCCCCAGTAAAACTGGGGGCTTTTTTCTTTTGTGCCCAGGACTGGATTCGAACCAGCACACCTCGCGGCGCCGCCACCTGAAGACGGTGCGTCTACCAATTTCGCCACCTGGGCTACGGGGGTGCAAATTTAAGGGATAATATGAATGGGGAAAAACTTTATTCAGGCTTTTTATCGCGGTTTTTAGCCGGAACCCAGCCCAATAAAACCACTCCTCCCAGTACGAGCAGGGTGCCAATGATCTGTGTGGCAAATATGGGTTCATCCAGCAACCACCAGGCCTGAATAATCGTGGAGACAGGGCCGATGCTCGAGATGATGGCGGAATTATTTGAGCCAATCCGCCTGGTACCGGCACTGATCAGAAAACTTGGAATTACAGTGGCTACCACCCCCAGGGCCAGGCCATACCATACAAAATCAGCCGACTGATCAAGGATGGAATAATTTCCCGCCACAAGAAAATGCATAAACACCCCAAAACTGGAGGAGAGCATCACGTAGGCCGTAAATCGTGTTGTTCCTACCTGCGGGATGAGTCTTCCACTACCGGATATGTAAATGGCAAACGTAATGGAACAAAGAAAAATAAGTCCGGTACCCAGGAAAAAACCGGGTTTATCACTGTCAATGGTCAGTTCACCCACATAGGCCAACAGAATACCGGCATAGGTCAGGGCAAGCGCCCATCGTTGGCGCTTGGGAACCTTTTCTTTGAATGCCCAGGCATTGATCAATACTGAAAAACTTGGATAGAGAAACAGGATGAGCCGTTCCAGTCCGGCGGAAATGTATTGAAGCCCCATGAAATCAAACAGGCTGCTGAGATAGTAACCTGCTAAACCCAGACCCAGAATATAGATCCATTGTTTACGGGTTAATGGGGCTATACCTCCTTTCGGACGGCTCCACCACGCGGCCAACAAATAAAAGGGCAGGGCAAAAAACATGCGGGCAGCCAACAGGGATACCGCATCCACAGGGGTATCCCGAAAAGCCAGTTTGACCAGCACGGCCTTGGTGGAAAAGAAAAGCGAACCCACCACGGTAAGCAGCAGGCCGGCAAGGGTCATTTTATGCACTGACTGCCTGGTCACCTATACAGATACATTGAAATCGCGCAAGGCATCATTGAGACTGGTTTTAAGATCTGTACTGGGTTTGCGTTGACCGATTATCAGGGCACAACCCACTCCGTATTCGCCGGCAGGGAATTTTTTATTATAGGTTCCCGGGATAACGACCGACCGGGCAGGTACACGCCCTTTGTATTCAACGGGTGCACTGCCACTGACATCTATGATCTTGGTGCTTTGGGTAAGTACTACATTGGCTCCCAATACGGCTTCTTTTTCCACGATCACCCCTTCCACCACGATACATCGGCTGCCAATAAAACAACCATCTTCCACAATTACCGGGCTGGCCTGCAGGGGTTCCAGCACCCCGCCAATTCCCACACCACCACTGAGGTGAACACCCTTCCCGATCTGGGCACAACTACCAACCGTTGCCCAGGTATCTACCATCGTGCCTTCGTCAACATAGGCTCCGATATTGACATAACTCGGCATCAACACCACATTTTTCGCCAGGAAAGCACCATAACGCGCCACCGCATGGGGAACAGCCCTTACACCGAGCTCCTTGTAGTTCTTTTTGAGTAACATCTTATCATAAAACTCAAATGGCGCCAGGTCCCAGGTCTGCATTTGCTGTATCCCAAAATATAGCAGGATGGCCTGTTTTACCCACTCGTTTACCTCCCATCCGGAAGCAGTGGGAGAGGCCGTACGCAATCGGCCTTTGTCTACTTCCTCAATGACGGCACGAACAGCATCGGTATATTTTGAATCTTTTAAAAGTTCACGGTTGGCCCAGGCTTCGAGTATCAGTTCCTTCATGGAATTTTTTTTGCGAAAATAGGCATAAGGGCTTGTTTAACCACAGAGGCACAGAGACTCGGAGAATTATTGGCCTATAATTAGACTTTATCTAGGATCGCAATGGAAACTATCAAGTAGTATCAATAACCTTAAAGTATTCGAAAATGTAACGCTGTGTCTCTGCGCCTCTGCGGTTATCCACTTTCAAATTTCTACCTTTGTCCGCAATGATGTACGAGCAAGAAGATATTGAGCTGGCACTTGAAACCTTGCGTAAAGGCGGCCTCCTGCTTTACCCCACCGATACGATCTGGGGGATAGGCTGTGACGCGACCAACCGGTCCGCCGTGGAGAAGGTATATGCACTCAAAAAAAGGGAGGATACCAAGGCCCTGATCGTGTTGGTGGCGGAAGAACGGGATATCTATGAATATACCGCCGCCCCGGACCCTGAAATTTTCGATTATCTGGAAAGAACAAGTAGGCCAACCACGGTGGTATATCAAGGAGCATTAGGGTTGGCGGAAAACCTGATCGCTCAGGATGGGTCTGTGGGTATTCGTATTTGCCGGGATCCTTTTTGCCGCGCGCTGATCAAAAGACTCCAAAAACCAATGGTCTCCACCTCCGCCAATATCTCAGGCCAACCCGCTCCGGGATGGTTTGGGGAGGTAAGCGAAGAGGTAAAATCGGGAGTAGATTATATTGTAAAATACCGACAGGATGACAGAGAGCCGGCAACCCCATCATCCGTGGTTCGGTTCAGGCAGGGCCAGGTCGAAATTTTGAGATAACCCTCCGTGTCCTTCGTGCCCCTTCGTGTTCTTCGTGCCCTCCTACGCAAGTCGGGCGTAGGAGGACACGAAGGTCACAAAGGAGCCACAAAGGACACGAAGAAGAAATTTTAAATGAAGAAGATTCTGATCATACAAACCGCTTTCATCGGCGATGTCATTTTAGCCACCGGCTTGATTGAAAAGTTGAAACAAAACTTTCAAGATGCTGAAATTGATATGCTTGTCAGAAAGGGGAATGAATCGTTGCTTCAAAACAATCCACACCTGAGAAATCGACTAATTTGGGATAAAAAGACAGGAAAGATCAGGAATCTCTTCCGGATTCTCGGGCAGATACGTCGAAATAAATACGATATCGTGGTCAATGTACACCGGTTTGCCAGCAGTGGATTTTTGACCGGGTTTTCAGGTGCGAAGGAACGTATCGGGTTCATTAAAAACCCATTGAGTTGGTTATTTACAAAAAAAGTAGAACACAAAATCGGCCAGGGACATGAAATTGATCGCAACCAGGCATTGATCGCACACCTTATGCCAGACGACCCGGGGCCAGCCGGGAAACCAAAGTTGTATCCTGCGACCACGGATTATGAACGGGTCATGCAATGGTCGAAAAACAAACCATATATTACTCTATCTCCTGCTTCGGTCTGGTTTACCAAGCAATTTCCTCCTGAAAAGTGGGTCGAGTTGATAGAGAATTTGCCTTCCAATCATCATCTTTACTTGCTTGGAGGACCTGGAGATAAAGATCTGGTTAATAGTATAATTGAAAAAGTTACTTTAAATAAAATAGCAAGCAAAAATCTTTGTGGAGAACTGAGTTTTCTTCAGTCGGCTGCCATGATGAGTGAAGCGGCGATGAACTATGTAAACGATTCAGCTCCCTTGCATATGGCCTCCGCAATGAATGCCCCGGTGACCGCTATTTTCTGTTCCACTGTTCCGGAATTTGGGTTCACCCCCTTGTCCGACCGGTCAACGATTGTGGAAGTGGAGGAGAAATTGACCTGCCGACCCTGTGGTTTGCATGGGAAGCGGGAATGTCCAGAAGGGCATTTTAAATGCGCATTGGATATAAAAGTGGAGAAATTATTGGAGGTTATTTAATATCTATTTTAATTTTATATAACTGATATAATTTGTTTAAATAGAATAATTTGTATAGTATAATTTTTCTCTGAGAAACTAAATTTTAAGATGACTATCCCTTGTACAAATAAAGAACTTTTCCTGCTCAACAAGATCGCCCACGCGGCGGCCGAGTTGGGGGTGGAGACCTATTTGGTCGGGGGATTTGTGCGTGATAAGTTACTCAACAGACCTACCAAAGATGCCGATATTGTTTGTGTGGGCGATGGAATTGAATTGGCCCGGGCAGTAGCCCATCGTTTCAGCCCTCATTTGCATGTCAGTTACTTCAAGAATTTTGGTACGGCGCAGATCAAAACAGAGGATGGTTTTGAGGTGGAATTTGTGGGTGCGAGAAAAGAGAGCTATGCTTATCATAGCCGGAAACCAGAGGTGTCTCCTGGCAATATGGCAGACGATCAGCTTCGCCGCGACTTCACGATCAATGCCCTCGCGATCAGTTTGAACAAGGATGATTTTGGGAACCTGGTGGACCCGTTCAATGGAATTTCAGATCTGAATGCCGGGATTCTTAGGACTCCCCTGGAACCCGAACAAACCTTTAGTGATGACCCCTTACGGATGATGCGGGCGATCCGGTTTGCCACCCAGTTGAATTTTACCATCGAGGAAAAGACCTGGAAGGCGATCGGGAATGAAGCCGAAAGGATCCGGATCGTTTCGCAGGAAAGGATCACCGATGAGCTAAACAAGATCCTTGCCTGTCCCAAACCCTCCATCGGATTTGACCTATTGTATCAGTCCGGTTTGCTCCATATTATTTTCCCCCAGATGGTGGACCTGGCCGGGGCAGAGTACAAGGACGGGGTAGGACATAAGGATAATTTTTACCATACCCTTCAGGTTGTCGATAATGTGGCCCGGAATTCGGACGATCTCTGGTTGCGCTGGGCGGCCGTGTTGCATGATATTGCTAAACCCGCTACCAAGCGGTTTGAGGAGGGGCATGGCTGGACATTTCACGGCCATGAAGTAGTTGGTGGCCGGATGGTCCCCAAAATATTCGCCCAGCTCAAATTGCCCCAGAATGAGAAAATGCGCTTTGTCCGCAAACTGGTGGAATTGCACTTAAGACCCATCAGTTTGACCAAAGAGAATATCACAGATTCTGCTATCCGGCGCCTGCTTTTTGATGCCGGGGAGGAGTTTGAGTCACTGATGATGCTTTGCGAAGCAGATATCACTTCCAAGAATCAATGGAAGGTCAAAAAGTTCCTTGCAAATTTTAAAATGGTCAGGGAGCGTTGCGCCGAAGTGGAGGAAAGCGACCGGATTCGAAGCTGGCAACCGCCGATCACCGGCGAGATAATAATGAAGACCTTTGGGATACCACCATCCCGTCCCGTGGGGGATATAAAAAATGCGGTAAGAGACGCCATTCTAGACGGGATAATCCCCAATACCTACGAGGCTGCCTATGCCTATATGGTGGAAAAAGCCCGGGAGCACCGGCTGGAACCGGTCATTTAAAATTGCCTATTTTTGTTGCATGGCGGTATTAAAATTCAGGATCTATTTTGAAGAGGACGAAAGCATTTACAGGGATGTGGCCATCAAGCATACACAGACCTTTCTGGAGTTACATGCGATCATCCTAAAGGCCTATGAGTTTGATAATAAGCACAAGGCGACCTTTTTCCGGAGCAATGACCATTGGCAACGGGGAAGGGAGATCACGTTGGAAAAATATGAAAGGGACTACAAGGCACCACCCCTCCTGATGGAAGAAACCACCATTGGGTCGGAGATCCGTGACCCCAACCAAAAATTCATTTACCTCTACGATTTCAATAAGAATTGGAGCTTCATGGTGGAACTAATCCATGTGTCCAAAGAGGAAAGCCAGAAACTCGTTTATCCTGCCCTCGTCCGTTCCGAAGGGATCGCCCCCAGTCAGTATGGAACCAAGGGGTTATTGGGAGAGAAATTTGCCGATGTGGAAGAAAAATATGACCTGACCCAGGTAGGGGAAGGATTTAGTGAAGAAGGGGAAGAAGGGACAGGCAGCGCTGACGGAGATGAGATTGCCGGAGAAGAAGAAACGCCTTCTGAAGAATTCTAACCTCGCGTCCCTTGGCGTCTTTGCGGTTAATTCTTACCGCCAATCCGCTAAGTCGCTAAGAGGCGCAAAGAAACAGCCTTGAACTTTACAAAACCTACAGTGATCCTGGTCGCAGGGCCAACGGCCGTCGGAAAAACCCGGAAGGCCATTGAGCTCGCACTTCAATACAAGACCGAGATCATTTCTGCGGACAGCCGTCAGTGTTATCGGGAAATGAATATCGGGGTAGCCCGACCAACCCCGGAAGAACTCGCGGCAGTGCCCCACCACTTTATTGCTTCCCATTCCATACACGATAACCTGAATGCTGCCTGGTATGAGAAATTTGCATTGGATAAGGTAAATGAACTATTTACCCGACATACAGTGGTGGTCATGGTGGGAGGTACAGGCTTATACATCAAAGCCTTTATGGAAGGATTGGATGAGATACCGGAAACAGATCCGGTGATTCGTGCATCGGTTATCCGTGACTATGAAGAAAAGGGATTACACTGGCTGCAGGAGGAAGTAAAACAAAATGACCCCGTTTTTTTTGCCCAAGGCGAAAACCAAAATCCTCACCGGCTCATGCGGGCTCTGGAAGTAGTGCGCTCCACCGGAAAATCCATCCTGAGCTTTCGAAAAGGAGAGAAGGCCCAACGCCCATTTGATATAAAAATGCTGGTGATGGATCTGCCCCGCCCTCAATTGTATGAGCGGATCGATCAACGCGTGGATGAAATGGTCAACGCCGGATTAGAAGAGGAAGCCCGCGGATTGTACGCATTCCGGCACTTATCCGCCTTACAAACTGTAGGCTATCAGGAATGGTTTGACTACTTCGATGGAAACACCTCCCGCGAGGAAGCAATAGCACTGATAAAACAACATACCCGAAACTATGCCAAAAGGCAGGGGACGTGGTTTAGGAAGATGGGAGGTGAAGCGTGAGGCGTGAGACGTGAAACGTGAGATGTGAGAAATCTCACGCCTCACGTTTCACGCCTCACGTCTCATATCTTAAACCCAACCGTCAAAAGAACATTCCCTCCATTATCCCTCAGGTCAGCATAAGTATTCAACCTTGGCGCATTTACGCGATAGGGGAAATTGACATCTTTAACGATCCGGTGTACATAGGTGAGATCAACGAACATGCCTTTGTTACGATAACCAAGTCCGCCGCTCAGGTTCATCCGGTTGCCTTTTAATTCTTTGTCTTTGTACGGGTTGCCCATATAAGAGAACCCGGCACGCGCCATCAGGGTTTTGAATTTTAATTCACCACCTACCCGAAAATTAAAGGTGCCTTTATAGATCAGGTCGATTGCGGAATTATAGGGAGCGAAAATATCGGCAGAGGTAGTTTCATCCTGTGGGGCGAACTTCATCCATTTGTAGTTGATATATTCGATATCGGCAGTAAGGAAACCTTTTTGTTGTTCGATATTGGCCACTTCGCGAAATACATAGGAACCACTCAGGATAAAACGGGTTGGGGAATTTAATACATATCTGTTCTCAGGTATTTGCCCATTGGTAAACACAGTTGATTTCACACTATCGACTCCCTGGCCCACGCCAAAGAGATTCTCCACATCACCGGTCATCGTTGAAGTAAATGTTTCTTTCAGCATCATCCAGTTGGGGGTATGTACGGCCAATCCGATACGGATATAGTCACGCGGTCTCCAGATAAATCCACCCCGCAGGTTAACACCCACTCCAGTAAGCTTGTAGTTTTCGACATAGCGGAGATAACCAAAGTCATTGTCTGTATCTCCACTGGCATCCGATTCCGTAAACGAACTGATTCGATCCATTTTGATGATGGGGATACCAAGGCTTGCACCCAGGTAGAATTTGCGGTTGAAATCTTCCGCGATACCTAGGGTAAGTTCGGTGATGCCACCACTCGTATTGATGATCTGTTCCTGATCAGAGATAGAGGCAAATTCTGGTCTGGCAATTACTTGCAGGTTGCCCCCTATGGTAGCGGTGTCAACCAGGTAGGTATAGAGCGCCATTTTGGTTTGAAGGGAAATATTATCGCTGTTGAGGGCGCCATCAATATCCAATCCTGAACCGGAAAATTCATCGGCAAGGGGTTCGGCAAAACTGCTATAGTTATTCTGACCTTTATAATACGATGTTTGATTGAAATTAGCGGTCTGCGTCAGGGTCAGTGCAAAGGCGGAACTGCGTTGACGTCCCATTCCTCCAAAAACAAAGCCGGTCGTTCCTAAGTTGAATTTGGAATAAGAATCGCCTTTGCTGTTGGTGCCCCGGAAGTCTCCTTTACCGCGTCCAAATTGAAAGGCAGGTGTAAAAATAAAATCAGAGGTTTTGAAGAAGGCCAATCCAGCCGGGTTTACATGATTGGCGGTCGCATCTCCTCCTAAGGAGCCCATGGCTCCGCCAATGGCCTGACTTCTGGCTGTACCATTTGGGTAGGTCCATGACAAACGAAGGGCTTCTTCCGGTATCTGGGCAAAGGCGGTTCCTCCCATGACCAGGAGGGCAATGGTTAAAATCGGCGATCTCATGTTACGATTTTGATGGATCATCAATTACCTCCGCGGGTTGGCCGGCTTACGCCACCGCCGCTGCTCGAAGAACCTGAACTGGAGGACCCGGAGCTGCTGCTATTATTATTGCTCGATGGGGTATAACTCCTGTCGGGACGGGAGGTAGAATTTGAATTATTAGAATTGGTATTTGAGTTGCTGTAACTGGAATTATTGTTTCCGGAGAACCAACGATTGACCCGGTTGCTCAAGCCATTCGTATTCACATTCGAATTGGAATTGTTATACGAACTGCTGACACCGGTACCGGGGCGAATGATCGCTGGGCGACCTGATTTTGAAGTCAGGTTGGTGTTGGAATTTTGCGCGTTTGCATATCCCGCCAGGTTAAAATTCCGGGGTGGGGTATACGCAGGTCGGCTTTCTTTTCCAAGTCCGGGATTTACGATCACCACATTGCCAGGGCAATAAGGGTTGTAATAATAGTTCCAGGAATTATAAGGATTGTAATAGGATCCGTAGTAGTAATTATATCCATAACTGTACCGGTCAAAATAGTACCAGTCATTCAACTCTGACCAACGATATCGATCAGATACCTTCATCCGCAGGTAACGGTCATCATAGTATTCATCATCGTACTGATAACGACCATCACGACGGTTATCTACACGGACATAATCATCCACCTCACGTTGAGGAGAATAATAGACATCATCGGGTGTCTGTCCGGTTTTGTAGGCTGTGGTACAGCTGCCCAGTACAAGGGCGGTGAGAGAAGCAAGTAGAATTTGACGTTTCATGACCGTGGATTTATGCAGTAATCGATATGAAGTTACTACATTTGCGGCGAAACCAATAGGGAAAGAACAAGCTTATTAAAGTTTTAACAGTTCAGGATCAATGGTTTGTTTCAAAATTAGCAATTGATTATGAGTAAAGAGATCACCTCCAGGGCCGCCGATTATTCACAATGGTACAATGACCTGATATTGAAGGGCGAACTGGCCGATTATTCAGCCGTACGCGGATGTATGGTCATCAAACCATACGGATTTGCCCTTTGGGAGAATATGCGTGATGTGTTGGATAAGATGTTCAAGGATACCGGGCACCAGAATGCTTATTTCCCGCTATTCGTACCAAAGAGTCTTTTTGAAGCCGAGGAAAAAAATGCCGAAGGCTTTGCCAAAGAATGTGCAGTGGTAACGCATTACCGGTTAATAGCGGATCCAAATAAAAAGGGAAAACTCATGGTCGACCCGGAGGCTAAACTGGAAGAGGAACTCGTGGTTCGTCCCACCAGTGAAGCTATTATCTGGAACACTTACAAAGACTGGATCCAATCATACCGCGATCTTCCCATCCTGGTGAACCAGTGGGCCAATGTGGTCCGATGGGAAATGCGTACACGTTTGTTCCTGCGCACCGCCGAATTCCTGTGGCAGGAAGGCCACACGGCCCATGCCACCAAAGAAGAAGCCATTGAAGAAACTGTAAAAATGTTGGGCGTGTATGCCCAGTTTGCCGAAGAATACATGGCCCTGCCCGTGATAAAGGGAGTAAAAAGCGAAAGTGAGCGATTTGCCGGGGCGGTAGATACCTACTGTATCGAGGCGCTTATGCAGGATGGAAAAGCCCTGCAGGCAGGTACTTCGCATTTCCTGGGACAAAATTTTGCCAAGGCATTTGAAGTTAAATACCTCACCAGGGAGAACCAGCAGGAATATGTTTGGGCCACCAGTTGGGGCGTAAGTACCCGGTTGATCGGTGCGCTGGTGATGGCACACAGTGACGACAAAGGATTGGTATTACCTCCAAGGATCGCGCCTGTGCAGGTAGTGATCGTGCCGATTTACAAAGGGGAAGAGTCAAAAAAAATGATCGATGCCCGTGTCGCGGAGATGGTAGCTCAATTCAAAACCGCCGGAATCCGGGTTAAATATGATGATAACGACAATAACCGTCCGGGTTGGAAATTTGCCGAACACGAACTGAAAGGGGTACCCATTCGCCTGGCCATTGGCGCGCGTGACCTGGAAAATAATGTGGTGGAAATGGCCCGTCGCGATACTGGGGAAAAAGAAAGCGTATCGCTGGAAGGGTTGACGGAAAGAATACAGGGGTTGTTGGTTACTATTCAGCAAAATTTATTCGATCGCGCAGCTGCGTATCGGGATGCACATATCACTAAAGCTGATTCCTGGGATGAATTCACCAAGATTCTGGAAGAGAAAGGTGGGTTTGTTTCCGCGCATTGGGATGGTACACCCGAAACCGAACAGGCCATCAAGGAAAAAACCAAAGCCACCATCCGGTGTATTCCACTGAACAATACACCTGAGGAAGGAAAGTGTATTTTAACAGGTAAGCCGAGCAGCCAAAGGGTATTATTTGCGCAGGCGTATTAAGCTAATAGCTAATAACTATTAGATATAAAGCTATTTCACTGAAAGATAATTATAGTCCTTCAGCGCCGTTGCCAGAAAATCATACGGGTTCATTGACGTATCGATTTTCAGATGCGACTTGATCTTTTCTGTGGCGGTATAAGCAAGATTGAAATCTCCATTCTTATGGGCCGTATCCAGAATGCTTTTTATGGCATTGATATCCTTGTCACTCAACTGCATGATCTGGGGAAAATGCGGGGTGTAACTTTCCTCCACCTCCCGAAATACCGTGTCCTGGATATCCGCTTTGTTCTTGGTACGCACTATGATCGTCTGGGCCAATACATCGCCCAGTCGTTGTGATTTTTTGGAGGATGCCACCAGAATCAGATCGGTGATCATCAAACCCAAAATGATCACCAGGGCCCATCGCAATTCAGGATACCGAAAGGCGCTGGGGAATGTGGCCAGAATCAGAATGGCCACTACCATCATCAGATCGGATACCCGTATCAGCCACCGTATCAGGTATTGGCTTGGACTGGCTTTTCCTCCATTTTCATTCACCACTCTCAAACCGGCCACTTTTTTCCCTATACTTTGTCCATTGGTGAATATTTCAAAAGCCAGGTAATAAAATATCACGGGAAACCAAAGTACTATCTCAAATATCTGGGCAAAGGTGGAGGGCCTGAATGGGTTGGATGAATTGGAAATAATAAGACCCAGCAGCCGGTAGGCCAGTAACAGGTAAACGATCTGCAACACCATATCCAGCAACCAGGCCAGGAAGCGGCGATAGAATTCGCTGACCTCAAATTCGATATCAAGGTTAAAAGAAGTGGGAATCTTTACCAGGGGCATGGTTAAAAATAAGAAATAAGGAATAAGAAATAAAAAATTCACGAATCGACAGGGGGATAGCCAACAAATCACTATTTTACGATATAATCTCAATTTTTGCGCGAAGCCTTATTCATCAAGAAGAACAAAGAACGCTGGCAACGGATACAACATGGCCAGGTGGCGGATGCAGACGAATTGGCGACGGAGTTTACACGCCTGATCGATGACCTTTCTTACGCCAAAACCTTTTATCCGGGCAGCCGTGTTACTAATTATGTCAATAGCCTGGCTTCCCGTATTTACCTGGATATTTACCGCAACCGGAAAGAACGTTCCAGTCGCCTCGTGGATTTTTGGAAATATGACCTTCCCATGGTCATTCGTAAACATCACCGGGTTATTCTTCTTTCCACCATCATTTTTATCGTCTTTGCGGCCGTCGCTTTTGTCACCGCTTCGCGGGATGAGGAAATTTTAAATGAAATATTAGGACAGGATTATGTGGATATGACCCGGGAGAATATTCGAAATGGCAACCCGTTTGGTGTATATGAGAATGAAAATGTGTTTGTGATGTGGCTGCGTATCATGATCAATAATATCGGGGTGGCTGTAAAAGCTTTTATTTCAGGAATATTTTTTGGCATACCTACCTTGTACATTCTTGCCTCCAACAGTTTTATGGTGGGTGCCTTTGATCAGCTTTTTTATCGGGAAGGGTTGGGTCTTGATTTTTTTCTTGTTGTGTTTATCCATGGCACCCTGGAGTTGACGGCCATTATCCTGGCGGCAGGAGCCGGATTGATCCTGGGGAAAGGCTTTTTGTTGCCCGGTACGCTTAGTCGACTTGATTCTGTTAAGATGGCCGCAAAAGAAGGAGCCAAGATCATCCTCGGTTTATTTCCGGTTTTTGCTCTGGCCGCTTTTTTTGAGGGGTTCATCACCCGATTATATAATGATGTGCCAGTACTGACGATCCTCGTGGTGGTGGCCTCCATCGTATTTGTGATTTGGTATTTTATCATCTATCCTTTCCGCGTGGAAAAGAAACTGGCGGATAAATTCTGGGAGGAGAGGGGATGAAAAATCTACATACATATCTTCTCCTGGCCTTTTTTGGATTTCTTTCACAAGCGGGCTTTGCCCAGCAGGAGGAATATCCCCATGAGATGGACACGGTGGTCATAACCGATGCGCCAGTCGTCGATGAGGTCGTTGCTGTGCCTGCTACAACAGGCGAAGACCTGTCAAGGTATGTGGTTCCCAAAGAAGCGTATAAGAGTTTTGAAGATAAATGGGATTGGAGAAAGTTCCCGGCTGATTCGGTTTCGCGCTTTGAAAAGGACCCCGAATTCTGGTATGCAAATTATCCCTTCCAGGAAGATGAACCCATCAGGGAAACGAAAAATAGATCCGTGCTTAACCAAAGCTGGATATTCAACCTGCTTTGGATTTTGATACTGCTGTCATTTGTTGGGCTGCTTATCTGGTTTCTGTCCCAAAACGGAATCGGGTTCTTTAAAAATGATCAGGCATTGGTAAAAGGAGAGGCAGAAGGAATGCAGGAGGAGGAAGACATATTTTCAATTCCCTACAGTTATAAGATCGAGAGTGCGGAAAAGGACGGCAATTACCGACTGGCCGTTCGCTACCTTTTTCTTCAATTACTAAAAGGATTATCAGAACGAGGTACTATCCAATATAAACCCGACCGCACAAATCTCGACTACCTGATGCAATTACATGGCCGCCCGGAATATGCCAGGTTCTTTCAGGCCATGCGGCATTATGAATATGTGTGGTATGGTCAGTTTAGTCCCCTGGAAGGAAACTACCGGGAGATACGCCAGTTCTTCCTGGAATTTTATAAAAAGGAGGGTATGGCATGAAGAAGTATTTACCCATCTTTTTTCTTTTACTGATGATCGGCGCGCTCGTGTTGCTGATCATTGGATCTTCCTCCGCATCATCCGGTAAACGGAGAATGGACGGGCGATTGGCGATTGGAAAAATTTCCAAAAAGCCCTATGGGCACTATGTCGCCTATTCCGGATTAAGTACACTTTTTAAAAAAGCAGATATCATTCCTACAGGCTTTGATAATGCCTACCTGGACAGCCTTCAGGAGTTTTCTACAGGAAATGCCCTGGTGATCATTACTGATCAATTCAACCCAACAGAAAAGGAAATGGGAAATTTAATGCGGTTTGCCTCCTATGGCAATACGATCTTTCTCAGTACCCGAAGCATTTCCTATCAGGTGGAGAAAACACTTTCTGTTACGCTCGAAGAAGAAGTATTTCCTTACTATGATTCGCTGACCGTTGAACTCAATACACCTCCTTTTACATCCAAACAATCTTTTACCTACCCGGGTTATGAGTTTGCCTCACCTGCCCATTCATGGAACGATAGCCTGGTCGATATTCTCGCAACTTCGGTGGAGGGCAAGCCATTGATGTTTCGCTATCACGCGGGTGGAGGAAATATTTTCATGCACCTGGCACCCTTATCCCTGTCCAATTATTTCCTCCTCCATAAAAAGAACCTGCCCTATTACGAACAACTTTTTTCGCTGATACCTTCTTCGGTACAAAAAATCTATTGGGATGAATATTTTTCACAAAAAAACCTGAACAACCAGCAACCCAATCCCAAGCAAGCCAATTGGTGGACGGTGATGATGCGTTATCCCTCCATGAAGGCGGCACTTTGGATCGCGCTCATAACCCTGATCATATACGTGCTGCTGGAAATGAGACGCCGGAGAAGACAGATACCCGTGCTTCCGGTACCCAGAAATGATTCACTCGATTTTGTACGCACCATTGGGCGGTTATATCATGAACGGGGTGATCACCGTAACCTGTGTATCAAGATGGGGTCGTATTTTCTGGAGCATGTTAGAAACCGATATCGGGTGACAACTACCCGGCTGGATGATGAGCTGGTAAAGACCCTTCATTTTAAATCCGGTTATCCGGAACCCGAGATCCGGTATATTCTCTCCTTTATTGCCCAATTGGAAAAAGAACATTCGGTTTCAGTGTGGCAATTGCAAGACTTTTATCAACAATTAGAAAAATTCTATAAACAAGCCTGATATGGACGAACAAATGTACCAGCCCCGAGTTGACCTGACAGCCCTCAATGAGGCGGTCAACAATATCCGCTCCGAGATCAAGAAGATCATTGTCGGACAGGATGAGATGGTCAAGTTGATCCTGGCCGCGATCCTGGCCGATGGCCATGTATTGATTGAAGGGGTGCCGGGTGTGGCAAAAACACTCACCGCTAAATTGGTTGCCCGAAGTATCAATGCCGGTTTTTCACGTATCCAGTTTACGCCCGACCTGATGCCTTCCGATGTATTGGGTACCCCGGTGTTCAATCCACGTGAAGCGGTATTTGATTTCAAACCAGGTCCCGTATTCAGTAATATCGTACTCATTGATGAGATCAACCGGGCACCGGCCAAGACCCAATCTGCCCTTTTTGAGATCATGGAAGAACGACAGGCCACAGTAGATGGAAAGACCTATCCCATGGCGTCCCCGTTTATGGTATTGGCCACCCAGAACCCGATCGAACAGGAAGGAACCTATCGTTTACCCGAGGCGCAACTGGATCGTTTCCTTTTCAAAGTACTGGTACCTTATCCTACTGAAGAGCAGGAGGTGGCTATGCTTAAACTCTTTCATGAAATGGGTAGTGCAAAACCGGTTGATAAAGTACAACCCGTATTACATGGGGATCAGATCAACCAGATCAGGCAGCAGGTAAAGACCTTGCTGATCGAGGATAAACTGATGGCCTTTATTGCCCGTTTGATCCAGCAGACCCGAAATCATAAATCCATCTACCTTGGCGCATCGCCCCGGGCTTCATTGGCCATCATGCACGCGGCAAAGGCCATGGCTGCCTTGTCGGGGAGAGATTTTGTGACCCCGGAAGATATTCTTTCCATCGTCGCGCCTGTACTTCGCCACCGGATCATTCTGGCTCCCGAAAAGGAAATGGAAGGTGTTACTGAAGATGAGGTAATCAAACAGGTCATTGAAGGAATGGAAGTACCCAGGTAAATGGATTATCATTCTTTGTTCATGCTAAGATCATTTTACTTACATACCAGAGCTTATGTTGCCGCAGGGGTAGTGGCCCTGATCTTTGCGGCGAGTTATTTCCTGCCCTGGCTATACCAGGCGGCATTGATCGCCCTCGTACTTTTTTTACTCACCCTGGTGGTTGATGTAATGCTTTTATATGGCAACAAAAAAGGGGTAACCGCAAACCGGGTAGTAGGGGAGCGGTTTAGCCATGGAGATGAGAATGAGGTAAGAATAAATCTACAGAATGAATATCCCTTCCCCGTAGCGGTTTCCATCATTGAAGAACTACCCGATCAATTTCAGGAGAGATACAAAGCGGTCAATAAATTACTTCCCGGAAAATCTGTCGCGGAACACCATTACCAACTCAAACCGCTTACACGGGGAGAATATATTTTTAACCAAACCATATTGATGGTTACCAGCCCCCTGAGTCTGGTAAGCCGCCGCCTGGCTTTTGGAACCAATCAAACCGTAAAAGTGTATCCTTCTTATATGCAAATGCGCCGGTATCAACTACTGGCCATTAGCAATCGGTTGGAGGAAGCGGGTGTAAAAAGGGTACGTCGTCTGGGACACAGCATGGAATTTGAACAAATCAAGGAGTATGTTCTGGGTGATGATTACCGAACGGTAAACTGGAAGGCCTCCGCCCGCCGAAGCGACCTGATGGTGAATACCTTTACCGATGAAAGAAGCCAGCAGATCTATTGTGTGATCAATAAAGGCCGGGTAATGAAAATGCCTTTTCGGGGAATGTACCTGCTGGATCATGCCATCAATGCCGCATTGGTGTTGAGTAATGTGGCATTGGCAAAGCAGGATAAGGCAGGCCTGATCACCTTTGCGGAAAATATTGATACCTTTTTACCGGCTGACCGAAAACCAACGCAGATCAACCTGATCCTCGAATCGCTCTACAAACAACAAACCCGGTTTCTTGAACCCGATCTGGAAAAGTTATTTTCGGTGATCAGGAACCGGATAAGCCACCGAAGCCTATTGGTGTATTTTACCAATTTCGAGTCATTCGAAAGCATGGAAAGACAATTACCCTCTCTCCAGCGGATCGCCCGTTATCACCTGCTCCTGGTGGTTCTATTTGAAAATACAGAACTCCGCACACTCCAGCAAAGCAAGGCCGAAACCGTTGAAGATATTTATATCAAGACCATTGGCGAAAAATTCAGCAACGAGAAAAGACGCATGGTCCGCGAACTGCAAAAGAATGGGATACTATCCATTCTGTCCGCACCGGAAGACCTGACGGTGAACACGATCAATAAGTATCTGGAGGTGAAGAACAGGATGTCGATTTGAATAATCAGAAATAAGGAATAACAAATATGAAATACGGGACAGAAATAACCAGTACTCCCTAATTTCTTATTCCTTATTCCTTATTTCTTATTTCCTTTGCATCATGTCTCTTAATGCGCCTTCTGTTTACGAAACCGGTCAGGTACTCCTGATCGACAAGCCCCTTCGCTGGACCTCCTTTGATGTTGTACGAAAGATCAGAAACCTGATACGTATCAAGAAAGTGGGGCATGCCGGAACACTCGATCCCCTGGCAACTGGCCTGCTCATTGTGTGCACGGGAAAATTTACCAAAAAGATCAATGAGTATATGGCCCGGGAGAAGGAATACACCGGCACGTTCACCCTTGGGGCAACAACACCCACTTATGATCTTGAGAGCGAGCCCACTGATTTTAAACCATTGGAGGACATCGATCGGAACACCCTTATTGAACAAACAGCATCCTTTACCGGTGATATTCTTCAAATACCTCCGGCCCATTCAGCTATTAAAGTGGATGGGAAAAGGGTATATGAACTGGCGAGGCAAGGGAAGGAAGTAAAACTCGATCCACGCCCGGTAACCATTAAGGAATTTGAGATCACACGAATTGAATTACCCGAGGTTGATTTCCGGGTGGTGTGTACCACAGGGACCTATATCCGTAGCCTGGCTAATGATTTTGGAGCGGCATTGGGGTGTGGGGCCTATCTCAGCAAACTTTGTCGCACCCGCATCGGTGAGTTTCGGTTGGAAGAAGCGAAAGATATGCAGGAGTTTGAAAAGGAAATCAAGAGCGTAATTGAAAAGACTGGCGGGAGTTAAACAGGGAATAGGGAAAAAGGAATAAGGAAGGTGAAATAAGGAAGAGCAGAACACTATACTTCCTTATTAATTCAATAATTCGATTCTTAGAAACGTACAAACGGATAGTTGATCCCCAACTGAAATACGCCATGTAACAACGTACCTCCGTTCCATTTATAAAACCATTTGCTTTGTGCCTCGGCATTGCTTGGGGCCGGAGTAGGGTTGCGTGCCTTGAGGGAATAATCCAGGCGGACAACCAGGAATTCAAAGTCAAACCGCAAGCCAGTACCCACACCCACGGCCAGGTCTTTAAAGAATTTTTTCAAACTCGTCAGTTCACCTCCCGGAAAGTCATCGTTCGGCCGGATGAACCAGACATTGCCAATATCACTGAACAAAGCACTGGTGACCTTATATCCGGCAATTTGTGCCAGCGGAAAACGGAATTCAATATTTGTCTCAAACATGAAATCTCCAAACCGGAAAGGAGCTTCCTCCCGGGTTTTTAGTGAGGACCCTGGCCCAAGGCTACGCAGGTTCCAGGCTCGCATGCTATTGGGCCCACCCGGGAAGAACTGCCGGAAATAGGGCATTTGGATATCACTGTTGCGGGTACGTGTCTTGAGGGCGATACCGACACCACTATAGAAACGGGTGACCAATTGGTTTCTGCCAAAATTCATGCTGCGTACAAATTCAGCATCAAACTTGACGAAACGATATAAGCTGTCGAATAACTTGGCATCGATAAGTCGTGACAGCAAGCCGGATTCTTCGAAATTGGCGCTAAACAGGTTTACATTTTTCCCTTTACCTCCCGTGATTTTGAATCCTGCCTGACCCGATACTACCAATCCCTGGTTGAAGATGTTTTTGAAAGAAGGATTACGGTCGATCAGTGAACTCAGGCTATCGCGGCGTTGAAGAACCGTGTATTCAATATTGGGTAATACAATGCGGAGTGATTTATTCTTCCAGGCAATATCATACCCCCAGGAGAGGTTCAGCGAGTTAACAATGAAATAATCCTTCCGGTCTGTGTTGCTATAGGCTATGGAAAGACTGGTCTTGGCTCTTTCCTTGGCCGATGCCCGGATAAAGGAGGGATTGGGAATCAAGCGGGGAAAATTGATCGTATAGCTTACCCCGGCTTGTTGGGCGGCAATGAACTTTCCCTTTGTACTTAGTTCGGTATTGATCCGCGCATTGAGGTTATACTGGTTGGCCGAACGGGCAAAATTGCGGTTGAGCAAGGTGGCATTCGCGCCAAGCCCCAGCAGGTTACCCTGTATCAGGGCATTATTGCTTCCACTTACCTCCAGATTGGTTGTAAAGGAATACCGGCTGGCCGGGGTTAGGAAAATATTGAAATCCACCGTATCAGAGCCAGGTCTTGTTACCTGTTCAATATTCACGAGTCGCCATGCTCCAAGGCCATTGAACCGGTTGACTGTTTTGAGGTATTGTTGCTGATTATATAGGTCACCCCGCTTGAAATAGATGTATTGAGAGAGAAATTTCCAGCCAAAAAAATCAGTGTATCGGACAACGCTGTAACTCGAATCGATATGGTTGACCTTTCTGTCTGCAGCAATTGAATCTCCGGTATAATCGGGGAAAACAGTGGTATGTCCAACATAGAATTTGGTCAGCCGTGTTGGGTTGAATCCCGGTTTTAGGATGAACTCAATATTGGCCGTCGGGTTTTCCATCCGCTTTCGCCTTTCTTCGAGTTGGAGAATCTGTTCAAAAGGGTCAAGGGTAGGGGCGAGTAAAGAGGCATCGAGTGTATCCCAAACGGCCACTAATTCTTCCCGAGAAAACCGAAGGTACCCGTTGTTACGGTAGAGCGTGACCAATCGGTCGATCTCTGTTGAAATATTTTGTTTGGAAAATGCATCCCCTTTCCTGAGTATGGATTTATCAGCTGATTGAAGAGCCAGAGCCTGAAGATCCGCTTTGTTAGGATGATAGGAGCCTGTATCGTTCAGGTTGTATGCTACAGAGTCTATGTGGATCATTTTCCCCGGTCTGACATGAAAGTCCACAGTCGTTCTGAACTGGTCACCATGTTTGTTATTGGGAACAACCACCAGACTCGTATCAAACCAGATCGTATCTCGGTAATAGCCCAGTGAGTTAAGCAGGTCACGCATAAAGAGCACAGACCGTTGGGCATGAGTGCTGTCATAGGCAGGCGGGTTGCGCAAAACCTCGCGGATCAACTGGCCAACTGTCCGGATACGGATACTGTCATCCAGTTGGTTTCGGAGGCGGGAAGAAAGGGATTTACGCTCATCCTTTGAAAAGTCACCCTGCAATTGGATATTTGTTTCGTAGACAAAGGGTTTGTTGGGGGGATACCCCTTAGGAACCACACCACAGGAGGAAACCAGGACAACCGCCATCCCGAAAAGGATGGCTGGTAGTAGGGGAGCATATTTTTCCTGCCAGCCTTTCAAATTGTATTGCTAATCGTAATTCGTTATAATGCTGAGTAAAAACCAGATCAAATATATCCAAAGTTTAGGCCAGAAAAAATTCAGGGATGCGGAGAAGGTATTTCTGGTAGAGGGACCCAAATCCGTACATGAATTTTTAACAAACCCTACAACAAAGATACACCAGGTATATGCCGTAAAAGATTGGTGTGAAAAACATTCTTCCGGTTATGCGGGTATTCCGTTGACAGAGGTCGATGAAATAGAATTAGAAAGGATATCCCAGCTCTCCACACCTAACCAGGTATTATTAATCGCTGCCCAATATGAGGAGGCAGTAGATATCGACCCCGGCGGGCATTGGACATTGGCCCTGGATACGATCCAGGACCCGGGAAACATGGGAACGATTCTTCGTATTGCCGATTGGTTTGGGATAAAACAGGTGGTTTGCAGTGAAGACTGTGCCGACTGGTACAATCCCAAGGTTGTTCAATCATCCATGGGAAGTCTTGGCCGTCTCCGCCTTTCCCGGAGGCCATTAGCTGATTGGTTGGGAAAATGGCACCAGATACCTGTTTATGCCGCCGTGTTGAATGGCACACCTGTTCAGCAGGTGACGCGCAATAAGGAAGGGATCTTATTGATCGGAAATGAATCGAGAGGATTGGAATTGTCTGTGTTGGAAAAGGCAAAGATAAAAGTGACAATACCAAGGATTGGGGAGGCAGAATCTTTGAATGCGGCTGTTGCCACAGGAATCCTTCTTTCCCACCTTATTGAAAGCGGATCGCTTTGACCGGCTGTACCCTTCTTACGATCAGGGAAGGGATCATCAATACCAGCAGGCTAACGAGTAATGTACCCCCTACCACCAGCCCAACCTGCCACCAGACGATCTTTACCGCGGCTGAATCAAGATAATAGGATTCCTCCTGCAAGCGGACAAAGCCGGTTGTTTGCTGTAACCAGAGTAAACCCAATGCTACAGCTGTACCCAATAAGATACCTGTAACCGTAATAATGGCAGATTGAAATAAAAATACTTTTTGCACCATCCAGTTACTGGCTCCAAGCGACTTCAGGATTCCGATCATCCGTAATCTTTCCAGCACAAGTATGATAAGACAGGTAACGAGATTGATCAAAGCCACCGCTGCCATAACAATGATCAGAATATTTCGGTTTTGGTCAAGGATCTTCAACCAGTCAAATATTTCCGGATAAATATCAGTTACCGCGCGTGCGTCCCATTCCTGCGGGAATGCAGAAAGGGTGAAGACCTCCTCCGCCAGGGCATCCATTTTTTGATAATCATCAATATAGATTTCATACCCACCGATCTGCTCAGGCCCCCATTCATTCAGCCGGCGAATCAGGGACAGGTCTCCAATGGCAAATGATTTATCGTATTCCTCTATACCTGTTTTGAAAATACCCACCACCTTCAGTTTGTCCGGGCGGATCGAGCCATCCGGCTTGACAAAATAGATAATTGGCTGATCGTTGAGTTTTAATTTGAGCTGATTGGCCATGTAGGTGGAGATGATAATCTCCCGGCTATAACTGCTGTCCGTAAAACGGATAAACCGGCCTTCCTGCAAAAATGGCTTCAGGTGAGTGGTATCATAGGTCTTATCAAACCCCTTTACCAGAACCCCTTCGATCTCGCTGTTGATCCTTAAAATCGAATACCGGGTGGCAAAAGGGTGGATCGATCGGATGCCGGGAACCTTTCTTACCGCCTGTTCCAGCCGGATATTCCGCTTCACCGGCAATTCCTCCGAAGTATTCCCCTGCCCGGGTTGTCGTTGTTGTACCCTTACATGCCCTAAAAAGCTGAATACCTTCTCGCTAACGGCTTCCTGGAACCCATTGACCAGGGCAAGCGTAACGATCATGACCGCTACGCTGATCAGGGTAGCGGTGGTAGACAGCCGGATGATAAAACGGGAAAAAGACCGCTGTCTGTTAAAGGCGATGCGCCTGGCTATGAAGCTTGCAACGTTCAATAGGTGATCTTGGTCTTCAAAAATAAGCGGGAAATGGATAATATTGCTATATAAATGCAACTGAACCTCTATAAGCGACCATTGCTGGTATTGCTGGCCATCGGTTTTTTGTGCTCTTACCAGACAAATGCCCAGTTGCCCGACCATGTATTCAGGGGACAGATCGGCGCGATCAAACTCATTCGAACCGGTGACCCATACAGTTACCCGATAATACGGCTCAACAGTGCCGATGAGTTAACCCTCACCTTTGATGATCTTGAATCGGGGGTTAAGAACTATTATTACACCTATCAACTCTGTAATGCCGATTGGACACCGGTGAACCTGAGTGCCTTTGATTATATCCGCGGCTTTCAAAATACAAGGATCAATAATTACCGAAATTCCTCGATCGCGTTTACCCGGTACACGAATTATCAGGCAAAGGTTCCGGAAAGAAATAGTGTCCCTTCCCGTTCGGGAAATTACCTGCTAAAAGTTTTCCTGAACAGCGATACTTCGCAATTGGTGTTTACCAAACGCTTTCTGGTAGTGGACGCAAAAACCTCCGTAGGCGTCCAGGTGATGCAGCCTTTTAATGGGGCGCTTTACAATTCGCATCAGAAGGTGAGAACCATCGTTTCAACCAGTAATCAGGTCAACTCATTCAATCAGCAGGATATCAAAGTGGTCCTTCTTCAGAATTTTGTATGGCCTACAGCGGTTACGCTTTCCCGACCGGATATTTACCGGGGTAATTATTTTGAGTATAATGACGAAAACAGGACCGTGTTTCCGTCGGGTCAGGAATGGCGATGGATCGATCTTCGAAGCCTCCGCCTGAGTAGTGAACGGGTTTGGAAGATGGATAAGCAGGCCAGGCGGACAGATGTTTACATAAAACCCGATATGGAGAGATCGGGAAAAGGGTATATCCAGTACCTGGACCTGAACGGCTTTTTTACCCTTGAAACCACAGATAACCTCAATCCATACTGGCAAACCGATTATGCCTATGTCCATTTTACCTATCAGCCACCCGGAGGTAAATCCTATGTTGGAAAAGATATCTATGTGTTTGGGGAGTTGACAAACTATGCCAATGATTCTGCCGCGAAGATGACCTTCAATGAGGAAAGAGGCATCTATGAGGCAACGCTTTTCCTGAAACAAGGGTACTATAATTATCGGTATATCACCCGCTCTGCGACAGGTGATGCCACCAGCTTTGAGGACACCGAGGGCAATTATTGGGGCACAGAGAATGGCTATACAGCCCTGGTTTACTATCGTCCGTTTGGTGGAAGAAGCGATGAATTGATCGGGCTTACCACTGTCAATTCCATTGCCCGGTAATCTGTTGCCTTTTGCCTCAATCCATTTCAAATTATTACCTATCTTCGCGCCCGGCAGGTCTTACACGACCAGCTCCTGCTGAACCTCCCCAGGGCCGGAAGGCAGCAAGGATAGGCGGTTGTAGCGGTGCGATGTGAGTAGCCTGCCGTTTTTTAATTTTACCAACATGAAATTTTTTATCGATACAGCCAATCTGGCTCAAATCAAAGAAGCAAACGAATTAGGTATTCTCGATGGGGTAACAACCAACCCCTCCCTGATGGCCAAAGAAGGGATCCAGGGCGACGAAGCCGTAATGAACCATTATAAGGCCATTTGCGAACTCGTAGACGGCGACATCAGCGCCGAAGTAATCTCTACGGATTTTAAAGGAATCATCGAAGAAGGAAAAGTATTAGCGGCACTTCATCCGAATATTGTCGTTAAAGTTCCCATGATCAAAGACGGTATCAAAGCCATTAAATGGTTTACCGATAATGGGATCAAAACAAACTGTACCCTGGTATTTTCTGCCGGACAGGCAATTCTTTGTGCCAAAGCAGGAGCAACCTACGTATCTCCTTTCATCGGCCGTATCGATGACAGTGGCTGGGATGGAGTACAACTGATCGAACAAATTTCACACATCTATACTGTGCAGGGTTTTAAAACCGAAATCCTGGCGGCCTCCATTCGCAATCCGAACCATATCATCCGCTGTGCAGAAGCCGGCGCCGATGTTTGTACCTGCCCGCTCGATTCCATTATGGGATTGCTTAAACACCCGCTGACGGATATTGGGTTGGCGAAGTTTTTGGAAGATGCGAAGAAGTTCAAGTGAGATTTACCATCACTCAATCCTCTGTTTTCCGTTTCACCCAAATTGTCACCTCCCTCCACAATTCCGGCCTTTCCCGCAATACAGCTTTTACGACCACTTTCTCTTCGGTAAAATCAAGTGGAAGGAACAACTCATTTCCGGTAAACACACCTCCGCTTGCCGAAAAATCAATTTCTCGCGTAGAGAGCGGTTTCCAACGGCCATTGGACATTTTCCCATCTACATTGATATAATTATGGGTGCCTTTTTTCAGACTGTCGGTATAGAGATGAAAGAAGATACTATCCACTTTTTGGGCCTGTATTCCAGCCGAAAAGCCAAGCAGTACAACGAGAAATAGGAGGAATTTCATGGTCATATGATTCATATATCAGAAAATTGGATGCATGGGAAAAAGGGCAATCCGAATTTCTTAATTATTTTTTAATATCCTTAACATTTAATACGGGAAAGAGAAAGACACCTGGAGAAGGCTATCAAAAATATTTAATCTCTTTGTCTCCAAACCGAAGTTTGTGAATATGATTGGACTCCGGAAATACCTCAAATATTAAAGTTCCCCCTTCTGGTAGCATTTCAAAATCTTCCCGGTTCAACTGAATTAACTGGTGCTGCTCGATTGGAGTTCGAACAAAGAATTTACTAAAAACTGGCATTTCATGTTTAACCAGGGAAAAGGCAATTTCCTTCTTGATTCCTTTCTGAAGATCTCTACGAAACCCATGAGCTTCTTTTCTGTAAAAACGATAAAAATAGAAGGTCAGCAGAGAGAAGGCGCCTATACCGAAAAAAGGCACCACGTGAAAAAACTGTTCCTCAAGTTTCAGTTTTGATGTTCTTCCATAGCCTTGAATGATGGCCAGGATGATTATTCCTATTAAAGAGAGATAGGTTAATCCAATATAGGCTGACTTTTTCTGCCACAGTTGATAAAGCACCATTTTGTCCTCGTTGGAAAGTGGCAGGTCTCTGGACAAAGGTTCAAACTTATGCTCAGCAGAGGCGATGATCCGAACGGGCCTTTCTTTCAATAGCTTTTTTTTAATCAGGCAACAGCCTTCTTCACCAGATCGGCGGCTTCACTTAGCAAGATCGCAGACTGTACTTTGAGGCCGCTTTCATCGATCAGTTTTTTGGCTTCTTCGGCATTGGTACCCTGCAGGCGGACAATGATGGGAACATGAATATTTCCCATATTCTGATAGGCATCAATAACGCCCTGGGCTACACGGTCACAACGAACGATACCACCGAAAATATTGATGAGAATTGCTTTTACATTGGGGTCTTTCAGGATAATCTTGAAACCGGCTTCAACCGTTTGTGCATTGGCGGTACCACCTACATCCAGAAAGTTAGCAGGTTCGCCACCACTGAGTTTGATCATATCCATGGTAGCCATGGCCAAGCCTGCTCCATTTACCATACAACCTACGTTTCCATCGAGTTTCACGAAATTCAGATTGTATTGTCCAGCTTCTACCTCTGTCGGGTCTTCTTCAGTTACATCCCGAAGAGCCGCCAGATCGGCATGACGCATCAGGGCGTTATCATCCAGGTTCATTTTACAATCCACAGCCACGATCTTATCATCGGAGGCTTTGAAAAGCGGGTTGATCTCAAGCATACTGCAATCCAGTCCAACATACGCGTTGTAGAGATTGGTCACGAATTTGACCATGTTTTTGAAAGCCTCACCTTTCAGTCCCAGGTTGAAGGCGATCTTACGTGCCTGGAAGGGGAGGAGGCCACCACCGGGGTGAACCCATTCTTTGAATATTTTTTCAGGGGTATCATGGGCCACATCTTCAATGTTCATACCTCCTTCGGTGCTGTACATGATCACATTTTGCCCCTTGGTACGGTCAAGCAGAATGGAGAGGTAGTATTCCTTTCTTTCGCTTGGGCCATCGTAATACATATCCTGAGCTACGAGGATCTTATTCACCACTTTCCCCGCGGCCCCGGTTTGCAGGGTTACGAGCGTACCACCCAGGATACCTTTCGAAAACTCCACCACTTCCTCCAGGTTCTTGCCCACTTTTACTCCGTTTACACCGGTTTCTTTGATCTTGCCTTTTCCCCGGCCACCCGCGTGGATCTGCGCTTTCACAACTGCAAAGGGGCTTCCAAACTGGGTTTTGATCTGGCGATAGGCTTCTTCCGCTTCGTGAATGGTGCCACAGGCAAATCCTTCCTGTACCGGAACATTGTATTTCTTAAGCAATTCCTTGGCCTGGTATTCGTGGAGGTTCATGCGAAAATTGATTTGCCGCGAAGATAAAGAAATTGACTGATAGATGAGGAGGGGTGGATGCAGGACTATCAGCTATTTTCCAGCAACCAGGCCGCCATTTTTCGGGAGGCTTCCAATACCTTAAAACAATATTGCTCAAGAAACCCTTCCGGTAAAGGTTGGTGAAGGGGAAATGTATAACTGGCGCTTAATGCTTTGGCGCCATCAAAGTCAACATACGATAGTCGGGCGGAGAGCTCCTCCGGGGGACGATTAAAATCTTCACCAGGAAGAATGGCGATCCCACATTCATCCAGCAACCGTTCGCAAAGCACTGCGCTATTCCGGATTTCTTTTTTATGGAGGAGGGTGGATAAAGGGGTAAAATCAAGAAAAAGGTAGAACCCGCCAGTAGGGTCATTGACCCGGATACCGGCTTCCCGCAAAATGGCTGCTGTTTCCTTGCCCAACGCCGCAAGAATTCTACGGGCATGCCAGAGGTAATCTTCAATTTCCCTGCCTCCGGCAAAGGCCTGAATGGCCGCATATTGAATGGGGGCCGATACCGAGGTATAGGTTTCACTGGCCACAGCAGCCATGGCCTCCATCAGCCAATGCAGATCGGAAGGAAATGAAAATGTACCCAATCGCCAGCCGCCGGCCCCACACCATTTGGACAGACCAGAACTTAATATCGTCCCTTCCGGATAGAATTTTGCCAGGGAAACATGATTCCCTTCATGGTGCAATTGACCGTAGATTTCATCGGACAGTATGATCACTCCATTTTCCCGGCATACCCTGGCCAGGCTTTCCAGATGGGCTTTTTCATAGGTCACCCCATCCGGATTACCCGGATAATTCAGGATAAGGAGAAAGGGGCCTTTGCCCTTCCCGGATTGAAGAAAATCCTGTAACAGGTCGGGCTGAAGCCTCCAGTTTTCCTCCACGCGGGTGTGGAGTACATGAACCGTATTGCCAATAATTTTTGCCTGTGGCAAATAGGAAACCCAACTCGGACTGGGAATCAATACTTCTCCTTCAAATACCATTTGCAATAAAAAAAGAAGCTCTTTGGAACCAGGCCCAATGATCACATGCTCCGCCTGACGATCTACACCATCCTTACGCTGATGGAAATCCGCCACAGCCTGACGTAATTCCGGCAAGCCCTGAACATGCAGATAATCCTTTTGGGGCGCGTATAGCCTTAAGGCATTAACGACCGGCTCAGGAACCGGAAATGGGGATTGCCCCAGGCCCAGTTTGAATATGGTCTTTCCCTGTGCGGTCAGTTCGCGGCATCGCTGATTGATCCGAAGCGTTGGCGACTCTTTTAACCCAATTACATTTGGGTTCAGATAAAGATGTCTGTTCATCAGAAGGAGAAAATTATTTTCGCGTTTGGTTAAGTTAAAGCAATTGACTTAATTCTTTTTCATAAAAAAATTCTTTGTCACCAAAAGCAGGCTTTAACTCATCCAACCAGGTTGCCTTATCATCATATTCAGCAAAGAATGGTCGGGCCACCCAATCCGGGTTACGCCCCTGAAGGAAACGCAGGGTCATTACTTTTTTACCATTGATCTCCCCAACACCAAGCATCTGAACCTTACCGGGTGTGGCACTCATGCTGGGTCCTCTTACCGTGCGACAAACACCGCTCACCTTTTGGTAGGCATTACGGAATATATCCCAGGCTTCTATCAGAGGCACGGCAAAATAATGCTGGGCACCGGTATCCCTGGCCATAAACATATAATAGGGGATACAATTCAGATTGACCTGCATACGCCACATCTCTGCCCATACGGAGGCATTGGCGTTGATATGTTGCATGATGGGGGATTGGGTCCTGATCTGAGCGCCTGTGGCCCTGATCTGCCGGATGGCTTTTTGAACGGCCGGTGTCGATAACTCAATCGGATGATTGAAATGGGCCATGATCGCCAGATTACGACCACTTCGCACAATGCGTTCGAAGATGCGGAGCATATTGCTGGCATCAGGGCCATCCAGAAATTTATATGGCCAATAACCCAGGGCCTTGGTACCAATACGAATGGTTTGTAAATGGGGAATGTCGGCTTTCAATATGGCATCGATATAACCTTCAAACAATTCACTTTTCATGATCATGGGGTCACCACCCGTGAAAAGCAGGTCGGTTACCTCTTTATGTTCCTGTAAATACCGGGTCAATAACTCTGTTTCCCGCATGGCAAATTTCCATTCATCCATGCCAACAAACTGGGGCCAGCGAAAACAAAAACTACAATAGGCATGACAGGTCTGACCCTGACTTGGAAAAAAGAGTACCGTTTCCCGGTATTTGTGTTGCATGCCCGTAAGACGCTGCCCGTCGATCTCCGGCACATTGTGTTCCAATTGACCGGCCGGGTGGGGGTTAAGCTCAAGTCTTATCTGATGCGCAAGGGCCTTGATCTCCTCACGCGATGCATCTTTTTTTACCAAACTACGCATGGCCTCATAATGCATAGGCCTTAACATCTCCTTTCGGGGAAAGGTCAATGTAAAAATGGGATCATCGGGTACACGGTCCCAGTCGATCAATTCTTCAATGACATAATTGTTCGATTTAAAAGGCAGAATGTGGCTGACGATCTCGATATCGTCCAATAGCTCCTTGCTGAGATGAGCGAGCTGAGGTATCTGCCTGTAGTTATGTTGCGCATACGAACGATAAGCGTAAGACTTTTGTGGGGGCTTGATCAACATAATACCTCCTTGTTTTAGAGTGAATAAATAGTAAAAGAACTGTTTACAAACATAACCTTTCTCGGTGGCTTAACCTGACGAATCGGATGAATTAGGTCTATCTGCCTAAGCACCAGTGAAAAACAATTTGGTTTGTTTCAAATATGTTTCTCATTTTTGCAGGCAATTGAATAAAGAATGGAAAATCTGCTGCACAAAATAGAGGAAGCAAGTAGCTTTCTTGCCGGTAAATTCAGCACCCGTCCGCAAGTTGGTGTGGTACTCGGTAGTGGCCTTGGAAGTTTTGTCAATGAGTTGAAAGTAGAGATAGAGATTCCCTATGGGGACATTCCCAATTTCCCAGTTTCAACGGTAGAAGGACATAGTGGAAAATTGATCTTTGGGTTTATGGCAGGAAAACCAGTGGTCTGTATGGCGGGTCGTTTTCATTTCTATGAGGGTTATACACCCGATGAAGTGGTTTTCCCTGTTCGGGTAATGATCAGATTGGGTATCCATCATTTATTTCTGTCGAATGCAGCCGGTGGTGTAAATGCTTCTTATTCTGTTGGCGACCTGATGATCATTAAAGACCATATCAGTTTTGCCACCAAGAACCCTCTTTTGGGAAAAAATATACCAGAATTAGGTCCTCGTTTTCCGGATATGAGTGAGCCCTATAAGAAAGACCTGATCAAAAAAGCAAAGGAGATCGGTCATCAACACGGCATCGAATTACATGAAGGGGTTTACTTTGGTGTAACCGGGCCAACATTTGAAACCAGGGCTGAGTACCGGATGATCCAACTGATCGGCGGAGATGCGGTCGGCATGTCCACGGTACAGGAATGTATAGCTGCCAACCACATGGGTATCCCTGTTTTTGCCATCAGCGTCATCACGGATATCGGGGTTCGGGAGGATGAGAATGTGATCACCCATGAAGAAGTGCTCCATTTTGCCCGCGCTGCAGAACCAAAACTGACCCTGATCTTCCGGGAATTGATCCATTCACTTTAACGTGCCATTTCAGGATGCCTGATTATCTTCGCCTATTGTTTATCGGCTCGTGAACAGATCCTTATACTATATATTGCTGATCGCCCTTATGGGGCCCCTGGCCCTGTTTGGACAGCGCAGACCCGGGCTGCGAACGGTGGATGAATCGGTATTGACAAATTCCGCTGCCAGAAGCCTTGGTAATATACGTTCGGGTGGATCAGGAAAATCTGCCGATAGCCTCGAACGCCGGGATTATTCGGATGATACGATCGCCATTTCTTACCGGATGCCCACCACCACACTGGCACTCAAACTGGATTCCTCTATCCGTGACTTTACCACCCGGTTCCCCATTCCTGCCGACCATATTTACCTTGGCAATAATGGTACGCCTACACGGTCCCTCTTGTTTACCCCCATCCTGCAACCCGGATGGGATGCCGGTTTTCACGCGCTGGATGTGTACCGTTGGAAGCTGGAGAATGTCCGCTTTTTTAATACCACCAAACCATATACCGAGCAGAATTATATGCTTGGAAGCCAGACCGAGCAGATGATCGAAGCCTTTCACACCCAAAATGTAAAACCCAACTGGAATATCCTGTTCAATTACCGCCTTATCAATTCTCCTGGTTATTTCAAGAACCAAAAGACCAATCACAATAACTATCTCGTTACCTCCTGGTACCAATCGCCAAAGAAACGCTACAATAACTATTTTGCTTTCCTGGCCAACAACCTGCTGGCTGGTGAAAACGGCGGATTATTGAATGACCAGGATTACCTGAATGATCCGATCTACAAGGATCGCTTCAATATTCCCACCCAATTGGGAGGAGATGGATCAGCCATTACCGGCTTCTTTACCAATACCGTCACCACGGGTAACAAATACAAGGATATCCATTTCATGATGCGGCAGCAATATGATCTTGGAAAAAAAGACTCGCTGGTTACCGATTCCACGATCGTCCCCTTGTTTTATCCACGTCTTCGGTTTGAGCATACCCTCTCGTATCATTTATACAATTACCGGTTCACTGATGGCCTGGCCGATACCGGTTATTATAACACCTATTACGGTCAAGGATTCACCGATCTGATCGATACGTTCACTTTGGGAGATAAATGGAACCGACTGGTTAATGATTTTTCCATTATCCAGTTTCCGGATGCCAATAACCTACAGCAATATGTAAAATTGGGGGCGGCACTGGAAAACCTGACGGGTCAGTTCCTTTCAGGTAAACACCAGTTCCATAATTTTTATGCCCATGGTGAATACCGAAACCGTACCCGTAATCGGAAATGGGATATGGCCCTGGCCGGAACCTTGTACATCAATGGATTGAATGGGGGGGATTATCAGGCACAGGTTAGCCTTAAACGGTTTTTACCCAAAAATGGCGCTTCACTCGAGTTGGGCTTTAATAATACCAATCGCAGCCCCTCCTTTATTTTTGATACCCGCAGCAGTTTCTATCTGGAATCTGCCCGCGATTTTCAAAAGGAAAATATAACGCTGATCTCCGCTTCCATCTTTCAACCCAAATGGAACCTTCGGTTGACCGGACAATATTACCTGGTCAGTAATATGACCTATTTCAATGGTTATTACCAACCACAGCAGGAATCGTCGCTTTTCAATGTATTACAGGTAACCATTCAAAAGGTATTTCATTTAGGAAAACATTGGAACTGGTATTCCGATATCTATATCCAGCAAAAGACAGGGGACGTGGAACTCAATCTTCCGGTTGTGTTTACCCGCCAAAGGATCGCGCTGGAAGGACTTTTCTTCACTAATCTTAATCTCTCTACAGGGCTGGAGTTCCGTTACCATACACCCTATAAACCAGATGCCTATTCACCCGTTCTGGGCCGCTTTTTTTACCAGGATAACCTGAGTGTCAACAACCTCCCGGATATTCATGCTTTTATGCATTTCCGCATTCGGAACATGAAGGTCTATTTACGGGTTGAAAACCTGAATACGGCCACAAATAAGTATGGGTTTGGGTTTTATAACAATAATGTGGTGGCGCCAGGCTATATCAACCCTGGCATGGTGGTCAGGCTTGGTATCTTCTGGAATTTTGTTAACTAATTGAGAAAGAATGGTACAGAACCCAAAATAACCCCGGCTGGGGCTTTTGGAGTTTAAAACCCTTGACTATCTTTGCTGGGATGAAGAGAACCGGTATTGCCATATTACTTTTCCTCTATTTCGCTTTCAGCAGTGGGATTGTGATTAATCTGCACTACTGTATGGGTCGGTTCGATTCAGTACAGATCGGTAACTCCCCATCTGAGTATTGTGGAAAATGCGGCATGCATTCCGATTTTTCCAACGGCTGTTGTCATGATGAGGTCAAGATCATCAAGATCGCGGATGACCAACAACCTTCTTCCATTTTCAATTTACCTCTTTTCACCGCCCTCATCCTGCCGGAACAACCTGTTTATTTAGAACAGGCAACAAGCTCCGTTCAGGATAAGGTAGTGTATAAAACCCATTCACCACCTCTTCATAAACAGGATACCTATCTTGTTAATGGTGTTTTCAGAATCTGAGAATGACCGGAAACCGCCTGTTCGGTTATCAGTTTACCGGATGAAATCCCTTCTCCGGAAAGGTCAATCTTATTTACAACTAAAAAATTAATGATCATGAAAACGATTCGTTCTATATCCTTTGTACTATTCACCTTTGTATTTGGTTTTGCTTCACAAGCGCAGGACCTCAAAGAAGAAAGCTTTAATGTTTCAGGTAATTGTGGTATGTGTAAGACCACCATTGAAAAAGCAGCAAAAGCAGCAGGGGTGGAATATGCAGACTGGAACAAGGAAACCAAAGTACTCACCATTCGTTATAAAGCACAATCCACCAACGGAGCCAAAGTGCAGGAAGAGATCGCGAAGGCCGGATATGATAATGTAGGTGCTAAAGCCACCAAAGAATCATATGATAAGTTGCCTGCTTGTTGCAAGTATGATCGTGCAGAGAAATCAGCCGATGCGGCTTCCTGCTGCAGCGATAAGAAATGCGAGGCTGGTAAATGTGCAGAAGGAAAATGCACCGATGGAAAATGTGCCGAAGGAAAGGAATGCAAAGGTTGCAAAGGTGAAAAAGGACACAAAGGGGAAAAAAATGTGGCAATGGACTGTTGCAAGAATGGTAAATGTGAAAAACACAGCTAAGAATTTATAACAAACACCTATGATCCGTTATAAAACAATATTCTTCCTGATTGCCCTTTCTCTGGGCAGTTTGTCGGCCATGGCCCAACCCCGTTTTGGGAAACCGGCCACGGAAATCGCCCTGCCAACAGAGGCAGGCGATACGATAACATTATCTTCCCTGAAAGGGAAGGTGGTCTTACTCGATTTTTGGGCGTCCTGGTGCGGTCCCTGTCGGGTATCCAATAAAGGCCTGGGTAAATTGTATGAAAAATACAAGGACAAAGGCTTTGAGATTTACGGGGTCTCCCTTGATGAAAACAAGAAGGCCTGGATAAATGCCGTGAAAAAGGATAAGATCACCTGGTTGCAGGTGAATGACAATGGGGGATGGGAGGCAAAGACCGCTTTGCAATGGAATATCAATCAGATACCTACTTCCTACCTCATCGATAAACAAGGCATCCTTATTGGCATGGACCTTGAACCCGAACAATTAGAAGCCCTTTTGGAGGATCTATTGAAATAACGGACATGGGCGAAAATACGCGCTCATGAAAATATTTTTTTTAATCGTACTTCTTGTCCCGGGCCTGTTCATACAGGCCCAGGATAAGGGTCGTACAGCAGATACCACAATCAGTTTCCTTGTCATGGGCAATTGCGATATGTGTAAAAAACGTATCGAAGAAGCTGCAAAAGGTAAAGGGGTTTCCAAAGCACAATGGGATCAGGTCAGTAAAGCATTGACCGTTACCTATCAACCCAGGGTTACATCGGTGGAGAAGATCCATGACCGCATTGCCACCGCCGGACATGATACTCCCTTGCGTACAGCCCGTGATGAAGTGTACAATGCCCTGCCGGATTGTTGTTTGTACCGGGCAGGTTCTCACCTGACCATGGAAGAAGATGCCGTCTATGGCGTTGTATTGGAAATTGATGCACAGCAACAATACAAACCGCTCGCGGGCGCTTCCATCTTACTTGGTGGTACCACCGAAGGGTTATCGACCAATGAGAATGGGTATTTTAAGATTCCCCATGTTCCGGAGAATGGATTCCTGCTCGTCAGTTATTCAGGATTTCAGGCAAGCCGCATTGATATTCAACCAGGGCAACACCTCAGTATCATCCTCAACGCGGCCCATGAATTGCAGGAAGTGAGGATCATCTCCTCCAGAAGACCTGCTTATGTATCTCCCCAATCTGTTATCCGGACACAGATCATGACGGATAAGGAATTGACCAAGGCCGCTTGTTGTAACCTCTCCGAAAGTTTTGAGACAAATTCTTCCGTCGATGTTTCCTTTAATGATGGCGTGACTGGAACAAAACAGATCCAGTTAATGGGACTGGCCGGACAATACACGTATATGACCGTGGAGAATATGCCCGGGCCTCGTGGCCTCGCGATCGCCGGTGGCCTGAACTCAATACCCGGTACCTGGATCGAATCCATTCAACTGACCAAAGGACCGGGTTCAGTACTAAATGGCCCGGAAGGATTGGCCGGACAGGTAAACATCGAATTAAAGAAACCGGAGAAGATGGAAAAATTGTTCCTCAATGGTTATGTGAACCAAATGGGCAAGACAGACCTCAACCTGAACCTTTCCAGACAACTCAGCAAGAAATGGTCTACAGCCCTTCTGGTCCACCATGCTTTTATGAATAACCGGGAGGTAGATTTTAATGAGGATGGATTTCGTGATATACCAACAGGTACCTTAAGCACCCTCCTGAACCGCTGGCGCTATGATAATGGAAAAGGAATGATGGTACAGGCCGGAGCAAGGTTATTATGGGAAGATAAAACCGCCGGACAAACCCAATATGATCCTGCCCAACACCGCAATTCCATGAGTGTATATGGAATGGGCATGGAGTCGCGCCGATATGAATTGTTTGGGAAATGGGGTTATGTATTTCCCAAAAAGAAATACAGTAGCCTGGGCCTTCAGGTTTCCCACTTTGTACATGATCAGGAAGATCATTTTAGTTGGAGAGAATATTCGGCCAGACAAGGAAACCTTTATGCCAACCTGATCTATCAATCCATATTCTCCAATACCAATCATAAGTTTAAAACAGGATTGAGTTATACGACCGATGATATACAGGAAAAATTCATCAACCAATCCTTTGACCGTGTGGAAAGAACCAGCGGTGCATTCTTTGAATATTCCGGTTCCTCTGGTAAACAATGGGAGTGGGTCATTGGATTAAGGGGTGACCAGAATAATCTTTATGGATTCTATGTTACTCCAAGGGTACACCTGCGTTTTCAACCACGATCCAAAACCGTGGTTCGCCTAAGCGCAGGACGAGGTCAACGCACTGCGAATATCCTGGCCGAGAACCGGGTGGTATTTATCAGTGCCCGCAATCTGTCCTTCCTTAACACATCACCCGGAAAAGCGTATGGCCTCGATCCGGAAATTGCCTGGAATTTGGGAATTTCCATCGACCAACGGTTTCGCCTGGCAGGTCGTGATGGGAATATTGCCTTTGACCTGTTTCATACCTACTTCCAGAATCAGGTCGTCATTGATATGGAGGGATCTGCCAGGAAACTGGATATTTATAACCTGGATGGAAAATCATTTGCCAACAGTTTCCAAACAGAGATCCAGTATGAGGTATTACCCCGTCTGGATGCCCGGATCGCCTATCGCTATTATGATGTACAGGTCACCTACCAGGGGAGTTTAAAACAAAAACCATTTGTTTCACCTCATCGCGCCTTCATCAACCTGGCCTATACCCTCGCAGGTTGGAAATGGGATGCTACACTGAGTTATTATAGTCCTAAGCGATTGCCCACAACCGAAGATAACCCGGTCGGGTTCCGTTTTCCCGAACGATCACCAGGCTATACCCTCCTCAATATGCAGGTAAGCAAAAGCCTTGGTAAGAATAACCCCCTGGAGTTTTACCTCGGCGGGGAAAACCTCGGCGGAATTATTCAAAAAGAACTGATCATTGCACCCCAGGATCCATTTGGGCCTTTATTTGATGCCTCTCTGGTTTGGGGTCCGGTAACAGGCAGAATGTTGTATGCCGGGTTCAGATGGAAAATCGGAGAATAGAATTGAGTTGAACCACAGAGACGCAGAGACACAAAGGAGGTTTATTACCCGTTATTGATTAGTAATTATTGCCATTGGTACCAATATCGCAATCTTTTAATAATCAACAATTAATAATAATCCTCCGCTGTGTCTCTGCGTCTCTGCGGTTTAAAAATCCCCTGAATAAGCAGATTTTTCCAAAAGAGTAGAACATCTGTTATAAAAATTCGTATATTCGTCTAAATATAATTTTAGACACGCCTAAAAAATATTTCAAGTGAAACGAATTTTAACGATGGGGTACCTCCTGGGTATGTCCTTGTTGGGGCAGGCACAGGAAACCGTGGCGGAGGGGAAAATAATCAATCAGGAAGGCGAGCCGATATTGGCAGCCACAATTCAATGGCAAAAAAGAAAGGCTATCTCTGATAGCACGGGTTATTTCCGCCTGACCATTCCAACCAAGGGGAAAATAAGTTTACACATATCTGCCATGGGCTATGAGCCTTTGGATACTGTGATGACATCGGTGATGAATGGGGTATTTAAATTAACACGCGAAGTAAAAGTAGGAGAGGAAGTAGTGATAACCGGGACATTAAGATCGGTGCGACGTTCGGAAAGCCCGGTGGCAGTAGAGATATTCACTCCGCAATTCTTCAAGCGTAATCCCGCTCCGAGTATATTCGAGGCCTTGCAACAAGTGAATGGTGTTAGGCCACAATTAAATTGCAACGTATGTAATACCGGCGATATTCATATCAATGGGCTGGAAGGTCCCTATACCATGGTGACCATCGATGGTATGCCAATTGTCAGCAGTCTGGCTTCGGTATATGGATTGTTTGGAATACCGGTACAGTTGATTGACCGGGTGGAGATCGTCAAAGGTCCTGCTTCCGGATTATATGGATCGGAAGCCATTGGAGGGCTGATCAATATCATTACGCGCCAACCCGAGAAAGCACCCCGTTGGGCGATCGATGGTATGACTAGCTCCTGGAGCGAACAGCAATGGGATATAGGCTCCAGATTCAGGATAGGAAAAAAGGCCAGCCAATTACTGGGCATAAATTATTACAGGTACCAGCTACCGGTGGACAACAATGAAGATGGATTTACCGATCTAACCCTGCAACACCGTGTTTCGATATTCAGCAAATTATCGCTGGCGCGCAAAATGAACCGGGAAGCCCATCTGGCAGGCCGGTATTTTTATGAGGATCGCTGGGGTGGGCAGATGAACTGGACCCCTGCTTTTCGGGGGAGTGATAGTATATATGGCGAAAGCATTTACACCAACCGTTGGGAAATAATTGGTAAATATCAACTGCCCATTCCCGGCAACTGGAATTTTTCTTTTTCGGGTACAGGTCACCGGCAGAATTCATTTTATGGTATTACTCCGTATTTCGCCCGACAACATATCGGATTTGGCCAATTGTTAGGGCATTTGAGATTTGCCCCAAGGCACCAGACTTTAATTGGATTGGCCTTGCGTTATAACCGCTACGACGACAATTCTACAGCAACAAGAGATACCCTGACAGGAGCCAACCGACCCGATCGTTATTTATTACCCGGGTTATTTCTTCAGGATGAATGGGATCTTCAAGACCGGAAAACCCTGCTCACCGGTATTCGGTTTGATCATCACCCCATACATGGCATGGTGTTTACCCCAAGAGTTGCTTTTAAATGGGGACTTAGCGAAAGAACCGTTTTTCGGTTGAACGCCGGTACGGGCTTTCGGGTGGTCAATCTTTTTACCGAGGAACATGCAGCATTGACTGGCGCAAGGGTAGTGGAGATTCGTGAGGCCCTGAAACCCGAAAGAAGTATGAATGTCAATCTTAACCTGACCTCTCGCTGGAAATGGGGCCTGCATCATTTCTCGACTGATATATCCTCCTGGTATTCTTATTTCCACAACCAGATTTTGCCAGACTATGACACAGATCCCAATAAGATCATTTATCAGAATATGAAGGGTCATTCACGGTCAGTCGGAATGACCGTTAACCTGGAATGGAACTGGGCCAATCGTTTCCGTTTACAGACCGGTCTTACATTACAGGATGTAGCCCGAGTGGAAAAGATCAATGGCAAAGGATCCAAGCAACCACTGGTATTGACCGAAAAATGGAGTAGTACATGGTCTGCCTCCTATACTTTCCCCAATGCCCGATGGGTATTGGATTTTACCGGGAATCTATATGGTCCCATGCGCCTTCCACTGCTTTCCAATGTGGATCCACGACCCGGTATGTCACCCATTTGGGGAATTCAAAATCTGCAAATGACCTGGAAGGCGGGTAAAAAAATTGAAGTGTATGGGGGAATAAAAAACCTGTTTGACTGGACACCCGACCGGGCGGCACCTTTTCTGATCGCCAGGGCGAACGATCCCTTTGATAAGCAGGTGAGTTATGATGCAGAAGGAAAGGTTCTGGCAACACCAGACAATCCTTATGCCCTGAGTTTTGACCCTACCTATGTGTTTGCACCTAACCAGGGTCGGAGAGGGTTCTTAGGAATGCGCTTTACCGTTCAATGACCTCAAACCAATTGCCCAGACTACAGTATATGCGAAGAATTGAGTACATTTGCCCATGCGAAAAGGCACCGCCGCCATATTACTCATTGTGTTCACCCTCTCGCATACTGAATTGCACCAGTTCATAAAAATACCGGTGTTGTTTGAGCATTTCCGCGAACATCGAATCGAAGATCCGGGTTTAGGCTTCCTCGCATTTCTGCGGATGCATTACGAAAAAATAGTGATCGATGAAGATTATTCACGCGATCAACAATTACCCTTCCGGGATGCTGACTGTGGGATCATAAGCGCCTCAGCCACGGATATTCCCCCGCAGGCCATTCGTTTCGAACGACAATCCCCCAACGAATTCCCGCTGCATTTTACCCCGAAAAGAAACATAGCCTATACGCATCTTCACCTGGCTGACATATTTCAACCTCCCCGGTTAGCCTGATTCTCGTCTTTATTACTTTAGCTTTTCCATTGAAGGGCTATACACCATTTTATTTACCGTACAAGAAAAGACATGCTCAACAAGCTCATTCAATTTTCTGTCCGGAATAAGCTGATCATTGGTTTGTGCACCATTGGTCTGATCATTTGGGGTACGCTCAATGTGATGCGGCTTCCTATTGATGCGCTTCCGGATATAACGAGTAACCAGGTGCAGGTGATCACTGTATCGCCCAGCCTGGCTGCACCCGAAGTGGAAAGGTTGGTCACCTTTCCCATAGAACAAGTCAATGCAAATATTCCCGGTATTGATGAGATCCGATCGATCTCCCGTTTTGGTCTGTCTGTTGTGACCATAGTTTTTAATGATAAGACCGATCTCTATTGGGCCCGCCAGCAAGTATCGGAACGCATCAACCAGGTACGTGATCAGATACCCGCTTCTGCCGGTCGCCCGGAACTGGCGCCTGTAACCACCGGGCTTGGAGAAGTATATCAGTATATTCTTCGCCCGGCACCAGGTTTTGAAAGCAAATACGACCTCACCGAATTACGTACCATTCAGGATTGGATCGTACGCAAGCAGTTGCTTGGTACACCTGGTGTGGCCGATGTGAGTAGTTTTGGAGGTTACCTCAAACAGTATGAAGTGGCCATTATTCCAGCTAAGCTAAAAAGCATGGGCGTAACGCTCGATGATCTGTTTACAGCGCTGGAAAAAAATAATGAGAACTCAGGCGGTGCCTATATTGAAAAAGGACAAGGCTCTTTATTCATTCGGACTGAAGGACTGGTAAAGGATCCGGAAGATCTGAAGAAGATCGTGGTACGGCACCATACCAGCGGACTTCCTGTCTTTCTTCGTGATGTAGCGGAAGTTCGCATTGGTCATGCTGTGCGATACGGGGCCATGACCTATCAGGATAAGGGAGAAGTGGCCGGAGGCGTGGTCCTGATGTTAAAAGGCGCCAATGCATCTGCCGTGATCAAGGATGTGAAAGAGCGTATTGCGGCCATTCAACAAACATTACCCGAAGGAGTAATTCTTGAACCTTTTTATGACCGGACAAAAATGGTTTCAAAGGCCATGGGTACGGTGGAAAAGAATTTACTGGAAGGGGCCTTGATCGTCATCTTCATTCTCGTTCTCTTTTTAGGAAATCTCCGGGCCGGGCTGATTGTCGCTTCCGTGATCCCGCTTGCCATGCTTTTCGCTGTGATCATGATGAACCTGTTTGGCGTTTCAGGAAACCTGATGAGCCTTGGTGCGCTCGATTTTGGCCTTATTGTAGATGGGGCCGTGATCATTGTTGAGGCCGTCATACACCGGTTGTCACACAGCAAACACCTCAATAAAGTGATCCATATAACCCAGGGTGAAATGGACAATGAGGTACAGGCTTCTGCCGGAAAAATGATGAATTCAGCCGTATTTGGACAGATCGTGATCCTCATCGTTTACCTGCCGATCCTTTCACTCGTAGGCATCGAAGGAAAAATGTTTAAACCCATGGCGCTGACGGTTTCTTTTGCCCTGATCGGAGCATTTCTCTTATCACTGACCTATGTGCCCATGATCAGTTCGGTATTTCTTTCCAAAAAAATAAGCCACAAAGAAAACTGGTCAGATAAACTGATGAAGTGGATTCATGGATTGTACAGACCCGTGTTGAATCTTGCGTTGCGTTTTCCAAAGACATTGGTCCTCACAATCGTATTGGTGTTTGGATTGAGCCTTTTTATCATGTCGCGGTTGGGTGGAGAATTCATTCCGGAACTGGAGGAAGGAGATTTTGCCGTGGATGCCCGTTTACTTACCGGTAGTTCCCTGAGTGAAACGATCCGGAATTCAACCCGGGCAGCAGCCATCCTGCAACAATTTCCGGAAGTAGAGAAGATCGTTACCCGCATTGGGGCCAGTGAGATACCTACCGATCCCATGCCGGTGGAGATGACAGATATAATCATTTCCCTGAAGCCAAAAGAAGAATGGACCACCGCCTCCAGTTCAGATGAACTGGCCAATAAAATGAGTGAAGCATTACAGGTGATACCCGGAATGACCTCCGGCTTTCAGTTCCCGGTTCAAATGCGTTTTAATGAACTGATATCAGGTGCCAGACAGGATGTTGTATGTAAGATCTTTGGTGATGACCTGGATAGCCTGGCAGCTTATGCGCAGGAATTGGGTGCACTCGTGCATAAAGTAGATGGAGCCAAGGATATTTATATTGAAACGGTAACCGGCCTTCCGCAGGTGGTGATCAATTATCGCCGCGAAGCCCTGGCGCATTATCAGTTAAATGTGGCGGATGTGAACCGCGCGGTACGGACCGCCTTTGCAGGAGAAAGCGCCGGATTGGTCTTCGAACAGGAAAAAAGGTTTGATCTGGTGGTACGGTTAGATGAAAGCTCCCGGCAGGATCTCCATGATGTAGAACAACTCCTCATTGCCTCCCCAATTGGAATTCAAATACCTCTTTATCAGGTTGCCAGTGTGGAGATAAAGGAAGGGCCCAACCAGGTACAACGGGAGAATACCCGGAGAAGGATCATTGTAGGGTTCAATGTTCGTGGACGGGATGTGAAATCTGCAGTAAAGGAACTGGAAGAAAAGGTGGGAGCACAATTGAAGATGGAACCAGGTTACACCGTAAAGTATGGAGGACAGTTTGAAAATCTGGTTGAAGCTTCCAACCGGCTGGCTATTGCGGTACCTGCCGCTTTGTTATTGATTCTCGTTATGCTCTATTTCGCTTTTGGTTCCCTGCGTTATGGAGTTTTGATCTTTTCCGCCATACCCCTTTCTGCGATCGGTGGTGTGATCGGATTATGGGTCAGGGGAATGCCCTTTAGCATTTCAGCCGGAGTCGGGTTCATCGCGCTATTTGGTGTGGCTGTGTTAAACGGGATTGTATTGATCGCCGAATTCAACCGGCTTAAGAAACAAGGATTACATGACCTAAATATGATCATTATGGAAGGAACAAAGATCCGGTTAAGACCTGTGATCATGACAGCGGCAGTGGCCTCCCTGGGATTTTTGCCCATGGCCCTGAGCCATGGCGTAGGCGCCGAGGTACAAAGACCACTGGCTACAGTAGTGATCGGAGGGTTGATCTCGGCCACATTCCTCACGCTGGTAGTATTGCCGGTTTTATACCGTTGGGTAGAGAAACTCCGGTTTAGAAGCAAGGCTAAACATATTGAAATGACCATTGTACTCGCTTTGTTCATTTTCCCGGCAACTGCACAGCAACCTGTACCAGAGCGAATGAGCCTGGAACAAATGCATTCACTGGCCGATAAACAAAACCTGCGGATCATGGCCATGGAGAAAGAACAGGCTTATTGGAAAGCCATGCAGGGTGGTGTATTTGATCCGGCCAAAACGATGATCGGAATGGAATATGGCAACATAAACAGTTTGAATAATGATACCCGTTTTTCCATCAATCAATCTTTTTCCTTACCGGCCGTCTATCAACGCCAACGTGATTTGTATCGATCCGAGGAAGGACTTAAACAGGTAGCCACTGAATTACAGAAAAGCGCCCTGCACCGCGAAATCACCCTTTTATACTATGACCTGGCCTTGTTGGAGGAAAGGGCCAGCTTACTGAACCGCATCGATTCTACCTATAGCCGGATCTTGCGCGCGGCCGAACTACGGTATAAAACAGGAGAGTCAAATATACTTGAGAAAACCAGTGCAGAGGCCCAAATGCAGTATTTTCAGTTGCAACGCGAGGAGATCGAATCTGACCAGACAAAACTTATGGTTCAATTGGCTAGGTTGCTCCATGTAAAAGATCCTGTACGTCCGCTACAGGGTTCACTCCGCCTGATCGCACCGGTGCTATCCGATTCAGTAGCTGTTGACCAACATCCACTCGGACGTTTGGGAAAGCAAGAGGAGATATTGGCGGGGTCACGGGTGGCGGTTGAGCGGTCCCGCTTATTACCAGAATGGGGGTTGGGCTATTCCAACCAATCGATCATCGGATTTCAAAGCCGGGACGGAATCAATCAGACCTATTTTGGTGGGGGTGAACGTTTCCATACCGTCGGACTAAATATTGCCGTACCTCTTTTTAACAAAGCAACCCGTTCGCGTATCAGGGCAGCCAGGGAGCAGGAAAAAGTAGCAGGTCTGAATAGGGAGTATAACGAAGAATACCTCCGGACGGAACGGCAGCACTGGACCATGGAATATCTGAAACAAGGGAAATACATTGCCTACTTTGAATCTACTGGCTTGAAACAATCGGACCTGATCATTAAAAATGCCAGACTGGCGTTTGATAAGGGCGAAATCAGTTATCTGGAATGGAGCCAGCTTATGCGCAATGCTATTGAGATCCAGTTGAACTACCTGCAGGCCCTTCGATTGAATAATCACGCGGCTGCTGAATTAAATTATCTATCCGGAAAATGATCTTAAAATGAATCATATGAAATTTTTTAAAATAACTATACTGGTTTTCCTGTTTTCCTGTGGCGCTAAAACGGAAACCGAACAGCCTGTTCAGGAGACTGCGGAACAGAAGACCACACTCACCGATGCGCAGATAAAAAGCGCCGGTTTGCTTACCGATACCATTCGCATGGAAACCCTGCATACGGAAATCCTGGTGAATGGAGTGGTGGATGTGCCGCCACAAAATATGATTTCCGTAAGCTTCCCGCTGGGAGGTTATCTCCGTACCACCGACCTTTTACCCGGGATGCATGTCAACCGGGGTCAGGTCATTGCCCGTATCGAAGACCCTTCACTGGTTCAATTACAGCAGGATTATCTTGTTGCCAAAGCCAAATTAACGTACCTGGAGCTGGATTTTGAACGCCAGCGGGAGCTGAACGCCGATGAGGTGAATACGGCCAAGCAATTTCAACAGGTACAGGCAGATTTTGTGGCCCAGAAAGTTACCATTAGGGCCCTGGGAGAAAAGTTGCGCCTGGTCAATATCGATCCTGAAAAATTAAATGAAAATACCATTTCGCGAAGCGTACCCATCTATTCACCCATTAATGGATTTGTGTCAAAGGTCAATGTGAATATTGGGAAATATGTAAATCCTGCTGATGTATTGTTTGAGCTGATCAATCCGGATGATATGCATGCGGCACTCACCGTTTTTGAGAAGGACCTTCCATTTGTTCAACCCCGGCAACGGGTAAAAGTAAGTTTTGTGGAAGATCCGCTTAAGGAATATGAATGTGAGGTACTATTGGTTACAAAGAATGTGGATGAGAACCGGGGAGCGCTGGTTCATTGTCATTTTGAAACGCAACCCAAACAATTATTGCCGGGTATGTTTCTTAACGCTCGTATTCAGGTGGATAATGTGAAAACGCTCGCCGTTCCCGAAGAAGCCCTGGTGCGCTATGCCAATAATGAGTATTTGATTAAAGTAACCGGTAAAAATACCTATGAACTTTTACCGGTTGTTTCCGGCGTGAAACAGGAGGGTAAAGTAGCCGTATCATCCAGCAAAGAAAACCTGACCGACGTGGTAGTGGTAACGAAAGGCGCATATACCGTGCTGTCGGCGATGATGAATAAGGGGGAGGAGTGAGGGTGGTTGTTGGGAGTTGGATGTTGGATGACGGATGACAGATGACAGATGACGGATGACGGAGGTTTGCTGTGCGAGACCAGAGGTCTCGCACAGCAAGTCCAACATCCAACATCTAACCTCCAACCTCCCAACTCCCAACTCCCACCAAACTTCCCTACATTTGCGCCCCTAACACACTCTATGGAAGTAAAATACCTTATACAGATCGCTGGTGAATTGAACCTTTCGGTCAAACAAATTACCAATGTAAGCGCCCTGCATACAGAAGGCGCGACCATCCCTTTTATATCCCGATATAGAAAAGAAGCCACGGGCAATATGGATGAAGTCCAGGTGGGCGCGGTGATCGGCCGGCTGAAATATTTTTCCGAATTGGAAAAACGCAAGGAAACGGTCATCAAGACAATCGAAGAGGCCGGCAAATTGACTCCCGAACTCAGGAAACGGATTGAAGATTGTGTACAATCAACCGAGCTTGAAGATATTTATCTGCCCTTTAAACCCAAACGCAAGACCCGTGCCACCATGGCCATCGAAAAAGGGTTGGAACCTTTGGCTAAATTGATCTTCGAACAAAAGCAACAGGAGATCACGGCAGCCATACAATCTGCCTTGAATGAGGAGGTAAAAACAAAGGAAGACGCCCTTCAGGGTGCAAGGGATATCATAGCAGAGTGGGTGGCCGAGAACGAACATGCCAGGAATAAGGTCAGACAACTCTTTACCGAATCAGCCATTGTGAACTCCCGGGTATTGACCACTAAGAAGGATGAAGAAGAGGCCCAGAAATACCGGGATTATTTTGAGTACAGCGAACCATTGGATAAATGTCCCTCTCACCGCATATTGGCCATGCGTCGTGGTGAAAAGGAAGGCTTCCTTATCATGACGATCCAGATTGAAAAGGAAGCTGCTCAGGAGGAACTCAAACGAATATTCATCACGGGCGCAGGTGCAGCTTCCCAGGAAGTAGCGCTTGCCATTGAAGATAGCTTTGTGCGTTTGCTTAAACCTTCGATTGAAACGGAGTTCAGAATGTTGAGCAAAACCAGGGCCGATGAAGAAGCCATTAAAGTCTTTGCCGAAAACCTTCGCCAACTTTTGCTGGCCTCTCCACTGGGAAGTAAACGGGTAATGGCCATTGATCCCGGTTTTCGGACCGGTTGCAAAGTAGTTTGCCTGGATGAGCAGGGAAATTTCTTAAAGTACAATACCATTTTCCCTCACGCCCCACAAAATGATCATACCGGTGCGGTACTTACTTTAAAGGAACTGGTAGCTACCTATAATATTGAAGCCATAGGCTATGGTAACGGCACAGCCAGTAAGGAAACTGATCAATTGGTCAGGGGAATTGATTTTGGACGCCCTGTATCAGTATTTATGGTCAATGAAAGCGGGGCCTCTATCTATTCAGCGAGTGAGGTGGCCCGGGAAGAATTCCCTGACGAGGATGTCACTGTTCGTGGGGCGATCAGTATCGGCCGGCGCCTGCTGGATCCCCTGAGTGAATTGGTGAAGATCGATGCAAAAAGCATCGGGGTGGGGCAGTACCAGCATGATGTAAACCAGACCCGTTTAAAAGAATCGCTCGACCAGGTGGTGGAAAGTTGTGTAAACTATGTTGGCGTTGACCTGAATACAGCCAGCCGGCATTTGCTGACCTATGTTTCGGGTTTAAGTGCCACCGTGGCCCGAAACATAGTGGACTATCGCAGCCGCCATGGTGGGTTTCGTACACGGGAAGAATTAAAAAAGGTGACGATGCTTGGTCCCAAGGCCTTTGAACAATGCGCGGGTTTTCTTCGCATACCCGGAGCCGATAACCCATTGGATAATTCAGCGGTTCACCCGGAAAGTTATCATGTGGTGGAATCCATGGCCAAACAGTTACAATGCACCGTACAAGACCTTGTGAAGGATACCGGGTTGCGTAAACAAATCAAAGTACGCGATTTTGTCAGTGAATCAATCGGAGAATACACCATTTCCGATATCATTAAAGAGCTGGAGAAGCCGGGCCGGGATCCCCGCTCACCAATTGAAGAGTTTCGTTTTGCCGAAGGTGTAAATACCATGAACGATCTGAAGCCGGGTATGAAAGTGCCGGGTATTGTCACCAATATCACCAATTTTGGCGCTTTTGTCGATATCGGGGTAAAACAGGATGGGCTTGTACATATCTCTCACCTTAGCAACCGGTTCATCGCCGATCCCAACGAAGCGGTTAAGCTGAATCAAAAAGTAATGGTGACCGTGCTGGAAGTGGATGTGGCCCGGAAAAGGGTTTCGCTTTCCATGAAAGACAATGCGGAAAAAACCAATGAAAGAACACCAAAACCTGGGTTTAAACAGGAAAAAAATTCCAAACCTCAACCATTGAATGATTTTCAGGCGAAGCTGATGGAGTTGAAGAAGAATTTTAAGTCGTGATTTTCGTGAGACGTGAGGCGTGAATCGTGAGACATCTCACGTCTCACGTCTCACGCCTCACGAAAATCACATCTCAAACCAACAAAAACTCCCCCCCACCCATTCTTTATCCTTATTATACCTGACACCGATCATTTTTCCTTTGCTTAATCGGGCGAGGTGATTGGTAGGGACGGGGCGGTCCATACCTTCTTTCCAAAAATAAAAAATGCGGATCTCTACCTTGGCCGGATCATCCGGCGTTTCGATGACCTCGGCATATTTTACTTTTCGTTGCAGGATCCAGTTCTCCGGTTCTTTTACCTTTTGTATATCTTCTTCTGTTACATCGATCACAACACCCTGGCCGGCAAAGGAGAACAGGGGTTTTAAAACATAATTCTCCAGATCTGCCGGTACCTGTTTTATCTCATGTAAAAAATAAGTGGGTGGGATATAAGGATGATGAATAAATGGAATGGTGTATTTGCTGATGCGGTAGAACCAATTGGGGTGAGGCGCCCATTCCACTTCAAGGGGTTCAAAAAGGATCTTCCCCTTTTCCCGGACCTCGGGTGTCTGCTGTTGAAGATCGTCAAAGATGAGGCGGTTATAGATGCGGTGAATGGGTGTCTTAACCCCTTCCCGCATATAGAAAAGTTTATTTCCTTCTTTGATCAATTCGGTCAGGCATACCGGTTGGATGCCGAAGAAATCCTGTGTACAATAAAAGTCGATCCTTGTCTTTTGCTGATGTGGAAAAATCTCCAGCAGGATCACATTTTCGGGAGCATGATCACCCAGTACGATCTCCCGGAATAATTTCAAATAGCTGGCCCTTTCAAATCCGCCCAGGTAATCCGAGAAACCCGGGGGCTTGGGAAAATACTTATCAAATATTTCAGGCAATATGACCTCATAGGCAAAGAGTGTTGGGAAGCCCTGCATCTCGATCAATTGCGGTTCATAATCCCCTTGTTCATTTACACAGACCCCAAAATCAAAGGCAATGAAATGAGCCTGTTCATTTTCGCAGGGAACGGAGAGCGAAGGAGGTACCGCCGCAGCGGTCATGTTTTTAAATTCCGGGTTAAGGATCACATCCACGATGCTTTCACAGGCATCGATCATTTTTGCTGTGAATTCCTTGGGTACAAAGACCGGGGTTTCTGCCACCCGGAATTCAATTGCCCCCGGATGGAGGGCATTGAGTTCTTTCAAAAAGGCCTCATATTTTTCCTGGGTAAAAGATTGGTTGAAGGCTTTGCGCAGTGCAGGGATCATACTGATTGTTGTATTTTTTTGTCACGATGCATTCATCGGGTAAACATGAGAACTAAAAACTTCCGTTATCCACCTCTTTGATAAAGGATATCACCCCCGGAAAAAAATGTTCCTGGTCATCCCACATGCAAAGATGGCTTCCATTAGGGCAAAATAAATATTTTCCTTTTTGCACCATCTCACTTTGTTTTTTCATGGTCTCGGGGTCCATGGTATCATATTTAGCTCCTACCATCAGGGTGGGGACAGAGATATCTTTAAGCCGGTCCTTGATATCCCAGGAAATCAACCGACCGCCTGTTTTGAATTCACTCGGCCCCTGCATCATCACATAGATTTCCTTGTTATAATGCTTAAAGGAGCGATTAACCGGTTCGGGCCATTCTGCCAGACGGCAAATATGTTTGGAATAATACTCACTGAATACAAGTTCCTGATAAACGGGATTGTCAAATTCACCACGGGCTTCGTAGCCCTGCAGGGAATCCACCAGAGAGGCCCGCATATCTTTTCTTAAAACAAGATTATATTTTTCATAATCCGGAATACTCGCCATCATATTGCAAACGATCAGTCCTTTCAGATTTTGCTGATATTTTAATGCATACTCCATGGCCAGAATACCTCCCCAGGAATTGCCCAGCACATAGAAATTCTGTTTATCAGCCCCAATGGCTTTTCGAACCTGCTCTACTTCTTCCACAAATCGTTCAGTCATCCACAAGGAGCTATCCTTAGGCTGATCACTGTAGTAGGATCCCAATTGATCATACTCATAAAATTCAAATCCTTCCTTGGGGAAATAGCTTTCAAAACATTCCATGTATTCATGGGTAAAAGCAGGCCCGCCGTGAAGCAACAAGACTTTGATCCTTGGGTTGTTGCCAAAACGTTTTGTCCAAACTTTGAATTTTCCAACCGGTGTTTCAATGGGTATCATCTGTATCCCGGCTGTCTTGATCCCTTTTTCTTCCCAATCAAAATAGCCTCCTTTTTCCATGGCCTTGTCTTTTTCGGGTAGTTGACAGGCCAGAAAGGGGAGGAGCAATAAAAGGGGCAGCAGTTTGGTGCGCATATGCATGATTTTCCAATGAATGTACTTAAAAAAATCATTATGTTTGCGCCCATGTTGACAGAAGCCCGGAAGATCCGAATTGCTATTCTCGACCTGTATGAAGGACATCCCAATCAGGGTATGCGTTGTCTTCGCGAGATCATCAATCAATGGGGGGAATTTCAGCACCTGGAGACAGAATATCAGGAGTTTGATGTGCGGCTGAAGAACGAAGTGCCGGATATGTCTTTTGATATCTACATTTCCAGCGGTGGGCCGGGCAGTCCTCTCGAATCACGCTATTCCGATTGGGAAGCGGCCTATTTTTCCTGGTTAAAAGAACTGGAACGGTGGAATGAGAACCCGGATCATGTGCAGAAGAAATTCGTATTTTTTATTTGCCATTCCTTCCAATTGGTTTGCAGGCACTACAATGTGGCACTGGTGACCAAACGCAAATCAACAGCCTTTGGTGTTTTTCCAATTCATATGCTGGATGATGAAGGCCAGGAACCTGTTTTCGATGGACTGAAAGATCCTTTTTATTCCGTAGATAGCCGGGACTATCAGGTGATCCAACCTAACCACTCTTTGTTAAAAAAGATGGGTGCCCGAATTCTTTGTATTGAAAAGAACCGGCCACATGTGCCGTATGAAAGGGCCGTGATGGGCGTGCGGTTCAATCCCTATATGATCGGTACGCAGTTTCACCCCGAAGCAGATGCCGTGGGTATGAGTATGTACCTTCAAACAGAAGACAAGAAAAAGACCGTGATCGAAAACCATGGAGAAGAAAAATGGAAGAGCATGATCGAACACCTGAATGACCCCGACAAGATCATGTGGACCTATTCACATATTTTACCTAATTTTTTGAGCCAGGCGGCGAGATATGAAGCGTGAATCGTGAGACGTGAGTAAGAACCCCACTCACGCCTCACGATTCACGTCTCACCCCTCACCATTGATGTCACTTCCTCAATCGTTTCCGCCAACATTTTTTCCTTACTCAAAATCCAATCCGGTATTTTCCGTCCGGGTATTTTCCAACCCTTCTCTTCACGCGCCATGGAGAACATGATCCGTTCTCCCCGGTCGTCCACCACATCCACCGAGAACCCTGAAGAAGCCGGGTTGTCTTTATTGAATTGTCGGAAATTAAATTCCCTTAACCTTCCGGCCGCATTGATCAGCCGGGTAAATTGTATCATCTTCACAAATCGTATATCCATCGGCTTTGGTTTGTAAGGTCAATCCCATCAATTTCTATGCAAATACGCCGGTTTTGTGGATAACTCATGCCAAAATTATCAGGGTATAGCCTGATCGAGGTTTTTCGCGGAGATTTACGAAAATATATGGGTAACCAAATTCGGATTTTTTCACACATGTATCATCGGGCCATGGGGTATTTCGCTTCAGGCAAATAAGGCTTCAGGCAGTCTGTAAGTCATGAATAAATGTTAGGCTAACCTATCCGCCTACCCGGTTGATCTCTTCTTCTGCGCCACTGGATGAGCGACGGGAAGGCTTATTATTTTTTCCAAATCGCCAGGAAAGAGAAAGGTTGACCAATCGGGTATCCCTTTTGAGGATAAAATATTCGGTGGATTGCTCAAAGTCGGTCAATCCTTCCATACGAACGGTGTAAAGCAGGTCACGGGCATTCAATTTCAACGTACCCTTATTCTTCCATATTTGTTTGGCCAGTCCCAGCGATAGCTGTCCGGTGGGTTCCAGTACCTCCTGAATGTCGTTTTGGTTTCGGCTGATATAAAACCCTGTACATTCGGCTGTCCAACCTTTTCCTAACCGGAATTGATTGTTCATATTGACCTGGAACTGGTAAATACTGGCCCGGATGGGTTTCCACAATTCCCCTTCGATGACCTTGTGATTAAAAATCGTCTCCAGGGTTAGTGACCACCATTTTGCCGGATCCAGTTGTGCGCTAATGGATAAACCCCATACCTGGAGTTTACCAATATTCCCTTCGGTATATTTTACCAGTCCGGTAGCGGTATCCGAATAGAAGATCTGAGAGATATAGTCGCGTGTCTGGCTATAACTCACACTGGTATTGAGTTTTTCCTTGTAGGTATGACCCAATTCCCAGTTCCAGGCATATTGAGGCAGAAAATAGGGATTCCCTTGCTGATAGGTGTATTTGTTGATAACAAATACAAAGGGGTTTAATTTTTGAAAGGCAGGCCGGTCGATCCTTCTGCCCATGGTCAGGCTTAATTGATTGGAACTATCCAACTGGTATTGAAGAAAAAGACTGGGGAAGAGACTGTTATACTTTCTGGTGAAAGAAGAATCCGGGTTTATGGCATTCCCCAGTTGATGACCGGTGTATTGGGTATGCTCATACCGAAGACCGCTCTGGAGGTTCCAGCGGCCCACTTCTTTTTTAAGGGTAAGATAGGCAGCATGAATGGTTTCGCGGTACTTGAAGTGATTGGATTTGCCCAGATCTTCTTCCCATCCATTGCCGAGGTCCATGGCATATTGGGCAATATTCTCCGTGGTAATGCGCGCCGATTTCCAGCCGGTTTCCAATATGAGTTGTTTGTCAAACTTGTGTTCATAATCCAGCTTCCCGGTATAGATCCGTATCGTTGAGGGGATATGCCCATTGATCATTTCCAGATAACCTCCCGGGCCGCTCACCTCATTTTCGAATAATTGGTCATTGATGATCCGGTAACGGAAATGATCAAGGTCGATGGATAAATTTCCCCGTTCGCCAAATTGGTGACGGCCATTGAGGTTGATGCCACTGTTTCGCCAGTCAGTTGTGTTCTCTCCATAGGTATGGATGACTGAATCTGACTGTCCATTTGGCCCCAGCCATAAGGCATCGCTCCGGCTTCTGCTGTATCGCGAGAGATTCGTGGTTGTTACAGTCAATCCGATCGAGGTATGCTTGCCAATTTGTTGATCAATACCCGTTCGCACGGTCTGCGTAAGTCCACCTCCCTCTGTAAGAAAGGGTTGGTCAAGTTGCGATTCAGGGGTAACATTATCCGGGGCATAATAGGTGCGCAAGGCAAACATGTCCATGAAATTCCTGTTTGCATTCATGGTGTAGTTAAAGAACAGGTTGGTACTGTTCTTTTTGTAATTCAGCAGCAGGCTATTATTTGACTTGGGTAACCGGCCCTGCCCATACGAAACGGTCAGGCTGCCATTCCATCCATCCTGTTTGTTCTTCTTGGTTTTAATATTGATGATCCCGGCATTTCCCGCTGCATCATATCGCGCCGGTGGATTATCCATGATCTCAATAACATCTACCTGAGAAGCATTCATGCCGGAGAGAAGATTGCTCAGATCGGCCCCGCTGACATATACCTGTTTATCATCGATCAATATCAATACACCCGATTTCCCCTTCAGACTTATATTCCCATTTCGGTCGATGGTGATACCCGGAGATTTTTCCAATACCTCCATTACGGTGGCCCCGGCATTTGTGATGCCTGCATCTACATTGACGATCGTCTTATCGGCCAGTATCCTTACCGGTGGTTTACGCGAGGTAACCTGCACCTCTTTCAGCGTAGCGATCTCTTTGGATAATTGTATTGAGATTTCCATGCCCGTGGAAGGGAAAGGCAGGGACTTTGTTTGATATCCTATCAGGCTCGCCCGTATTACAAGTTCACCGCTTGTTTTGGTAGAAAATAATCCACGCCCCAGTGAATCGGTAAAAAGTCGCGTGACCTGTGTGGAATCTGATGGAAGCAGGACCTCAATCGTGACATGGGCCAAGGGTTTGCCTGACTCATCCACAACCAGGACAGTTCTTTGTTGCTGGCCCTGGGCAAAAATTGTGGCCAGGGTTAATAACAGAAGTAGGAGAGGCTTAGACATAACCGTGACAATATATCTAAATATTTGACGACAAAAAGGTGTTTTTATGCCAGTGGTGTTAAAGTAGGTACGAGTAACCCCCTAATTTGTCCACCTTGCACAATAAGCGGCCGGGGAAAGAGTTTGAAATGTATTGACTTTCTGGTAAACTGTATTTTTTAAGACCTTAAAATCAGTGCATATGGAAAAGCGAATAACCGGTCTGCCGCACCCTATCCTTACACAAATGGTACACAACACAACCTCCTGGGTTGGGCATTTTGAGCATGATCCCCGAACCCGCGAAGCGGGTCAGGTATTCTCCTGTCCTGATGAAACAGAACTGGGGGGTATCCAAATTTTCTCCGATCTCGTCCATCACCCCGGCAGAGTCCTTTTGGAACTCTACCGCTTTGACCTGGAAAACCAGGAATGGGGTCCATTACTTGCTTCCTCCGAAAGGCAGGTAGACAGGGAAGATGATTCTTCCTGGATCCAGTTCCGGGTAGACCCTGTTCACCTCGAAAAAGGGAGCCAGTATGGGTTTATCGTCAGTAGCCAGGAGGCCTTTGTGGCGCTTGGCGAAGCGGCGTGGCCTACCGATGCTTCCCATCCCTGGGGAAAAGAATGGTCGGCCAGTGATGTGGATGCTGACGGACATTTTTATGATCATTTCTCTCTGGCCTTCAAACTCGATCAGGAAAAGGAATAATTATAAAAATTAGAAAGGTGATTTACCTTTAGTGCCATCAAAAACCTGGCACATGAGATCTCTTTTTGTTTTGCTTCTCTCCTTGCTGCTGATCAATAAGGCCGATGGTCAGCTTCGGCTTCCTGCGCTTTTTTCTGATCATATGGTCCTGCAACGTGACCAAAGCACCCACGTCTGGGGATGGGCTGCTCCCGATACGGAAGTACAGGTGGAATTTATGAGCAAGATCTATTCGGTCTATGCGAATGCCCGAGGGCAATGGTCAGTTTACCTCGAACCTGTTAAAGGCGGGGTTATTGGAACCCTCGTTATCCGTTCAGGTAAGGAGACCCTTTCCTTCAGCGATGTGGTAGGTGGTGAGGTATGGGTTTGCAGTGGCCAGAGCAATATGGAATGGCGAATGGATATGCTTCCAACCACCTATCCGGAAGAGCTCAAAACAGCGAAGAATGACCAACTCCGGTTTATTACCGTAAACAAATCTTTAGCAACCTCTGCCAATGAGGACCTGGATATTCAATACCCGTGGACCTCGATCAGTCCCGCTACAGTGGGTCATTGCTCCGCGGTGGCGTATTGGTTTGGTAAGAAACTCCAAAAAGAACTCAACGTACCTGTTGGCCTGATCGTTACCGCCTGGGGCGGTACGCCTGCAGAAGCCTGGACCTCTTTTGAAGGGCTCTATGGATTTCCGCATTACCAGCAGGTTTATCGGGATAAGATCAGGCCGATGGACCTGGCCAATCTTTCCCAAAAGAAAAAAGAACTCTACCAGCAATTCCTCGAACAGATTAAAGCCAGTGCTGATTATTCCCGCAAAGTACTTCAACCGGGATTTGATGATGCGCAATGGAAGGAAATGGTTTTGCCACGTCCCTGGGAGGAAATGGGTTATCCCGCCCTCGATGGGATTGTCACCTATCGAATCCGTTTTACGGTAAATAAATCCGATGCAGGTAAGCCTGCGGTGCTTAATACACCAGGGATCGACGATATTGATTCTACCTACCTGAACGGTACTTTTCTGGGTACAACCTCTGTTTGGGATAAACCCAGGACCTATACCATTCCAGCCGGTGTGCTAAAGGCAGGGACAAATATTCTTGCTGTCCGGGTACAGGATAACCAGGGGGGTGGGGGATTTGCAGCGGTACCGGAAAAGTTTCATGTAAAGGTGGGTAATAAGATTATTCCCCTGTCCGGAAAAGCGAAGTTTGAGATCATTGCCGAATTAAAAGACCTTACCGCAGGACATGGTGCCATTGAACACCAGCCTTCGGTACTCTACAACGCGATGATCGCCCCGATCATCCCGCTTCGATTCAAAGGCGCTATCTGGTACCAGGGAGAAAGCAATGCCAATACAAAGGAGCAATCCCTGGAATACAGGCAGCTCTTTCCCGCCATGATCCGCGATTGGAGAAATAAAGCAGGAAATGATTTTCCCTTTTTGTTTGTTCAATTGGCTTCCTTTGGCGCGGTGACAAAAGAACCTGTAGAAAGCAACTGGGCCCTTTTACGCGAAGCACAATTGTTTACGCTTCAACTTCCCAACACCGGCATGGCCGTTACAACGGATGTAGGAAATCCGCTGGATATTCATCCTGTACGCAAGCAGGAAGTGGGCGAACGATTGGCAGCAGAGGCCATGCATACCACCTATGGGAAAATGGAGCTGGTGAGTCAGGGGCCAATGTTTACATACGCGACAACAGAGGGGGATAAAATGACGCTTACGTTTACGCATATTGGTTCCGGATTGGAGGCAAGAGGCGGCGTATTAAAACATTTTGCTGTTGCCGGAGAAGATAGAAAATTCTATTGGGCGGACGCTACGATCAAAGACAACAAGGTGGTTCTAAGTTGTAAACAAGTGCCCAAACCAGTGGCTGTTCGTTATGCATGGTCAGACAGCCCGATAGATGCCAATTTGTTCAATAAGGAAGGATTTCCGGCTTCTCCATTTCGTACCGATAGTTGGTAGGTAGTATTAGACGGACTAAAGAATAAAAAAAGGATGGCACAAACATTAAGTTTGTGCCATCCTTTTTAATATGAAAAATTTAAAGATCGGAGGTAACTGTGAAAACCTTGTAATCGATCTTTTCAGCAATTAATATCTGTACAACTCAGACTTGAACGGTCCATTCTGGGGAATACCCAGATAAGAGGCCTGCTCATTGGTCAGTACATCCAGTTCCACACCGATCTTGGCGAGGTGCAGACGGGCTACTTTCTCATCCAGGTGTTTGGGAAGAACATATACTTTGTTTTCGTAGCTCTTGTGGTTGGTCCATAATTCGATCTGGGCCAGGGTCTGGTTGGTGAAGGAGTTACTCATTACAAAGGAGGGGTGACCCGTAGCGCAACCCAGGTTAACCAGGCGGCCTTCGGCCAACAGAATGATATCCTTACCATCTACATTGTAGAGGTCAACCTGAGGTTTGATCGTGTCTTTGGTATGACCGTAGTTGTCATTCAACCAGGCTACGTCGATCTCGATATCAAAGTGACCGATATTGCAGACAATGGCTTTGTCTTTCATCAATTTGAAATGTTCGCCTGTGATCAGGTCGCGGCAACCGGAAGCGGTTACAACGATATCCGCTTCTTTCACGGCGTCTTTCATTTTCTTCACTTCAAAACCGTCCATAGCAGCCTGAAGAGCACAGATCGGATCGATCTCAGTAACGATCACACGGCAACCGGCACCGGCCAAAGAGGCAGCGGAACCTTTACCTACATCACCATAACCACCTACAACAGCCACTTTACCTGCCAGCATCACGTCAGTGGCGCGGCGGATACTGTCAACCAGTGATTCCTTACAACCGTATTTGTTGTCAAATTTCGATTTGGTTACGCTATCGTTTACGTTGATGGCGGGAATAGGCAGGGTGCCTTTTGCCATACGCTCATACAGACGGTGAACACCAGTAGTGGTTTCTTCACTCAGTCCTTTCACATGCTGGATCAGTTCGGGGTACACATCGAATACCATATTGGTCAGGTCACCACCATCATCGAGGATCATGTTCAGGGGGCGGTCAGCACCACCAAAGAACAGGGTCTGCTCGATACACCAGTCAGCTTCCGCTTGTGTCTGCCCTTTCCAGGCAAATACACCAATACCGGCAGCAGCAATCGCCGCAGCAGCATGGTCCTGGGTAGAAAAGATATTACAGGAACTCCATTTTACTTCGGCACCCAGGGCAACCAGGGTTTCGATCAAAACGGCGGTCTGGATGGTCATATGTAAACATCCGGCGACACGGGCACCTTTCAGGGGTTGGCTTGCGCCATATTCATTACGGAGGGCCATCAGACCGGGCATTTCAGCCTCAGCAAGACGGATCTCTTTACGACCCCACTCAGCCAGTTCAATATTGGCCACTTTATAGGGCAATTTGAAATCAATGGATTTGGTAGTTGTAGACATGCTTTAGGTTTTATAGCCACAAAGGTAGGCTCATAGTGGAATATTCCAACAATTATTGATAATTTAGTGTTTTATTCTAAAATAGCTTTCTTTTATTATTGAATATTCTGTCTACTTATGAAAAAAATGAGCAAAAAAGAGGATAATACTATGACCGCTCCTTCTCTGGACACAAAGGACATGGAAATACTGTCCCTTTTGCAGGAAAATGCCCGGATGTCGGTCAAAGAAATAGCAGAAAGGGTGCATTTAACCCCGACCCCTGTTCATGAAAGGATCAAACGCCTGGAAGATACCGGGGTGATTAAACAGTACGCGGCCTTATTGGATCCGGCCAGTGTAAAGAAAAGCCTGATGGTTATCTGTTATGTTTCCATTAGGCAACATAATAAGAACGCGGGTATCAAATTCATCAAAGCCATTCAGGAAATGCCCGAAGTGATCGAGTGTTATAATATCTCGGGCGAATTTGATTTTATGCTAAAAGTGGTGGCGGAAAATATGGATTCCTACTACAATTTTCATGTCAACAAACTCAGCCAGATCGAGAACATGGGGCAGGTGCAGAGTGTGTTTGTGATGGGAGTGATTAAGGATACGCATGTGTTGGTGGAGCGTGAGGCGTGAATCGTGAGACGTGAAAGGTCTCACGATTCACGATTCACGTCTCACGTCTTTCTCCATCACAAAATCATCCATCACAAATCCATTTCCAATATCAAGTACCACTTCTTCCCGCACTATAAAACCAAGACGGTCGTAGAAGGTTTTTGCCGGATTGTTTTTATTGACCTGTAAGATGATCTTTTTTCCCCCTTGCTTTTTTACGGCATCATTTACCTGATCAACCAGTGCTCTTCCGGTTCCTTTGCCGTGCTGCGAGGGTAGGACATACAGTTTATGCAATTTGAATTCTTCGGAGGAAAGACGCTGATAAGCGGCGAATCCCACCAGAGTATTCTGGTTTTCCGCGAGCAGAAAAACACAGCCTTCTTCCATTTGTTTTTGCAGGGCTGCTTCGCTGTACATCATTTCAAGCATATAATCTATCTGCTCGCTGGAAATAATGGAACTATAGGTTTCGGGCCAGATCGCAAAAGCCAGCGACCGGATGTGGGGAATGTCTTCTTGTTTGGCTTCTCTGATGGATCGCATTATCGAATAAATAAGCGTCCCTTAGTGCCAGGGCGTCCTGCAGTTAAATTTACTGCGAAGTTGCAAAGGCGCTAAGGGAACGCGGGGAGGTTAGCCTAATTTTTTCTTCAGGTTTTCATCAATGGCATCCAGGAATTCCTCAGTATAGAGGTAATGTTCTCCATGATTCACCTTGTTACCATGGATACATACCGCGAGGTCCTTTGTCATCTTACCACTTTCTACTGTTTCAATACACACAGCCTCCAGGGCATTGGCAAAATCGATCAGGGCCTGATTGTTATCCAGTTTACCACGAAAAGCCAAGCCACGTGTCCAGGCAAAGATCGACGCGATGGGGTTGGTGGATGTGGGCTTACCCTTCTGATGTTCACGGTAGTGACGTGTCACTGTTCCGTGAGCGGCTTCAGCTTCCATTGTTTTCCCGTCAGGTGTGATCAATACGGAGGTCATGAGGCCGAGTGAACCAAATCCCTGGGCAACCGTATCGCTTTGTACATCACCATCATAATTCTTACAAGCCCAGACAAAATTGCCATTCCATTTCAGGGCGCTGGCCACCATGTCATCGATCAGGCGATGTTCATAGATGATACCGGCGGCATCAAATTTGGCCTTGAATTCATTTTGATAGATCTCTTCAAAAATATCTTTGAAACGCCCATCGTATTTCTTGAGGATGGTATTCTTGGTGGAGAGATAAAGAGGCCATTTTTTGCTCAGGGCCATATTGAAGCAGCTCCGTGCAAAGCCAATGATACTTTCATCGGTATTGTACATGGTCATGGCCACTCCATCGCCTTTATAATTGTACACTTCAAAAACCTGCGCTTCGCCACCACCTTCGGGTGTAAAGGTCATGGTGAGCTTTCCTTTTCCTTTGATCACGGTATCCGTAGCCCGGTATTGGTCACCAAATGCATGACGTCCCACAATGATGGGGGCGGTCCAATTGGTCACAAGACGGGGTACATTCTTCATTACGATCGGTTCGCGGAATACAGTGCCATCCAGAATATTCCGGATCGTTCCATTGGGGCTCTTCCACATTTGTTTCAGGTTGAACTCTTTTACCCTTGCTTCATCCGGGGTAATGGTGGCACACTTGATACCCACACCATGTTCTTTGATCGCATTGGCTGCATCAATCGTGACCTGGTCATTGGTCGCATCCCGATACTCCATACCGAGGTCATAGTATTTGATATCCACTTCCAAATAAGGAAGGATGAGTTTGTCTTTGATGAATTTCCAGATAATCCTTGTCATTTCATCGCCGTCCAGTTCCACGACTGGATTGGCCACCTTGATTTTTTGTGCCATAATTCTTGTAATGTTTTGAATAGCTGCAAATTTAGGGGTTTCCGTAAATGTTCAACCCGATACCCGAATCGGGCATTTTATCGTTCAAGAGGGGCAATTCACCGATTTTGGGGCTTGTTATCGTGTCAGGTTGCCTACCTTTGTACCACTGATAGGTAGCAATGCAAGACTACAAGGTACTACTCCATTTTATTAACAAGTTCACGGAACTATCCGATGAGGAGTTTCATGAATTTATTCAACCCCTGACGGTCAAGCGTCAATTTGAAAAAAGACAAGTGATCACCGGGATTGGGGAGGTGGAAAATTATTTCAACCTGATCACACGTGGGTTGGTCCGCAAATATTACAAGAAAAACAAGGTAGAGGTCCATACCCAGATTTCCAAAGAGGGGCAGATCATCCTGGTTCAGGATTCATTCTTAAGCCGGGAGCCTTCCAACTATTGCCTGGAAGCCATTGAGCCCACTACTTTGATCTCGATCTCGTATAAAAGCCTGGAAACGATCTTTAGTTCTTCTGCCAAGATGGAACATCTGGGTCGCAAAGTTGTCACCTCGATCGCCATCTTACAAGATAAATGGCAATCTAAACTGATACAGGAATCGCCCAGGGAACGTTTTATTGATTTCGTAAGCCGCAACCCGGACCTGATTCAACGGGTGCCTCAGAAATACCTGGCCTCATTACTCAATATCAAACCTGAGACCTTTAGCCGCTTTAAGCATTTGCTGCGTGCGCGAAAAGCATAATACCTATCCCAGCGCCACATCCAGTACCATCATCACCAGAAAGCCTCCGATAAATCCCAATACAGACCGGTCGGTGTATTTGTCACGCTGCGTTTCGGGAATTACTTCTTCAACAACCACATAGATCATGGCACCGGCCGCAAAAGCCAGGGCAAAGGGTAATACCGGTTGCATATACATGACGGCCAGCGCACCAATGACACCGGCAATGGGTTCTACGATGGCGGAAAGTTGACCAAACCAGAAACTTCGCAAACGACTGACCCCATGCCGTCGAAGGGGCATGGCCACAGCAATGCCTTCAGGAAAATTCTGTATCCCGATACCCAGGGCCAGGGCTATTGCGCCTGCAATCGACGCTTCGGGCATACCCTCAGCCGCTGCGCCAAATAGCACTCCAACCGCCAAACCTTCCGGAATATTATGTAAGGTAATGGCCAGGATGAGCAAGGTGGTTTTATGCAACTTTGTCCTGACACCTTCCGTTTCTTCCACCCCAAAATTGATATGGAGGTGGGGCAGGTATTTATCCAATCCATAAATGAACATGGCCCCCAGAAAGAAACCCACTGCCGCCGGCATCCAACTCCACCCGGGATAAAGTCTTTCCGATATTTCAATCGCCGGGTTTAACAGGCTCCAGAAACTGGCAGCAACCATTACACCACCCGTAAACCCGAGCATCGGGTCAAGTACACTCCGGCGCATGGTCTTAAAAAAGAAAACCAGCGAAGCCCCAAGGGCTGTGACCAGCCAGGTAAATAGCGTAGCCAGTAAAGCGGATTGTACAGGTCCAAGCTGGGAGAAAAAAGCTTCAATTGATTTCATGGTTATTTCCGGATAAATAAGTTACTGGCTAATTGTTCACTGATGATAAATGGTGCAGAACGACCGATTCGGATTTCTACCGAACCGTCAAAGGCAAACTTGCGTATCAGTTCGATACGGGTACCGATACCGATCTTGCGTGCTGACAATAATTCAAGCAGGGCAGGGGATTGGTTGCTCACCTGGATAACCACTCCGGCCTGAGTGGGTTCCAATTGACTGAGCATTGTTTGGGGACTGGACTCCATTTTACCGGAACTATCCGGTATGGGATCTCCATGCGGATCAAATTTGGGGTAACCCAAATATTCCTCCAATTTGTCAATGAGTTTTCGGCTGCTTACATGTTCAAGATGTTCGGCCACCTCATGTACCTCATTCCAGTCAAATTTTAATTTCTCCGAAAGAAAATACTCCCAGAGACGATGACGACGGATAATACCCAGCGCTGTTTTCTTTCCTTCGGGACTAAGCCGAAATCCATGATAGGGTTGGTAATTGACCAGCTTTTTTGTCTTCAATTTCTTGAGCATATCTGTCACCGATGCCGGTCTTGTTTTTAATTCAGCCGCCAGTGCGTTAGTGGTCACCGTTTCCCCTTCACCCTGAAGATGGAAAATGGCTTTGATATAATTTTCTTCGCTGACCGAATAATTCATTTTGCCTAAAATAAAATTTAGACAAATCTAAAAAAAATTCCGTAAACACGAAAATAACCTTTCTGTAAGGGGGGAATACGGTATATTGGGGAAAATTTTCAGGATGAAAAGGGTCTTATTGTTCCTATTGGCCATCGGGATACTGGGTGGTTGTGGAAAAAAGAAAAAGCCTTCATTATCGGGAGAGGAACCAGTGGAGATCAGTGATTTTGTTGAATCGTATCCATTGAAAAAACCGACCCTGGTTTTTGCCGATACTTCGATCCGAAAAAAAGACAATGATTCCTTTCGGATAAGCCGAAAGATATTTACACAATTCATTCCCGATTCGATCGTCAATGCGCTTTTTGGAAGGACAGTCAAACCCAAATTCTATCCGGTAGCCCGGGTGGAAGACCCGGAAGGTGAAACCTATCTTTTTTCCAAGCTCGTGGGCGGGGAAAAGCGGATCATACTCATTTCCGCGTTGGATAAAAAATTAGCCTATGGTAACTCCATGATCCTTTTTCAGCAGGATAAGAACAGCGCCACACGGGAGCAAAGTAATATGGATTCACGCTTTGTGGTGAACAAAACAATACAAATGACCAAGGCAGATGGCACGCAGGCAGAAGGAAAGGAATCATTTGCTTACGACGGCGAGTTAAGGAAATTCACCCTCCTGATGACTGAAGCATTGGATGATCGCATCCGGGAGGTGATCAATCCCATTGATACCTTGCCGGTTAAGAACAAATATTCGGCTGACTATTCCCGTGATAAAATGAATATCATTTCCATTCGTGATGCAGCTCGCCCCGGCCGAATGATCTTTTTTATTCACCTTGAGAACAAGGCCGGCGATTGCAAAGGGGAGATCCGGGGCGAAGCAAAATTTATCTCCGCCAACAAAGCTGTTTACAGCAAACCCGGTGACCCCTGTCAACTGGCTTTTCAGTTTTCTGCCACCTCCGTGAGGTTAAAAGAAGAGGCTGCCTGTGGCAATTGGCGTGGCCTGGAATGTGTGTTTGATGGGGCATTTCCCAGGAAAAAGACATCGAAAGCGAAAAAGAGCAAGGGCTGAGTCCTATCTTATTTCAATTTTTGCGATTATATTGCGCCCGCAAAGTGTAAAAAAGACACATTATGAGTTTTAGACATTACAAGCTTCCGTACGCCTGCGATGAACGTTATTCCAAGAAGATTGCTTATTTCTCGATGGAATTCGGGATACACCAGCCCCTGAAGATCTACAGCGGTGGATTGGGGTTTCTGGCCGGTTCACATATGCGGAGTGCTTATGAGTTGAGGCAGAACATGATCGGTATCGGAATCCTTTGGAAATATGGGTATTATGACCAATCCCGCAACCAGGATCAGACCCTTCAGGTAACCTGGATGGAAAAGAATTTCAGTTTTCTGGAAGATACTGGTATTAAATTCCAGATCAATGTACATGAACATCCGGTTTGGGTGAAAGCCTATTACCTGAATCCGGAGACCTTTAAAACAGCTCCCTTATTTCTCCTGTCTACCGATATTCCGGAGAATGACTACGTATCTCAAACCATCACCCACCGTTTATACGATGCCAATGTGGCCACTAAAGTTGCCCAATTCATTCTGTTGGGTGTAGGGGGAGCTAAATTGGTGGATGAACTTGGGTTCAACCCCGATCTCTACCACATGAATGAGGCGCATGCCCTTTCTTCCGCCTTTTATCTGTATAAAAAATATGGGAACAATATCGAGGAAGTGAGGAAAAGATTGGTGTTCACGACGCATACACCGGAGGAAGCGGGTAATGAGAAACACGATATTTACCTCTGTCATAAAATGAGTTATTTCTGCGGGCTTTCCGTGGATGAAGTGAAAAAGCTGACCCAGAGTAACGATGACCAGTTTAACCATTCTCTTGCTGCGCTCCGTTTTGCCAAACTGGCCAATGGAGTATCTCAATTGCATGGTGTGGTTTCCCGCCAGATGTGGGGAAAATACCAGAATATTTGTCCCATCATCTCGATCACCAATGCGCAGAATTGGCGTTATTGGGCGGATAAGCAATTATACCGGTTTAGTGAAGAAGGAAATGATTGGGCCTTTGATGACCGGAAAAAGCATCTGAAGAAAAGGGCATTTGAGATTGTAGCCGATCAAACGGGAAAATTATTCAATCCGGATGTGTTTACGATCGTATGGGCGCGCCGCTTTGCCGGGTATAAGCGGGCCGGGTTGATCGCGTCTGACCTTACACGGTTCAACCGCCTGATGGAAGATACACGTTACCCCATTCAGATCATTTGGGCAGGTAAACCTTACCCACTCGATTATCCGGCGATATCCGAGTTTAATGCACTGGTGCACCTGAGCAAAAATTATAACAATGTGGCGGTGCTGATCGGATATGAACTGGCCTTGTCCAAACGCCTGAAACAAGCAGGCGATATTTGGTTGAATAATCCCCGTGTACCACGCGAAGCATCAGGTACCAGCGGTATGACCGCAGCCATGAATGGTGCAGTCAACTTCTCTACGGATGATGGGTGGATCCCTGAATTCATTAATCACGGAAACAACGGGTTTGTGGTTCCAAAGGCTGATTATGACCGCATGTCGGTTCAGGAACAAGATCAATACGACTTGGATAAATTATACGAGATACTCGAAAAACAAATTCTCCCATTATACTACAATGACCGTGATACCTGGAGACAGATCACAAAGAATGGTATGCGGGATGTGCGGTTCCAGTTTGAAAGTAATAGGATGGCGCACGAGTATTATGAGTTGCTTTATAAGTAGGTTTCGTGAGACGTGAATCGTGAGACGTGAATCGTGAGTAGAAAACTCTTGCCACTCACCTTTCACTATTCACCTCTCACGCCTCACGTCTCACGAAAATCATCCTTCAAATAAAGATCTAAGCCGATTTATCACTCTTTCCACGATCGCATCGGGGCAGGAAGCACCGCTGGTAATCAGGATATCAACTGGTTCCTTTTCGGGTAAATAATTCGTGGTGGTCTTTTCGAGTTTATGGTGAAAATCAAAATGCTCGATCTCTTCCTTTGACAGGAGTTTACTTTCATCCCGAATGAAATAGGTAGGCAATTTTTCTTCGCACAATTCTACCAGGTGAGAGGTGTTGGAGGAGTTGTATCCTCCCACCACGATGGCCAGATCGGCTTTTGTTTCGAGCATACCATAAACAGCACTCTGGTTATCATTTGTCGCATAGCATAGTGTGTCGCGCGTATCCGCAAACCGGGAGGAAACCTGATCTGGTGCTGGTTGATAGGTAGCGATCATGACCTGTTTCAAATGATCGGCGATCGCCTGCGTATCACTGGCCAACATGGTCGTCTGGTTCACCACACCGATCTTTTGAAGATCGCGTTCCACCTTAAATCCCGACGAATACTGCCCTTCAAATTCCTGATAGAATTGCGCGGGATCTTTTTCACCGGAAATATATTTGCCCAATTCAATGGCCTGGCCCATGTCCTTTACCACCACGGAAGCAGCATAAAAGGAGGCGTGTGAAAATGTGGCCCTGGTTTCCTCATGCCTGGGCTTGCCATGAATTACGATGGTATAATCTTTACGCGCGATCTGTTCACTCCGGTTCCAGACCTTTTCAACAAATGGGCAGGTGGTATTGTATTTTTCGATCTGAATACCAATTCCACGAAGCTTTTCTTCTATCTCAAGAGTGGTACCAAAGGCAGGGATCACAACAATATCGTCGGCGGTCAGCGATTCAAAGGGAATGAGTTGTTTTCCATAGGTGTCCTGCATAAAAGTAATGCCATAGGACTGCAGATCGGCATTTACCTGTGGATTGTGGATCATCTCACTTAACAAAAATATGCGCTTGTCCGGGTTTTCGGCTATGGTGCGAAAGGCGATCTCAATGGCATTCTCCACTCCGTAACAGAACCCGAAATGTCGGGCCAGGTGAATACGAAGGTTACCAAAATCAAGCAGGGTAGGGGTAAAGTCTTTTTTTAACTTATCCTCCTCTTTGCGTTTTTGTTTAACCGCTGTGATCAGCGGGCTTCGGTACATTTCCGGTATCTCGAAACTCTTCATTTGGCAAAATTACCCTCTTTCATGGTTATGCTATATTACATAGCAGCTATTTCTTATTTTCACACCTTATTTTACCCATGCCAAAACCGTTTCCCATACCCGATTGGGTTCGCCACACAAATGTTTATGAGGTCAACCTTCGACAATATAGTCAGGAAGGAACCATACAGGCTTTTATGCCGGCCTTGCCCCGTTTGCGTGCCATGGGTGTTGAAACCCTTTGGTTCATGCCGATTACCCCAATAGCGCGGCAGCATATGAAGGGCACGATGGGAAGTTATTATGCCTGTGCTTCTTACAAAGGTGTGGATCCTGAATTCGGAACCGAGGCCGACTTTCGGGAACTGGTGAAAACAGCCCATGAAATGGGGTTTAAAGTGATAATCGACTGGGTGGCCAATCATACCGGCTGGGGCCATGAATGGACCATTCAACATCCCGACTGGTATGAAAAAGATCCTGCTACCGGTGATTTCAAACGTGCTTCCGGGATGGACGATATCATTGAGCTTGATTTCTACAACGCGGATATGCGGGCTGCCATGATCGAAGCCATGCAATGGTGGGTGATGGAATTTGATATTGATGGTTTTCGTTGCGATCTGGCTGCCTGGGTGGAATATTTCTTTTGGCAGGAAGCACGCCCGGCGCTTGAAAAAATTAAACCACTTTTTTGGCTGGGTGAATTTGATGAACTGGAAAACCCGGAATACATGGGGGTTTTTGATGCCTGTTATTCCTGGAAATGGATGCACCGGACCCGCGAATTTTATCAGCATCGGTATCCGCTTTTTGAATTAGAATCATTACTGGAGCGGTACCAGCAGGTTAACCGGGGAAGCTCTATGCAGATATGGTTTACAAGTAATCATGACGAGAACAGTTGGAATGGTACCGAGTTTGAGAAGTATGGCGATATGGCAAGGGGATTGGCTGTTTTCAGCGCTACCTGGAGTGGAATTCCACTTGTGTATACCGGACAGGAGGCGCCCAACCACAAGCGGTTGGCCTTCTTTGATAAAGATCCCGTGGAATGGACAGGTCAGTATTACCTTGAAAAATTCTACAAAGATTTATTGCAGCTTCATAGCCAGCACCCTGCCTTACGCGCAGGCGACCCCGATACACTTCCCATTCGCCTGCATACCAGTGCAGATGATAAGCTCTATGCTTTTCTGAGAAAAAAAGGTGAAAGCGAAGTGCTGGTCATCCTCCATTTTTCGGATGAATATGAATTGTCTTTTTCCATACCCGATACCCGTCTGGAAGGAACCTTTACCGAATTGTTTTCCAGTCAGTCAAAAAACTGGAGCGAAGAAAGAGAAGGGAGGATTATGGGGTGGGGGTATTATGTCTATTTGAAATAGGAAAGAAGGAATAAGAAATAAAAAATAAGGAATGAGAAAGAGTGCTCTCTACTTTCTCATTCCTTATTTTTTATTTCTTATTCCTTATTTCTCAGTCTTCATTCAACTTCACCGGAAAAGTATACACCCCATCATATCCGGGATAGACACCTTTTACCTGGAACACACTATTGAAACTGTTCAGCAATTTTACCAATTCTTCCAGGCTTTTCACCGGGCGGTCATTGATGCTGGTGATCACAAATCCATCTTCCACGCGGGCTTTGTTTAAGGGACCGCCTTCATAGACCTTGGTTACTTCCACACCACCATCGATACCCATTTTCTCTGCTTTGCGGGCGTCGAGTGTTGCGAGTTGTCCACCAATTTTATCATTGATATTAGCGGTATTCACCACATCAAAGTTTCCTGCTTTGGCTTTCAGCACCACATTGGCGGTAAATTCCTTTCCACCGCGTTTATAGGTTACTGCGACTTTATCACCCGGACGGTAATTGGCTACCTGGGCACTCATTTCAGAGCCACTGGTAACAGGCTGATTGTTGATCCGCGTAATGACATCTCCTTTTTTGATACCGGCACTAACGGCAGCACCATCGGGGGAAACGGCAGATACATATACTCCATCCCCATCACGAAAACCAAGTTCTTTTTGCTGCTCTTCTGATAATTCTCCGGAAGGGTAGCTGATACCGATATATCCTCTTTGGACATCGCCAAATTCTATGATATCGTTTACGATCTTTTTGACCAGTTTTACGGGAATTGCAAAAGAGTAACCGGCATAGGTTCCACTAGGAGCCAGGATGGCCGAGTTGATACCAATAAGTTGCCCGGTGGTGTTTACAAGGGCACCACCACTGTTCCCCTGGTTAACTGCCGCATCTGTTTGTATAAATGATTCAACCGGACTATTACTTTGCCGGCTATTGATGCCAATGGCTCGTCCCTTAGCACTTACAATACCAGCGGTAACTGTTGTCTCCAAAGTAAGCGGATAACCAACAGCCAGTACCCACTGCCCCAGTTTGACATCGTCAGAATTGCCATAGATCAGGTAAGGAAGACCAGTGGCATCGATCTTAAGTACAGCCAGGTCACTGCTTGGGTCGCGTCCGATCAAGCGGGCCTTATAGGATTTTTTATTATGCAGGGTTACATTGATCTCCCCGGCAACACCGCCTTTTTGATCATCGATCACGTGATTATTGGTAACAATATACCCGTCATCACTGATCAGCACCCCACTTCCCGAAGCCCTTTGTTCCGGGATAACCTGAGGACCCATGTCAAAGAACTGGTCGAACCAATCATCAAACATACCTCCCCGGCGACGGGGAATATCATTGCTCACTTTCTGCGCCGGGATCTTGGTTTTAATGTGCACCACGGCCTGAACCGATGCATTGGCTGCCTGGGTAAAGTCAATAGGGGCTGCAGCATCACCTGATTTACCGTCAAAGAAGCCGGCATAATTGGCAGGTAATTTTGCATCTGCACCAGAGATGGTTACCGAATTCTTCTGTCCCCATTTCGAATAACCCCACACACTGCCCAGGGCTGTACCACTACTGATTACTACGATCAGAAGTATCTGTTTCCATTTCATGTTCTATACTGATTTTTGGTTTTCTATTCAAAGTTTGTGCCTACAAAATAACAAAGACATTGATACAGTTGATCTGTCAGGTTTTCAGTTTAACAAATCATTTACTAAGAGCTTCGTAGATGCGTGCTGGTTTTGAGAGGTTGGATGTTGGATGTTGGATGTCAGATGACGGGGAACAGTTGACCGAGGAAAAAACTGTGTACTCCGGACCTAGGACTTCCAACATCCAACATCCAACATCTGACCTCAAACATCCAACCTCCCCAAACCGCCCCTCCTTAGATACCTCCCAAAAACGCCATTGTATCTATGCCATCTGCAAAATCCCGGATTCCCGGACATTGCGCCTGCCCAAAGGGGGTAAATCCATGGCCAACGAGACATTGAAGGTCGGGGTTTGACAGGACCTGGGCTGTCATTTTTTCCTTATTTGAGTAATATTCATAGTTCAGTTGGCTGATCGGGGAGAACAGGGACGGGTTTTCGGCCAGGAGAAGGCTGCCACTTGACATGTATTTATTCCCATTCAGGATATGAAGGGCCAGGTTGTAATCATAATTATTCTTGTACTTATGGTGTTCTCCCTGGTAGCCATATTTTTTGAAAGCCTCCAGCAGGGGAATGAAATCATATCCTTCCGGGACCAGGATCTTGGTGATATTTCGGCATCCCAGACCAAAATACAGGTGTACATCGTCTGCCAGTGCGTCCAGTTCCTCGCTGGTCTCGGTGCCATCGAGCAAGCCAACGGAGGTCCGGTTTTTCCGGATGATATTTGGGTATTTGCCAAAATAATAGGCAAAATAGCGGGAGGAATTATTGCTTCCGGTGGCGATATAGGCATCGCAATGTTTGAGCATCTCCTGGAATTGGATGCGGTCAGCTATTTCCGGAACCCAGGAAACCAGTGTCTCCACCAGGTGTTCGAGCAGTACTTTATCCCGTGAAGAGGGCTTTATGAGCGCGATATGGCCCGACAGGAAGACGCAAAGCAGATCATGGAATCCTACCAGCGGTATATTCCCGGCCATAACGATCCCCACTTTACGGGGCGTGTGGTGCTCTTGCAGGTAGGGATAATCGCTTGCCAATGCTTCCAGGGTTTCCCTTTGAAGGTAACCGTCAACGATAGACCGAACGGCCTTGTCAATGAATTCAGGGGTAAACCAGCCATTCTCCACCGAGGCCCGGGAACGGGCTTCGACCCAGGCGGGGTCATTTCCGGCCATATATTCCCCCAATCGGACCATCAGATTTATACGATGTTCTAAATTCATTTTTATTTTTATAACGGTGCTTTATATTTGTAGGACTTTCAAAATTCGCTATTCCGTAAATTAAAATCAAAAGATATGGCAATCAAGATCACCGAAGAATGTATCAACTGCGGTGCCTGCGAACCAGAATGCCCCAATAACGCCATTTATGAAGGTGGTGTGGAATGGGCCATTGCTGACGGGACCACAGTCAAAGGCTCTTTTACCCTCATGGATGGAACTGTTATCGAAGCTGACCAAAAGAATGCGCCGGTTGCCACGGATACCTATTATATCGTTCCCAATAAATGCACCGAGTGCCAGGGTTTTCATGAAGAGCCCCAGTGTGCCGCTGTTTGCCCGGTAGATTGCTGTGTTCCAGACGAAATGTACCGCGAAACCGTGGATGAACTGCTGGCCAAAAAAGATAAAATGCACATCTGATTGTGGAAAAAAAGAGGGGCGAAAACTGGTTTTCCCTTTCTTTTTGACTTATCTTAGGATCAATATAAAACAGTCCAGTACTGTTCCATTCTGGCGGGTGATATTTCCCGCCGTAAAAAGGTGAAGGAAGTAGATGGCCTTCACCTTTCTTATTTCCTGAATGTTAAAATTGGGTAAAAGCGGAAGGGCATCAAATAAGTTTTAAGGATAAGCCGTTTGAATTCTTCCAAATACACCGGAATTTTCGAATATTTGCCCCACAAACACCTATACCTTTCATGACTAAAAAGATCGCCCTGCTGACGGGAGGTTATTCCGGCGAGGCTGTGATATCCTATAAAAGTGCGAAAACCATCGATGCCCATCTCGACCGGTCAAAATATGAGGTTTATCTGATCGATGTGCGGAAGGATGGCTGGTTCTATCAGGATTCCACAGCTATTGATAAGAACGACTTTTCATTGTCCCTGTCAACTGGCAAAGTAAAATTTGACGCGGTCTTTATTTGTATTCATGGAACACCCGGCGAAGACGGAAAGTTGCAAGGGTATTTTGATACCCTGGGTATTCCATATACTTCCTGTGATGCTGCCACTTCTGCTATCACCTTCAACAAACGATATACAGTTGCTGTTGCCTCCATGGCCGGTATAGGGGTGGCTCGTTCCGTACATTTGTTTCGGCACTCACATGCAAATTCGGCGTCCTTTCGGGATACACTTCAATATCCGGTATTTGTAAAACCCAATAACGGAGGATCCAGTATCGGAATGAGCAAGGTTTTTAAGGCAGGTGAGTTGGATGAAGCGATCGAAAAGGCTTTTGCCGAGGATAGCCAGGTACTGGTAGAAGAAATGATCCAGGGCCGGGAGTTTACCGTAGGCGTGTATCGGTCCAAGGGTAAGATACATGTACTTCCAATCACCGAAGTCAGGGCCGATCATGACAAGGCATTCTTTGATTTTGAAGCCAAATACCAGGGGAAATCAACAGAAACCACTCCGGCGGAGATTGCCGATACAGTAGCAGAAAAGATCCGCGATGCGGCTCGTACCATTTATGCCGTATTCAATTGCCGGGGTGTGATACGTATCGACTTTATTTATCAGGAGCAGGAGGGAAGACCTTATATGCTGGAAGTAAATACCATCCCTGGACAAAGTGACGCCAGTATCGTACCTCAGCAGGTACGGGCTGCCGGGATGAACCTGACCGATTTTTATTCCGCCATAACCGATGAAGCACTGAATGCTTCCTGAACCATAACCTAAAAATGCCAAACGTGTTTTCTTTTATAACAAAACGTCCACTCTGGGTCAACATTCTCGCTGCCTTTATTCTGGTGGTCGTGATCTTGTTCCTGTTTGTGATATCGCTTAATTTTATCACTAAGCATGACCGGTCCAAAAATGTTCCGGATGTCACCGGGAAAACACTGGATGAAGCAAAAAAATTATTGGCTGCCGGAGGATTTGGACTGGAGATCGTTGATTCTATTTATATCGATACCATTCCTCCACTTTCAGTGATTCGGCAAGTGCCTGAAGGGGATGCGGTAGTCAAGATCGACCGGACGGTTTATCTCACGATCAACCGCGCCGTTCCTCCGGTGATCGAAATGCCCAACCTGATCGGATTTAGCTATCGGAGTGCGGAAATGCAGTTAAAAAATATGGGCCTGCGGGTGGGTGATACCACCACTAAACCAGACTTTGCCAAGAACTCGGTGCTGGAACAATTGGTCAATGGTCAGGCTATAGCGGCCGGTACAAAAATTCAGATGGGAACAACGATCGACCTGGTTCTGGGAGACGGAGTGGGAGATACGCAATACCCTGTTCCTCATTTGCTTGGCCTGACCTTTGCCCAGGCCAAAGCAGATCTCGGAAGCAGGGGCATCAGCATCTTCGTGGCGCAGGCCCAAGGCGTAACAGATACCCTTAATGCCTTTATTTTTGATCAGAACCCCAAACGGTTCGACGAGGAAGGAAAAATGCAACGGATACGGCCAGGTCAAATGGTCGATGTCTGGTTGATGGTGGAGAAACCGGTGATCGATACGAACCGTGTGCAGTCCCCAATAAATTAATTGACATGGAAAATATAACGGTTGAAGAGTTGAAATCCCGCATGGATGCGGGTGAAAAGTTGAACATCATCGATGTTCGCGAACCCAATGAATATGCTGAATTTAATATCGGCGCAAAATTGATTCCCCTTGGACAGATACAATCCTTCCAGGTAGATGATATTGAATCACTCAAAAATGAAGAGGTCATCATCCACTGTCGCAGTGGCAAACGAAGCCTCACTGCCTGTCTTCTGCTGGAAACCATGGGCTTTACCAATACCAAAAATCTTGTAGGCGGAATGCTGGAGTGGCAGGAGAAAATAAAACCCTGATCTAAAGAAAGCAGGATTATAAGAAGTGAAGTTTCCCGCGGCGTTTCTGTACAGGCACCGCGGGAAACTGATTTATAGGGCTATTATTTTATAGCCAGGTTTATTGCCAGAACAAAGTTCCTGCCTGCCATGGGGAAATAATAATTCTCCGTCGTCAATTCCCCGCCATACTGATAACTGAAGGTATACCCGTTGGGTTCATATTTTGAATCCAGCAGGTTGTTTACCTGGGCAATGATCCGGGTATCGGCAAAATGCTTTTTGAAGGGTGTCCAGATCAAACGCAGGTCTTGCACCGCAAAAGCATCAAGGCTCCTGTTTACGTTTTGCGTGTTATCCAGGTATTGCCGGCTCACATATTTGCTGATCCAATCCAACTCCAGCCTTTTGATGGGAATAAAACCTACTGTGGCGCTGGCCACAACCGAGGGGGAGAAGGCAATATCAGGTCTATCGTAGGTAAAACTCAATTGCCCACCGTTGTCATAATCATCCACATATTCAGTAAAATCGATCACCTTGTTTCGACTCAGGGCAAGATTGCCGGCAAAATACAAGAGGGAATTGATTTTTACCGATCCATTCAATTCAATACCCATTCGATAGCTTTTGGGGATATTGGTCCGGGTATAAGCCCCCACATCATTAATTTTCCCGGTAAGCACCAATTGGTCTTTATAGTGCATGTAATACAAGGTGGCATCCCATTGAAATTTCGCTGCCTTTTTTCCAATATTAAATTCGATATCATTTAGTTTTTCGGGCTTAGGTTGCTGGGCTGCTCCCGCTTCAAAGTCATCCCGGTTGGGTTCTTTTTGTCCCAGGCTATAGGATAAATAGGAAGACCATCCCGCCTTATTGGAATAGCTCAATCCCACTTTTGGATTGAAGAAATGGTAGTAGTTATCTATGTTCACTCCAGGGTTGTTCCGAAACCCGTTGATATTATAGCGGAGTCCGCGGTATTGGAGGTCAATAAAACCAAACCAGTCTTTGGAAAAATTGACCTGCTCCTTTACATACAGGTTGAGATCGGTTTTAAGGGCCGGATGTTCATACCATCGGGTATCCTTTCCCAATCCATTCTGCGCCCAGATCACTGTGCCAATGTGTTTTCCTTCATACCTGTTCCATCCGCCACCGATGGTCAGTTGCGAGATTCCTTTCCGGTGAAAAAGGGAAAAGGTTTGCCCATAAAAATCATTGTCCAGCCAAAGCTGTCGAACAAGGTCCGTACTAAAAATAGTATCGTTGCCATAGACGGGCGGGACAAGCCCATAATCGGCATAGTATTCACCGGCTTTGTATTGTTCATAATATCCTTTGCCTTTTACATAAAAAAAAGCGGTATTGAATTTCCAGGCATTGTTCAGGTCATGTTGAAAAAAGAGCTGGAAATGATCCTGGTTATAATTGTCGGTTTCATTGTCATAAGGTGTGCCCGGTCGTTCAGTACCGGCATAATTGGCCGTTCGATTATTGATCAGATCACTGGCAGGGATACCATACCAGGCCTGATAGGTTTTTTCTTTTCCGGCAAAATGGGTGAAGCGAATACTTGATCGCTTGTTGATCCAGGCAGTAGAGAAATAATAGGATTCGAGTCTGCTTTCCGCGCGGTCTATGAATCCATCACTGGTGATACGTGAAAGACGGAAGTCTGTGGTAAAATGGCCTCCCACCAGCCCAGTACCTACTTTGAGTGTATTTTTCCATGTATTAAAGGAGCCAACACTATTGTTCAGTTCCAGGTAAGGGGCCAGGGTAGTTTCATGGGAACTGATATTAATAGTGGCCCCAAAGGAGCCGGGCCCATTCGAGGAGGTACCCACACCCCGCTGAACCTGGATGCTGCTCACCGATGAACTAAAATCGGGCAGGTTGACAAAAAAGGCACCCTGACTTTCGGCATCATTAAAAGGGATGCCGTTAAGGGTTACATTGATCCGGCTGGCATCGGTACCCCGGATCCGTATACCGGTATAACCTACGCCGTTTCCGGCATCTGAATTAACCACGGTTCCAGGAACCTGATTGAGCAAAAAAGGCAGATCAGCGCCCAAATTGTTCCGGCTGATCGTTTCCCTGGAGAGATTGGTCTTTGTAAAAGGGGCATTTTCCCCGGCCCGGGTGGATCTTACTTCCACGGGTTCGAGGAGACGGACACTGTCAGTTGGCGCCGGTTTTTCCTGTCCAAACAGGGCCATTCCGGCTAGAATGGGGATGGTCAAAATGGCAATCCTCTTCATTTTTTTAAAATTTTAGGTTTAAAAATGAGAGGGAATGCTGTAAACAGGGGAGAATACAAGGGTTTGTCTCCTTTCCTGCGCAGGCATTACCCTGATCAGGTTCTACGGGTTTGATCTCAGATCCCTGCCAGCAGGCAGGGAACACCCCGGGAATCGCTGAAAAACAAGCAAAACTACGAAAGTTTGGGTGGTTTGTAACTTTTTTCCTTCCCCTTCGTACTACCTTAAAATAACAAACCAAACGACCATGAAAAAGAGTCTACTCATTGCTTGCCTATCCCTCTTTGTCTTGGGGGTCGGCGCCCAAAAAACCGCAGTTGTAAACGACCCCAATGCTGAGGTACGGCAGGTCGCCGGTTTTCATAGTATCAAGGTATCCAGTTCATTTGATGTGTATCTGACCCAGGCCAGTGAAGATGCAGTGGCGGTAAGTGCCTCCAAACAAGAGTACAAGAATAATATCGTCGTTCAGGTGAAAGACGGTATCCTGTATGTGGATTATGACCATCCCAAAAAATGGAAAGGTTGGAATTCAAGTAAAATGGATCTGAAAGTATATATCTCCTTCAAATCGATAAAAAAATTGGGAGCCAGCGGTGCCTGTAATGTACACGTACTGACCACCCTGAAAGCCGATGAATTTAGCCTTGATTTTTCAGGTGCCACAGATATGAAAAATGCCGATATCCAGGTCAATAAACTCAATGTAGAATTAAGCGGTGCTTCCGATATTCAAATCAAAGGGAAGGCCACTGACCTTAAAATTAATTGCAGTGGGGCCAGCGAATTCAAAAGCATCGATTTCCAAACTGATTATTGCGATATTGAAGCCAGTGGAGCCAGCAGCATCCAGATCACTGTAAACAAAGAAATCTCGGCCAAGGTTAGCGGAGCTTCTGATATCAAGTATAAAGGAGAGGGAACCGTTCGCAATATCAAGACCAGCGGGGCAAGTTCGATCTCGAGAAAATCCTGAGAAAATAAGAAATAAGGAAGAAAAAATAAAGAACGTCAAATAACAGATAAGGAATGAGAAAGGGTTGGAAACGAATTGTTTCCGACCCTTTTTCATTCCTTATTTTTTCTTCCTTATTTCTTATTTCATTTGGCTGTTTTCCCTCAACTTCCTATCTTTGCGCCCACATCGCGAAGTAGAGCAGCGGTAGCTCGTCGGGCTCATAACCCGAAGGTCGGGAGTTCGATCCTCCCCTTCGCAACAAAAGGGGACCTTTAAGTCCCCGTTTTTATTCTTGCCGGCGCAATGAATCTGACTACCTCCTTTTTTTGACAGAGCCCATTGTTACCGGTTTGTCAAAAAAAATGAAAGCCGGTTTTGTCAATATCTTCGGTAAGCCCAATGCGGGCAAGAGCACGCTTCTCAACGCTTTAGTGGGGGAAAAACTCGCCATTGTATCTCATAAGGTGCAAACAACCCGTCATCGGATCAAGGGTATTGTAACCGGAGAAGGGTATCAGGTGATCTTTTCCGATACCCCTGGTATCATTGAACCGAAATACCGCCTCCATGAAAAAATGATGTCGGCGGTAAAAAGTTCTTTGGAAGATGCCGATCTCGCCCTCCTGATGGTGGAAGCCCGGGAAAACCCGGATGAGGTTGACAGCATTTTTCAAGCTCTTCACCTGAAGGTACCGGCCTATCTGATCATCAATAAGATCGATGCGGTAAAACCGGATAGGGTAAAGGGGTTGACTGATTTTTTCTCCGCAAAGAAATACGTTCAACGAAGTTTTCCTGTATCGGCCCTGAAAGGAGCCGGGGTAAAGGAATTAATGGCGGCCATAGTAGAAGCGGTACCCGAGGGCGCTCCCTTTTTTCCGGAAGATGATATCTCGGATTTGAATACCCGCTTTTTTGCGGGGGAACTGGTAAGGGAAAAGATCTATGAGCTGTATGAAGAAGAGATTCCCTATCATTCAACGGTAGTGGTCACGGAGTTCAAAGAAAAGGAAAGCCTGATCAAGATCACGGCTGAAATTATCGTTCAGCGGGAAACACAAAAGATCATCCTGATTGGAAAAGGAGGATCCATGATCAAAAAATTAGGGACCGAGGCGCGAAAATCAATGGAAGAATTTTTGGGACAGAAAGTGTTCCTGGAATTGTTTGTAAAAGTCAGGCCAAAGTGGAGAGATAACGAAACGTATTTGCGGGAATACGGGTATTAGCTAATAGCTACCCAATTGCTAAAAGCTAATAGCATTCACATTTTAAATTCAATTAATCGATAAAGCATGGGATACACAGTCGCCATTGTCGGGCGCCCCAACGTGGGGAAAAGCACTTTCTTCAACCGTTTGTTGGAGCAAAGAAAGGCCATCGTGGATGATGTCAGTGGGGTTACCCGTGACCGTCAGTATGGGGTTGCCGATTGGAATGGCAAAAACTTCAATGTGGTGGACACCGGAGGTTTTGTACCGGATAGTGAAGATGTTTTTGAAAGAGAGATTCGCAAGCAGGTGGTCATAGCCGTGGAAGAAGCCAATGCCATTGTATTTATGGTGGATGTGGCTACAGGGATCACCGATCTGGATGGTGCCATGGCCAAAGTGCTGCGTAAGAGCAATAAGCCGGTTTATCTCGTGGTGAACAAAGTGGATAACGGGGACAGGATGCTCCTGGCCAATGAATTTTATAGCCTGGGTTTTGCCAATACCTTTTTCCTGTCATCGATCAGTGGTAGTGGTACGGGTGAATTGCTGGATGCAATCGCCGAAGGCATACCCGAAGCCGCCTCTGAGGAAGTTAAGCGTGAACAGGAGTTACCAAAGTTTGCCATCATTGGGCAACCCAATGTGGGAAAATCTTCCCTGCTAAATGCCCTGATCGGGGAGGAACGTACCATCGTCAGTGATGTGGCCGGAACCACAAGGGATACCATCCACACACATTACAATATGTATCAAAAGGAATTCATCCTGATCGATACAGCGGGTATTCGCAGAAAATCAAAGGTTCACGAAGACCTTGAATTTTATTCTGTCATTCGCGCCATCAAAGCTGTAGACGAGGCTGATGTATGCATGTTATTGCTGGATGCTGAAAAAGGGATTACCGCACAGGATCTGAGCATTTTCAGCCTGGCCGTAAAGAAAGGGAAAGGGGTGCTGATCCTGGTGAATAAATGGGACCTGATGGAAAAATCCACCAACACAGCCCGTGATTATGAGAAACAATTGAAGCAAAGACTGGCGCCCTTTACAGACGTACCGGTTCTTTTCATCTCTGCTTTAGAAAAAACCAGGATATTCAAGGCTATCGAGATGGCATTGGATGTATATGAGAACAGAAGCCGTAAAGTTCCTACTTCCAAGCTAAATGATATCATGCTTAAAGCGGTGGAATCTTATCATCCACCCATGGTACGGGGACACCTCATCAAAATAAAATACATTACCCAGTTACCTACACCGGTACCATCATTTGCTTTCTTTACCAATTTTCCGGACGATATTAAAAAGCCTTATATGAACTACCTGGAGAACCAATTAAGGCAAAATTTCAAATTCAGTGGGGTGCCCGTTCGTATCTTCTTCCGGAAAAAGTAGTTTAACTTTGAACCATTCAATATTAAAACCGATTATATGAAAAGAATCCTTCTTGTTTCCCTCTTCGCCCTTTCTCTGGCAGCTTGTAATAACACAGAGAATACCAAAACAGAGAACAAGGCTGATACCACTAACGCTACACCATCAGAAGCAGATGTAGCAAAAGACCTGCAGGAAATGGCCGACAGTGATGCGCACCAGGCAGATACCCTGCTCAAACTTCTTCCCGTTCCAAAACGGTGATTTCACCAAATTTTTGATAGATTTTTCACCTCCCAAATTCGGGAGGTTTTTTTATGCCGATACTTATCAGTAGTAGTTTTGCCTATTGTTTTCAACCTCAAAAACCTCCTTATGAAAAAAATGATCCTTGCCCTTTGGGGCTTCACAATTTGTTTTTCTTTTTCCGTAGACGCACAGGTCAAATGGGATGGAAATTCGGATGGCGACGGGGACAACCTGTCATGGAACGATCCGTTTAATTGGCAGCATGATCAGGTACCTCTCCCGACTGATGATGTGCTTTTGGACCATTCTTTATTATCGATAAACTTTGAAGTACGATTGCCCGATGGCAATGTATTGGTGACTTTGTCTCATTTGCAGATCAAGCCTTCCAGTGGGAAATCCATCCAGTTAACGCTGCCTTTGACGAATACTGCCAATCCTGCCTTTCTGGCCACAGGTTCAGGGGATGCCCTGGTACTTGATAGCGGGGCCGTATTTCTGAATGCCTCCGGAGCCAGTTCGGGTACACCGGTAATGGTATCTGCGGACAATTTCTTTCGGATCAACAATGGCGGCAAATATATTCATCGTACACCCCGTGGCCACACCAATAATTTTGTCACCCGGCTTTCCACACAACCAGGAACAGAGAAAGGAATATTTTCTTTTGATGTACCTGGTACACCGGGAACGAGTTATGTACTTTCCGGATCGGGTCGGACTTTCGGTTCCTTGTATTTAATGGGCATGGCAGCCGGAGGAAATAAGACCTATGTTTCTTCGGGTGTAAACAGACTGTCCATTCGCGGGGATTTTCGCTTATTAAATGGGGCCGACTACACCCATAATATCCAAAATCAATTGGGGGTGGAGGGTTTGCTCTTTGTGGACACTGGTAGTGTATTGAATCTTTCCAGTGGCAGTTATCCAACAGAATTACTAACCGGCGGACCTGTCCATATAAAGGGGAATATTGTAGAAACAGGATCCGGAAAACCAGGTATCCTGTTCAAAGGTGCGCAATGGCAAATGGTCAGGATGGATCCGGGAGCAGCTTTTTTGGGAGATAGTTTGTGGATGCGGGTTGACAATCCTCAAGGGATTGAATTGGAATCTCCGCTAACCGTTCCTTATCAATTCATATTCTCTAATGGGCAGGTAAATGCCGGGCCGTCCAGTCCTTTGGTATTTCCTCTGGTTGCTCATTGGGTTGGAGCAGGTCCGGGTAGTCATGTCAATGGGCCTGTATTGAAAGAAGGCAATATCGACTTTGTCTTTCCCATTGGCGAGGGAGGTTTCTATGCTCCGGTTAAAGTGCGCGCAACAGCGGAAGGGATGGAAACCGATCATTGGGAAATTTCTTATCACCGTCAGGATCCCCGGCAGATGGAAGCTGCCGTATTGGATCCGGATCTATCCCACATCAGCCAGGTTGAATATTGGCGGGTAAATTCAACGGAGGAGGCTGCTCCCCGCCAGATGGAAATCATGGTAGGGGAAATGAGTTTTGCGAATGATGCGCCCACCCTTCGCGTAGCCTACAACAATGGAGAAGGTAGCTGGCAAAACATGGGACAGGGTGCTTTTGAAACCATTTCGAATAATCCGCTAACGGGTATGTTAGCCACGGCCTCACCAGTGGAGAAAGGTGGATTCCTCACCTTGGCCAGTAGTGAAAGTCAACCCGTCAACCCCTTGCCTCTGCATTTTGTACACTGTGAGTTGAAAGAAGAGAAAAATGGTTGGCGGTTGAATTGGCGAATGGGGGATATTCCCGGTCTTACAGATCGGTTTGAAATTGAACGGTCACTCAATGGCGAGGATTTTAGCCCGATAGCATCTTTACCCGCCACACAGCAAAGTCATCATACCTGGGTGGATAGTTCACTGGTAGCGGATGATCATCTGTCGGGGGAAGTGGATATAAACCCTGTGCTCGCTTACCGCATAAGATTAAGAGAGGGGTCAGGCAAAACAGAACTATCACCTGTAATTCGAACCAGGATTTGGCTTAATCAAAAACCTACGGCGCGGTTATTCCCTAATCCGGTGAATGATCGTGCAACGCTGGATATCATTGGTGAAGAAAAGGAGCGTGTACTAATACAGGTACTTGACCTTGCAGGGAGAATAAGGCTTCAGTGGCCCTTCGTATTGGGAAAGGGTAAAAACCGATGCCCGGTACAATTGGGAAAATTAGAGAAGGGGCATTTCTGGATGCGTATTTGTTCTGCAAATAAAACCTACCCGGTTATTCCGTTTCAAAATCGGTGATCAGGCACTGAATTGACGGATCAGCTGTCTGGTTTTTCTTTTGAATTGGAGGAACTCCTGTTTTTGTTGCTGAATGAATGGGTTTTCCTCCAATTTGCCAATTACACTATTCATTTCTGCAGTGGAATCATATACCATTTTCCGGAAGGGGTTGTGGTGGTCCTTGGCTCTTGATTCGTACACGCCCTTGGTCATCCACTCTTTGATATCAAGCGTTTCCTGCAGAATGGTGAGCAAATCTTTTTTCCCAAAGCGGGAGAGAGGCATTTCGTTTAGTTCGAGCCATGATGCCAGGGCATGCTGAAATACCTGTTCCTCATAAATGGCCGCATTCTTTTCATAAAATTCGTGCACCTGATCCCATGAATTGACCCTGCCTGATTTTATTTGTTTGAACAAAGTTTGCAGGGAGGATTCAGGCATCAGTTGCCCGCCCATATTGACCCAGTTGGTTCTGCTTAACCGGGAGGGGAGCATGGCACGCAGCCCAGTCCAGGATCGGATACCATGACGCTGAATATAACCTACCAGGTGAATGCCTGCATAGTAAGTGATCAGTTCCTGATAGATTTTTTCAGCCCTCAGGGTTTTCCGGGCAATCACTTTTCGTTTGGAATTTTCCAGTCCGGCTTTGCTTAGGTCAATGTCCTCACCGGTATTCTTTTTTGTCCGATATTTCTTAAAAAGCGCCAGCGCTGTGAAAATTTCGTTTACCGAGTCCGGTGCCAGAAAATCGTATTCAATCCGGGTGGACTTTACCAGCCTTTTATCACGGTCACGGCTTTTTTGTGAATTACGGGCCAGGGCATACATATTGTACATAAACCAATAGCCGGGCATGATCGTGATCTGATCATTGGACACATCGTGACTTACCAGTGAGAAAGGAAAGGGGATATTTAATTCTGCTGGAAAATCTCCTTTGGAAATGATGGTAAAAGAAGCAAACCTGGAATTATGTTTGAGGCTTACACATAACCCGGGCCAGAAACCTCTTCCGGCAATTATCTCTCCATCTGCACCCCGGCTGTTATGATTGGAGCCGATGGTTGCCCCGGCGGCCATATTGCTTTGTCCCATCACAAGGGCCGCGCACAGAAATGAATTGTTGTGGTGTTGCTCATGGGCAGGAAAGATCAGCGAATTCAATACTTCGCAACAGGATATCGTTGAATTGTCTCCAAGGTAGGAGTTGATCAATCGCGCCCCGTATTTAAGTTGGGAATGGGCCGACAGGAAGAAACGAACAGCTTTTACGCCATAAAAGATCCGGCATCCTTCGCCAATGATCCCGTTTACCAGTTCACAACCTTCTCCTACCTGTGACCTGGCCTCCTGGGTGGAATTGATCGTAACATTCTTGATCTTATTCGCCCCTTTGATATAGGCATCGGTTCCGATCCATACATCTTTGACGATCCGTACATTTTTGATCACGGTACGGTCACCAATTTTTCCATAATACCCCCGCTGCCGGTCAAATTTCCGTTCCGTAAAGTCAATCAGTTTTTTCATCAACCAACTCTCGCCCCGAAACTTTGACCATAGCCAGGCATCTCCAGGCAACATGCCATTGAATGGAAGTACTTTTCGGCCGGCGTTCTCATTGCAAACTTCCAGCCATATACGTACCGATTCCTTTTCTCCTTCTTTTATTATCCCGTTACCAAATTTGGCATGGTCGGTTGTGGACATTTCGTTGATGTTCACAATCATCACTTCATTACCAATGATATAATGGGAAAGATAATTTACATTGCTGATGACCACATTGTCTCCAAAGTCGCAACTGATAAGTGTACTATCGTACAAGCCTACCGCCATTTTCACATCATGGTATTCCAGAAAATAGGGTTCCAGTTTACCAATACGGATCAGTCCATAAAACTTACAGTTTTTGACGAGTTCGGGATTGAAGGCATCTGATACCAGTACATTGTTCCAGTTGTCGGATGTATTTCTGTTCCGTACCAATACTTCGATCTCATACGCGGAAAGCTCACGGTAGTTGATCCCACTTCGGTTCTGTATATTCCGAAGGTAATATTCATCTTTTCCCTTGGGGATGTATTCGGGTTTGACAAAGCCATAACCGAGCGATTTCAGGGGGCGTCTATTCATGGTATTGGTATGAATGAGGGACTTTATTCAACGGTCACCGATTTAGCCAGGTTACGGGGTTTGTCCACATCCAATCCTTTGGCTACACCAATATAGTAGGCCAGGAGTTGAAGCGGGATCGTACTCAGCATCGGGGCTACGATCTCATCGGCAGCCGGCACCCACATGACATCATCACAAAGCGAGGCGGTATCCAGATCTCCTTCATTGACCACGGCGATCACTTTTCCTTTTCGGGCTTTGATCTCCTGCATATTGCTCACCACTTTTTCATGGTAGGAATCACGTGTGGCGACAAAGACCACTGGCAGGTGTTCGTCCACAAGGGCTATTGGGCCGTGTTTCATTTCAGCGGCCGGATAGCCTTCGGCATGGATATACGATATCTCTTTTAATTTGAGTGCTCCTTCCAAAGCCACCGGAAAATTATATCCTCGACCGAGATAGAGAAAATCATTCGCGTCTTTATATTTTTCTGCCAGTTGTTTTACGCTGGCGGATAACTCCAGCGCCTTGGTCACTTTCTCAGGAATGGCATGGAGTTCGTTGACAAGGTGAAGATATCGCTCCTCCGAAATGGTTCCTTTTTCTTTTCCCAATTTCAGGGCTACCATCGTAAGTACAGCCAACTGGGCGGTGAAAGCTTTTGTGGAAGCCACCCCGATCTCAGGACCGGCATGGGTATAAGCACCTGTTTGCGAAGCGCGGGCAATGGAAGAACCCACCACATTAACGATTCCAAAGATCAATGCGCCCTGCTCTTTCGCTTTTTCTATAGCCACCAGGGTGTCGGCTGTTTCACCACTTTGGGAAATAGCCATGATCACATCACCTGGTCTTATAACCGGATTGCGATACCTGAATTCAGAAGCATATTCTACCTCCACCGGGATGCGGCAAAGTTCTTCGAATATATATTCGGCTACCAGACCGGCATGCCAACTGGTGCCACAGGCAATGACGATGATACGGTCAGCATTTTTTAATTTATCAAGCTCTTTTTCCACACCGGCCATGGTGATCGTTCCTGTTGCCGGGTCAAGCCGACCGCGAAGACAGTCATAGATGGTATCCGGCTGTTCAAAGATCTCTTTGAGCATGAAATGTTCATATCCGCCTTTTTCAATAGCAGCTAATTCAAGATCCAGTTTTTGTACATAGGGGGTTACCTTTTCATTCCCGAGATTTTTCAGGATCAGTTCATCGGGTTTAACGATGGCCAGTTCATAGTCGTTCACATAGACCACCTCTTTGGTATATTCCAGCATGGGGGTGGCGTCGGAGCCAAGAAAATGTTCGCCTTTACCTATACCGATCACCAGCGGACTTCCTTTGCGTGCAGCAATGATGGTCTCCGGATCTTTTTCATCGATCAGGAGAATCACATAGGCGCCGGTGACCCTTTTTAACGCGATCCGGACAGCCTCTTCCAGCCCACATTCATTGTTCTTTTGAATCTCTTCAATGAAATTCAACAGCACCTCGGTATCCGTGTCACTGTGAAAAATATATCCTTTGTTAGAAAGCTCTTTTTTGATCTGGGCATAATTTTCAATGATTCCGTTGTGGATCATGGCCAGTCTTCCGGAAGCAGAGCGGTGCGGATGGGCATTTCGGTCAGAAGGTTCACCATGGGTGGCCCAACGCGTATGACCAATTCCAGTGTGTGCATGAACGTCTTTTCCGATCAGGGTTTCTTCCAGATCGGCCACCTTTCCTTTTTTCTTATAGACTTTCAGTTCCTTGTTTTGCAACGCAACACCGGTGCTATCATAGCCCCGGTATTCCAGGCGCTTTAATCCTTTGATGATGATCGGGTAGGCTTCGCGGGGGCCTGTGTAACCAACGATTCCGCACATAGAAGACGTATTAGGTGGTTAAAATGGAGGATATTCAATTTGCTTGCAAAGGTCATAAAAAGGAACCACAAATCAAAGGAGAATGCCTCCGAGCATAACTGAGGCAAAACCGAAATAGATCAGTAGACCAGTAACGTCTACCAGAGTAGCCACAAAGGGCGTGGAAGAAGCAGCCGGGTCGGCTCCAAAACGTTTGAGTAAAAGGGGAAGCATGGAACCCATCAATGTCCCCCACATCACAATTCCTACGAGAGACAAGCCGATAGTAAAAGCAATGCGGAGATAATGCACTCCAAATGTATCCGATAAAAAATGCCAGGCGGTGATCACGGCGATACCCATCAGGCATAGCACGGCACCCAGGAGCAATCCGCTGATGATCTCCCGGCGCATGATTTTCCACCAATCGCCAATCGTGACCTCACCCAGGGCCATGGCTTGAATCACCAGGGTAGATGCCTGGGAGCCACTGTTCCCTCCACTTGAAATGATCAGGGGAATAAATGTTGCCAGGATAACCACCTTGGCTATTTCATCCTGGAACTGTTGCATGGCGGAAATGGTGATCAACTCGCCGATAAACAGGATCATCAGCCAAATGATCCTTTTCTTGAACATCCCCAAAACAGAGGTTTCCAGATAAGGTTGGTCAAGCGCCTGTGTACCCCCGATCTTTTGTACGTCTTCAGAGAATTCCTCACTCGCTACCCACAGTACATCATCAATGGTCACAATGCCCAATAGTTTATTGCTGTTACTTACAACGGGCAAGGCCACCCGGTTATTCATCTTAAAGGCCTCATAAGCCATTTCCTGGTCTTCAAAAACATTCAGGGAGATCACCCGGTCATCCATCAATTCACTTACTTTCTTATCGGGTGGATTAAGAAGGAATTCGCGGATCCGGATATCATCCAGGAGTTCACCTTTATTGTTAATCACATAGATCACATCAATGGTCTCCGAGTCTTTTCCCACCCGGCGTATCGTATCCAGTACCTCGGCAATGGTATCATCCACATAAACGTACACATAATCGGGGGTCATTAACCGGCCCACACTGTTATCGGGGTAACCCAGTAGGGATAGCGTAATCTTTCTTTCCTCCGGATCAAGGAGCTTGATCAGTTCCCGCACCACATTACTGGGGAGCTCTTCCAAAAAGTCGGTCCGGTCATCCGCTGGCAGTTCATTGAGCAACTCAGCGGTCTTGGAGGGAGGAAGTTCCTGAATGATCCTTTTTTGTGTAGGAAATTCAAGGATCTTGAACACTTTGGCGGCACGGTGCACACTCATCCCAGCGATGATCTGCTCATCAAATTCCGCATACTCATATACCAGATCGGCCACTTCACTGATATTCTGGTGATCCAGGAATTCCCGGATCGCGAGCTTATCTTCAGTTTCAATAATGGCTTCAAACTGCTCTTTCAAACCAATATTTTCCTGTTCAAGTTCCAATGACATGGATCAAATTTACAACACTTATTTTTGCCCCATGCTCCTTTCCTGCCTGTATATTGACCAATCTGAAAACATGGGTCGTGGTGTCTTTACCAGTGAAGCCATAGACCGGGACACCATCATAGAGGTTTCACCTGTAATTGTCATGACCGGTGAAGAAAGAAAATGGCTCGATAAAACGAGTCTCCATGACTATATTTTTGAATGGGGAAAGGAAAAGGACCACTGTTGCATGGCGATGGGTTATGTTCCCGTATATAATCATTCTTATCGTTCGAATTGCGAATATGAAATGAATTTTGAAGAAAAAACCATTCAGATCAAAACGGTCCGAAATATTTCCCCGCATGAAGAGTTGTTCATCAACTATAACGGCAATTGGAATGACGCTACACCTCTTTGGTTTGACGCCAAATAAAAATCCCCAGCGGGGCCGGGGACTCTTATATTGATGATTGTGTGTGTGCGAAAGGAGGCCTTAGAATTCGATCTGTCCGCGGATCTCTCCGGTAGGACGTGCCTGAGTTACGATATTCACATAATATTTTCCGGCCAGCAGGTCATCTTCTTTGATTACCACCCCATCAACCAGCAGGGTTCCGGAGTAGGTACCAGCGGCACCTCTGGCGGCACTGGTGGACCAGAGCACCTGGGCTACACCACTTGCATAGGTACCCAATGGTGGAGGAAGTGCTACCGTACCGCGACTGGCCAAACCATGGATATTGGCAGCTACAGCAGGTCCACTCAAACCACTCCAGTTAAAGGTATAGGTAAGGGTCTTGGTCGCTTTGCTATAAACCAGGTCAAGTGTTCCGGTACCGGCAGATGTATTGGCTGGAACAGATTGAGCGCCATTGATGATCACACCTTTGGCTCTTACTATATCATTGGTATCATTTTGCGTATCACGATCGCAGGAACTCAGGATCAGCAGAAGGGAAAAAGAAGAAAGTAAAGCAGTTAGTTTTGGTCCTCTCATGTTAGTTCTTATTTGGCATAAAAATAAGAAGTTTTTGATATTGACCAATTTTTAATGCAAATAGCAGGGTTGGAATTATTAATTAATAATTATTGATTATCAGACAAATTATCCCAAGCCAAGATATCTTATAAATAATTAATAATCAATAACTTATAATAAATCAACTCCCATTGGTCTGACTATTTCAGCAGATTCTTGATTTCCTGCAATTTCAGCAGTGCCTCGACGGGAGTCAGGCGATTGATATCCGTGCTTTCGAGAATTGTCCGGATAGTTTGGAAGGTTTCGGTATGGGCATCAAAAATGGAAAGTTGCAAACGTTCCTGTCCTGGACCGTTCAGGTCTTTTAATTTTTCAGCAGGTGCCGGATGGCCACTCAGGTGTTTATCTTCTAATTGGGCCAGGATCTCATTGGCCCGGTTGATCAGCGAAGGGGGCATTCCCGCCATTCGGGCCACATGGATACCAAAGCTGTGGGTGCTGCCGCCCGGGGCGAGTTTTCGGAGAAAGAGAATGCGGTTTCCTACCTCTTTATTAGTGATATGGAAATTCTTTACCCTGACCAGTTTTTCTTCCAATTCATTCAACTCATGATAATGGGTGGCGAAAAGGGTAAAAGGCCGGTGGGGTGATTCGTGCAGGTGTTCGGCAATGCTCCAGGCAATGGAGATACCATCGTAGGTGGAAGTGCCCCTACCGATCTCATCCAATAATACCAGACTTCTGGGAGTGAGGTTATTGATGATACTGGCGGTCTCATTCATTTCCACCATAAAGGTCGATTCGCCGCCACTCAGGTTGTCAGATGCGCCTACCCGGGTAAATATCTTATCGGTCAGCGGAATACTGGCAGCGGCCGCTGGTACAAAACTTCCGGTATGCGCCAATAACACGATCAGGGCAGTCTGGCGCAAGAGGGCACTTTTACCACTCATGTTGGGACCGGTCAGAATGATCAGCTGTTGTTTCGTTTTATCCAGGATAAGATCATTGCTTACATAGGTTTCACCGGCAGGAAGCTGTCTTTCAATCACCGGATGACGGCCTTCGCGGATATCCAACTCTGCTCCATCGTGTAATACCGGTTTGCGGAATTGAAACTGCAATGCATTTTGGGCAAAGGCACACATACAATCCAGGTTGGCAAGGATGTGCGCGTTTGCCTGTATTGGTTGTAAATAATCCTGCAATTCAGTGACCAGCCCTTCGAATATGGCAGTCTCCAGACCAAGTATTTTTTCCTCGGCTCCGGTGATCTTTTCTTCATATTCCTTCAATTCCGGCGTGATATAACGCTCGGCATTGGTCAGGGTTTGCTTTCGGATCCAGGAGGCAGGTACTTTGTTTTTATGTGCGTTGGTTACTTCGAGATAATAACCAAAGACATTGTTGAAGGCGATTTTTAAAGAAGAAATTCCTGTTTCCTGTGCTTCTTTTTGCTGCAGGCTGGCCAGGTATTCTTTTCCGTTATGAGCTATGGATCGCAGTTGATCCAGTTCGGCATGTATGCCAGCCTGAATCATCCCGCCTTTGGCAGCGAGGGCAGGGGGATTATCAACGATCTCCCTGAAAATTTTCTCCGCGATAAAAGGACATGGGTTAAGCGCATCGCCCAATCTTTTTAAGTATTCACTGGTGGAGCTCAGGCAAACCTGTCGGATCGATTCCACTTGTTTCAATCCTCTTCCCAGTTGTAACACTTCCCGTGGATTGATCTTTTTCATCGGAACTTTGGAGATCAAACGTTCAATATCTCCGCAGGCTTTGATGTGTTGATATAACCGGTTACGGGTTTCCGTATCCTTCACCAGGTATTCCACCAGATTGAGTCTTTCCTGGATCTTCTGGATATCCCGCAAGGGAAAAACCAGCCAGCGACGGAGAAGCCGGGCACCCATGGGAGAAACAGTGGTATCGATGACATCCAGCAGGGTAGTGGCATTCTCGTTGGAACGGTGAACCAGTTCGAGGTTACGGATCGTAAACCTGTCCATCCATAAAAAATCCTCCCGGTCGATCCGTTGAAGGGAACTGATGTGTTGGAGATTGGGATGTTCGGTATCCTTTAGATAGTGCAGGACAGCACCGGCCGCAACCAATCCTTCTTGCAGATCCTCCACCCCAAAACCTTTGAGTGAATGTGTCTGAAAATGCTTGAGCAGGGTATCAATACCATAGGTCGGCGTAAAGATCCATTCATCCAGGGTATAATTATACATTTTCCCGCCAAACTGTTCGCGGAATAACTTTTGTTTATGCCGCTGAAAGACCACTTCGGCAGGTTTAAAACCCTGTAGTAGTTTATCCGCATAATCCCTGTCGCCTTCAGCGATCAGGAATTCTCCGGTGGAAATATCCAGAAAAGCCAGTCCATATCGATCATTTTCAGCAAAATGAACCCCGGCGAGGAAGTTATTGCTGTGGTGTTCCAGCAATTTGTCATTGGTGGCTGTTCCCGGGGTTACCATTTCAGTCACCCCTCTTTTCACGATCCCCTTGGCCAGTTTGGGGTCTTCCAACTGGTCGCAAATGGCCACCCGGTATCCGGCTTTGACCAGTTTGTGCAGATAGGTATCCAACGCATGATGCGGGAATCCAGCTAATTCGGAGGACGAAGCCGCTCCATTGTTTCTTTTGGTCAGGGTAATTCCAAGTACCTGGGCAGCGATCACAGCATCGGGGCCAAAGGTTTCATAGAAATCCCCAACCCGGAACAAGAGGATTGCATCCGGGTATTTTTGTTTGATGGCCCGGTGCTGCTGCATCAAGGGAGTATCTGATGTTTTGGCTTTACTCATACGGTGGCGGCAAAAATAAGGAAGTGGGGCGGGAGTCATCTTGGAACAGGGTAATATTTGTGTATTTTTGCCTGTTGACCCGTTCCGTACATCATACGCCGGGTTTTTAAATACTGCTATATGAAAAAGGGTCTGATCTTTCTGGCATCACTGGGCTGGTCTCTGCTGTCGTTAAGCCAATCCGTCAATCTGACGAGTTCCAATCTTCCCATCATTGTCATCAATACACAAGGCGTGGAAATTCCCGATGATCCCAAGATTCCGGCAGATATGGGGATCATTTATAATGGACCCGGATTGGTGAATCATATGTCTGATCCATTCAACCATTATAACGGAAAAATAGGCATTGAGATCAGGGGAAAATCTTCCCAGAGTTTTCCAATGAAATCCTATTCCGTGGAATTGCAGGATGCTACCGGAAATGATATAGAACAGGCGCTGTTGGGTATGCCAAAGGAAGCCGACTGGGTATTGTATGCACCGTATACGGATAAAACCCTTATGCGGAATTTTCTGGCCTATACCATTAGCCGCGAAATGGGAAATTATGCATCGCGTTGCCGCTATGTGGAAGTCGTGTTGAATGGTGATTACCGCGGCGTGTATATTCTGGAAGAAAAAATCAAAAGAGGTTCGGGCCGATTGCCCATTACAAAAATGGGGAATGCGGATAATTCGGGTGACGCAGTGACCGGAGGTTATATTTTTAAAATTGATAAAAAGGACCCGGATGAACAAAGCTGGATTTCCTATTTCAAACCGACAGAAAATCCGAATCGCCAGATTGAATTCATATATGAATATCCAAAGAGTGAGAATGTCACCAACGCCCAGAAAATATACCTGCAGAGCTATGTTGACAGTTTTGAAAGAGCGTTGAATGGCGCCAATTACCAGGACCCCGATCTGGGCTATCGCAAATATGCGGATGTAGCTTCCTTTATTGACTTTTTTATTGTGAATGAGGTAAGCCGGAACGTGGATGGATATCGCCTCAGTTCGTATTTTCATAAGGACCGTGATAGCAAAGGAGGAAAACTCAAGGCCGGGCCGGTATGGGATTTTGACCTTGGATTTCGTAACGCCGACTATTGTAGTGGTGCCGCGGTGGATGGTTGGAGTTTTCGGTTCAATACAATATGCCGTGATGATTATTGGCTCGTCCCATTCTGGTGGGACCGGCTGATGACGGATTCTTCCTTTTCCTCCTCCCTGCGCTGCCGATGGAAAAACCTCCGTGCCGGATCGTTGAATGAGCAACGTTTATTCTTTCTGATCGACTCCGTAAATGCCTTACTCGGTGAAGCCAATGTGCGCCATTTCCAACGCTGGCCGATCCTGGGCCAATATATTTGGCCCAATCCAAGTCCGATCCCCACCACCTATGCAGGAGAGATCACCACCTTAAAACAATGGTTGGGGCAACGCCTTGCCTGGATCGATCAAAATATACCCAATACCGGATCCTGTTTCGACTGGCCCTCAAATAAACCGGGTACTATTGAAGTACAGGTCTATCCCAATCCATTCAAAAATCCTCCCTCTATTAAAGTGACCGCCAAAGAAGACCAGGTGCTTCAGACGGAAGTATTTGACCTTTATGGACGTAAAGTTTTCAATGCTCAGTTGAATGTGCTTAAAGGGTTCAATTTCTTACCGGTGCCTTTGGACCGGTATCCTTCGGGTCTCTATATCCTCCGGATCAGGAATGGTGCAGGAGAATCGGCCACCTTCAAACTTATGCGTCAATAAGCCCACCCAATGGGTTGGCCCTTTATCTTTGCGCCATGCGAAAAAGGACCATGGAAGAGTTGGGTCGAAAATCGGTGGAGGAGTTCCGGGAATCCCGGAAAAATCCGGTAATTGCCGTTTTAGAGAATGTACGGAGCGGCTACAATGTGGGTAGTTTGTTTCGAACCGGTGATGCTTTTTTACTCGAAGCCATTTATATCTGTGGTTATTCTCCATATCCTCCCCATAAGGAAATTCGCAAAACAGCCCTTGGGGCTGAAGATACCGTGAGCTGGAAACATTTTAAAACAGCAACCGAGGCTGTCCATGAATTGAAAGAAATGGGTTACCGGGTCTTTGCGGTGGAGCAAACGGAGAATAGTATCCCGCTGCAAAAGGCAGAGTTTGACCCCATGGAAAAAATCGCGGTCATTTTTGGAAATGAAGTGACCGGTGTGGAGCAATCCACTATTTCCCTCTGTGAAGGAACGATAGAAATTCCTCAGTGGGGGATGAAACATTCGCTCAATATCGCTACCGCAGCAGGGGTGGTGTTGTGGGAGTTGGTGCGCAAACGCGTGAAAGAAGAAAATACCTAAAAGCTAAAAGCTAATAGCTTTTAGCTCATCGTAAATTATAAACTATCAATAGGTTTTTGTTGAAAAAATATCTCAGTTTAATTAAGTTTTCCCACACCATCTTCGCCATGCCCTTTGCGTTGATCGGGTTCTTTCTGGGTGTCCGGTCAGAAGGGGTCGAAATGGATTGGCAGGAAGGAGGAAAGCTGCTGTTCCTGGTGGTCCTTTGTATGGTATTTGCACGAAGTGCCGCCATGGCCTTTAACCGTTACCTTGACCGGCAGTTTGACGCCAAAAACCCCCGTACCGCCATTCGCGAAATTCCAGCTGGATTAATCAAAGCGAATCATGCTCTGTTGTTCACGGTCATATCGAGCTTACTTTTCGTCACCTGCGCTTTCTTTATCAATACCCTTTGTTTTTATCTTTCCCCGGTGGCCTTGCTGGTGGTATTGGGTTATAGCTATACCAAAAGGTTTACGGCTCTTTGTCACCTTGTTTTAGGACTCGGACTTTCCCTGGCACCGATCGGTGCCTATCTTGCCGTGGCCGGAGTGTTTGATGTGTTACCCATTCTTTTTTCTTTTTGTGTATTGTTTTGGGTCAGTGGGTTTGATATCATTTATTCGTTGCAGGACGAACATTTTGATAAAGAGAATGATCTTTATTCCATTCCTGCTCAACTGGGAAAGAAAAATGCATTGCAGGTTTCGCGGGTATTGCACGTGCTGTCTTTTGCCTGCTTACTCGGAGCTGGTCTATCCGGCCATTTTCATTGGGTCTATTGGGTTGGAATGGCGATGTTCACTGCCATGCTCATCTACCAGCATTCGATCGTTAAGCCCGATGATCTTCGCCGGGTGAATATTGCTTTTATGACAGCCAATGGCATAGCCTCGGTTGTATTTGCGATATTTGTGATTCTCGACCTTATTCTCTTAGCTAATGGCTAAAAGCGAATAGCTATCAGCTCTTGGTCTTCACAACAATAAAACAGAAACACCTTGGCCCGCATATTATCCATTGATTTTGGACTTAAACGAACCGGCATTGCCGTAACGGATCCATTGCAGATCATTGCTACTGGATTGACAACTGTGGAGTCAAAAGAGTTGATCGTTTTTTTGAAGAAATACATGCAAACTGAAGCAGTGGAGCGTTTCCTGATCGGGGAACCAAAGAATTGGGATGATTCAGATACCCATGCCACGCCACTGGTGGAACAATGCATAAAGGACCTGGAAAAGAATTTTCCCCAGATTCCCATCACACGCGTGGATGAGCGTTACACATCGAAAATGGCAAAGGATGCCATGCTTGAAATGGGGATGAAGAAAAAGGACCGCCGCAAGAAAGGCCTCGTTGACGAGATTGCTGCAACGATCATGTTGCAGGAGTACCTGACAAAAATTTAGCTGGTAAGCTTTCTCCTGTTCTTTGCGGTAAATTGATGCCCCACCAATGCTCCCGATCTTCAGTATTCCATTTTTCTCTATAAGTCCGTAACTTTGTCCGTTAATCGGAAACAGAAACAGAATGATTCTTCCTATCGTAGCCTACGGACATCCAGTTTTGCGAAAACTTGCCACTGATATTCAACCTGATTACCCGGGTCTGGAAAAATTGATCGCGGACATGTGGGAAACCATGTATCACAGTAGCGGGGTAGGGTTGGCTGCTCCCCAGGTAAACCGTGACATACGTCTTTTTGTGGTGGACAGCCACCAGATACTGAAAGGAATGGACAAGGAAGAAAGGGAAGAATATGGAGATGATCAGGGAACCAAAGAGGTATTTATCAATGCCCGAATTGTAGAATTTGAAGGGGAAGATTGGCCTTATAATGAAGGGTGTCTGAGTATTCCCAAGATCCGCGAAGATGTTTGGCGCCCTATGCAGGTTGGCCTTGAATATGTGAACGAAAATTTTGAACCCCGGAAGAGGATGTTCACCGGTATTACAGCCCGCGTCATCCAGCACGAATACGACCATATCGAAGGCAAGCTTTTTATTGATCACCTGACCCCTTTAAAGCGGAAATTGATGAAGGGAAAACTGGATGATATCTCAAAAGGGAAGATCAGCGTGGATTACCGGATGCTCTTTCCTAAAAAATAATATGCGCCGACTGGTCCTGATATGGCTTTTCTTTCCTTTTACCGCCCTGGCTCAGGACGAAGACTCACTGGAAAATGAACGCCTCGCCCGCATGATCACCTTGTCTGAACTCGTGATGCGATCAGACCTGAGTATCCCCAAATTCATTGATCGTATAAAAAAGGACACCACCTTTTATAAGGCATTTCGCAATTTACGGGTGCTTGGTTTTACCTCGCTCAACGATATCCGGATGTTGGATAAAAAGGGTATTTTAAAGGCCTCGCTGCAAAGCCGCACAAAACAGGTGGTAAAAAATGGTTGCCGTAGTACCGAAGTTCTGGAGGAAAAAACCACTGGCGATTTTTATGACGGAGACCGCGAATACAATTACTACACGGCCGAACTTTATGCCAGTCTTTTTTTTGCCAAAGGCACCATTTGCGGAGAAAACAATATTGTAAAAGGGCATGACCGACAAGTAAAGGAAAAGAAAGGTCTGGATAAAAGAAAGGAACAACTCAAAATGCTATTTTTTGACCCGGGGAAGAAGATACCCGGTATTCCTTTTATGGGGGGCAAGACCGCTATTTTTGATGAACACATGAGTGAGCGATACGATTACTCCCTGGATATGACCGATCAGGGAGGCCAATCCTGCTATTTGTTCACCATAACGGCCAAAGAAGGGTATAAAGGGAAAGTAGTGATAGACCGGATGGTAACCTGGTTCGATGCCAATTCACTGGAGATTTTAGCCCGTCATTACTCCCTCAGTTATGATACGGGCATTTATGACTTTGAAGTGAGTATGGAGGTTCAACTTACGCATTTTGGCAACCTGTTGGTACCACGTGTGCTAAAATACAATGGCACCTGGGATGTGCCGCTGAAAAAAAGGGAACGAGCAGTTTTCACCGCCACCTTATTTGATTTTAACCGATGATATTCTTTTGCTCGGCGTAACTCCTCCACTTGTCAATCACTGATTGAATATCCGATGGTAGATCTGCTTCAAAAAAAAGTTCCTTTCCCGAAACCGGATGGACAAATCCCAGGGTACGCGCATGCAGGGCATGACGTGGACAGAGGGCAAAGCAATTCTCCACAAACTGGCGGTACCGGGCATAAACAGTCCCTTTCACGATCTTATCACCACCATAGGTATCATCATTGAAAAGCGGATGACCCAGGTATTTCATATGAACCCTGATCTGGTGGGTACGGCCTGTTTCCAAAATACAACGTACCAGAGTGGTATAGCCAAATCGTTCGAGCACCTGGTAGTGGGTGATGGCCTCTTTTCCATGCTCACCATCCGGATAGGCTTCAAATAATTTTCGAAAACGTTGATGACGTCCCACATGGGCGATGATCGTTCCACTGTCTTCCTTCAAATCGCCCCAAACAAGTGCTACGTATTGGCGCTTTACAGTATGATCGTAAAACTGTTTGGCCAGTTTGCTCATGGCTATTTGTGTCTTGGCCAAAACCAGCAAACCTGATGTGTTCTTATCGATACGGTGAACCAACCCAAACCGTGGCAGGGATTCTTCGGTCACCCCTGGATCCTTTTGCTTCAGGTACCAGGCCACACCATTTAGGAGGGTACCGGTATAATTACCACTTCCCGGATGTACCACCATACCTGCTGGCTTGTTGATCATCATCAGGTGCTCATCTTCAAAAGCGATATTAAGCTCCATGGGTTCAGGTACCACCTCTGTATCCGCGGCGGAGGTATCCGAATACACTATGATCTCATCCAGACCCTTGACCTTGAAATTGGGTTTTACCTCCTTTCCATTGACCGTTACCAGCCCGGCATTGAGGGCCTGTTGTAATTTATTTCGGGTAGCCCCCTCTATCCGGTTCATCAGGTATTTGTCAATACGCAGCGGTTCCTGCCCTTTGTCGGTACGAAAGACAAAACGCTCATACAGATCATCATTGCCATATTGCCCCGGTTCTTTATCCAACTCCTCAGCCATGAAAAAAATTTAGGCAAAAGTAAGCTAACTTTGCCACCGCATGGAAAGACAGGATGTGACCTTTCGTGACCTGGGACAAATGCCTTACAAGGAAGCCTGGGATTACCAGGAATCGTTGTTAAAAGCCAATGTACAGGCTAAATCGGAGGGTAAACCTACTGAACACTACCTTTTATTTGTCGAACATCCACCCGTTTATACCCTGGGTAAGAGTGGTAAGATCGAGCATGTTCTGCTCAACGAGGCTGAACTGGCCAGAAGAGGTATCGATTTTTTTAAAACCAATCGGGGAGGTGATATCACCTTTCATGGCCCTCAGCAGATCGTAGGGTACCCCATTTTTGACCTCGAACGGATCTATACCGATATCGGCCGGTATCTACGCGAGCTCGAAGAAGTCATCATCCACACCTTGGCCTTTTATGGATTGAAAGGCGAACGATCCAAAGGAGAGACAGGTGTCTGGCTCGACCCGGGAATCCCCGGCAGAGAGAGAAAGATATGTGCCATGGGGGTAAGGTGCAGCCGCTGGATCACCATGCACGGGTTTGCTCTTAATGTGAATACCGATCTGAACTACTTTAATTTTATCATTCCCTGTGGTATCCAGAATAAACAGGTTACTTCCATGGAGAAAGAGTTAGGAAGAAAAGTAGATATGCAAGAGGTGCAGGAGAAACTTCGTCTGTCTTTTGAAACTATATTCCCACTTCAGGTAACGAAAAGCTAATAGCTAACTACTTTTTCCTTTTACCTTATTTTGAAATAAAGAACCGGTGTTTTTCCAGGATCTTCCCGTTCTCAAACAACTCAAATTTGAACCAACCGGCGTGAAAGAAATTGGTTTTGTCCAGGACCAGGTAAGGCCGCTTCACTTCTTTTATCTCAAACAGAAAATTATCGTTGTCTTCGTAGAATTTAATGCTGTACTTCTTTTTGTCAAAATCTTCCAGGCTGATTCGCAGATAGCCTTCCGCGTTGGTAAACAATCGCATGGAAGGGACAAACACATTGGGTTTGTTATTCGATTTTAACCCGGGCGCTTGTAATTTGTTGATCGAGTCAGCTAATACAAGGGCTTTATCATTCTTTATTTTCTTGGGGATATATTGGTCGGTCAGGGTATCGAGGACCATCACGATCACCGAGTCAGGTGCTTTTTCAGTAAGCGGGATGACGAGTTTGGGTGTTTCTGTTTGAGACACGGCCGGAGCGACAGGTCTTGTAGTATCAAAAAATGGCCGCTGGCTTTTTGAGAAAACAAAATTGGCCCCATCGATCACGATGAAAAGACGGTAGAACATATTGTCCTTTGGCGCCTTGGTATCCAGATAACCATTTTCGCGGTTCAGAGGATCGGGTACTGTCAGGATCGTGGTAAAATTGCGCAGGCTGTCGTTGGATCGCTGGATGCTGATCTGTTTGACAGAGGGGTAACCATTGACCCAGTTGACAAGGGTACGTTGCGGACCAAAATTGGTCACTTTAAATTGGGGAAGGGAATCTTTAACCTGTGCTGACAGGTTCAGTGTTATCACAAATAAAGTCAATACCAGAAAGGGCAGACGGGATAAGTGGAGTGTGGTTTCAGGATTTTTTCTTTTCATGCCGGTAGCGACAAAGATAATAAAGCCCCTAAGAATCCCTAAAATATTAACGTTCCCTTTTTCAGGGAGCGATTACCCTGTAATCCTCCGCTGTGCACCACGAGGATTTTACGTCCGGCAGGGAAGTGATTTTCCTTTACGCGCTTCATCACTGCATAGAATAATTTACCGGTATAAATGATATCGGTGGGTATGCCTGTACTTTGATACCAATCATTCATGAAACGAATCAGTTCATTATCCCAATGGGCATAGCCACCATGATGCGCATCATGATCCAGGATGTGCCGGCCCAAATCTGTATGACCAGGCAGGAGCGAGAGGATATCCCTTTCCATAGAAACATACCCTTTCAATACCACAATGCCATGGATCGTGGATGCCTCATCAGCGGTATGTATTAAACCTGCCATGGTAGTACCTGTACCTACGGCACAAAAAATATCCTCGAAGGGTGGCGATGATTGTAATCCGGGTATCGTAGCTGCGCCCTTCCTGCCTTCGATTCCAAATCCCCCTTCAGGTACCAGGACCGCTCCATTTTGCTGAATAAGTAAATCGATGTCGTGTGGCAGCTGTTTAATCCGATAGGTTTCCCGGGAGAGAAATTGTAGTTCCATGCCCAGTTCAAGGGCATCTTGCAAAGTAAGCGAAAGGGAAGTAGGTCGCTCACCCCGTATCAATCCGATGGCACGCAAACCATTTTCATGACAAAAAGCGGCTGTGGCAAGGATATGATTTGACCAGGCTCCGCCAAAAGTGACGATCATTTTTTGTGATGTATGCCGGGCTTTTTCGGCATAATACCGGAGTTTGAACCACTTATTACCCGATACGAGTGGATGGATCCGATCAAGTCGCAAAACCTCCATGCGCACCTGTTTTTCCTCCAGCAGGGGATGGGTGACCTTTTCAGGGGCGATATGGTCTGAGGTTGATAATGAAAAAATCATGGCATGAAGGGGCGAATTTATTTAATTTCGCGGCACTAATTAGAAACCACATGAAACCTGCCTTAGTCATCCTGGCCGCCGGAATGGCCTCCCGTTACGGAAGTATGAAACAGATCGAAGGGTTTGGCCCCTCCGGGGAGACCATTATGGACTATTCCATTTATGATGCCATCAAGGCGGGATTTGGAAAGGTGGTATTTATCATCCGGGAAGAATTTGCGGAAAATTTCAAAGCCATTGTGGAGCCCCGCTGGAAGGGCAAGGTGGAATTGGCCTATGTTTTTCAACACCTGGGCCGGTTTACCGAACATTGCGAGATTCCTATGGAACGTACCAAACCCTGGGGTACTGCCCATGCGGTGATGTGTGCCAAAGATGCCGTAAACGAACCCTTTGCCGTGATCAATGCCGATGATTTCTACGGCAGAGATGGCTTTGTCAAGGCCTATGAATTCCTGATGAATGAAAGCAATGCCTCAACGTATTCCATCATAGGATATGAATTATTGAAAACACTATCCGACAATGGTACCGTGAACCGCGGCGTTTGTCAGGTCGATGATCAGGGAAACCTGACCGCCATTGCCGAGCGGTTGAATGTTTCCCTGAAAGATGGGAAAATTGTTTGCGAGGATGACCAGCAACCACATGAATTGCCTCTTCAGACTTCGGTCTCCATGAATTTCTGGTGTTTTACACCTTCGATATTTCCTTACTCAGAAAAATTATTCAAGGAATTCCTTGATGCGAATGTACTCAACATGAAGGCTGAGTTCTTTATTCCCATTGTAGCCGATAAGTTCATCAATGACAAAGTAGGGGTCATCAAAGTAATCCCTACCAGCGCGCAATGGTTTGGTGTAACTTATAAAGAGGATGCGCCAGAGGTAAAGAAGAGCCTGGATACCCTGATCGCCAAAGGCGAATACCCCGATAACCTTTGGGCCTAAAAAAAGCGCCTGCACCACGAGGGGCAGACGCTATATGATTCAAAGGGAATATCTTAATTGATCTTCACCATGAAGATGAAATCTTCGATCTTTCTCACCTGTTCGGTGCGATCAAGGCCTTTCATTGAACCTGTAGGGAGTTTCAACCCCTGATGTGTTGTATCCGATTTCTTCAATTCCTCAATGGCTTTACCGATATATTTGGAATGTATTGCAAATACCACACCTTCTGCGGCTGTTTGACGGGTACTCAAAAGTCCGATCACTTCACCATTCTTATTTAAAACCGGGCTACCGCTGTTACCGGGGTTAGCTGCAATGGCGATCTGGCAGGAGAGGGTATCACCCTGATATCCTGTTTTGGAACTCAGATAGCCTTCTCCATATACGATCTGATCACGAGGGAAACCCATGGTATAGATCGGCTCGGCCAGGTCGGTAGAAGATTTTTTAAAATTAAACGGGATCGAATTATACCCCTTGAAGGCGTCATCTTCGATCTTCAGGATCGCAATGTCTTTCGAAGGGTCATTATAAACCAGAATGGCTTTAAACAACTGGCCCTTGGTATTCTGCACAACGATATTACGGGCATTGTGCACCACGTGTTTGTTGGTGACCAGGTAACCTTTACCATCCACCAGAAAACCTGTTCCACCGGAGGTAAAAGAGGCCGGATCGATCTTGCTTTTGATCTTATTGATCTCCGCTTTCTGGGCATTATTGTCACGGGATACCTGGTTGATCTTACGGTCCAGGGCCTGAAGACGTTCGCTATCCTGTTTAGGGGAAATAACCCAGACGAGAGCTGAGAAGGTCAGGGCGGTAACACCCGCGATGGAGGCTGCAACGGCTACAACCCGCTTATAGCGGTTCCAGAGGTAAACAACTTTGGACCGACCTGCCGCTGTGGTGGAATGGATCACATTCCGCATGGAAAGGTCAGTATGTACGTCCTGAAGGGTAGATTTGAACTCTTTACGCTCGGCAAGTTCATTGACTTCATGTAAAAAGAGGGTATGGGCTACGACCATCTGGTCCACTTCCGGATTGTCTTTTCTCAATTGTTCAAAATAGACCCGCTCATCGGGTTTCATTTCTCCCCGGATGTATCGCTCCACGGCCTCAATCATCTTTACTTCATCCATTTCCGTTCCCATTTTTATACTGTGAAAAGAATATTTTCTTTAATCGCATCAGGCACTTGTACTTCTGGTTCTTAGCATTGTCGGCATTGGTATATCCAAAAGAGGAGGCTATTTCCTGCATATTCCTTTTTTGGATGTAAAAAGCCTCGATCAGGCTTTTGCAGGGTTCGCCCAGGTTGGCAATGGCCTTTTCCATCAACCGGAACTCCTCATTCCTCTGTTCATGCTCCTCCAGGTCCTCCTCCACGGGTACCACCTCATTCACATTGTCCAATTCGCCCGAATACCGGTTAACCTGTTGTAATCGTTTGAGCCACAATCTTCTGCATACAGAGTACAGGTAGGTTTTCAACTGGCAGTTCAATTCAAACTGACCGGTTTTGGCCTTTTCATACAACACGATCATGGCTTCCTGAAAAAGATCTTTAGCGTCATCCGAATTCCCATTATTATTGATCACTAGGGTCTGAATGGTAGCATAATTCTCCCGATAGATACGCTCAACTGCCTTTTTGTCGTTGATAGCCAGTCCTTTAAGTAAATCTTTGTCCTTTTGGTCAGGATGCACGCTGTTTAATTTAATACGATTGGATAAAAATAGTAACCCAAAAGCCGTGAAAAAAATTTTTTAAAATCCTGGGTTACCTTTCTTCAGTTCCAGTATAAAGGTTATCATTTAATTTATAAATTAAACAAAAACACAAATCGCATGAAAAAGCTGTTAGCCATCATCGCTGTTGCTGGATTCGTAGCTTGTAACAACTCTGCAGAAGCTGATAAAACTGCAACTGACACAACTACCCCTACAGTTGACACAACTGCTCCTAAAGTAGATACAACTGCTCCAGTAGTTGACACAACTGCTAAAGTTGACACTACTGCTGCTGCCAAGTAATTATATAGGCAAGCAACCGCAATGAGGCCATCCATTCAGGGTGGCTTTTTTGTTGTTACTTTTGCACTTTATATCAAACTAAAACAATTCTGTGATCACATTTGAAGCGCTAGGAATCGAGGAGGGACTGCTTAACTCCATTAGTTCACTCGGATTTACCACACCCACCCCCATTCAGGAAAAAGCCATCCCTGTTCTGTTACAGGGAACCAAGGATTTTGTCGGTCTGGCCCAGACAGGTACCGGTAAGACGGCAGCCTTTGGGTTGCCCCTGTTGCAATTGGTCCGGTCGGAGGACCGGTTCCCCCAGGCCCTGATCGTTTGCCCCACCCGCGAACTCTGTCTCCAGATCAGTAAAGACCTGGAACAATTCCAATCTAAAAAACGAAAGTTACAGGTAACTCCGGTTTATGGAGGAACCTCCATCACCGACCAGATACGCGAACTGAAAAGGGGAACGCATATCGTAGTGGCGACTCCCGGTCGCCTGATTGACCTGATCGAACGGAAAGCCATCCACCTCGATAAGATCCACTACGTGGTACTGGATGAGGCCGATGAAATGCTCAACATGGGTTTCCGCGAGGATATTGAGTTCATTCTCCAGAACTCACCCAATCGCCAAAGCATCTGGTTGTTTAGCGCTACCATGCCCAACGAGGTAAAACAGGTGAGCAAACGCTACATGGACAAACCCTTTGAAATTACCATTGGCAAGATGAATACCGCCAATGTCAATATTGACCACCAGTATTATTCAACTGTTCATGCAAACCGGTATGAAACCCTCAAGCGGATAATTGATTTCAACCCGGGTATGTATGGCATTGTGTTTACCCGTACCAAAGCGGACGCACAGGATATTACCGAAACGATGATCCGGGAAGGATATGATATTGAAGCATTACATGGTGACCTGACTCAAGGTCAACGGGATAAAGTGATGGGACGGTTTCGCGAGAAAAGCCTTCAGTTACTGGTGGCCACCGATGTAGCGGCCAGAGGGATCGATGTAAAAGGCATTACCCATGTCATCAATTATGAATTACCCGATGACCCCGAAGTATACACCCACCGGAGCGGCCGAACAGGTCGTGCGGGACAAAGTGGTGTATCCATTTCACTGGTCACCCCCAAAGAAGTATATCGCCTTCGCCAGATCGAAAAAATGATCAATAACCGTTTTCATAAAATGGATATCCCGGCCGGAAAAGATGTTTGCCGGAAACAGTTTTTCCATTTTATCGATAACATGCTCCAGACCGATATCAGCCATGGTGAATATGAAACCTATTTGCCGGTATTAATGGAAAAATTCGCGGCAGTAAGCAAGGAAGAAATATTGCAGCGTGTGGCAGCGAAAGAGTTTGACCGCTTTCTCCGTTATTATGAAAATGCACCAGACCTGAACATACGGGAAGACAGGCGGGGCGAACGAACGACAGCAGGTACGGCCGTAAAAGGACGTGCAAGAGGAGATGGAAATTATAAACGACTGTTTGTTAACCTGGGTACAAAAGATGGATTTTACAAAGCGAGTTTCCTGCAGTTCATCCTTGATATCAGCGATCTGAAGAAAGATGTATTGGGGAGAATAGATATGAAAGAGATGAACAGTTGGATCGAGATCGAGGAACCATCGGCAAAGATCATGATCCGTTCGATGGATGGTAAGAACTATCGCGGAAGACGAATTCGCATGAATGAAGCAGATTCTGTCAACCCCAGAAAAAAATCAAGGCAGGGATGACCTGTATTTAAAAGCAATCCTTATATTTGTTTCATCATGACAAGCACAAGAGCCTACTTCTGGTTTTATTTTGGTTACTATTTCTTCTTTTACGGAAGGAAGCCGGAGGTGCTTTTGTTGAAAGTAAATGGATAACGCAAAACCAAAATCAACATAAGAGTCCTCCGGTGATCCGGGGGATTTTTTTTGTATATAGGTCTCAAAAAAAATGATAATGAACAATCGGGTTTCCATCCAGGGCTATGAAGGCAGTTTTCATCAGGTGGCTGCACGGCAATTTTTTGGTCAGGAAGTTGAAGTGATCACCTGCTCCACTTTTCGCGAAGTGGTTCGCTTGGCAGCGAACAAAAGAGAAAGTCGTGGTGGAGTAATGGCCATTGAAAATTCGATAGCGGGAAGCATACTGCCCAACTATAACCTGTTGCAAAAAAGTAATCTCCGTGTGGTCGGAGAAGTCTATCTCCATATCAAACAACACCTGCTGGTGAACCCGGGTGTAAAAGTGGAAGACCTGAAAGAGGTACATTCTCATCCCATGGCCATTTTGCAGTGTATTGATTTTTTAGAAAAACATCCGCACCTGAAAGTGGTGGAAACAGAGGATACCGCGCTTAGCGCCAAACATATTCATCAACGACGGAGCAAACATGCTGCTGCTATTGCCGGCAAACTGGCGGCTGAATTATTTGATATGGAGATCGCAGTTCCCAATATCCATACGGTGAAGAATAATTATACCCGCTTTTTAATTCTGCAACGGGAAGATATGGCCATGCAGACGCCTGATCCAAATAAAGCATCGGTAAATTTCACTACCGACCATTCCAAGGGAAGCCTGGCCCGTGTGCTGACAAGAATCGCTGAGGGTGATATCAACCTCAGCAAATTGCAAAGTTTTCCGATTCCGGGAAGTGATTGGAAATATAATTTTCATGCCGATATGGAATTTGAATCACTGGATAAGTTCCAACGGGTGATCGAAGAGATCAAACCGCTTACGGTGGAGTTGAATGTATATGGTGTTTATAAAAATGGTAAATGAACTGATCATGAAAACGAGTCAACGGCTGGATGGAATAGGGGAGTATTATTTTTCGCAAAAACTGCGGGAGATAGACGCCATGAACAAAGCGGGCAAACAGGTGATCAACCTGGGGATCGGCAGCCCTGATCTTCCCCCACACCCGGACGTTATTCGGGTGTTGAAAGAAGAAAGTGATAAAGACCATGTACACGCCTATCAATCTTACAAAGGATCACCGGTATTGCGCCAGGCCATGAGCGATTGGTATGCACGTTGGTACGGTGTGTCGTTGGATCCTGAAAATGAAATATTGCCCCTGATCGGAAGCAAGGAGGGGATCATGCATATCTGTATGACCTATCTCGATGAAAAGGATGGTGCCCTGATCCCCAACCCGGGTTACCCGACCTATAAGGCAGCCGTAAAACTGGCTGGTGGCGAACCGATCTCCTATTCATTGCATCCGGAAACAGATTGGCACCCGGATTTTAATGAACTGACGAGATTGGTTGAGGCACATCGCGCGCAGGGACATGCGATAAAGTTGTTGTTTGTGAATTACCCGCATATGCCAACCGGAAAGGTTCCTGATGCGGTATTCTTTAAAGACCTTATCGCCTTTGCCCGGCAACAGGATATTCTGATCGTACATGATAATCCATACAGCTTTATACTCAACGACCACCCCATGAGCCTTCTGAGTATCGAAGGGGCCAGAGAGTATGTACTGGAATTGAATTCCCTGAGTAAAAGCCAGAACATGGCCGGCTGGCGGGTTGGTATGTTGTGTGCCGATAAAAAACGCATTGAAGAAGTGTTGCGTTTCAAAAGCAATATGGACAGTGGAATGTTTCTTCCGGTGCAACTAGCAGCTGCCAGAGCTTTGAAGTTGGAACAGGATTGGTATGATAAAGTGAATGCCGTTTATAAAGCCCGCCGTGATAAAGTATTTGATCTGCTCGATCTGCTGAATTGCCGGTATGAAAAGGGGCAGGCAGGCATGTTTGTATGGGCTGCGGCACCTGATTCTTATACCGACGGTTTTGCCTTGAGTGATGAAGTACTTCATCAGGCAAATGTTTTCATCACTCCCGGCGGCATATTTGGATCGGTTGGAAACGGTTTTATCAGGGTAAGTCTTTGTGCGTCGGAAGAAAAGATCCTGGAATCTATTGAACGAATAAAAAAATCAAGACAATAAACTGGTTATGGAAAGGAAAAGAGTGGCGATAGTAGGCGTGGGTTTGATCGGCGGATCGCTGGCGCTTCAACTCAATGAAAAAGGGCTGGCAGGAGGTATCGTCGGAGTGGAAGCCAACCCGGAGCACGCGAAAAAGGCGGTGGACCTGGGATTGGTGGATGAGGTGCTGGAATTGGAACTGGCCATAGCACAAAGTGATCTCATCGTGTTGGCTGTGCCGGTTGATTTGATGAGTACACTGTTACCACGAATACTTGACCTTGTGGACAGGCAGATCGTGATGGATGTGGGTTCCGCCAAAGCGCAACTTCATGAGGCGGTTAAGGATCATCCTAAACGTGGACGGTTTGTATCTACCCACCCAATGTGGGGTACCGAATACAGCGGTCCGGCTGCTGCAGTAAAAGGAGCTTTTGAAAACAAGGCCGTGGTTATCTGTAATGCTGGAGAATGTGATTCCGATGCGCTTGAGTGGGTAAAAGGGGCCTACAAAAAAATGGGTATGCGCTTACTGAGCATGAATGCCGGAGATCATGACCTGCATACTGCGTATATCAGCCATATTTCCCATATCACTTCTTTTGCCCTGGCCAATACTGTCTTGGAAAAAGAAAGGGAAGAGGATGCCATTTTTGAATTGGCCTCAGGAGGTTTTGAAAGCACAGTGCGGCTGGCCAAAAGTAATCCGGCTATGTGGGTACCGATCCTGATGCAAAACCGGGAGAACGTACTTGATGTATTGAATGAACACATTTCTCAGCTCCGCAAATTCAAAGCCTGTTTGGAAAAAGAGAATTATGAATATTTAACAGAACTGATTGAAAACGCGAATAAAATTAAAAGAATTATAAAATGAGAAGTGATTTGAGAATCGTGAGACGTGAGTCGTCAGTCGTGAGTTACCACTCACATCTCACGCCTCAGGTCTCACGCTCTCGCCTCACAATTCACTAAATTTACACCATGCAAGCAACTCAAACCATGAAAGACAAATTACAATCCGCCTGGTCCAAGCGGCCTTTGATCATTTCCGGACCTTGCAGTGCTGAAACAGAAGAGCAGGTTTTGGCTACGGCACAAAGGCTCGCTGCCACCGGGAAGGTGGACATGCTCAGAGCCGGTATTTGGAAACCTCGTACCAAGCCGGGTATGTTTGAAGGAATCGGTGCCAAAGGGTTACCCTGGCTGCAGCAGGCCAAAAAAATAACAGGGTTGCCCACTACAGTTGAGGTAGCAACCGGCAAACAGGTACAGGATGCCCTGACCTTTGATGTGGACATGCTTTGGATCGGGGCACGTACAACCGTGAACCCGTTCAGTGTACAGGAAGTAGCCGATGCGCTGCGGGGTGTAGATATTCCCGTACTGATCAAGAACCCGATCAACCCCGATCTTGAATTGTGGAGTGGTGCTGTGGAAAGGGTGGCCCGCGCCGGAGTCAAACAAGTGGGTTTGATCCACCGGGGTTTTTCCTCCTACGGAAATACCGAATACCGGAATGCCCCCATGTGGCACCTCGCGATCGAAATGAAAAGAAGAAACCCTGAATTATTGATCATCAATGACCCCTCCCATATCTGTGGTCGTCGGGATATATTACTGGAAACAGCACAGAAAGCGGTCAACCTCGACTTTGATGGTTTGATGATAGAAAGTCATATCGATCCCGACAACGCCTGGAGTGATGCGAAACAACAGGTAACACCTGAAAAGCTGGCCGAAATGCTGGATAGTATCGTTTGGAGAAAGGAAGATGTGAACTCGGAAGAGTTTCATGCGGCCCTGGAGAAATTGCGTCAACAGATCAATCATCTCGATGATGAATTGATGCAGATTCTAAGCCAACGGATGAAGATCGCGGAAAAGATCGGCGAGTATAAAAAGAACAATGCCATTACGATCCTTCAAACCAATCGTTGGAATGAGATACTGGAGCGTGCCTTCAAACAAGGGGAGAAGATTGGCCTCAGTAACGAGTTCATCACCCGGTATTTTGATGCGGTGCATATGGAAAGCATCAATCACCAGAACAGGATCATGAATAGTTGAATAACATGAAGCACAAGAAGGTCAAAATAGGACAAGCACAGGTGGACTATTTTTTTGATAGTAACCTGACCTCCCTTTCCCGGATCACCGACAAGAAATCGACCATTCTGGTTACCGATGAACACCTTGTAACGGCACACCCGCAAAAGTTCAGTTCATGGAAGACCATTGTGCTTAAACCTGGGGAGAAATACAAGACGCAAGCCACCGTTGACGATATCGTACGCCAACTGATTGGCCTGGAAGCCGACCGTAACACCACCCTGGTGGGTGTAGGCGGAGGTGTAGTGACTGATCTTACCGGATACCTGGCCTCTGTCTACATGCGGGGAATTCGGTTTGGTTTTGTACCTACCTCCATACTCGCTCTGGTGGATGCATCCATTGGCGGTAAAAACGGAGTGGATGTAGGCGTTTTTAAAAATATCGTTGGTACTATCCGCCAACCTTCTTTCCTGCTCCATGACCATCGGTTGCTGGCGAGTCTGCCCGAAATGGAATGGATCAATGGTTTTGCCGAGATCATCAAACATGCCTGTATACGGGATGCTGCGATGTTTCGGGAACTGGAAGATCATTCGATCCCATTTTTTCAACGGAATAAAAAAGCATTGGCTGATCTGATCCGGCGAAATACATTATTAAAGACCAAAGTGGTTCAATTGGATGAATTTGAGAAAAACGAAAGACGGTTATTGAACTTTGGTCATACCCTGGGGCATGCCCTGGAAAATCAATACAACCTCACGCATGGACAAGCAGTGGCGATCGGGATGGTATTTGCGAGCCGGATGTCCGAAAAGATCACCGGTTTTCGTCAGGCGGAGCGTGTTGGCAGATTAATTGAAAATTACCAATTACCTACAGCGATCAGCTATGACCGTGATAAGGTATTTGAGGTGTTAAAAATGGATAAGAAACGGGCCAGGAAGGAAATGAATTATGTTTTACTCCAAAAGATCGGAAAAGGCGTCGTTCATTCGCTACCGTTGGATTACCTTCGGAGCCAGTTATAAACCTATCCAGCATGAAAGTGATTATTCAACCATCCCGTTTATCCGGTACCGTGACCGCCAATGCATCAAAAAGTTCCATGCAAAGAGCATGTGCGGCGGCACTACTTCACCCCGGTATCACTCTTTTAGCCAATCCGGGTAATAGCAATGATGATCTTGCCGCCCTGGGAATCATTCAGCACCTGGGTGCAAAAGTGGAACATAAAGGGCATTACCTCGAAATACAAGGACTAAACAGCTTCCAAAGCCCCGATGCACGTTCTGCAACTATTGATTGTGGTGAGTCCGGACTCAGCATCCGTATGTTCACCCCGATCGTATCCCTCCTTGACAGACCCGTAAAAATTACCGGCTCCGGAAGTCTGTTGACAAGACCAATGGATTTTTTTGATGAAGTACTTCCCTTGCTGGATGTGTTTGTTGAATCCAATGATGGGAGGTTGCCTTTGTTGATACAAGGCCCCCTTCAACCGAAAGACATACGAATCGATGGTTCTTTAAGTTCTCAATTCCTGACCGGGCTATTAATGGCTTATTCCATTTCCGCACAGGAACAAGTGACGATCACGGTGGATGACCTGAAAAGCAAACCCTATATCGATCTCACTCTGGCGGTCATGAAACAGTTTGGTATGCGCTTGCCGGAAAATGACCAATATCGTCGGTTCACCTTTTTACCCAAACCAACCAACCCGGTACCAGGTACCATACATTATTTTGTAGAGGGCGATTGGAGTGGAGCCGCTTTTTTGCTGGTCGCCGGGGCCATTGCAGGTCCGGTATTGGTGGAAGGACTCTCACTCGACAGTACCCAGGCCGACAAAGCGATCTACCAGGTGCTGCAAAAGGCCAATGCCCAATTAGTATCCGAGAGTAAAGGAATCAGTATTGCCCCATCAGCCCTTACCGCATTTGAATTTGATGCCACTGATTGTCCCGATCTTTTTCCTCCCATGGTGGCATTGGCTGCCTATGCCGAAGGGGAAACCCGGATCCATGGAGTTCACCGCCTTACCCATAAGGAAAGTAACCGGGCCCTGGCCTTGAAAGAAGAATTTGGAAAGATGGGAATACCTGTAGAGTATGACAATGAAACCATGGTCATTAAGGGGGGTGGTTCCCTAACAGGGTCTACTGTTCATTCACACCATGATCACCGTATTGCCATGGCCTGTGCGGTTGCAGGATTAAGGGCAAAAGGAGAAACCAAAATTGAAGCTGCCGGAGCCATAAATAAATCCTATCCCGATTTTTATCGACATTTACAATCATTAGGGGCAAATTTGGAAGTGGCAAATCCTTTTTCTTACAACCCCTGAACATCTATTCATCCTAATCCAACACGATGAACGCATTTGGGCGCCTTTTCCGGGTACAGATATTTGGAGAATCACACGGTCAGTGTGTGGGCATAACGATAGATGGTTGTCCGCCAGGACTGGCGCTGACCCCCGAGGATATGTTACCCGATCTTGAACGCAGGAAAGGAGGACAACAGAAAGGAACAACCCCGCGAAAGGAAGATGATTTTCCCAGGATCATGAGTGGCGTGTTTGAGGGAAAGACAACAGGATTCCCGATCACCATACTATTTGATAATAAAAATATACGCAGCGAAGATTATCAGAAACAAAGAAGCATTCCACGCCCTGGGCATGCTGATTGGGTGGCCCATCAAAAATTTCATGGGTTTGAAGATTATCGTGGAGGAGGGCATTTCAGTGCCCGGCTTACCACCGGACTTGTAGCGGCGGGAGCCATTGCAAAGAAACTCATGCCAACGATCAATATAAGTGCGCGGGTCAGTGAAATTGGGGGGGAGACCGATACGGAGAAAGGACTTCAAAAAGCCATTGATGCCAAAGATTCAGTGGGAGGGATCATCGAATGCCGGGTGACCGGTATGCCGGTTGGACTGGGTGAACCATACTTCGATTCCGTAGAGTCGGTACTGGCGCATATGCTTTTTTCCATTCCTGCCGTAAAAGGAGTGGAGTTTGGAGCTGGCTTCAAGGCAGCTACCATGTTTGGAAGTGAACATAATGATGCGATTGAAGATAAAACGGGTCGCACCCGTACCAATCATGCCGGTGGAGTTGTTGGTGGTATAAGCAATGGAAACGACCTGGTATTCCGACTTGCGATCAAACCCACCGCGTCTACACCCAAGGAACAGCAAAGTTTGAACTGGGATACAGATCAGGTAGAGAACTTTTCTGTAAAAGGCCGCCACGATCTTTGTGTGGCCTTACGCGCCCCGGTTATTGTTGAGGCAGTAACGGCATTGGTTCTGGTCGATTTTAAATTGATAACTGGATAATTTGGAAATAAAGCATCAAACTCCCCGATGCTCATTTTCTTAAATTCCGAAACTCCAGATCCATTACGCCATATCTCCCGTCATTGGTCCAGTAATAATGCCACCATTCGGTGGGCAAAGCGGTAAAACCGTGTTTTTCCATAATCGACTTTAGTTTCTCCCTGTTCTTTAGTGTTGCTTCGGGTAAAGAGCGGAAGGCATGATGTGCGGTATCTGTGAAATTATCAAAGGTGGTTCCCATATCGAGTTCCTGGCTTGTGGCGAGGTAAATCAAGGTGAGGTCAACCGCCAGTCCCCGGTTATGCCCACTGCCTTTTGCCGGGTTCGCCACATATCTTTCATCCTTTATCAGGTCCCACATTTTTACGGTGACGGAATAGGGCCTGTAAGCATCAAAGATCTTCAACCCCAGCCCCTCCTGTTTTAATTCCGATTGAATTGCGGCCAATTCCCTTGCCGGGAGCAACCGTAAGTAAGTATGCTCTCCGGAAGGATAGAGTTGGGTGCCCGTGAAATTATTTTTTGTGGCATAGCGCAGGTCATAGACTATTTCCGGGATCGAGGATTTTAATTCCACCAATTTCAATAACGAATCCTTTGCAACCTGTTTATGGTATAGCTTCGTCTTTTTTAAAACAGGAAAAGCAGGTTTCTGCGCCAATGTGGTATCTGCGATCAACACCCCAAAAAGAAGTGCATACAAAAGGTAAAGGGTTCGCCTGTATTTGACTAACATATTCTATTTTTACTACAACCATGATTGTTCAAACAAGATACAGATACTTTGTAAATGCCACCTTCTGGTGGACGGGCATTTTGGGGGGCGTTTTCCTTATCTCCTGTAATAATGCGACCCTTCCAAAAGAGGAAAAGGTGGAAACGGCTGAGGAGATCGATGCCACGGCAGGTGCGCTTATATCTGATTACGTCGACAAAGCCCTTTCCGATAGCGGTAAGGTTAATGGGTCATTTTGGCTGGGGCAAACGCAACTGGTCAAAGCGGTGTATGAACGTCGGGGGTTTACCACACAATGGAGCGAGAAGGACAGTCTGTTTCCTGTGGGGGATAGCCTGATCGCTTTTATACGACATAGTAGAAATTATGGCCTTTTCCCTGAGAATTACCATTATTCCTTATTGGATTCTTTGCGACGGAGAATTGGAACCTTAGGCGGAAAATTAGACGCTGTCACCTGGGGGGAAACGGATATTCTTCTTACCGATGCTTTTGCCCAGCTGCTCCACGATATCAAAATAGGCAGGTTGCCGGCAGACAGTGTTACGGGTAGGGAAGACTCTACCTTATCCGAAACGATCCTGACCGACCAATTCGACTTTTTGTTGCGTGGAAAGTCACTCTCCACCATCGTATCCCAGCTGGAGCCCCGGCATACCGGGTATAAATTGATCAAGGAAGCCATACCTGCTTTTCTGGCTTCGGCCCGTTTTGATAAGGAATGGACCAAAGTGCCATTTCCTGTAAAGGACTCGGCACTCTTCCGCGAAAAATTATTCAGGCGCCTGCAGGAAGAAGGGTTGATCCCCGATTCACTCACCATACCCGACCGGGCTCAGATGATCACTGCCCTCAAAACCTATCAAAAGGCAAACGGGTTGACCGATGATGGCCGGATCGGTGCACAGACCGCTCAACGGCTCAACAGTTCCGATCAGGACCGGTTTTTTCAATTAGCGATCACACTTGACCGGTATAAGTTGTTACCCCCGGAGATGCCGGAAAAATATCTCTGGGTGAATATTCCATCCTATCAGCTAAGCCTGGTGGAGAAGGAGGAGGTGATTCTCCAATCCAGGATCGTGGTAGGAAAACCCATTACCCGCACACCGGTATTGACCAGCGCGATATCTCAGATGATCACGTATCCCCAGTGGACGATTCCAACCAGTATAATAGCCAAGGAAATACTACCAGCCCTCAAAAAAGATCCCGGTTACCTGGCCAGAAAAGGCTATTCGCTCATCAATGGAGAGGGAGAGGAAGTGGATCCTTATTTGGTGGATTGGAGCAAATACAGCAAAGGGATTCCGTACAAAGTTGTTCAGGGGTCGGGCGATGACAATGCCCTGGGGATTTTAAAATTCAATTTCAATAACAAATACTCTGTTTACCTCCACGATACCAACCAGCGCTATTTCTTTAGCCGGGCGGAGCGAGCACTGAGCCACGGCTGTGTCCGCGTACAATCCTGGAAAGAACTTGCAGATTTTATCATTCGAAACGACAGTACCGAGGCCGTGGGAAAGAGTAACCGGAATTTCCTTCCCAGCGATTCTTTGTCTAAGTGGCTGATTAACAAAGAAAAACACACAATTGCCATCCGCAACAGGATACCCGTTTTCATCCGGTATTTTACCTGTGAGGCCAAAGAGGGGAGGTTGACTTTTTATGACGATATCTACCAGGAGGATGCCTTGCTGAAAAAGCATTATATTTCGGCAAAGAATTGATGCATGCCAATTCAAAAGTCGCTGTTGATCATACTTTTATGGGTTATCGGAGCCCCGGCCTCCCAGGCGCAGGATACCGACAGCCTGCCTGCAAAAAAGAAATTCTATTATGGGACGGCAAGCTATTATGCCGACAAGTTTGAAGGACGGAAAACGGCTTCCGGAGAGATTTTTAGTCAAAAGAAGATGACGGCTGCCTGTAATGTCCTTCCCCTTGGAACCTGGATCAAAGTGACCAACCTCCGAAATGGCAAGTCGGTGATCGTAAAGACCAATGACCGGCTACATCCCCGGATGACCAGGATCGTGGACCTGAGCAGGGCGGCGGCCCAGCAACTCGGTTATATCCGGTCGGGGCTAACCCGTGTGAAGGTGGAAGTATATGGGAAAAAGAAACCCAAAAATACCTGAATCTTAAATGATTATTTTATTTTAGGATGTAATACATACCTGTTATTTTTGCCCCTACAATTTAAACTGCCAGCATTATGAAGAAAATAACTGCTCTGCTTATTGCTCTTTATTTCTTGGTTCCTGCCACACAAGCGCAAGAGGAGTATACAAGGCCTTCCCAGTTAGGTGTCAGTTTCTTTTTGAACGACTACACCACGGCCAGCCGTATCCGCTCCAGCTCTTTGGCTTCCGTTCTGAGAGACAAGCAATGGGCGAAACCGGGCACCATGAGTCCGGGGATTGCGGTGCATTATTTTAAAGGCCTGAAACCCCATGTCGATTTCGCAGGAACGCTAGCTTTTTCCGGCGATGAGGATGCGCTTCCCAGCACAACAAGTAATAGTACCGCCGGTCTTCTTTTGGAAGCCGACGCCTCTCTTCAATTTAAAATGTTCACCGACCGCTATTGGGTTCAACCCTATCTTTCTGCCGGTATCGGTGCCCAGAAGTACAAAAAATACTATGGCGCTTTTGTTCCGATCGGAACAGGGCTGAAATTTAACTTCTTTGGAGAAGCCGATGTGATCCTTGCGGCCCAGTACCGTGTTCCGGTAACCACCGAAACCTCCCGGTATCGCTTTTTCTACAGTTTTGGCGTAGCCGGTAATATCGGCAAACGCAAAGAAGCCAAGGTCGTTCCCCCACCGCCTCCCCCGGTAGTTGATACCGATGGAGATGGTATTACGGATGATAAGGACAAATGTCCCACGGTGGCCGGTACCCTCAAGTACGATGGCTGCCCGGTGCCTGATACGGATAAAGATGGTATCAATGATGACAATGACAAATGCCCTGAGGTTCCTGGTATCGCCCGCTACAACGGTTGCCCTGTACCGGATACTGACCGCGATGGTATCAACGATGAAGAAGATAAGTGTAAGGACAAACCCGGTGTGGCCCGCTATGAAGGTTGCCCTGTGCCTGATACTGATGGCGATGGCATCAATGACGAAGAAGATAAGTGCCCAACCGTTCCTGGTGTAGCTGAACAACAAGGTTGCCCCGCTATTTCTCAGGATGTGATCCAGAAAGTTGAGTTCGCCGCCAAGAATATTTATTTCACTACCGGAAGCGCCAAGCTGCAAAGCAAATCCTTCAAACCGCTGACCGAAGTGGTGACCATCATGAAGGAAAACAAAGACCTTCTGTTGGATATCAGCGGTCATACCGACAATACCGGTAATGCCGCCCGTAACCAGGCCCTGAGTGAAACACGCGCCGCTGCCGTGAAAGCCTGGTTGGTTAGCAAAGGCATCGATGCCTCCCGTATCACCGCCGCCGGTTTTGGCCAGGATAAACCTGTAGCCGATAACAAAACCGAAGCCGGTCGTAAGCTGAACAGGAGAGTGGAGTTGAAGGTGGGGTATTGATTGGAGGTTGGATGACGGAGGGCAGATGTTGGATGACAGATGACAGATGACAGATGACAGTGAGTAAGATTTAAAGTTTATAATAAAAGGAGAGGGGCTTGAATTTCTTCAAGCCCCTCTCCTTTTATTTTATCTCAAACTATAAAGGTCTAACTACCGAAATCCAACATCCAACATCCAACATCCGTCATCTGTCATCCGTCCTCCGTCCTCCGTCATCTGTCCTCCATCCTCCCCCCAACTACTTACTCCTGATCGCCACCACCGGATCCATTCTTGACGCCTGTGAGGCGGGAATGATACCTGCCAGGATGCCAATGACAAAACAGATGACCACCGCCACGATCATATTGGAAGTGGAAAGATAAATAGGGAAATTAAAGACATTGGTGAGGATCTTGGTCAGCCCAAATACGAGTAGTAATCCGATGGCCCCGCCCACCAGACAAAGGAAGGCTGCTTCCAGCAGAAATTCCGTAAGGATGATGCGGCTTTTTGCCCCTAAAGCCTTTTTCAGCCCGATCTGGCTGGTCCTTTCCTTCACGGTAACAAACATGATATTGGCCACACCAAACAGCCCTACGATCAGGCTAATGCCGCCAATGATGGCCCCGCCCAGGTTGATCCCGGAAAAGGCTTCGCTAAAGGCAGTGCTCCAGTCGTTCACATCATTGAGGGAAAAATCATCTTCCTGAGTGGGTTTCAATTTATGGATGGCCCGCATGCTGCCCCGGAGGTCTTCCTTCAAGGCTGTACTTGGAATATTCTCCTTCCCCTGCACCATGATCAGTGGGGAAGCATTTCTTTCATTCATGATATTGCGGGCAAACTTGTAGGGCATCACGAGGCTCTGGTCAAACTGCCATCCTCCAAGCATCTGGTTCCCCTGTTTTTTGATAACGCCGATCACGGTGATCTTTTTGCCTTTGGCAATGATCTGTTTTCCAACGGCTCTTTCGGGGTTGACAAATAATTGCTCGGCCACCTCATTCCCGATCAGACCGGCATTGCTTCCCCGCTCAAATTCACTGGCCGAAAAATAGCGGCCATAGCGCACCTCGATCGGTTGGATATCGTCAAATTCCTCACTGAATCCATAGAGGATCACATTGGAAAGTATATTGTCGGAATATTCCAGGTTAGCATTGGAGTTGATCATAAAGGCCGCATGGCTTGCCGTATGCGTCCTGTCTTTGATCTGTTTCACCTCATCATACTTTGGCAGCGGCCGCTTGATGAATTTCCACCAGGGGTAGTCCGGGCCACCGCCCTGGCTGTAATCCCATTTATCCAGATAGATGGTATTGGTACCAAATGACTGGATCTCATTTTGGATATTCTTTTCCAAACTGCCCAGGGTGGCCATCACACCAATGATACAGAAGATGCCGATGGTAACCCCGAATAGGGATAGAAAAGTGCGGAGTTTGTTTTTCCACAACTCCAGGGCAGCCATTTTGAAGCTGCTAAGGATGATCTCAATTGTGCGGAGCATAGACAAAAGTAGCCCCAATTTGGTATTTTTTCCATGAATTATGACCGGAGGTCAATTACCTTTGCGGCTTGCTATGAAATACGCGAACGAGATCAACCGAAGAAGGACATTTGCCATTATCAGCCACCCCGATGCCGGTAAGACCACCCTGACCGAAAAATTCCTCCTTTTTGGAGGGGCCATCCAGGTCGCCGGGGCCGTAAAGAGCAACAAGATCAAGAAGCACGCCACCTCTGACTTTATGGAGATCGAGCGGCAGCGGGGTATCTCGGTGGCTACCTCGGTCATGAGCTTTGAATACCAGGGGATTCTCATCAATCTGCTCGATACACCCGGGCACAAGGATTTTGCCGAAGATACCTACCGGACCCTTACAGCTGTGGATAGTGTCATCCTTGTGGTTGACAGTGTAAACGGGGTGGAGGACCAGACCCGCCGATTGATGGAAGTATGCCGGATGCGGGATACGCCCGTGATCGTTTTCATCAATAAAATGGACCGGGATGGTAAGAACCGGTTCGACCTGCTGGAAGAGATAGAAAAGGAACTTTCCATTCATTTACACCCCATGACCTGGCCGATCAATAGCGGTAAGGATTTTAAAGGGGTATATAATTTACATGATAAGAACCTTCGGCTGTTCACTGCCAATACCAAAGCCGCTGACGAAGATGTGATCGCCATCCAGGACCTGGCCGATCCGGTGGTGGATGAAAAACTGGGAGAGAAAGATGCAGCCTTACTACGGGAAGATGTTGAACTGGTGGACGGCGTTCATGGCCAGTTGGACGTGAGTGAATACCAGGCCGGAAAGGTAGCTCCCGTGTTCTTTGGGAGTGCTATCAATAATTTTGGTGTCAAGGAAATGCTCGACACCTTTATTCGGATCGCACCCTTTCCACGTGGCCGCGAAACATCGGTACGTAAAGTAGAAGTAGGGGAAGATAAATTAAGTGGCTTTGTATTCAAGATCCACGCCAACCTGGATCCCAAGCACCGTGACCGGATCGCCTTTTTCCGGGTATGCTCCGGAAAATTTGAGCGAAACAAATATTACCACCATGTCAGGCTCGACAAAGATGTACGTTTCAGCAACCCCTATACCTTTCTGGCGCGGGACAAAAGCATTGTTGATGATGCTTTTCCTGGCGATGTGGTCGGACTTTTTGATACCGGTAATTTCAAGATAGGGGATACCCTTACCGAAGGGGAGGATTTCTATTTTACCGGCATCCCTACCTTTTCGCCGGAGATATTCAAGGAGGTGGTCAACAAAGACCCGATGAAGACCAAGCAGCTTGAAAAGGGCCTGATGCAATTGACCGATGAAGGGGTGGCTCAATTGTTCACGCAGTTTGGAGGAAATAAAAAGATCATCGGATGTGTGGGTGAACTGCAATTCGAGGTCATTCAATACCGGCTTTTACAGGAGTATGGAGCTTCGGTGGAGTTTCGTACGTTACCCTTTTATAAAGCCTGCTGGATCACCTCAGCCGATGCCAAGAAGCTGGAGGATTTTACGCGTTTTAAAACCAATAATATCGCCGAAGACAAAGACGGGCACCTGGTATACCTGGCACAAAGTGAATGGTTCCTCAATACGGAAAGGACAAACAATCCCGATATCGAGTTTCACTTTACCAGTGAAGTGCACAAAGAAGGGGTTTAAATACCAGTGTAATTGTGTGGCGTGATGGTGCGTAATTCTTTTTTTACATTTTCCGCCACTTTCAACCCATCAATGAATTTCCGGATACTTTCCTTGTTGATCTTATGATTACCCCGGGTTAATTCCTTCAGGGCCTCATAAGGCTTGGGGAAATTCTCCCGACGTAAAACGGTCTGGATCGCTTCAGCCACCACGGCCCAGTTATTATCCAGGTCCTGGTAAATAGCCTCGTCATTTACTATCAATTTTCCCAATCCTTTTTCTATGGATCGTATAGCTAGCAAGGTATGCGCCAGCGGGAGGCCAATATTTCGAAGTACTGTAGAATCAGAAAGATCACGTTGTAAACGCGAGATCGGGAGTTTGGCCGACAAGTGTTCAAACAAGGCATTAGCAATACCCAGGTTCCCTTCGGCATTCTCAAAGTCGATGGGATTGACCTTGTGTGGCATAGCTGATGACCCGATCTCACCGGCCTTTACTTTTTGCCGGAAATATTCCATGGAGATATAGGTCCAAAAATCACGACACAGATCCATCAGTATCGTATTGATCCGTTTGATCGCATCAAAATGAGCGGCCAGGTTATCATAATGCTCGATCTGGGTAGTATGTTGCTGTCTGGTCAGTTCCAGTTTTTTCTCTACGAATTCATTTGCCAGTTTTACCCAATCCACTTTTGGGTAGGCGACATGGTGGGCATTCATGTTTCCGGTAGCGCCACCAAATTTTGCACTGAAGGGAATCCCTATCACCTGTTCGATCTGTCGTTCGATGCGTTCGATAAATACCTGGATCTCTTTTCCCAGGCGGGTGGGACTGGCTGGTTGTCCGTGGGTATGGGCCAGCATGGGAATATCCTTCCAATCGGCGGCCAGTAATTTGAATTGATTGTTCAGGTTGAGCAGGGAAGGGAGGTATTCGTATTCAAGGGCGTGCTTCCAACTTAATGGGATTGCCGTATTATTGATATCCTGTGAGGTGAGTCCAAAGTGGACCCATTCTTTTTCTTTACCCGCCCCGGCCTTTTCCATTTCCTGTTTGATGAAATACTCCACCGCCTTTACATCATGGTTGGTGGTATATTCGATCTGTTTGATCTCCTGTGCGTCTTCCAGGCCAAAATCCTCCTGTAGTTTTCGCAGGGATTTGACCACTTTGGAGGTCAATTTGAAGAATTTCTTATCGGCCAGGAACAAAAGGTATTCCACCTCTACCCATACCCGGTATTTCATCAGGGCATATTCAGAGAAATACTCATCCAGGTGCTGAACCTGTTTGCGGTACCGGCCATCAATGGCCGATAGAGCGGTCAGGGGGGTCAATTCCATAATTTGTTTTTATAAGCGGTCCCTATTGTTACCTTTGCTGCCGCAAAAATAGCTCAATTGGCAGAGAAGATAAAAGTTGGTATTGTCAGTTATCTCAACACCCGCCCCCTGATCTATGGCCTGCGCCAGGAACCCATGGCCAGCCAGATAGAATTGTGGGAGGATACCCCGGCACGCCTGGCCGATATGTTGGTCAATGGAGAGATCGACCTGGGACTCGTTCCGGTAGCGACCATTCCCCACCTGCCTACCTATCAGGTGGTTGGCGACTATTGCATCGGCACCGAAGGGGAAGTGGCCTCTGTTTGCCTGTTTAGTGAGGTGCCCCTCGAACAGATAGAGACCGTATATCTGGATTACCAAAGCCGGAGTTCTGTGGCACTCCTCAAGTGGATCATGCAGGAATACTGGGGAATTAAGCCACGCCTGATCGATGCCGAGAACGAGGATTTCAGGGCCGAGATCAAGGGTACATCTGCAGGGCTCGTTATTGGTGACCGGGCATTTGAACAGCGAAAAATATCCACCTTTATCTACGACCTTGGCTCCGAATGGAAGAAGATTACCGGGTTACCCTTTGTTTTTGCAGCCTGGGTTAGTGTTAAGCCTCTTCCCGAAGCATTTCTTCGGGATTTTAACCAAGCCAATGCCGTCGGTTTAAATGCACTGGATGATATTTTAAAGGACATCCACTATGATCTGTATGATCTCCGAAAATATTACACCATTCATGTTAGCTACCCCCTGAATGAAGCCAAGCGTAGAGGAATGGAGAAATTTCTGCAGGTGATTGGCGGGTAATTTTGTTCTATAAGAGCACCCAACCAGTAGGGAACAGGTCTTCCGTATCAGAAGGGCCCTGATCAAACCAGCGCTTTGGCGCGATCACAGTCTTATTTTCCTGTGATCCCATCCAGGCCGCCCACCAGCTAAAACTGCTGTTGGCAATGATATTGTGCCGGCAACATTGCATGAGGTAAAAATCTTCATAATGAGTCTTCGCCAATTCACCAGAGACGATGACCGCATTCTCTATTTTAAGTTCCTGCCGAACCCAATCCATATCATCGGAGAAAATATAGAAGGTAAGATCATTGAATTGCTTACGAAGCGTGGCCATTGCGGCTGTATAATATTCAGCAGAGCACAGGCCATGGTATTCCAGAAAACCCGGTTTGGTATAATCTGTTCGACGGATATGAACGGAAACAGCGTTTTCAGCTTTTATTTTTTCCCCGAGTCCCGCCACCTGCCTTATCTTTTCAGCCGGTAACGCCAGCTCAGAAAGCAGGGTCTCCCGAATGGGCTCAAAATATTTTGGGCTTTGAAAATTGCCTTTAAGATAACAGGAGGGCCCGATCTGTTGGAAGGAAGGGTCATAGTGAAAATACCGCTCGCGATGGTAGGTCCGCCATCGTTTGGGACGCAGATACTGTAAGGCCTTGGCGGTATTCGTGGCTGGTTTCAACCGGTTGATATCTGTCTCTTCTGCCAGTTGAAACTGGGTAGGGAAGTTTCCCAGTTCCAGTTTTCGGAGATCATATCCCGCAAAATCCCGTGTATCCAGCTTTAATTCCACACCATGCCGAAGGCTTAAATAACGCCCCGCCGCATACTGGAAAAACTGGTTCCCCATTCCGCCGATGATGTGGGAGATGATCATTTCTATTTTGGGTTACTCTATCTGTTATTGCTTTCTAAACCAGAAACATCCACAGGGAAATTTTTGTTTCTGTATAAATTCATTGTCCGCATTTTCGATCAACTCACCCTGATCAGGAATAAGCGTGAAGTTCATAAGTGTACAATTTCCAAAATACCCTAATACCTGATCCTTAGAGTAAAGCCTTTGTCCATTAAATTCTATACGCCCATCGCCCAGTGGTGCCACAAAAAGAATATCGCCTCCTTTACGTACAACCCGTATCAATTCATTGATAGCTTTTAGATCAGCTTTGGGATCAATTGGGTCGCCATATCTCCCTAATCCTATATGTTCGATTGTATGCATGCAGGAAATAGAAGGTATGGAATCTGTTTCAAAGGACAGGTTGGTAAGGTCGGCAAATCCAGACTGATAATTTGAAAGGCCAATTTCGGCTACCCGGTAGTCATAAAATTTTATAGGCAAAAAGGCAGAAGCTATTGTACTAAATGAGAGGATGGAGGAAATGTCAACATGGTATTCAGGACGCGTTTGAGCAAGTACTCTCGCTGCCCAGGCTGGGTGAAGTACATAATGACGGTCGAATGGAGTTGTTTTTACGCGATCGGTAAGACAAGGATATATTTCAGCGAATTTCATTCGAAGCCTTCCATCGTTCATTTTGTTGAATTGACGGTATTCGCCAAGAAATTTAAAAAAATAAAATACTCTTTTAGGGAACCTAACAAGAATGTCTTTCCCAAGAATGGTGAAATAGCGTTTTAAGTACATGTTCCTATCTTGACAACTTTACATAAATATCACCAAACCCGGTTTTAATAAATCCATCCGTTGCAACATGTTGGATAAATGAATCAAACGGTATGAAATTATCCAATTCGTATACCATTCCTTCCCCAACAGAGTAATTAAATAAATAATCAGGGCTCAGGGATTGACAAAGACGTAAGCATTCAGCGAGCTTTTGATTTTGTTCGGGAACCGTATACTCAAATGATATTACTGGAATTGGTTGGTGAAGTCCTTTTAGAACTTCAACTTCATATCCCTCTACATCAATCTTACAAAACTGAGGTAGCCCAAATTTTTCGATAAGTTTGTCAAGCGTGGTGATTTTGACTTTTTCCTTTTTCTCCCAATTATGTTGTTTAAAGCGTGATTGTTTAACACTTTCGATCCAATCCTCCGCCATAGAGGAAATCGTACTGTAATCCGCAATGTAAAGGTCCTTTTCTGATTCTTCTGCACCCAGTCCCATGCCTACTACATCGATACGATCTCCAAACTTTTTATGTAAGGTTTCGATGCAGTTTTTTTGGGGTTCAACAGCAACGACTCTTGCTCCAATTGCCAGTAACACGTTAACCCGGTTTCCAACATTTGCACCTACATCATAAACAAGTTGACCTTTACTAACGATATTAGAATAAAATTCAAGGCGGGGCTGGAAGTGTTTTTCGTCTTCCTTTTGGTTCTTCTTTTCTAATTGTTTGAACTTGTACTCAGTATACACCTTGTAAAGGCCAATTGCCTTAAGGATACTTATGATTGTTTTCTTCATATAATTGTTCATTTCCACGTCTTTACAGACATGGGATTGCGGTGGTAACCAATGCACCGCTATTATCTACCGTGACCCTCCAACAGTTGCCGTTGGGAGACTTCATGATAATGCCAGAACCAATTTGGTCAATGTTCACATCACCGGCAAATACATGTAACCTGGATCTGGGCGTTCCACCATTACTCATTCCAATACCTACAAAGTTATTTATTTTGGTGGCAACCAATGAGTGGGTAAACGTATTCTGATTAAAAATGGAAAAGTTTCCGACCCCACCAGCCGTATTTGTTGTACCGCCAACAATAAGTGTAAATTGGGTGTTGGAAGGATTATTTTTTAATCCAATTGAAGCATGCCAATTATCCTCAGACTCAAAAAAAGCGATACTTCCACCAGGTCCAACATTCGAGGGTTGCTGACGAATATGTAATGGGTATTGTATATGCGCATCCAACCCAATTCCAATCTTTCCAACGGAGGAATGGATGCCATTGGCATCCGGGATCCAATAGGAGGCAGCGGTATTTGTAATGGTATTGCCTGAAATACTGATACCTGTTCCACCAACCAAATTATGCGAAACCGTATTTCCCGATATATTAATCCCTGTTCCCCCAACCAGGTTATGTGCTATTGTATTTCCTGTAATATTGATCCCGGTTCCCGCCAGGTAATTGGCATTGATGATATTTCCGTTGCTGATCGAAATTGCATTTCCCGCTACCAGATTGGTGCGATGAGCGTATAGTGCATAAGGTACACTCAATAATTGGGTGGTGCCTTGTACCTGATAAGTATTGGTGCCATCGGCTGAGATCTCTACCTGCAAAAATTTATTGCCACTGCCCCAGTTGATCGTATTAAATGTACCACTCACAACTGTTCCTGTTCCGATGGACAGGGTAAACAAGCCAAAATTATTGGTGGTGGTGGCATGTGTCTCCTGGTAAATAAGCGTGCCGTTCACAGATCCATCGAGAATCGAGAACCGGACATTTACATTCTGGGTCGGTATGATTAACCCCGTAGCTGTTCTCGCCACGGCCTGATAGTTGAGCGCCTGTGGCACTTGTTGAGCGAGCAAGTTGGTCACGGTTAGGATGATAACCAAAAGAGATAAGATTTTCTTTGTCATGGTATTATTTTTATAAGAGATGATGGTTTGGTTTAATGCTTTTTGATGATCTTCAAGGTCTTGTATTCTCCGCCACAACCAGGAAGCAATCGTATGATATACATTCCCGAGGCGAGTTTTCTCAGGTCAATGTAGTTATTGAAAAACCGGGTATTGCTCACCAGTTTTCCATCCGCTGCATAGATCTGATAACTGGTGATCCAGTCATGCCGGCCGACCAGTCGTATATAATCTGTTGTGGGATTGGGAAAATATTGAAAAGTATTGTTGATGATATCACAGGCCGCATCCGCCACTTTTACCGAAGGTTGTAATACCCCCTGGGTTACCTGATAATTACCGCCGGAAATGGTGGTGATCGAAATCTCGCCAATGGAGTATTCAATTTGATAGTCTGTCGTAACCAGCGTGGCTCCGGTCGAATTAACAACGGACTGCCCCCTGGCGACCCCCATGGAGCAAATCAAACAAATTAAATAAAATCCTTTTTTATAAATTTTCATAAAATGGGTTTTGGTAAAAATAGCAAAAATGGGCATGGGCAGAGAGCAGAGGGGTTTAATTTTTCAGGGAATTAATCTGTCCTTTATGTCCTTTAAAATGGCCCTGATGCGATCAGCCACCATTGTCCAGAATATGGAACGATCATAGGCATTATAAACCCCTTTTTCCTTCCTGGCCTTGAGATAGATCCGTTTTGTTTGAAAATAAAGGTAATAGGGATTGATACGTCTGTAATGGACATGGGTGGTATTCTGGCTGTGGACCCGGTATTTGATCACCGGGCGGTCAATTTTTTCGATGGCATAACCATCCGCCAACAAGGATAACCAGAGGGGGTAATCCTCAACCGCATATTCGGGTAATTGCTGGCTGGTATCATACCCATATTGCCTCATGATTACCGTACGTATCATGACCGTGGAATGGGTAATGCAATTCTCCCATTTCATTACCCGGCGAATATCCTTTCCTGATACGATCTTTTCATCCATATCCCAGGGTTTTGCTGGCGCCCCTGATTCATCGATCGGCAGGGTTTTGCCAGCCACAAGGGCCGATTCGGGATGACGCTCCAGCCATTCCTTTTGCCAGGCCAACCGCTCGGGTAAGGATATGTCGTCTGCATGCATGATACAGAGGAGTGGGGCCTTCACCAAGGCGATTCCTGTATTCATGGCGGCAACCACGCCTTTATTCACCTCATGTTTTATATAAACGATTCGCGGGTCGGTGTAGGAAAGAATAATGGCCTCGCTCTCATCAGCCGAGCAATCATTCACAATAATGAATTCAAAATCGGTATGTGTCTGGCCAAGGATACTGTCAATGGCCTCCCGTAGAAATTTACCCGCGTTATAAACGGGCATGATCACCGATATGGATGGCGAATGGGCCATAGGTTAGCGGACGAATACATTTTTCATGAAGAATCCTTTCAACGTGTACCATTGGGATTTGATCAAATAACGACCTTTGGCCGGGGTGCCTGCCAGCAGAAATTTTAAACCGATAAGCCAGGACACCTTCCATTTAAAAACAAATTCCAGGCCTTTGGTAAAGAGGCCCCAACCACCCTTTTCTGCTCTTACCCTAATCTTTTCCTCGTTGCCGGTCTTCAGGTATAGTTTTCGAAAATTGTCCGGATGCAACCGCTCGGCATCAATGTTATGATAAACCACAGCAGCCGGAACATACCAGATATCCTGGCTGAATTGACGGACCCGAAAATTAATGGCCTTGTCATCGCTCCGGAATTGCAGGTCTGTATTGAATCCTCCGGCTTTTTCCAACGCAGCTTTGCGATAGCTCATATTACATCCTGCCGGATACTTCATTTGCCGGTCATACTTCCTAAGCTGATCTCCATGGTCCTGGCCCGCCACAAACCCATACAGGTAATGGCTCATCCAAACCGGTTCTTCTCCATCGGGATATTTGGGTAATACTTTTCCTCCAGCACCTACAGCCTCTGGGTGATGCTCAAAAAATTGGAGCAGGGAAGCGGCAAATTCCGGAGTCGCCTCCGCATCGTCATCGATATAGGTAATGATCCCCGAACCGGCTTCCCGGTAGCCACGGTTCCGGGCATGGGATAGACCCTTGTTTTCCTCATAAAAATACCGGATCACCGTATCAGGGTTTTGCGCAATTACTTCCTGCACGATTCGGGCAGTTTGGTCGGTACTCCGGTTATCGATCACCAAAACCTCATAAAAGGCTTTGTTCAATTCCTGTTTGATCAGGGACTCCAGGGCCGCACGGATAAACCTGTCGCGGTTATACGTACAGATCACGATCGATATGCTGGGATGAGTAACGGCCATGTAACGAAGGCTTGAAAATCATTGCAAAATAAAGCTATTGGGCTCAATATTCCCCCCGGGAATTTATTAAGTTTGAGCCCCGGATACACCCATCTATGGCTTCACCTGTCTACCTTCTTCTACAGATCAAACGCTACACAGAACAGGTGTTGATGTGGCCATTTGTGGCTTATGGAAGGCTCCGGGCCTCCCGGGAGCCATCAATTACGGCGTACGACCTGGTTTGCTTTTTTCCGGGCTATGCCCTCGGCGGAGCCGAAAAGGTACATGCCGATGTGGTGGATTGCTTTCCGGATAAACGTATTCTGATCTATTTCACCCGACGTTCGGCCAACGACAAAATGTTGCACCTTTTTCAACGCGAAGGGGTCACTATCCGTGATATCAGTGCCTGGACCGATAATAAATACAAATACTGGCAGAATTTTATCTGGAGGGGTATTTGTGCCGGCCTGATCGTCCGACAGAAAAACAAACCCGTTGTATTTTCCGGTCAATGCAATTTTGGCTATAAAGTCTTGCCGCATTTGCCAACCGGGGTCCGAAAGGTGGAACTGATCCATGTAGCAGAAAAAAAATTCTCCTGGATCACCTTTCCTTTTATTGGTTTGATCGATCAGCGGGTCATGATCTCAGACATCATCATTCAACGGGCTCTTCATTTCTATCGATCCATTGGCGTTCCAACTAAATATGATCAACGTATTCAAAAGATCATCAACCACACAGAGCTGCCACCCGATGTACCGGTGCGTACCTATACAGATCCATTAAAAGTGTATTATGCCGGGCGGGGTGGGTATCCAAAACGACTGTATCTCCTGATGGAGGTAGTTCGGAAGAGTAAACAATTGAACCTACCCATAGAATTTCATTTTGCCGGCAGCATCGCTGATGAGATTCCGGCTGAATTGACAAAGGATATAATTTACCATGGCGAACTGCAGGGTGGGGAGGCCATGCGTACCCTTCATCAAAAAATGGATATCCTGTTCATGTCCTCCGCCTCAGAAGCCTTCCCGATGTTGATCATGGAAGCCATGGCCAATGGGGTAGTGGTGATATCCACCAGTGTTGGAGGTATCCCCGAACATATCCATACCGGTAATAATGGCCTGCTGATCACCGCAGAGGATGAAAATGCGATCGTGGATGAATTGCTCTATGCTCTTCAGGAGCTTAGCCGCGACAGGGAACAAATAAAACGGCTTGCCGAAGCAAGCCGCCAATACGCGTTCAATTATTTTGGTAAAAAACCTTTCTGCGAAGGGTATCGCAAGGCTTTATTTGGATAATGATCAGGCCGTTTTTTTACTCCTCCGCCACAACATAAACCCGCCAAGGATCAATAACACATACACAAAAATACTCGACCAGAGTACAAGGGTATTGCCCAACCGATACGAATCCGGGTCAAAATGAAATTTGATCGTATGCTTTCCGGCTGGAACAGATAATCCACGCAGGGCATAATTGACCTTAATGATCTCCACCGGTTTATCATCAATGGTAGCCTTCCAACCACCCGGATAATAGATCTCGCTGAACACAGCAAATTGCTGGGTTGCCGCATTGAAATCATAGGTGATATCATCGTTACGATTCTCTACGAGGCGAATGGAAGCCGTGGAATCCATTTGCGGGGCGGCGGTGATCAGCGGTTTGAATTTCTCCTGCACAATGGCGGTGTCCCGCAGATTGATGCTGTCCAGGGCCTTCATTTCATCCTTTCCATCTTTTACATACAGGATATGCTTCACCAACCAGGCATGGCCAAAAGCTCCAGAATTGATCTGGGGAATGGGCTTGCCATCCTGTGGATTGGCTACAATAAAATACTTTGTATTCAGCATGTCGAAGGCCTGCATATTTCCTTTGGACAATTGTTGTTCATACAGGTCCTGGAAAATCGCAAGCTTGGCCGGATGATACCCACCAATGGTATTGTGATAGTAGGAGGGTAGGGATTCATCAAAAGGAGGAACGGTCTGGTTAAAGACCCGATAGTACCCCGTATCCTGTTTGATCTGCGCATCGGCCTGGGTCATGGCAAAAGTGTTCTCGTAGGTGGATTCATCCACATAGGATTCCCTGTCCAGATAACGGTTGGCAATGCCTAACAAATCCAGTGAACTGATAACGGTAAGCGAAGCAAGTGCCAGTCCGGATTTGATCTTTCCCTGCACAAATAACCAGATCAACAGAAAGGAAAGACCAATGAGTACGGTATTCCGTAACATGTCTTTCATGTACATGGATTTTCGGTCTTCCTGGATTGCATCGACAAAACCCGAAGCAAATTGTTGTGCTTGCATTTGCGCCTCAGGACCGGGTTGTTGTCCCCCGCGCATGGCCTGCTGCAGCATCATATTGGAAAAGTTATCACGTAGCCCTGCATCAGAGTTGCCGCTAAAGGATGCAGTGGCATAAAAAGCAAGAAGCACGGCAATAAGCGCTCCGGTAGTTATACCGGCACGCTTCAGTATTTTGACCCATTCTGCCTTCTCGCGCTTGCCAAAAAATATCTCCTGCAAGGTGAAGGCTGCCATGACGGCAAAACAGAGTTGAGGAATGACCAGGGCCATAGTAGGCGCCCTGAATTTTTTATAAAAAGGAAGATAGTCGAACAGGAAATAGTTCACCGCTTCGAAGTGATTCCCCCATGCGAGGATTATGCCAAATAAACTGGCGGCAACGATCCACCCCAGGTGCCAGGATCGGACAGTAAATAGCCCGATGATAAATAACAAAACGATCACAGCACCCAGGTAAACCGGCCCGGATGTGCCCGGCTGAGGGCCCCAATAAGTGGAACCATTTGCCACCTGAAGGGCTGTCTCCTCTGGATAACCAATCTCGGTGAGCTTTTGGGCAAAGACAGAAGTTTTAAGGTTCTTGCCGGCACTGCCGCCACCATAAGCCGTAGGATGGACCAGGGTTAGTGTTTCACCAATGCCATAACTCCAGCGAAAGGCATATTCCTTATCAAGACCACCCGTGGTGGTATTGGGATCGGCTTTGTCTTTCATTTCAGATTCACCACCACGAATGGAATACTTTGCATAGTCATATGTGGTCAGTGTGGTCACGGCTGAAGTACCCATAGAAACCAGGGCGATCAGGATCCCGATACCCCCACTCAGGAGCAGGTGACCCCATTCTTTGGCTTTAATGGCCTGCCAGGCATGGAACAAGGCAATAAATGCGGCAACGATCAGGGTATAGTAAACGATCTGTAAGTGAACGGTTGCCATTTGGAGACTAAGGGCTACGGCCAACATCATTGCGCCACCCCAATACTCTTTTCTAAAAAGAAGGAGAAAACCACCGATCACGGCAGGTGCCATGGCGATAGCTTGCATCTTGGTATCATGCCCCACTTCCACAATGATGGGATCATAGGTAGAATAGGCATAGGCCAGTGCACTCAATACCCCGATCCAGGGTTTGACCGGTAAGATCAAAGCGAGGATATAAAAACTCAAACAGGCCAGAAAGAAAAAACTGATCGGTTTGGGCAGTCCCAGGGTCAGAACAGAATAGATATGGTTGACCGTAACAGGGTGCGTCTGCCCAATGATGATCTGGTAGGCAGGCATACCGGCAAACATGCTATTGGACCAAAGCGGGTAGTGCCCGTATTTCTCTTTGAATTCGTAGGATTTCTGGGCCATGGCCTTCCAGCGTTGAAAGTCATGTTGCTCCACCACCTCTCCCCGCAATACCGGTGCGCAATAGATCACCGACACCACAAGAAAAATTGCCACGGCCGCCAAATGGGGCCATCCTTTCTGGAACCAATGCTTATTCATAATTAGGCGGTTGTTAAGGCTGACAAAATAATGCTATTTTACACTAAATTAGTCCATGCGCTGGCTATTATTTTTGTCCCGGGTGGCCCTGATCTGCAATCTGTTTTTCCTGGTCGCCCTCTCCTTACGGTTGTGGAACTGGATCGGTAGTGCCGATCTGCAATCCACCATAATCATCCTGGGCTATGTATTGTCCATGTTGTTCAATCCCCTGACTGTACTTACCTGTCTTTTTGTTTATATCCTGAACCGCCAAAAATTAGCCGTGGTTCCAGGCTGGCTTATTGTGACCAATGTGGTCTTTTTATTTCTGCAACTCATATTTGTCCTCTCGCTGAATATTGACGAAATCAAAACCTGATCATGATACAAAGCATCCTCAAAGATCGTCCTACCCGACTTTTTCTGGTACTGGGCGCTGTATTTGTCGCCAATGCGCTCATCGCCGAAGTGATCGGGGTGAAGATTTTTTCACTGGAGGCGACGCTGGGATGGAAACCGGCGGATTGGAATATCCTTGGCAATACATTTTCATTTAACCTGACGGCCGGGGTACTGTTATGGCCGGTGGTCTTTATCATGACCGATCTGATCAATGAATATTATGGCATGAAAGGGGTGCGGTTTCTTTCCTATCTCACCGTGGCACTTATCGCGTATGCTTTCCTCATTTTCTTTGGGGCCATTCATCTTACCCCGGCCGGATTTTGGGCCAACGATTATTTTAAGGGTGTAACGGATAGCAATGCGGCTTATGCAGGGGTTCTTGGACAAACGCAGGCCATCATCATCGCTTCCCTGATCGCCTTCCTGATCGGACAGGTATTGGATGTATATGTATTTCATTTTATAAAAAAGAGAACGGGAGAGAAGAGTATCTGGCTCCGGGCAACCGGGTCAACATTTGTGTCGCAATTTGTGGACAGTTTTGTCGTCTTGTTCGTTGCCTTTTATGTGGCACCCCGCCTCACCGGTCAAACCAACCCCTGGACCTTTGGTATGGTGATGACCATTTGTATTGGAAACTATATTTACAAATTTATCATGGCGATCGTTCTTACCCCGGTAATTTACCTGGTACACGGATTCATTGAGAAATACTTGGGACATGATAAAGCGGCAGAGATGAAGCGTGCAGCGATGGCGGAGGAAGGAAGAACAAGGTAATAAGGAGTAAGAAATTAGAAACATGAAATAAGGAAGTACTTGGATTACCTAAGGAAAAATCGGCTGTCGGATACTTTACTTATTCCTTATTTCAAATTTCTTATTTTTTATTCTTTACTATTTCCGCAACGATTTTATCAATCGGTAAGGTCACGGCTTCCGGGGTAAATTCTTCCCAGTTTAACAAGCGAAAGGTTTCGGTTTCCTTGGTACGCTCATAGATCTCCATCTGTTGCTCATCAAAATCAAAGGGCTTATCGCGAAAAGGTACTTTGATCTCCTCCAGGGGATGAGCGAAATAATAGATCGAAATGATCTGGTGAGAGGGGTTAAAAGCCGACATCTGAAAGTAATCGGTAGTATAAATATGATCTCCGATACGGGCTTCAATATTCATTTCTTCTTTTAGTTCACGACGAAGGCAATCACGGGTGCCTTCTCCAAATTCCAACCCACCTCCCGGGAATTTGGTATAAAATCCCCCACGGATATATTCATCACTGACGACTACCTGTTTTTTTTCATTGAGGATAATGCCGTACACACGGATGTTGAAAAAACTCATGCCTACAGAATTTTTTTACGTAAAAAGAACCAGCCGATGATCAGGGCGATCACCAGCGATAGGATGACAACGATAAGAAAGGCGTACCTCGATTCCTCAAACCCATTGCGCACGTTCATCCCAAAAATACTGGAAATGAGTACGGGAAGGGTCAGCACGATTGTGATCACGGAAAGCCTTTTCAGCACTTCGTTTTGATTATTGGCAATGATGCTGGCAAAAGCATCCAGGGTGCTGCTCAGGATATTGGTATAGATATTGGCCATTTCAAGGGCCTGGGATGTGTCAACGATCAAATCTTCAAGATATTCCCGCTCTTCTTCGGTCAACCCCAGGAAATTGGTACGGGCCAGTTTCATGAACAATAATTCATTGCTTCGCAGGGAGGTGACAAAATAAACCAGGCTTTTCTGGATACGCATCAATTGAAGCAGGTGCTCATTCCGGTTCGCATCGTACAATTTCTGCTCGAGAATATTACGCCGGTGATTGATCTCTTTGAGGTATTCAATTGAATTCTGCACCACCTTTTCAAAGATCTTCAGCACCATCATATTCTTTTTGTCGGGATGCCGGTTTTGAAAGGTGTTCAGGAATTTCTTCATCGCCGGGTTCTCAAAGGAGTTTACCGTTACGATCTGGTGGTGGGTCAGGATGATACAAATCGGGATGGTGATGTAATAGGCATCACTATCGTTGAAGGAATTGTTCTCCGTTGGCGTTTTAAGTACAATGAGTTTAACATTGTCATCTTCCTCATAACGTGCCCTTTCATCAATATCCAGCGAGTCGGTCAAAAAGTCAACGGGGATATCCAGTTGTTCGGATAATTCCGTGAATTCCTCCTGCTTGAACGGAGGGAGAATATTCACCCAGGCGCCATTCTCTGGTCTTTCAATGGCCACAGTTTGGTGATCGATATTCTTGAAGTACTGGATCATCCGGGTAAAGGTAGGGGTGGGTGGGGAGAGTAAAAATTTTTAAATCGAGAGGGTTCCTTCAAATACTTTTTCAGCAGGCCCGCAAAGCCAGATATTTTCAAACCGGTCATCTCCGGTTCTGTCATACTCCACACTAAGCTTTCCACCGGGTGTGGTCACTTCCACTTCATTAAAACCATTTTCATTGTGATAGCAAACGATGGCGGCAGCAGTAACACCGGTGCCACAGGAATAGGTTTCGTTTTCCACGCCCCTTTCGTAGGTCCTTACACTGATCTTGTCATCTTCCCCGAGGTGTTCAACAAAATTGACATTGATCCCTTCCTTTTCAAATTCTTTGCTGTAACGGATATCCCGGCCTTTACGAAAAACATCCACTTCGGCCAGCATGGGTACGAATTTGATATAGTGCGGCGAACCAGTGTTCAATACATAATCCGACCCCATTTTTTTTATACTCGTTACATCCATCATCTTCAGGGATACGGTACCATCACTATCGATCTCGGCTTCATGTGGGCCATCGGAGGCCAGAAAATGATAGGTAGATTGGGCTAGACCCAGATGGGAGGCAAATTTGACAATACAACGTCCGCCATTTCCACACATGCTTCCTTCCCGTCCATCGGCGTTGTAATACTTCATCTCAAAATCATATCCCTCCAGGGAATTGAAAGTCATGAGCCCATCGGCACCGATACCAAACCGACGGTCACAAAGAAAATGGATCTGTTCAGTGGTCAGCGAATCATAACCACCGTTCCGGTTGTCGAGCAGGATAAAATCATTTCCGGTTCCCTGGTATTTGAAAAATTGGATAAGCATAAGGGTACAAAATTACGAAGCCTGATTTATTCTATGTCTTTGATAATATCCAGCGATTTTACGATCAGGTTTTCTACCGCGGCAGCACCGTCCGGAGAGAATTGTTTCAATACCCGGTTGGCGACGATCACATTCAGCGACAGACAGTGGTGGCCAAGTAATTTACCAAGACCATAAATGGCCGAGGTCTCCATTTCAAAATTGGTGATCCGGTAGCGCCCAAACCGGAACTGGGTAAGCCGGTCGATAAGGTCAGGCTGGGCCACACCCAAACGCAGAACCCGTCCCTGCGGGCCATAGAAACCCGGGCAGGTAACCGTAATGCCATGGTGATAATCCTTTCCAAAATGTTTGAGCAGAGAGGCGCCGGCCCCGAATATATAGGGGTGGGCGATCCCGTTATGCAGTTGGGTAAAGGTGATGAAGGATTGAAGGAGTTGCTGCTCTTCATCATTCTGTTGCATCCGGTAAAAATTCATCAGGTTGTCAATACCCAGGCCATGGGTAGAGCAAACAAAACTATCTACAGGGATATCGTCCTGCAGGGCACCGGAGGTGCCCAGACGAATAATATTCAGGGAGCGTAAGGAGGGGCGTATACTTCGCGTACTGAGATCAATGTTCACCAGGGCATCGAGTTCGTTGATGACGATGTCAATATTGTCCGTACCAATGCCACTGGAAAGGACGGTCACCCTTTTTTCGCCCAGATAACCTGTGTGGGAAATGAATTCACGGTGCTGGGACCTGTGTTCGATGGTGGAAAAATGTTTGCTCACCTGAGCGACCCGGTCAGGGTCTCCAACCGTCAGGATGGTGTGTCCGATTTCTTCAGGGCGTAGGTCTAAATGATAAACGGCTCCCCGGGCATTGAGGATCAGTTCCGATTCTGCGATACGTTGCATGCGTCAATTAGTTAGGTAGATTCTCCCGAATATACTAATTTTGGCGGCTCTAGCCGGTACCGTGGCCGAGTGGCTAGGCAGAGCTCTGCAAAAGCTCCTACAGCAGTTCGAATCTGCTCGGTACCTCAGCCTTCAACCACCAAAGCATTCGCGTTGGTGGTTTTTTTACATCCAATAGTTCATCAGGAACGAAGAAACAGGCTTCTGCTGTTTCCTTTTCTTTTCGTAGGAGCTGTTATACGTGAAGTGAACCTCGTTGGTCTGGTTGCGGTTCAGGTAGCCAACACCAGGTATTTCGACTTCCAATCCCTGAATCAGCAATTCATTGATATAGTAGGACAGACTGCGGATGTCTGCATAGATCACACAAGCTTCCGATTTTAAACGGTCACATAAAAATTGCACCAGGCTTTCATCCAATCCATTCTTTCGCAAGGGCGAGAAACTCAGTTTCCGACGGGTTAATACTTCCCCACGGGGCATGGTCAACTCCTCCGTATGAACGTCGAAACGTCCTATGGTGGGGATCTCGAGGTATCCTTTTTTTTCAAGGAATTCTCTTAAATGCCGAGCGATTTTCATGATTGGCTTTTTGTTACATCAGCGCATTAAAAATTGGTTTCCCTGACCTGCAGGCGTAATCTTAGGTTAGCGTTTTGGTTGCTTTAATAGGGGAGCTGGAAATGGGGAAACAATGTTAACAAAATATTCCGAATCGTGCAAGTATTTATTTAAAAATTAATATTTGACAACCTTTACAGGAGGTTGACCTTTAGAGATATAAAGAACATTGAGCGAGTCGGCGATCCGGGTGGTATCGCTGGGGAGGGCGGGAAGCCGGAAGAAGACCTGATAACGGACGCTGTCAGTGGTGGAAATATGAACATCGACCTTGCATTGTTCTTTCAGGTATTGGTACCGGGTATAGGCCTGTCGCATGGAGGCCTCTTTGACGATGAATTTATAGGTTTGGGAGGAGACCGGATCGGCCACCGGGGCCTGATTGACCGGTGTGGTAGCTACAGCCAGGGTATCCGGAACGGGTTGGGTGGTAACTTCGGGAGTGGTGGTATCTGCTTTGGACCGGATCATCGATTTGAACAGGGTATATCCACCCCAAATGGCCAGTCCCAGCCCCACAATGACCACTGCGCCGGTCAGCCACTTGTTCCGTGCATTGGATGCAGCTTTGCGAGTACCCAATATATCACTGTAATCGAGTGAATGATCCTCCGCTGTTGCGCCTTGTACCAGGTTATCCTTTTCAGAAAGAGGGAATTCTTTTGATTTTTCGGTCTGAATCAGACCGGCTGTAAATTCCATCACACCCTCCTTAAGTGGTGTCAGTGTGCCTATGCCTTCCAGAAAAAATGGCTTCCCGATATTGAGGAATTCTTTCATCTGGTCGATGTAGGATACCAGATCTGCCTCTGCCAGACTTTTCATTTTGCCTGTCTCCCTGGCCACAAAATTGACAAGGCCTTCATCCATTTTCTCTGCTTTATTACCAGTGAAACGAATATTCAGGTCCGGGGATCCGTCAGCGCGTGATTGGGATTCGGTGACAAAACGGCCAATACCAACAAGGGATAGCTGCTGATTGGACATCAGGTATTGGGTCAATAAGGGGGATAATTTCAAGGTATCAGAGTTTAACCCTCACAATATAAATATTTTAGATGGGAGGTGCAAGAAGGTGGCCGTGTATTAATTTTGCAGGATGCTAAGTACGGAAGAATCAAAATTTCTGGATTATTGGGAAAAGAACAGGGAAAGAAAGAAAAAAGTGTACCGGCAGTTGTCCGTAGGCCTTCCCACCGGAGCTGTTCTTGTTATCGCCATTTTCATCAATGTATTCTCCGGGTGGTACACCCGGGCCCTGATGACCTATAATGGAGATAAATCCATTTTATTGGTATTATTATTGGGAGGAATAGGCATCGCCACTTTTTTTACCATTTATTCAGCCCGGCACCGATGGGATCAAAACGAACAGAAATACAAGGAATTGCTCCAAAAAAAGAAAAAAAGGGGCAGCGAATCAGACCATGAATCGGTCTAATCAAATAATAAGTGAATTATGAAAAATGTGACCATTCTATTCTTATCCGTACTCGTAATGATGACCGGAACCGGCTGTGTTAAAGACCAGGGCTGTGATGACAAATCCCCCCAATCAGAAAAAGCTACCATGGTGGCCTATGCCACAGCAGAAGGCATTAATGCGGTAGAACATTCCAGCGGACTTTATTACGAGATCATTACCCCCGGCACAGGCAACCAACCCACTGCTGCTTCCAAAATTAAAGCCACCTATACCGGAAAGCTGCTCAACGGGACCGTATTTGATCAACTGACTACACCACCTACTCAACCCTGGGATATGAGCCTGCTCATAGAAGGTTGGAAGATCGGATTGCCCTTGATCAAACAAGGCGGTACAATCAAACTGATCATCCCATCCTCCCTGGCCTATGGCTGTAATGGCGCCGGGCCGATTCAGGGAGATGCCATACTTTATTTTGATGTAACCCTGGTGGAAGTGACGAACTAAAAGCTAATAGCTATTAGCTTTTAGCCTTTGGTTAAGATCATTCTTCACTAAATTGCATGGCATGTCTTTCCACCACGAGGCCATATCGGTTTTTGATATCTTCAAAATCGGAGTAGGCCCATCCAGTTCTCATACCCTGGGACCCTGGCGGGCAGCGGAACGTTTTGTACAATCACTCCGAAAGCGTGATCTTCTTTCTCAGGTTACCAGCATTCGGGTACTACTCTATGGGTCATTGGCCAAAACAGGCAAGGGCCACGGAACAGATATTGCCATTCAATTGGGATTGGCTGGAGAAGACCCGGTAACCTTCGACACACAACAGATAGGAACGCGAATAAAGGAGATTGCCTCCATGAAAAGACTTGTACTGGGTGGATGGCATGAAATCCCCTTTGATCCGGCCGAGGATATTGAATTCCTTTTTGCCGAGAGTCTTCCTTTTCATCCCAATGCCCTCAGTTTTCTGGTCCATTTGCAAAATGGAATGGATATCGCCGAAACCTACTACTCAATGGGTGGAGGGTTTGTGCAGCAAGAAGGCGAAAATGGGTCACAAGCCAGTGGACAAATGCTTCCGTTCCCTATCAATACCTCACAAGACCTACTGCACTGGTGTATGAAAACCGGTCTCTCGATCCATGAGGTTGTCATGGAAAATGAATTGGCCTGGCGGTCAGAATCGGAGATACAGGCAGGAGTAGGGAAGATATGGGAGGTCATGAAGGATTGTATGTACCGGGGTTGTCATACTGAAGGACACCTGCCAGGAGGTTTGGATGTAAAAAGAAGGGCCGCCCCGCTGAATACAAAACTTCTCAATGGCCAATCCTATTCCGGTTATACAGAATGGATCACCTGCATCCGCCAGGGTGGTCATGATTTTAAATATACGCTGGACTGGGTTAGTTGTTTTGCTCTCTCCGTCAATGAGGAAAATGCATCCTTTGGACGTGTTGTTACCGCACCCACCAATGGGGCCGCAGGTGTTATTCCGGCCGTACTTTTTTATTATGTTGTTTTCTGCGGAGGTGACAAGGAAACAGATATCATCCGGTTTCTGCTTACCGCTGCTGAGATCGGTAGCATTTTCAAAAAAGGAGCGACCATTTCAGCCGCCATGGGCGGTTGCCAGGCAGAGATCGGTGTTTCCTCCGCCATGGCCGCAGCTGCATTGACCGAAGCCCTGGGAGGCACACAACGACAGGCATTAATGGCCGCCGAGATCGCAATGGAACATCATCTGGGATTGACCTGTGACCCCATTGGCGGACTGGTTCAGGTTCCTTGTATTGAAAGAAATACCATGGGAGCGATCAAAGCCATCACGGCCTGTCAACTGGCCATGCAAAGCAGTCCCGATTTTGCCAAGGTATCACTCGACGCGGTCATTAAAACCATGTGGGAAACCGCACTCGATATGAATAGTAAATACAAAGAAACCTCCGACGGTGGATTGGCAGTGAATATCCCGATCAGTCTGCCGGAATGCTGAAAGCGAGCTGTTGGCTTATACCTAATGCCCAGGACTAATACTCAGCAATTACCTCATACAGTGTCCCGCGCTCCACAGGCTTTCTCCCTACTTGTTTGATCAAATTCACCAATTCCTCAGTTGTCATGGCCGGGTTTTGTTCCTCTGAGCCTGCCATGGAATAGATCTTAGTCGTATCATCAATGGTGCCATCAATATCGTTTACGCCATAGGCAAGAGTCAATTGCGCCTGATGTCGGCCCAACATGGGCCAATACGCTTTGAGGTGAGGGAAATTATCCATGTACAAACGAGATACGGCATACATCTTCATATCCTCGATCACTGAAACTTCAGGGATATGGCTCATGTCATTGTCCTTATTGCGAAATTTAAGGGGGATAAACGTATTGAACCCCCTGGTCCGGTCTTGTAATTGCCGAAGCCTTTCCATATGGTCAATGCGGTGTTTGTATTGTTCCAAATGGCCATACAGTAAGGTGGCATTGCTTGGCATTCCCAGACGGTGGGCTGTTTCGTGAATATCCAGCCATCCCTGGGCATCCACTTTATCCGCGCAAATTTGTTCCCGTATCACCGGATCAAAAATTTCCGCTCCTCCACCGGGCAGTGAATCCAGGCCAGCTTCCTGCAGGACTTTCAATCCTTCTTCCACACTCAGTTTGGCCTTGCGGAACATATAATCCAATTCTACAGCGGTAAACCCTTTGATGTGGAGATCGGGGCGATGCGTTTTGATATTTCGAACCAGGTCGGCAAAGAAGTATAAGTCCATTTTGGGATGGACACCGCCTACAATATGTACCTCGGTAACCGGTTGCCCATCGTATTTTTTCACGATGTCCATCATCTGTTCCATGCTTAATATCCATCCTTCCTCACGGTGCGCATATAGCCGGGAATAGGCACAGAAATGACAGGAGAAAACGCAAACATTCGTCGGTTCGATATGAAAATTTCGGTTGAAATAAGTGACGTCGCCATGTTTTCGTTCCCGCACCATATTGGCCAGGCTGCCCAGCCAGGGGAGGTCTCCTTTTTCAAACAGGGCCAGTCCTTCCTCCTCGGTGATTCTTTCCTCTGCCCATATTTTCTCTCCGATCCGGTTCAGCAGGGGATCGGTCGTAGCGTTTCCTATCTTTTTCATGGCGGTCTCCATATCAACTCATTTTTGCAAAGTTATTCAAAAAAAAAGCCCCCTGAAACAGGGGGCTTATGATATTCATCATTGGTATGATTAATACTTGATCACCTGTTGCTTGATATCCTTCTCAGCATTTTCGTAGCCTACATGAACGATATAGGTTCCGGCAGGACGACCAGTCAGGTCAATCGAAATCAGGCGTTGGGCATCTCCGTTGAATTGTTTCTTCCAAACCTGTTGACCGGCTGAATTATACACAGTGATATATTTCAACTGGGTGGGGGTTTGATAGTGCCATACTGAGAATTGGTTATTGAAGGGGTTCGGGAGGATCATATATCCTTCAGACTTCAATTTAGTTGGTACTACTTCCGTAAAGAGGTTCACATCATCCAGGAAGAGGTTGTTCTCGAAGTTTCCGGTAAAGCGGAAGGCCAGCATGAATTGGGTCTCGGAAGTGCCGAGGTAATTACCCAGGTTCACTGAATCCTTTCTCCACTGACGGGAAGTCGGGAAGAATTCCTGCGTGAACGGATTATTCGGATCTCCAATGGTTTGCAGGTCTTCACCCCATTTCTTATACACAGGGATAAAGGTATTACCGCAATCTTTGGAGAGCAATACGGCGAATGTATCGAGGCTTACACCTGTATTACCCGGTTGGGTGTAGGTAGCAGCAGCCACGTTAAAGGTCAGGAAGATGGAGTCGATACCGCTGTAGGTATAGTTCGGCAGGGCGATATCGTCTGTCCGGTTAAAGGTGGCATTACCCCAGTTGTTGACCCAGGCAGAACCAACGGCTGTGCGGCCAATGGTAGTATTCTTCTGCCAGGTTACGTCTGCATTGGGGTTGATGACTTCCCAGCCAGCCGGCGGGAACGCACCTGTAAAGGTTTCTGCAATAGATCCAGGCATAGCGCTAACGGTATACACAGTATAAGATTTCGACTGTGCATCGTTGGTAGAGTTACCATCGGGGTTAGCATTATTGGGCAGGGAAGTAAAGGCAGTAAAGGTATGAGCGCCGGCTCCACCGATATTCACGTTATTGATCGTAACATTGGTAGTAGCACCGGGGTTCAGGGTACCGGTCCAGTTGATCTGGGTAACAGCACCTGCATCAACACGGTAGTTCAGCTTCAGAGTAGTAATCACTTCCGAACCAAAGTTGCGGATGGTGACCACAGGGCTTACTGTGCTGGTACATTCTCTTGGGTTGGGTTTGCTGATAGCAACAACACCCGCATCCACAGGAGGAAGAACGATCTTCTCGATATTGATATCATCTACAAATACGTTATTTCCAAATCCTGTAGTTCCTCTCCAACCAAATTGAATAAAGGAGGGGTTACCGGGGAAATTAGGTTTCACTGTTACAACCTCAGTTCTCCAATTGGCAGGACTGCTTGGAGCAAAGTTGGCTGTAGTGGCAGGCAGGGTAGAAAGGTTTCTACCGGCAGGGCCGTCACTCCATTTCAGGTAACCACCAAAGTTCAACCAGGTAGTTCCGCAATCAGGAGAGTAAACCAACTCCAGAGAGTCGGGTCCGAATCCGGGATAGCCAGCATGCGAAACACTAAACGTTACCCGCAACGAGTCGATCGGAGCGGAGATATCTACAGCAGGCGAGATGAGATAATCTTTCTGGCCTGTAGCGGAATAGTTGAAATAGTTGATACCCATGGAAGCAGGAGCAGTAAAGGCTCCGGCGAATGCTGTACGAACCCAGGTAATTCCATTATCAGGGTTGCTCAATCTCCAGCCAGTGGGCGGGAAGGTGGTACCGCTAAAGTTCTCACTGAGAGGCAGAGGTAAGCCAGCGCCAACATTCAAGGTAACACTCGAGGTATCGTTAGAAGCCTGGAGGTCGGCCGATCCATTGGGGTTATTAGTATATATCTTCAGCAGGTAGCTTCCGGGTGTCGCAGGAGCGGCAAAGCCAGGCAGGGTCACGTTCGCGGAGGCGAAAGGAGCCAGAGATCCTGTCCAGTTGGTAGACGTGGCAGGATTGCTACCCAATTGAGTAAAGATCTGCAGAGAGGTAAGGGTAGTGGTACCATAGTTTTTGATCTCAACGATCGGGGTAACACCAGCACCAGGGCAAAGATCGGTAGGTCCGCCGCCAACACCACAACCACCGGAACCGGGGCTCAGAATGGCTTTAACACCCGCATCGAGCGACAGTGCAGCAACAGGCACACAACCTTGAGATGTTTTGAGACCGGGACGACAGTTGTCAACCACCCATTGCATCCTGTCTACCTGCATATTGGTAAACATGGAATAACAGGCATCGTCTGTATAGTCCATATAGTTCTGATACATTTTACCAGGAGCTGCGGTAGCGCAGGCATCGGTTACTGTACCCGAGGGACAGCCACTGGTGCTTCCTGCCTGGTTGGGTGTATCGCCAAAGGCATTATCCGTACTTGTACCTGCCAGAGAACCGGGCAGCAAACAAGTACCGGGCATTTGACGGAAATCGGATTGAGCACAACCCGACTCATCACCCCAGATATGGTAAAGTCCAAAATAGTGACCAGCTTCGTGAACGGCTGTACGACCCAGGTCAAACGAAGGATCTGCGTAAGCCGGGTTATTGGAGAAACCTTCAAAGGCCAGTACGATACCATCTTCAGAAGGATCGCCAGTTCCGGGGAACTGGGCAACACCCAACAAACAGTTACCTACTTCACCCACCCAGATGTTGAAATACTCGGTGGTATTCCACGCATCGGCTCCGCAACTGGAGGCATGCTTCAATTGCTCATAATCGCTACAAGCATCTGTGAGTGTAGAAACTACCCGGTTGATACCATTGGTGGGTAAACCATTGGGATCACGCTGGGCCAAACAGAACCGGAGTTCCGAATGTCCTCTCACGGGATAGAAGTTAGATCCGTTGGTACTGTCAGGATTGACACCAGAGAAGTCTTCATTGAGTTTATTGATCTGCCAGATTACGTCGGCATCGGTCACCACCGCCTGACGAGCAGATGATCCCACAATGTGCACAACCACAGGAATAATGGTGATGGCATCGGTCCGCTGATTGGATCCCGTTTCCGTGGCAAAAAGAGTTTTATTCCTTTCTGCTTGCTCACGGGCGCCGGGGTTCTCCTGGAACCAGCGTTCCAGACCTTCCATCGTAGCACAACGCAAACGCTCGTTACCACCAATGGTGGAACCGGGTTTTACCTGTGCCTGAATCGTGGAAAAGGAAAAAAGTGAAAGCGCCGCAAATGCCAGAAAAGTAAATTTTTTCAAAGCAGTATGTTTTTGGTTATTGAATACGTACAGAATCGCAAAAATACGAGCACAAGTTTACTGAATCTTAGGCAGAAACGAAAAAAATCTTAACTCAGGGCCCCTGCAATACAGGCGGTCATTAAACAAGCCAGTGTACCTCCGATTAAGGCCTTAATTCCCAATTCCGTAAGATTTTTTCGCTGTCCCGGTGCCAGGGCACCAATTCCGCCGATCTGAATACCAATCGAAGAAAAATTGGCAAACCCGCAAAGTGCAAAACTGGCCATCACAAGTGTCTTAGGATCAGTGATTACCTGGGCGCTCTTCATTTGTGCAAGACTGTTATAAGCGATAAATTCATTGATGATCGTTTTCTCCCCCAGCAATTGCCCAAAGGCGGTAACATCCTGATTATGAACGCCTATCATCCAGGCCACCGGGGCAAAAATGTAACCAAAAATGAATTGCAGGGATAGTCTGTCGAAGCGGCCACTTGTTGCATTGGCGATTGTATCGTTCAGGCTGGTAAGATTGCCCACCAGGCCTAAAATACCATTCAATACGGCCATAAGCGCCACAAAAGCGATCAACATGGCACCCACATTGGCCGCCAGTTTTAATCCATCCGTTGTTCCGTTCGCCACGGCTTCGAGCAGGTTTGAGCCTATCCGGTCCTTAGGTACGTGCAGGTCACGGCTTACATTGGCAGGATCCGGATCCGGAAATAATATCTTGGATACTACTATAGCGGCAGGGGCTGCCATCACCGAGGCCATCAACAATAATTTGGCATAATACTTTTGCATGATCACGTCATTCCCTCCAAGCATGCTAACATAGGTTCCCAGTACACTTCCTGCCGTTGTGGCCATTCCCCCCACCATGATACAAAGCATTTCATTCTTCTTCATTCGCTCCAGATATGGCTTCACCATCAATGGCGCCTCCGTTTGGCCCAAAAAGACATTCGCAGCCGCTGATATACTTTCGGGTCCGCTAACCCCTAATTTGGTCAGCAACCAGGCAAATACATAAACGATGCGTTGGAGAATACCCAGATAATATAATAAGGCAGATAAAGCCCCAAAGAAGATGATAATAGGTAGCGCCTGAACGGCAAAAATGAAACCCCAGCTTTGTTCATCCTGAATCAGATTGCCAAACAAGAACATTGCCCCTTCCTTCCCCTTGTTGATCAATTTAACGAACATGTCCGCCAAAAACGAGAACACATCCGACATCCAGAGGATATTCTTAGTAATAAGGATGGCGAGCAGGATCTGTAAACCCAGGCCAAACCCAACCAGTTTCCAATTGATCTTTCTCTTATTGTTGCTGAGGATATAAGCAAGAGCGAGCAAAAAGGTTAAACCTAAAATGCCCCGCAGAATGTTTTCGAGGTTGACCTGCATATAGTAGTTTCAGTTTAACGGGCAATATACTATATATTTTGAATGGCCGAAAAACCCGGTAAAAACGCGGGTATTTCAGCCATTCAATTTCTTTGTCAACCAGGAAAAACTGATCAGATATGCGTCTCTATTTTCTTTACAAAATTGCTCTTAGGTTGGGCGCCGACCAGTTTGTCTACCACCTGGCCATTTTTGATAAAGAGAATAGCAGGAATGGAGGTGATACCATAGTTCATACTCACTTGCGGATTCACATCCACATTTAATTTTCCTACGTTCACCTTGCCATCGTATTCTTTAGAGAGTTCTTCGATCACGGGACCAATGGCTCGGCAAGGGCCACACCATTCTGCCCAAAAATCGATCACGGTCAATTTATCAGATTGAAGCACATCAGATTGAAAATTCGAGTCGGTAAATTCTTTCGCCATATAAGTGTTGTTTTCTTTTAATAGGGACTGCAAAAATACATCCAATTCCTGATTCGCGTCCTTCTGACAGAAGCTTGTGACTAACTTGTCAGAAAACCGTTATCCATTTGTTAAGACCTCCACTTCCAACTCTGGCCTTTCCATCAGAAATTCTACAAGATCGTCATTCATTTCAAAGCCATTTCCCATGGATACCAGACTGATCTTCCGCTGGTTTCGGGGTTCATTTAAAACAAATTTGAGTCCGGCCTGACCGGGATATGATTTCAGGTTCCTCTGCAAAAATGCCAGCATGTCTTCTGTCAGGTACCTCGGATCCACCGCAATATTCAACTGTTTGGTCAGGTTCTTCTTTACATTCTCCACCATCGAGATCCCGCTGATCTTAAATTCAAATTCTCCCTGATTATACCGTTGTTTAAAATATCCCGTCACAAAAACCGAGGTCCCCGGCTGCAGGTAGGCGTTATATTTTACATAATCATCACTCCATAACATGAACTCAGATTTACCTGTATAATCCTCCAACATCAGACTGCCGAACTTGTTGCCATTCTTCTTGGAAATCCGGTGTTGTGCATCAACGATTAAGCCGATCAACCGAAAACTGCGGTTGGGTTGTGGATGCTGCGCAATATGCTCCCGTATCTCATTGAATTCAGCAAGTGGTATAATGCCATAGTGATTGATCTCAAACCGAAAATGATCAAGCGGATGCCCACTCAAAAACATACCGGTCACATCTTTTTCATGATCGAGTTGGGTGGTCAGTGGCCAGGGGGCACAATCGGGGAGCGTAGGAGGTTTTATCTCTATCTCCATCGGCAGGTCACCAAATAAGGTATTGGTTACAGCTGCGGTATTTTGTTGAAAATGTTGACCAAAACGGATCACTTTCTCCAGACCGGTAGTTGGGTCTTCCGGACTTGTGTGGAACAACTGCGCACGGTGATGTTCCGGGAAACAATCAAAGGAACCTGCATAGGCCAGACTTTCCAGGGTCTTTTTATTGACGCTTCGCTGATTGATCCTTTTGATCAGATCAAACAGGTTGGCATAAGGGCCATTTTTCCCTCTTTCTTCCATGATGGACTCGATCGCCGCTTCTCCGACTCCTTTCAATCCTCCCAGGCCAAAACGGATCTCGCCTTTTTTATTTACCGCAAATCCTTTTTGCGATTCATTGATATCCGGTCCAAGTACTTTGATCCCCATTCGCTTACACTCTTCCATAAAGAAGGTGATTTTTTCAATACTTCCCGCATGGTTCAATACCGAAGCCATGTATTCCGCCGGGTAATGTGATTTCAGATAGGCTGTCTGGTAGGCAACAAATGCATAACAGGTAGAGTGTGATTTATTAAAGGCGTATTGGGCAAAGGCTTCCCAGTCGCGCCAGATCTTCTCAAGGGTTGGCTCGGGGAACCCCTTCTTTGAGGCACCGGTCACGAACTGGCCTTTCATCTTGTCCAGCACCGATCGTTGTTTCTTACCCATTGCTTTACGCAATACATCCGCATCGCCCTTGCTAAATCCTCCCAGTTTTTGCGCCAGCAACATCACCTGTTCCTGATATACCGTGATCCCGTAGGTTTCTTCAAGATACTCCGCCATTTCAGGCAGGTCATAAGAAATTGATTCGCGGCCATGTTTCCGGTCAATATACTTGGGGATATAGGCGATAGGGCCGGGCCGGTAAAGCGCGTTCATCGCAATAAGGTCGCCAAATTTATCAGGCCGCAGATCACGCAAATGTTTTTGCATCCCCGGGCTTTCAAACTGGAAAGTGCCAATGGTATCACCCTTTTGGTAAAGCTGAAATGTTTTCTCATCCTCCAGGGGGATTGTATCAATATCGATGGTAATTCCATGATTTTCCTTGATCAGTCGTAAGGCATCGCGAATGATGGTGAGGGTCTTCAGACCCAGAAAGTCCATTTTTATGACTCCGGCATCTTCAATTATACTTCCTTCGATCTGGGTAACCCAGAGATCAGAATCTTTGGCCGTGGCTACGGGAATCAGTTCGGTAAGGTCACGCGGTGCAATGATGATACCAGCAGCATGTATACCGGTATTTCGCACCGATCCTTCCAGGATCTCTGCGGCATGGAGCACTTTGCTCTCCATCGAAGAACCCTCATAAATATCCCGGAGCTTCTTCACATTGGCCAGGTCATCCGGGCCAAGGCCTTCCTTCTCTTCGAGTGATTTTTCCCCATCCTTGGTATTCATGGGGGCATGTAACACCCGCTTCAGTTCGATTCCTGGTTTTTCCGGGACCAGTTTGGCCAGGGCATTCGAATCCGGAAGCGGAAGGTCCATGACCCGTGCCACATCTTTGATACTCATTTTGGCCGCCATGGTACCATAGGTGATGATCTGCGCTACCTGGTTCTGCCCGTATTTTTTTACTACATAATCGATCACTTTCTGCCTGCCTTCATCATCAAAATCCGTATCGATATCGGGCATTGATTTTCGGTCAGGATTGAGAAAACGCTCAAACAGGAGATTGTACTTGATCGGGTCGATATTCGTAATTCCTACGCAATACGCCACTACACTTCCTGCCGCGGAACCACGGCCCGGGCCTACAAAAACGCCAATGTCCCGACCGGCCCTGATAAAATCACTCACGATCAAAAAGTAACCGGCAAAACCCATGGTACGGATCGTAAATAACTCAAAGTCGATACGCTCCGTGATCTCCGGGGTTATCTCATTATATCGCTGTTTAGCCCCTTCATAGGTCAGGTGCTTGAGATATTCCCATTGGTTCAGGTTATTGTCCGTGTGAACCTGAAATTCTTTTGGTAAGGGAAAGGCCGGGAGAAGAATGTCTTTTTTAAGATTAAGCAGGTCTATTTTCTCCACGATCTCATTGGTGTTGTCAATCGCTTCGGGAAGGTCATGAAAGACCTTGATCATCTCTTCCGTCTTTTTGAAAAAGAATTGATCATTTGGAAAGGCAAAGCGTTTGTCTTTGACCAGGATATCATCATCGGAGAATTCCCGAAGGGCGGGGGTGGCTACTTTTTCTCCGGTATTGATACAAAGAAGAATATCGTGCGCTTCAAAATCCGATTGCTCCACGTAGTGGGAATCATTGCTGGCAATGACCTTTACATCATATTTCCGGGCAAACTTGATAAGGATATTATTCACCCTGTCCTGCTCCACCATACCATGCCGCTGCAGTTCCACATAATAATCCTCCCCAAAAATATCCAGCCACCATTTGAACTCCTTCTCTGCTTCTGCTTCTCCTTTTTTTAAGATCGCCTGTGGTACAAGGGCACCAAGGCAACAGGTAGTGGCGATCAACCCTTCATGGTATTTTTCGATCAGCGTCTTATCGATCCGTGGATATTTGCTATACAGGCCTTCGATAAAACCCATTGAAGTCAGCTTGACCAGATTTTTATAACCAACCTCATTTTTAGCCAGTAAAATCTGGTGATGACGGGGATCCTTTTCCTCTTTGGAAAATGTTTTTCGTAAACGGTCCTGTGTGATATAAAATTCACACCCTACAATCGGTTTTACCTTTGGTCGGCCCTGATCATCCTTATGTTTGTAGGCTTCACTGACAAACTCAAACACGCCAAACATATTTCCATGGTCACTGATCGCGAGCGCGGGCATCTGGTCATCTACCGCTTTTTTGAACAGCTTTGGAATTGACGCAGCCCCATCCAGCAGCGAAAATTGGGTATGGACATGGAGGTGTGAAAACTTCATAATGGGTTGAAAAAAAGTTGATAGGAGACCTGCAATTTAGGTTTATGGCACAATTTTTTCCTGATTAATGCACCTAATATTTTCCACATTGAAGGATTTGTGCCTAATTTTACCCAATTCCGTCTGTGCCCATGATAACCTGTAAAATTCAAGAACATGAAGTATACGGTCATTGCCATGGTGACACTGCTCTTGCTGAGTAGCTGTACGGCCCTCAAACAAGCTGGATTGGCTGGAAATAAGCCAACACCCCAACAAGCTCCGGTAGCAGCTTCCAACGAACTCAGGTTCCTCACAATCGATGTGCCCGTGGAGAAGGCCAATACACCCAACCACGATCCAGCTATCGCTAACCCAAAAGAAGATCGGGGCAGAACAACGCCCACTTATTCCTATTCATCTGGTACACCATCCGTGGAACTGGCAAGCCCCCTCCAGATCAAATATGCCCTCTTATTGAATACAGAAGTTGAAGAAGTAAGAAATACGCGCCTCTTTCAATTCATTGATGAATGGTATGGTACCCGCTATTGCATGGGAGGCACCACAAAAAACTGTATCGATTGCTCCGCTTTTGTACAAACTTTCTTTTTGTCTCTTTACAGTGTCCCCGTGCCCCGCACCGCACGTGATCAGTATAAGGCCACCACGCGAATCTCCACAACTGAGCTGCGTCAAGGAGACCTTTTATTTTTCAATACAGTAGGTGGGATATCGCATGTAGGTATTTATCTGCAGAACAATAAGTTTGTTCATGCCTCAACCTCAGGAGGCGTCACCATCAGTGATATGTTTGAAGATTATTGGACAAGAAAACTGGTCGGTGCAGGTCGTGTTGAAAGGATCAACGCCACCGTATCAAATATTCCTTAAATCTTTCGATTTATTCCTTTTTCTTCCAACCCAATCTTTTCAGAACAGTCCCCATGACCGGTTCCCAATCGGGTGTGAGTTTGAGTATATGTATGGCCGGCAGGTACAGCGCAAGAAATAAGCTGGTGCGCAAAATGATCCACCCAACTCCTCTCTCATTATTCATTAAATAGTAGACAATAAGGAATACAACAGCGGCTGTGACCAGGGTGTAAATGGTTTTGGGTGTAAAAGGCTGCATGCCAAATTTTCGGTATAGAAAAAGGAAACGAATGAAGTTGTAGATCGAGAAGGCGATCAGGTTGGCTATCGCTGGTCCGATTACGCCCATTGTTTGTGTCAATTTCACAGATAAAGGGAGATTGAGCGCCAATAATAAGATACCGGTAATGAATTCAAACCGCCAATAGGTGGACGTCCCAATGATCTGCGAATTGATCCCGGTACCCATATCCATTACCCGCATCAGGCCAATAAAAATAAAAACGGGGAAGGCCTCTTTGAAACCATTTTGAATATGAAATGTTTCGATGCCATCCATAAAGTTTAACCATAAAAGGCAAAACATGGCGGAGGCAAAGATCAACTGATTGATGCTGGAGCGCTGATAGATACGCTGGATCTTGGCGTGGTCTTTTATTTTCCAGGCCTCAGCCAACGGACCCACGGATGCAGAAATTATTGCACGTTGAGGGGCCTGGATCAGACTGCAGAGGTATTGGCCCAAGGTATAAATACCTGCGGCAGCCAGACCATTGGGAAGGATGGCCGCGATGACGATGGTATCAAATACACTGGCTACATTATATACCAGACCTCCGGTCCAGAAAAACCCAGCCATGGCGATGATTTTTCTTTTGAACTTGACCGTGACCCGACTGAAGGAGAAAGTGAACCGAAATTCTTTTTTAACCAAAAGAAATACAACAAGGATGAAGGCAATGATCAGAAAAGTAAATGCATACAGATGGACAAACTGATCAAATTCTTTGAGGATTCCCAGGGCCGTAAGCGCAAATAAGGCTGTAATAAATAAACGGAACAATAATTCACGTAGGAAATTGGTCATCACCGAATGGTGGGTCGCCCAGCCATAGGCCTCTAAAACCGAAAAAAGGGTCATTCCAAAACCAAAGGGGAAAAGCCAGTAATAATAGGTGATCACCTGGGGGGAATTGGCATAGGCCTGGTTGATCACACCTTTGAATAACAAGCCGCCTGCCAAAACCAGTAAGAACCCGATCATGCTTACTGAAAGCGAAAGTGTAAGCTGCTCATCCCGGTTGCGTGGTACATGTGATCGGTAATAAGGCCTGAATTTGTAGATATAGGCAGGCATACCAAAACTTGCTACGGAGAACATGATCTGCCCAATGGCCATAAAAGCACCGGTGAGCCCATATTGTTCTTTTGTAAAGCCACCTTCACGGGTAAAAAGGTAGGTGTTAAGGATACCCAGGGCAAAACCCGAATAAACGATGATGGAGGATATGATGCTTTGCCGGCGTATCTCGCTCATGCGGTAAAGATAAAGAACGGGATGAACACCCGCCATTCAACGCATAAAATCAGCTGGCTTTTGTTTTTATATAAAAATTGGGATCAACCGTAAACCCGCCTTCAGGCAAAGTGGTCTCCTGCCATTGTTGGGTCGGTCTTACCCAAAGCCCGACGCCCTGCAATTTGACGGGGAGGTTGAAGCCTTCCACACAATCGGTCCACCTATAGGAAACCCTGTTTCCGTCGATCTTATATTCCAATACCGGTATCTGCGTGGTACTCAGGTATTGGAAAAAAACCTTGGACAGGTCCATTCCTATCTTTTCTGAGATGTAGTTTTCTACCTGTGTGCTTGTTACGGTTTGGTGGTAAAATGTTTTATTCAGCCCGCGAAGGATCTGTCTGAATTTTTCATCATCATTCACCAACTGGCGCAGGGTGTGTACCAGGTTACCGCCTTTATAATACATATCGCCGCTGCCTTCCTGATTGACACCATATGGACCTTTGATTGGGATATCATTCTGAATCAGCGCGCGGGTGCCCAGGCAATAGGCATTCCCTGCTTCCTTGCCAAAGTTGAAATCGGTAAATAAGGTTTCGGAATAATTGGTAAATCCTTCGTGTACCCACATATCCGCCAGGTCTTTGGTTGTGATATTATTGCCAAACCACTCATGACCGGACTCATGCACAATGATAAAATCCCATTTCAAACCCCAACCAGTTTTGGAAAGATCATTTCCCCGGTATCCATTTTTAAAATCATTTCCATACGCGATCGCACTCTGGTGTTCCATACCAAGGTGCGGGGCTTCGATCAATTTAAAACCATCTTCATAAAAAGGGTAGGGGCCAAACCAGAACTCAAACGCCTTAAGCATGGGTTTAACATCGCGTCCAAATTGTTCCCTTGCTTTTTCCAGGTCATAATCCAGCACCCAGTAATTGCAATCTAATGCGCCTTTTTCCCCGTCAAATTTTTCTGACCAATTTACATAATGTCCGATGTAGGGAATGATGTTATAATTATTGATGGGGTTCTTTACTTCCCAGGTGAATAATTTCTTTCCATTTCCCATGTTCTTTTCATCTTTCTTTCTCCCATTTGCCACGGCAACAAGGGTATCCGGAACCAGCATTTGAAGGACAGCCCCGTTATCGGGTTCATCACTTTGATGATCCTTGCATGGGTACCATACACTGGCTCCCAAACCCTGACAGGCAACGGTCATCCAGGGACGGCCTTTTTTGTCCTTGGCCCAAACCCATCCGCCATCCCAGGGTGGACGACGGGCCGATACGGGCTTACCACTATAATAGACACGTAAGGTTAAGTTCTTTGCAGAGGCCTTTAGGGAAGGTGTTGGAAGTTCCAGAAACCACGCATTTCCGTCCTGTCTGACTCCCTTGATCTTTTTCCCTTCACAAAAGGCACTATCCAGGTGTAAGGGCTGTTGCAGATCGATCTGCATGGACTGATTCCTGACGGTTTTAGTGACGGCAAACTGAATATCCGTCCAACCGGAAGTGGTCTTGGAATCGTAATCCGGAATTACATAAATACTGTATTGTTTCACATCCCACCAATCACGACCAGGTCCAATACTCCCCCGCAGGGTATCCTGATGGCTAAATTTTTTGGAACCATTCAGCGGTTGGGCAAAGGAGGAATAACAGATGACCAACCCACCAAGAAGTAAAATGATTCGGCGCATGGATGAAGAATATTGAAGTGAAGAATTATTATTGTCTTTTAGTAGACACGATTTGATAATTTGCATAATTGAAGCACTAATTTAAACCTTCCGGTAACAATGAAGGCCCCGTTTGTCAAATATTCTTTCAGGTTATGGTGGATCATGGTCATCCTCCTGGTCGGGTGTCGCGACCGCCAGGGGCATGGGTTGAAGATATTTCACTACAATGAAGCCACGGGTATTGCCTCCCTTGACCCGGCCTTTGCCAAGAACCAATCCGTAATGTGGGCCGTGCATCAACTCTACAACCAATTGGTGGAAGTGGATGCCGAATTACAGATTAAACCTTCGTTGGCGTCGTCCTGGACCATTGACCTCACCGGTACGGTTTATCAGTTTACCCTTCGTCAGGATGTTTATTTTCATAACAATGGTTGCTTTCCCAATGGAAAGGGACGAAAAATGGTGGCCCGGGATGTGGAGTATAGTTTTCGTCGATTGATGGATCCTCTTGTCGCAAGTCCCGGCACCTGGATCTTTAACGGGAAGGTAGATAGCATTCAACCTTTCCAGGCGATCAATGATTCCGTTTTTCAACTTCGATTGCTAAAGCCATATAGCCCTATCCTTGGCATCCTGTCCATGCAGTATTGTTCGATTGTTCCTAGAGAGGCTGTTGAAAAATATGGACCGGATTTTCGCCGTCAACCGGTCGGGACTGGCCCATTTCGTTTTGTGGCCTGGGAAGAAGGGTTGTCACTTTTGCTTCATCGCCATGACCGTTTTTTTGAAACTGATAGTACAGGTCGTCGCCTGCCTTTGCTGGATGGGGTAAAGGTGAGTTTTTATGATAGCAAAGCCACAGAGTTCCTGCTTTTCCGGCAAGGGAAATTGGATTTCATCAATGATATCGAGGCTTCCTTTCGCGATGAGGTGCTGACCAAGAGAGGCACATTAAGACCTGCCTGGGAAGGAAAGATCCGAATGCAAAAGCATGCCTATCTCAATACCGAGTACCTGGGGATATTGGTAGATACACTCAATCCGGTAATGAAAGGATCATCTTTACGCCTAAGGAAAGTTCGACAAGCGATCAATTATGGGTTTGACCGGGCAAAAATGGTTCTGTACCTGCGCAACTCTATAGGTACACCAGCCACCTCGGGTTTTGTGCCCGCCGGCATGCCTTCTTTTGATTCCACCCGGGTAAAAGGATATACCTATGATCCCCGTTTGGCGAGTCAGCTTTTGAGGGAAGCCGGTTTCCCGGGTGGTAAGGGAATTCCACCAATAAAACTACTCACGATTCCGATCTATTCCGATCTGGCGTCCTTCATTGCCGGGCAACTGGCAGAAATCGGAATACCGGTGCAGGTAGAGGTTATTCCCAAAGCCTTGTTACTGGAAATGACCGCTACCTCACGCGCTCCATTTTTCAGGGCCAGCTGGATCGCCGATTACCCCGACGCAGAGAACTACCTGTCTGTTTTTTATTCTAAGAACCCCGCCCCCCCTAATTATACCCGGTTTAATGATCCGGCATTTGATCGAATAATGGATCAGGCCATGCGTGAAACAAATGATTCGCTACGAAACCGGCTATATCAGGCGGCCGACCAACGGATCATGGAAATGGCGCCTGTTGTTCCCTTTTGGTACGACCAGGTGATCCACCTTGTTCAGCCTGGCATAAAGGGTTTTGAAGCCAATTCCCTGAATCTATTAGAACTCAGAAAAGCGAGTAAATAATTAATAATCAATAATTAGTAATCAATATGGTATTTCCTTAGTAGAAATACCTTGTACCACAAAAGGGTAGTTTTTATTTTTACACCATCTTCCAATATCCTCTCTTTAGCCAAATATCCAACCATCCTTTGTAAGCCAGTCCAAACGAGTATCCTGTTAAGAACCATTCGTACAAATTGATAACCTAAAAGATGTACTCATGAAAACGAATGGTACCCGTGTTACCTTATTGGGAGGCGTATTCATTTTGCTTCCCTGCCTTTTACTCCTGACTGCTTCTGTAGAAAGGCACGATTCCGCTCAACAAGACCTAAAGCATTTTCCTGAACTCAACCAATCGGGTGAGATCTGGTGTGCCACCGATCATTCATCGGAAGGTATTGTCGTGATTCGTGATTCCAAATCCTGATGAAGACCAAACCAAATCCAGAAAAACCAATCCAGATCCGGAAAAACCTGATACCTTAAAAGATCCATTCCGAAAAACCATCCGATTCCAATGAAAAGACCAAAAGGATCCAAAACACCTGAAAAACCAAAGCCAAGATCCCGGGAAAGCCATCGAACTTGTAACCTAAAAAGTGTAAACGCATGATTTGAATGGTACCCAAACACAAAGGCGGGACGCATCCAGATAGAAGAGGAGCCCCGCCTTTTTTTATTTTATGAAAGAATTGATCTCGCCTAGCCTTTCTTCTTCAGTTTATCCTTGAATACTTTTTCAAATTTCTCCAGCTTAGGCCGGATCACGATCTGGCAATAGGGATTCTTGTTTTTATTATTCGCATAATATTCCTGATGATAATCCTCTGCCGCGAAAAAGGCCAGAAAGGGTTCAACAGTTGTTACAATGGGCCGGGGGTAGGCGCCACTCTTGTCCAATTCGGATTTATAATGTTCTACTTTCTGCTTTTGTTCTTCATTCAGATAAAATACCACACTGCGGTATTGTGGCCCCACATCGGCTCCCTGTCTGTTAAGGGTAGTGGGGTCGTGTACCTGCCAGAAAACCTCGAGTAGTTCATCAAAACTGATCGTAGCAGGATCATAAACGATCTCCACACATTCCGCAAAATTGGTTCGCCCTGTACTGACCAGCTCATAGGAGGGTTTCTCCTTTGAATCACCAGAATAGCCTGAAGTGACGGAAATAACACCGTCCAATTGCTCAAAAACAGCTTCTGTACACCAGAAGCAACCGGTACCAAACAGAGCGGTATCGGTTTTGCCCGCAAAGGCGGGAATCGTATCCTTATTTGTTGTCATAGTCATCTTACTTTGGGAAGCCGGTCCGCCCTGGCAGGAAAGAGTGAAAAATGCCATCCAGATCAAGAAGAGGCCGGGTATGAAACGATTGGTTTTCATTATTCAATTTACACAAAATACGTTTGGAGGTGGCTGGTGGATGTCGAATTTTCTGTTTTCAGGTATTATTAACAAAACCAACCGAATTTGGTTGCCTTAACCGTTAAGCCGCTTAGACAGGAGCCGATAGGGGGATAAAGGGAGGCCTTTCTTGTTTTGGCAGGTTGCGGATGGGTTAAATACCCGAAATTTGCACCGCAAATCAATCAGCATTGAAACTCTTCCCCGAATCGGCATATCAACAATTGGAACTGGATAAGGTCAAGGCCTTGTTAACAGATCATTGCCGAACCGAGTACGCGCGTACCCGGGTGCAGGAATTGCGTATCCATACCCGAAAGGAATATATCGATACCGAGCTTAGGCAGAGCCATGAGTTCAAACAGCTTTTACTGAATGGCCTTTATTTTCCCAATGACCAGGTATTGAACCTGGCTCAGGAATTGAAAATGCTCTCCATTCCCGGTGCCGTGTTGGGAGCCGAAGATATCATGGACCTCCGCCGGTTGGCAGAGAATATGAAAGGCATCTTTCGTTGGTTTGATGCTGAACGAAGGGCAGCTTATCCTGCCCTCGCCATAGTGATCGAAGGATCTTACTATGAAAAAAACATCGTCGCCTACATTGATGAGATATTGGATGAAAGCGGGCAAGTGAAGGATACCGCTTCACCGGAATTACGCAGTATCCGGATGAACCTTTATCGGAAACGGAATGAGCTCAGACGGGAATTCGATAAAATCATATCCAAACTCAATAAGCAGGGTTATCTCGCCGACATCGAGGAGAGTTTTCTCAACGGTCGCCGGGTGGTGGCAGTTTTTGCCGAGCAGAAACGACAGGTCAAAGGCATCCTGCATGGAGAAAGCGATAGTCGCCGTACCAGTTTTATTGAACCGGAGGAGACCATTGAGTTCAATAACGCGATCTATTCCCTGGAAAATGACGAGCGAAAAGAGGTCTATCGGTTATTGCGTGAGCTCACTGCCCGCCTATCTGCCTATGCCCCGCTGCTAACGGAATACCACCGGATGTCTGGGGAATATGATTTTATCCGGGCCAAGGCACGGTTTGCCCAGGATATACAAGGTGAGTTTCCGGAAGTGACCGACAGCGCGCATGCCCACCTGGTGGAAGCTTATCACCCCTTGCTACTGTTATATAATAAAAAGACAGGCAAACCTACGATACCCGTTTCCGTCACCCTCGACGAGAAGAATAGGATATTGGTGATCAGCGGGCCCAATGCCGGCGGAAAGACAGTAACCCTGAAAACAGTGGGACTATTGCAAATGATGGTGCAAAGTGGGTTATTGGTGCCTGTGCATCCATCCTCCCGGTTTGGGATCTTCAAACAATTGATGATCCACATCGGCGATACCCAAAGCCTGGAATTTGAATTGAGCACCTATAGCTCTCACTTGCTCAATATGAAACATTTTATGGAGCAGGCCAATGGCAAGACCCTTTTCTTCATTGATGAATTGGGGAGTGGGAGCGACCCCAATCTCGGTGGGGCATTTGCAGAGGTTATTTTATTGGAACTCCTGAAAAAACACTCTTTCGGTATCGTTACCACACACTACCTTAATCTGAAGGTAATGGCCAACAAAACCCCTGGTATTGTGAATGGCGCCATGGCCTTTAATGAAAAAAGTCTATTGCCCCTGTATAAACTCATCATTGGGAAACCCGGTAGTTCTTATACCTTTTCCATCGCCGAACGAATCGGATTGGATAGGAGGCTTATAGATAAAGCCAGAAGCCTTGTAGATGAGGACCACTTTCGATTGGATAAACTGCTCAACCGAACGGAGCAGGACCTGCGGGAAGTGGAAAAAAAAGAGAAAGAACTCAATCGCCTGCTCCGCGAGAATGAAAAATTAAAGACCGAGATGCAAGGGGTGATGGACAAGGAGAAACATCGCCAGCAGGTGGAGTTGCTTAAACAACAGAATAAGATCAGCGAGGACAGGATCACCTACTTAAAGGAGACCGAGCGTAAATTGAAACTGATCATCAACGAGTGGAGAAAATCCGATGATAAAAAGAAAGTCATCAAAGACATGGAGGCCCTGCTGTTTAAAAAGAATGAGCAGAAGGTAGTGAGTAAGATGCAGAAAAAACTGGATGCTAAATACGATGAAGTGGCCACCGAAATCAAAGTGGGGGAGAAGGTGAAAATTAAAAAGAACCATCAGGTGGGTGAAGTACTGGAAATAAGAGGTAAACGCGCCGTTGTAAAAATTGGGTCCTTACCGATGCAGGTAGAGATGAAGGAACTGGTGGTGGTGAAGGAAAGACAAACCAGGATTGACCAGGATTAAAGGATGGGAGGATTAACAGGATTGTTTTTATAAATGATTAGCAAAATTAATCCAGCTAATCCTTTAATCCTGGACAATCATGGTCAATGGCCCGAGTGAATATAACTTTCCAGGTGACTGATCGTATTTTGCTGCATGATGATGGTTTCCTTTACCACATCACTCATACTAATGATACCGGCGAGACGGTTGTTTTCAAATACAGGCAGATAGCGAATATTCTTTTCCGTCATGATACGCATGCATTCATTTACCAGATCGGCCGGGCTAACCGGCGGAAGGTCGGCGCTCATGATTTCCGAGACTCTTGTATCGTGAGAATTCTTTCCCTTCAGGATCACTTTTCTGGAATAATCTCTTTCGGTGATGATACCCAGAAATTCACCTCCATCCATTACCAGAACGGAGCCGATATTCTTTTCGGCCATCATTTCCAGGGCATCGATCACTTTGGTATCAGGGGGTACAGCTACGGCGGAAACACCTTTCCGTTTTAAGATGTCGGCTACTTTATGCATGGGCAAGCGTTTTGGGTAATGGGAAAATACGAAATTTTGTGATTCGTTGTTAGGTGGGGGTAAAAGCCTTGATTCTGTGGGGAATAAGAGGGCGGAGAGAGAGGGATTCGAACCCTCGGTACAGTTGCCCGTACAACGGTTTTCGAGACCGTCCCATTCAACCACTCTGGCATCTCTCCGTAAAGGGCGGCAAAAATAAAGAATTAAGCCCAAATGGAGGGTGAGGGCGGTGCTTACTTTTCCGCTTAAATAGCATTCAGGAGCAATCCGGTCAGCACGGCCAATCCTATACTGATCAGGGTGCCGATCAGGAAGTATTCAGTTTTTCTTTCCGGCCTGTTTCTCTCGTTGAACCGGATAAACCCTTTGGCAGCGATCAATAATCCCATGGCCTCATATTCCCCAGCCAATACCATGATCAGGATCAGACATCTTTCCATTATACCGATCCAGGTACCCGCCTGGGCAAGTGCCTCTGACTGATCCAGGTGATCGCGCCAACTACGGGTTAGCTGACCGACCAAAATGCTCGATGGCCAGGTGAGGAAGATAAAACCCGTGAAATAGGCCCATAACCGCGTATCCTTGCTCCATGTTTCCCATACCATAGCCAGGTCGTCCCAGGAATAGAAAGTAAATCCCCAACAAGCTAATATGACCAAAAGGTGCATCCCCTGGTCAAGCAGGAAGTAGAGTGATTTTTCAGGTCTGTAGGATTTCCAACCGTCGATCAATGTGTGGGTGATAAAAATAGCGATCAGGGTGGGCCAGTAGGTCCAACCGATCAGCAGACCTGCTACCCCTGTGGTGATGAATGTATGAATATATAAATAGGGGGACAGGAAATGCAACTGTCGCCTTTCTCTGATCCAACTTTTACGTTGCAGTAGAAAATCAGTTAACAAATGTGCCAGTAATAATTTAATTAGCCACAGGGTCATGAGAGGTCAAATTGATTTAACACAATTTCGTATTCTTTTAGCAAACGGTTGATGGACTTCCATCCGGCAGCATGTGCCTGGCGGTGAACGGTTACCTGGGTCTTTTTTAATTTCTTTGCCGTTTCTGTTTGTGTTTGTCCTTTTAATAATTCGATGACCACCTGGCCTTGTTTCAAGGTCATATTACCGATTAACTGGTCGATGAATTGCGCAATCAACCGCAAGGCAATATTGGCTTTCTCATTTCGACTGATCATTGTAAAACGATCCTCTTCCTGGTCCAGAGCATCCAATGCCCGGCCGGATAAAATGAAAAGCTCATCCGTTGCCCGGGTCAGGTCTTTCACCGGTTCCTTGATCTGTCCAATGCCTATGGCGGAGCGTATGTCAGAATCTATGCGGGGTATGCCGGCGGAAAACTGCCGGGCGAGTAAACGCAACTGTACGATCATCGGTAAAGCCTGCGCCGCATCTGCTATATACACCTGAAAGCTGTCTCCCCGGTAATATTCATGTTGGTGAGGCTTTAATACCTCCTCAATACGCCCGTTGAGCTTTTTTATGGCAGTTGCGGATAGTTTGGTCGAGTTCACGATATCCGCTGTTATGACGGCATTCCATGTCATAGCATAAATATAGCATTTTTTTGCTAAAAAATAATATTATAGCTATTTTATGCTATTATTTTAGATTATACCTTATTTGTGCAGTCAGGCATAGCACACATAAAAAAAGCCCACCTGAGCCGAAACTTTGGTGGGCGAAAGCGGAGAGAGAGGGATTCGAACCCCCGGACCTGTGACAGTCAACGGTTTTCAAGACCGCCGCATTAGACCGCTCTGCCATCTCTCCGGCGCAAAAATAGGGCGGGGTGGGGGAAACACAAAATCTGAAAAGAAGAAAGCTATGCGCCGTAATGACGAGTCAGAAAATAAAGTGCAATTTGAAGTATCCCAACCCCCACGATCCAGAGAATGGTCTCCATCTTCGCTTTGTAAATACGATCAATCAGATCGATCTTATCTCGCTGGGTCAAATAACCAGGCTCATAGGCGGTACCGGCTTCATTTTGAATTTTATTCATGCCATTAGATTTAAACTGCAATTTGTCTGGTAATTTTCGTTTGAGCAATAGCATCGTATTTAAACTTCTGGTTTCTCGCATAAACCCCAGGTTCCGCCATCAGGCTTCCCTCCCTACCTTTGCACCACATGTGGCATCTCAAAGCGGTCAATAAATATTTCTGGAAATACCGGTTCCGGTTAGGGATCGGGGCCCTCTTTATTATTGTTTCCAACTATTTCGCAGTACTGGCCCCCCAGGTCATGGGATTTATCATCGATTTTGTTCAAAAAGGGATCCCGGGATATCAGCCACCCAGGAAACAACCACGTTATGATATCCTGGTAAGACAATTCATCGACTGGGTGGAAACCCGGTGGAATAATGCGGATCAGATCTATACGGTAATTCTTTTATCCGGATTGACCATTTTATTCCTGGCCTTGTTACGGGGGTTGTTCATGTTCTTTATGCGGCAAACCATTATCGTGATGAGCCGCCTGATCGAATTTGACCAGAAGAATGAAGTTTATGGTCACTACCAGAAATTGGATACGGCCTTTTTTAAAACCCACAGCACCGGTGACCTGATGAGCCGGATGGCCGAGGATGTGTCGCGTGTGCGGATGTATACCGGCCCCGCTGTCATGTACCTGATCAACCTGGTAGCCCTGATCTCCCTTAGCGTTTTTTTCATGTTCAAGCGAAATGCCGAACTAACCCTGTATGTCCTGGCCCCACTGCCCATTCTGGCCGTTACCATTTATTTTGTCAATACAGTGATCAACCGGCGAAGTGAAAAGATCCAATCCCTCCTGGCCAGTTTAACCACCAATGCGCAGGAGTCCTATTCGGGTATCCGGGTGATTAAATCCTACGTACAGGAAAAAGCCATGCTGGGCTTCTTCAATGCCAATAGCGAGGAATATAAAAAGAATGCCATCGGCCTCGCAAAAGTTGAGGCCCTGTATTTTCCGTCAATTACCCTGTTGATCGGATTAAGTACCCTCCTGACGATCTTTATCGGGGGACTATACTATGCCCGGGGTACCGGCACGATCGACCTGCCCGCCCTGGTGGAATTTGTGGTGTACATCAATATGCTCACATTTCCGGTGAGTGCCATTGGCTGGACGGCCTCCATGATTCAACGGGCGGCCGCATCGCAGAAAAGACTCAATGAATTCCTGGATACACGACCAGATATTCAACAGCCGGAAACGCCGGTAAAACATACCATCGCCGGAGACATCCGTTTCAACCAGGTCTCCTTCACTTATCCTCATACCGGTATCAAAGGACTCTCATCATTCGACCTCCATATCCGCAAAGGAGAGAAGATCGCTTTGGTCGGACGAACAGGAAGTGGTAAGTCCACAGTAGCTCAATTACTCCTTCGTATGTATGACCCAACTTCTGGTGTTGTGGAATATGATGGGTTGGATGTCCGAACCCTGGATCTTTCCTACCTGCGTGAACAGATCAGTTATGTACCTCAGGATGTGTTCCTCTTTAGTGATTCGATTGCAGAAAATATCCGTTTTGGCCAGGCTGGGGTAGACCGTACCGCCATTGAGCAAGCGGCTAAAATGGCTTCGGTTCATACGGATATCCTTTCCCTCGCGGAAGGTTACGATACCGTAGTGGGGGAACGGGGCGTGACCCTTAGCGGTGGGCAAAAACAACGGGTTTCCATTGCCCGCGCCCTGGTGAAAGATCCCGGACTGATGATCTTTGATGACTGCCTCAGTGCCGTGGATGCCAAGACCGAACAGGAGATCATTGGTCATTTGTATGACTACCTGCGCAACAAGACCGCCATCATCATTACCCATCGGATATTCTCCCTTTTTCAGTTTGACCGCATCATCGTACTCGATGATGGGCGGATCATAGAACAGGGAACCCATGCAGAACTCCTTGAAAAAGATGGTTATTATGCCGAACTATATGCCCGCCAGCAAGACCAGGGGGAGGAGGCATAGGTAAATTTGGCTGTTTCAAAAACATATTTATATTTGTGACTTCTTGAAATTAAGTGATCACTAACTGCTAAAAAATCAAACTGTGGCGTACGAAAGCAATGACAACAAAATGGAAAGCATTTACAGCAAGAGGATCCGAGCTGGTAAAAGAAGAACTTATTTCTTCGATGTGCGTTCCACCCGTGGGAATGATTATTATCTGACCATCACCGAAAGCCGAAAGCGTTTCAATGATAATGGCTACGACCGGCACAAGATCTTCCTCTACAAAGAAGATTTCAATAAATTCATCAAAGCATTAGGCGAAGCCGTAGATTATGTGAAAACGGAGTTGATGCCCGGTTTTGATTTTGATGCCTATAACCACGATAATATCGATGGGGTAGAAGGAAGCGAGAATGGATCTGAAATGGAAATGGATGTGGTAGCCAGCGAACCTACTGTGGTGAGCGCTGCAGAGGAACCAACCGAAATCAAAGCCGAAACACCTGTTACAGGTGATAACGGCGCTTCGGAAGAAGTGGACAAATGGTAAAAATACCTAAACTTATAGTAAAACAGCCCTTGCATCAGGGGCTGTTTTTTTTTATCCTTGTGGGAGAAACACCACCTTGCTAATCCATGAAAAAACTGAAAAACCTTCGCTTTGCCCTGGCATTTATTGCCCTTCAACTTAATTCCTCATCGCTACTGGCCCAGTGCGGCATCTATCCTGTCTCCCTCGAACAAAGGGTGAATCAATCCGCCTTCATCATTGCCGGTACAGTTACGGAAAAACAATCCTACCTGGATCCCCAGACGGGGAATGTGTACACCAGCAATAAGATTCAGGTGAATGCCTGGCTTAAAAATCATCAGCACATGAGCGAGGTCTACCTCATAACAGAAGGTGGGGTGATCGGCGACCGGGCAACCATTGTATATCCTTCTTTGCAGGTAGAACCCGGACAGGAGTATGTATTCTTTCTTGAAGCTAATAACGAAAGACTGGATAATAAATCGATCCGTGCCCGTCAGCCTGGTGTTCTTCAGGCCAGAGCTTATGCGGATGGACAGGGTGCCCTCTCAAACAGAGGAAACGTATATACAGATATTATCGCCGAGCCGATGCAGACAGAGAACTCCCTGTTTACCCGTATAGCGGGGATGACCGGCGAGGGGGCTCGTCGCCCCAATGGCGAAGTGTTCAATGCCCGGAATGTGACACAACCAAACCTGAATGGAAGAATCGATGCCATTACTTCTTTTTCTCCCAACCCCACCAACGCCGGAACCATTGACCCGGCCGATTTCATCACCATCACGGGATCGGGTTTTGGGGCCGCGGCCGGCACCGTCTTCTTTTCCAACGCTGATGATGGAGGGGCTACATTCACTTCATCTGGCGTAGCCTCGGATATCGTATCCTGGAGCGATGCCTCCATTACCGTTAAAGTAGCCAGAAGGGCAGGTACTGGGCCGATCAATGTAAATGGGGCCTTTACCTCCGCAACAAACCTGACCATTGATTATTCTCACCTGGATATCAATAGTACGTTTAGTGGATTTGGATCCACCACCCGGCAACGGTATTACCTGCGAAATTTGAATGGTTCCGGTGGATACACCTTTCTTTACAATACTACATTTAACACCAATGCACCTGCCGTAGCCGCGTTTGAACGCGCACTGGAAACCTGGCGCTGTAATGGTGGTGTGAACTTTATAAGCGGAGGAACAACCGCAACAGCTTCCGTTGGAAATGACGGGGTGAACGCGGTGTTCTTTGATGCTACATTGCCGGTGGGCGTACTTGGACGTGCTACTTCACAGTTCAGCGGCTCTGCGACCGGGTTGTGCAATCTGGCCAATACCGTTTGGTACACGGCGGATGTGGATGTACAATTCATGCCCGACCCGCCAGTGGCCGGCTTTACCTGGGAATATGGCCCTGCGTTGCCCGGTGGAACTGAATTTGATTTTGAATCCGTTTCTGTACACGAATTAGGACATGCGCTTGGCCTCGGACATCGAATAGCACCGGGAGAAGTAATGCACTATGCAGTTACGAATGGTGTGGCAAACCGTACCCCCTCAGTGGCAGAAATCAGCGGCGTGAACGACAAGATGGCCTTTTCCACCGCAGCCACCTGTTTTAATCCCGCAGGCTCAGGAACACCCATGACGGCGGCTTCCTGTAGCACCCTTCCCATAACCTTACTTGACTTTACCGGGCAAAAAAACCGCCAGCAGATCGACCTGTTGTGGAATACCTTGCAAGAGCAGAATTCGTTGCACTTTGAATTGGAAAAATCAACCGACGGAAACCGGTTTTATACCCTGGGCAAAATTCAGGCTGCAGGTACCAGTACACAACGCAGAGATTATTCCTTTATCGACAGACAGGTTAATGAGTTGAATTATTACCGGTTAAAGATGGTCGATATAGATGGCCATTATGAGTACAGCCGAACCATTCTGGTGCGTGATCCTTCCGCTACCCAGCAAGTATGGGTATTGAATAACCCCTTTAATTCCGTTGTTGATATCCGGTTGGCTAAACAGGCCACGGAGCCAGTTCAATTTGAACTGATCGGCCTGAATGGAGCAAAGGTTTTTTCCAGCAGACAAAGTGCGGGAGATAATTTTACACTTGATCTGTCAGGAACTACCCTTCAAAAAGGAATGTACATTCTCCAGACAAGGATCGGAGCTGTAGTATTCACCAACAAGATCGTACACCAATAATTATTTTACCGCCAACTTTTTATAATGATTGATCAATCCGTTGGTTGATGAATCATGCGCGGTTACTGCCTTTTTATCAGCCAGCTCGGGAAGAATCTTATTGGCCAGTTGCTTACCAAGTTCCACACCCCATTGGTCAAAGGAGAAGATATTCCAGATGATTCCCTGTACAAATATTTTATGTTCATAAAAAGCAATGAGTTGCCCAAGGGTAAATGGGGTGATCTTTTTCAGTAAGAAGGAGTTTGTTGGCCGGTTACCTTCAAAGACCTTAAAGGGTAACAACCGGGCAATGGCCTCATTGCTTAATCCTGCTTTTTCCAATTCAAGTTCAGCTTCCTCTTCGGTCTTGCCATTCATCAGCGCTTCGGTTTGGGCAAAGAAGTTGGAAAGTAATTTGACATGGTGGTCACCGATCGGGTTGTGTGATTGTGCCGGGGCAATAAAGTCACAAGGGATCAGGAGCGTTCCCTGGTGGATCAATTGATAAAAGGCATGTTGCCCGTTGGTACCTGGTTCACCCCATATAACCGGGCCGGTAAAATAATCCACCGCTTCTCCATTCCGGTCTACGCTTTTGCCATTGCTCTCCATATTCCCCTGTTGAAAATAGGCGGCAAAACGGTGCAGGTATTGATCGTATGGAAGAATGGCTTCCGTTTCAGCGCCATAGAAATTGGTATACCATATGCCGAGCAGCGCCATTATCACCGGTATATTCTTATCAAATGGTTCTTCGCGAAAATGCTGATCGGCAAAATAGGCGCCTTTCAGTAGTTCTTCAAAGTTTTTATACCCAATGGTCAATGCGATCGACAAACCTATTGCACTCCAAAGGGAATAACGGCCACCTACCCAATCCCAAAACGGAAACATGTTTCCACTATCTATCCCAAATTTCACCACTTCTTTCTCATTCGTAGAAAGGGCCACAAAATGTTTGGCGATATGTTTTTCCTTTTTTGCTTTTTTCAGGAACCATTGACGTGCGGTATGGGCATTGGTCATTGTTTCCTGGGTTGTAAAGGTTTTTGAGGCGATCAGAAAGAGTGTTCTTTCCGGGTCCACCTTTTTAAGCGTTTCGGCTATATGCGTCCCATCTACATTGCTGACAAAGAAAACCTCGATGCCTTCAACCGTGTAAGGTTTCAGGGCTTCGGTTACCATAAGCGGACCAAGATCACTGCCACCAATTCCTATATTGACAATATACCTGAGCTTTTTATTGGTGTAACCACGTCTTTTTCCTGAATGAACCTCCTGGCAGAAATTTTTCATCTGGCGTAACACTTTCTTTACCCCCGGCATAACATCCAGGCCCTCGGAGAACAGGGGCTGCCCGGAAAAATTCCGGAGCGCCACGTGTAATACAGATCGGTTTTCCGTTTCATTGATTTTTTCACCGGCAGACATGGCATTGATCCCGTCCTTTACCCGGCATTCGCTTGCCAGCTCCTGTAGTAATTCCAAAGTGTTGTCTGTTATCCTGTTCTTGGAAAAATCAAACAGGATATCCTTGCTTTGAAGGGAATATTTTTTAAACCTGTTGGCATCTTCCTTGAACAGGTCACGCATCTGCAGGGTATGGGTCTCTTCTAAATGGGCTTCCAGTTTTTGCCACGCGTTTGTGGATACAGGGTTAATCTTAGGTAACATGATCAAAAAATTTATGATTGATATTTTTATATGATCTCGATTGTTCGGTTTACCATCTCCGGAGTAATATCTAAATGAACAACAAGTCGCACCCGGTTAGGGGCAATGGCATAGGCCAGGATTCCCTTTTCTTTCCATTTTGCTACCAATGCCGGGGCCGTATTATCAGCCAGTTCAAAAATGATGATATTGGTCTCAACCGGTAATACTCTTTTTACATACGGCTTAGTTGCAAGAGCCGCCTCAATTTCCCGGGCATGCGCGTGGTCGATTGAAAGCCTTTCCACGTGATGATCCAGGGCATAGATACCTGCCGCCGCCAGGAAACCAGCCTGCCGCATTCCCCCGCCAAAAACCTTCCGGATTCTTCTCGCCTTTTTGATAAAATCATTCCGGCCAAGTAATAGACTGCCTACCGGGCATCCCAGACTTTTACTTAGACAGATTGAAATGCTGTCAAATATTTCTCCATGCTGAATTGGTGTCTCCTCTTTTGCCACCAGGGCATTAAATAAACGGGCCCCGTCAAGATGAAGCGCCAGACCGTGGGCACTGCATTGCTTTTTAATTTGACGAATATCCTCCAGTGCATAACAACTGCCGCCACCCCGGTTGGAGGTATTTTCCAGGCAAACCAGACTGGTCCTGGCCTTATGGACATCATCCGGGTTGATGGCCGCTGCCACTGCCTCTGCTGTAATCCGGCCTCTGTCACCCGCCAGAAGCCTTACAGAAGCCCCTGAGTTAAAGGCAATGCCCCCGCCTTCATATTGATAAACATGGGCATTCTCATCCACAATCACCTCATCACCGGGGTGGGTATGACACTTGATCGCGATTTGATTGGTCATTGTGCCTGAAGGACAAAATAATGCCGCTTCCATTCCAAACATCCGCGCCGCTTTTTGCTCCAATTGGTTGATGGAAGGATCTTCCCCAAATACATCATCCCCAACAGCTGCCTGCATCATGGCTTCAAGCATCCCCGGGGTCGGCTTAGTTACTGTGTCGGAACGGTAATCTATGATCATGGTGTGGAGGTATTGAAAATCAGGGGCGAAATTAAGTAAAGCCATCCATCTTGCCTATGAGCCTTTTATCCTAAATAAGTAGAATTAAGTAACCAGGGTGGGAGTGGTGCGTCTTAGGTGGTGGGGGAAGGAGGAGGGAGGTTGGATGACGGATGACAGATGACAGATGACGGATGACAGATGACGGATGACTGATGACAGATGACCGATGACAGATGACCGATGAGAGAGTATGGCAAACCGAAGCCCTTGTTTCACAACGCAGTCGCTATTCCTTCTTATATGTATATAGCCAAAGAACAAATGAATAGTCCAATCAGTCATCTGTCATCTGTCATCCGTCATCCGTCATCAGTCATCTGTCATCCAAAAACCTACATCCAACTCCCGCCACCCATCCTTAAAATTAACCGTTCACTACAAAACAATATACTTGGCATTACATAGTACCTATTTTTGTCCTGTAATTATTTAAAACAAGTACTGAATATAAAACCAATTGAGATGAGAAAGATTTTAACCCTTTTATTGGCTGTTTTCACGCTAACAGCCTCAGTTACAGCCCAAAATTCGGGTAAAACCAGCATTACCGGTGTCATTAAGGATGGTGGACAAAAGACCCTGATGTCTGCAACGATCATGTTGGTGAAAGCCAAGGACAGTTCTGCAGTTAAAATGACGGTGGCAGATAAGGAAGGTAACTACCTGATTGAAGGAATTGGCGCAGGTGATTATATGGTGATGGTTACCGCTGTTGGTCACCAAAAGGCCTTCTCGGCCCCATTTTCTATTTCCCAGGATCAGGGAGCACTTGCCGTGCCTTTGATCGAATTGGAGCCCGAGGTAAAATCCTTGCTAGGGGTCACTGTTGTTTCCAGAAAGCCCTTTATTGAACAGAAGATAGACCGGATGGTGGTAAATGTGGAAGCCTCTGTAACCAACGTGGGAACCTCTGCCCTTGAAGTTTTGGAAAAATCGCCTGGTATTACTGTTGACCGCGATGGGAACATAAGCCTGAAAGGTAAAGCAGGAGTGATGGTTTATATAGATGGTCGTCCGACCTATCTTTCGGGTGCTGATCTGGCTAATATGCTTCGTAATATGAGCAGCAACCAACTCGATCAGATCGAGATCATGACGAACCCGCCTGCGAAATACGATGCGGCTGGCAATGCGGGAATCATCAATATCAAAACCAAAAAGACCAAACAGGTAGGTTATAGCGGGAGTATTTCTGCCAGTTGGATGCAACAGCGCTATGCCAACCCCTCCAGCTCACTGAACTTCAATTACCGCAAGAATAAAGTGAATGTATTTACCAATATCGGTTACAATACCTGGAACAATTTTAATAAACTGAGCATCCAGCGAAAATTCATGGATGATCAGACCAAAGAAGTGGTTTCGAATTACGATCAGGTATCTCGTATGCGGGATGATTTCCGTACCCTCAGTGCAAAACTGGGAATGGATTATTCGATCACCAAAAAAACTACCCTTGGTTTTGTTGTGAACGGATACCATAACCCGGGCAATTTTACCAATAAGAGCCATGTATTGATCTCTGATCCCAGCAGGACCCTGCTGAGTAAGACCAATGCCGTGACCACCAACGAAAGGACCTGGAAGAATTTTGGGGCCAACCTCAACATGCGTCATGTATTTGATTCTACCGGAACCGAATTGACCATGGATGCAGACTATATTGGCTATGATGGTAGCAATGACCAACGTCTGATCAATTCCTACTTTGACCCGTTTGATAATCCGACCTTCAAACCTGATACCCTGTTGGGTAATCTGCCCCAGGACATTCATATATTCTCCTTTAAATCTGATTTCTCCAAACCCCTGAAAAACGGGGCCAAATTTGAAGCCGGTATCAAAACCAGTTTTGTCAAGACCGACAACAATGCCCGGTATGATAATATCTACTATCAACAGGCGATTCTGGACAGCGGACGGAGCAATCACTTCATATATGATGAAAATGTAAATGCCGCTTATGTGAACTATAGCCGCCCGCTGGGTAAAAAGTGGACTGGCCAGTTAGGGCTTCGTCTGGAGAACACACAAGCCAGCGGACACTCCTCAGGTTTTGTCTACAATACCACCCAGGCCCGTTTTGTACCCTTTGATTCTACGTTTGACAGGGATTATACCCAACTATTCCCCACCTTATACCTTCAATATACCGCCAGTGAAAAGCATTCATTTGTACTGAACTATGGCCGAAGGATCAACCGCCCTGACTATAGCGACCTGAACCCTTTTATTCTGTTTCTGGACCGATATACCTTCGAGCAGGGTAACCCTAACCTGAAACCGCAATTTGCACACAACATTGAACTGAGCCATACCTACAAAGGGGCCTTTACCACCACCCTGAACTATACCAATACGACCGATATCATTACCGATGTGTTGGAGCAAAATACCGCCTTGAATGAAACCGTGGTGAAAAAATCGAATATCGCGAGCCTGAAACAATTCGGTATTTCCGTATCAGGAAATATTCCGGTAGTGAAATGGTGGACCATGAATGTTTGGCTCAATGTATTCAATAACCTTTATAAAGGAGAGGCCAACGGAGATCCGATCTCCATTGGGTACACCACCGGACGGATCAATGTTTCCAACCAGTTCAAATTCGAAAAAGGTTGGTCTGCTGAGATCAGTGGATTCTATACCACACCTTTTGTGGAAGGTGTTTTCCGGATCGAGAATTTTGGACAGATGAATGTCGGAATTTCCAAACAGGTGTTGAAGAACAAAGGCACACTGCGTATATCTGGTCGCGATATTCTCTATTCGAATAAAATAAACGGATTGATCAAATACAGTGATATCGACGCCTCCTTCCAGCAGGTAAGAGGTTCCCGTCAGGTCACCATCGGCTTCACCTATCGCTTTAGCAAAGGAAAAGCTTCCAACTCTCCCCGCCGCAATATTGGTGGTGCAGATGAAGAGCAGAACCGGGTAAAGGCCGGGCAGTGAGACCATGATTTAAGGATTTGGGATGGCAGGAAAGGGGATAGGTGATAAGTAAAAGTGAGGAAGTGTTATAGAGCGATTTGAAAAGAGGTCATTTTGTTAATGTGCTGGTGAATAAGTATCTTCATCAGCACATTTTTTTTGTGCCTATTAACCCAAAACTCCTGAGCTATGCCGTCATTCGATATCGTTTCCAAAGTAGATGCCCAGGCACTTGACAATGCCGTCAATGTAGTGTCTAAGGAGATCAGCAACCGGTTTGATTTCAAAGGCACTCACCTCGTGATCAATCTGGATAAGAAAGAATACAAACTGAATCTGGAAACAGACGATGATATGAAAATGCGCCAGTTGATCGATGTGTTGATCAGCCGGGCACACAAACAAGGGATAGTGCCTGAGGCCTTTGACTTTTCGAAAGAAGGATATGCCAGTGGTAAAGTGTGGAAGAAGGAAGTGACCGTTCGAAACGGGCTGAAACAGGAGGATGCCAAAAAAGTAGTCAAACTGATCAAGGAATCTGGTCTCAAGGTCCAGGCCTCCATCAATGACGACCTGGTAAGGGTTACCGGGAAAAAGATAGATGACCTCCAGGAAGTAATCCAGGCCTCCAAAACCTGGGGGCTGGGGGTGCCGTTGCAGTATGAGAATATGCGATCATAGGACGTGAGACGTGAGGCGTGAGACGTGAGACGTGAGACGCGCGAGGTTTCTCACGACTCACGATTCACGACTCACGATTGACGCCTCACGATTCTTTGAATTCTTCCCAACTTTCCCTACCTTTGCGGCTCTAAAAAATCTTTTAATCAGTACGGCAAAATCCGTGCGGCCTTTAAATCAATTAGTTATGAAGAAAGGTGTCCACCCCGATAGCTATCGGTTCGTAGTTTTCAAAGACATGAGTAACGGTTATTCTTTTCTTAGCCGTTCTACAGCCCACACCAAAGAGACCGTAAAATGGGAAGACGGTAATGAGTATCCTCTGGTAAAACTGGAGATCTCAAATACCTCACACCCCTTCTTCACCGGTAAGAACATGTTGGTGGATACGGCTGGTCGTATCGACAAGTTCAAGAAGAAATATGAGAAGAAAAAATAATGACGTAATTTTCGATTACGAAAACATTTTTTGTTTTTCATGGCTATACTTTAATCCCTTCGTTTCGACGAGGGGGTTTTTGTTTTATATAATTCAGTAGCTTTACCCGATGCCTGAACGGATCATTTTCACCGAAGAATTTTGCCAGCCGGAAGACCTTTACCCCTTTACCCTCACCCGGCAGATTCAGGACATTCGTATCGGCATACTCACCATCCGCGAAAAATGGGAGCGCCTGTTGGGGGCTGTATCTTACGACAAGTTTGAAGACGATTACAAAGACCTTGACCGGGCCGTTCGTATTGACAAGGATTTAGGGGCGGGTGTCATCTACATGGTACATGGTAACCTGCTTCCAACCCCTGAATTGGTTAATGCCATTAAAAAATTAAAGAATGGGGAATTCCTGTCCCTGAATGGGGATGCAGGCATAGTGTTCCGATTTTCAGTCAAGGAAATTGTAAAGCCGAATCAGGTAAAAATGAAAAAGGCGGTGGTGATCAGAAATGAAGTGCCAACCATTCGTTTTCCCTGGGATATCACCCGTTTGAATGCCACAGCCCTGATGGAAGATTGGAAGCTTCTCAAGGGGCGGAGAAAATCACAACCCCTGTCGAGGACCAACAAAGTAACCAAAGCGCAGAATGTATTTGTGGAGAAGGGAGCCAGGGTGGAGCATGCTGTGATCAATGCCACCGATGGGCCTGTTTATATTGGGAAAAATGCCTTGGTAATGGAGGGTTCGCTAATCCGCGGACCTGTTTCGATCGGTGAAGGATCAGTAGTGAAAATGGGCACCCGGATCTATGGAGCCACCACCATTGGACCTGGCTGCGTGGTAGGAGGGGAGATTAAGAATAGCGTGATCTTTGGGCATAGCAACAAAGCCCATGATGGCTATCTGGGTGATTCTGTATTGGGAGAATGGTGCAACTGGGGAGCTGGAACGACCAATAGCAACATAAAGAATAATGCCGGTACTGTACGGGTATGGACCAGGAAAGGAGAGATAGAAGCGGGAAATAAATGCGGGGTCTTTATGGGTGACTATTCCCGCACAGCCATTAATACCAGTATCAATACCGGCACCGTCATCGGGGTTTCCTGTAATGTATACGGGAATGGACTCACACCAAAGTATATTCCTTCCTTTGCCTGGGGCTCCGACGGACTGAACCGCTACCGCCTCGAAAAAGCATTGGATGATATCAGGGCCTGGAAAAAAATGAAAGGACAATTGCTATCCATGACGGAGGAATCCATTTTACATACCATATACCATAAATACTAAATGAACCGTATGAGGAAACAAATCGCAGCCGCAAACTGGAAAATGAACCTGACCTATCAACAAGGCGAGCAGTTATTGGATGATATACTGGCTGCTGGAATTACCCTGGCCGACCATCAGGAGGCGGTATTTGCAGTACCTTCTCTTTATCTTACTCTGGCGCAAAAGAAATTATCAGGGCATAAGCACTACCATGCTTCCGCGCAAAATTGTTACAATAAGAAATCCGGTGCCTATACCGGCGAAATCGCTGCCGAGATGATCAAATCGGTAGGTGTAGGCTATTGTGTTCTGGGTCATAGCGAACGCCGTGAGTACTTCCAGGAAAGTCACCAGATGTTGGCCGAAAAAGTGGACCTCTGTCTCGAAAATGGATTAACCCCGATCTTTTGTTGTGGTGAACCTTTGTCCATCCGGGAACAGGGAAGCCAGAATGAATTTGTGGCCACCCAACTCCGTGAATCCCTTTACCATCTGCCAGCAGAAAAAGTTAAAACCCTCGTGATCGCCTATGAGCCGATCTGGGCCATTGGAACAGGTAAAACCGCCACTACCGCACAGGCACAAGAAATGCATGCTTATCTGCGTTCTGTATTGGCAGACCAGTACGGACAGGACATTGCCAATACCATACCCATCCTCTACGGAGGAAGTGTAAAAGCCAATAATGCGGCGGAACTATTTGCCAGTCCCGATGTGGATGGTGGATTGGTGGGCGGCGCCTCCCTGGTAGCGAGCGATTTTATTGCGATCATCAAAGCTTTGAAATAAACCACCGTTATCGGTAAGCCATACCATATCGTCATAACCCGAAAGAACCAGATGCTCCTGAGCTTTTTAAAGATCAGAGCCGTGGTTAACGGTAAAGAAATATATCCCCTCACGAATAACCAGCCGGTGGTGATCACATTGGGAGAAAATAATCCCCATGTGGTCATCTCCGACGGGTTTCATCATACCAAACCCGTAGAATTGGTCTATCATCATCTTCATACCTATTATTTCCATGTGGTATGCGCCATAGATGATGTGCAATTATTTTTCGGCTTTCTGTATATCGCCTTGTTTTATTTACTGGGAATAGGGGTGGGGCTTCTTTTTTTTAAGATCATCTGCTTTCTGCCCGTTATATATTTCCTCTATGTATTTTATGTTAACCGCCAGGATTATATTCAGTTGAAGGCGGTATAACGAGTGGTAACGCGACTTCCTCTGTTGCATTTAGCAGGTCTAATTCGAGTATGGTGGATTCTCCATCTTCCGACTGATGATACATTGAAAGAAAACGGTGTCCAAAAAGAAATTCATCCGCCGCGTAGGATGTTCGCGCCACCACGGTATTGGAAAAAGTTTCATCAAAGGCTTTGACAAATACGATTAATTCCGCTTTGAGATTACGCAATTCCTCGGCGCTTAGTTGATATAAGGCACTTTTTTCATTGATGGCGTGAACGATCGTCCAATTCAGAAATAACGTATTGATCTGCGCAAGTTCAACTCCGAGTGGATAAAACCGGTTGACCGGTTTGCCCTCTTCAATAAACCGCAAGCCCAGTGTAAGCTTTACCTCCACATCGGTAAGGTGATTGTTCTTATAGGGAGAAAGACGTATCATCAATCCTCGTCCGTCCTTGTACGGCGCAATGAGTGCCTTTTCACTGAACCGTAAAAAGGCCTGCGGATGAGAGAAACGTCCGTATAATAAACCAGTGGCCAGGGCAAAACTCAGTAACCCCAAAAACGCTTCAAAGGAAGCCACCAGACCAGACCAAAATCCAACCGGGTTTAACCGGCCATAGCCAACAGTGGTAAAGGTTTGGGCACTGAAAAAGAATGCCTCTGAAAATTGAATCCAGAACGGGCCCTTTTCCATTCCTGCCATATCCTCCTTACCGATCCACAGATATATACTGGCGAAAATGGTGTTGATGAGAATGAAAACGAGCAGTATCGATAACCAGAATTTCCATCGGGGCATTTCCAACATGGTATGGTACCAGCTAAACCGGTCCAATAATTTCAACCCCCGCTTGTGCACATTCGCGGAACCATCTTTACGATAATACCGGGTGCCCACCGTATTGCCATTATTACCCAGACCGGTGGCAGGGTCTTCTTTCAGGACTTTATTTCTTTTGAATAAGGCCATATCACAGTTTAGCAGGTTTAGGGATGGTGAACTGATTACAAGTTAAGGGGCATTAACAAAAAGTCCACCGCAAGGTTGGATAAGGAGGCGGAAGAAAGGGCTTCATTGCTTCCACTGGTCAGGTTAAAGACGGTATATCCCAATCCTTCACACTCTTTCAATAAAGTTGCGGGCGTTTCACCAAAACGTACCAGCGTTTCCGGATTACATTCGAGGATGATCCGGGGGCGGTGCTTTTTGATCAATTCCTTCATGCCCCTCAACACCTCTTTCTCATTTCCTTCCGTATCAATCTTGATAAGATCTATTTTTTGAAGCGATCTGGTCAGTTCCCAGGAATCCAAATCGATCATCTCCACCTCTTCCTGGCTACCCCTATGGTTTTCGGGTGGATAGAGAGCGGACATTCCTTCGTTATCAGGCCCAGCATGAAAAATCGTGACTTTACCTCTTGTACTGCCTACGGCAAACGGATAAGCATCTGCCTGCCCTAACCTGTTTTTTCCCAAATGCGCTTTTAACTTGTCAAAGTTGGATCGTACGGGTTCGAAGGCGATGACCCGGATACCTGGGTCAATGGATCCCGCCACAAGCGAGTAGTAACCTATATTGGCCCCGATATCCAAAAAAGTTTCCCCGGCTTTCAGGTTTTTTTCAAGATAGCGGGTGATATGAGCATCGTATGATCCATACCAAAGTAGCTGTTGTTGCTGGTGTTCAAAAGGGGAAAGCAACATGCAAAACCCCTGTGGTAATTTCTTTTCAAACAGACGTTGATCCATTTTTAAAAAACGCAACATTCGCAGAAAATACTTTAACCCCCGATGGGGAAACCGAAAATGGCGTATATAAAATTGAATCAACCAAAAGATCATCCGGGGACATGCGTTAGGTATCCGTAAATTTATAGTTTATTTGCCCAAAACCATTTGTTTGAAAGCCGACCTGTTCAAAGGAAGCATTTACCGGATCATTTTCATGGGACTGAGTTTTTTGGTCAGTCTGCTGATTGCCGCAATTTCGGGTACGGCCATCTTTGGTTCCCTTTCCCTGATGATCGTAAATGCAGCCATCCTACTCATTTTTTCCGGGTTAGGAACGGATGCAGCGCTGGTTTGGCATTGGGCCGGAGAAAAATTGAATCCCCGTGCGGGGTATTCTTTTGTTACCCTGACTGGGCTTTTTCAACTGCTTTTATTTGGGTTAGGGGAATGGACCAGTTTGCAGGTATGGGATAAAACCCTGTTGGCAAGAGGTAGTGGACAAACTTATTTGTGGCCCGAAACATTATATTTTGTGGGATTGGTGCTTTTGGAAAAATGGGGCTCGCTCTTCTACTCCTCCCATCAGGCTGTTCGGGCCAACCAGATACTCGCCATCATCTCCTTTGTATTTGCTCTTTTTTTAGCCTTCTCTGTCCAGGGATTGGGTGTTCGGGTAGAGGATCCTTTTTCTTTATTTGCCGGCTTTACGTTTATCCAGGGACTCAGCCTTATGGTCGCCTTTCATTTTTCGGTACCCGGCATTCGGCCTGGCCGACTTTCAGCCAGCGAGATACGTTCTCTGTTTCAATTTTCCTTCCTGGTCTTCATCACCAATGGAATTCAGTTTCTGGCCTATCGGATCGATTATTGGTTCATTGACCATTACCAGGGCGAGGGGGGAGTGGGTGTTTATGCGCAGGCAAACCGCTTTGCGCAGCTTTTGTGGGTTGTTCCCAATATCCTGGCAGCTTTGTTGATCCCCGCACTTTCAAAGAAAGAAGGAGCGTTGACTACCTCCGGTTTTATGACCTATCCCCGGTTCCTGATGCGGTGGAATGCCATCTTATTACTCCTGGTACCTTTTACAGCCTGGCTCATCTATCAATATCTGATGCCGGCTTCCTTTATGCCCGGCTGGAAAGCCTTGCTCTGGATGATTCCCGGTTACTATTTCTTTGGACTGACCCTCCTCCTGGCCGCCTGGTTTTCGGCAATGGGGCAATTAAAGGTTAACCTTACCGGCTCACTGATCTGTCTTGTCCTGATCACCCTGGCCGACGCCCTGTTAATTCCCCGGTGGGGAGCAATAGGAGCTGCTTTAGCCAATACCCTTGCGTATTCGCTCACGACGTTGTATTTTATGCTGCGATTTAAAGCCCGGACCGGAATAGATCACCTGTCGTATTGGCGTTCCAAAGACTGATTCATGCAAGAAGGCAAGGAAAAAAAATACATACTCTGGCTACCTTCCTGGTACCCCACCGAACTGACCCCTTTTGATGGGGATTTTATTCAACGGCATGCAAGGGCCGTTTCCCCGTTCATGCCAGTACATGTATTTCACCTCATACGTGATCGCGATCGTAAATGGACCCGTAGTACGCGACTGGTGGAAAAAGTACAGGGGGATCTTACCGAAACGATCCTGTACTATGCAAGCCCGAACCTGCCATTTCGCTTTTTGGATAAACTTGTTTCCCAATGGAAATTCATGTGGTTGTATCGGAAACATATCCGAAGAATATTTGAGGAAAAGGGTTTCCCTGAGTTGCAGCATGTGCATGTCGTCTATAAAGCGGGATTGATCGCGCGATGGATCAACAAGAAATGGGGAATACCTTTTGTGCTAACCGAACAGTGGACGATCCATTTGCCAGAAGCAAGACCTAATCTCTTTGATCTTCCTTTTGCTGAGCAACACCTTATTTCCCGGATCATGGATCATGTGGAATGGGTACTGCCTGTGTCAAAGTACCTGGGAAAAGCCATGAAAGAACACTGGCCCTTTATTCGTTTTGAAGTGATCCCAAACGTGGTCGATCATGGATTGTTCAAACCCGGAACAGCACCAAAGTCATTCGATAAACTGAGACTGGCACATATTTCTACACTGACCTACCAGAAGGATCCGGAATCGCTCTGCACAGCGCTGACTTTACTAAAGCAACGGAATGTGGCTTTTCAATTGGATCTGTTCGGGCCGGCCACAAAGGAAATAAAAGACCTGATGCAAAAAGCGGGTATAGCAGAGCAGGTAATTTTTCATGGTGAAAGACCTCAGATCGAACTGGCTCGTATCCTGGGCGAATGTCATGCCCTCGTTTTATATTCCCGCTATGAAACTTTTGGTTGCGTGATCATTGAGGCCAATGCCTGTGGTATCCCGGTAGTGGTTCCTGATACAGCCCTAATGCAGGAGATCGTTTCACCGGATATAAATGGCGTCCTGGTCAAACCTCATGATCCGATCGCGCTCGCAGATGCATTGCAAAAAATGGCAAACGGGGACATTCGGTTTGATGCCGATAAAATCCGTGAATCCAGTTTAAAATATGGAATGGATGTAGTGGGAAAACAGTATGTGGCAGTGTATGAGCAACTGTTGCTTCAGCTCGAATAAGCTTGCAACTTCTCCATCAGGTTTACATATTCCTTCATGGCATCTTCCTTTGGCTTCCCTTTCAGGTTTACCCAGGCTTCATATTTTGCCTTGGCCACAAAATCAAATGGATTTGGGGCGGGTGTATTTACATCGCCTTCGGTTGCTTGTTTGTACAATGAATAGAGTTGGAGTAAGGTTTCGTTGCTGGGTCTCTCACTGAGATTTTTACTGTCAGCGACAGCCTGTTCGAACAACTGGTGCAAATCCATGGTGGTTAACGATTTTTCACGAATTTAGGGTTTTAAATGTTATCAATTGGCGAACACCCGTTAAAGTGAAGGGTTTTACATCATTTTTTTTATTAACAATTAATGCGATATTAGGCGTATAAATTTTCTAATATGAAGACTGTCAAGGAAGTGCTCGAAAGGAAGAGTAAGTCTTTCAACCAAATTTCAACAGGTGCCCTGGTCATTGAGGCCCTGCAGATGTTGAATTCGGTGAACCTCAGTTATCTGGTGGTTATGGACGGTGATCAGTTCAAAGGAATATTTAGTGAGCGGGATTATACCCGCAATGTGGCATTAAAGGGTCGGTCAAGTGCCACTACCACGGTAGGTGAGGTCATGTCCGTCGACCTGCCAATCATTGGTATCAATGATTCGGTGGAACAATGCATGAACAAAATAGACACTTTCAAAACCCGGTATTTGCTGGCCTATGAGGACAAGAAATTTCTGGGGGTGATCACCATACATGACCTGCTCCGAATGGTCATTGCCAGTCGTGCCGAAGTGTTTGATGATAACCTGGTCCAAAGGCTTCTGGATCAGAACGAAAACATCCGGGTTTATTGAGTATACCATACGTCAAATTTGTGACCGATATGGGCCTAAATTGGTGTATATTTGCCTTTTACATTAATTCTTTTACATGAGCGTTCCTAAATTCCCCCACACGGGAGATGCCTTCTACCTGGAGTTGAAGAAAAGGGTAGGTGATTATTTTTCCCAGGCTGGCATTGCTTCCACTGGAAATTTTCAGTTGTATTTCAAAGCTGTATTACTGGTTATCTCCTATATCGCTTTATATACCTGGCTGGTGTTCTTTACACCCGCCACCTTTATCGCCATCATCGGTTGTGCCGTTTTGGGTATCCTGACTGCCGCCATTGGTTTCAATGTTATGCATGATGGGGCACACGGTAGTTTTAGCCAGCATCCCTGGCTGAATAAGCTGGCCGGCCTTTCCCTGAATGTCCTGGGTGCTAATAACTACCTGTGGAAAACAAAACACAATGTCATTCACCATGCCTATACAAATGTGGACGGAGTAGATGATGATATTGATGCCAGGCCTTTTTTGCGTCTCTGCGAAACGCAAAAATTCTATAAAGTACATCGCTTCCAGCATCTCTATTTCTGGGCTGCTTACTCCCTGTTGTATCTATGGTGGATCTTTTTCACCGACTATCGTAAGTATTTTGCAGGCCGGATCGGGCCGGTGAAATTGAAGAAAATGAATATGTCGGAGCACCTCACCTTCTGGGGCTTCAAAGTACTGCACATGGCGATCTTTGTCGTTCTGCCTATCCTTGTAGTAGGAGTGATACCCTGGCTTGTCGGTTTCCTGACCCTTGCGCTGGTAGCCGGATTTGTACTGAGCATCGTGTTCCAATTGGCCCATACTGTACAGGATACGGAGTTTCCACAAGCTGACCCCGTCACCAATAAACTGGGTGATGAATGGGCGATTCACCAATTAAAGACCACCGCTAATTTTTCCAATAGAAACCGGCTTATCTCCTGGTGGGTAGGGGGATTGAACTTTCAGATTGAACATCACCTGTTTCCCCGGATCTCCCACGTTCATTATCCGGCCATCAGTAAATTAATACGACAAACCTGTGCCGAATTTGGTATTCAATATATTGAATATCCACGGTTAAGGTATGCCGTTGCCTCCCATGTCGCTTTTCTGCGGCAAATGGGAAAACCTTAAGTCGCAACTTTTCCACATTCCGGCTTATTTCCAACCATGGCATCTTTTTTGGGTAAGGAAAGGGTATTCCTACGCATTTCCTAAACCCAATTCGAATTATATGAGAACAAAACAGTTAAGTGCTCTCGGGCTGTTTGCCCTTTTTGCCACACTGATTACATTTTTTTCCTGTCAAAAAGAAGGATCCCTTCAATCGAATATTCCTGAAGGGCAAAACAAATTGTCCATCTATCTGATGGATGGGCCTTATGATTTCCAACAGGTTAATGTGGAGATACAGGCTATCTACGTAAAAATTGATTCCTGTGACAGAAGCAGATGGAATGATGATGATGATGACCATCCGGGTTGTGATGACCATCATGATTCACTGTACCGCAATTGTGAATTCTGGGATACATTGGATGTGAACCCCGGGGTTTATGATCTTCTCACCCTGCAAAACGGAGTCGATACCTTATTGGCCAGTGGCTTTGTTTTGGACGGAAGAATTGAACGCATCAAATTTGTTCTGGGTACCAATAATAGTGTGATGGTGGATAGCGTGGTCCATCCCCTTCACCTGGTGGGCAACCTGAATTATGTGTTTGTAAACCTCAAAAGAGAACATCTCGATTCACTCAGTTCTGACAATTTCCAATTATATCTTGATTTTGACGTGGCCCGCTCTATTTGGAAATCCAATGGAAAATATTGGCTCAAACCTGTACTCAAACCTTTCGGCCGGCATAGCACCGGGGAAATCGAAGGAAAGGTAAGACCGGTCCACTCACATGGTATGATCATGGCTTTATCGGGTACCGATACCACATTTGCCCGGCCAGACCATCATGAAGGTGAATTCAAGATCAGAGGCCTGAGACCAGGTACCTATGATGTATTCATCGATGGCATCAATGGTTATCGGGATACGACAATAACCGGAGTAGAAGTCAGGCGAAACCGCGACACAGAATTAGGCACAATACGATTAACGCAATAGATCCAATAAGTAAAACCAGGATAGACCCGCGACATGTTCGCGGGTCTTTTTTTTTTGCCCGGATAAAAGATGTTGAAATGCCTTTTATAATTATTTTTTTCAGGGGGTATAAATCGCATACCAAAGGGCATCTTATATCCAAAGGTGCCTTTATTCATTAAATGCTAAAATTATCAATCATGAAAAAAATGTTTTGGGTATTTCTGCTATTGGCCATTTCTGGCACCCTGGCTGCCCAGGGTGGACCGGGAAGACCAGGGCGTCAGAATAATTCTGTTAACAGGGGTTATGTTGATGCCAATAAAAACAATGTGTGTGACCGCTATGAAAATGGTAACGTCCCCGGTTCGCGGATGATGGGTCGAAGAAACGGTGGCGGTGGGACCTGCCTTTACCGAACAGGCAATGCCAATGTAAACAGGCCGGGACCTGGTTTAGGCAGACGTAGGTTCTGAATGATTCTCTAACCTTAAAATCAGATTTACCATGAAAACAAAACACGGAGTTTTGGTGCTGCTTGCATTCCCCGTTTTGATGTCGGCCATGTGCAATAAGGAAAAGGTGAGTACAAATAACAATACACAAATGGGCAATGGTTCAGGATATGGATTGAACCAGGCCTTTAATTTGCCCGCCGAACCACTTAGTGCACCAGAAAGCGAATCGTTGCTATACATGCGCGAAGAAGAAAAGCTGGCGCGGGATGTGTACAAAACCCTTTATGCAAAATGGGGCTCATTCGTTTTCTCCAATATACAATCCAGTGAACAAAGGCATATGGACGCGGTAAAAATGTTGATCAATAAATATGGACTTACTGATCCCGTTGTATCCGATGCCGTAGGTGTATTTACAAATACACATTTGCAACAATTGTATGATCAGTTGGTGGCAAAGGGATCTGTTTCCGTTGCCGAGGCATTTCAGGTGGGAGCAACCATTGAAGACCTGGACCTTTTTGACCTGGCTAAAGCCTTACAGGCCATCGACAATCAGGATATCCGGCTGGTATATGATAACCTGTCACGCGGAAGCCGTAACCACCTCCGTGCTTTTTATTCAAATATCCTGGCGCAGTCGGGTACCTATACTCCTCAGTTTATAGATCAGGTTCTGTTTGATTCCATCGTGAATAGTGGTGTTGAAACGGGAAGGGGATGCCAAACTGGGGGTCTGGATTGCATTACGTAATGACCGGGAAAACGCTTACCTTTGCCCGTCCTAAAACGGGGATGTAAGCTTCATGAAGAACATACGTAATTTTTGTATCATCGCGCATATTGATCATGGCAAATCGACCTTGGCAGACAGACTGTTACAGGTCACCAATACGATCAGCGAACGGGACATGATGGACCAGGTACTGGATGACATGGACCTGGAACGGGAAAAGGGGATCACGATCAAAAGCCACGCGATCCAGATCAACTATAGGCACAAAGACGGACAGGAGTATATCCTGAATCTGATCGATACCCCCGGGCACGTGGATTTCAGCTACGAGGTCAGCCGGGCCCTGGCCGCCTGCGAAGGCGCCCTGTTGCTTGTGGATGCCACCCAGGGTATACAGGCCCAGACCATTTCCAACCTCTACCTGGCAATTGAGAATAATCTGGAGATCATCCCTGTCATCAACAAGATCGATATGGATGGCGCCATGATCGATGAGGTAAAGGACCAGATCATAGAACTTATTGGCTGTAAACCGGAGGATATCTTACTGGCAAGTGGTCGTACAGGGATCGGGGTCGATGCGATATTGGATGCGATCGTGCAAAAGATACCTTCCCCAAAGGGAAACCCGGATGCACCCCTGCAAGCCCTGATCTTTGATAGTGTATTCAACTCCTTTCGCGGAATTATCGTTTATTACCGTATCCTGAATGGGTCTATACAGAAGGGAGACAAAGTAAAATTTGTTTCCACCGGCCAGGAATATGAGGCCGATGAAATTGGTATCCTCAAATTGAAAATGACCGAGAAAAAGGCCGTTTCCTGTGGCGACGTAGGTTATATCATCACCGGTATCAAGGTGGCCAAGGAAGTAAAAGTGGGGGATACCATTACATTGGCCAATAACCCGCACCCGGAAATGATCAAAGGGTTCGAAGAAGTAAAACCCATGGTCTTTGCCGGTATCTTCCCGGTGAATACCGATGAGTTTGAGGAGTTACGCGAATGCATGGATAAACTCCAGCTCAACGACGCCTCCCTCACCTATGAACTGGAAACTTCCCAGGCCCTTGGTTTTGGATTCCGTTGCGGATTCCTGGGTATGCTCCACATGGAGATCATTCAGGAAAGATTGGAAAGGGAGTTTGATCAAACCGTGATCACAACCGTTCCCAACGTAAGTTTTATCGCCTACCTGACCAATGGTGATAAAGTGATCGTCAATAATCCGACCGAATTTCCTGATCCGGTGAAGACCGAAAGGATCGAGGAACCCTTTATCAAAGCACAGATCATCACCAAACCCGATTATATCGGGAATATCATGACCCTTTGTTTGGGTAAACGAGGTATCCTGATCAATCAAAGCTATCTCACCACCACCCGCGTGGAATTGATATTTGAAATGCCCCTGACGGAGATCGTATTTGATTTTTATGATAAACTCAAATCACAAACACGGGGTTATGCCTCTTTTGACTACCATCCGATTGGCTACCGTGACAGTGATATCGTGAAAATGGATATTCTGCTGAATGGAGATAAAGTAGATGCCCTGAGTGCCCTGATCCATCGCAGCCGGGCACAGGAATTTGGGCGCAAACTTTGCGAAAAACTGAAAGAACTTTTACCCCGACAACAATTCCAGATCGCTATCCAGGCAGCCATTGGCGCCAAGATCGTGGCCCGGGAGAGTATCGCGGCCCTGCGTAAGGATGTAACCGCCAAATGTTATGGTGGTGACATCAGCCGGAAACGAAAACTCCTCGAAAAACAAAAGGAAGGGAAGAAACGCATGCGTCAGATCGGGAACGTAGAAGTTCCTCAGGAAGCCTTCCTGGCTGTTCTGAAGCTGGATGATTAGGGGCTTGATAAATGCATGTTTTCCAAAACCACGATATGGGCGGCCCTCTTGCTGGTCGTTTATCTCCTGAATGGCATCCTTCTTATTCCACAATCATCACTTACCTATGATGAAATGGATCATTGGAGCTATGGGAAGAGGATCTTAAAGATTCAGCCCAAGCGGGTCTATCCCTTCGATGATGCCAGCACAATGCCCGTTACGGGTTTAAATGCCATCCCCCGCGCCATCGAACAATTGGCCGATCCCTCCCTTCGCAAATCCGATGCAGGGTTTAGTGATATCCTGCACGGCCGTTACGTGACATTATTTTTATGCCTCCTTACCGGAATACTTATCTGGAGCTGGAGCCGTGAACTGTTTGGAGAATTAGCCGGACTACTTTCCCTTTTTTTATATGTTTTCTGTCCAAATCTGAACGCACATGGCACCCTGCTCACCACCGATGCCTATGCTGCTTTATTAACCCTGGCCACCTTTTACTCCCTTTGGCGATTTATACAGGTTTCACATTGGAAGCGATTCCTGCTCTTTGCCTTTTGCCTGTCGATTGCCCAAGTGGTCAAACCATCTCTTGTACACCTATTTTTTCTGTCCGCGGCAGTTTCCCTTGTCGTTGTATTATACCGGGGAAATTGGAAAACCAATTGGAAGAAACAACTCCTTCGGATAGGTTTGGTCTCCCTGGTACTTTTGTTGGTCATCAACCTGGCCTTCTTTTTTCAGGGTACCGGTCAGTCTCTGGATGGGTACAGCTTCCAAAGCCAAACCTTTAAAAATTTGCAGGCGGGTATCTGGTCATCCATAGCGCTTCCATTTCCAGTACCCTATATCGAGGGTATCGACCTGACCATGTACATGAACCAGTTGGGGGCGGGACATCCGGAAGTATCAGGACCCAATTATTTATTAGGTGAAACGCGAACCGGAAATGGATTTTGGTACTACTATTTTATCAGTTTTATTTTTAAAACACCATTGACTGTGCTTCTCCTGTTGCTGGGCTTACCTGTTCTGCTTTGGAAAAATCCAGCTACCAACAGAGAGACCTGGACGGTATTCCTGCTATTGACCATCTCCCTTTATTTTCTGCTTGTATTTGGACTGACCAATCGGTCTCAGGTAGGAATACGCCACGTATTGATGGTCTATCCTTTGGTGTATGTAGCCCTGGGCTATTGGGCAAAAGCGGTATTCTCCATCAAATGGAAAGGATTGTTGTTTGCAGGAATACTCCTTTATACCGGGTTTTCCTATTATCGTTTTTACCCCAACCTGATCGCTTATCACAATGAAATAGTTGCGGATAAAAAAGTATATACGATCATGGCTTCTTCCAACGTGGATTTTGGTCAATCGGCATTTCGGCTGCAAAAATTCCTAACCAATAATCCTGAATACCGCATTCCGGATTCCATTCCCCAACCGGGAAAATACATCCAGGGTGTGGATGCCTATTTGGGATTGATGGATAAATATAGAATCGATTGGTTGAATGATCATTTTAAACCAGTCGGACAATTTGACCATTCATTTCTTCTGTTTGAAGTGACAGAAGCCGAACTTCGACAAAAAGGAATTCGTTAATGTACGCTTCCCCCCAATCCATATTTGTTATCATCCCCTGCTTCAATGAAGCAAGCGTAATAAAGGATACTGTCGCTGGTGTTTTGGAAAAGGGATACAATGTGGTGGTGGTAGATGATGCGTCAACAGATGAAACGAGACAGCGCTTACAGGGGCTTCCGATTCATTATCTCCGGCATCGGATCAACCTGGGTCAGGGAGCTGCCCTTCAAACGGGATTAGATCATGCTCTTCTAAACGGGGCAGAGTTCCTGATCACCTTTGATGCCGATGGTCAGCATTTACCCGGGGGTATTGCCGGAATGGTAGAGGAAATGGAAGTAAAAAAGGTGGATATCATTTTTGGCTCCCGCTTTCTTAAAGGTTCAGCCTCCACCGTTCCTTCGGGAAGAAAGTGGCTATTGAAGATGGCCCGGTTTGTCAATTACTTTTTTTCAGGAATACTGCTTTCAGATGCTCACAATGGCTTCAGGTGTCTTAGCCGAAAGGCCGCTGAGAAAATACGCCTGCGCGAAAACCGGATGGCACATGCATCCGAGATCCTGATTCAGGTGGCCCGGTTGAAACTAACCTATGCCGAATACCCGGTTAACATACATTACACCGCCTATTCAATGGCAAAGGGACAGGGAAACCGGCATGGGCTGCGAATATTATTTGAATTAATTTTATACAAACTCTTTCGCTGATGACCATTATCCAGGTAATTCTGACAGCCTTTGTGGTACTGATCGCCGTTTATATGTACGTGCGGCTGCGCACCACCTTGTTTGATTTATTGTTGATCCTGGTCTTTGCCGGAGCTGGAGTTTTCTTTGTCATCTTCCCGAACACCACAACACGTATTGCTCACTTTGTTGGCGTAAACAGGGGCGCCGATATGATCTTTTACCTGGCGATCCTCTTTCTTTTATTTCTGGTATTGAAATTATATGCCCGCATCAGGCGGTTGGAACAACAGTTCACGGAATTAGTAAGAGATCGGGTGGAGGCCGAAGTAAATAAGAAATAAGATTACTTATTTCCTCCGCTTTTGAAAAGCGGTTTCTCCACCGGGGCCTGCCCATCTTCCAGTTTAAAATGGAAGATCTTTTCAACATGCACCCATTGCCCATTTTTCCATTGAAACCCTTCATAATCCCCATCGGGTATATAGGTCCATTTTTTTTCGGGCTCTCCATCTTCCGGTATCAGGTGATCGAATACGATCATTTGCAGGTCCGGATCATAGGCTAAAATAATGCGGGCATCTTCCTTATATTCCAATTGAAACCGGTGTTGCACCGGGCTTGGTATAGAGTCATTGGCAAAACTGAAAAAAGGTCCTCCAAACAAGGGTTCTCCTTTATCGGTGAAATGGAGTACCTCGATCCATTTCTTATTGCTCATAACGGTGTTGTTATCATTTCCAAACAAGGTGTAATATTTCTTTCCCTTGTATTCTGTGGCCACCATATTATAATACACGGCACCGATCCAGCGTAATTTGGTCCGGGTGGAGTCCATCACATTCATACTTTCCTCAGAAACATCATATAAGGGATGGATCTTGAAAGAGCCATCCGGGGTACGCATTTGTATGGCTGCCCGCTGGCGGGAATAGTAATCGTCAAAAGACAATACCCATGAGATGATCCGGAAGGCACTGTCGGGGGCATAGAGTTTGGAAATACCAAGTACCGAATCAAAGGGATAATAAAAAGAGTTTTTAACCTGCAGGCTGCGGATCAGGGTACGGACAAAAAAGCTGTCCGAACGCATACGGTTCTCAGTAAGTGAGTCCATAACCAGGTTCTCGGCATAGGCCGCCAATGAATCTTCCTTTGCCTTTAATTTCTTCAGGTCAGCCGCGGTGATCTTTTGGGCTGATCCCTGGAACTGCAGGAGCAGGACTAGTATGGCAATGAGGGTCCTCCTTATCATGGGCCAAATTTAATTTTATTCCTGATGCTTAACTGTTTTTTGCATCACGGGCGTATTCATTTACCTGTTAAAGCTTTGGCAAAATCGGTTAGCAGGTCAAAACGCCAGTCAATATCCGGATGGGGAAAACCCACTTCCGGATGGGTCGTGGCGATATAGACTGTTTTCATACCTGCATTTCGGCCAAACTGCATATCACTCATCTTATTGCCCACCATGATCGATCGCTCCAGGTTAATGGAAAACTCTCTGGCTGCCCGAAAGGCATGGCCCGGATTGGGTTTCCGGTCCGGGTGATCATTGTTTAAACTGGTACAATAATAGATCCGGTCAATATGACCTTTTTTCTGGGCAAAGAGTTGCAACATCTGTTCGTGGATGTCTGACAGGTCTTTTTCCGTCATCAGTCGTTTTCCTACCCCGCGTTGATTGGTCACCACAAATACATGGCCAAAATGCTGGTTAAACGTGGCAATTGCATCAGGTACTCCATCATAGATCCTGAATTCATCGGTATGGAAAATATAGGATCCATCCTTATCATAGTTTATTACTCCATCCCTGTCAAGAAAGAGACTCCAGGAGGAATCGATGGAGGGGAAGGGAGGGTTGGGGTACTTCATTCAGCCAAACATGTTTTTTTCAACCAGTTCACAAATGATATGTCCAACCAGGATATGGCTTTCCTGGATTCTTGGTGTATCGGTTGAAGGGATATTTAAGAGTATATCAGACAGCTCTTTCAATTTTCCTCCACCGGCACCGGTAAAAGCGATGGTCAGCACACCCATTTTTTTCGCGGCTGCAAACGCATTCACGATATTGGTGGAGTTTCCGGAAGTAGAAAAGCCGATCAATACATCACCTGCTTTTAAAGTGCCTTCTACCATTCGGGCATATACATCTTCAAAACTGTAGTCATTGGCCACGGCAGTGAGGTAGGAGGTGTTGGCATGTAAGGCCTCAGCCGGAAGGGCTTTTCGGTCGGTATAAAAACGACCGGTGAATTCTGCGGCGATATGTTGTGCATCGGCTGCACTTCCGCCATTTCCGCATAAATAAAGGCGATGCCCCTGAGAAAAGGCAGCGGTGATCTTATTCACGGCATCTGCGATCTTTTGAATCATCGATTCGTCCGACAGCAGGGCGGTTTTAACATCGATCGATCGGGATATGATCTCCTGAATTTGGTTCATGTGGATAATCGAAAAAGGGTTCATTTTTCACCAAGCGATAATAGCTTGCTGATAAAATTTGACCAACTGTATTTCTCTTTTTCCCTGCGAAGATGGGGAATAAAATGCGCTTTGCCTAATTGGTAGAACCGTTGGATGGCTGTGGCAATGGCATAGGGTTCGGGTTCGGCGATAAGTCCGGTTTGCTCGGATTCGATCAGCGCCGGCAGACCTCCAACATTGGTTACCAGAGTGGGGCACTCGTAATTAAAGGCCAGCGGTGTGACACCGCTTTGGGTGGCGTGGCGATAGGGCTGAACCACCAGATCGGCGGCACAGAAATAATATTTTACCGTATGATCGGGTATGAAATGTGTATGCAGGATAAGACGATCGTTGAGCTCCAGCGTTTGGATCAGGTCGCGGTATTTATCTTCATCGCCATAGAATTCTCCGGCGATCAAAAGTTTGATCGACGGATCGGGTGGGAGCGTGCTCATCGCTTCCAAAAGAAGATCAAGTCCCTTGTAGGACCGGATAAAACCAAAGAAGAGAAGCAGCCGGGTGGAAGGATCGATCCCTAATTTTTCCTTGGCCTCAGCTTCACTTACCGGTTCTCCAAAATTATCATACAATGGATGACGGAGTTGGATATGGGGTTTGTGGGTAACAAATTTCTCCAGATCCTGTGTAACCTGATCACTCATGGTCACAAATCCATCACAGGCCTTAAATAAATAATGGGTGAAAGGTTTATCTCCAAACCTTTTTTCATGTGGGATTACATTATCCGCGATGCAAATGATCTTGCTGTGATGATTCTTTCGAATGGATCGGGCGATGGTGCCCAGGCAGGGACCCATAAAAGGCAGCCAATACCGGATGATCACGATATCATGCTTTTCTTTTCGTAATTGCCTCCCAACTTTGATCCAGTTAAATGGATTGATGGAATTGATCAGGCTTCGGATGGGGATGCCTGGTGGTGCCGGCTCGTCGGTAAATTGTGATTTGCCGGGGAATAAAAAACCAGGGTATTGAAGCTTAAAAGAACAAATACTACAAGTATATCCCTGGTTCAGCCACTCCTTGGCCAGGCGATGGTTGAATGTCGTCATTCCACCTCCACGTAGCGGGTGGGCGGGTCCTATGATCAGGATCTTTTTGGTCATGATAAACCAGTCTTGCTTTCAATCAGGTAGGAATTACGTCCGGGTGAATTCCGGGCTACCAATTCAGCCAAAAATCCGGTGAGAAATAACTGTGCTCCCACCACCAAAGCGGTAAGGGCAATATAGAAACCAGGCCGGCTGGTGATTGCGAAACTATAATCGATGAGCTTGGAGATAACCAGATAGCTGGAGAATCCAAAACCCACCAAAAAGAATATCGTACCCCATAAACCAAAGAAATGCATGGGCCGCTTGGAAAACTTGCCCACAAAGGTGATGGACAGCAGATCGAGAAAACCGTTTACAAAACGTTCCCAGCCAAACTTGGTGACCCCGTATTTTCTGGCCCGGTGCTCAACCACTTTTTCGCCGATCTTCTTAAACCCGGCCCATTTAGCTATAACGGGGATGTACCGGTGCATTTCGCCATATACTTCAATACTCTTGATGACTTTTTGCCGGTAGGCTTTAAGTCCGCAATTAAAGTCATGCAATTTTACCTTGGAAACCCTGCGTGTAACTGCATTGAAGAACTTGGAAGGAATATTTTTGGTCAGCGTGTTGTCATAACGCTTTTTCTTCCAGCCGCTCACCAGGTCAAAACCATCCTGGCGAACCATTCGTACTAATTCGGGTATTTCATCCGGGCTGTCCTGCAGGTCAGCATCCATGGTTATGACCACTTCTCCCTGGGCTTCCCGGAACCCTTCATTGAGCGCTGCTGACTTGCCATAGTTTCGCTGAAAACTGATCCCCTTGACCTGTGGGTTCTTCTGATGAAGGGTTTGGATCACTTCCCAGGAGCGGTCATTGCTGCCATCATCCACGAGGATGATCTCATAGGAGAGTCCATTCTCTGTCACCACCCGTTCGATCCAGGTGCAGAGTTCGGGCAACGATTCTTCTTCGTTGTAAAGGGGTATGACGAGCGAAACATCCATTTAGATACTCATTTGATCCATCGGGTTCACCGGTTTCTTCTTCGTAACCGCCGCACCGATCAGGGAACCGATAGCGCCTAAAATTGCCATACCGATCACCGTACCAATGGCGGCAAACAAGATGTAGTTCCGACTAAACATATTGACGGCCGTTTCGATCTGGTCATCCGTGGTTTTTCCGTCTTCTTCCATTTTCTCCCGCATGGTTTGGAGAATTTGGTCTTTGAACTCCGGGAAAGCCATATTAAAACCAATGACAAAAACCAACATGATCAGGATAACGATCGCGGTGGCCTTGAAACCATAAGAGAACAGGTTACCAAAGGTGACCTGGTTATCTTTCGACTTGGCATACTGGTGAATAAAGAAGATCAATCCCCCGATCAAGATCACATAGGATAAATAACCCAATGTCTGATTTTGCATCTGGTCGAGGAAATATAGAACGATACTATACACTACGAGCAAAGCTCCCAGAATGGCACCGGCCACAAGATGGCTGATGGGTTTAGTTTCTTGCATGTTAGTTTGTTTAAGGATTCAAAATTAGCTGGTCTTTATTAATAATCCCCCATACTTTTCCCCGAAGGGTTTTTCCCAAAAAGGGAGAGTTCTGTGACCTGGATCTTTTTTGCGACAGGGTATAGGTCCATTCCTTCTCCGGATCAAACAAGGTGAGGGTCGCTTTTTGGCCTTCCTCGATGGACAGGGCGGGTAAACCGAACAAGGCTCTTGGTTGGGAGCTAAGCAGTCGCACCCAGCGTTCAGGTTCGTTGGGGATGACGGTGTTCAGGACAGAAAAAGCGGTTTCCAGACCGGTCATTCCGTTCCGGGCATATTCAAATTCACTGACCTTGCTATCGGCTTCATGGGGCAAATGGTGGGTGGCAATACAATCCACGGTACCGTCTTTTACCGCTTCGATCAAACGCAGACGATCAGCCTCCGTCCGGATCGGTGGATTTACCTTTAAGTTGGTATCATATTCCTGTAATGATTCCTCATTTAAGTAGAGGTGGTAGGGTGTGACGGAGCAGCTAAGCTGAATCCCCGAAGCCTTACCCCGGTTCACATATTCTACTGACTTGGCTGTGCTTATGGCCGTTAAATGAAGTTTTGATTCCGTATACCGGGCCAGTTTAATATCCCTTGCCACGATCAATTCCTCGGCCATGGCCGGTTTACCTGCCAAACCCAGGGAAGTAGATACCACCCCCTCATTCATCAGTCCATGCGGGCTGATACTCTGGTCATCGGGTAACTGGATGATGATGCCACCAAAGGCTTTGATATACTGAAGGGCTTTTACCAATAATCCGGCTGATTGAATAGACCGTATTCCATCACTAAAGGCGATGGCACCGCTGGCACGCATATCATACATTTCGGCCAGGTCCTTACCCTCGGTCTGCCGGGTTACGGCCCCGATCGGATGGAGGTTGACCGGTTGTGTGGCTGATCGTTGGCGCAGGTATTCGACCTGACCTTTACTGTCCACTACCGGATTGGTATTTGGGAGGAGAAAAACATCGGTGTAACCACCTGCTGCTGCGGCGGCGGCTCCGGTTTCGATCGTTTCTTTGTATTCCTGCCCCGGATCCCCAAAGTGGGAGAAAACATCTACCCAGCCTGGAGAAATACACAGGTTCTCTATACTGATCTCCTGGTCGGCCTTGGTTTGAATAGCAGAGCCAATTTGTCGGATCAGGCCATTTTCAATAAAAATATCCTGGGTTTGTCCGTTGAATGGTGAGAGGGGATCAACGATTCGAGCGTTCTTAATGAGGAGCTTCATTAAGGGGCGAAGATAAGGTTGTTTTTGGGAAGAAAAAATAAGGCTAAGAGCCAAAGGCTAATAACTAAGAGCTATGTGCTTTTAGCTGTTAGCCTTTAGGCAGGTGTCGGGATGACTGGATTCCGTGCCTGCCGTCAGGCAGGGAACCATTGAGATTTAATAGTTCAGTAAAGTTTTCAAATTACGAGGTCGGGATGACTGGATTCGAACCAGCGACCCCCACGTCCCGAACGTGGTGCGCTACCGGGCTGCGCTACATCCCGTAAAACGGGGCAAAATTACTTGAAATCCCCCTAAAAAGCGAAAAGCTAATAGCTTTAGGCTATTAGCTTTTATTTGTCGGGACGACTAGATTCGAACTAGCGACCCCTTGCACCCCATGCAAGTGCGCTACCGGGCTGCGCTACGTCCCGAACAAACCGGGGTGCAAATTTAAGGGATATTTTTGGATGAATCCCTCATTTTGGGTTTTTTATGAGGGTATTTCAAGGGTGTTTGACCCAAATCCTTTGACCAAAAGTCAATTTTGAGTTTCTTTATGCCACCTAAGCGGAATACATGATCAAGAACCGGAATTTTGTTTGCTTATCCACCTCGGAATGGGGCGGAAATTATGCAAAGACGATCGTTGAACTAATGTCTGTACTGGCCAGGGAAAACAAGGTCCTGTATGTAGACTATCAATTTACCCTCAAGGATATGGCCATGGCCCTGATCGGTAAAAGTCAGGCGCCTGTATCCCGGATGTTAGGCTGGAAGAGAAGATTGCAAGAGGTTCAAACATCTGATCATCACACCGTTTTTTTGCTCACCCCTCCACCCATCATTCCTGTCGCTTTTCTTCCCGACGGGGGATTATACCGGTTATTGCTTCGTATCAATGGAAGGATCATTGCGCATTCAGTTAAAAAGGCGATCCGTCGGACAAATATGCAGGATAACCTTATTCATATCAATGCCTTTAACCCGGCAATGGGGGAGGTAACCGCTTTTCGTTTTGGTGAAAAACAACTGATCTACCATTGCTATGATGAGATCGAAGCAGCCGCCTGGTTGAAAAAGCATGGAGGAAAACATGAGCGGGTATTCATGAAGCAGGCCCATGCCGTGATCACGACCTCAGAAGGATTATACAGAAAAAAATCGCCATTGACCAACCGGTGTTTCCTGGTTAAAAATGCCGTGAATTTTGATCTGTTCAATACGGGTTTTGTCGATCGTACACCAGCCAGGGAAAAACGAATCGGATACATTGGAAGCATTGATGACCGTCTGGATTATACACTGCTGGAACATCTGTTTACTTCCCTTCCCGATTACCAATTTGATTTTGTCGGACGACACGACTATGAAAAAGGCAGGAGGCTGCTCCAACAATTTCCCAATGTGAAATTGCATGGGCCGCATCCCGTAACTGCATTACCGGGTTTCCTGCGTGCCTTTACAGCCGGAATCATTCCATTTGCCATCAATGATTTCAATAAAGGTATCTACCCGTTAAAGATCAATGAATACCTCGCAGCCGGATTGCCTGTGGTGATGACCCATTTTGCCATCGTGGAGGAGTTTCGTCCCGTTGCCTCTATTGCAGAAAACAAAGAAGATTTTCGCACCTTACTGATAAAAGAAATTACTGAGAATACTTCCGAAAAACAGGAAGCAAGGATCAAATTTGCGGCCGAGAATTCCTGGGAAGCGAGAGTAGAGCAGATCTCCGGAATCGTTCTTCAGTTGGATCAGGAGCTCCGTTGAACCGGATCCTTTACATCCTCTATATACATCACCTGCTCCTGTTGTGTTTTAAGAAAAGACTTGCGCGCCTGTTTGATCTTTAACAGGGCAGCAAATTGTCTGGCAGCAAAGGCCGGAAGCAATAAAAAGGTTCCCATGATTTCTTTGTTCCACCGGCTACGAATTCCAACAATCAGGTAAAAACTCACCGCATATAAGATAAGTACACCAGTGGCGATACCGGCTAACGCAAATTGCCCAACAACCAGATTTAATAGGATCACCAATAAGAATACACCAAACTGTATCACCAATGGGGGACGAAGGGCATTGAGGGCAAAAAAGAAATGATCCGGGTTGAACCGGAGCATTGACCGCCCAAGCAAGCCAAGCGCCACTTTAAAATATTTGAATTGCGAACTCATCCATCGGGTGCGCTGTCTTTCCAGGGCTACGCCACTGCTTATCTTTTCATCATAGAGAAATCCCCTGGTGGTAAATCCTATCGCACCGGCTTTTTGAATGATGTGTAATTGCAATTTCTTGTCAAACCCACCAAGATCGTCGGAGTAAGTGACAGATTCATAAATATCCAGGTCAACAGCGATCCCTGATCCCCAAATAGCCGCTGATAGTCCGATCGAAGCCCTCGCTTCGCGGTCTACAAAGAAGTTGTACAAATCACCAATGGCATCCATACGGGCAAAAGGGGTATTGAGGTTCTTTGCCCGAAAATCAGCTTGCACCGCTTTGTATCCTTGCTGAAACAGATGGTTTACTTCCTTAAGAAAATCCGGGTGGACAAGATTGTCCACATCAAAGATCACCAGGGCCTGATGACGCCGAACAAAATGGCTGATCGCGTAACGGATGGATTTAACCTTTGAATTAATAGCCTGGTCGGGCCTGAGTAAACTCACGGGCAATCCGGGGTATATCGGTAACCGGGCAGGATCACATTGGTCGGCTACTACATAGATATGAAAAGTGGGATAATGCTGTTGAAGGAGAGAGCGAACGATCGGATCGATGAAACGGATGTCTTCATGTGCCGTTACAATGATTCCAAAATCGGTGATTGCTGCAGAGGTATTCACCTTCTCTTTCTTACGCCCAACAATCAGGTATAAGAGCAGGAGTATCGGTGGGATGAGTAAAAAAATTCCGATACCTACAAAGGAGATATAGGTAAATAATCGAATGATCCATTGTATGGTTTCGAGATAGGTCATGCCACCGAAAGATCACCGGCTTTCTTTTTCCATACCGTTACAAAGCCACCATTCCACGAAAGGGGGAGTACTTCCGCTACCTGGCAATCCCATTTTTGCAGGAACTTAAGTCGTTTTGTCACCAATGAAAAGGGAAATACATCTTCGATGAAATTTGTTTTGCCAAAGCGGATGATCTGAAACCGGGTTTTTCCAGCCAGGTCTTCAAGTGTTTTTTTGGTAAAAAACTGGATATGCGAGAGGTCGTCGGCGGCGGATTGTACCGTGGTGCCTTTATATCCGAGTCCGGATTTGATCTTGCTTGTCATCCGCCATATCCAATTGTTCTTTTTCTGCATCCGTTGAACCGGTTTGGTCACAAATACTTCACGGGGGCCTTTGCCATTGGGGACGGTAACGATCACTACACCGGTATCATGCAGGGAGGCATGAATAACTTTAAGCAGTTGGTCAGGTTGGTTGAGGTGTTCGAGTACTTCACTACAAACCACCGCATGGTATTTTGTTTCGCTTACTGAAAGTTGTTCAGCGCTCATTACTTCAAAACGCACGTTGGGCAGATCATTGAGCGAACGGGCATTGGCAATTGTTTTTTCACTGATATCTATACCGAGAACATTGAAACCGTGTCGGCCAAGTCCACGGGAGATCACCCCATTTCCACAACCGACATCCAATACGACGGCGTTTTCGGGTAGGTGCTCTCTGAGGGACTTTACAATAAAATCCAATCGTTTGATATCGGCGATACGTTCAAATTCCTGTTTCATGCCTTTACTTTATTTCCAAGATTTCTGTATATACTTTTTCTACTTGCCGGGTCATTTTTCCGGCATCGAATTTTTCGGTGATCGTTGCCCTTGCTCCCGTCCCGATCTTTTTTCTAAGCTCAGGATCTAACGCTACCTTATCCAGCGAGGTGGCCAGGTTCTCCTCAAGTCCTTCAATCGGGATCAGGTAACCGTTTTCCTCATGTATCATAATCTCCCGGGTACCATCCGCCGCTGTGGCAATGATCGCTTTCCCCATAGCCATAGCTTCCAAAAGCGCGATGGGTAAACCCTCCCAAAGGGAAGGAAGAACAAAAATATCCGTAGCGGCCAACAAGGCTGGAATATCCGAGCGGGGCGGAGACAGGACGATCCTGTTCCGGACCGGGGATTGGGCAATTGCCTTTTCCATTTCCTCTTTTAACTCTCCGTCACCTACCAATAAAAGGTAGAGAGCGGGGTGGGAGCTGGCCACTTTTTCAAAAGCCCGGATCATCACTAGCGGTTGCTTTTGATGGGTGAAACGGGCAATAAAACTACAGAGTACCGCCTGGGAAGGAATTCCCAACGAGTCTCTGATATCCGGATAACCGGCATCCGGATTGAATTTCTTTGGATCGATGCCGTTATTGATCACCGTTGACTTAAAACCGCGAAAATGCTGGTACCCCGTTTCCTGATTGGATCGGGAAACCGAAATATTCAATGTGGAACGACGGGTGAGATATTTCTCGCCCCAGGCCCTCAGGTTTCTTACCCATATGGGTTGATCATTGTGAAATGACCAGCCATGAATGGTATAGATGACCGGCAGCTTCAGCTTCCGGGCTGGGCCTAAAACATTTGAATTAGCCCTTGTGCCATGTGCATGAACCAGGTCAACCTGTTCCTGCTCCAATAATTTTCTCACCTTTTTCCAAACCGAAAAATCAAAGGGCTTTTCCGAATGTATAATATGGGTTCGGACGCCTAATTCCTGTAACCGGTCCACCATAGGGCCCGGGGTAAAGGAAAGCACCACCGGTTCAAACCGATCCCGGTCCATATTCTCCACCAGGCTGAGCAGATGGGATTCACCCCCACCGATCTTACCCTGGCGGATACATTCAAGCACTTTTATTTTTTTTGCCGATTTCATGGGGTAGGTACCTGTGTGATCAGGCCGGTGTTTTGGATTTGGTCAGAACCTGCCAGCCATCGGGCAGTTTCTCCGTGATCTCAATGTTTCCAAATTCCTGGCTCTGACGAGCACCTACTCTTCTTGCCCAGGCAGCCATACGTGCAATACCTTCTTTCAGGTCAATACCGGTAGGATCACCAAATACATGATGAGCCTTGGTATGATCGGAATAGGCATGCAGAACCTCATTACGGGCAGTGAGATAGTTGATATCGGGTGCTACACCAAATTCTGCACATACTACCTCGGCCAGTTCGTTAACCGTATATGGTTTATCAGCGCCAATATTGAATACCTGATTATACGCTTCGGGAATATTCACACATTTGGTGATCGGAATGGCCACATCATCAATATAACTAAAGGCACGTGTTTGTGTGCCATCTCCAAAAATGGTAAGTTTTTTACCCTGCATGATCTGGTTCATGAAAATACCGATCACATTCCTGTACTTGTCGCCAATATTCTGGTTTTCTCCATACACATTATGCGGGCGGAAGACCACATAATTCAACCCAAACATTTCATGCGCGGCTTTGAGGTCGAGTTCCACGGCATATTTGGAAACGCCATAGGGATCTTCCGGCACAGGGGTCATTTCTTCGGTCATAGGCAACTGACCTTTTCCGTACACCGCGATCGAAGAAGTGAAAACAAAACACTTCACCTTGTGGATGATTGACTGATTGATCAGGTTTATACTACCGATCAGGTTATTGTTATAATTAAAATTGCGGATAAAATGAGAAAGCCCTTCTGCCGCATAGGCGGCAAGGTGATATACGTAGGTAAAGGAATACTCATTGAAAAGTTTTTCTACCAGCGCAGCATCCGTGATACTGCCTTTCACAAAATGGGCGCCTTCAGGAATATGGTCCTCAAAACCACCACTCAGGTCGTCCAGCACCACCACTTTAAAATTCATATCCAGGCAATGCTTCACCACATGGGATCCAATGAATCCGGCACCACCTGTTACAAGTACATATTGGCTCATAAAATTGATTTTAGCGATTGTTTTTTTTAATATTATAGCGGGGCGATCCACCGGTTATACCATAATTGGAAAACCAGCAATTGCCACAGTTTTTGATAATTTACCTTTTCTCCACGCAAGTATCGGTCGCGCAATTCAACAATTGGACCGGGATTAAACAAACCGGTCTTCAATAACGCCTCTTCACTCAGATAGGTCATCAATTGTTGTTTGAGATCATCCTTGAACCAAACCATCAACGGAGCGATAAAAGGCCGCTTGGGACGGTCCATCAGTTCCTTGGGAATATACTTATGTACGATTTCCTTGAGCAACCATTTTGTCACCCCGTCACGAATCTTCATGTCAGAGGGTAACTGGGCAAGGAATTCGATGATATGATGATCGAGCATCGGTTCCCTGCCTTCCAGGCCAACGGCCATCGTGGCCCTGTCGACCTTCACCAAATTATTGTCTACCAGAAAGGTTTTATAATCTACCGCCAACAGGTTGTTTACTTGTTCCTGGTTCTTTGTCAGAAGACTTCCGGAATCAAAGAAAGTATCCAGATTGTGAAAGTCTTTTGACAAAAAACCTTCCACTTCCGATTGAGTAATGTATTGGCTGATATATTTAACTGCTTTGGAAGGATTGTGGTGCTTCCAGATCAGTTTCATCTTTTCGTAACGGGTGGTAAAATTGTATTTTTTGTTGAAATAGGGGATACGGTCAGGGGGAATGGTCTGCATGAAATTGCTCAGCACCGATTGCAGGGCCACGGGATACGAAGTGTATTTAATGGCCTGTTTGAATTTGTTGTATCCTCCAAAAATCTCGTCTCCACCATCCGCACTCAACGCTACTTTTACGGTTTCCCTGGCCAGTTTACTGACCAATACGGTTGGCACGGTGGAATTATCGGCAAATGGTTCGTCGTAGATCTCTGGCAATAGCGGGAGAACAGTTGCCGCTTCCTTATGGGTAATATAGAGTTCCGTATGATCAGTACCCAGGTACTGTGCAATTTTCTTGGCTTCCGGTGCTTCATTGAATTCTTTTTCTTCAAATCCAATGGTAAAGGTCTTTAGCTTCTCTGTGCGGTCATGCTGCAGGATGGCAGCAACGGAAGAACTGTCATACCCACCACTCAAAAACACACCAACAGGTACATCGGCTACCATACGGTAATCATACCCTTTTTTTAAAAGCCGGTCGGTTTCCTGAATGGCTTCCTGATCAGAGATCTTTAAGGTAGGTCGGTTGTAGTAGTCATACACGTCCCAATATTTTTCCAGCTGTGTTTGACGTGTTGCCAGGTTCAACCTTAGTAAATGCCCGGGAAGTAGTTTATGTGTCTTTTCAAAAATGGTATAAGGGGCAGGGATATAGCTGTATTGCAGGTATAGGGCCAGGCTTTCCCGGCTAATGTTCCGTTGAAAGGAAGGGTACTGGGAGAAACTCTTTAATTCCGAACTAAAGAGCAATACATCATTATCCAGATAATAATAAAGAGGCTTTACACCAGCGCGGTCACGGATAAAAACCACTTCATTTTTTACCTTATCATGAATGACCAGGGCGAACATTCCTGTCATTTTTTCCAAAATGCCTGTTCCCCAGCAATGGTATCCTTTCAGGATGACCTCTGTATCTGACCAGGAATTAAAGCTGTATCCTTTTTCCTCTAATTCTTTCCGGATCTCTTTGAAATTATAAACCTCCCCATTGAAATCGATGCATAAATGCTCAAAGTACATGGGTTGGTGCCCGAGTGGAGAGAGATCAAGAATTGAAAGTCTTCGTTGCCCGAGGCCTATGGTGGCATCGGGGGTGGAGATGATATCATAGCCCGCATCATCCGGTCCCCGGTGTGTGAGGGCATCGGTCATCCGGACCAGAACATCTTTTCCAGTCTCCTTTTTAAAATCGATAAATCCTGCTATTCCGCACATATATTATCAATTAAAGGAGATTGATTTATTAAAATGCCAACCAATGCCTTTCCAGAAGGAACGCAGGTGATGCCATTGCTTTTTAAGAATGAATTGCGCTGTGTTCTTTGGTACAGTCAGGAAAGTGAAATAGGCACAAAACACCAGGAATTGCAGGAAGGAAACATTTCTCTTCATAAAAAGGATCCTGTTCCGGGTATGGTAAAATGTTTTAAACGGGCTTGATTTACCTGTTGTCATTGACTCCTTGTGATAGAAGAGGGATTTGGGCTGATAATAGATCTTGTATCCTTTTCTTCTGATATGCGAACACCAATCGAGTTCTTCGTAGTAAATAAAGAACTGTTCGGGCAGGGGGCCAACTTCATCGATCACTTTTCGGGGGACCATCATACCGGCGCCATGTGCATAATTGGTTTCTTTAATGGTATCGTATTGACCGTTGTCCTTTTCCTGGCAACCGATCATGCCATTTCTGCCGGTGAAGATATTTACAGCTTCATAGCCGGCATATTCAATGGTTCCTTTATGAAAGAAGTAATGAAATTTTGGACTGGCCATGCCGGCATCGGGGAATTGATCAAATATTTCCAGCAGCCCTTCAATCAGTCCGGGGGTAAATTCTGTATCATTATTGACAATAAAGAGAAATTCGCCTTTTGCAGCCCGGATACCCACATTATTGCCTCCGGTAAAGCCAAGGTTCTTCCCATTTAAAATGACTTTTACATCGGGGTAAATTTCTTTGAATGTGGCTGTAGGATCCTCTTTGGAGCCATTGTCCACCACGATCACCTCAACGTTTTTGTAGGTATTTTCCCTGTTCAGGGAGTGAAGGAATTCGCAGGTTACGGGTGTTGTGTTCCACGTAAGTGTAACTATTGACACTAAGGGATTAGTGTTTGTCATGCTTCAGGTTTATAGGGACGAAAAATAATAAAAAAGAAACGATTTACACATTCGTTTTCTGAAATAATGCCTTGGGAGTCACTGCCATGATCTTCAGGTCGGAGATCAGGTTGTTCTTCCGGGCATAGTCGATATCCAGGGATATCCGGTCTTCTGCAGACATATCTTCCTGGCCTCTCTTTTTCACCTGCCACAATCCGGTGATACCAGCAGGGGCCATAAACCTTTCCGACCATTCATTGGTAGTAAGTGTTGAGGCTTCGTAGAGGGGAAGGGGGCGGTTACCCACGATGGACATATCGCCTTTCAGTACATTGAAAAATTGTGGAAGTTCATCAAGGCTTGTGTTTCGCAGAAAACACCCAACCTTGGTGATGCGGGGGTCATTTTTGATCTTGAAGAAACTTGCACCGGCACCATTGTTCAGGTACTGGTTCATTTGCTTCATTTCTGCCAATTTTTTGTCGGCATCCATAATCATGGTGCGGAACTTGTAAAAATTGAAAACCTTGAATCCTTTTCCAGCCCGCTGTGCGGTATAGAAAACGGGACCACGGCTTTCCACCCGGATAGCGATCGCGATCAGGATGAATACCGGCAGGAGGAAGAGGATGAGCAGGGAGGCGATCAATATATCCACAGCCCTTTTCACCAGGTAGTTAAAGCCATTTCCTACTTTTGTTATCAGGACCTGGTTATCGATGGTAATATTCGAAGCGGCTTTTTCCATCCGATATTTACCCACCTTGCTGAGAAATTTCACCTTATCCAGAAAAGCCTGGGTTTCGGATACCTCGGTGATATCGTCCACCAGTTTCATGCGTTGAAGCATATCGAACTGGACGGCATTCAGAAATTCTTTATTGTAAACAACAGGAATAAACGACAGCTTATAATGGCTCTTTAGCCAGGTGCAAAAACTGCTGAATTCATTCTCCCGAAAGGGGAAATTGATAATGATGGCCTCAGGAAGTTGGCTATCGTTCTCCATCAACCGAAGTAAGCGGGTCCTGGCGGAAATGTAGCTGTCAGCCATATAGCCGTTGTGTTTGGCGTTGGCCGATTTATGGAAATGGATGTGGAATAATCGCATTTCACTTCCGCTATCCATTTCGGGATGGCCATGCTTGCTGACGGGGTCAGGCAATATGGTAGTCAATGATTTCATGTTCAGTTGTCAATTTTCAAAGGGTTATAGAAAAAAGGGACGAGATCAGATACTTACTTTAAGGGACCCCATTTCAACATTGCTGAAATTGAGGGAAACATTACTGAAGGCGAATTCGGATTCCTGGATCGCTTCCTGAACACGCTTCTGTAAATAAAGCGGATCAAAGGGTTTCAGTAATACTTCGGTGACCCCCAGGTTTTTCAGGTGAGCCCGAAATTCGGGCGAATGATTGTTGGTAACTACGAAAACCGGAATGGAAAGAAACAAATAACTGCTTCTTACATGACGGAGAAAATCATAGTTAATGTCTTGAATATCATCTACGGATAGAATGATGGCGTCAGTTGCGCCCATTTGAAGACTGGCCATTCCGCTGATACAATTCCGATCGGATACGATCCGGTATTGTTTTTGCAGTACAGTTCTTAGCAAGAATGAAATTGCCTCACTCTTCTCAATTATCAATACTTTTCGTTTCATAGCGTAATTCCTTTGAACCAATAATTAATTTAATTATGGTATCGCATAGGTGGAGGCATTCAGAGGAATTCCGGATAGAGGTTTACGATAAGATGATATTGGAGGACAACATTTCAATTATTGAAATGCCAGGGTGGGTATTCAAAGGAAGGGATGGGTTGGCAGCAATAGTAGAATTGGCCATAAAAGTAGTGCCCAGTTCCCGAATTTCAAAATTCCCAAGCACGTATTTTAGTAAATACCCTTAAAGTGGTATGTTAAACCCCTCTTTTGGCCTTTTCCCACAAAACAGACTGATTTCCACGTAAATACCTTAAAAATCCCTGGTATAAGGAGAGGTTCATGAAGACAAAGTAGTAAGGAATCAACAATAACTTAATAATCGGGATACGTACTTTTACGATACTTACCAGCACAGCCAGTCCATAAAAAAGGACCTGGGCTATCAAAAGAACATCAAAAAGGGGAGAGGTGGTTTTTAGTGCCAGAATAATGTTCAATACGAGTATAACCGGAAGCAGAAACGGGCATACCACCCAGCGCAATACCCTGTGCGAAATGTACTGAAAGGAAGCTTTACCATACTTAAATATATTCAACAGGCCGGACAACATCACAACCGACTGAAAACCTCCGGCACTGATCCGGATCTTTCGTTTTCGCTCGTCTGCCAATGAAAAAGACGGTGCTTCGGAGGCAATGGCGGCAGGCTCGTAGACCACCCGATAACCCTTCATGCATACACGTAAGGAAAGAATAAAATCATCCAGGATGGTGCCTTCGTCCGGTCTTTCATACAATTCCTTTCGAAAAGAGAACAATTCACCGGCTGCGCCAACTACCGTATAAAAAGCTGAATCGAGTTTTTTAAGAAATGATTCATACTTCCAGTAAAATCCTTCTCCCGATCCTGCTTTATTGGTACCGTCCCGGGAAATAACCTGTTTCTCCCCAGCCACTCCACCTACCTTAGGATCTGAATAATGTCGGATGATGTTTCGGATGGCCTCGGGGTTCAGGCTTGTATTTGCATCACAAAATATGACAAGGTCATGCTTTACTTCCCCAACAGCCCGGTGCATGGCCGCGATCTTACCCCTTCTTTCGGGAGAATGCATGTGCCTGATACGGGGATGGTTCTTTAAGATATCGCCGGAATGGTCGGTTGAGCCATCCGTTATGAACAATATCTCCAGCCTGTCGGCCGGGTAATCCAGCGCATAGCAATTCCTGATCTTTTCTTCCAGAAAATCTGCCTCATTAAAACAGGGAACCACGAGGGAGGCACCGGGTGCAGGCTCAGGTAATTCCGCGATCTGCGTATTACCTCCACCAAACAGCTTCCTCAACTTTATCAGGAACCAGAGCAATATCCCGTATCCGACATAGGCATAAAAGACAATGAACAGACAGAAATAAAAAAGAATAATTAATAGCATCATACGGGTGATATTACTATTTTGGCAATAAAATTACTCTTATTTTGCTTTTTTCAACTTTGAAAAAGCAAGATTATCAAGATATTACCGATGAAAACAAATGTCTCGATATTTTTAACCCTCGTTTTTGCCACAATGCTTCGCTGGTGGTTGGGGTTGACCAACCCCTTGACCGGAATCGATGATGCCAATATCTATTTTGTATATGTGCGCAACCTGGTCGAAGGACATGGATTTGTGTACATTCCCGGAGGAGAAAGGGTAGAGGGCTTTACATCGATACTTTGGGTTCTTATTCTTTCTGTTTTGTACCTGATAAAATTCATACCATTTGAATGGTCGGTATTTGTGCTTTGTTTTTTTATCACCTGCCGAACCCTGACCGTTCTTCATAAATATATAAAGGATGAAACTGGCGAATCCTATCTGGCCTGGGGTGCTGTGTTATTCTTATTGCTAACTCCCGGTTTTTTGGATTGGAATGTTTTCGCCCTCATGGATACCTGTTTATGGATCTATGCCGTTGTACATGGTACCATATTATTGATCAAAGAAAAAAGATCCACCCGGGAACTTCGGTACCTTACTCTTATCTGTTTACTCTTACCCTTTATACGCCCGGAAGGTTTGCTATTCACCTTTGCACTTGGCGGTTTATTGATACTGTCATTCTGGTGGAAAGGTAAAGGCGCAACCAACGCAGGAAAAATCCCCCCGGTTCATTTTTTCATGCCACTCATTTTTGGCCTGATCGGTTTTTTGACGATCACAATTTTCCGAATTGTTTATTTTGGTTATCCCGTTCCCAATACCTTTTATGCCAAGGTTAGCATGTCGCTCATGGGAAATATCCGGCAGGCTTTCTTTTATTTTTACGATTCCCTGCGCCATACTACGTTTATCCCGTATTTATTATTCCCACTTTCGTTGATTTATTTCTTTATTAAAAAGGGATTTTGGGGTGCTTTGCGGGATTTTAAAGGTATTACGCTGATCCTCTTTATTTTTTTCTTTACGGTTTATCCTTTTCTTTCAGGAGGCGATCATTTCAAATATTCCCGATTTTTTCAAACAGCCTATCCGTTGATCCTATTATTTTTTGTACATACCACCGGAATGGCCTGGGTTCGTCTTCCAAAAATTACAAGCGCAGTGTTGGCCGTCTTATTATTAATGTTGTTAAATGGGAATTCAACTGATGAAGCCAGCTTTCAATCCGATGGATTAAAAAATACACTGACCGGGTATATTAAAAAATGGAAACCAGATATCTTCAATCGTTCCCAATTACAAGGCGAGTTTGATATAGCGATGAATGGACGGAATATTGGAAATACCCTCAACGATGTATTCTCGCCAGCCGATAGTTTCCCATCCCTGGGTGTAACTGCTGCCGGTGGGGTTGCTTATACCTACAAGGGAACGATCATTGATGTACTCGGATTGAATAATCTGGAAATGGCCCACGCTGAAAAGATCAAAACCGGTGTAAAGAACCATGGCTCTTTTAGCCCGCGTATATTCTATAAGCAGAAACCTGCCCTGTTTCTCACTTGGCCCGACCCTCTGACCAGGGAAATGAATCAAAACGAGGCATCCGCCAGGGCTTTTGATGGACTGATGCGTGATTCAACCGGATTTATCAACCGTATTTGCCGGAATATTTTCGCTGACAGCCTTTTCAACCAGAAATATTCTTTTGGTATGATCAAATCCACTAAGGGTCATATATATAGTTACATGGATAACAACCTTCCTGCTTATTTGGAGCAGCATGGTCTTTTAGTGGTATTTATTAAATAATCTTATCCACAATCGAATCTTAATACTTTCTTAATCAATTATTTACAATTTCAAAAAGTACTTAATTCTTTCTCCACTGATCTGGGTGTTTGTTAATTCCTATTTAAAGTGATAATTTCGATTCCGCGAAAACCATTCTGTCCACCTTCCTACCGAATTGCCTGATCCCCCCTCTAAGTAGTTTCACCTATAGGATCCAATCCTTTTCAAGAACGCAAGATTGTAAATTCTACTTATCCCTCGCTAAGCCACCTTTCTTTTATTGTTAAATCTTGCAAAATGAAAAAATTCTTACTCTGTGTCTTCCTTGGCATGTTCCTATTCATGACCGGGGGAGTGAAAGCTCAGACAGGGGTGTTCAATCCGGCCGACCCAGATGTAGTATTCACTACAACTAATCAGCCTGCGCAACCTGCCTGGAATTCCATTGCAAAATGGGGGCACACCAACCGTTTAAACTGGAACCCGTATTCGTATGGGTATCGCTGTTATTGGTTCAATGGTGTTCCGTTTCGGGTGAAATTCCCTAAATCCTACGCACACAATGTGGCGGATGGTAAAAAGTATCCGATGCTTATCTTCCTTCACGGTTTAGGTGAAAGAGGAACAGTATATGATAACGAATACCAGTTACGTCATGGTGGTCAGCAACACGCACAACGCGTGGATGATGGCACCTTTGACGGCTTTTTGCTATATCCGCAAAACACCGATGGATTCTTTAGTAATGGTGCCTTTGACATCATTGCACGGTTTGCGGATTCCATGGCAAAACATATCAAATTAGACATTAACCGGGTCGTTGTTTCCGGTCTTTCTTCAGGTGGTCAGGGTTCCTGGGGTTTTCTGGCGTATAACCCCCGGTTATTCGCGGCAGCTATGCCTATTTCTGCAGCTTCATTGGGTTATATAGCTCCAATGAATTCGCATATTACAGTTCCCATCTGGATCGCCAATGGAGGTCTGGACCCTGCACCTGCACCTTATACTGTTAATGAAGTGATCACCGCGTATAAGAATCTGGGGGGAAATATCCGCCAGTTCTTCTATCCAAATGGTGGACACGGTATTTGGGGAAATTTCTGGAATGATCCGGATTACTTCCCAGGGTTGAGTTCTTTTCATAAGGCTAACCCGCATGTTTTCTTTGGTCGAACCGAATTCTGTCCGGGTGACCCTGTAAGTGTCCGAATGGGCCTGCAGGCTGGATTCAATGCCTACCAGTGGAGAAAGGATGGGGTAGTGATCCCGGGCGCAACAGGTAATGAATATACTACCACAACTTTTGGTACATATGATGCCCGGTTCAGGCGAACCGCTACGGGTGAATGGAGTGATTGGTCACCCACCCCAGTGGTTGTCCAAATGAAAGCACCTACTATTACACCGCCCATTACGATCAGCGGACTTCGGAGTAATGTACTTCCTGCACCGGATGGAAGCACCACCGTGCCGCTTTCCGTACCGGATGATTATGTTTCCTATGAGTGGCGTCGTGTAAGTGACAATGCTCTTGTGGGTTCTACGGCTGTGGTCAATGTAGGCCCTGGAGCGTACCGTGTAAAAGTCAATGAAGAGTTTGGATGTACGAGCAGTTTCAGCCCGGATTTCACGGTGATCAGTGCCACCGGTTCCAATTTGCCTGATGGAGCATCCAGTGCGAGTGCACTTTCAACGTCTAATACATCTCTCCAACTGAACTGGAGTGAGAACCCGAATCCGGTCAACAATGAAACCGGATTCGAGATATACAGGTCTACCACCTCAGGCGGGCCCTATACGCTCATCGCCATCACAGCAGCAGATGTGTTGACCTATGCTGATAACAATCTGTTACCAGCTACCAAATACTATTATCTCATTCGTTCGATCAATAATAACGGTGCAGGCCCCAATACCCCTGAATTCAGTGGAACGACCTTATCGGATAGCCAGCTTCCGAGCGCTCCATCTAATTTGTATGTGGGCAATACATCACGCAGCTCAGTAACCCTTCGCTGGGGCGCTTCTACCGATGATGTGGGTATTGCACGTTATGATATTTATATCAACGGAAGTAAGGCCTACAGTACCTCCAATTTGGAATTCACCGTGAATGGTCTGGTGACCGGAAATACCTATGCTTTCACTGTGAGAGCAAGAGATATTGCCGGTAACCTTTCTCCGGCAAGTAACCAGGTAAGTGCGGTAGTTCGTTTGAATGGTCTTTACTACCGGTATGTGGAAGGAAACTGGAGTGTATTACCTGACTTCAACACCCTGACTCCGCTGGAGACAGGAATTACAGCAACGCCGGATATAAGCGTCGCCAATAGGGCGGATAATTTCGGTATCGTTTGGGAAGGATCTATACGGATCACCCAGGCCGGTAACTACTTCTTCCGTACCAACTCTGACGATGGAAGCAAACTCTATCTCGGTACCTTGAACGGAACAGTAAGCCCGTATAGCCACGCCGGAACAGCGCTTGTCAGCAATGATGGTTTACACGGAGCGCAAAATGCGACCTCCGCGAGTGTTAACCTGCAGGTAGGTACTTATCCGATCGCTATTGCTTATTTCGAAGCCACTGGCGGTAATAGCATCACGGTTAGCTGGCGGACGCCATCAACCGGAACCTCCTACGTGACCATACCAAGTTCTCAATTCACGGATGGTGGTAGTGCAGGTACCTCTCCAAATGATCCCAGCAATTTCACCGCAACATCCGGTGGGTTTGACCGCATCAACCTGAACTGGACGGATAACAGCAATAATGAGAATGGATTTGAGGTTTGGAGAAGTACAAATGCGGAAACGGGCTTTGTGATTGTTGGTCTTGCCTCTGCAAACAGCACTTCTTTTGTGGATAGCCTTGACCTGGATCCTTCCACCCGCTATTACTATCAGTTACGTGCGGTTAGCATTGGTGGACAGTCCAACTTTGCACCGGTTAACTCCGCTCAGGCCAACTGGAAATTCAACAATAACTATACCGATGCTTCTCCAAATGGCCGGACGCTGACGGCGAATAGCTCGCCAACCTTTGATGCAAATGATAAGCAGGAAGGCTCGCATGCCGTAAACCTGAATGGTTCATCACAGGATCTGACCATTAATACCGCTGCGGGTGATTATATCCGTGGAGGATACAATGCCAAAACAATCGCGCTGTGGATGCGTTCAGATGTATCAAACAGCAACCGCGGTATTTTTGATATTGGTGGAAGTGACGATGGTCTGGCCCTTCGCCTGAATGCCAACCAGATCGTTGCAGGCGTAGCCAGTAATAATAGCCGGGCAAGTATTAGCGCTCCTTATAACAGCACCGGATGGAACCATGTGGCACTTGTATATAGTGGCAACACCTTACGCCTCTATGTAAATGGCACAGAGGTGGCCTCCAATACGTCGCTTGTGTTTAGCTCCATTGGTACAACCAATGATGCTTCCATGATTGGGGATGATAATGGAACCACCGCGCTGAATACAACCTTTGGTAATTTTGACGGCCGGATCGATAATTTCAGCATCTATGGTTCAGCCCTGAATGCGACACAGATCCAGGCACTGATGAATGGAGAATTCGATCTCGTTACAGCGGTTACCGATCCTCTGCCGCCAGCACCTGGTGCGCCAACTTCGTTGGTTGCGGCAGGCGTAAGTGCACAGAGCATTGAGCTGAGCTGGAATGATAATAGCAACAATGAAACAGAGTTTGAAATATTCCGTAGTGTAGGCGACAACACCAACTACCGCTTATTGGCCACAAGGAGTTCAAATGCGGGAGCCACAGCCTCCTATGTAGATGAAGGATTGTTTAGCAATGTGCTTTATTACTATCAGGTGCGTGCGAAAGGCGCCGGCGGATTGAGCAGCTTCAGCAATGAATCCAGCAGCCGGACCCTGAACACCATTCCAGTAATAAACCAGGTAGCTGACTTCACGATACGGTATGATGTTCCGTATGTGCTGAACCTGACGGCTACCGATGGGGATGGTGAAAGTATGACCCTGGATCCAGGTACTTTGCCTTCTTTTGCGGTATTTAACCCCACAGGAAACGGAACAGGAACAATCACCTTTAGTGCAGCGTTGAGCCATCTGGGCAGCTATCCTGTACGTGTCATCGTAACCGATGTACAAGGCGGTAAGGATACAGCTGATTTTGTGGTCACCGTAAATAGCAACTATGTACCGGTGGTGAATGCGGTAACCAATGTTACCCTGGATGAAGGAGCGGTACAGGTGCGTAATCTGACCGCCACCGATCAGGATGGCAATGGCAGCTTGGTGTGGGATGGTACTGGGTTACCTTCATTTGTTCAATTGAACGATCTGGGCAATGGTCAGGCGACCTTGACAGTAAGCCCTGGATTTGCATCTGCAGGTGTTTATAATGTTGTATTAAAAGTAAATGATGGCAGTGGTGGATCAGGCACACGTGCGCTGGTGATCACAGTCAATGATAAAGATCCGGGTGGTGGTGTGTATTATGTCAATATGCTCAACCCCGGATATCAGGCCGCTCCAAGCCCATGGAATAATATCAGCAGTACGGCTACAGCAACCTTAACGAGTGAAGCAGGTCAAAGCGGTCCAGTAACCTTCTCGATCCTGAGCGCCCCCTGGAACAGCTGGTATGAAGGTGCAACAACCGGTAACAATAGTGGTATTGTACCTGATGCCGTAATTCGCGATTACTACTATTTTGGCATCTTCGGTGCACCTGAGACGGTTCAATTCCGCCTGGCAGGTCTGCCCCTTGGATACAAATACAATCTGCGAATCATGGGTAGTAGCCGTTGGACAGGTACCGCTAACAATGGTAGTACAGTTTATACCATCGGAGCACAATCACAAACCCTGAACGTTCAGAACAACAGCCAGAATATGGCCGTGTTCACAGGTCTTACCGCTGATGCAAACGGCTTTATCACCGTTACCATGAGCAAGGCCCCAGGCACACCAGTAGGTTACCTGAATGGTCTGATCCTTGAACAAGTGTTTGATGATGGTACAACACCTGTACTTCCCACTGGCCTTACAGCCCAGAACCAACCTGACGGATCTGTCAGATTGCAATGGAATGATGTGGCCTATAACGAACTCCGTTATAATGTTTATCGTTCGACAACAGAAAACGGTGTTTATACACTCCTGAACCCTGGAGCGGACAATGCAAATACGACCTCCTATATTGACGCCAGTGTGTTGAGTAGTACGACTTATTACTATAAGATCGAAGCTGTGAATGGTTATGGACCATCGGGTCAAACCGCCGCGGTGAATGTAACTACGGTAAACAAAGCACCGGTTCTTCCGGCCATAGGTGGTGTATTTGTGAAAACAGGAAATGTGGTGAATGTAAATGTCAATGGTTCTGATGATATAGGAGACGTGCTTACTGTTTCTGTCACTAATCTGCCTGCCTTCGCCAGCTTTACCCCAAGTGGTAATGGAACAGGCACCATCAGTGTGAGCCCGGGTAGCGATGACCTTGGCATCTTCAAAGATGTGAAGGTTACAGTAACGGATAACGCCGGATTGTCAGTAGAAAGATTGTTTGATATCACGGTAACAGATAATGCCACCCGCTCCTGGTATGTGAACTTTGTGGGTACCAAAGGAAGCGCTGAAGGGGTACAACCCTGGAATGATGTGAGTGGATTCCCCTTCAATAATCTGGTGGTAAACAACCTGCGCGATGACAACAATGCCAATACCCCAACCGGACTTCGTCTGGTACAAGGTTGGAGCGAAGGTTGGAATGGTGGTATGGTGACAGGTAACAACACAGGTGTGTTCAGTGATAATGTGTTGAAATCATCCATCTACGATGGCAACACTACCGCGAAGAACTTTGAATTGACCGGATTAAATCCCGCCAAGCGTTACAACGTAGCGATCCTGAGCTCGAATAACTCCGGGTTTAGCACACAGGCTACCTGGACCTCCGGCGCGCAGAGCAAGGTCTTCAATGCGGCGCATAATAGCACCAAGTTGATCCAGTTGAATGGACTTACCCCCAATGCAAGTGGTGTGATCTCGGTTTCTGGAACAAAAGCCGCAGCAGCCACTTATATTTTCATGAATGCATTGGTACTTGAAGAATATGATGCGTCCACAACGCCAATCCGTCCGCTGCGCCTATTTGCTCAGGCAGAAGGATTGAGAGTGAAACTGGAATGGTCTGACCGCAGTTATAACGAAACTGGTTTTGAGGTTTGGCGTAGTGAGTCGGGTGGAAGCTATAGCTTGTTGACAACCTTAGCCTCCAATGTGGAAGCCTATACCGATAACAGTGTACTGGCCAACCGTCGCTACCACTACCGTATACGTGCCATTAACGGCGCTATCCAGAGTGGATACAGCAACAGTGCAAGTGCTTATGTAGCGGAGAAGACTACGTATATCAACCTGAACCTGACCAATCCGGCAACAGCACCATGGAATAACACCAATAAAACACCGCTTTCCGGTGAACAGGTGAGCAATTTCAACGACAATGGTGGTATCAATACCGGTGTAGGGTTGATCATTACACAGGACTTTGGCGGTGCCTTTGACCAGGGTCTGACCGGAGGTACTACTTATCCCGATGCAGTTATGCTCACCAGCTGGTGGGTTGAAGGCCGCGGTGATGAAACAGGTATCCTGAAACTGGTGAACCTGAACCAGGCCAAACATTACCGGATCGGTATAACAGGTAGTTCTAACTGGTCGGGCGACTTCAGTGGTATTTACACCATCAATGGAGCCCATCGTTACCTGAATACACATAAGAACCAGAATAAGACGGTCTATTTCGAGAATGTAGTGCCAAATGAGAATGGAGAGATTTCCATCAGCATGACCGGTGAATCCTTTGCCAACTGGGCCTTCTGGGGTGCGATCATCCTCGAATCGTATGACGATGATGGAGGAAGCGGTGAACCCGTGATCAGCAACCGGAATGGTAACCTGAATGGTAATGTGACCGCTGAACCAGCCGATATGAACAGGAGAGGGGCAGGACAGGACGATCTGGCAGCAGAGAACCTGAATGGTCTGAAAGCCTACCCGAATCCGTTTGTAAATGAACTCCGTGTTCAGTTCAAACTTGAAACCAATGTCGAAAGAATGTCTGTCCATCTGATGGATATCAGCGGCAAAGTGGTGTACAAGAAAGAACTGGGATCCCTTACAGCCGGAACACAGACTCTGCAAATTGGCAGTGGTGGTGAACTCACTACGCTGAAGAGCGGTGTCTACCTCCTCCGGATCACTGGATCCAATGGTGCGACCTGGTTCTTCAAGTTGATGAGGAAGTAATTGATAATCAGGTAATCCTGACAAAACTTAAAAACCAAGCCGGGTTTCCGGCTTGGTTTTTTTATTAAGGTTCAATGAATTAGTGGGCTTGGAAAGGGTGTCAATTTGGAAATATCTCAAAGAATCATATCTTTGTTTATCCCTTCCTCGAAAAGCTGCACGCATTTATCTCCATTTCTTACTGGAAGCCTCATTTAATCACAACTATTTGACTTATTGAATTAGGCCAAACTTAATCTGTATGTTAAGAAAACTACTGTGCGCCTTTTTGGGGCTGTTCCTTCTTGTATCCTCATCCAACGCCCAAGCTGGTGCTCTAGACCCTGCCGATCCGGACATGGTCTTTACCTCCACCAACCAACCAGCGCTTCCAGCCTGGAATACCATCGCAAAATGGGGTCATACGAACCGGCTTTCCTGGGCCAATAAAACACCGTTCCAATATGGGTACAAGTGTTATTATTATAACGGGATGGTGTTCCGTATCAAATTTCCCAAATCATATCAGCATAATGTTGCCGATGGGAAGAAATACCCCATGCTTATGTTCTTACATGGATTGGGGGAGAAAGGTACGTTGTATGATAACGAGTATCAGCTTCTGCACGGCGGTTCCATTCACGCAGATAATGTGAACAACGGAAACTTTGATGGATTTCTTTTCTATCCACAGAATACAACCGGATTTTATACCGATGGGAATTTCATCAACATGACACAGTTGATCGATTCCTTTGTAAAATATATCAAACTCGATATTGACCGTATTGTGGTTTCAGGTCTTTCTGCCGGCGGCCAGGCTACCTGGGGTTTTACTGCGCAGTATCCGAAACTGGTGAGTGCAGCAATGCCGATCTCTGCAGCTTCACTGGGGTATATTCAGAATATGCCCAACCACATCACTGTTCCTTTCTGGCTTTCCAATGGAGGAACCGATGCGGCACCTGCCCCATATACTGTTAACGAGGTTATCACAGCCTACAATAATTTAGGGGGTTACCTTCGACAGTTCTTTTATCCAACACTTGGCCACGGGGTGTGGAATACTTATTGGAATGAGCCTGAATATTTTCCTTCCCTGAGTGTATTTCATAAAGCCAATCCGCTTGTTTACTTTGGCCGTACAGAATTTTGTCCTGGCGATCCGATCAGTGTGCGTATGGGTCTTCAGGCTGGATTTTTTGCCTATGAGTGGAGAAAGAATGGAGTAACTATTTCAGGTGCTACTGCCAGTGAATACACAGCTACCAGTTTTGGCACTTATTCAGCCAGGTTCAAAAGAACCTCAACCGGTGCCTGGTCTGAATGGTCTCCCGCACCCATTGTAGTTCAGGAAAAAACAGCAACTGTAACACCTCCCATCAGTATTGATGGCATGCGTTCTAATGTATTACCAGCGCCTGATGGCAGTACCACGGTACCGCTTTCTGTGCCCACCGGCTATACATCCTACGAGTGGCGCAGAGTGAGCGATAACGCATTGATGGGCTCCACCAATGTAATCAATGCGGGACCGGGTTCTTACCGGGTACGTGTTACTGAACAGTTTGGTTGCAGCAGCAGTTTCTCACCTGATTATGTGGTGATCAGCGCATCGGGTTCAAACCTTCCTGATGCCGCTTCCAACCCAACAGCCATGGCCGTGTCGAATTCCTCACTGCGCCTTGACTGGAGTGAAAACCCCAACCCGGTTAACAATGAGACAGGGTATGAAATATATCGGTCAACCACATCAGGCGGACCTTATACCCTGATCACTATTACCGGCCAGAATGTACTAACCTATACAGACCTGGGTCTTACCCCGGCCGCAAAATACTACTACCTGATCCGTGCCATCAATGGAAACGGAGCAGGTGCGAACAGCCCTGAATTTAGTGGCACCACTCAATCGGATTCACAGATTCCTACTGCACCAACCAGTTTGGCTGTAGTTGGAACCTCGCGTTCTTCTGTTTCTCTTTCATGGGTGGCTGCTACTGATGATGTGGGCATCGATAAGTACGATATCTATATTAACGGTAATAAAGCTTATACAACCAGCGGAACATCTTTCACGGTCAATGGACTTGAACAACAGACCGCCTACGGGTTCTCTGTTCGTGCCCGTGATTTCTCGGGAAATATTTCAGCGCCAAGTAACCAGGTGAATGCTACAACGATTATCTCCGGCTTCTCCTTTAAATATGTTGAAGGCACCTGGAATAACCTGCCCAATTTTACAACGACAACCCCTGTGAAGACGGGGTATACCAATTCATTTGATATTGTTTCGGAAAGATTGGTACCAGACGGATATGGTTTCCTCTGGGAAGGGGTAATCAATATCCCAACCTCAGGTACCTATAATTTCCGCACCAACTCAGATGATGGTAGCCGCTTGTGGTTAGGCGCACGCAACACTACTACCAGTCCTTATTCATTCTCTGGTACATCCACCGTGAACAATGATGGAGTACATGGTGCTCAAAATGCTACGTCCAGCAACCTGAACCTGACGGCAGGAACTTATCCCATAGCTGTAGCCTTTTTTGACCGCAGCAGTGGTGAGTCGCTGACAGTTAGCTGGAGGACTCCAGCAACCGGAACATCGTATGTAACCATTCCGCTGACACAGTTCACAGAGAACTTCACAGCTCCCGGAGGCAGCCCGGCCAATCCTTCTAACCTGGTTGCGACCTCTGCCAGCTATAATAAGATCAATCTTTCCTGGACCGATAACAGCAATAACGAAACTGGTTTTGAGATCTGGAGAAGCACAGAATCTGAATCTGGATTTACCACGGTCGGTTTTGCCGCAGCAAATACTACCAGTTTTGTAGATAGCTTCTCGCTGGCTCCTTCCACCCGCTATTATTACCGTCTTCGTGCCGTAGGTAGCGCAGGTGTTTCCTCCTTTATCCCGCTCAATTCAGCACAGGCCAATTGGAAATTCAATGGCAATTATGATGATGCAACTGGAAATGGAAGAACAGTTACACCAAATAATACACCCACCTTTAACAGCGCCGATAAGCAGGAGGGCAGCCATGCTGTGGAAATGAACGGTTCTACCCAGGACCTGACGGTTACCACTGCTTCGGGTGATTATATCCGTGGTGGTTACAATGCCAAAACGGTTGCATTTTGGATGAAAGCGGATGTGACCAGCTCCAACCGCGGTGTATTCGATCTGGGAGGTAATGATGATGGTTTGGCCATGTATATCAACGCTAACCAATTGATTGCCGGTATCGCCAGCAATAATACACGCCGCAGTCTGACAACCCCCTACAATAACACCGGTTGGAATCATATAGCGCTCGTATATAGCGGATCGACCCTGCGTTTATATGTAAACGGAACCAACGTTGCTTCCAATACCAGTCTCGGCTTTACTTCGCTGGGAACTACTACGGATGCTTCCATGATCGGTGATGATAATGGAACCAATGCACTCAACACAGGCTTTGGCCAGTTTGATGGTAAGCTGGATAACTTCATGATCTTTGGAAAGGAATTAAGTGCCTCGGAGATTGTGGACCTGATGAATAATGTCTATGATTATTCTACAGCTGTTACCGCAGCCCTTCCGGCCATTCCAGGAGCCCCCACTTCGCTCAATGCCTCAGGTATCAGTGCGGGTAATATTCAACTGAGCTGGAATGACAATAGCAATAACGAAACCGAATTTGAAATATTCCGGAGTGTAGGTGATAACAGCAACTATCGCTTGCTGGCCACACGTACCTCTAATGCAGGTGCAACGGCCACCTATGTGGACGAAGGCCTGTTTAGCAACGTACTTTACTTCTATCAGGTTCGTGCCAAAGGTGTAGGTGGACTCAGTGCTTTCTCCAATGAAGCCAGCAGCCGCACCCTGAACACAATTCCTGTCATTAATTCGATATCGAATTTTACGATCCGGTATGATGTACCGTATGTATTGAACCTGAGCGCCACTGATGGTGACGGAGAAAACCTGACACTTGATCCAGGTACACTACCTTCCTTTGCCACCTTTGCATCAACAGGGAATGGCACAGGCACCATTACGTTCAATGCGAATATCAGTCACCTGGGAAGCTATCCTGTCCGTGTCATCGTTACCGATGTACAGGGAGGAAAGGATACTACCGATTTTGTAGTGACGGTAAATAGTAATTATGTCCCCACGATCAACAATGTATCAAACCTTACGCTGGATGAAGGTGGGGTACAGGTAGTAAACCTGACAGCGAATGACCAGGATGGCACTGCCGGATTGGTTTGGGATGGCACTGGCTTACCTGCCTTTGTTCAACTTAACGATCTGGGTAATGGACAGGCTACGCTGACCTTGACCCCGGGTTATGCCGCAGCCGGAGCGTATACCATTGGCTTGAAAGTGAATGATGGAAATGGTGGAAGTGGTACAAACTCTTTTGTTGTGACCGTAAATGATAAAGATCCCGGAGGCGCGGTTTATTATGTCAATATGTTGAATCCGGGCTTCCAGGCAGCTGTAAGTCCATGGAATAATGTGAGCAGTACAGCTACAGTAGCCCTGGCCAATGAGGCTGGTCAAACCGGACCTGTAACCTTCTCCATACTCGATGCACCCTGGAACAGTTGGTATGAAGGCGCTACCACGGGAAATAACAGTGGTATCCTGCCGGATGATGTAATCCGTGATTATTACTTCTTTGGCATCTTTGGTGCACCTGAGACCGTTCAGTTCCGTTTAGCGGGTCTGCCTGCAGGCTATAAATATAACCTGCGTCTGATGGCAAGTAGCCGTTGGACAGGTGTAGCGGATAACGGAAGCACAGTATTTACAATCGGTGCTGAATCGCATACACTAAATACACAAAACAATAATCAGAACCTGGCCGTATTTACAGGGCTGACTGCGGACGCAAATGGCTACATTACTGTGACCATGAGCAAGGCTCCCGGTGCTCCTGTTGGTTACCTGAATGGATTTATTCTGGAGCAGGTATTTGATGATGGCACAAGCCCTGTACTGCCTACTGGTCTTTCTGCACAGAACCTGCCTGATGGAACAGTTGGTATACAGTGGACAGATGTTGCTTATAATGAAACCCGCTATGAGGTTTATCGCTCTACTTCAGAGAATGGTGTGTACACACTGCTGAACCCCGGAGCCGATAATGCCAACACTACATCATATGTGGATGCTACTGTATTGAGCAGCGCAACCTACTATTATAAGATCGCGGCCGTGAATGCCTACGGCACTTCGAACCAGACCAATGCTGTAAGCGTGACCACAGGGAATAAAGCACCCGTGTTTGCTGTAGTGGCCAATCAATTTGTTAAATCCGGAAACAGCAGCGTGCTCAACCTGACCGCTTCCGATGATGCTGGTGATGTATTGACGATGACGGTGACCAATCTGCCTTCCTTTGCTTCATATACAAGTACGGGTAATGGCACCGGTACCATCAACATCAATCCGGGTACTGATGACCTCGGAATCTATAAAGGTGTGAAAGTAACCGTGTCCGATAACTTTGGAGCATCGGTAGAACGCGTATTTGATATCAGTGTGACCGATAATGGTACTCGTTCCTGGTACCTCAATGTTGTAGGTACCAAGGGAACCGCAGAAGGCCAGCAGCCCTGGAATGAATTGGGTGGCTTCCCCTTCAGTGACCTCACCCTTTCAAACCTGAAAGATGATAATGATGCCACCACATCGGTTGGTTTCCGCCTGGTGCAAAACTGGAGCGAAGGTTGGAATGGTGGTATGGTAACCGGAAACAACAGTGGGGTATTTAACGACAATGTGTTGAAATCTTCGATCTATGAAGAGTCAACTTCACCCCGTAATTTCCAACTGACCGGTTTGAATTCGGCCAAACGGTACAACGTAGCTATCCTGAGTTCCAATAACTCTGGTTTCAATACCCAGGCTACCTGGACCTCAGGCAGCCAAAGCAAAACCTTTAGCGCTGCCCACAATAGCGACAAGTTGATCCAATTGAACGGATTGACCCCTGATGCAAATGGCACCATCCAGGTTACCATGACCAAAGCTGCCGCGGCCCGTTTTGCGTTCTTTAATGCACTGGTACTGGAGGAATATGATGCCTCCACCACACCGGTTCGCCCGCTGCGCTTGTTTACAGAAACAGAAGGTCAGCGTGTAAGGTTGGTATGGTCAGACCGTAGCTACAACGAAACCGGGTTCCAGATCTGGCGTAGTGTATCAGGTGGTAGCTTTAGTCTGCTTACTACCGTGGGCGCTAACGTGGAAAATTATACCGATAATTCTGTATCTACCAACCGTCGTTACCAATACCGTGTGCGCGCCATCAATGGGGCCACCAACAGTGGGTATAGTAATACGGCCAATGCCATGATCGCAGAGCGTATCGTATATGTGAACTTTACAGGTAACCAAACACAGGGCAGCCCCTGGAACAATACCACGATCGCTCCGTTCAAAGATCAGATCCAGGCAAATCTCCTGAACAGTCAGAACATCAATACAGGTATCAATCTTGAAGTGACCCAGAATTTTGGTGGAACCTTTGATGTTGGTACAACCACAGGTACAGACTACCCCGATAATGTGATGTTGACCAGCTGGTGGGTGGAAGGACGTGGAGATGAAACAGGTATCTTCAAACTGAAGAACCTCAATCAGGCCAAACACTACCGCATAGGTATTACCGGTAGCTCAGCCTGGGAAGGTGATTTCAGCGGAATCTATACCATCAATGGTACTCACCGCTACCTGAATACACACCTGAACGAGAACAAAGCAGTTTACTTTGAGCACGTGGTACCCAACGAGAACGGAGAGATCACACTCAGTATGACGGGAGAATCCTTTGCTAACTGGGCCTTTATCGGTGGATTGATCATTGAGTCCTATGATGATGATGGTCTGAGCGGCGAAGCGGTGATCAGCAATGGCCTCCAGGGTGAAACCGGGTATGTTGCTCCGGATGGAGACGGCGACGCTCTTGCAGCCCGTAGCACCCCAGCGAATACAGCCCCTGAGGCCGTAATCCTGAAAGGGGTCAGAATATCGCCCAATCCATTCATCGATGAGCTCAACCTCCAGATCAACCTGGAATCCGAAGCTTCGCATTTGTCGGTCCTGATGGTGGATTTGAGTGGTAAACGGGTGTACCGCAAGGAATTGGGTAAAACGTCGGCCGGGCCTCAATTGATCCGGATTGGGGCAGGAGGTGAGTTGTCCAGTTTGAAAACAGGTGTTTACATCCTTAATATCAATAATAACGGGCAATCCATCCAGACCTTTAAATTGCTAAAAAACAGATAAGGCCCTTACCACATATTATTTTCACAGTTTTTATATCCGGTATTTAGAAATACCGGATATTTTTTAGATTTTTGTTGAAAATCAAAAAGTTATTTCGCGTTATGGACCTGTTGTACCTGTTTCGCGTGCTGCTTAAGCGTAAATGGCTGATCCTGATCTTATCCTTTCTGGCTGCTGTCGCTACCTTTTTTCTGGTATTAAATCAAAAAGACAGCTACCAATCGGTGGCCCAGTATTCCACTGGTTTTACCGAAGAAAAGATCCGATTGGCTGATGGGACCACTGCTGTGGATCTTTTTACCGCAGACTCAAAATTCAATAATGTGATCGAGACCTTCCGGTCTCCACGGGTAATCGGTATGCTCTCATACCGCTTATTGATCCATGACCTGGAGAATCCCTCCCGCGCTTTTCGAACGATCAAAGACCAGGAAAAAAAACAGGCTCTCGAACAAAAATTAAAGAGTGATTCACTGGTAAAAGTGATCCGGAAAAAAATATCCCGCTCCGAACAGATCAGTCCGACCAATGAAGCTGATAAGGATACCTACGAGTACCTGAAAGTGTACGGATACGATTACAAAAGCCTGAATGAAAGATTGTCGATCAACCGGGTTGCCCGGACCGACTACCTGAATATTGTTTTCTCTTCTGAACATGCGGAACTTTCCGCCTTTGTGGTAAATACGCTGGGTAGCGAGTTCCTGAACTATTACCAGAACCTGAGTTCCGAGCGTACCCAGACCTCGGCCACCAATATCCAATCCCTCATTAATCAACAGCAATTAAGAATTGATTCGCTCAATTTTCTTCTCCGGGGCCAGAAAGTTAAGCAAGGGGCCATTGACCCGGTAACCATGAGCAAAACTGCCATGGAAACGGTTACCGGTCTTGAGTCTGACCTGGCCACTTCTACCGCGGAGTACAACCAGCATAAATTTCTATACGAAACTTATCAGAAACAGTTGGACGAAATGTTGAAATTGAGTGGGGGCGGTTCAAACTCTCAAACCATCATCAACCTCAAAAATCGTAGGGATAACCTGGCTGCTGCCAATTCCAAACTCACGATTCCTGATCCGGAGACAACCCGGGAGATCGCTGACCTGGACAACCAGATCCGGATCCTTTCCAGTTCTTCGTCCGGGAATTCTGCTAAATCAAAAGAGCGGATACAAGACCTGCAGAACAAGGTGAGTGAGGAAAGGGCCCTGATGGAAGGAGCCGAGTCCACTGTTAAAATCCTAAATACAAGGATAAATTATTATAACGGCAAAAGTAATATCAGCCCGGGAAGCATTGTTGATATCAACGCGTTAGAGAAGCAATTGGAGATCGAGTCCGATCAGCTGGCTACTTTGCGTGAAAGATATAATCAGGCCGAGGGTCTTGTGCGTGATGATCCCACCTCTAATTTTAAGCAGACCCTGGTAGGCCAACCAGCCGTTGAACCAGTGCCAAAGAATAAATTACTTAAAACAGGTTTGGCAGGAGCGGTTACCATGTCCTTGTTGGCCCTGCTGATCATCTTCACCGAACTTTTTGATTCCAGAGCGAAAACACCCAGTCAGTTTCAGAAGCAATTACCCGGTCGCCTGCTTGGTGTAGTAAATGCCATAAGTCTGAAAAAGGTGTTTTTGGATGAATTGATGTCGCAGGATTTTGATGCCGGCAAAAACCGGAAAGAGTATCTGTTTAAAAATTACATTCGGAAATTAAGGCATGAGGTACTCCAGTCGGGCAAAAAGATCATTTTGATTACCAGCACCCAGGTGGGAACCGGTAAGTCCACACTGGCCCAGGTTTTGGCCTATAGTTACCTCCAGAGTAAGAAGAAAGTATTGTTGTTGGATATGAATTTTAACCACAACACACTGACCGAGACCTTTCATCCGGCCAATAATATCACGGATCTTGACCTGGATAATAAGTTACCGGCATCGGAACTGGTCAGGACCCTGGTATGCGCCACTTCATCAGAGAACCTGTATGCCATTGGGTGTAATCAATCATCCGCCACACCTTCTGAAACGATCAACCTGGAGAAGTTCGGGCATTTATTGCATTATCTCCGGGAAGAGTTTGATGTGGTATTAGTGGAGGGCCCTTCCCTGAATGAAAGAGCCGACACACAGGAACTGATTGGGATATGTGAAGGGATCATTACGGTCTTTTCAGCCGATCATGCCATTGGTTCTACCGACCTTAAATCATTCAGGATACTCTCCGGGGTAGGGGACAAGAACCTGGGAGCAGTATTAAACAAGGTGCAAACCGAGAACATCAATTTCTAATTATTAACCCACCCATGAAAAGTGCGTCGAACCGATATGGATGGACGGATTATGCCAAGGGGATAGCCATCCTGTTGGTTCTGTACCGGCATGTTTTTGAAGGGATCAAGAACGCTGGTATGGATGTGGGTCCGTTTCTTTACCTGGAACACGCCAATATCGCCTTCTTTAGTTTCCGGATGCCGCTGTTTTTCATCATTGCCGGAATATTTATTTCTAAAAGTCTTGCCAAACGAGGCCTGCTTTCCTTTGTGGAATCAAAGATGAAGACCATCCTGTATGTATATCTTATCTGGACGGTCCTTCAGATCACGATGCAGATAATCTTATCCCAGTATGTGAATGCGAACCGGGGCTGGATGGATTATCTCTACATTTTTTACGCGCCCCGGTACCTCGATCAGTTCTGGTATCTCCATACGCTTTTCTTTGTGCTGATTCTCTACGCTTTTGTAAAAGAGAAGTTGAAGGTCACCATGCCCGTTCAAATAGCCATCGGTCTGGCGCTTTTCTTTATGTCCGGGTATTTTTACCGTACCGGCATCCAATTGTATTTTATCAATGATATTTTTCACCATTATATTTTCATGGCGACCGGTGATCTGGTGAGCAAATTCTTTTTTAAGCCCGATACATTTAAGAAATTAGGTCGTTGGTGGGTGCTATTGGCAACACTTCCTTTTTTTGTGCTGGCGCAGTATTTCTTTCTCAAGATCAACATTGCCCATATCGATATCGATAAGGGCTATCAATATATCGAGTTTTTTATTCCCTGGCTTTATTTACTGATCGCCTATACAGGATGTTTTTTTGTGATCGTCGTTTGTTTCCTTTTACAGAATTTGAACTGGCTCCCTTCGTTAAGGGCCTTTGGGCAGTACTCCCTTTATATTTATGCCTCCCATGTATTTGCCACCTCCTTTGTGCGGATCATGCTGGTGCGTTTTCTGGGGGTGGATTATATCCCGCTTATTTTGGCGGCAGGTATCCTGGCGGGAGCGGCTGTACCGGTGTGGCTGTACCGGATTTCGCCAAGGATAGGCATGCGTTGGTTGTTTGTGTGGCCTGAGAAACGGGAGGGAAAATTGATTTCCATGAAAGGTTTTGAAACGAAAAAAGTTGAATAATCTGCATAATTAAATTTATATGAAGTACAGAAACCCCCAGACCCGTTTTAAGTTAAAGATCGGCCCTTCTGAAAAGGTGCTCGAAGTGGGTGGAGGTCATAATCCGCACCCCCGGTCGAATATGGTCGTTGACAAATTCACCGATACCAATTACCACCGTAGTGCTGATATCAAGGTGTTAAAAGACCAGCAATTCATGGAAGCCGATGGGGAAAACCTGCCCTTTAAGGACAAGGAATATGATTATGTGATCTGTTGCCATGTACTTGAACATGTAGAGAACCCGGCCCGTTTTCTTCAGGAGCAATTCAGGGTGGCCAAAAGAGGCTACCTCGAAACGCCTTCTTTTATTGGTGAATACCTTTGTCCAAAGGAATCACACAAGTGGATCCTGCTGGAGAAAGATCATAAGTTATACCTCGTTGACAAAAAGAAGCTGGGCTTTCAGAATAATATTGATATGGGGGAACTGTTTCAACACTATTTTCCCAAGAACAGTCTAGCCTTCAAAATATTTGAACGTACCCACCCTAATATGATGACCGTTCGTATTGAATGGGAAGGTTCTTTTGAATATGTGATCGATCCGAGTGAGGAGGAGATCATGAAGTATTTTGGCAAGACATGGCCTTATGAATGGGGAGATGCTTTCTTTGAGAAGAGGTCACGCTGGTCAGATATGATGGCTTGTGTCAGGGCTTTCTTTGATATCCTTTATACTGTTTATTTGAAGAAAAGGGCCTGATTCCCGTACCCAATCACCCACATTGAAACGCCTTAAACAATCATATTGGATCTATTCCGGCTTTTTTACCGGCTTACAAAAGGTATCGGTACCTCTGTTCAGTATCGTTTATACAATTGTATTGGCCCATCGGCTTCCGAAAGTGGAGATGGGAGAGTGGTCGATCTTTTTGATCCTTTCCTCCTTTGTGGAAATGACCAGGGCCGGGTTGATCCGCAGCGCGGTGATCCGTTTTCTGAATGAAAAAAGACCTGAACAGGAAGAGAAGGATATTATTTCTGCAGCGTTGATCTGGAATATCATTATCACGCTGCTGGTCGGGCTATTATTGGTCATTTTTCACCGATCTATCGCCAGTGTTTTCAATTCCGTTTATTTTTCCAAGATCGTATGGATATTCTTTGCCGGCCTGATCCTGTTGATCCCTTTTTCACATATCGAGTGGATATTGATCGCGCGTTTAAGGTTCAATACGGTCTTTTGGGGGTATTTTATCCGTCAGTTCTTTGTGTTGCTCTCGATCCTAATATACAATCAGTTTACTGATCAGTTATCCCTTCCGGTATTGGCCATTTTATATTCCTCCGGGATTCTTTTTGGTTTGTTTTATTTTTTGATAAAGACAAAGGGTTATCTCATCCTGCATTTCAGTCAGCAGGTTTGGCGATGGGCCAAGGATATCTTCTCATTTGGTAAATATGTATTTGGAACCGTAGGGTCCATGTTATTCTTTCGTAGTTCTCCTCCCTTCCTGATCACTTCCTATTATGGGACCAGCCTGCTTGGGGGACAAAATATAGCCGACCGGATCACGAATTTTCTGGATATGCCCAGTCAGATCATGGCCGACCTGGTTTTTCCCAAGAATGCCCTGTTGAGTACCGAAGGTGATGCGGGCCGGATCAAGTACCTTTATGAAAAGGCCGTGGGCGTGGCTTTGGCGGTGGGTATTATCCCTTTACTGGTGCTGATCATTTTTTCTAAACAAGTTCTTTTTGTTTTTGGCGGGGCCAAATATTTCGATACCATACCCTACCTGCGTATTGTTTTACTATCTACCCTGTTCATGCCCTTTTTGAAACAATGTGGAATCACACTGGATTCAACCGGTAAACCCCGATTGAACTTTTTTATGAATCTTGGTGTCGCCGTGGTGAATATGATCCTCTGCTTTTTGCTTATCCCACCTTATGGATTGATCGGTGCGGCCATAGCCGTGGTCAGCAGTATGGCGATTGCAATGATTTTCATTCAGTACATCCTGCGGAAACATTATGGGATCAATGTGTGGAACAGTTTCCGGTATGGACTTGAATTCTATGTCACAGCCTGGGGCTTTGTGACAAAATATATTTTTAAAAGAAAACAAATTTCAAACAATGAGTGATCCCATACAGGACCAAGGTGGAAGAAATGACAGCCTGGCCGAGATCATTTCTTTATTGTTTGTGGCCATTGTCATGATCTATCTATTCTTAAAAATATTGTTCTTCTGATCCATGAACCTTTTTCGGGACATATCCACTGAAGTTGCCGGAAAGCGTAATAAGATCTTCCTGGTGTTCATGGCCCTGGTGACCGTGTTGGTGGCATTCCTGTTTTCCGAAGGGTTGGAATCCTTTGCAGTTTTGCTGGTGGTAGGGGGGATTGGCAGTTTTGTGGCCTGGATGTGTTTGGTAAAGACCTATTACGCGTTCTATGTATTGATCTTTATTTCATTCTTTGCCTTTTTTCCAGACCGGCTTTTGGGTACCAGTTTACCCGTAAGTACCGGAATTGAGGTATTGCTCCTGCTGCATTTTGTAGGCACCCTGATCCAATACGGAATGCGCGAAGGGGGCGGGCTGTTAAAAACACCCATTTCGGTCATCCTGATCATCTTCTTTTTCTTCTTATTGGTTCAGTTTTTTAACCCGGATGCCGGTCAAAATGGAGGCTGGTTGTTTTTTATGCGTCGTTATACCGGGTTTATGCTGATCTATATCATTTCCTACCGGATCATCAATACCCGGGAGAAACTCAAGTATTATATCAAATTTTGGGTGGTTATGTCCATGCTGGCCGCCCTCTATGGTTGTTACCAGCAGTTCTTTGGGCTCATGCCCTTTGAAATGCGGGACCTGCTCAGTAAACCCGAGGAGTTTGGACTATATATGCAAGGAGGGCTGCTCCGGAAATTTTCATTTCTATCTGATCCGGTCACTTTTGGGGTGCTCTGTGGTTCCATGTCCATCCTGACGCTCATTTTTGCGTTACGTCCCCAGCCCCGGAGGAAAAAGGCCTTGCTATTTTTGGCCACCTTTATTTTTGCCATGGGCATGTCCTTTTCCGGCACACGTACCACTACCATTATGATACCTGCAGGGGTGGCCCTTTATAGCCTGATGACGATAACAAACCGTCGGACCCTGATTCTGGTTTTTTCGTTTATTATGTTGGTTCTCTTTATCTTATATGCACCCATATCCAACCCGGTAATCGACCGGATCCGTTCTACCTTTTATGCCTCGAATGATGCCTCCCTTAATGTGAGGGATATCAACCGACGATATATTCAGCCTTATATTCATGAACATCCGATCGGTGGCGGGCTGATGACCACTGGTACGCCAGGAATTCTCATGAACCCCGATCACCCGCTGGCGGGGTTTCCACCAGACAGCGGCTTTCTGCTTTCTGCCCTGGAGATCGGGTGGCTGGGATTTTTGATATACATCCTGATGAATTTCTTTATAATTTACCAGGGAATTCATTTTTACTTTCGTATTCGGGACCCGGAAATGCGGGTGTACCTGATCGGGCTGGTCTGTGCCCTTTTCCCTATCCTGATCACTCAGTTTTCACAGGTCACGGTGGGGCAGATGCCAAGTGTCATTTTCATCTATTCGGTAATGGCCCTGTTCACCCGGATGCGTGAATTTGGCGAAGCCGCCGATAAAGAAACTAAAGAAGAAACCGTTCAAAACGATCACACATTTAACCAAACAATATGAGACCTTTCCTTTTAACCCTGGCCATTTTAGTAAATAGCCTTCTGTTTGCCCAGGATTTGAAAATAAATGCGGCACAGGACCAGCGACGTGATTCCCTGACCAAGGCATTACTGATCCGGTATGCCATGGATAATCCCTCTCTGCGGGCGGCTTCAGCCAGGGTGGAAACAGCCGAATATAATTTAAAGACCGCCAAGGTGGCCTGGCTTGACGCCGTGGCGATCTCGGGAAATATCAATGAGTTTGTGGTAAATGATAATCCAAACGCCAATTTCTTTCCTAAATATAACCTGGGTATCACCTTGCCCTTTAGCATTTTCGGGAAACAATCTAACATCAAAAAGGCGGCAGCTGCACAGGTGGACATGAATGTCGCCCTGAAACAGGATGAGGAGCGCCGGGTTGTAAAGGATGTGCTGACCCGCTATGCTGTTTACCAGGAAAAGAAAGATGTATATGAATTTCAGAAAAGGATCAGTTCTGAATTGCTGGGGGCCTACCAGAAGGTAAAAGAAGATTATGCCGAGGGAGTTGTTACTGAACTTGAGGATGTAAATAAGGCCTTTCAGGCGTATATAAATCAACAGATCGAAGAGCGGACGGCCAAAAAAGACTATGAAGTTTCCATCATTGATCTGGAAGCCGTGACCGGAGTGCCGATGGCTACCGTTCTTTCTACCGTAATGACCATAATGGAGAGCACGCCCAATTAATGATTATTTGTAAAGCCGCCCACCGTGCCTAAAAAACAAAGTATCTTCTTCCCGAACCTGGATGGATTGAGGTTCATTTGCTTTCTGATGGTCTTTCTCTTCCACAGTTACAAGACCCTTTTTGCCAATGTACCCGGTGCTGATTCGACCGTTGGTTTTCTGTTTCAGCACGGAGAGTTAGGGGTGAATTTCTTCTTTGTTTTAAGTGGGTTTCTCATCACTTTTCTGCTGATCCGGGAACGCGAGTTCACCGGGACCATCCATATCGGGAACTTCTATCTCCGCCGGATTCTGCGGATATGGCCCCTGTTCTACCTTTGTGTATTCATTGGATTTGTGATCTGGCCCTATCTAAAGAATTTTATGGGTGATGCGGTGGATGAGACCTCCAATCCTTTATACTACCTCCTGCTTATTAATAATTTTGATTATATCCATCAGCAGTCGATCAGTACCCAGCTCTTTCCCGACGCCCTTATCCTGATTGTACTTTGGTCGGTAGCGGTGGAGGAGCAGTTCTACCTCAGCTGGCCGGTACTGCTCCGGTTTATTGGAAAATCCCTTTACCCGATCCTTTTCATAGCCATAATTGCCTTCACGCTCTGGTTCCGGTGGAGATTCGCTTTTGCGCCTGAAGAGGACCTCCATGCCCGTGCAGTGCTGAAATTTCATACCCTGGCCGTGATAGGGGATATGGCCGTAGGTGCGCTAATGGCTTATAATTGCTCCAGGGAAGGCTGGCTCTACCGTTGGGTAAAAAGGATGCCCCGGTACCAAATGGTCCTTCTCTATGGTGCCGTTTTGGCCATCCTTCTTTTCCATCATATCCTTTTTCCGGAAGGCCTTATGATGGTGCCGGAACGACTGATCATCGCCATTATTTTTGGCCTGGTGATCCTGGAACAGAACTATGCTGAAAAATCTTTTTACAAGTTCTCTTCGTTTACCCGTATCAGTAAACTAGGTACCTACACTTACGGACTGTATTGTTACCATTTTTTAGTGATCAGTCTGATGAGTAAATTCTTTTCCAAATTAGGATGGGACGATAGTAGTTTTGCGCATGCGACCATCTATAGTTTACTATCACTTGCCTTTGTAATTATACTCTCCATCGTTAGTTATCGCTTCTTCGAAAAGCCTTTTTTAAAGTTAAAAGACCGTTTCGCATTTATTGTGAAATAAGCAGTATAAATAATTGATTTTTATATTATTGTAATAATACTTGATAAAGATCAATTCCACCTGTTCGGGGTATACGCTTAAGCAGTCTTGAGCAGTTTCCATTTCTTTTTCCCACTTTTCTAAAAATAATGTGAATAAGCAAAAACTGGATTGGTTTTTGGTTTATCTGCAAAGGAAAATTTACAGTCAGTTTTTTTGAAATGTGGAAAGGATAGTGAATAAAATTTCACTCGTAGAAATACGAAAAATATCAAGTGCTTTTAACTTTAAAATCAATAAAATTTAATCAACCTTGCAAACGTTAAGGTCATGTACCTAAAGACGGAATCCAATACCAGAGTTAAGGCAAAATCCAAAAGAGTAAAACCCTATGAAACCAATTTTCCGTTATCTCTTTCTGTTTAGTTTGATAATAGGACCCGGCAGGCAGGCATACGCGCAGTATGGATTGTTTGACAGTACAACGGTCAATATCAGCGTGAGCGGAGTCTACCCACTAGATGCACTTATTTATAAACCTTCTGATCTGGCCACAGCTCCTTCGAACAAGCGATGGCCACTTATCATCTTCCTTCACGGGGTAGGGGAAGCAGGCACAAATTTATCCAGTCTCCTCGGCACCGGATTACCCAAGAAGATCAATCAGGGACAACGTCCCATTCTGAAGTATGTGAACTTTGGTGGTTATACTACCGAGGCTTTTGTCATTTGCCCACAGAATGGTTCCTTTAGTTTGGATCCCAACAGGCTGCCTCCCTTGTTAAGGGATATGACCAGCCGTTTCCGGATCGACAGTTCCAGGATCTATCTGACCGGGTTGAGTGCAGGAGGAAATATCCTGGGCATGTTGGGTGGTTACTCCACTGCAGCCACGGATACCGCCATGAACAAATACATTTCGGCACAGTTTGCCCGTTCTCCCCACAATGGGAGCATGGTGCTGGATAGTGCCCACCGGGTTGGTCAACGCTGGAAAACTCCCACAGCTTTAATCTGTGGTGCAGTAAATGATGGTGGTACCGAAAACGCCTTCCGTCAGTTTTGTATCGATCTGCAGAACCGCCTTGACAACTATTACACAAATTCCTTTTATGAAGCTGTTGCCGGTTGGGGCCATAACAACTTTGATGTGACCTACGATACCGCCCGCCGGTATCCTTCGCTGGGCAATAGGAACTTCTATGAATGGTTGGCTCAATATACCAACACCTACGCTACTTCCTATAACGGGAATACCGGGAATAACCCGCCAACGGCTACGGCTGTGGCAGATAAAACCGTTTCCCTTCAAACCAGTTCCTTTACCATTTCAGGTTCAGGGGTAGATACAGATGGGAGCATAACTACTTACAACTGGACTAAAGTATCAGGTGGAACGGCCAATATCATCAATCCAGGAAGTCCAACTTCCACCGTCACCGGTTTTCAGGAAGGGACATATAAGTTTCGGTTAACGGTAACCGATAATGCCGGGGGCACCCATTTTGATGACATGTTGGTGCATGTGGTGGATAGTGGGCTATATAACACGTCCAATACGGATGCCTATACCTGCTCCAATGCCTTTCGGATCGTAGTGCTCGGTTCTTCCACTGCGCAAGGCGCAGGCTCGGTACCTTATTATGACAGTGCCTGGGCCGGGAAGTTCAGAACGTATATCCGTAGTAAGAATCCATCCATGGAATTGATCAACCTCGCTAACTCGGGGTATACATCTTATCATATCCTGCGTCCTACAGGCTATACTGCTCCTTCAGGTCGTCCAGCCGTGGATACAGCAAAAAATATTACCAAGGCCCTTAGCCTCAATCCGGATGCCATCATCATTAATCTGGCGTCCAATGATGCATACAATGGCTATACACTGGCCGAACAACAGGCCAATTTTGAGGCGACCATGGCTCTTGCCAATGCCGCCAATGTGCCTGTATGGGTTACCACCTCTCAGCCCCGGACAAGCATGATCGGGTCCAATATTCCTTTGTTGACCGCCTTTCGTGACTGGGTTTATACCCGGTTTGGAAGTAAGGCCATTAATTTTTGGGATGTTGTGAGCAATCTGGATAGTACCACCATCAATCCGATCTATTCGGCTGGTGATGGCATTCATATCAATAATTTAGGTCACCACGTATTGTATAAAAAAGTGGTGGAAGAACATATTCTGGACTCTTTATGTAACCGACTGAATGCTCCGGCTGCGAATATCGCTCCGGTGGCCAGCGCAGGGGCCAATCAAACTATCACCCTGCCGATCAGTGTGGTTACCCTTACGGGATCCGGAACGGATGCTGATGGAAGCATTGCTTCTTATAGCTGGACGAAAGTTTCCGGTGGCCCGGCCGTGATCGTCAGTGTTGGTTCAGCCGTTACCCTGGTTACCGGATTAACAGCGGGGACCTATGTGTTCCGTCTCACCGTAACTGATGATGACAATGCCACTGCTACAGCCAATGTTACTGTACAGGTGAACAATGCAGCTACTACAACTACTACTGCACCTACGGCCAATGCAGGTTTGGACCAAACCCTGGTGCTCCCTCAAAACTTTACCACCTTGTACGGTGGATGGCCTTCTTTTAGCAAAAAATCAGCTAACGGAGGACCGATCACCCAATGGAACTGGAGACAGATCTCCGGGCCCAACACCGCGATCTTAAGCAAATACGAAGAAAGAAACGTTTCGATATCTGCGGTTGACTCCGCTATCTTCCTCAAGGGACTAGCCCTTGGTACCTATGATTTTGAATTATCCATTACGGATAGTGCCGGTGGAACGGATAAGGATACCGTGCGGGTAACAGTGCAAAACTGTAACTATAACGCCACGCCCAAATCGATCACGATTTCCGCGGGTGTATATTGGCCCAAGGATGCAGCCGCCAATCACAATATCAGACCCGGTGATACCATCAAACTGAACGCGTCCACGATCAATGCCAATACCATTGACATCACGCTGGGAGGTTTTAATGGTTGCCAGGGACAGCCCGTTGTCATCATGCCGATCAATGGACAGGTGAATATGGGATACCTGCGTATAGCCAATCCAGGTGATGGCGCTGGTAATATCAAGGTGAGCTATCTCCACATCGATGGTAGCGGTGTTCCCAGCCAGAAATATGGTATACGCATGAAAGGGCTTGTGGTAGGAACTGCAGACCATGTGGAAGTAAATAATGTATCTATTACAAATTCCAACCAGATTGGTATTGCAACCGCAATTGCTGATAACGTGAACCTGGAAAGGTTATTCCCTGTTTTCTATCAGCGTGGACTTTATATTCACGATAACTATGTAGCCAACCATGCCAATGAGGGTATGTATATTGGAAGCACCAGTTACGGACCGGGTGGTTGGAACTATGGAAACCCCATTCAGGCACGGGGTGACAGTGTGTATGTTTACAACAATATCATTGAAAACACCGGATGGGATGCCATGCAGGTAGGTTCCTGTGGTTATTCTGAAATATTCAATAATTACACGAATGTATCGGGTACCTCAAATGTGGGTGGTCAGGTCAGTGGTATCAATATCGGTTCAGGTACTTACGGAAAAATGTATAACAACGTGATCCGTAAAGCAGCCGGGCAGGGTAGTGTGATCGCCGGATATGACAGCATTAAAGTGTATAATAACTACTTTGACAGCTGTTCTTATCTCAACACAACTGCCACCAATTTCCCCACGATCCTTTATTCATTTGGTAGCCATCACCAACCCGAGGCTGTTAACGCCCAACGACTGGTGATCACCAATAACTACTTCCGTAATCCCTACAATGCTGTTCGCGCCATTCAGATCACAGACTATAATAATCTGGCTGATCCTGGTCGCGTGGATTCCAACAAAGTATGTATGCCCAATCTGGGTTCGGTAAACCTCAGCAGTTTCATCTTTGTCAATGACAACCCGGGTAGTACAGCCATTGGAAATACAGCGGTTTGTACCTGGACTATACCTACTTTGCCTTTGGCACCGGTTTGCGGACCAACACTTGCAGATCCTTTACGCCAAAATTGTGGCAATACAGCCCCCAATCAGGCTCCCGTTGCGAATGCAGGAGCAAACCTGACCATTACCTTACCGGTGAATACCGTAACCCTGAATGGTAATGGTACCGATCCCGATGGGGTAGTTCAGGTGTATGCATGGAGAAAACTCACTGGCTCTACAGCCACTATAGTCAACCCTGCCTCTGCTCAAACTGCCGTGAATAGTCTGGTACAAGGTGTATATACGTTTGAGCTGACAGTAACCGACAACGGCGGACTTACTGATACGGATACCGTACAGGTAACAGTCAATGCGGCAGCTAACCAGGCTCCTGTTGCCAATGCCGGCCCCGATCGTACCATGACATTACCCACCAACAGCACAACGCTGAGTGGTTCGGGTACGGATCCGGATGGTTCTATCAGTGCTTATTTGTGGACCAAACTTACAGGCCCCACAACTTATACGCTTTCTTCAACCACGGTGGCGGTTCCAAACCTAACCAACCTGATTGAAGGTGTTTATACTTTCCAATTAAGAGTGACAGATAATGGCGGGCTGACCGATTTAGATACAGTCCAGGTAACCGTTTATGCCTCGATTCCTTCCAACCAGGTCCCGGTAGCCAATGCAGGTCCGGATAGAACGATTACCCTGCCAACCAGCAATACCACGCTGAATGGCTCGGGTACAGATACCGACGGTTCGATCAGCAGTTACCTATGGAGTAAATTGACTGGTCCCAATACCTATACCATTGTTTCACCCGCCAGTGCTGTTACGAATTTGTCGGGATTGGTTCAAGGAGTATATACGTTTGAAATAACAGTTATTGATAATGGAGGTTTGAGTGATAAGGATACCGTACAGGTAACCGTGAATGCAGCGCCTAACCAGGCACCTACTGCCAATGCGGGTCCTGACAGGAATATCACTTTGCCTACTAATAATACTACCCTGAATGGTTCAGGTACTGATCCGGACGGATCCATTGCTACCTACCAGTGGAGCAAGATTGCCGGACCTGGATCCTTTACCATTAACTCACCGGCAAGTGCGGTGACCAACATTACCAATCTGGTTCAGGGCATCTATCGCTTTGAATTGCGGGTGACCGATAATGGTGGATTAACCGACAGGGACACTGTTCAGGTAACCGTGAATGCTGCTGTAACTCCGACCAATCAGGCTCCCGTAGCCAATGCCGGAAACAACTTAACCATCACCCTGCCGATCCATTATTCTACTCTGACCGGTTCAGGTACAGATGCCGATGGTACCATTGCCGCCTATGCATGGAGAAAAATATCCGGACCTAACGAATACACCATTGTTAATGCATCCAGTGCAGTAACGGATGTGAACAGCATGGTGGCCGGGATATACCAGTATGAATTACGCGTAACGGATAACCAGGGTGCCTTTGGGTATGATACGGTTTCTGTAACGGTACTCGGTAACCCGAATACCAGACCCGGATTCCTGGAGTTCAAAGTCTACCCGAACCCTGCCACCGGCAATACAGCCAACCTGTATATGGCCTTTGACAGTACAGGTGAGAAGTATACGATCTGTGTATATTCAATGGTGGGCAAACGGGTATTCCAAAGCGAAACCCTGACAACCGTTCAGACGGGTGTCATCTACCCGCTGGATATTTCACGGTTAAGGAAAGGGGTGTATATCGTTCGACTTGTATTTGCTGATGAACGTCGAATATTTACCCGCTTCATCAAACAATAGAAATAGTAATTTCTTTGATACCCTAAAAGAGGCGCTGAAATTCAGCGCCTCTTTTTATTTTGGGAGGAGGATTATATCTGCCTAACTTCTAAAGGGTTTGTAAGACGGGTGGGTGGCCAGTTGCAACATGGGGCGATCGCCTTTGGAATCTCCATAGGCGAAAATTTCCTTGTATTCATCAAGGTTAAATTGTTCTTTTATACGAACCACTTTCTGATCCCCGTTGCAGTTTTTCCCTTCCAATTTTCCGGTAATGCGCTGGCCTTCTTCCGACAAAAGGCTTGAGATCAACCTTATTCCCATCTTCTCTGTCCAGGGATTGACCCATTGAAAAGCAGATGCCGAAACGATGACCACTTCATGGCCTTTATCCTGGTGCTCCTGCAAACGAGTAAGGGCAGCAGGTCTGATTAAGCCCGGGATCTTCTTCTCCCCAAAGGAATGACACAGTTCCTGAAAGTCGGAGGAAGAAAGCCCACCAAAAAAATGGCCAAGCAATCTTTCCTTTCCGGTTTGTGCATCTACCAATCCGGTTTTTACCGCGGTTAGGAGGGGAGACAGCCAACACATGCCTTTATAATACTGAAAGGGGCCTTTGCTGAAGCGTATCAACTCCAGCATGGTATCATGGGTAGTGATGGTACCATCGAAATCAAAAAAGGCAATTGTTTTCGTCACAATTTCTTCTTTTTGAACATGGATTCAGGAACAAGTTTGATGATCAGCATGATCCATTTCCAGAACCATTTCACATAGAGCACATTTTTTTTCTTCCGAATGGCCAGGAAAACCTTGTCAGCCACCTGATGGGGTTGTGCGGTTAGTAATCCTGGCAGGGCCAGTTCGGCTGTCATTTTTGTATTGACAAATCCAGGCAGTACGGTTAACACATGTACCTGGTGGTGGTATAGGTAATTTCTCAATCCGCTGAGATAGGCTGTAAAACCGGCTTTGGCGGATCCATAAATAAAATTGCTCTGGCGGCCTCTTTCCCCGGCAACGGAACTGATTCCGGCAATGACCCCTTTCTTCATTTTGGCATAATCCTGAGCAATGATATTAAGAATGGATACCGCGCCTGAATAATTCGTATGCAGGGTTCTTTCGGTTAAGCTCCAATCTGTCAAAGCCTTTTCATTATCGGTCATATACCCAAAGACGCAAACGGAAACATCCGGTTTTGCGGGCAGGCCTGCGTAAAAGGCGGCATGTTCATTGGGTTGCATCGCATCAAATCGGTGTGTCGATACAGGAACCTGAAAACGAATCGAAATATCTGATCGGGCAGGTTCCAGTTGATCCGTATTCCGGGCTGCTAACTGAATAGCGTATCCTTCCCTGGCAAAGCGGTGGGCGATGGCCAGTCCGATATCTGAGGTAGCACCCAGGATGAGGACGGTTTGCATATGGTCGGTTTAGTTGGTGGTGATTTGTAAACGGTCGGATTGAATGGAACGGAATTTCTGTTCGGGATCATATTGACGCAGGATGCCGACAAATTCATCAAAGCGATCATAACCCTGGCGAAGCGTTTCGGGTTTCATGCGGGCATCTTTGGATAAATAAAGCCTGCCTCCACATTCCAAAACGATCTTGTCCATTTCATCCAGGAATTCGAAAAGTCCTTTGCGAACGGGGAAATCCAGGGCCAGGGTGTATCCCTTTGTGGGGAAGGAAATGAGATCGTCCTGATCGCCAAAGACCTTTAGTACGGCCAGGAAGGAACCCCATCCACGTTTGCTGATCTCGGATAGAATACGTTCTAATCCATCACGTCGCTCCATGGGGAGAACAAACTGGTATTGAATGAACCCCTTTTTACCATACCCTCTGTTCCAGTGCAGTATGGCATCGAGAGGATAAAAAAATGGTTCGTAGGAAACGATATTGTTAAGCTCCCGTTTGGTGTTTTTATTATAATAAAGAAAATTGAAAAGCTTTACCGTGATCGTATTCAACACCCAGGAAGGCAGATTGAAAGGGAAGGTCAGTTGTTTCTTTTTTGGAAGAGCCAGGGGATCATTTTTCCGTTTGTCTTTCAGCTCGTCCAGTTTGGTGTGCTCACCGAGTATGAGTATACTCCGGCCAAATGCCTTTCCTTTTTTCAGGCAATCGATCCAGGCCACTGAATAGGTATAGTGGGCATATTGATCAAACAACTCCAGTACATCGGTCAGGTTTTTGGCCTTTACTTGTTTTTGCGTGATATAGGAAGTTTCGATCTTTTTAAGTTTGAATTTAACCCGGGTAATAACACCGGTAAGCCCCATACCCCCGCAGGTCGCTTCAAACAGATCGGGGTATTTTTCGCGGGAGCAGGTGACCAAACCCAGTTTGGCCGTATAGATATCCATTTCTACAACGTGGCGGGATATAGCGCCATCCACATGGTGGTTTTTTCCATGAACATCACTGGCAACGCCACCTCCGATGGTGATGAACTTGGTGCCGGGTGTTACAGGCAGGAACCAGCCTTTGGGAACAATAATCTCCAGGATCTTGTCCAGGGTCAGACCAGCCTCGCAATCGAGGATACCGGCTGTTGTATCAAAGGACAATACTTTTTCGAGCTTTGTACACGTAATCGTGTTCTGGGCCAGGGAGGCGTCGCCATAGCAGCGACCATTACCCCGCGGAATGATATGGGTTCTGTTTTCAAGGAGGCCGGGCAGGTCTTCTTTCCAGCTAAAACTTTGATCATCGCTCGCAACCACCGGGTAATTTCCCCAATTAGCGATATTCTTTTTCATCGTATTTTGAAAGGTAGTTTATCAACGTACAAAATGACAAAAAAACTGGCTACCCATAGAAGTAATGTCAATTGGATGAATCGGTCTCTATACAGGATCTTCGTTGGTGATCCTGAATCGGCTTTTACAAAGATAATCTGTAAATACCGCATGATACCTGCCAACATGAAAATACAGGTATAATACAAGCGGTAATTATTATCAAATTGCTCGTAATTCTTCTTTACCTCGTCCGACATGGTGTACATGAAATAGGCTACAATGATCACAGAGCAGATAAGGGCGATCAATACATTCAGGAACTCCAGGTTATAGCCTTTGATGGCTTTCCGCATATCGGTGCCGGATTGAAGTTTCAACAACACATCATCCCGCCTTTTTCCAACGGCCATAAACAGGGCCAGCAGGAACACCATGATATTAAGCCATTCGGTAATGGGAATCCCCGATAATACAGATCCACCTTTGATACGCAAAACAAAACCCACGGCAACGATCATGATATCCAGTATAGGTATCGTTTTCAATCCAAAGCTATAAGCCAGGTTCATCAGAAAGTAGATCGCCAGCACCAATACGAATTTCTCACGGGCAAAATAGGCGATGGTAAAGCCGGCGATAAGCAGCATCACCAGAATAGCGATGGCTACAGGTTTACTTACCGAACCAGAGGCCAGAGGTCGCTTTGATTTGGTAGGGTGCTTGCGGTCATCTTCTATATCCCGGTAATCATTAATTATATAAATCGCGCTGGCCACGAAACAGAAACTGAAGAATCCAGGCAAAACCGCCAGGATCTTGTCCAGGTCAAATATGGCCTGAGCAAAAAACAGGGGTACAAACAGGAAGAGATTCTTGGCCCAGTCCTTTGGCCTCAATAACTTAATAAATTCCAATTCATTATAATTTGAGCCGCCAAATTAATAAGGAAAACCCAAAGTAGGAAGCAGATGCCCCTGAATAATCCAATGCTAACCCATAATTAATTTTTACGGAAGCCTTTCATTTTTAAGGACTTAAAACTATCTTGCCCCACAAATGTCAAACTTAACCACGCGATTTCAGGGTCTTTTTGACAAACTCTTGCAAAAGGGCTGGGCCGAATGGGCCATGATCATTCTTTTGGCCATGGTGCCTCTTTTTACGCATTTTCCTTTTCGGGTGAATATATTTCTGTCCTGGGAAGGCGCTTATCGGCTTTATGAGGGACAGGTGCCGTATCGTGATTTTGGTATTCCGATGGGGTATATGTATTGGGTGGTTCCGGCAGTTTTCTTTAAAATATTTGGCCCTGCCATGATTACACTGGTAAAGGCCCAGGTGTTTATCAATATTATTTCCGGATTTGCCTTCCGTTCGATTTTAAAGAGTCTCGGTTTGGACAGGGGCATTCGATTTATCGCGTTGTTTGTGTATTGTGTGTCGTATTCTTTTTTCAATTTCTGGCCCTGGTATAATCATACGGTGATCGTATATGAGTTTGTGACCCTTGCCTTTCTCTTTCGTTATCTGGGCACACCCGGTACTGGCTGGAGATCCTGGTTGAATCTGATTGGTGCAGCCTTGTTCACGGGCATTACCTTTATGACCAAGCAGGATGTAGGGGGGATGACCCTGCTGCTTGGGCTGTTCTTTTTAGCCTATGGATGGTGGCTTGACCGCCGTTTCAAGCCGGTGCTTGTGTATCTGATCGCTACTGCATTCTTTTTATTCCTCTTCATATTCCCCTTTCTGAGTTATTCCTTTGGCTATTGGTTCAACCATGGCCAGCCACCGCATACAGCGCGGTTTTCGATGGGTGATATCATTGGCGATTTCTTTAATCATTCCCAATGGATCAAGTTCTATCTCTTGTTGATCCTGCTATTTCTCCTCGGAAAAAGAACAAAATGGTTGGCTTTTCTTAAGGATCGGAAAAATGGGTTATTCTTTTTTCTGGTCATTGCTATCCTGGGCGAAGCGGTAGTGATACAAGTGACCAGTTATACCCCTCCGGACAATAATATTTTCTTTCACAGTTTTGCCATTGCCTATTTGTTGTTTTTGGCGGCTGAGGTATTTGATATCCGCTTTTCTCAGTTGCGTTATTTTTTCCCGGCATTATTGGGTGTTGCGCTTTGGTGGAGTGGGGTATTCTGGAAGTACCTTGACCGGTTTACAGCCCGTTCGGCAGGAAAGGAAGAAACAACACAGGCTGTTTCCGGCGAAAACCTGGTGAACAGGAATACATTCATGATCACTAAAGACAGTTCGATACCAGAGGCCCAATGGGTATTTTCCGATATACCGGTCTTTAAAGGGATCTATATGCCTGCCCCAACCGTGGAAGGGATAAAGAGGATACAGGCGATGCCAGTCTGGAAAGAAAAGGGTAGTGAGGTGAATGTTTTGAATATGACTGAGCTTACACCATTGGCTGAAGCGATTCCCTTTAAGTTGGAACGGAGCCCTAATTATCCACTTTGGTATCATTTAGGTGTTTCCATGTTCAATCGGGAGGCAGAAATGTTTGAAAAAAGAATCGGGCAAAAAGAGTATGATGTTGTTTTTTTTGAATACATAAAAGGACTGAATAACTTCTATCCATTCCGCGTAAGAGACTCCCTGCAAGCTCATTACCACAAAATTGATTCATTTTATGCGCCCCGTCGCGGCATGGAAACCATGGGAATCATTGAGATATACACCAAATAGGTAATTTCCTCATTCTTTAAAATATAATGATTTCCGCTTCATTAAGTTGGAAAAAATGGTTTATTTTACAGCTCGATCTCCAATCCGAGGAAAATCCTTAATCCCCGCCCTCCCATTTATTTATTTAATTCCGCAATTATGAAACAAAATTTACCTTTTGTAACCTTTTCTTTTGGATTGACCCGCCGGATTTTCAGGAGGACGCTGATCTCTAAAATGGTAGCCTTCGCCAGTTTATTCCTGCTTTTACAACCTGCTGCCCGCTCACAAGGCAGTGGTAGTGCTGTACAGTTTGATGGAGTGGACGACTACGCCCTCATCTCCACACTATCCTTTAATTCCTCCTACACCAAGGAGGCCTGGGTTTTCTTTACCGGGACCAATGCAACATTTTACAACATTGTTTCCGGACAGAACACTGCATTCTGGGTGAATGGTGGATTTCTTTCTGGAGGCCACCTTGCCACCGGATTTACACAGATCCAGGATCCAACCCCGTTCCCTACAAACGTGTGGACACATGTGGCATTGACCTATGATGCCGGTGTCAACGAATTGCGTTTGTATAAAAACGGGATTCTGGTTGCCGGACCTGTAACACCAGGAGCTTTTGCCGAAGGGCAACAGCAGATAGGCGCTTATTTTGATGGAACCTTTTATATTTTCCCCTGGCTGGGTGCCATGGATGAAGTACGTATCTGGGATGTAGCCCTTACTCAAGCCGAAATCAGGGACTATATCTGCAGCAAAGTGACCAATACCCATCCCCAGTATGCCAACCTGGTTGGATACTACAAAGCCGATGAGGGAAGCGGAGCCATATTAGGAGATGATCTGGGTATCAATGACGCCTCCCTGGTCAACGGCCCTACATGGATCACTTCAGGTGCTTCCATTGGAGATGCCAGTACACATGACTACGTAAATGCCACCAAAACAGCCAGCATTACTTTTGCCGGTACCGGCGAAAGCCTGACTGCCACCAGCACTTCTGGTGCACCTGATGCCATTCACGTTTACCGCGTAGATGCCGCCCCAGCCAATGCTACCGGCATTGCAGGTTTGGGCGATAACAATAAATATTTTGGTGTGTTTCAGGTTGGCGGAACGGCCCCACAATACACAGCCGTTTATTTTTACAGTAATATTCCTCTTTTCCCGGATGAGACCGTTGTACGTCTCTTTAAGCGTTCTGGAAATGATGCCGCCTCCTGGGTCAATTCCTCCGCTACCCAGGATCAAGGTGCCAATACGATGACGGTAACCGGCGAAAGCACAGAATACATTCTTGGTGCTACAGGTTATTCGCTTCCCGTAACATTTGGTTCCTTTAGCGCCAGCCGGGCCAGAAATGGCGTTCAGTTGTCCTGGAGCACGGTTACCGAAGTAAATAACTCCGGATTTGTTATCCAGCATTCAGGAAATGGGGCTCAGTGGACCGACCTTACTTTTATAGCCGGGGCTGGTAACTCTGCCACCGAAAAAAGATATGGATACCTGCATACCTCACCGGTAAAAGGATCTAACTATTACCGGATCAAACAGGTGGATATTGATGGCCGCCCAACACTCAGCGAAACCCGCTTTGTGAATGTGGTAAACAAGGCCGGTATTACTGTCTATCCTGTTCCTGCCTCTAATAGCGTGACCATCGATATTAACAAAGAAGGCCTGTTGAATACAGAAGCCCGCTTAATTGATGTACAGGGTAAAGTCATGAAGCGTATCATCATCAGCAATGTTCAGGAAACAGTCTCCCTTGAGGATCTGATCAGAGGAGTGTACTACCTGCAATTTGCCGATGGAACCGTTCACCAGGTGGTGAAACAATAGGAAGTAAGTATCAACCAACACAATGGCCCCGTCAAAAGCGGGGCCATTCTTATTTTAACAGGTTTCCCAAATATCCGCCCCCCTCCATCATCCAGGCAATACCGAGGTGGACGATCAATCCTCCGATCACCGACCGGGAATGATAACTCACTATTCCCAAAAGCAATCCGCCTCCAAAAGAACTGATACATTCAAACAGGGGCTTCCCAAAATGAATGGTGCAATAAAAACAGGCCATTGGCAAAATCGCATCGCGACCGGCAAACCGGGCAAATGAAAAGATCAGAAAGCCACGAAAGAATACTTCGATCCCAATGAAATCACTTCCATAAGCCAATTCAAAAAGGAACTTTTTCCAGCCCGAATTTTGGGCCCCTTCCAAATAGGGGAGTACCACTTTTAATTTTGGATACATGGCCAGAAAATCGGCTTGGGTGGAGGCAAAAACCACCAACGGGATCATTAGAATCAACATGTATAAATAAGGCCTGAGTGGGGTAGAACGCCAGGTGAGTCCGAAAAAAGAGGGATCCGTTTTTTTATAAAATAAAAATAACACACCAATTATCAGCAATAAGCGGGAGGGCCAGTAAAGAATGTAATCCCAATAATCATTCTTATTTCCCGGTAAGAACCAGGACGCCGGTGGACCAAATCCAGATTTCAGCGAGAAAAGGATCACGGCCGTAAAAAATAGCAACAGGAATTTTGGTTGTTTCCAATAGGAAGCATCATTAAACCATGAACTGAGGAGATAAGGGAGACCAAATGATAAACTAAATAAGAGTATCCGGCCTGTAACACCAGCTCCCGGAAGGCCCGGTAAATTGGTCAGCCATGTTTCCAGCCCATATTTATAATTCAAAAAAATAAGCAGGGCGATAAAGCATATACACAGGGCTAAGAGCCTCTTATTCAGATGCCTTTTGTAGTCTGTCAAATATGGCCAGATGATTTTCATACGTATGGAAAAGTAGTTTTTTTTAACGGGGTATTAAACTTTTTTCATGCAACCCCTTCTTAAAATACGTACTCCATTTCTGAACCCTTTAAAACGTATAGCCATGAAATTTTTAGCCATGAAGAAAATGAGCACGTTGTTGCTCTCCGCTTTACTCCTTGTTTTTTTATACTCCTGCCAGAAGGAGAATAGTGCCAACACTTCAGATAACCTGACTGCAGAAGAAGCGGTGACCTATTCTGATGAAGGCATGGCAGCCGAAGCCAGTTTTGATGATGTTAATGATCTCGCTTTGTCCGCCGCCGATGAAGAAACCAATGCGCGCGAAGGAAATTCCAATGGCCGTCTTTGGTTATTTGCTGAACTCCGTCTTCGTATCGGACAGTGTGCAGAGATTACCGTTACACCCGATGATTCCACCTATCCCAAAACTGTTGTGATTGATTTCGGCGATGGTTGCCTGGGCCTTGATGGAAAGTTTCGCCGGGGTGCGCTGGTGTTGAATTTTTCAGCACCGATTCGTCAGGCAGGCGCTGTGGTATCATTGACCTTCCGTGATTTTTATCTCAACCGTGCTCACCTGGAAGGCACCATCACCTACAAAAATCAAAAAGAAAATGGGGTGCATAAATACAGTATCACGGTTGAAAATGGAGCCTTTACCTTACCAAACGGACGTGGTTTCAAATTTGAAGGTGCCCGCGTAGTCACTCAGGTGTCAGGTATGGATACCCGCAGTATCCGGGATGATGTGTACAAGATCGAAGGCCGCTCGAAGACTCTTTACAATAATGGCCGTGAGGTTGTATTGACCACGATCGATCCGCTGATCAAAAAGATCAATTGCCCCTGGATCTCTGAAGGCACTCTCAAGATCCGTATTAATGACCGTGTATTTAAACTGGATTATGGTTTCCCCAACAACGGCGATTGCGATGATAAAGCGCTCCTGTTGTGGAACAATGATCTTGATCAGAAAGTGATCACCTTACCCTAAAGCATAAACAGCCCCCTCATGTGATGGTCCTCCCCGAAAGGGGAGGACTTTTTTTATGGAAATCCTTCCGTATTTTTATTAAACAAATAACTGATATGAGAAAATTCCTTCTTCCATTCTTTTTTCTTTTTTTCCTTGCCCTTCATTTTTCCGCGTCTTCGCAAAAGGTTAATGGATGTGGGTTTAAGGTGCCTCCCCGGTCCTTGTTAAAAACACGGTTTGCCTCAGTTTATGAAGCCAGGGATATCATTCGAAACATGCTGGATACCATCAAATGGAAGGAGAATTTTAGCGTAAGAGAATCCAATGGTATTCAGAATGCCTATGCCACCATCATTCAAGGTGTGCGGTGGATCGTGTATGACAATAATTTTCTGGAAGATATTGACGAATATGCGGCCACAAAATGGGCTTCCATCAGTATTCTGGCCCATGAAATGGGGCACCATTATTATAACCATGTAGTGTCGAGTCAGGGGAGTACTCCGCCCAGGGAGATCGAGGCCGATGCATTTTCAGGGTTCATCATGGCGAAACTTGGGGCGAGCCTGGAACAATCCATAGCCGCCATGCAAACGATTGGAACTGACAAAGCCAGTTCCACCCACCCGGCTAAGAAAGACCGCCTGGATGCCATAACTCGTGGCTGGAACGCCGGGAAGGCGAATAGTGTGCCTGTTTCTGGTACGGGTAGCGGCGCGGGTACAGGAACAGGAACCGGAACAGGTTCGGGTTCAGGTTCAGGAACAGGCAATCCCACCACGCCGAGTACACCTCCAGCCAGTGATCCAAGCTGGATCTACCTGACAATCCAAAGCAGTAAGAATGAAACCGTTTACCTGAGTGATGATGGAAAGAAATTTCAGGCCGTGGAGATCAAACAGGGGCAGCCCTTTGTGTTCAAGTATGATATTTATAATTATGGGTGGCTGCGCCTCCCTTATTATAACGGATACCGGGTGTTCAAATTAATGCATGGAAAAGACTACAGCATCTTATGGAACAGGAGAAAAGGGATATGGACCGTAGTGGAAGTAGGGGATTGATTCTTTAAAAATTAAACAGAAAAATATGGCAATATCGCGTCGAAAATTTTTAGGCAATACAGGAAAGGCCGCTTTTGCCCTGCCTGTACTTTCATTGGGTAAGGCCAGTACTACCGGAGAGATCGAATACCCTTTTGTACACCAGGTATATGTATGGCTAAAAAATCCGGATTCGGAAAAGGACATTCAGGCCTTGGTGGAAGGTATGCGGAAACTCGCTGCGGTTAAGACCATACGGCAGTATCATATTGGATTGCCGGTAAAATCACAACGAGATGTAGTGGATTCCAGCTATACGGTTTCCTGGTTGGTATTATTTGAGAATAAAGAGGATCAGGATGCCTATCAGGTCGATCCCATACATCTGAATTTTGTTAAGGAGTGCTCGCCGCTATGGAACAAAGTGGTGGTGCATGATTCGATCCGTGTATAAGGATTATTTCTCGTACCCCCATTTTTTCATCACAGCCAGGTCTTCACGGGCGCAGTCCAATGGCGCTTTGCCCTGGTAGGATTCCTGTTCAATGATGTAATGAACATTCTTGGTGTTTTTGCGGATCATATCGATCACCTCCTTGAGGTTTACAATGCCTTTACCCAAGACACAGCTTTCATATTTTTCATGTCCACCACCCGAGGCAGGAATTTCATCTTTTACGTGCAGTGATTGGAACCGTCCGGGATATTTTTTTACAATATCCATGGCTTTGGCACCTCCATTGTACAGATTTCCTGTATCCAATTGCTGGATCACATAGTTAGGGTCTGTATTATCAAGGATCAATGCGTACATGGATTTTCCATTCAATTGTTGGCTGAATTCAAAGTCGTGGTTGTGATAGCCGAATTTCATACCTGATTTCTGGCAGAGCTCACCACTTTTATTGAAGACATCCATGAAACGCATGAGTGAATCATAATCTTTGCGTTGATCCATTTCCAATGCCGGACTGATCACGTATTGTTGTCCCAGCAAGGCTGCATCCTCCACCGTGTATTTCCATTCATCGGTAAAATCCCTGGTGTTTTCATTCCAATGGCTGGCACGTAATACCGTATGGCCACTTGGCATTTTCATGCCCAACCCTTCGAGTAGTTTTTTGAAATCAGCCGGTGTGTAACCATAAAATTTCCGGTTCACATAATTTGCATGTTCCACATATTTATATCCCATCGAGGCCAATTGGGTAAGGGTACCTGAGGGATCTTTATGCATATCATCCCGAACGGAATACAGTTGAATGCCTACCAGTTCGGGTGTTTGTATTGCCTTGTCTTTCCAAAATTGATTCAAGGCCAATAGGCTTCCTGCGGTGAAATAAGAACCCTGACGAAGGAATTCCCGGCGGGATTGTGACATACATTTTTGTTTTTGGTATAGGGAAGATAGGTAATTATTCTGTTCCCTGGCACGGAGAGGATTCCAGGTTAAAAAAGAGAAAGTTGTTCTGGTTTCCGATAGGGTTTGTAAATGGAAATAGTTTCTGTACTTAAAACAGGTAGGTCAAATACCGGGCTTGGTGCATACCGCGAGGCAACATGCAAATGGGTTCTGCCCATATGCGGGGCGAAAAGCTGTTCAACCCGTTTTGGGTCATTGTTATTTTGAGATAGGTGGGAGAGTACAAGGTGTTTAAGTTCCGGGTGCCGGTTTTGGGTAAATAGGTTCAGGGCTTCGTCATTGGAAAGATGCCCTTCACCATCGGAGATGCGTTTTTTAAGGTGGAGCGGGTAAGCTCCGTTCATGAGCATATCCCGGTCGTAATTGGATTCCAGAAAAGCGGCCTGACATTGTTTAAAATAATGTATCACTTTTTCACAGGTCTGTCCAATATCAGTAAGCACAGCCACATGCGTACCGGCGGTAGAAACAACAAAACTGTGCGGATCGGCGGCATCGTGGTATTTCCGGAAAGGGAGCACATGCAGGTCGCCAATGGGCACACTTTCTTCGCTTTGAAACCGAAAGAGGCGGGAAGGGTCGAGGTTCAGCCGCCCTGAACGTTGGGTGCTTTCCGTAATATATACCGGAAGCGCATATTTTTTTGCGAGTACGGGAAGGCCACTAATGTGGTCGGAATGTTCATGGGAAATAAAAATGGCTTTGACCTTGTCAATTTCCAAACCCAATTGATCCATTCGTCTGATCGTTTCCCGGCAACTGATGCCTGCATCGATCAATACCGCGGCTTTGTCCGTTCCCACATAATAACAATTTCCATTGCTTCCTGAATTTATCGATGCGATCTGTAAACCCATTTTAAATAATAAATAATTCGCGGTGTCTCTGTGGTTACTTTTTAGATTTTGGCTTAGCTTTTTTCGCAGCAGCTTTTTCTTCATTCTGTTTCACCCTGAACTTAACAATTTCAGTTATCAGATCGAGGGGGAGGGGCTTGTCCAGCGGAAACTGGATCGTTCCTTTGGAAAATTGGTAGTTCTTTATCTCTTTGACAAAGGCTTCTACGCCAACGGCCCCCGGGTAGAATCCTATATGTTTTGCGTATCCACCAAAATAAACAAGGGGTCCAGCGTGCTTATAGGCCGGCATCATGTAGCTGATCGATTCCTCGGCTTTGGGTGCGGCTGCGCGAATGGTTTTTCGCATTTGCTTAAGCAGTTTCTGGGTCGGGGCCGGGAAGCCTTCAATATAGGCTTCAACTGTGGCGGCAACAGGGCTATTCTTGCGCAAGTTTGATCGGTTTTGGATTATCGATGAGGATTAAATTTCGAGTTTCTTTTTCAGGTTTTCAAAATTCTGGGTCATGTCTTTACCCACCAGTTTATCCATCATGAGGTTCATCACATTCATAGGAAACTTTGTCCGGCCATAAAGCTCCTGTGAAACCTTTGTCTGCCCTTCGCCAACAGTTTCAAACCGGGTACGCGCCCAGTTGGTGGCCTCGAATGGCTTTTTGAACCGCAACTCCACTTCTATTGATTCCCCTTCCTGCATTTTTATGATCTCCTGTTCTCCTATCCCTACATTCTTATCGTCACTTTCCCAGGAGGATCTGAAACCAGGCGTTCCATCGGTACCGGTATATACTATTTTGATCTTTGGGTCACGCATGACCCAAACACTATATTGCTCCTGGTTTCGAATGAGTTTTACATAGTCAAATACGGCTTGCCGGGGGCAGTTTATTAAGACTTCCTTTTGTACAGAAAAGTCTTTTTTGACCAAAAGAGCGGTCACGAGGAAAAGGGCTAAAATACCCCCGACCACATACAGGAGGATGAGTAAAAATTGCATTGGGTTTTCGTTTGGTGACCCCCTAAAGCTACCAATTTCGGGAAATTGTAACTACTTTTATCCCACAATCCACATTTTATGAAAAAAACAAGCCTCTTGTTTCTGGCCATTCCATTTTTGTTTTTGCTTGCCTGCAAATCCACCCGCAAGCTGTATGAACAAGGAGATTATGAAAAAGCCTTTTATTCGGCCATCGATGACCTTAAAAAGAACCCCTCCAATAACAAGGCCCAGGCCATTCTTCCCGATGCATATTCTGCCGCCAGCCGCCTCCATCTTAACCAGATAAAAAGTTCGAGTAATGGGAGTGCGAATAATATCCAGAAGCTGGATGCGATTTATACATCCTATCTGGCCCTTCAGCGTATGTACAATGCTGTGCAAGGAACACCGGGTGCTTTCAATCTGATCCGCGCGGAAGACTATGCTTCAGAACTCGAAGCAGCCGCGCAGAATGCCGCCGATCTGCACTACGAACGGGGTATTGATTTCATGAGCCGGGGGGGAAAGAAGAACGCTCAGAAGGCCTATGAGGAATTCAGTGACGTGGATAGTTATATGCCCGGATATAAGGATGTAGTGGAGCGAAAAGAGGAAGCGCTTGATCTGGCCCTGACCCGTGTTGCGGTGAACAATATCAACCAGCAGTTTGGATTTTACAATGTCAATGCAGCATATATGGACAATGAGATTCTGCGTGACCTTAATAATTTGGGAGATGATAACTATTATGTTTTTTATAATGAATATAATTCTGCCTTGAAAGATATCAGGGTAGATCAATTCATGGACCTGATGATGTCTGATATCTGGTTTGGCAGTCCTTCCTCCAATAAATATTCCTATACTGTTTCCAAAGAAGTCACGGTTACGGGGCCCAAAGATTCTGTGTACAAACAAACCGTCTATGCCACTGTCAATGTGGAAAGGCAGGTCGTGGAGGCCCGGTCGGTCATGAGCTGCCGGGTAACGGATGCCGAAACCCGCCGAATCATTATTACCGAACGGTTTCCCGCCAAATATACCTGGGAGAATCAATTGGGTTCATTTACCGGCGACTCCAGGGCCTTATCGGAAAAGGATAAGGCGATCATCAACGGGAGTTTTAAAAACCCGCCATCTTATGATGACCTTTACCGCGAATTGACCCGGCAGATCATGTCGGAATTCACGAGGAGAATGAGGCAGGTGTATGCTTTGTGAGACGTGAGGGGTGAATCGTGAGGCATGAGGCTTCTCACGCCTCACGCCTCACGCCTCACGCTTCACGTCTCACGATTTCTTCCTATCTTCGCCGCTATGACAGCAGAAAAATTGAAAGATTTGCGGTCCCGTCTTGACGGGATAAGGAGGTTTCTTTGACGTCGAGAACCGTCAACAGAAAATAACGCACGAAAAACAACTATCGCTTAGTCCCGGTTTCTGGGATGACAACAAACGCGCGACTGAGATCATGAAGAATATCCAGCAGAATGAATACTGGGTAAAACTTTATGAATCTACGGCATCGGCAATTGAAGATTTCTCCGTTCTATTTGATTTTTGGAAAGAAGGTGAAGCCACTGAAGAAGAGGTCAGGGAGGCATTTGAAAAAGCAGAATCCGGCGTGGAAGATGCGGAATTCAAAGGTACCCTGAACAATCCAGAGGATGAGCTGCCGGCTGTACTACAGATCAATAGCGGTGCGGGGGGAACAGAAAGCCAGGACTGGTCGGAAATGCTCGCCCGGATGTATCGAATGTATGGGGAGAAGCAAGGCTGGAAGGTGACTGAACTCGATTGGGTTTGGGGTGATGGGGCAGGGATCAAAACCTGTACCCTTCAATTTGAAGGCCCGTTTGCCTATGGCTTTCTGAAGGCTGAGAGCGGAGTACACCGCCTTGTGCGTATTTCCCCATTTGATTCCAATGCCCGCCGGCATACTTCTTTCTCCTCCGTATTTGTTTACCCGTTGGTGGATGATACGATCAATATTGAGATCAAAGACAGTGAAGTGAAGATGGAAACTGCCCGTAGTGGTGGTGCCGGTGGACAGAATGTAAACAAGGTGGAGACCAAGGTATTGCTCACGCACATCCCCACCGGTTTTGTAGTGGTTTGCCAAACGGAAAGAACCCAGTTAGGGAACCGCGAAAAGGCCATGCAAATGTTGAAGAGCCGTTTGTACGAAGAGGAATTGCGGAAACGGGAGGAATTGAAGAATGCGGCCAATGCCAATAAACGGAAAATTGAGTGGGGCAGCCAGATTCGCAGTTATGTTTTCCATCCTTATAAAATGATCAAAGACCACCGCACAGATCATGAGACAGGAAATATTCAACCAGTGATGGATGGTGAGTTGGATGGGTTTATAAAAGCGTATCTGATGCAATCTGCCGAGGAAGGTTAATGACTCGATTGTCAGGGTTTATTCCGCGTTTTATCTGATGTAATTTCGACCTTTAAAAATAAAACCAGCACCTAAAATATTCAAATTCTCAAATCCTCAAATTATTTTATATGAGCTTTGGAACTTTCTCTTACCCGATGCCGATCAATGAGCCAGTACTCAATTATGCCCCCGGTTCTGCCGAAAGAAAAAGGCTGAAAGAAGTATTGGCGGAGTTAAAAGGTCAGACGATTGATGTGCCGATGTATATCGGCAGGGAAGAAGTAAGGACTGGTAAAAAAGTGGCCATGCATCCACCTCATGAAACCAGTCATACCCTGGGTCATTTTCATGCAGGGGATGAAAGCCATGTACACCAGGCGATCGATGCGGCTTTGGCAGCGCGCGAATCCTGGGCAGCGATGAGTTGGGAGAACAGAGCGAATATATTTCTAAAGGCAGCCGACCTGATGGCCACCCGGTACCGCCCCTATATGAATGGTGTGACCATGTTGGGACAAAGCAAGAATGTTTTTCAGGCGGAGATCGATGCGGCTTGTGAGCTGATTGACTTTCTGCGGTTCAATGTTCATTTCCTGAGTGAGATCTATAAGCAACAACCTATCAGTGGCCCGGGTATGCATAACCGAATGGAATATCGTCCGCTTGAAGGTTTTGTCCTTGCCGTTACCCCTTTCAATTTTACAGCTATCGGGGGCAATCTGCCTACCTCTGCCGCGATGTGTGGTAATGTGGTCGTGTGGAAGCCTGCCAATACACAGGTATATGCCGCCCAAATGACCATGCGTATTCTGAAAGAAGCGGGATTGCCCGATGGTGTCATCAACCTCATTTATGTAGATGGCCCCACTATTGGTAAGGTTTGTTTTAATCACCGTGATTTTGCCGGGGTACATTTTACCGGCTCTACAGGCGTTTTCAATAACATGTGGGAGACCATTGGTAAGAATATGTCCAACTACCGGTCCTATCCGCGAATTGTAGGTGAAACAGGGGGTAAGGATTTTGTGATCGCGCATAAAACAGCGGATGCCGATGTAGTGGCGACCGCCTTGCTTCGTGGTGCGTTTGAATTCCAGGGACAAAAATGTTCTGCTGCCTCACGTGCCTATATTCCCTCCAATCTGGCTGCAGCAGTTAAAAAGAAACTGATAGACGGTGTGAACAGTTTTAAGATGGGATCCGTTGAAGATTTTTCGAATTTCATCAATGCAGTAATCGATGAAAAGAGCTTTAATAGCATCAAACGATATATTGACAATGCCAAACAGGATCCCCAGGCGGACCTATGGGTAGGCGGCGTATGTGATTCTTCGAAAGGATGGTTTATTCAACCAACGGTCATAGAAGCAAAAGACCCGAAATATGTAACCATGTGCGAAGAGATCTTTGGGCCGGTATTGACGGTGTACGTTTACCCGGAAAATGAATTTGAAAAAACCCTTGAACTGCTGGATAATACCTCACCCTATGCGCTTACAGGTTCAGTGATCTCCAAAGACAGGGAAGCAGTGGAACTTGCTACCAATAAACTACGAAACGCGGCCGGTAATTTTTACATCAATGACAAACCTACCGGGGCGGTAGTAGGCCAGCAACCTTTTGGCGGCGCCAGGGGAAGTGGTACCAATGATAAGGCCGGATCTATCCTCAATCTGTATCGTTGGTTAAGCCCGCGTACGATCAAAGAAACATTTAATCCGCCTGTGGATTACCGGTATCCGTTTATGGCGGGGGAGTGATTTTCGTGAGATGTCAATCGTGAGACGTGAGTCGTGAGTTCATACTCACGACTCACGACTCACGTCTCACGTCTCTCACGTCTCACGCCTCTCACCGCTCACGCCTCACTGTATCCCCCGAAGGTTTCTTCTTGTTTAACAGTTTGTCCAGTGTGTTCTTTACTTTTTGCTCCGATTTCTTTTTGGTATCCTCGAGGGGTTTGCCAGAAGCGGTATCTTTTATGGCTGTGGTATCTTTCCCAAAGAGTTTATTCTTGAGTTCGTTTTCAATCCCTTTTTTAATATCGTTCGTGATTTCTTTTTTCAGTGCATTTGCTGAATCCTTAATCATGGCTTTGGCGCTGTCTGCTTTTTCTTTGGCAAAATTCAGGGCCTGATTTTTTAGTTCTTCAGCTGCATTTCCTGCCGCTTCCTTGAGTTCTGTTTTAAGGGTAGGGTTGGTCAATGTACCACCCATTTTCATCAGCAGGTTAACCGTTTCACCCATATTCATCGGAACGCCTTTTGCTGTTGCTTTGGCTGCCAGCTCATTTACCAATGAGTTGGCTTGATTACCCAGGTATTTGCGTGGGACCTTCATTTGAACGATATAATCTATGGATTGGTCAAGCCCATGCAATCCACCAATTTCCATTTCGATGTCCTTTACTTTTACCGTAAATGGTTTGACCAATACTTTTCCATTGGCAAATTCAATATAGTTTTTTACATCCTTTATGCTGATCTCTTTTAACTGGTCGATCTGCAAGGTGCTGGCGATCTTCTCCAGGGGTTTGAATTTACTCAGAAAACCATCCAGCAGCAGGAAATTACCCTTTCCGGTCAGGGTATTGAACAAAGGCATCATATCACTGCCCAGGTTGCCGGTCATGGTAAATTCAGAGGACAGGGTTCCTCCGATAAATTGCCCGATGGGCATGAGTTTTTGTACGGTATTAAAGGCGAGGAATGCTTTTTGGGCATCAACTTTATCAATGTCGTAGGTGATGGCAATAGCCGGATCTTTCTTGCTGTTTAAAGTAGAATAAGAACCGTTAAAAGTAATATCACCCCCTAATGCCTGTGCCTTCAGGTTTTTTAAGGTAACGGTTTCATCGGCGATAGACAGAGCCCCTTCAATGTTTTGGTAATCGACTTTGTCGTATATAACTGAACCCGCTTTTGCAAGTATTGACAGGTCAATTCCTTTGGGAACTTCAAAAGCTCCGGTGGAGGTCGTCGTCGTATTGGTATCTGTAGTGGAGGAGGTTCCCATCCAATCATTCAGGTTCATCCGGTCGGCACTCAGGTTGAGTTTTCCTTTCATCACCCCTTTGTTGGTAAGGAAGCCTTGAATATTGTCCAGGTTTCCTCCTGCTTTGAAATTCGTATTCATGTATTTGCCAGCCACATCTCCGGCCAGTGACATGACCGTAATGGGTTTGGACAGGCGCACATTGAAATCAAATGGATCGGTACCCCATTCCAAATGCCCCTGTGGAATATCAACGGTGGTTTCATCCGCAATGCCCGATTGGTTGGTGATAACAGCATGGAGTTGACCATTCCGGATCGGCTTTTCCAGGTCGGCCGAGGCATACATCAGGTCACGCAAATCGAAGAACCCACCCGCTGAAAAGTTTCCCTTTTGCGATTGCAGGGCAGCCATACTTCCTTTGGCAAAAACATCCGCATCCAGTATCCCGGCCAGTTGTGTTTTTTCAGGGAGTTTAATATAGCGACCGATGCTGGAAAGATCGATCCGGCCCTTTACCAGGGCGTCGAGGTATTGTAATGTCTCCGGATTTTTAAATAGCAATTTGAAATCCAGAGGCTGATTATCCATTTTTAAATGCCCCCGGGAGATATCAAGAACAGCATTGTCAGGCTGACCGTCGGGATTGGAGGCGAGCAGGGCAATCTGTATATCGGAAACAGGTTTGGGCAGATCGGGATATTGAAAGAATCCATCCTTTACTTCTGCTTTAACTTCATAGGCAGGCATTTCTACCGGACTGTAACGGCCCTTTACAAAGCCTTGAAACAAGGCCTTTCCGCTTGTTTTAATAGACTGAAAATCCTTTGTGTAGACTGCAGGCACCAGCGACAGCAGGTCTTTGAATTCTGTAGACGGTGCATTGAAACGTATATCCATCAAATAGGAACTGTCGCTTTCCAATTGAAAGAAACCATCTGTCTTTATTTCCAGGTTATTAACCTTGACCAACGCATTCGCAAAACTGTATTTGCTCGTTGCCAGATTGGCCTGAATATCGCTGGTAATATGTGCTTCATTACCCGCCAGGTAGGGGATGCCCCCATAGTTAAATGAAACAGATTGTGCGTCGGTTTGGGTTTTCAGTACGAAATCCTCAGCCATCAGATCGCCGCTTCCTTCGTGGTTTAACCCTTTTACTTCCGCTTTCATGCCTGCGGGTTCATCCTGATAATACAGGTAGGCATCGGTGATTGTGTATTCCTGCAAATTCACTTTAAAAGATGAGGAACTGCTATCAGTGTCAGTGGTAGCGGTATCGGGTTTGGTGATATCCCAATTGGCAAACCCTTCCTTGTTTACCAGCAAATGAATTCGCGGCGACTTCATATCTACCGACCGGATCTTCATATCCGAACCTTTCAGGAAACTCAACAGATTAACCGATACCCCGATTTCAGGCGCTGCCAATAAAGTATCTCCGGCAAAATTTCCGGTACCCGCGACAGAGAGGTCTCGCAATCGCAGGGAAACCTGGGGAAATTTCCTGAAAAAAGATATATTAAGGTCCTTAAAATCCACCACCGCGATCAGGTTCTGATTGATCTCCTTTTTGGCCAGGGTCAGGATCTTGTTTTTAAAGAGAAATGGCGCGGCAAAGGCAAAGAGAACGAGTACAAGGAGTACGATGCCGGATATCTTTAAGGTTCTGAGGAGAATTTTCTTCATAGTATTGATTTTGAACGGGAGATGTAAAATTGCAAATATGAGGCCAGATACGCAAGGGGTTGCATGTTATTGATTTTGAATTTGATGCCCTGAGCCCTAATTTTAGGAAAATTTACGTGTGAAGACCATCCTGAATGAACAGCAACTGGACCTGACCATCCGTCGATTGGGGCATCAGATTCTTGAGAACAACGCCGATCCTGAGCAATTTGTCCTGATTGGCCTGCAACCCCGGGGGATTTACTTCAGTGACCGTATTGTTCAGATCATTCGTAAAGAATACCCCGGTAAGAATATTTACTATGGCAAATTGGATATTACTTTTTACCGCGACGATATCCGCAAAGAACTCCATGTGCCAAATCATACAGATATTCCTTTTTCCATCGAAAACAAGACAGTCATTTTGATGGATGATGTACTCCATACGGGCAGAACCATCCGTGCGGCACTTGATGCCCTTTTAGATTTTGGACGACCCGCCAAAGTGGAACTTTGTGTACTTATTGACCGTCGGTTTAGCCGGCAACTCCCCATCCAACCTGACTATACAGGAAAGGCCATTGATTCACTGATGGCGCAAAAGGTCATTGTCCACTGGAAGGAAAAAGAAGGCAAAGAGGCGGTTGACATACTTGATTGACCGTATTTTTCCGGTTTTTTCACAGGTGTGAATATCTATTTTTAAAAGAGAATGGGTTTCCCGTCCTCCATTTAGTTCTATTTCACATACTGTTTTGCTGATTCCTTATACTTTATTAGCAGGTACACCAACTGTTTAGCCTTTTTGTGCGATTTAGAACAGTTGTTAGTTAAACAATAAGATTAATACCTCTTTTTTAAGAATAAGTTTTCATTAAATTTACCTTGCTTTTGTAACGAATTGCTTTTAAATCTAAAAACTGCTTGCTTTATGGCAAAAAACACTTGTCGTCATGGCGCTATGCCAAGACGCCTCTCTTTGCTCCTATTCTCCATTTTTTTAACGCTGGCGGCCTGGGCACAAAAAACTGTAACGGGTACTGTTACAGATAAGGGATCTCCTTTGCCCGGGGCTACGGTTACCGTAAAAGGAACTGCTGTTTCCACGGTAACCAATACCAGTGGTTCATTTTCCATCGCGGTTCCATCGGGAAGCACTGTACTGGTAATTAGTTATGTAGGTTATCAGACCACGGAAGTGAATGTGGCCTCTATTAGCCAGGTCAGTATTTCGCTGACCGAACAGGTTATTACTGGTGAGACAGTGATCGTAACCGGTTATTCTTCGCAGCGAAAGAAGGATATTACGGGTGCGGTGGCGGTGGTCAATGTAAATGACCTGAAGTCGCAACCAACCTTTGATGCACAGTCACAATTACAAGGACGTGCTTCCGGGGTAACGGTGATCCAGAATGGTGTTCCCGGTTCAGGGGCCCAGGTTAGGATCCGTGGTCTGGGTTCTTTTAATAACAACAACCCGTTATATGTTGTAGACGGGGTGCAAACGGGGAGCATTTCCGGTCTCAACCCGAACGATATTGAAAGTATGCAGGTGTTGAAAGATGCGGCCTCTGCCTCTGTTTACGGGGTGCGTGGTTCCAATGGTGTAATCATTGTGACCACCAAAAAGGGCAAAAAGAAAGGGGTTTCTGTGACCTATGACATGTATTATGGTTCCCAAAATCCCGGAAAGGGTTTTGACCTCCTTAATGCCCAGGAAGAGGGCGAATTGTATTTTCTGGCGCGCCAGAACAGCGGTCTTGCTGTAACAGGTTCGGTTTACGGAAGTGGTAGTTCTCCGGTATTACCCGATTACATTTATTATTCCGGTGCCCCCAATAATGGAGTGCCGATCATGAGTGGAAACGCCGGGGTTAATCCCAGTCTCTATTCACTCAACTATAACCAACTGGGTGATCCGGGATATACACCTTATATCATTGTACCCGCCAACAAGGCAGGTACCAACTGGTATGATGAGGTTACCCGCAATGCGCCGATCACCAATCATAATATTTCAGTCAATGGGGCAGGGGAGAACAGCCGATACCTGCTTAGCCTGAACTATTTCAATCAGCAGGCCATTTCCGAGTATAATTTCTTTAAAAGATATACCGCCCGTTTGAACTCAGAATTTTCAATCCTTGACAGAGTACGGATCGGCGAAAACCTGCAGATTTTTGCTACCGAATCCAATCGGCCAGCCAATAACGATGAAGGAGGTATCATTGCCCAGACCTTCCGTCCCATGTCCATTATCCCTGTATATACCATTGTACCGGGTGATTTTGCCGGAACAGCCGGTGGTAGTGGTTTTGGTACCTGGGGCAACGCCAAAAACCCTCTTGCCGTTCTGTATCGTAACCGGAACAACCGGAATAACGATATGAACATCTTTGGTAACGTTTATATGGAGATCGACCTGATGAAGAATTTGACCTTCCGCAGCAGTTTCGGTGGTGCGATCAACTATAATAATTCATTCACCTATCCTTTCATTGAATACGAACACACGGAGAATAATGCGAATACCACTTATTCCGAGAATTTTATTCGTAACAATAACTGGATATGGACCAACCAGGCCTCCTACAAAGCAAGTTTTAAAGAGCATGACCTCAACGTGGTCGTAGGTACAGAGGCCCAGAAATCAGGCGGTCGTCAGGTGATCGGTTCTTCAACCGGATACTACAGTTATGATTACCTGCCTTTCCTCAACCTGTCGAACGGTTCCACACAAAACCTGAGTGGTAGTGTGATCTATACTCCTGTTACTACACAATCCTATTTTGCAAAAGCGGATTATTCCTTTGAAGGAAAATATCTTGCTTCTCTTACTGTACGTCGTGATGGTTCCTCCAAATTTCTGGATCCCAATAAATGGGGTACATTCCCCGCCTTCTCTCTGGGTTGGCGCATTTCCGATGAAGATTTCTTTGGGGATGTAAAATGGGTGGATGACCTGAAGATCCGTGGTAGCTGGGGTAAAATGGGTAACGAGGCTGCCCTCGGCGCCTCCAACGCCTTTACCACATTTGGTAGTAACCGCCAAAGCTCCTGGTATGATCTGACGGGTACACAAAGCTCTCCCCAGGAAGGTTTCTTCCTTTCTTTTGTAGGAAACGCCCTGGGTAAATGGGAGCAAAGTGTTACCTCCAATATTGGTTTTGATGCCACTTTATTCAACGGATCTACCGATGTGATTTTTGACTGGTATCAGAAAAAAACGATCGACCTTCTTTATAATCCTGCCGGTCAGGCCATCGCTGGTGCGGTTGCCGCTAATAACCCGGCATTCCGCAATGTAGGCAGCATGAAGAACTCTGGTGTTGACCTGATGATCACCAACCGGAAGAATATCAACCGCGACCTGCGTTTGATTTCTACGCTGACCTTTACTACCTATAAGAATGAGATCACCGGGATCAACGGAACCCAACAGTTCTTTGATTTCAACAGTCCTGCCAACGAAGCCAACCGTATCGGTAGCAATGCCACACGGAACTTCGTCGGTAGCCCCCTGAACACTTATTATGGTTATCAGGTGGTAGGTCTGTTCCAATCTGCTTCTGATGTTTCTTCTTCTCCCACTCAGGCAGGTGCAGGCCCGGGCCGTTTCAAATATGCGGATATCAGTGGACCTGCTGGTAAGCCGGATGGAGTAATTGATGCCAATGACCGGACCATTATCGGTGATCCTAATCCGGATTTCAGCTATGGTCTTAATCTGGCGCTTGAATACAAAGCCTTTGATGTTTCAGCCTTCTTCTATGGAGCAGCCGGAAAACAGTCTTTCAACTTTGTTCGGTGGTGGACTGATTTCTCCAGTGGTTTCCCAGGCGGACGCAGCAAGCGTGCCCTGTATGATAGCTGGTTGCCCGATGGTAGCCGCCCCAATGCTACAACCCCCATTCAGGAGGTTACACAAACAGCTGGTGGATTCAGTACCTCCGGTTCTGTAAACTCTTATTATGTGGAGAATTCAGGTTTCTTCCGTTTGCGCAACCTGCAGATCGGTTATACCCTTCCTGCCAGCCTGCTTAGCAAAGTGAAGATATCTAAGGCCCGTCTGTATGTTCAGGGAACAAACCTCTTCACCATTACCAAGTACACTGGTCTCGATCCCGATATCGTGAGTTTTGACGACCGTGCTGCCGGCGTGGATGTAGGTGCCTTCCCAACTGTAAGACAATTCATCATTGGAGCGAATATCAATTTCTAAGACCCTAATAAAATGTTATATATGAAAAGTAAAAAACTGATCCTGCTTGTGGCGGCAACGACCTTAATCTCGTTGGTCGCTTGTAAGAAGGGTTTCCTGAATGTAGATCCCAAAGGTGTATTGGATGAAAATACACTGGCGACTGAAAAAGGAGTGAATAAACTCCTGCTGTCTGCCTACGCCATGCTGGATGGACATGATGGTGGATTGAACCTGGGTGGAGAATGGGGATCCAGTGGTTCCAACTTCCTGTATGGAGCCATTGGTGGCGGTGAAGCCAACAAAGGTTCTGACCCGAATGACCAGGCCCCGAATATGACACCTGTACAACGACATGATGCCACCTCTACCAACGGAGGGCTGAATGATCGTTGGAAAGCTTTGTATGAAGGTGTAAAACGGACCAATACCGTATTACAGGTGCTGGCCAAGGTGCAGAACATCAATGATGACGCCAGAAAAAGCCTCGCCGGTCAAGCCCGCGCACTGCGTGCCTGGTACCATTTCATGGCTAAAATAACCTTTAACAAAGTGCCTTATCTGGATGAGCAGATCGATGCTGATCTGGCAAGTGGCGCTATCCTGGGAGTTACCAATGAAACAGATATCTGGCCCCAGATCGTGACCGATGCCAAATTTGCCTGGGAAAATCTTCCGGCCAATATGGATGCCGTAGGTCGTATCAACAAATGGGTGGCTGGTGCTATCTATGGTAAGATACTGTTGTTCACCAAAGATTTTACTACTGCCAGAACGGTATTGAATGATGTGGTGGCCAATGGAACAAACCCCCTGGGTGTAGCCTTTGACCTGACGACCAATTATGATGATAATTTCAATGTGGATTTTGATAACTCGCGCGAGTCGGTACTTGCATTCCAGGCCTCTTCGAAAGACAATGCCGGTGCGCGTAATGGTAACTGGGGCGACTTATTGAATACACCCGCTACCAACCTCGGTGGCGCCGGATTCTTTTGCCCCACCTACTGGTTCACCAACAGTTTTAAAACAGATGGAAATGGATTACCTGTAACCAATCCACACAATACCGATGTACTGGATCCTGCAGGTATGGCCGGATATACACAGTATAGCGGGAATGTGGATACCAGGCTCGACTGGACCATTGGCCGTAACGGTGTTCCTTACCACGACTGGGGTACCTTCCAGACAACCTGGAGAAGGGATGTATCAGCAGGCCCCTTTGCCAACAAGAAAACCGTAATCCGCCAGTCTCAGGTAGGAGCTACACATGATGCCAGTGTATGGTTCTCTGCAGGGGGTGTGGCCCTGAACATAAATTATATCCGTTTCTCGGATGTGATCCTGATGGCGGCTGAAGCCGAGATCGAAGGAGGAGGCTCGCTCGCAACAGCACAAACCTTGATCAACCGTGTACGTAACCGTGCAAAAAATAGTTCTGTGGTCAGCTTTCCCAACACCTACGGAACTCCCCGTACAGAACCTTATACCGCTGCATTTGCCAACCAGGACGCTGCCCGTACTGCCGTACGGTTGGAGCGTACCCTGGAGTTAGGTCTTGAAGGCTGGCGTTTCTTTGACCTGGTTCGCTGGGGTATTGCCGCCACTGAACTCAATGCCTATTATACCTATGAGAGTGCCATGCCTTACCAGGTGATCCTTGTGCCCAAGCCGACCTACGCGTCACCAGCGCAGGATTTCTACCCGGTACCGCAACAACAAATTGATTTAAGCAATGGATTTATTAAACCATAAGCAGTAGTCAGTCGTTTCATCCTTCCTTCAAATAGGTAAAGCCTTCGGGCTTTGCCTATTTGATTTTTTGGACCTTTCATATATTAGCATTTCGCTGCATAACCAACGAATTGAACAATTACCCACTCATGAGAAATTCAAGGCGCCTGTCAATTTTTTACGGCTTGGTCTTCTTGTCTGTCATGATCTGTTCCTGTGAGGAAAAGGATGGCCTGTTTGTACAAAAAAGCCCTGACCAAACCGGCATTGAGTTTACCAACCAACTCTTTGAAGATGATTCCATCAACATCTTTGACTTTGCCAATATTTACAATGGGGGAGGTGTAGGCGTTGGAGATTTTAATAATGACAGTCTCCCGGACCTGTATTTCACCGGGAACATGGTTTCCAATAAACTCTATTTGAACAAAGGAGCCTTTCGCTTTGAGGACGTAACGGAGGTTTCCCAGACCACAGGTGGAGGAATATGGAGCAGGGGAGTGGCTGTGGTAGATATCAACAATGACGGATGGATGGATTTGTATGTTTGTGCCACGGCAAAACATGATCCGCTCAAACGGATCAACCTCTTATATGTAAACCAGGGCCTGAACAATAACAAAGTACCGGTGTTCAGGGAATTGGCGGCGGAGTATGGACTGGCTGACACTTCTTCCAGTACCATGGCTTATTTTTTTGACTATGACAACGATGAGGACCTTGACCTCTATATCGCGGTAAACCATATCATCAAGGATGAATATGCGAATAAGTTCCGAAAACGTAACCTCAATGGAGAACACCCGAGCACGGGAAAATTATTTCGAAATGATTGGAATGATTCACTGAAACATCCCTTTTATACAGATGTGTCACGTGAAGCAGGGATCCTGATCGAAGGCTATTCCCATGCGGCAAACATTTTTGATGTCAACCAGGACGGATGGCTTGATATTTTTGTAGCCAATGATTATATCTCCAGCAATGTGCTGTACATCAATAACCGGGATGGCACGTTTACTGACAGCCTGTTAGACTATTTTAAACATGGTGCCGCTAATTCCATGGGCTCCGATGCCGTGGATATGAACAATGATGGTTTGGATGATGTGATCGAGGTAGATATGGCGCCGGGTGATAACCTTCGTCGAAAAATGTTTCTCAACGCTAACAATTATCTCACCTATCAGAACAGTGATATGTACGGGTTCCAATACCAGTATGTACGCAACATGCTTCATTTGAACCTTGGCCCATCCCAGCGTGAGGGAGATACAATTCGTCATCCGGAGTTTGCCGAGATCGGTTATTACGCGGGAATTGCCCAAACCGATTGGAGCTGGACGCCCCTGGCTGCCGATTTTGACAATGACGGATATCGCGATATTCTGTTCTCCAACGGGTTTCCCAAAGACATTACCGATCATGATTTCATTGTGTACCGCGAGGATGCAGGCACATTGGTTACCGACCAGGAAATGATCGATGAAATACCCGTGGTTAAGATCCACAATTTTGTGTACCGGAATAATGGCGATCTCCGTTTCACAGACATGACCGCCGAGTGGGGAATGGAAGAACCTACTTTTTCCAATGGGGCTGTATATGTGGATCTGGACAAAGATGGCGATCTGGATATTGTGATGAACAATATCAACGACCCCGCCGGAATTTTTGAGAACCGCCTTGCACCGGTTAAGAAAAATGGGTTTATTCAGGTGGAGCTTTCAGGCCCGGAAAAAAACAGGCAGGCAATTGGTGCCACCATAACCTTACATCAGGGAAAAGAAATACAGTATTTTCATTACAATCCATATCGTGGATATATATCTTCTGTCAGTTCACAGGTACATTTTGGATTGGGGGGTAAACCCATTGATTCGGTAGTGATCCAATGGCCGGGAGGCAAAAGGTCCGTTTTTTTAGCGCCGGCAGAAAATTCAACCATAAAGGCCAATATAGCGTCTGCAGGACCGGCCATTAAAACAAACAGGGACCATGCTGATTCATGGTTTACCGAAGTGACCCGAAGTGTGGGGATCGATTTCCGGCATCAGCAACGCGATTTCATTGATTTCAATATTCAGAAATTATTGCCACATAAGTTTACGGAAGCCGGCCCCCGTATCGCTACAGGTGATATGAACGGGGATGGTCTGGAGGATTTTGTGTTGGGAAGTTCGCCGGGTTTCAGTCCAATGCTTTTCTTTCAGGACCAGGATGGCAAGTTCAGCGAGGAAGCCTTGTTAACCGGGGATCTGGCCGCGCGAAAGAGATCGGATGATCAGGGTCTTTTGTTATTTGATGCAGATGGGGATAGCGATCTTGATCTGTACATAACCGCAGGTGGATACGCGTATCGAAATGAAGATATAGGTTACCAGGATCAGTTCTACCTTAATGACGGGAAAGGTCTGTTTAGGCCTGATAGCAATGCCATCCCTATCCGGAATGTGAGTAAATCCTGTGTACGGGCAGCGGATTTTGATAAGGATGGCGATCTTGATCTCTTTATCGGTGGAAGGGTAAAACCCTGGAATTACCCCCAACCCGTACCCTCATTTATATTTCGAAATGATTCCAGGGATGGTAAAGCCCGGTTTTCCGATATCACTTCCACCATTGCCCCCTTCCTGAAGAACCTGGGGATGGTCACGGATGCCTCCTGGAGCGATTTTGACGGCGATGGCTGGACCGATCTCCTCCTGGCCGGAGAATGGATGCCCCTGACCTTCTTGCGCAACAATAAAGGGGTTTTCGAGGATATGACCACCAGGACAGGCATCGGTGATCGTTCAGGATGGTGGACCAGTCTCTGTAGCGGGGATTTTGATAAGGATGGGGATTTGGACTTTGTGGCTGGAAACCTGGGGGAGAATTCCTATTACAAAGCTTCTCCTGCATACCCCGTATCCGTGTATGCCAAAGATTTTGACAGGAATGGAGTTACGGAAGCTATCCCGACCAGTTTTATCCGGGGAAAAGATACCGATAAAGAAGGACAGGAATTTCCGGCCCATACCCGGGATGATATCGTTGACCAGATGCCCTTCATCAAGAAACGGTTTCTGTCCTATCGTTCCTTTGGCTCAGCTACTTTTCATCAGCTATTTACTCCCGCTGAATTACAAGGGGCCCTACGATTAAAGGCCAATTGCCTTCAGAGTCATTATATCCGGAATGACGGGGGCGGAAAGTTTAGTTTACATCCACTACCGGCCATGGCGCAATATTCGGTGGTGAATGCCCTGGTGACCGCCGATTTCAATGCAGACGGGAACCTGGACCTTTTCCTTTCTACCAATGATTATAGCACTGAACCCGGGAATGGGCGATATGATGCATTACGTGGGCTTGTTCTCCAGGGGGATGGAAAAGGAGGCTTCAGGCCATTGTCCATGATGCAAAGCGGAGTGTGTATTCCCGGTAATGGGAAATCCGTGGCAGGGTTAAAGGCCGCAGATGGTTCCCGGCTTATTGTTTCCAGCCAGAACAGGGGAGCGGTACAGGTATTCCGGCAAAGGGATGGTAAGAAATAATTGGCCCGAACAGGTTTTGGGAATTTGCTTTATCTTCGCTTTTTAATGAGCCTTTCTACCAAACACCTGCTGGGTATTAAAGATCTTACCCCGGAAGATATTCAGACCATTTTACAAACCGCCCAACAGTTCAAAGAAGTTTTGCAGCGACCGATTAAAAAAGTGCCCTCCCTGCGGGATGTCACCATCGTCAACCTGTTTTACGAGAATTCTACGCGGACACGCATATCTTTTGAACTGGCAGAAAAAAGGCTATCTGCCGATACCATCAATTTTTCAGCATCTGGCTCCTCCGTTTCAAAAGGAGAAACTTTACTGGATACGGTCAATAATATCTTATCCATGAAAGTGGATATGGTTGTAATGCGGCACAGTGCCAGTGGAGCCCCGCATTTTCTGGCCAAGCATATTCCGGCCGCTGTGATCAATGCCGGTGATGGAATCAATGAACACCCGACGCAAGCCCTGCTCGATGCCTTATCGATACAGGAGAAGTTAGGATCGCTTGCCGGGGTTCGGGTGGCCATCATTGGGGATATCATGCACAGCCGGGTGGCACAAAGCAATATTTATCTGCTGAAGAAAATGGGGGCGGAAGTGATCGTGTGTGGCCCGCCAACCCTTATCCCCAAATACATGACCGAAACCTTTGGCATCCGCGTGGAGTATGACCTGCGTAAGGCTTTGGAGTGGTGTGATGTGGCCAATGTGTTACGGATACAATTGGAAAGACAAAATCAGGTGCTCTTCTCCTCCTTGCGGGAATACAGCCTGGCTTATGGTATAAACCGCCGAATATTGGAAAGCCTTTCCAAACCGATCACCATCATGCACCCCGGTCCGATCAATCGTGGTGTAGAACTTGACAGCGATGTAGCTGATGGGCAGCAATCCCTTGTTTTACAACAGGTAGAGAATGGCGTGGCGGTCCGTATGGCAGTGCTGTACCTGCTTTCCAACCGGCAGAATTAATTTCGTCATTTACCATTTATATCCCATCTTAGTCCCTGCTAACGGCCTGCTGCCGGAAAATTTAAATTATGGAAAGGATCTGTCTTTTTCCCGGGACATTTGACCCTGTCACACTTGGCCATGTGGATATCATTACCCGCGCCCTGCCATTGTTTGACAAGATCGTTGTTGGGATCGGTACCAATACCGGAAAATCTCCCATGTTCACAAGTGACCAACGACTGGGATGGATCAAAGACCTTTTTGCAGAGCATCCCTCGGTAGTATGTACCACTTATGAGGGACTGACCATTGATTATTGTCGCAAGATCAAAGCTCGCTTTATCTTGCGGGGCATCCGGTATGTGAGCGATTTTGAATATGAAAAAACGATCGCTGATGCCAATCGGCAATTGGACAAGAATATTGAAACCATCTTTCTCACCTGCGAACCCAAGTACACTTCTGTTGCCTCTACCATTGTTCGGGATATCATCCGAAATGGGGGCGATGCCAGCGCCTTCCTGCCCGAAGTGGTGGCGCAATCCGTATTAAAAAGTGGGAAAGGGGTTCAGTCCTGAAGGGTCAGTATCACATCGCGAACAGAGGGGAACATCTGTGGGAAATAGGTTTTGGCTTCAGCCAATCCCACCCACCTGACCTCCGTAATATCTTCTTCAGCCTGGGCTGTCAAAACCTGATCTTTCGGGGCTTTCATCCGGAACCAATTTGATTCTTTTAAAATAAAACGCGTGCCTTCGTGGTAGGTATGATAGGTGGTAAGCAACGGCGAAACCAATTCCAGTTCCTTTATTCCGGTTTCTTCCCTCACTTCACGTAAGGCACAATCTTCAATGCGCTCGCCTTTATCCAGTTTGCCTTTGGGCAGATCCCAGGAACCCCTTCGAAAGATCAACAACAATTCATTTTCCGGCGTTAATACGGCACCTCCACCAGCCACGAAAAGGGTGAACTTTCGAAAGAACTCTTTCTTTAATTTCTCCAGGTCTTTATGAAAAAATACACCGGCATGAATGGCCGGTTGTTGTATTTCATGGATCATGGATTTGATGGTATGCGCATCCAGTTCATCAATAAAGACCGCATCATCGTGATGAACAAACGGCTCGATCTCCTCATTGATTTCATCGCAGAGATACAGGGGTTTATCCTCAAAGTAAATTTTCAGATACATAGCTTTGGTTTACCTTCGCCGCATGACCGATGCGAAAATTGTTGCCGAGAAACTATTACAAGTTAATGCAGTTAAATTAAGTCCCCAAGCCCCGTTTACCTGGGCAAGTGGATGGAAGAGCCCGATCTATTGCGATAACCGACGGATCCTTTCTTTTCCTTATGTGCGTGACTATATCAAATCAGAGCTTTGCAATGTAATTTTTGAACGCTTCCCCGAGGCTGACCTGGTGGCGGGTGTGGCGACCGCAGGGATCGCCTGGGGAGCCATGGCAGCCGATCAATTAAAACTTCCCTTTGTTTATGTGCGTCCCAAACCCAAGGAACATGGAATGGGGAATCAGATTGAAGGGTATTTTGAACCCGGGCAAAAAGTAGTAGTGGTCGAAGACCTGGTATCCACAGCCAAAAGCAGTTTACAGGTGGTGGATGTGTTGAAAGCAGCCGGGTTGACCATCGAAGGGATGGTATCAATATTCACCTATGGCTTTCCACAGGCTACGGAAGCATTTGAAAAAGCAGGGGTCACCTATTTCCCGCTCACTGATTATACCCATTTGCTGGAGGCAGCAGGCGCCAAAGGCCAGATAGAGCCAGGACAACAAGAAATATTGTTAAAATGGCGTCAGGACCCTGCGAATTGGACAGGGGTTTTGTAATTTTCCTTTCAAATACCTTCTATGCGAACTGTTATCCTGCTTTTCCTGGCCATCGGCGGCTTAACCTTATCTTCTTCGGCCCAAACCAAGGCGGTAGAAACAATCAAAATTAAGACGCCTACAGTAGGCTGTGAGGCTTGTAAAACAAGGATCGAAGAGTACCTGAAACGTTATGACGGGGTAACCTATGTAAATGTGAACTGGCGAAAGAAGGAGACCATGGTGAAATTCTTAACCAACCGGATCAATGCCGAGACCATAAAGGCGGCTATTGCCAATGCCGGGTATGAAGCCGATGAATACCCCGCCAATCCGGATGCCTATAACAAGCTTCCAAAGACGTGTAAACATGTGGGGGGATAGTGGTTGGATTAGGGATGTTGGATGTTGTATGGTGGATGTTGGTGATTCATATCATTCAAGGTTAAATAAGAAGAGGGGCCTGAATTTCTTCAGGCCCCTCTTTATTTGTCATTAACTTTAAACATTCTCCACTATCATCCAACACCCAACATCCAACATCCAACATCCAACATCCAACATCCACCATCCAACATCCTCTTCAATCTTCCCTAACTTCCTGTTTTCCCTCAAAAAATACCGGGTATTTTTTATAAAAACCCGCTTTCCCCACTTTTGTCGTACCCTCAACCTTTAGTTGAAGAGGCGTATTCATCAACATGGCGAAGCTATGTTTTAGCAGGGACCCTGAGGCCGCGGTCATCCGGATAGGGATGCTAAAGGATGATTTTGCCGGGATCTTTATTTTTTCTTCCAGTCTGGCTTTGCCCAGGTATTCATTTTCCACATACACATCGAACTCCGCATCCTTCATGGTCACCCCAAATCCGTTGGGGTTAAAATAATCCAGATGAAACCGGATCACTGATTCTGTGGCACCAATGGAGTGGACTTTGAATTTGGATATGCCCTGATAGTCGGGTGGTTTGGCCGTTCGGCAGGAGACCAGGAAGAGCACAATAACCAGTACGGGAAACGATCGCTTCATAATACAAATCTGCATGAAAAATAAATAGCCCGGGTAGGAAAGGGGAGGATTGGGAAGGATTTAAGAAATAGTTCCCGGGACCATGTTTTTTTAGCTGGCTAATTTTCTTGGTTTTTTTATAGAATTCCAATTTAAAAATCAAACCAAATATATTAGTAAATACAAATTTGAATTAAAATAAACATAATCAATGATTAAGAATATTTGTTTCAACTAAAATTAACGGTATAAAGTGCCGATTTTTCCTTCATTTTACCCAAATTCCTGTTGTATTCAACAATGTATATTTATTTGCTCTATGATGCTCATTTAAAATATAATAGCATGGATGTTTGAAATTTTATGTTCAATCGTATTTCATATACAAAAAAAGGTACATGAAATGACCTGAAAAAGGACTTCAAAACCTTCTTCAATCAACTGGCATACAGTCCATTTGTGCAATAGTAGTTTTACCTACAGGTTATACTATCTTTTTGTTAACTTGGGACTCATTTCAGGACAGTTCAGGACATTGAAACACGCATGAGTAAAAGATTTTTGCTGTTTGCCGTATTCTGCACGGCAGCATTGACCCCGCTTTTTGCCCAGGATTTTTCCAATAAAGGAAAAGAATTTTGGCTTTGTTTTCCGTCTCATACCCCTTCGGGCGCCAACCAGGCACAGATGGCTTTGTTCATCACTTCGGATAAGAATTCCTCGGGAACCATATCCGTAAATGGGTTCAATACCACCTTTACGGTGAATGCCAACCAGGTGGCTGGCCCCATTAATATCCCATACAGCAATGCCCATATCAACTTCGGAGAATCCGGGGTTGTCGTGAATAAAGGCATCCATGTATTGGTGGATCCGGGTAAACCACCCGTAGTGGTTTACGCCCATATCTATGCGGGTTTCCGCTCCGCGGCATCCCTGATCCTGCCGGAGAATGTATTAGGGAAGAAGCACTTTGTTGCCACCTTTTACCAAAACAGTACTTCGGGGTCAAAGTCCCAATTTCAGGTCATAGCGGTGGAACCGAATACAACGGTCCGATTCCGCCTGCGCCGAAATGGGGTACTCAATGCACTTTCTACCACGATGGTCTTGACCAATCCCGGGGATGTGCTTCAGATCCAGGATGACCAGGACCTGACGGGAACCTTGGTGGAGTCAATTGCCATCGGATCAGAGACCTGTAAAAAGATCGCTGTATTCTCCGGTAGCTCCTCTCTGGCGATCGGAAATGGAGCTCAAATGGGCGGGTCTTATGACCCCTTATATCAGCAATTGTATCCTGTCAATACCTGGGGAAAGAGTTTTGGGGTGATTCCTTTTGCCAATAACCCCAATGGATTTCACTATCGGGTAATTGCTTCGGAGGATAACACGGATATTGATATTGGCTCAGGACCGATTATTACCTTAAATGCCGGTGAGTTTTACCCGGCTTCGTCTGCGAATCCGGCTCCTGTGAACACTGCCTTTCTGATCACGGCAAGTAAACCGGTCAGTTGCATGCAGTATATGATGAGTTCCGATGCGGCAAATGCCAGCAATGACCTGGGTGACCCGGATATGGTGGTCCTGAACCCGGTGGAGCAGAATATCAATGACATTACGATATTCTCATCCACGCTGCAACAGATTTCACAACGTTACCTGTCGGTATATATCCAAACGGCAGCTTCCGGAAGTTTTCGAATTAATAACGTTCCTCCGGTTTCGAACTTTTTACCCATGCCTGGCGCACCCGGCTATTCTTACCTGGTTGAAAACCTGAGTAACCTGGCCAATCCTTCGTTTCGGTTAACGGCGGATAGCGGTTTCAATGCCATTGCCTATGGTCTTGGAAACTTTGAATCCTACGCCTATTCGGCCGGAACAAATGTGCGTGACCTCTATCAGTTTGTATCGACGCAAAATACCTATGCCACGGTCAATTTTCCTGCGGCCTGTAAGGGTGCCCCTTTCTTTTTCTCCATTGTATTCCCTTATCAGCCTACCTCCATCCGGTGGCAGTTCAATGGACTTTTCCCGGATGTGACCCTGAACAGTCCGGTAGCCGATTCTACCTGGGTGATCGGTACACGTACCGTATACAGGTATAAACTTCCGACCCCTTACATGGCGAATACGGTGGGCACTTTCCCTATTAAAGTACTGGTGCAAAACCCTACGGGAGATGGATGTACCGGGGAACAGGAAATTGATTATGACCTGCAGGTCTTTGCTCCGCCCACCGCCAACTTTAATTTTACAACCAATGGTTGTGTGTCGGATAGTGTATCCTTCTTTGATGTCACCAATACCGATGGACGTGATATCATTAAATGGTCATGGATCTTTAGTGACGGACAGATCGATTCCATCAAGAACCCCAAACACAAATATGCCTCCGCGCCAAGCTATAATGCCCGATTGAGTGTGATCACGGATGTAGGTTGCGTTTCCGATACGATGACCAAAACGGTCATATTAAATGATGAACCGATTGCTAAATTTGGCGCATCGGCTCCGTTCTGTACAGGCCGGACCATCACCTTCTCGGATACTTCATCTGTATCTAACGGCGGTACCCTGGTTAAATGGTACTGGGACTTTGGTGACGGATCACCCTTATTGACCGCAACCACAAACGCGAATCAAACACATGTTTACAATACACCCGGCACCTATGTGGTCAAACTAAAAGTGGAGACCATCACGGGTTGTCAGAGTGAAGAGTTCCCCCGAACAATTATAATTCACCCCAACCCGGTAGCCAGTTTTGCATTGCCCAATGTTTGTCTGCCTGCGGGTACAGCTTCTTTTATCAATCAATCTTCCATCACTGATGGTTCGCAGGCCTCCTTTACGTATGCCTGGAATTTTGGGGATGGTAATACCGCCGGAAATATTCTAAACCCTGTCCATACCTACACCGGAACGGGACCTTATACGGTAACACTTTCGGTGACTTCCAATAATGGTTGTGTGGATGACAGTGTTCGTTTATTAAATACGATCTATGCCCAACCCACAGCCAATTTCGCCGTGGACAAAGCGGAGGTTTGTCTGGGTGGAACATTTAATTTCACGGATCAAAGTACCGCACCAAACAGTTCAATAACGCAATGGTCCTGGGATTTTGGTGATGGAGGAACCTCCACGGTGAACAATCCTTCCAAAACTTATACCAATCCGGGTACCTATACAGTTACATTAACTACGACCTCCGCGATCGGTTGCCCGTCCACGACCAAGACAATGAATGTAACCGTGAATGCGCTGCCAACTGCCCAATTCTCGATCAGTGGGGCTACCTGTGTCAATAAAAATGTTTCACTGGTAGATGCCTCAGTTCCCAATTCCGGGAATATCAATAAATGGTCATGGAATTTTGGCGATGCCTCCAATGCTGTCCTGACCAATGGGGCAGCTTTTAATCATATTTATAACCAGACAGGGCCTTATACGGTTACCCTCCAGGTGGAAACGGATAAAGGTTGTGTAAGCACAGTAACAAGTAATAACCTTACAGTGCATGTAAATCCACGGGCAGGTTTTATTGCTCCCGAGGTATGTTTGACCGATCCTTCGGTAAACTTTACGGATACCAGCTCCATTTCAGCCGGATCCATCGCTGCCTGGAACTGGAATTTTGGCGATGCCAATGCTACGGCGGGTAACCCCAACACATCCGGCCAACAGAACCCATCGCATATTTATTCTGCTACCGGAAGTTATACGGCTCAATTGATCGTTACATCAGATCAAGGGTGTAAGGATACTCTTTCCAAACCCTTTGATGTGAACAGTGCGATTCCGAAGGCTGACTTTAATATCCGGAACAATGCCGCTTTGTGCAGCAATCAGGATATCACCATTGAGAACCTCTCGTATGTGGTGGGCTATGGTAATATAGTTAAGCTGGAGATCTACTGGGATGCCGGCAATGACCTGAGTTTGTTCACGGTGGATGAAACCCCAACACAGGGTAAACAATATTCCTTCCGTTATCCTGAATTTGGCACACCTGCTTCGAGGAATGTTACCATCCGGGTGATCGCTTATTCGGGCGCCACCTGTCTCGAACCCTTGGATAAGACCTTTACCCTTTTGGCTACACCAGAGGTGGTATTTGATCCTGTAAATGGGGTTTGTGCGGATGTATCGCCCTTCCAGCTGACACAGGCCAGTGTGATCAATGGATTACCCGGTTCGGGGGTATTTACGGGTCCGGGTGTTTCTGCCACCGGATTGTTCAATCCTGCTACCGCTGGTTCCGGCTCACATTTGATCCGATACACCTTTACCGGTACAAATGGTTGTGTCAATTTCAAAGAACAAACCGTACCTGTAAATCCGGTTCCTGTGGCAAATGCAGGGCCCGACAAATTCCTGTTGCAAGGCGGTGTGGTGCAATTGACGCCGGTATTAAATGCCAACTTCCCGGTCAATTATCTTTGGACACCTTCCACCGGATTGGATAACCCCACGATTGCCGATCCCAAAGCTTCTCCGTCGGATGACATTACATATACCCTTACGGTAACTTCCGATTTTGGTTGTACCGATCAGGACCAGGTATTTGTGAAAGTGCTGAAAAGCCCGGTTATACCAAATATCTTCAGTCCGAATGGTGACGGGGTACATGACCGTTGGGTCATTGAATACCTGGATACTTATCCGGGTGCTACGGTAGAGATCTATAACAGGTATGGCCAATTGGTGTACAAGTCGGTAGGCTATACCACACCATGGGATGGCACTGTCAATGGTAAACCAGTTCCGGTGGGCACCTATTATTATATTGTTGATCCGAAAAACGGCCGTAAACGCATGGCCGGATATGTGGACGTAATCAGATAAGAAAATGAGAAAAGGATTATTATTCTTATTCGTGAGTGGGTGGCTGGTTCCTGCAATGGCCCAGCAGAAGCCCCACTATACACAGTATATTTTGAATCCCTATATCGTCAATCCGGCGATCACGGGGATCGAGAATTACTGGGATGTAAAAATGAGTGCCCGTGACCAATGGGTGGGCTTAACGGGTGCGCCCCGAACGGCCTATCTGACCGTGCATGGCCCACTGGGTAAAAATGACTATCGCACCTCCGCTACTTCCTATAGCATCCCCGGGCAAAACCCCCGTGGTAAATATTATTGGGAGAATTATACCGCGGCTGAACCGCATCATGGAATCGGGATGACGGTCATCAATGACAAGACCGGAAGTTTTAACCGGTTTACCACCTATGCTTCCTATGCTTATCATATCGGGATTAATCCAACAACAAACCTGTCAGCTGGTTTTTCTGCCGGATTTACTACGGTAAGTATCGATAAAACCAAACAGGATTTTGGTGGTGGCGATCCATTTGATCCCGCCACCGGTGCAGCTATCTCAGGTGAATTGAATAAATTGAAACCTGATATCAGTGCCGGGCTCTGGTTATATTCACGCGATTATTTTATCGGCTTGTCGGCCCAACAGGTGGTTCCGCAGAATATTTCATTTGTAGATGATGCGGCCATAGTGGAGAAAGGCCGCGCTGTGCCCCATCTTTTTCTGACCGGAGGATATCGTTTCCTGCTTACGGAAGATATCAATATGGTGCCTTCGATCATGACCAAATATATACGCAGTTCTTCCCGCCGGGAATTTCAGGTAGAAGCCAATGTAAAAATGCAATACCGTGACCTGTTCTGGGTAGGGGGTAGTTACCGTTTGGAAGACGGATATGCAGGTATGTTAGGCGTTAACGTAGGCAATACGTTTAATATTGGCTATGCGTATGATCTAACTACCTCCAATCTCAATACAGTTAGCCGGGGCACACATGAGATCATGATCGGTTTCCTGATCGGGAATAAATACAGCGAAGCCTGTCCGCGGTGCTGGTAATACAGAAGATAAAAGGGGATTAAAGGCGAACGATCTTACGTGTCCTGACCTTCTTGAGCTGGTCCATCTCTTTGCGTAGTCTCTCTTCTTCTTTCTTTAATGTTTCCAGACTCAGATCCGTATCGGGAATAGATGCCAGTTCGTATGATTTCATCAGCCCTTCGAGTGTCCTTACCTTTTCCTGGGCTTTTGCTACTTCATGGATCACACTGTCCATTTGAATACCGGCCATCGCCATATCCAGCTTCCCATTTAATTGTTCCCAATTGATCTGTTCATATTGAAGCCGGAGTTTTTTCTCCAGGTCGGCCCAATCCTGCGCATTGAATTGCGCCAGGTGTGCTTTTTTCATTCGCTCTTGTTCCAATCGGGTCAGGGCATCCGCGTATTGTTTGCGCATCTCTTCCCATTCCATCTCCTGTACAAGGCGACGTGACACCTCTACGGCATTATCCACTTCAGCTTCTTCCTCCGCTGTCAATACAGGCTCCACAGGTTCACGGAAGCTGACGTATTGGTAGGCAGGGTCATTATAGGCAGGATAACGGACATATTCCTGTTTGACTGCTTCTGGGCTGGTTGATTGGAGCAGGGGTGTTTTTGCTTCGGTAAATGCTGCCGGACGGACCGCTGCCAGTGCTGATTTTGGCAATTCCACCTCTTTTATTTCTTTCTTGTTGGAAGGCCAGGTAAAATGTCCCGCCACCCATTCGTGCAACGTAAGACCTCGCGCTTTATCGTTTGCAGGAGTGTGGAGTACAAGAACCTGAGAGAATAACACCAACAGGATTGCGGAACAAATACCTGCGATATGACCCGGTGTCCACCATTTTTTGACAGTGGGTATCCCCACAATCTGCTCGACCCTTTTCATCAAGCCTCTGTTGCCGCCAGTGGCAGCCATGGCCATCGAAAGAGCCTGTTTCTCTACGCCTGGCCAGCCCTTTTCCAAAGCTAATAGCGCCGTGGCATAAGAGTGGGCATTGTATCCAAACTGGATCACCAGTTGATCACAACTGGATTCGCGGTCTTCTTCGATCTGTTGAATCATCCATCGAACAAAAGGATTGAAGTAAAGCAATGATTGTATGATGGTGAGCAGGAAGTTGAACAGATAATCTTTTCGACGGATGTGCGCGAGCTCGTGCAGCAAAACGGATTCCATCTGCCGCATATCCAGATGATTTACGGCAGCCAGGGGGATCAGGATCATGGGCCGGAGAAAACCAACGGTAACAGGCGACTTGACCAAGGAGGATATCCAAACCTGAACGGGTCTCCGTACTCCAATATAAGATGACATGCGGGCTGTGAATATTTTCCATTCCCCTTGTATCCGGCTTAACCCATGCTGACGGATCAACTGCAGATACCGGTAATTGATAATGAATTGCCGAACGGGAACCACCAATAAGGCGAGGTATAAAATTCCGGCATAGGGGAGAAGGGGCAACAGATTAGCACGCACCTGTGCGATCAAATTGTCATCACCTAACTGGGCAACAAATAGGCGGGCGTCGGAAACCTGACCAAAGGAAGTAAATAAAGTGAAAAGGAACCAAACAAATCCACCTAAAACAAGACCCGTGGCGATTCCGGTACGTACAGAGGACCGGAGCCTGGGGAACAGGAACAGCACAGCCCGGAAAATAACCCATATAAGGGCCATTTGCCAAAAACTGTTCAGTATGGCCCAACCAAGGGAAAGCAGAAAGTTGGATGCTGGCAAAGCAGGCATGCTTACTGTTTTTTCAGGTTATCCAATAACGCCTGGATCTTTTCTAATTCTTCGGGACTGGTTTTATTATTTCCCAGGGCCTGAATGACCAACTGGGTAGGCGATCCGCCAAACAGCGAATCGATCATTTTATTCAATAAATGCTTCTGGGTCTTTTCCCGGTTCACGGCAGGCTGATAAACATGACTGCGCATGGAATTATCCCGCTTCACGAGACCCTTCTCATTCATTATCTGCATGAGTTTCAAGGTCGTGGTATAGCCGGCTTCCTTGGTTTTGGAGAGTTCCTCATGTACCTCCCTTACCGTGGCCGTGCCCTTGTCCCACAGTACCTGCAATATTTCCAACTCACTTTCGGTGGGCTTTATATGCTTGCTGTTTGACATAATGGTAAGTAATTGTAATTCGAATATACGAGTTTTTTCGTATTCTGGATATTTGGTAACCTTATTTAAGATTTTTTAACATCCATTAAGGTATGACGCAAGGAATGTCAAAAGGTTACAAAAAAAAGCCCCGATGTAGAAACACCGGGACTTTGTAATGGTTCTGATTAGACTCTTCGAGTTATTTTGACGGGTATTGCACCGTAACAGACGGGTTGGTTTCCACATTTATCTTGTCCACTTTTACCTCTTTGGCGGTTGTGCCATGGTGGGATCCACCTGTACCATGAACCTGGGCCAGGGTGGGGGCTATAACCAGGGAAACGATCGACATCAGCTTGATCAGGATGTTCATTGAAGGGCCGGAGGTGTCTTTAAACGGATCACCTACGGTATCACCTGTAACAGAGGCTTTATGTGGTTCTGATTTTTTGTAATAGGTTTCGCCATTGATCTCAACCCCTTTTTCAAATGATTTCTTGGCATTGTCCCATGCACCACCGGCATTATTTTGGAACATTCCCATTAACACACCACTCACCGTAGCACCGGCAAGAAATCCTCCCAATGCTTCGGGTCCGAGTACAAAGCCGATGATCAATGGGGAGATGATCGTGATAGCGCCAGGTGCAAGCATTTTCTTAATGGAGGCATCGGTAGAGATGGCCACGCATTTTTCGTATTCCGGTTTTCCGGTTCCTTCCATGATACCCGGAATGGTTTTGAACTGGCGTCTTACCTCTTCCACCATGCTCATAGCGGCTTGTCCTACCGCCTGAATTGCCAGAGAAGAGAATATGAAGGGTATCATACCTCCTACAAAGAGGGAGGCCAATACATCGGCTTTATAAATATCAATGCCATCAATACCTGCTACGCCAACAAAAGCGGCAAAGAGTGCCAGGGCGGTGAGGGCAGCGGAGGCGATCGCAAATCCTTTACCAGTGGCTGCAGTTGTATTTCCTACAGCATCCAGTACGTCTGTTTTTTCGCGAACATCAGGAGGTAATTCGCTCATTTCAGCGATACCACCGGCATTATCAGCGATTGGCCCAAAGGCATCGATAGCCAATTGCATAGCTGTAGTGGCCATCATACCGGCTGCTGCAATGGCTACGCCATACAGGCCAGCACAGTAATAGGAGCCCCAGATACCACCGGCAAGAACCAGGATAGGTAACATGGTTGATTCCATGCCCACAGCGAGTCCGCCAATTACATTGGTGGCATGACCAGTACCCGATTGACGGACGATGGTCAATACCGGGCGTTTGCCCATGGCAGTATAGTATTCGGTAATGATGCTCATTAAGGTACCCACAACCAGACCTACGGCGATAGCGCCAAGGACACCCCATTTGGTAAAGTCATGACCACGCAGGGTCAGGGTTTCGGGAAGAATGAATTGCACCAGGAATATTGAAGCAATGGCGGTCAATACGATCGAGCCCCAGTTACCCATGTTCAGGGCCTTCTGGACAGTAGAGGTATTGATACCGGCATTTTCGGAGATACGAACAAACCAGGTTCCTACTATAGAGAAAAGTATACCTACGCCCGCGATCAGCATCGGGAGCAGGATGGGGGATAATCCGCCAAACTGGTCATCATGGGCAATGGTTTCCTGACCAAGTACCATGGTGGCCAGAACGGTGGCTACATAGGATCCGAAAAGGTCGGCACCCATACCTGCCACATCACCCACGTTGTCGCCTACGTTATCGGCAATGGTGGCGGGGTTGCGGGGATCATCTTCGGGGATACCGGCTTCTACTTTACCTACGAGGTCAGCACCTACATCGGCCGCTTTGGTATAGATACCACCACCTACACGGGCAAAGAGGGCGATGGATTCGGCTCCTAATGAAAAACCGGTCAATACTTCAATGGCACGGACCATTTCAGGACCATTTACCGAAGCACCATCCGGAACAAAGATCATTTTTAAGATAATGAACAGGCTACCCAATCCAAGTACGGCCAATCCGGCAACACCCAGTCCCATTACCGAACCTCCGGTAAAAGATACGTTCAGGGCTTTGCTCAGACTGGTACGGGCGGCCTGGGCCGTACGCACATTACTCTTGGTAGCGATCCGCATACCGATATAACCTGCAGTAGCGCTAAATACAGCGCCAATGACAAAAGCGATGGAGATGGACCAGTGCGAACTGGGGTTTGCCGAAGCCATGATCCCTAACAGGATCGCCACGATCACAACAAAATAACCGAGGATCTTCCATTCGGCACGGAGAAAGGCCATAGCACCATTGGCAATATAGGTGCTGATCTCTTTCATACGGTCGGTGCCTGCATCCTGCTTAGCTACCCACTTGAATTTCACATAAGTGTAGAGAAGGCCGATCACGGCCATCAGGGGAACGACGTAGATCAATTTATCCATAAACAGGTGGTTCTTAAACTACTTTTTAAAGGACGGCAAAGATAGGGGTTGGAACCCGAAATTGGAAGCTGGCGCTCAGAATAATATAGATCGATTTTTTATTGGTTTTATAGCTCAATTATCCCCTCATCCGGACTGGTAAGCAGGGAATAGGCGGCACCGATATGGTCAATCAGGTCGCTGGCAATCAGGGAGGGTTCGGATCCGGTCTCTAAAGCCATGTCCCCGGCTAATCCATGAAGGAAAACCCCCAGCAGGGTCGCCTCCCCGGAGGTATAGCCTTGTGCCAGTAACGCGGTCAGAATTCCGGTTAGGACATCGCCGCTACCGGCAGTGGCCATACCCGGGTTTCCGGTGGAATTGAACCAGGCTGAGCCGTCCGGCAGGGCGATAAAGCTATAATGACCTTTTAAAACAATATTCATTTGCCGCCGTTCAGCTACCTCTCGTGTTTTGGCTATCCGTTCAAAATCGTTGGCGGTTTTCCCAAAAAGCCGCTCCCATTCGCCCGGGTGTGGGGTTAGGATGGAATCGCGGGGTACAAATTCCCAGAGTTCAGGGTATTTTCCCAAAAGTGTCAAGGCATCGGCATCAATGACCATGGGCCGAAGATGGGTATTACATACCTGCCGAAACAGGTCCCTTTGTTTTTCTCCAAGCCCGATCGCTGGTCCGATCCCCAACCCCTGGTGGTCAGCCAAAGGATAGTAACCTTCGATCTCATTGCCGGAACCACTCACCCTGACCATGGCTTCTGGGACCGCTATTTGAAGTATATCCAGACCCGTAGCCGGTACATAGCAGGTTAGTTTCCCCGCACCAGACCGCAGGCAGGCCCTGGCCGCCAGTACAGCCGCACCCATGCTCCCGGTACTTCCGGCTAACAGGGAAGCATGACCGAAATTTCCTTTATGGGCATACCTGTCGCGTTTCTTTAACAAACCGGAGGCGATCTTGAGGGTAACCAGCGTAAATGCAGGCGTGGTGGTCTCTTCAAACCCGGGATGAAGACCGATATCCAATACGGTTACCTGACCAACATGAAGCCCGTTTTCCGGGACGAGCAGGGCAGGTTTCAGGGTTTGAAAACAAAGGGTATGAGTGGCCCAAATTGCGGTGTTTCCCTTTGAGGACTGGTCAACCGATAAGCCACTTGGTATATCGATGGAAATGATGGGGCAATTGGATGTATTGAGATGATGAACGAGGGCAGCGCTCAATCCCTCAAGAGGACGGTTCATTCCCGAGCCATACAAAGCATCTACTACCAGGGTCCCGATTGGTATAGTGGGAAATTGTGATTCTTCCTGAAGGAAATGAATATGTCCGTTGAGTGGATGTAGCCGTGCCAGATTGGTTTGAAAATCGGGAGTACCCAGGTTACCAAATTCAAGAATATACGTGGAGGTGGGAATTTTTCTGGATAATAATAACCGGGCCAGGGCCAGGCCATCACCACCATTGTTTCCTTTGCCACAAAAAATAAATACCGGTGGAAAGGATGTCAGCAAACCTTCCTGTTCCATCCAGTCCAGACAGGCCTGAGCGGCCCTTTCCATCAGGTCAATGGAGGCTACAGGTTCGTGGGTAATTGTATATTGATCCCACTGCCGGATTTGCTCCGCACGGTAGATCTTCATGGGAAATACGTTTCTTTAAAGTTGGGAAACTATTTCCAGAATCAATATGATTTTGTGTACTTCCTGGGACTATTCGGCCCGGGTGAAGGGAACATTAATCCTTTTTGGCTACCAGGGGTGCCGGAGAGCCCATATCACCCGGTTTTTCCTCGGCCTGAACCATCAGCGATTCTTCCCCTGCATCCTCCTCGTTGTCTTGCAGGTATTGACCAAAGATGTCATAGGCCTTACGCGCTGTGCGGTAAATATTGCTGTTGTATTTATTGCCTACAATGATGATCGTTACTTTTTCTTCCGGCAAATAAGCAAAGGCACTGTTATTCCCATGCCAACGGCCATTGTGGTAATAAACGGTCTTCTTATTGGGAAGGGTGATCATTCTCCAGCCCAAACCATAATTATGCATCGAAGGTCTTTCCAGGCTATGGGGTGTAAGCGCCAATTGAAGCATGGAATCGTTGACAACCTCCTTGCCATGTACGGCGAGGCTCCATTTTAAAAGATCGGATGGGGTGCTGTAAATATTTTTATCTCCGTAAGTGTCATCGGCAAAATCAAGTCTCCACAAGGCGCCATTATATTGGAAACTTGGGGTGACCGTTGTTTCCATGTCGGGGGTATACACATATGTATCGGTCATACCCAGCGGCGTGAAGATCTTTTCCTTCATATAGACCGGATATGGTTGACCAGTGACCTTTTCAATGATCAGGGCAAGCAGGACATAATTCGTATTGCAATAGCTGAACCTTGAATTCGGTCTTGATTCCTTACCCGGTTTCATGCTATACAGTGCATCCAGTACGCCCTGGTTACTGATCCGGATTTGTTTGTTCCATTTTCCTTTCTCCAAAAAATACAGGTAGTTGGGTATGCCGCTTCGATGCGTCAATAACAACCGAACCGTTACGCCGGGGTAAGGAAAACCCGGGAAGAATTCTTCCAGCGGTTGATCCAGTTTTACCAGGCCTTGTTCTACCAATTGAAGCATGGCCATACCAGTCATGGTCTTTGACGTGGAGGCAATATGAAAAGCAGTATGCTCGTGAATGCTGTCTTTTTTACGCAGGTCAATCCGGCCATGATAGGTTTCATAAACCACTGTTGAATCCTTGGCCACGAGGATGGCTCCATTAAAGCCGCGTTGAAGCAGGTTGGCTTTCATAAAATCCGCAACCAGGTCATGATATTTTGCGTAGTTGGCGGTGGAGGCGGGATCGGTATAGGCCAGGGTGGGGGAGAGTGTATCAGGATGCTTGTCCCTTCCGGAGACCGTGCATCCTGCCCATATTATGCCCAGGAGGGCGGCTATAATCAGATTGTTTTTCAAAAGAAAATGATTTTACAGTTGGACTTCCAACAAATATAATGCTAAAGCCCTGTAAAACGAATGTTAGTAATACGTTTTTTCAATCGTAATTTCCGCATCTTTGCATGCATTATGAGTACTTCACAGGGAAAAACAAGTTATCCCAAAGACAAGATCCGCATTTTATTCCTGGAGAATATCAGCGATACAGCGGTAAAGAATTTCAAAGTTCATGGTTATGACGGGGTTGAAAAAATCAGCAAGGCCCTGACCGAAGAAGAGCTGATCAAAGAGATCAGGGATGTTCATATTCTGGGTATTCGATCCAAGACTCAAATCACTGCCAGGGTATTGGAAGCGGCCAATAAATTACAAGCCATTGGCTGTTTTTGTATTGGGGTTAACCAGGTTGATTTGCGTAAAGCGACTGAAAAAGGGGTAGTTGTTTTTAACGCCCCCTATTCCAATACACGATCGGTTGCAGAATTGGTCATCGGGCTGGCGATCATGTTGATCCGGCGTATACCCGATAAGAACAAAGCCGCTCATGAAGGCATCTGGATGAAAGATGCCAAAGGGAGTTTTGAACTCAGGGGAAAAACACTGGGAATTATCGGGTACGGAAACATCGGAAGCCAGGTCAGTGTATTGGCTGAATCCATTGGCATGAAAGTGTTGTTTTATGATGTAGAGACCAAACTTCCATTGGGAAATGCCACGGATGCAAAATCATTAAAGGAACTCGTCAGTAAATCGGATGTGATAACGCTTCATGTACCGGAGAACAGCCAGACACAAAATATCATCAATAAGAATTTATTAAAGCATTTCAAAAAGGGTGCGATCCTGATCAACTATGCAAGAGGAACGGTAGTTGACCTCGAGGCTTTGCGCAAAGGCATACTTGATGGACATATTGGCGGCGCGGCGGTGGATGTTTTCCCCTGGGAACCCGAAAAAAATGGCGATCGTTTTCAAACACCTTTGCAAGATCTGCCCAATGTCATCCTGACCCCGCATATTGGTGGCTCTACCGAAGAAGCGCAACAAAATATCGGAGAAGATGTAAGCGCCAAATTGCACAATTACCTGGAGAAAGGAATCACCTTTGGCTCCCATACCGTTCCTGCTCTGGCCCTTCCCCCACAGGAAGGCGCGCACAGGATCCTCCATATTCACCGCAATGTACCGGGTGTACTCTCGGCCATCAACACCCAATTATCCAAACACAATATCAACATTGTTGGCCAATACCTGAAGACCAATGACAGCATCGGGTATGTGGTGCTGGATGTCGATAAGAATATCTCCGGCCGGGCCCTTACTTTACTACGTGAGGTAAAAGAAACGATCAAAGTGAGAATGCTCTATTAGACTGATAACGAATACCTAATTTCGATAGGTTATATCTACTATAATTTTAATTTCAATAATTATTGAAAATTTCATAAATTTGTGTCATAAAACCAAATGACATGAAAGTAGTGATTGCAGGGGGTGGATTTGGTGGTTTGCGATTGGCTCGGAAGTTGAACAATAAACCGGGAGTAGAGGTTTTGCTGGTAGACCGATTCAATTATCACCAGTTTCAGCCCTTATTTTATCAGGTGGCGACAGCCGGATTGGATGCGAGCAATATTTCCTTTCCCTTGCGCAAGGCATTTCACAATAGCCGGAATGTCAAATTCCGATTGGCGGATATTCTGGAAATAAGGTCAGCAGGCAAGGTATTGGTGACCGACAAGGAAGAGATCAGTTATGATGTGTTGGTATTGGCAACAGGCGCGGATACAAATTTCTTTGGTAATAGTGGATTAGGGGAAAAGGCCTTTCCGATGAAGTCAACAGTGGAGGCTTTACAGATACGGCACCGGCTGATACAGAATTTTGAGGATGCCCTGCGGGTAACCGATCCCGAAGAATTGCAACGGCTGATGAATATTGTAGTTGTAGGCGGGGGGCCAACCGGTGTTGAACTTTCGGGTGCCCTGGCTGAAATGAAACGCTACGTATTACCCAAGGATTATCCCGAATTGGATTTTACCAAGATGAATATCTACCTGCTTGAGGGTTCGGGAAAGACGCTCGGAACCATGTCTGAAGCCTCCTCCAGGCAATCCAAAGAATATCTTGAAAAGCTGGGTGTTAACTTGTTAACCGGTACATTGGTTAAAGATTATGATGGGAAAGATGTTTTCCTGCAGGAAGGAGGAACAATTCCTTCCGGGTTAGTAATCTGGGCGGCAGGCATCAAGGGAAATGTACCAGGCGGTATCGGGGAAAATGAATTGGTCAGAGGAAACCGTATTCGTGTAAACCGTTATTGTGAGGTGGTAGGTCATGATGGAATATATGCAGTTGGAGACCTGGCCTATATGGAGACCCCGCTTTATCCCAATGGACATCCCCAGGTAGCACAAGGTGCGATTCAGATGGCGGACCTTATTGCGGGGAATTTGTTGCGTGCCTTGAAAGGAAGAAGCGATAAAAAAGAGTTTGAATATGTAGACAAAGGATCCATGGCAACAGTGGGAAGGAACCTGGCAGTGGTTGACCTTTCAAAACCCAAATGGCATTTTGGTGGGTTTCCAGCCTGGATGGTGTGGATGGGCCTGCATCTGATGTTGATCTTAGGTGTGAAGAACCGCCTGTTTGTTTTTCTCAACTGGCTGTATAATTATATTACTTACGACCAGAATTTGCGTTTGTTATTTCGGGAGTTTTATCGAGATAAGAAGGTTAGCCAATAGCTGTCAGCTATTACCTAATGACCAATTTTCTTCAATATTTTTCTTCCTCTCGACCTGAACGCCGGTGTTTCAGCGTCCCATTGTGTTTCAATGATGGTGGCGAGTTCCTGTTTGATCTCGGGGTAGGTTTTGGAGAGGTTATCCAATACTGTGAGCGCAAAGGCTTTTACAGCGGCGGCCTCGTTGATACGCATGATATAATCAAAGCAGAGATTCATGATCTCCCCATGGTATTTTGCTGGGATATCAAGGTCTTGCATCAGGCGCAGGCTGTTTCTTTTCACTGCAACATGCACCAACGGATCCTGCATGAATTTGATCAGTTTACCCCAATGTTTATGTATAAGAGTGGGATGTGCCTCTACAGCATAGCTTACCGGCCAGGCAGCCCGTTGAATGACACGGTATTCCTTTCCTGTAAACAAGGTAAATAACTGGTCAAAACGCTTCTGGTCACTTCCGATCCATTTTACGATCCGGTTACACTGGGCCTTGGAGTGTTCAGCGAGAAGCGCTTCGCGGATATCCATATAATAATTATATCAATCCCGTCTTCCACCAAAAAGACGCAGCAACATGAGGAACAGGTTAATGAAGTCAAGATAGAGGGTCAATGCACCCATGATGGAACGTTTGCGCACTTCAACGGCTGGGGTTCCTTCCATTTCAATGCCTTCACCAATACGTTTCAGTTTTTGTACATCGTAAGCGGTCAGTCCGGTAAAGACCATGACACCGATAAAACTGATAATATAATCCATGGTACTGCTGCCCAGGAAGATATTGATCACAGAGGCGATAATGATACCGATCAGTCCCATAAACATGATCCGGCCAAAGGAGGTCAGGTCTTTTTTGGTGGTATATCCCATAAAGGCCATAACGCCGAACATAGCGGAGGCGGATAAAAAGCAGGCAACCACCGATCCGATGCTATATACAAGAAGAATAAATCCAAAAGTGATTCCATTGATGGCCGCATACACGAGGAACAAGGTCACCATAAGCGGTGCGGAAAGCCGGGAATATCCAAACGACATCAGTAATACAAAACCCAGTGGCGCAAACATGACGGCGTAGAAAAGGATCTTGTTACTGGCCAGTGCGACGATCCATTCCTGGTTATTGGCAAACATATAGGCGACCAGGGCAGATATCCCGAGCGCGATAAACATGAACGTGAACACATTCGCCATGAAATTTTTAACGGTAGCTTGTTCGCCCACCTGGGGGAGAACTATTTGAGTCTGCTGCGAATGATTAGGCGATTGATAATCCATCTGTAATGATTTATTTGATATAAAGATAGTTGATTTACGGGTTGTCTGAAAGCTCCTGCCAGCCACAGGCCACCCAGTCATAAATTTCTTATAATTTATATTATGTTAAGTAGAAAAATCCTTCATATTACTACCCAATCCCTGTCTGAGTCATTTCAGGCTCCTGTCTGGGGAATAAAAAAGCCGGGTGATTACCCGGCTTTTGAATTATGTGGCACCCCTATCGTTTAGAGGATCTTTTTCATTTTATCGCGGTACTCATCAGCCTTTTCGGGCATCTTTTTCGCGTCGTAGCAGGCGGAAACGATCTCAGCGATCAGTTTCCAACTTCCTTTCTCACTGGCTTTGATATCGGACTTGTGTTCGTAATAATCGTAGCTGGCCAGTGCATAAGGCAGCAGCACATCAAACTTCTGGTTGATCTTATCGCGGAGGTCGTTGCGTTTCTTTTGATCAGCCGGAGTCTGGCCTTTGATCAGGCGTTGCTCTTCCTGCATATCAAAGGTCAGGTTGTACAGGTGGCGGGCCATTAGTACATTGGCTTCATGACCATCGGTTTGTTGCTTGGCGGCCAGGGCTGCATTCAGGGTCTCTTCGATCTTTGTCTGAATCTGTTTGTAATCGGCGGGTTTGGTATCTGACGTGTACGCAAAGTTAAAAAGTTCCACGGCGTAGTTGTACAGCAGGAAATAATTGCCGGGATACTTCTTGGACACTTCTTCATATTTGGCGAAGCGTTTAGGCATATCGGTCTCCCCTGCTTCATCCACCTGAACCTGGATCCAATAATAATTTTCGGGGTACAATTGCTGCCCCAGTGAAAGATATTTTTCGGTATTGGCCTTATCCCCTTTTTCCATATAATGCTCAACCAGGAACTGGTAGATATTCATATAGTCGGGGCCTCCAATTTTAGCATCCGCGATCTGGCTATAGTATCCAACCGCTTCATCCACCTTCTTGGCGTTGTAGGCGGCGGATGCAATGTTTTGTACCATGGACGTATCAAAGGCCGGGAAAGAAAAATCGGATTGACCGTTATTATAAACAAACCCTTTTGACTGGATGTATTTTTCTACTTCCCAGGCTTTCTTAAAGTTTACCAGGGCTCCTTCAAAGGTTTTGTTATTAAAATCATTTACGGCCAGACTGAAATACCCGTTATAGATATCAAATAAGCGGACATTCTGTTCCAGGGTTCCCAGGATATTCTTGGGATCGATTTCCAGGTGTTTTTTGTATGCTTCAAATGCCTCCCATTTTCCGTCTGCCCCGTTGAGGAGCCCGGCGAGGGCGGCATCTTTGGACACTTCATTGTAAACGACGGATTTGTAATACCAGATCCCTTCGTTCTTTTTCATGCTTTTCTCATTGGCCATGTATTTATCTACCATATCCTTGGCCTTGGTCCAGTCCTGTTTTCCGATAGCTTCCTTGATATCATCGATCTTCTGACCGAATACCATTACGGCGAAGAAAGCAAGCAGGGCCGTTAACGTGAATTTTTGCATTTTCGAATGTTTATAATAAAAGATTGGTTAAGCCTTTTTTACCTAATTTGATCACTCAGCAGATGGATTTTCGTTTCCAGGGGTTGCGTCAGGTGTCAGATTCTCGGTGCCGGCAGTCCCATTTTCTTCTCCGGGTTGTTCGTCGATCCGGGTGATGGCGGCGATCTCATCGCCATTATCCAGACGGATCAATTTAACACCCTGGGTGGCCCTTCCCTGTTCACTGATGTCAGCTACTTTCATCCGGATGGTCACTCCGCTACGGCAAGTGATCATCAGGTCATCCGAATCGTTGACGCCAAGTATCCCGACCAATTTACCAGTTTTTTCGGTTACGTTGATCGTTTTCACGCCTTTTCCTCCCCGATTGGTAATCCGGTATTCATCCACGGCTGTCCTTTTTCCGTACCCTTGTTCGCTCACCACCAATACAGTCTTAGATGCTTCCGTTACAGGATTTACACATAGCATTCCGATAACCGCATCATCGGCTTCATCCACATCAATCCCTGCAACACCAATGGCACCACGTCCGGTGGGTCGAACTTTTTCTTCGGGGAATCGAATCGCCCTGCCGCTCTTCACGGCCATCATGATCTCGCACTGGCCATCGGTAAGTTTCGCATCCAGCAATTCATCGCCTTCTATAATGGTGATGGCATTGACACCGGTCTGGCGCGGACGGCTAAAGTCTTCCAGTTCCGTTTTCTTGATGATCCCTTTCCGGGTGCAAAGCACAATATCATGGCCTTTTACAAAGGTTTCATCTTTCAGGTCTTTTACATCAATTACCGCACGTACCTTATCATCCGGGGGTATCTGCACCAGGTTCTGTATGGCGCGTCCTTTACTGGTCTTCTCCCCTTCCGGAATCTCATACACATTCAACCAATAACAACGTCCTTTCTCTGTAAAGATCAGCAGGGTATGGTGGGTAGAGCAGACAAAGAGGTGTTCGATAAAATCTTCTTCCCTCGTTTTACCTCCAATTGATCCTCTTCCTCCGCGACGCTGGGCCCGGTATTCTTCGGCAGGGGTGCGTTTGATATAACCGAGGTGGGAAATGGTGATCACTACATCCTCTTCTTTGATCAGGTCCTTTATTTTTACTTCATCATCGAGGTAGGTGATCTCGGTCTTGCGTTCATCCCCAAATTTATCTTTGATCTCGATCAGTTCGGCTTTGATGATCTCAAACCTTTTTGCTTCATCGGACAACAGGTCTTTCAGGTAAGCGATCAGCTTCATCAATTCATCATATTCTTCCCGGATCTTATCACGCTCCATGCCGGTGAGGCGTTGGAGACGAAGTTCGAGAATGGCTTTTGCCTGGATTTCATCCAATCCCCAGCCTGCATTGACCAGGTTTTCTTTGGCGATATCCGGCGTAGAGGAGGCCCGGATCATCGCGATCACTTCATCGAGGTGATCCAATGCGATGAGGTAACCCAGGAGCAGGTGGGCTTTTTTCTCCGCTTCTGCCAGTTCGTATTTGGTTCGGCGAACCACTACCTCATGACGGAATTCAATGAATTCGGAGATAAGATCCCGGACATTAAGTGTCCGTGGTCTTCCTTTTACAAGGGCGACATTATTGATACCATAGCTGGTTTGGAGCTCGGTATGTTTGTAGAGTTGGTTGATGATGACATTGGCGATCGCGTCCCTTTTCAGGTCGATCACGATCCGGGTGCCTTCTTTTTCGTTGGATTCGTTGTTTACGTGGGCTATACCGTCGATCACCTTTTCATTGACCAGGGCACCGATTCTTTCGGTAAGGGTGTCGCGGCTTACCTGGTAGGGCACTTCGGTAATAATCACCTGCTCACGTCCCGAAGGCTTGGTATCGACATGGAGTTTTCCGCGGAGTACGACCCGGCCCCGCCCAAAATGCATGGCGGCCTTCACCCCTTCCATTCCATAGATGATACCCCCGGTGGGAAAATCAGGACCTTTGACATGTTGCATCAAACCTTCCACGGTGATCTCCCGGTCATCAATATAGGCGATACATCCATCGATCACTTCGCTCAGGTTATGGGGCATCATATTGGTGGCCATACCTACGGCGATACCGCTGGAGCCATTGATCAATAACTGGGGTATCCGGGAAGGAAGGACGGTTGGTTCCTTTTCGGTATCATCAAAGTTGAACTGGAAGTCAACTGTATCCTTCTCAATGTCATCCAGCAGGCTTTCAGCAAGTCTTTTCAGCCTGGCTTCGGTATAACGCATGGCTGCAGGGCCATCTCCATCCTGGGTACCAAAGTTTCCCTGTTTGTCGATCAGCGGGTACCGCATATTCCAATCCTGGGCCATACGCACCATGGCGTCGTAAACGGCAGTGTCCCCGTGAGGATGGTATTTACCCAACACTTCCCCGACGATACGGGCTGATTTCTTAAAAGGGCGGTTAAAATTGATCCCCAATTCATTCATGGCAAAGAGGATCCGGCGATGGACGGGTTTGAACCCATCCCGGACATCCGGCAGGGCGCGTCCGACTATGACCGACATCGAATAATCGATATAGGCCGTCTTCATCTGTTCCTCAATATTGACCGGAATGATCCGGTCCTGATCATTGGTTTCCTGTGGCACTAAGCTTTCGTCCATACGTTCTTATTAAGGGCTTTTTTTTCGGCTTTTTTGCGGTCTGCAAATGTACCGGAATTGGCCCTAATACCGACCCGGAATCCGGTGTTTTTTAGGCCTAATTTATCCACCTGTGTTGGTCTGGCAAACCCTGGCCAGACACCCGATATAACAAGGCTTTTACATTATCGGGTATGTTTTTTTCGTAGTTTTATCGCAGTACCAAACTCTGGACGGGTTATGTCAACTTACCGCATGCTTCGCAGCAATAGGGAGATAGGGCCTTATTCGCTGGACGAGATCATTTCCCTTGGACTAAAGCCCTACGACCTGATATGGGTTGATGGGAAAAGTGCAGCCTGGCGATATCCCAGTGAGATCGCTGAACTGAAGCCCTACGCCCCCGTAGTAGAGGAGCAGCCTTATGACCGGTTCTTCAAACGCCCCATCGCCTCGCAATCCCAGCAGGAAAAAAAGGAACCTGTCGTGGAAAAGCAGGATGCCAACTCCAGCAAATCAGAAGAACCCCAACCCGAAAAGAAACCTGCCTATTCTACCATTGTGGTGGTGATGCCCAAAAAGGATAATACCCGCGTTACGGTTATTAAACCCGTGGAAAAAGCCACTGAAATGGTGACACCAAAGGAGAAAGAACAGCCTGTCGTAAAAATTGAAGATACTCCCCTGATATCCCTGGAAAAGACGGAAGAACCCGAAGTTGAAGTGGTTCAAATGGAGACGAAAATGGAGCGGTCGCTGGACGAGATCAAGGAAATGTATGTAAAGACCTTGCATGACCGGAAAGAGAGATTCAGTCGTCGCAAGCGATTCAATAATGCCGGCCGGTATGCATTGGCCGCGTTTTTTGTGGGAGTGCTTGGAACACTGGTTTACCTGACGCTGACCAATAAGCCCCCCCAACCGGAGGCCTTTGGGGCCAATACCCAGGTGAACCCGGTGCAAAATGAAACAGAGACACAGACACCCGGTTTATTTCCTGCGGTGAATCTGGAAACCGCTAACCAGGGTGAAAGCCTTCGTGAGGACTTACAGGAACCAACTGTGAACAATCCAGGCAAAAAACCAGGGGGTAAAAATAATCCGGCCACTACCCCACTTATCGAGCCGGGACAGGACAAAGAAGATCAATCTATCACGGAGCAGAAACCAGTAAGCTCTTTGGAGGCAGATACCCGGGAGAAAAAGACAAGGAATGAAAAAGATGGAATCCCTCGTTCCTCCGAGGAGTTATCCCGGCTTGTGTCTGTCAATGCCAATGAATATAAAAGGGCCGCTTTTGGCGGGATCAAGGATCTGCAATTAACAGTCTCCAACAAATCCTCCTTTGTGTTGGACCAGGTGCTGGTCGAATTATCTTATCTCAAGCCCAGTGAATTACCTTTAACCACCGAGACGATCACTTTCCGGTCGGTAGCCCCTAATGGTTCAATGACCATCAAGATTCCCGATAATAACCGGGGAATCAAGGTGACCTATAAGATAAAACAGGTCGTCTCGGGTGAATGGAGTGAGGAATGGGCAAAGAATGAATGACAATGGCCATAGGGTAAGGAAAACTATTTCCCGCCACCAAGCCCGATCATCAACGAGATCTGCAATACTCCGTTCTTAAAATCTGGATCGATGGAACTGCTCGTAAAGTCTCCCACTTTCGACAAACCCGCCATGTAGCGTGCTCCCAATCCAAATCCGGATTTTCCCTGAATGCCTAAACCGGCACCAATGGAGAGATCCAGATCTTTGGCAAATTCATTGAAAGTCTGGTTGCCTATATCTTCACTGATCTTAAAGGAGACCTGAGGGCCTGCTTCCAGGTAGAAATTTCCTGATGGTTTAAATTTCAGCATAACAGGGACAGCGATATATGTAGCTTTCCAGGTTTCTGTATTTCCTGCATCTTCTAATTTGGACCCTTGGGAAGAGATCAAAACTTCGGGTTGTACCGACAATCCGGCAAATTGAATATTGAGATAAGCACCGCCATGAAAGGCCACGATGGCTTTGTTCTTTATGGTTCCGAAATCGCCTCCGGTGAAATTGGTGATATTAGCTCCGCCTTTTAATCCAAAATGCAGGGATTGGGAAGAAGCACTTACTCCGGCGAATAAGAGTCCGAGGATCAGAATTCTTTTCATATACCAAGATTTTTATAAAATTAGTACAATCTTTGGACCAGAATAAATTTATTACATGCATCAGATATTGTTGTTGGGTGCCGGAAAGTCAGCTACGGTCTTAATTGATTATCTTTTAGAAAATGCAAGTCGGGAAAACTGGTTCCTTACCCTGGCAGATATGAACCTGGAGGCTGCTAAAAACAAATTGGGGAGCTCTCCCCATGGAAAGGCAGTTGCAATCGATATTCAGCAGCCAGAAGAACGAAATAAGTTTATTGCTGCATCAGATATTGTTATATCCCTGCTCCCTCCCACTTTACACCAATTAGCCGCCTTGAGTTGTGTGGAAATGGGGAAACACTTACTTACGGCATCGTATGTCGACGAATCGATCCAAAAATTAGCTAATGTCATTGAACAAAAAGGATTGCTTTTTTTATGTGAAATGGGTTTGGATCCGGGTATCGACCACATGAGCGCGATGAAGATCATTGATGGAATTCATGCCAAGGGTGGTAAGGTCAATCGTTTCCTATCTCATTGCGGCGGGCTGGTTGCACCGGAAAGCGATGATAACCCCTGGCATTATAAGATCAGTTGGAACCCGCGCAACATCATCCTGGCGGGATCAGCGGGTGCAGTTTATAAAGAAAATAATCAGGAGACACGAAAACCCTATACACAGGTTTTTGAATCCTGCCCAGCTATCTCTGTACCGGGTCTTCCTGCCCTTGCCTGGTATCCCAACCGCGACTCCCTCGCCTATATTCCACTTTATCACCTGGAAGAGGCGCATACCTTTATTCGCACCACCCTGCGCTATAAATCCTTTTGTGAAGCCTGGCAGGGAATTGTAGCGGCCGGGTTGACCAGTGTGGTGGATAAAGTAGAACCTGGCACTACATATAAAGACTGGTCATCCGGATTAAGCAAGGTGCAAAAGGAGAATCATTTTGAAGCCTACTCATTTCTGGGCCTCTTTGATGACCGGAAGATCGAACCTCCTGTGCGTGATTCCGCCACCATCCTTCAGGAACTGACCGAACAAAAACTGATCCTGTCCCCTTCTGATAAGGATATGATCGTCATGATACACGAACTGGAATATGAAATAAATAATCAGCCCTACCAGTTGACCAGCCACCTGGTGGTTAAAGGCAGGGACCATCTGCGTACAGCCATGGCAAAAACGGTTGGACTCCCATTGGGAATCGCGGCCAAATTCATTTTAAATGGAACTATCCGTTCAAAAGGGCTAAAGATACCTACCGAATCCGCTATTTATTTACCCGTACTTAAAGAGTTGGAAAAGGAAGGAATTTGTTTTGAGGAAAAGCAAGAAACTATTAGCTATTAGCCTCCGGACTTTAAAATTTTTATCAGATCTGAAACTCCTTCTGTTGCCGGCTTTTCAATGGTTATCAGGTTTTGTTGGCGGGACGTGTAGGGAATCCTTTTATCAATGATGAATTTTGGAATGGCAGGTTGCGCAAAATCTACCAGTCCAGCTGCCGGATATACCACGAGGGATGTGCCTACTACCACAAAAATATCCGCTTCACGTACCAGCGGAACCGCGGCATCCATCATCGGGACCGATTCGCCAAACCAAACAATATGCGGCCTGAGTTGCGCTCCATCTTCCGCTGTATCTCCAAGCCTTATATCTCCTGTGATGGGGTAGATCAGTTTTGCATTGGATTCGCTACGCATTTTCAAAATCTCCCCATGAAGGTGCAGGACCCGGGTGGAACCGGCCCTTTCATGAAGGTCATCAATGTTTTGTGTAATGATGGTTACGTCAAAATCTTTTTCCAGTTCGGCCAGTCCTGTATGCGCGGCATTGGGTTTCGCTTCGAGTACTCCTTTTCTTCGCACGTTATAGAATTCAAGCACCAATTCCGGATCCTTTCGCCAGGCTTGAAAAGTGGCCACGTCTTCTACCCTATATCCTTCCCACAGGCCATCACTGTCGCGAAAGGTTTTCAGACCACTTTCCGCACTAACTCCCGCACCTGTTAACACTACCATTTTTTTCATATCCAAATTTAGGCGTAAAACTTACCGCAAAGCCTTTATGATGTTACATTCCTGCGAGTTCGAGAATGATCTTGTATTCTTCTTCGGTGACGGGTTGAACGGATAAACGGCCTAATCGGATCAGCGCCATGTTGGCCAATCTTTTGTCCTTTTTAATGGTATCCAGGGAAACCGGCTTCTTTAGTTTTTTATAGGCTTTAAGGTCTACAGCGACCCAGGCCTCTTCATCCGTAGTAGGGTCCTGATAAGATTCCTTGGCTACTTTTGCTATGCCCACGATCTCGAGACCTTCATTGCTGTGATAATAAAATACCTCCTCCCCTTCCTTCATCGATCTCAGGTTATTCCTGGCAGCATAGTTACGTACCCCATCCCACATCGTTTGTTTATCTTTTTCAAACTGATCCCAGGAATACTTAAACGGTTCTGATTTAACAAGCCAGTACATAGTTGGTTCTTTAGTTACAAATTCATTACGAAAATAAAATTTCTTTTCATCTGGCAATCCAATCTTTCTCCACCTGCGTATCTATTGCAAATTGTTTCACCAAACCTCAAACAAACTATGAAACGGATCAAACAATCAGCTTTACTATTTTTGGCCTCTTTGTTTTTCATCCAAACACAGGCTCAGAAAGAGAACACGGTTGAAGTAGGCGGCGCCCCCATGTATCCTTCGAAAAACATTGTGGAGAATGCGGTCAATTCAAAAGACCATACCACGCTGGTGGCTGCTGTGAAGGCGGCCGGCCTGGTGGAGACTCTCCAATCTGATGGACCTTTTACCGTATTTGCTCCTACCAATGCAGCCTTCGACCTGTTGCCGAAGGGTACAGTGGAGACCCTGTTGAAACCAGAGAATAAAGCCACATTGACCAAGGTACTAACCTATCATGTTGTGTCTGGAAAGATCGATGCCAAAGAACTGGTGCGTCGCATCAAAGAAGGCAATGGAAAAACAGAATTGACCACTGTTGCCGGAGGAAAACTCTGGGCCATGATGGAAGGTAAGAACGTGGTATTAAAAGATGAGAAAGGTGGGATGGCTACCGTGACCATCAAAGATGTTTATCAAAAGAATGGGGTGATCCATGTGATCGACCATGTGGTCCTTCCCCAATAATTGAACTACCATCCACTGGCGAGTACATCTGCCAGGTGCATTGTCTGCAGGGCATGTCCGTTTTTTCGGATATAGCCCTGCAGGTGCATCAGGCAGGACAGATCGGTAGAGATCAAGTATTGTGCTCCGGTAGCCAGGGCATTTTCCACCTTCTGCTCACCCATGGCCACGGAAATGGATTCATATTTAACGGCAAAGGTTCCACCAAAACCACAACAGGTTTCCACATCGTTCATTTCAACCAACTCCAATCCCTTTACTTTCTCCAATAACTTCCGGGGTTCTTTTTTTATGCCACATTCCCGTAGCCCGGCGCAACTGTCATGATAAGTGGCTTTGCCTTTCAGCGTGGCACCGAGATCGGTAACCTGCAGAACATTTACCAAAAACTCTGAGAACTCATAGATGCGACCGGTGAGTTCCTTTACTTCATTGTGACGGGAAGAGTTATCAAACAGCTTGGTGTAGTAGTTCCTGACAAAACCAACGCAACTCGCACTGGGGCCGACAATGTACTCTGCCTCTTTGAAATCATCTACAAATTTGGCTCCTACGGAGCGTGCCTCATCCCAAAAACCCGCATTGAAAGCAGGTTGCCCGCAACATGTCTGGTTTGTATTGTAATTGACCACACAGCCTGTTTTTTCCAGCACCTTGACCATATTAAAGCCGGTTTCAGGATAAAGCTGGTCAACAAAACAAGGTATGAAAAGATGTACGTTCATGGTGTTCCGGGGAACGGGTTCATTTGTTCAAGTTACGCGAAAAGGCGATCATTTTCAGGGCGGTGATTGCCGCTTCTTCGCCTTTATGTCCATGTTTTCCACCCAGTCTTTCCCGCGCCTGCTCTTCATTATCTACGGTCAGTACCCCAAAAATGGTGGGAACAGGAAGGAGTAGGTTGAGTTGGGTGATGCCATCGGTGACCGACCGGCACACATATTCGAAATGGGGTGTTCCACCCCGGATCACACAACCCAGGGCGATATAGGCATCTGGTTTGTGCTTTACACTGACATTGTCCCAATGCTTCTTAATGGCAAAGGGGATCTCTATAGCCCCTGGAACGATCAGGGTTTCCAGGCTTTTTACTTTTTCATTCTTAAAATAGCGAAGACAGCCATTCTCGAGTTCATCGGTAATCGCGGCATTCCATTCTGTTTTGACCAAAACAATACAGGCATTCTTTTTCAGAATGCCTGCAGCTGTATTCAATAAGTTACTATTGCTTATATCCGCCATAGAAGAAGCTTTTACAGGCCTCCAAGTTTACCCAGATACTTATCTGCTTCACTACCGGCAGCGGTCCTGGGGAATTTTTCTTTCAATTCTTTGAAAAGTTCAATGGCTTCTTTTGTCTTGCCCGTTTTTTCACAGAGCATTGCAGCCATGGAAAGATATACGGCAGAATTCTCCTTGTCTTCTGTGAAATGACCGGCTGCCTTTTTATACAGATCGATAGCCTTGTCATTTTTGCCTTGTTCGGACAGTACATCGGCATGCAGCTTAAAGGCGGTTGCCTGTAACATTTTCTGATCTGTGTGGAAATCCGAGATGTATTGTTCGGCTTTGGCAAAATCACCGGTACGGGCATAGCAATCGGCCGCATATAAGCGAGCCAGGTTGCCTGCGGGTGTATTGCCATATTTGCTGATCACTTTTACAAAACCCGGATTGATCAGGTCTCCATTCAGGGCTTTCTGAAGTGAATCCCTGCGATAATACTCTTCTGCTTTAAAGAGGGCATCTTCTGCTTTGGCAAGCAAGGGTTCTTTGTAGAATTTTTTATATCCGATGTAGCCACCGGCAATTAAAATGATCAGGGCACTGGCGATCAGGATGGGGCGTTGGTATTTTGACCAAAAATCTTTGGCCTTTTCCACCACTACCTCATTGTGGTCTTTTTCGATCACCTGGTTCTCTTTCGACATATCTGTTGGGTTTTTTTATAAAACGGTTGATTGTTTTTAGTCTACAATAAACGGATAGTTCTTATCCACATAAATATCTTTCAATACTTCATCATCATCCGGCCAGGGGCTTTCTTCTGCAAAGCGAACGGATTCATTCACGATATCATCCACCCGGGCATTGATACCATTGATCTCTTCCTGGGATGCGTGTTTTTGCTGGAGGATGGTTTGAAGAACCTGTTGAAGCGGGTCTTTGTCTTTGTATTCGTCCACTTCTTCTTTGGTACGGTATTTCTGAGGATCAGAAATCGAATGGCCTTTGTACCGGTATGTTTTCATTTCCAGCAAGGTGGGGCCATCACCCTGACGCGCTCTTTTTACAGCGCGGGCTACTGCTTCATGAACGGCTTCGGGGTGCATGCCATCAACAGCATCACCAGGCATTTCATAAGCATCGGCCAGTTTGTAAATATCGATCACATTGGAAGTACGCTCTACGGAGGTACCCATGGCATAGTTATTATTCTCGCAGATGTAGATCACCGGAAGTTTCCAGAGCATGGCCAGGTTGAATGATTCATGCAGGATTCCCTGGCGGGCAGCGCCATCACCAAAGAAACAGAGCACCACATTGTCGGTGCCTTTGTATTTTTCTGCAAAGGCCAATCCCGTACCGGTTCCGATCTGTGCGCCTACGATACCATGACCTCCAAAAAAGTTTACATCCTTCCCGAAGAAGTGCATCGAACCACCTTTTCCTTTGGCATTACCTGTTGACTTGCCATAAAGTTCTGCCATACAACTGTTGACAGAAACCCCTTTGGCAATCGCAAGACCATGATCGCGGTACGCGGTGATATAAAGATCTTCCGGACGTGTAGCGGTCATACATCCCGCGGCAATGGCCTCCTGTCCTACATAGGCATGAAAAAACCCACGGATCTTTCCTTCCATTTTGTACTTTTCTTCCGCCATCAGCTCAAACTGGCGGATCAGTTGCATCAGTTCGTACCAGTACAGGTAAGTCTCTTTGGAAAATTTTGTCGCCACCGGCTAAAATTTTGAGGTGCAAAAATAGGGAATCAGGCGTGGAAATTAGGATTTTTACAGCATAAATTTACACCCCCATCGTGTTGAAAATTAATTCCATATCGTTGGTCCAGTTTAAGAACTACGCAAACCGGACTTTCTCCTTCCCCGAGCGGGTCACGGGTATTTGTGGGCGGAATGGAGTGGGTAAGACCAATCTGCTGGATGCCCTGCATTATCTGTGCTTTACAAAAAGCTATTTTACCCGTCAGGATGGGGCTTGTGTTCGGCAGGGAACATCGGGCTTTCGGCTTGAAGGACAGGTAGATTACAAGGGTATGACGGAGAAAGCTGTATGTCTTTTGCGGGAAAACGGGAAAAAGGAGTTTTCCATTGATGGGTTGGCCTACGACCGTTTTTCTGCCCATATAGGGCGTTATCCCTGTGTGATCATCGCTCCGGATGACATGGAGATCATTACGGGAGGGAGTGAGGACAGAAGGCGGTTCCTGGATGCCCTGCTCAGTCAGGTTGACCCGGAATACCTTCAACACCTGATTCTTTATAACAAAGTGCTGGTACAGCGCAATTCCCAGCTTAAACGCATGGCGGAATCGGGGCAACAGGACCTGGCCTTGCTGGAGGTGCTGGACAAACAGCTTATTCAGGAAGCCGGGCCGATTTTTGAAAAAAGACGGGATTTCCTGGTTTTGTTCCTTCCTATGGTCAAACAGGTGTACAATGAGATTTCCGGGCAATTTGAGGATGTAAGTCTGATTTATGACAGTGAAATGTTGGAGGCTGGTTTGGACGAACTGTTGAAACTGACCCGGAAAAAGGACCTGGCCCTGCAGCGCACCACCTCCGGTATTCACCGGGATGATATCGAGATCCAGTTTGGCGGAATGGCCTTTCGCCAAATTGCTTCCCAGGGGCAACGTAAGAGTTTGCTATTTGCCCTGAAACTGGCCGAGTTGGAGGTCCTACTTCAGCGAAAAGGGTTTCCTCCCCTGCTTTTACTGGATGACGTATTTGAAAAACTGGATGAGGACCGGATTGCCAACCTGCTCGAACGGGTTTGCCTCCACCATGAAGGCCAGGTGCTGATCACCGACACCAATGCCGAACGTCTTGCTGCCCATCTTGACCAAACGGGTATCCCCTATTCCCTCCTTGACCTTTGATTCAGTACCTTTGACCCATGGGCGAATTTTCACTGGGCGAAGCCATTCAATCCTTTCTGGCCAAAAGCCGGATCAAAGGTTCCATCCAATCCCTTCAGATCGAAGAGATGTGGGAGGAAATCATGGGGAAAACCATTGCCCGCTATACCGAAAGCATTCGCATTTTTGGCGATAAACTGGTGATCCGTACAGATGTGGCCCCTTTACGCACGGAACTAAACTTTCAAAAGGAAAAGATCAAGACCCGGGTAAACGAAGCCCTTGGAGAAAATAAGATACAGGAAGTCATCATTCAATAAGCCTTGGTTTCTCAACTCAACTCTACTCGTCGGCTGAGCAAGGCATCCAGGAGATCATCTACGGAAAGTATTCCCCTGAAATCAAAATTATCAAATACCGCCAGGAAGCGTGACTTATGCTGGTGTAGCAACCGGATGCATTTCTCTACGGTATCACCGATCATGGCTGTGGGGAACCGGGTTTCCAAAACATCCCGCACTTTCAGGTTTTGAACCGGGATCTTTTTCATGAGGCTTTTGGCCAGTATCTCATGATCAGACAGGATTCCCATAAAACAATTATTATCTCCCAGTACGATAAGATGATCGGTATTTTCATTGGCCATTCGATGAAGTGCATCATCGAGTGGTTCGGTTGGACCGATTGTATGAAAATTGGGTGATTTTTGATTAAGCAGGACACTGATCTTTTCCATAGTTGAATGGGAAGTTTTTGCCCCTATTCAAGTTAGGACAATATTCCTGACAGAAAGCATGATACTGGTCAGTTCTTTGTCTGAATACCGCCATATTATTATTTTTTTCGAATGCGGGGATCCACCCAACCGTATAGGATGTCTGCCAGTACATTGACCAGGATGAAAAAAGTGGCAGACAAGAGTACCGAGCCCATGACGACTGGGAAATCCAGTTTCTCAAAAGCATCGACGGTAACCTTACCAATTCCCTGCCAGCCAAATATGTATTCAATAAAAAAGGCACCTGCAAGCAGTTCGGCAAACCATCCGGTAACCGCGGTGATCACCGGATTCAGCGCGTTGCGCAAGGCATGTTTGCCAATGACGCGCATTTCAGAAAGACCTTTGGCCCGGGCGGTCCTTATATAGTCCTGTTGCAGCGTATCCAGCATGGAGCTACGGGTCAATTGCGTAATGATCGCGAGTGGCCGGATGCCAAGGGTAAAGGCGGGCAGGATAATATTTTTCAGGGTTAGTCTTCGCTCCCCCGTAAGTTCATCCATTTCAAACCAGTTGCCGGTCAGGTGAAGTCCGGTAAAATCACTCCATACAAATCCAAACAAATAAGCGATCAGTATCCCCATGAAAAAAGAGGGGGCCGAAATACCCAGTATACTGGTGAAAACTGCTGAACTGTCCAACCAGGTATCCTTCTTTACAGCGGAAAGTACGCCAAGCGGGATGCCTAGTAATACAGCGATCAACAGGGCTGCCGTGGCCAGCATCAAAGTGCCTGGCAGCGCTTGAAGCAGAATACTCCCCACCTCCTTCTTTGACTGATATGACCGGCGGAGATACGGCCATTTGACCGCCAGGGTGGTTTTTTTCCCAATGAAAATACCCTTCAGCCCTTTTTTGGTTATTTCCTCCCGGTCGTGAATGGCCAGGGGTGAGATATCATTCATGTACAGTAGAAATTGCTTCCACTTAGGTTGGTCAAGGTTCAATTCCTTTCGGATATTTTCGCGGGTCAGGGAATCTCCGCTTTGTCCCAATACAAGCCGTGAAGGGTCACCAATTCCCTGAAAAAGAAAAAACACAAGCATGACGACCCCGGCCAGTACCAGGCCCCCATATAAGAGGCGTCTAATGATCAGACGGATCATGGTGTCTGTAGGGTGTCGGTTGAATTGAACAATGTATCAGGTTGGATTGGTTCTTCAGGATAAGGAGGTGTTAGCGGCCGCCTGTTGCCCAGCGTAAACAGGAGTCCAAATACAGTACGCTGGCTCCATTTATTCTCTACCCTTCCGCGATTAAGCAGGTAATAGGTAGGCCAGGAACGGGCAGCGGTGCGAATGGCAGTGAAATCGCAGGAAAAAATGGGAAGGTCATCCATTCCCACATCCTTTAGATCTGCCTTTACCGATTCGATAGAGGTAGTGACCAAACATACCGGGATGAATTTCGTATTTGCTAATTCCACAACCGGTCGTAGTTTCTCTTTCCAGTTCCCGGGCATTTTGCCAAGTTCTTCCACGAAGACCAAAATAGCCTGTTCATAATTCAGGATGATGTCGGTGGAATCGGCACCCGTTATACCCCGGAGGGCAAAGCCTTTGATCGGGGGTTCGGCATTTCCTTTTCGAACCAGTTTATCAATACGGTCAATATACTTGTAGGTTTTGAAATCGGCCGGTAATTCTGTTGGTGAAAATTCATACCTCGTACCGTTTTTCTCATAGATATACCGAATGGCAAAACTATCGGTCAATGCCCCTGTCGGAGGCTTCATTTTTTCCGGGATGCTGTTCCCTTTTTTGAATGGAAGGCAATCAATGGGAGGTAAAAAGGCCCAGGCATACCATTGCAGGCCTGCACTCAGGATCACCGACATGCCCAGAAGGACATGCGTGGCCCGGTTGCTGAAAAGAGGCTGGATAAATTTTTTCCCAATCAGTAAGACCAGGATCATAACCAGTAATACCAGGTCCTTGATAAAGGAGGTCTTTGAGGTAATGGGAATACAATCTCCAAAGCAACCACAATTCTTGAATTTGCCCGAGAAGTGGGCATAGCCGGTTAGGAAAGTAAAGAAGACGATTAAAAGCAAGAGTAACCAGACGATCCATTTGGCTTTCCAACCCAATAGTAAGGCTACACCGGCAACGATCTCAAAGGCGATCATGGTGACGGACAGTGCCAGGGTATAGGAATTAAGGCTCCCCCATCCCCACAGGTCAAAAAACTCCTGCATCTTATAACTCAGCCCCAGGGGATCTATGGCCTTTACCAGTCCCGAAAAAATAAAGAGAAGGCCGACGATGACCCGTAAAAGTTGAATGATGTATTTCACGCCTTTGGATTTATGCGGTGTGAAAATAGCCAATAATTCTATGCTTTATCGGGATAAAGGATCAAAGCGAATACCGCATAGTTGATGATATCAAAATAATTGGCATCGATCCCCTCACTGATCAGTGTTTTCCCTTCATTCGTCAAAATTTGCCGGATGCGTTGGAGTTTCATAAGGATCAGATCGACGAAACTTTCCTGGCTCATACTTCTCCAGGCCTCGCCATAATCATGATTTTTATCGGCCATCAGCTGTTCTGCCTGCAAAACATATTTGTTGTACAAGGTTTCGACATGTTCAGGGGCCAGTTCTTCGGGGTCTTTTTCGGTCAGTTGCAGTTGCATCAAACCGATCACTGCGTAATTGATAATTCCCCGGAATTCGCCAGGGATATCATCGGCTACCTTTTGTTGTTTTTTTTCCTGAATGGTGCGTATCCGTTGCGCTTTGATGAAAATCTGATCAACAATTGAAATGGTACGCAGAACCCGCCAGGCCGTGCCATAGTCACGGGTTTTTTTAATAAAAATATCCTTGCTTTGCCGAATGGCCTCTCCGTATTGCTGATGGGTGTCCGTCATTGGTCTTTATTCTATACTTTAGCTTCAAAAGTAACAAACTACCCGCGAATGTTCACATGGAATTGCAAAGGCAGACTGGTGGAATGGGAAGGCCCGTTGGTGATGGGGATATTGAATGTGACCCCTGATTCCTTTTACTCCGGAAGCCGGAAAAACGAGGAAAAAGAATGGATTGATACGGCAGACCGGTTCCGAAAACAGGGTGCTTTTATCGTAGATATTGGGGGGCAAAGTACCCGTCCGGGTGCGGATAAACTTGGTGTGCAGGAAGAGTTGAAGCGTGTGATCCCTGCCATTCAGGCGGTTCACGAGGCCTTTCCCGAACTCCTGATATCAATTGATACATTTTATGGCGAAGTGGCAAGGCAGGCGGTAAATGCCGGCGCCTCTATTGTCAACGATGTCAGTGCCGGCGCCATTGATCCGGATATGATTCCGGCGGTTGCCTCCCTGAAAGTGCCGTATGTATTGATGCATATGCCCGGAACGCCCCAGGATATGCAATCAAAAACAACGTATACCCAGATTGACCTTGACCTGCTTGATTTTTTTACCCAAAAGATAAAAGTCTTAAAGGAACAGGGTATTCATGATATTATACTTGATCCCGGATTTGGTTTTGGGAAAACGCCCGAGCAGAATTTTTCCCTTATCCGGTATTTGCCCGTTTTCCACTCTCTGGGGTATCCCCTTCTATTGGGGGTATCACGCAAATCCACGATATACCGAACGCTGGGCATTACAGCCGAGGAAGCGCTGAATGGCACCACCGTGCTACATACTGCCGGATTACTAAACGGAGCAGATATACTCCGTGTGCATGATGTACGGGAAGCGGTTGAAGCGATCACGCTGGTCAGTCATTTAAAAGAAAAACCTGCCGGTATGGCCGGCAGGTTTTAATAAATTCTTCGAAGATTTTTGGTTATTGGCCTCCGGGCACGATGTCGGGTTGGGCAATTGGCTCATCCGATACTTCGAGTACCTCGATATCAAAAACAAGGGGTTCAAATGTCTTTCCACCAGGCCCAGGCTGGCTGCCATAGGCCAGGAATCCAGGTATGAACAATGTGCCTTTGGCACCCTGGTTAAATACCACCAAACCTTCATCCCAGCCATGGATAACGCCTCCGACACCTACCTGAAGCGGGTAGATATTTGATTCAAAGGTGCTGTCATTGGCCATCAGACGACCCGAATATTTGATCCGGGCATATTTGCCGGCATTCAGGGCCGGGCCGGTACCGGGATCCTGGATCGTGTAAAACACACCAGATTCGGTTTTCTTGGCATTGGTAATATTCTTCTTTTTCAAATATTCTTCCACTGTTTGGATGCCGCGGGCAATTTCACCTGATTTTTGCATTTCTTCCAGGTTCTTCTTGCGTGTTTCAGCTACCTGGGTCATCTGTTCTTTCAGACGACGAGGCATATCCTTTTTCATTTCACGGGTGTATTCTGCCTGGGCAAGGGAATCAACTGTATACACTTCAATGATCCGGAAGCTGGTAACAAAGCGGTCGCCTTTTTTTACATTCATATTGATCTGTGCGCCTCTCTTGATGAGTGAATCCACCATCTCGATCGCCACAGCGCTATCCCCTTTTCGCATTAAAGGAAGGAGCTCGAGAATGCTGTACTGCGTGTTGGGCGATACCTCTACCCGGGCAAAACCGGGCATTTTGCCATGGCTGTCATACAATACAGAATCATTGAATTTGCGTACATAATCAAACTTAACGGCCCACCCGGTTTTCAGCAAAGAATCCTTAGGGTCACCTTTGGCAAACAGTTGGTAAACCAGTCCGCTTTTGGTTTTTTTAAAGGATCCCTGGTTGCAGGCTGTAAAGGCCAATATCAGGAAAGGAATTAATAAGAGCAGGGGCTTTTTTTGCATGTTTTTGTTTTTACTATTGAGTCAGAGTGTTATTCGAGTAAGTGTTTGTTTTCTTTGAGTGCCTGTTTAAAATCAGCAACAGTTTGCTCAATGCTCTTGGAACTTCTGCCACCGGAGGCGTTGTAGTGACCGCCGCCTTCAAAATATTTACGGGCAAAGGTATTACAGTCAAATTCCCCTTTGCTGCGGAAGCTCCATTTTCTTTCCTCGTCACGGTCGATCACAATGGCCACCATTTTAATGCCCTGGATGGTTTGTGGGAAATTGACCAGCCCTTCCGTGTCGCCCGTCTTGATATGGAACCGCAGAAGATCTGATTTGGGCACGGTAAGCAGTACGGTATTGTATTCATACATCACTTCCATGCGGTGCAGGAGCACATGGCCGATAAAGCGAAGACGGTTTTCCAGGTAATTATCAAAAAGCTGGTCATGCACATGCATGTGTTCCAATCCACGTTCCTTCAGATCGGCCACCAGGCGATGCACCCCGGCATGGGTAGAGGAAAACCGGAACGATCCGGTATCAGCAATGACACCCGCGTAAATACAATCGGCAATGGAGCTATTGATTTTATCCGCATTCCCGGAGGAGATGATCAGGTCATAGATCATCTCACAGGTGGAGGATTTAGAGGTATCACTGATGCCGTACTGGAATGTGGCCTCATCGGGTTCGCGGTGGTGATCGATCAGGATCTTGGTACAATCCAGGGCTGCTAATACCGGCGCAAGATTTTTGGTCCGGTCGAGATGGTTAAAATCGAGGCAAAACAGCCAGTCGATCCCTTTCAGGGCTTCTTCGGCTGCGGCGCGGTGCCGGTCAAAATCTATCACTTCTTTACAACCTGGCATCCAGTTCAGCCAGCCTGCCCAATTGGTTGGGGAAATGACCTTTACCTGGTGCCCCAGTAGCTGGAGAAAGGCAGAAAGGGCCATAGCGGAACCCATCGCATCCGCATCAGGTTTTTGATGCATGGTGATACCCACCTTTCGGGGGATGTGTAATTCCGGAAATAGATCAGCAAGGGGTTTCATAAAACGGTGGCAAAAGTAGCTTTAATTTAGGAATTATCGTCGGAGATTCTATCTTTGCGGCGCAAAACACACACAATATGAGTAATCGTACACTTACCATGATCAAGCCCGATGCCATGAAAAGAGGTTATGCCGGGGCCATCCTGGACATGATGATCCAAGCGGGTTTTAAAGTCATTGCCCTGAAACAAACCAAACTGAGCGCGGAAAAAGCGGGTGAGTTTTATGCGGTCCACAAAGAGCGCCCCTTTTATGGAGAATTGGTAGATTTTATGAGCAGCGGACCCATTATCGCAGCGATCCTGGAAAAAGAAAATGCTGTCGCTGATTTCCGGACCCTGATCGGCGCTACCGATCCGGCCAAAGCCGCAGAAGGAACCATTCGTAAAAAATTTGCCAGTTCCATCGGCGAAAATGCTGTTCACGGCAGTGACAGCGATGAGAACGCTAAAATAGAAGGTGACTTTTTCTTCTCCGTTCTGGAGCGGATCTGATCCCTTTTGCAATGAATAAGTAGAACCCGTTCGCCAAAGGCGGACGGGTTTTATATTTCCTGTACAGGAACTACTTTATACGCTACCTGATTGTTCACAGGCTCGATCGAATAACCGGCGTCCCGAAGTAACTGGATCAATCCGTTCTTTCCTGGTAAATGCCCCGCTCCTACCGCGATCACAAATGTTTTATCCCGTAACAGCGTTTTAAGTTTGACCACCCAGTTACGGTTTCGGTTATTCAATAACAGGTCTTCAAAGTTGGCCACACCCATGTCTTCCTGATTGATCAAGGCTTCGAGTTTTTCAAGGTCCTGTGATTTGTAGGCATTTACCATGGTTTTATAGTCCTCAAGGTCTGTATTCACAGAGGCCGTGTCTGCATCAATATACCGGACCAGCAGGTCCGCTTGTTGTTTATACGGGATAGAATCAAAAATGCTCATTTGGTAGGCCAGGGTCTCCAGTCCATTGATCTTTTTCTTGTTCTTTTTTGCCTCGTTCATGATCACCTGCTCCATGGCGATATTTTGGTCGCAGGGAAGATTGTCCTGCATCAGCGTGGATGCGGCAAGGAAGGGTTTGTATTGCTCCAGCATGGAGAATGGCAATAATCCTCCCTTTTCAGTAAAATAGGCCTTTACTTTCTGATAATTTTCCTTGTCCAGCAGGTCAGCAAGGGTTGTATCATTTTTCATTTTCATACCGGTCATGGCCCCCATCATTTCCACCAGGTTATCCATATCTACTTCAAAATAAATACCCTGACTCCTTCGGATAGCCGACCGGAGGCTATCGCTTAATAGTGCATCTTCTTTGCATAACACATGGATGGTTCCAAAAAGATAAGAGGGCTGGGTCATCCCGTTTCCGGTAATGCGCCATAGCAGGGTCTTTTCCAGCGGGGAGTTTTCAGGGGTGGTTACAGTTTTTCTGGACGATCCGCAACCCATATTGACCAAGATCAGGAATAGCGCTATTATCAATTTGTAAACTTGCAGAGTTTTTAAAAAATTCATTATTTTCATTTCTTAATCATTAAATCTTACCAAATGAGAAAAAGCCTTCTTTTTCTTCTCCTGGCTTTCCTGGCCATTCACCTCAATGCCCAGAAGGTCAAAGATACAGAGATTCCCCCCTTCGGTACCGTTGACAAGTCTGATCTGGAACTGACCCAATGTTACTTTGATCCTGATGCAGAAGCCATGATCCTGTTGGAGGATGGCGAGCTAGCTTATATTGACGGGATCGGAATCGTGTTGGAAAAACGGATACGGATAAAGATTCTTAAAAAAGAAGGTCTTGATCGGGCTGATATTCATTTACGATATAATAACAGTGATAAGGACCAGAGTATTCGTGATATCGCAGCCCAAACCTATAATCTGGATCCATCCGGAAAGGTCGTTATTGCCAAGGTGGATAAGAAACAGATATTTGACAAGAACATCAACAAGCGTGTGGCTGAAAAAGTTTTCACTTTTCCTGAAGTGAAAGTGGGCAGCATCATTGAATACAAATACAAACACAATGGTATTGGATTGATCAACTGGTATTTCCAGCATAGTATACCGGTGAAGGTGAGCCGCTATGTGCTGGACTTTCCTGATTATATTCAGATGCGCAATACCCCTTTTTGCTCCAGAAAGTATGAACACAAGGAAGAAAGTAAAGGGGCCCGGGTAGCACAGTCCTATCTGATGAAAGAGATACCCGGTTTTCGCAATGAAAGTAATGTGATCAATGAAGAGGCTTATATGGATCGGTTGGAAACCACCGTGTCTGCTTATAAAGAAGCCAGTGGATTGTGGAAAAACAGAAATGTCAATTGGATACAGGTGATCCGTTTTCTGATGGAAGATGAGGATTTTGGGATACAATTGAAAAGGGATATTCCCCGTACCTCTGATCTGGATCTGGAATTGGCCCAGGTAAAAGATGATTACAACCGGATGAAAACAATTCATGCTTATGTACGGAAGAACATGACCTGGAATGAGTACTATGGCATATGGGCTCTGGATGGCGTGAAAGCGGCCTGGAAGGACAAAAAGGGAACAGCTGGTGAGATCAATCTTATTCTGGTGAATTTACTTCGCAATGCCGGTCTGGATGCTAAACCCGTTTTGGTGAGTACCCATGATAATGGCCTCGTGAACGCCACTGATGCCGGGACCTATGATTATCCGGGTTTCAACCAGTTCAATAAAGTTTTAGCGCATGTAACCATCGGAGGAAAGGTATATGTGCTGGATGGTTCTGAAAAGGAGACCCCTACTCATCTCATCCCCAGGGAGGTGTTGATGACCGAAGGACTGGTCATTGAAAAAATTGATACAGGTGAATGGGGATGGGTAAATCTGTGGGACCCTGCAGAAACCTATAAGGAAGTTTTTGTACTTAGTGGGCATGTGGAAGCCGATGGAAAGGTCAGGGTCAAGGAAGATATTACGAGTATTGATTATTCCCGGTTGCGCAAGATAGGATTGGTCAGAAAAGGGGAAAAGGAATTCAGGGATCGGTTTTTACATGGAGATGATCCCAATATTCAAATTGACAGTTTGACCTTTGAAAATAAGGAATCCGATTCTTTACCGCTGGTACAACATATTCAGTTTACAGAATCCCTTAATGGTACAGGAGATTATCTTTTTCTTTCTGTAAATAAATTCACCGGGTTGGAGAAGAATCCCTTCATCGCTGATACCCGTCAGGCCGATGTATTTTTTGGGGCTAATCAATCCTACCTGATCACGGGGAATGTATTTCTTCCGGAGGGATATGAATGGGATGCGCTGCCAAAAAACCTTCGTATGATCATGCCGGATACGAGCATTTCCATTACCCGGATTTCCCAGGTTTCCAATGACCGGCTTTCCATGCGGATCACCATTGATTTCAAGAAACCCTTCTTTTCCGTTCAGGAGTATGGTGCCTTTCATGAATTTTATAAGCAATTGTTCGACATCCTGAATGAACAATATGTGATCAAGAAAAAAGCCAGACCATGAAAGTTGGTTTCCATAAATTCTTCTGGCTTTCAATTTTTATTTTAGGAGCCAGTTCGGTATTTGGTCAGCAAATTGGAGCAGTGGGTGCTTTCACACAGGCGGAATGGGATATGAAAGCCTGTTCCTTTGATCCGGAAGCGGCAGCTGTTTATTTAGACTATGAAGCAGTCACAGATTATGATGCGGAATATCGAATGATCACAAAGTATCATGTGCGTTTGAAGATCCTTAAGGATAAAGGCATTTCAGCCGGCGATGTGATCATCCCATTTTATCACAGGGAGGATTTTGAAAGTATTACAGATATCGAAGGCGTTTCTATATCTCCAGATCCATCCGGGAATCCGCAAATGAATCACATCGATAAGAAATCCATTTACACCAAACAAGAGAATGAATTCTATAGTACGATTCGATTGGCCTTTCCTGCCGTTAAAGCCGGAACGATCATTGATTACAAGTTTATCAGCACAAAAAAGAACTATGGAGGATTGGAGAATTGGGTGTTCCAACATGAGTATCCGATAATTCGGAGTAAGTATTACCTGGTGATTCTGAGCAATTTCGAGTTTAGTTATTCGGTCATGAAGCAGGCCCAATACAGAGTCGATGTTAAAAATTATCCGGAAAAAGGGGCTATTTCATTTGAAATGAGAAACCTTCCTGGGTTTTTGGATGAAGCCTACATGGATGCCCGTAAGGATTACCTCCACCGGGTAAATTTTCAACTTTCGAGAGACCGCAACGGTAAAAAATACATGCAGGATTGGGATCATGTAGCACAGGAATTTTGGGCAGATCGGGATTTTGGAAAGCAATTGGATGAGAAAATTCCAGATGCCCGGTCGTTTATTATGGGCTTACAGAAGGATCCTTCCCAGGTTTCAAGAATGATTTCCATTTACCATCATCTTCAAAAGAATTTTACCTGGAATGGAATTGAATCAAGGTATTCAATTGAAGGGGTAAGGAAGACCTGGGAAAAAAAGACAGGAAGTTCGGGTGATCTTAATTTGTTGTTACTAAACCTGCTTCAACAGGCAGGAATTGAGGCTGAACCTCTTTTGGTAAGTCGAAGAAGGCATGGAAAGGTCTATAAAGAAATACCTTTTGCGGATCAATTTAGTACCGTTTTTGCTTATGTTATCCTGGACGGGAAGAACTATATCCTCGATGCGTCAAACGAACTGGGTGACCCCTTATTGTATCCAGTATCCGTTCTGAATACAACCGGATTGGTCGTGCGAAAAAAAACAGGTTTATTATTCGATATCAAACCGCAGACATTATATTCCACCATGTCCTCCATCAGCTTAAAATTTTCGGGTGACCAGTTTGAAGGAGAAGGATACCTGGCATGTATGGGTTATGCAAAATATGTGCGGCTTAGTGACTGGAAGTCATCTCCCGCAGAATACCAAAAGGAATTTACTAAAGGAATTGATGAAATTTCCTTGTATGATTTTAAAGTGACCAATGACGAAGCCGATACCCTTGCCCTGGAACATCGATTTAAATTTAAACTACCTGCTACTCAAACCGGAGACTACCTGTTTGTGCCTATGGACCTCTTTTCGGGGCTGGATGCTGCCAATCCGTTTATCAGTACCAACCGGTTTAGTGATATTAATTTTGGGTTTAATCAACGATTTCTTTTAAACCTGATTATTGATATCCCGGAGGGGTATATGTTGGAAGGACTGCCAGCTCCAGCGCGTATCACAGATCCCAGTAAGAGTATCGTCTTATACAGGGAAGCTGCTATGCAGGAAACCACCGGAAAAATCATGATGCGATTTGAGCTGCAGTTCAACCGAAGTAGTTTTTTTAGTAATGAGTACGATATGGTCAAGGAATTATATAAAAGGATATACAATCTATTGGACGAAAAAATAGCCTTTAAAAAGAAATGACATGCACAAATACCTGTTTTTGTCGATATACATATGTGTGGCATTGCTTACCAACGCGCAAACGGTCTCCTATGATCTATCCTCTATTCCAGATTCAGTAAAAAAGGATGCCAGCGTGGTCACCCAATATGATCTTCAACGTGTGATCGTGGAAGAACAGGAAAAGGCGACCTATACCCGAAAACGTATTTTTAGTGTACTTAGTGAACAGGGAAAGGAAGCCCTGATGGTGTATGTTTATTCTACCAAATACGTCAACCTGGATGACCTCGAGCTAAAGGTCTATGACAAAACGGGGAAACAGATTTCAAAATACAAGAAAAAGGATTTGATGATGGAGGCAACGGGAGAAGGCCTGGTGGAGGATGGAGCTTATTATTATGTAAGTGTACCGGCCCCCTCCTATCCCGTTACCTTGGAATTGGACTATGTCATTAAATTCAAGGGAACCCTCAACCTCCCTTCGTTTCAAATTCTACGCCCGGGCGAATCAATCGTATCCTCTCTTTTTGAAGCCATCATACCAATGGAGCTTGGTTTAAGATATCGACCTAAAAATATTTCGATCCAACCTACCATCCGTGATCTTGGAAAATCAAAGTCCTTTTCCTGGGTTGTAAAGAACCTGCCTCCTTTTGAGTATGAGGAAGGTGCTGTAATTTATGGAGATCGCTACCCCTCCGTAGATATTGCTTTAAACAAATTCTCACAATATGGTTACCAAGGTGACCTGAGTTCATGGAACCAGTTTGGGCAGTGGATCGGAGGACTTTACAAGGGACTTGATGCTTTACCGGAAGAAAGAGTTCAGTTTTTTCGTGACCTCGTAAAAAATGCCGGATCTGATAGAGAAAAGGCAAGCATCTTGTATAAGTATATGCAAGAAAACTTTCGGTATGTTAGTATTCAATTGGGAATTGGCGGATTAAAACCATTCTCAGCAACCTTTACTGATGAAAAGAAGTATGGAGATTGTAAGGGACTCAGTAATTATATGAAGGCCGCTTTGGCCTCGGTTGGGATTCGCAGTCACGTGGCTATCATCAATGCAGAATACAATGCACTTCCAGTTGAACCGAGTTTCCCGGCAAACGATTTTAACCATGTCATCCTCTGTATTCCTCAATCCAAAGATTCAATTTGGTTGGAATGTACCAGCAGTACTGCCGCGTTTGGAGAATTAGGAACATTCACAGAAAATCGAAATGCCTTGCTGGTTACTGAGAATGGCGGCGTATTAGTACCTACCCCAAAGAGTAAGGCAGAGGCCAACAGTTTTCTTATTCATAATAAGATTGATCTTTCGGCCGACGCTTCCGGAATGATCGAGTCCAATTTTCATTCAACGGGGGCATTTAAGGAAATGATCGATTATATCCTGAAAGAGAAAAAAGATGACCAAAAGGAGTCAATCGTTTTTACACTTGGGTTTAAACAACCAGATGATTTTTTGATGGCCAAAGAGAAGGAGAAGGTCAATTTGAAACTCCAGTTCGAAAAAATCCCGGAGTTTACAGCCGGCAATAAAATTTTCCTCGCAACCCACCCGTATAAATTATGGACCCGGGTGATGCCCAAAAACGATAACCGAAAGCTGGATTATTATTTCCAAAACCCTTTTATTCATCGGGATACCACCCAGATCAAACTACCTGATGGCTTTTTGGTGGATGCCTTGCCCAAACCACGAGAGTTTAATAATGCGTATGCAGCCTATCGTTCAAATTATTGGTTTGATGAAGCCAGTAAGACCATCCACAGTGTAGTAGAGTTAAAATTATTACAGCACCGCATCCCGGCCAGTGATTTCAAACTCGTTAAACAATTCTTTGAAGAAGTGTTAAAGGAGGAGAAGCAGCGGATTGTGGTGAAGAAGTCGTGAGGCGTCTCACACTTCACGCTACCACCGCCTCTTCCCCATACACCTGATCCTTGAATTGCAGGGAAGGCGATGGAAGGAATTCCCCGAGACCTAACCCGGCCCATTTCTCATCAACCGAACGAATAGTATCAGGGGCGGCGACAATGATATTGGGCCAATCCCGGTGAAAATCGTCATGTTCCTTTGTCTTTCTTGTTCCATCAAGGCCCATGCAGGCAAAGAGTTTACCACCAGCGGCTAATTCTCTTTGGTGCAGGAAATGATCTCGTTTTGGATCAAGGTTATTGCAAAAACGCCAGAGAGCTGTTCCCAAATGACGGGCATTCACGGTATGCTCTACGTAGAGGATCAATTTTATACTTTCCAATTCAGGACGACTACAGAGACGCTCGTGGAGGTCGGATACATGGCCTTTTCTGTCTTTTTTTATGGATACGATAAGACAGGGTATTTGATTATTGAGCAGTTGGCTGTTCACTGAAATGATCTCGGGGAAGTTATTCACTACCTCATCTGTCCAACCTTCTCCACAGGATTTCCATTGATAGCGCTCATCGATCTCTTCTTCTGTTTTTTTGGTTCCATCCATGCACATTTTTCCCCCAAATCCCAGTTTACTGCAACTATGATCCAGAACGTCCATCGGCCCCTGGGAAAAATAGAGATCGGTTGCCGGATTCAGGTTCCGGAATATCTCTTGTGAAAGTGGCAGATAATCACTGATCGGTGTTTCCCCATCCGCCAGCACCAGTATCTTATTAAACATCATTTGACCCGCACCCCACATGGCATTCATCACTTTCTGACCCTGGCCGGCATATTCCTTGTTGATCTTCGTGATGACAAGGTTATGAAATACGCCTTCTACCGGCATATCCATATCCATGATCTCGGGCACCATGGTCATTTTGATCGGGGCCAGAAATATCCTTTCAGTGGCTTTTCCCAGCCAGGCATCTTCCTGCGGCGGAATACCTACGATGGTAGCGGGATAGACCGCATTTTTTCGGTGTGTAATGGCGGTAATGTGGAACCTGGGGTACCAATCAGGTAATGAATAATAGCCGGTATGGTCACCAAAGGGTCCTTCCCAGATCAATTCTTCAGCGGGGTCTACATAGCCTTCAATAATGAAATCTGCATCGGCAGGAACTTCGATTTCAGGTTGGGAGATGCATTTTACCAATTCCACTTTCTTTTTGCGCAGAAAGCCAGCCAACATGTATTCATCAACATTCTCCGGCAGCGGAGCGGTGGCAGAATAGGCATATACCGGATCTCCACCCAATGCCACGGCAACAGGCATGCGTTCTCCTCTTTTCTTGTATTCATTGAAATGTTTGGCCGAAACCTTGTGTTTATGCCAATGCATGCCGGTTAATTGTGGCCCAAATACCTGCATCCGGTACATACCCACATTCCGGGTTTGTGTATGGGGATCTTTGGTGTGAATGATGGGAAGTGTGACAAATGGCCCTCCGTCTTTTGGCCAACAGGTAATTACCGGAAGTTTGGTGATATCGGGATCCATGATCACCACTTCCTGACATTCCCCCCTCCCTTTTATTACTTTAGGCATCCAGGAAGCAAACTGCCCGAGCTTTGGGAGAACTTTTAGTTTGTCGAGGATACCTTCCTTTGGAGCGGACAATAATTTAAACAAGGATTCGATTTCTCTGGCCACATCATCGAGGTGTTGCACACCCAATGCCAGGCACATCCGTTTTTCACTACCATAGGCATTCATCAGAACCGGAAAATCGTAACCGGTGTTTTCAAATAGAAGGGCTTTCCCGCCACCGGGTGTCTTGCTGATTCGGTCGGTTACCTCAGCGATCTCGAGTTTGGGGTCTACATAGGTCTTGATCCTTACCAATTCGCCTGCCTGTTCGAGTACCTGAATAAAATGCTGCTGGTTCTTGTATGCCATTGTCAATTGTATATTACAAAAGTAAATTACAATCGGCACTTATTAATGTTTAACCTGGAGGGGTAAGATGACAGATGACGGATGATAGTCATCTGTCATCTTATTCTCTGTGGTCAAGAAAGCTTAAAGAGGAACTGTCGGACAGGCATTACGGTTTCTTCTTCCCGGCCGGTAGCGACCATCATCTCCGGTCGTTTTTTTACCGATACGGAAGCTGACATTCAGGCCAGTGAAGTAATAGATATCCTTGTATTTCTCTCCACCACGCTGGGCACCTTTGGCGGGAATATTGGGGTCACCGCCGGGTAATTCATCTCCCCGGTAGGCCAGGGAGGCTGCCAAAGGACCGCGGGCATTGATCAGGTCATTCGGGTCGGCATAATTGGTGCTGACATCATCCAGGTAATCGGTCCAGGTCTTTCGAAGACCTACCTCCAACCCCACCCGGATGTCATCGGTGATGGCATATTTGAAACCTCCTCCAAACGGAAGGGAGAGTTGCAGCCTTGAATAGGGTTCTTTATTGTATCCGGCCAATCCCTGCCCTTCGGTTCCCAACGGCTGAAGAAAGCGTTTGGTGCCGGAAGAATCCAGGGTAAATGGATTGAAATGAAAAAGGGCCACCCCGCCAAAAAGATAGGGAGACCACCGTTTGTAATAGAGGTTATTAAAATAGAATTCACCCACCAGACTTAATTCGGTAATAGAGGTTTTGGCAGACAGGTTACGCGCTACCAACACATCCTTTTCCTGGTATTTATCATTTCCCTGAATACGCGCGTGTGTCAACCCGCCACGTAATATGATCTGGTCAAAAAGTTCATAACTCAGGGTAATTCCAATATGGCCATTGGTTTGGCGGAAGTCATAATACTTGTCTACCAGGTCGCCCTGATAGTTTGAGAGGCCTGTGGCCAGCCCCACATGCAAGTCCTGTGCCCTTGATGAAATGGCAAGGAATAAGAAAAATGGTATTGTCCAGAAAGTCTTCATAGCTCAGTTTTGGGTTAACTAACAAAAATGAGGCCTGATTCACCGTCCAATCACTCAACGTATTTAGTAACCGTTTGGTGCCGACTTGTATGTTAGTAAAACCTTAAAAAAATGGGGTATCAGATCCGAAATAGGTCTATACAAGGTAGGAAATTAAAACGGTTCGGTCAAGCTAATACCCAACCCGGCTTCCACGGGGAGTGTATACGAACCATTTTGGTAGGAAAGCCCTGTGGCCAGGTCTTCCGCCAGAAGTAAAGGTCCATCCATATCGAGGAAATCGACCAGCGGAGCCAGATGGGCCATGGCAGCAGAACCGATGCTGCTTTCATTCATACAACCGATCATAATCTTCAGACCTTGTTCGCGGGCCTGGGTGATCATGCGGCGGGCTGGCGTAATGCCGCTGCACTTGGTCAGTTTGATATTGATGCCATGAAAATGACCAGTACATTTTTTTACATCTTCTTCGCCCACACAACTTTCATCGGCGATCAGTGGCAAAGGCGACCAGGCGTATAATTTTTTCATGCCCTCCCAATCGTCCTTGTGCAGAGGTTGTTCCACCAGTTCAACTCCAAGATCTTTGAGTTTGGGGATCCGGTCCATGGCCTGATCCAGGGTCCAACCCGAATTGGCATCAACCCGAAGTATCGAATCGCTATGGCGGCGCAGGGCTTCCACCATCTCCAGATCATTGTCTGTTCCTACTTTCACTTTGTAGATGGGCCAGGGTTTTTCTTCCATTTTGGCCACCATATTCTCTACGGTATCGATGCCGATGGTATAGTCGGTCAACGGTTGATTGGATGTATCGATCTGCCAGAGTTGATGGAGGGGTTTTCCTTTCCATTTGCCAAAAAGGTCCCAGGCGGCAATATCCAGTGCACAAACGAGAAATGGATTTTGCGGAAGGAGATGATGCAGGTAATGCCAATATCTTTCCGGATCGGTAAAGGCAAATTTTTCAACAAATATCTTTTTCCTTTCCAGGTCTTCGATCATTTTCTCCACCGGGATATTGTAGTAGGTAATGGCCGGGGCCTCGCCATATCCACGTACACCAAAATGCTCCAATTCCACTATGAGAGTGGGTTGATGCGTTTTTGTTCCCCTCGAAATGGTAAAGGGGTACCGGAAAGGGAGATCATATCGTTTGTAGCGTACTTTCAATTATGCGTTGTTCCTTCCTGAATGATGTATATAATCGGCCAGTTCGCGGTTAAAGTCTTTTTCTTTGATCAAATCCTCAAGGGTCAGATGCATGCGGTAACGCCAGTAATGTTTAGGGTTGGCCGGAATATTGATCCTTTCCTCATGTGGGTTCTCTCTTCTTATCAATTCATTCATGCCCAGGATATCCTGTAATTGGAAGATACTCCACATGGCGGGTGAATATAAGTGTTGTAATACAATGGCTCGGTTGATCCAGGCTTCGCAGTAATAAGGGGCGTCTCCACCCTGCCCCAGCTCCTGATTGAAGAATCGTTGGATCCGGGTCTTATCTTCTTCCCACCAACCCCGAATGGTACTCATGTCATGGGTGGAAGGGGTCACAACGGATAGATAAGGTGCAGAGGCCGGGTTAAAGAAATCTGTCTTGGAATCTTTGGGCATTCGTTGTATCTCGAGACTCAGGATTCCCAATTGCTTCATCACATCGGGTACACAGGAAGGCACCATACCCAGGTCTTCTCCGCAGATCAGCATATTGGTGGCACGCTTCAAATAAGGAAGCTTGTGCATCGCTTCTGTTTTCCAAAACTCATCCTGCCGTTCGAAGAAATAATTGACATAAAGATCCTTGAGCTTCTGTTGTGTCCCGGCTTCCAGGTACCGGAAGGAAATGGTCCTGTCCATCGCGATCCGGAAATGATAGTTTTCCGGCCGGTCAGGGTCTTCAAACAACAATACATTGGAGATGAGGTCAAACAACACAAACTTGATCCGGCGATTGGATTCGGTTTGTTCAAGCCCGGCAAAGTGGGCCTCCACTTTTTTCTGTGTATCGAATTCGGGACGGAGGGCATAGCTTCCCCATCCATTACCTGATAAATAATTTGATTTTACTTCTTCAAAAAGATCACCGGCGAGTTCACCCAGCACATCATCTGTGATAAACGGTTTAGTATATCGCTGCTGATCAAACCAGATCCCTCGTTCTCCAAATTCCTGAATGGAAACCGGGATCGCAGGTACAAAATGACCCATGATTCCCTCACGCGCATGTTCAGGAATGGCCCAGATGCGAAAGAAACCAAGAATATGATCGATACGGAAGGCGTCGAAATAATTGCTCATTTGCTCAAAGCGCTTTCGCCACCAATCAAAGTGGCCTTCCTGCATCTTTTTCCAATTGTATGTGGGAAAACCCCAGTTCTGTCCCTTGATGGCAAAATCATCTGGAGGAGCTCCGGCCTGGTTGTTCATTTCATAGAGCTCAGGAGCCATCCAGGCATCACAACCATAACGATAGATACCAATGGGGATATCTCCTTTAACGATGATGCCGTGTTTATGCGCATAGGCGGTGGCCTCTTTTAGCTGGCAATGCAGGTGGTATTGAATAAAGTATTGGAGACGGATGGTTTCCCGGGCAGCAGATCCTGCCTGGTCCAGTTTCCTGATCTCTTCCGGGTCATAAGTGGAGTGTGTTTCCCATTCATCAAAATGAGCCGTTCCATATTTATCGCGCAGAAAACAAAAAGCAGCGTATGGTACAAGCCAATGCGCATTGGCCGAATAGAATTCCTTATAGTCTTCATCCTTAAAGATCCGGTCACCATCCTCTTCGTACAGTTCTTTCAGAATACCCAATTTGAATTTCATCACGGTTTCATAATCGACCCCATCGAATTCATTCAATTGTTTTTGCTTTTTTCGGAGCAACTTGATCTTCTCTTCCTGTTTTTTGCCGGCTACGGTTTCCAGGTTAATAAATAAAGGATGCAGGGCAAAAGCGGAAATAGCCGCGTAGGGATAGGAATCCTCCCAGGTATGCGTGGCGGTAGTGTCATTAACGGGCAGGATCTGCACCAGTTTCATCCCTACCTGACGGGCCCAGTCAACCAATAATTGGATATCGGTAAATTCCCCCACACCAAAGCTCTTTTTACTGCGCAGACTGAATACGGGTATGGCCACCCCCGCCCCTTTCCAGGTATCATTGGGAAGGTGAATAAATCCGTCGTGGATATAGGTCAGGCGCTCTGTTCCGGCCGTTGTATGCAGGATGCGGTTATCCCCGGTTTCATACCGCACAAACTTCTCCTCCTTCGTATTGTAAACGCCATATTTGTAGGCAATAGGAAAGGTTTCCGCATTCAGGTCAAGCCTGGCTACCTGCCAGTGACCATCCCGGCCCATGAGGATGGGGTTTTCTGTGTCCCAGTCCCTCAACTTCTCCCCACTTCCCACCAAACAGACCACTTCGTCCTTTTGAACCAAGGGGGCTTTGACGCGAAAAACATGGGAAAAGACCTTATCCTGTCCACTCCCGGATTTTTTGCCCTGTTTTTTAAGCAAAACCTCAGTGAAAGGCGCGGTAAAAAAGCAGTTTTCATACTCCCCGGCATGATTCCAGGTATCCACCAGCACGATCTCCCCTATCCCCTTTTTAGGGATATCGATCACCCGGTCAGTACCCCATTCGGGAATGATCTCTCCGTCTTCCCTTTTTAATATGTATTTGTAATGGTAGGTCCCCGAGCCGGGTTCCGCTATCTCAAGCGTAGCAGTCCAGAATTCATCATTTAAGTAGGTCATGGCAATGGCCTCCGAATCCAGGTCGGTTTCAGGAGAAATGCCATTGTCACTGATCCATAGCGTTTGCCCAAACGATGTATGAAATCGCAGGTAAAACTGTATTTTCATGCCAGTTGGTTGGTAGTAAGGGGGGCAAATTTCGAGGAAGCAAGCAATCTATCCAACTCCATCTGTCCCGTTGAACAAAACTTTTATCTGTGTACTTAGTACACATTGTAAAATAACGAAAAAAGTTTCTGAAAATCCCTGATGAGCCAGGATTTTTGAGAAAAATATGTTTTCAGGGCTTGTTTTGGGATTAAAGGATTTAGGGGATTGATTATTGGGGTTTTATTTTCAATTTTCAAATTGGCAAATAGCCTATATATTTGCGCAAACTTTTTACCGCATGGAAAGAAAATCCACCCTCCTACCCTGGCTTGGTTTTTTTGTATCAACCGCAGCGCTTGTTTTTGCGATCTATAGCCATTGGGAATGGTTGACCCTGATTCTTCCTTTTGTGACTACTTTTTTTGTAAAGGCCATGCGTATCATGTAAGCAACCAAAATCGCTATATAGGAAAGGGGAGCCCGGATAACGGACTCCCCTTTTTCTTTGTTTCATAAGTTAAGGTCAGTTTCCTTTCTTGCCCCTTATTTTGTAGTTGGTGGAACGGCTTGATTTCTGCATGTACTTGACAGAATCGGCACTCATGGTTTCCACTTCCTTTAGCTGATTGGAATAGGATTCATTGACCGATTTCATTTTCTGGATCTCCACGGATTTACTGGCATAACCACTATTTACGATCAGGAATTCCTCGTTATCTTTTACCAGCTTTCTGGCCTGGTCATAGTTTCCTTTATCTGCTTCCAGCATGGCGATCTCCATTTTTTCGTTGGTTACAAAAAGTACGATCTGCTGCATGACCGGTTCATTGAAATAGGTCAGGTACAGTTCGCGGTCGTTGGAGGGGTTTAGTCTGTTCCGGTTTTCCATGGTCATTCTTTCCCGGGTGCTGACATCGTCATAAGAAAGCCGGCAGGTGAAATCCAGGGCTACATTGGCATAATCGTCGATGCTAAAGCGCATCAGGAAACCGCGGGTTTCTTCAGAAAAGAGATCCCGAAGTTGAATGACCAGTTCCTGGTTCACCTGTTCATATTTAAAGGCAAATGCTTTGTCCACTTTTATACCACGGGGTAAACGGATACGCAGTTCTGCATTTTGGGCCGCTACGCTCATCAGGCCATTTAACTCTTTTTCAAAGATCCCGGCCATGTTTTCGGGGTTATCAATGAAGTAATAGTTGCCGGAACCTGCTTCAGCCATATCGGTCATCAGCAGTTCATTGTAATCCAACCCTACCCCAAATGTGGAAACGGTAATACCGTCTCTGTCTTTGAATTCCTGCACTTTGCGGCGGATCTCGTACATAGATGTAAGTCCTACATTGGCCAGCCCATCACTGATCAGCAAGACCCGATTTACATAATTTTTCTTGTAGGTTTCTTTGACCTGGTGGTAACCCATTTCGGTCCCTCCCCACAAATTGGTGGAGCCGCCCGTTTCGATCCGGTTAATCTTGGTGAGAATGGATTCTTTATCGAGTACACGGGTAGAGGATTGGAGTAATTTGACATTGTCATCGTACACCACAATGCTTACAAAGTCATCTTCCGACAATTTATGGATGATATCACGGGCTGCTTTTTTGGCGTAGGCCAGTTTATCTCCACTCATTGATCCGCTGCGATCGATCACAATGGAGAGGTTGAGCGGTGTCTTTGCCCCATTTTCATTGATGAATTTATCCAGTTTGGTTTCGAGGTAGAGGTATCCTGTTCGCTTGATGGTATCGATCTGATAATAATCATTATGCAGACCGGAACTAAAGTGGATCACTCCTTTTTGGGAGGTTATGATCTTCCCTTTATGGTCTTTAGCGATACCCAGGTCGGGTATGGTGGTATCTGCGGCGGAAGGGGGGAAATTTCGACCAATGGTCTTTTGTTTCTGCCGTATACTTCCAAAGCCAACGATAAAGCTGCCCAGCAGGACCAGCCCTGTAGAAAGGAAAAGGGATCTTTGCGTCATGGTTGATAGGTTTTTATACCGGATGCAACCACACCCCTCTTTGCATATCGCTTCCCCTGAATTTTTTTAACCAGAGAAGTGCTTTAACGCTTTACTAACAAAAACGTCCCGCTGTTGGCGGGACGTTTGTCTTAAAATTAGTTCAGGTTCCATTTGCGGATCATCGCGCTGGCCGAACGGGCTTTGCGGTGACGATTCCACATTTCTGCGGCCGTGAAACTTCTTTTTTTGTGGTTTACGTTGGCTTCAATTTCATTCGCCAATGTTTCCTTTACTTCTTGTGCCAGTTGTTGTTTGGTTTCTTCGTTCAACTGCACAGTTGATTGCATGACAATGCTCTTCATAAAAACTCCTTTTTTTGATCTGTCGTTAATTAATCGTCTGAGCGAAACGGAAGTAAAAAAACCAGGGGCAAGCTGTGTAGGACTGGTTTAGGTTACGGTTCTGCGTTCTTCTTGAAGTTGATATCTAACTTGCTCAGCTTATTGCGCTGCAAATATACGACACCTGGGTTGTTTTTGCAAATGATGAGGCAATGAAAATGTTAAGAACCTGTAAAAATGGGTTAAAAAATAAAAGCCAACAGCTATAAGCTATTGGCTTTTAAGATTTAATCACGTGTGTTTTATTTTACTTCTTCAAATTCGGCGTCTGTTACATTTTCACCGGCGGTATTTCCGCCTGCCTGTTGTTGTTCTCCTCCGGCATTGGCACCAGGTTGTGCGCCTGCCTGCTGCGCTTTGTAAAGTTCTTCGCTGGCGGCAGTCCAGGCGGTGTTCAATTCATTGGTGGCAGTTTCAATTGCACCAAGATCTTGCGCCTTATGGGCATCGCGGAGTTTAGCGGCGGCGGTTTCAATGGCGCCTTTCTTATCTGCAGGGATCTTATCGCCGTATTCTTTGAGTTGTTTTTCGGTAGAGAATACCAGGGCATCAGCGGCATTCAGTTTTTCCACCCTTTCTTTTTCGGCTTTGTCTGTGGCTTCATTGGCTCTTGCTTCGGCTTTCATCTTCTCGATCTCTTCTTTGGTCAAACCACTACCTGCTTCGATGCGGATCTTTTGTTCTTTGCCGGTTCCTTTGTCTTTTGCAGTTACATGCAGAATACCATTGGCATCAATATCAAAGATCACTTCGATCTGCGGAACTCCTCTTGGAGCCGGTGGGATGCCATCGAGATTGAATATACCCAGGCTTTTATTGTCTTTGGCCATACCTCTTTCTCCTTGAATCACGTGGATCTGTACGCCTGGTTGGTTATCTGAGGCGGTAGAGAATACTTCTGATTTTTTAGTCGGGATGGTGGTGTTGGATGGAATGAGCGGGGTCATTACTCCACCCAGTGTTTCGATACCCAGGCTCAGCGGGGTGACATCGAGCAATAACACATCTTTTACCTCACCTGTTAAAACGGCACCTTGAATAGCGGCCCCTACGGCTACCACTTCATCGGGGTTAACCCCTCTGTTGGGTTTCTTGCCAAAGAATTTTTCAACGATCTCCTGCACCTTGGGGATACGGGTGGAACCACCAACCAGAATAACTTCGTCGATCTGGGAGGCATTCAATCCGGCATCTTTCAGGGCTGCTTCGCAGGGTTTCAGGCAACGTTCAAATAAATTATCCGCTAACTGTTCGAATTTGCTGCGACTCAGTTTTTTGACGAGGTGTTTAGGTACTCCGTCGATGGCGGTGATATAGGGCAGGTTGATCTCTGTTTCCGAAGAGGAACTGAGTTCAACTTTTGCTTTTTCTGATGCTTCTTTCAGGCGCTGGAGGGCCATGGGGTCTTTGCGCAGGTCGACTGCTTCTTCTTTTTTGAATTCATCGGCCAGCCAGTCCATGACTACTTTGTCAAAATCGTCACCTCCCAGGTGGGTATCACCGTTGGTGGATTTTACCTCAAATACTCCGTCGCCCAATTCTAGTACGGAAATATCAAAAGTACCTCCTCCCAGGTCGAACACGGCCACATAATGGTCTTTTCCGCCTTTATCCAGGCCATAGGCCAGGGCGGCAGCTGTAGGCTCGTTTACAATACGGCGCACATTCAGACCGGCGATCTCACCCGCCTCTTTGGTGGCCTGGCGCTGGGCATCATTAAAGTAAGCCGGAACCGTGATAACGGCTTCGGTCACTTCCTGGCCCAGGTAGTCTTCAGCGGTTTTCTTCATTTTTTGAAGCACCATGGCGCTGATTTCCTGTGGCGTGTACAATCTGCCATCTATGTCAATACGAACGGTATTATTGTCACCTTTTGCCACTTTATAGCTCCAATGGCTGATCTCCTCTGTCACCTCATCAAAGCGGCGACCCATGAAGCGTTTAACGCTCATGATGGTGTTTTGGGGGTTGGTGATAGCCTGGCGTTTGGCCGGGTCACCCACTTTACGCTCCCCATTCTTCAGGAAGGCCACGACGGAGGGAGTGGTACGGCGTCCTTCTTCATTGGCGATCACTACCGGCTCATTGCCTTCCATAACGGCAACGCAACTGTTTGTTGTTCCCAGGTCTATTCCAATAATCTTTCCCATATAGTTCTTCTTTTATGATTCAATTTAACTTCTCAATGATAGTGCCACGGGCCGGGAAGGTGAAAAAATGTCATATCTTCATTACCCAATCGACGGATATGGAATGGTTATGGATCATCCTTGGCATCTTACTGATTCTTACGGGTATAGCCGGTAGCCTGCTCCCCCTTCTTCCCGGACCACCCATTGCATTTGCGGGGCTTTTGGTCCAGCAATTCCGCGATCCTGACCCTTTTTCCACCCGATTTTTGGTGATATGGGCTGTGGTGGTGGTTATCACCCTGGTACTGGATTATGTGATCCCGATCTGGGGAACCAAAAAATTTGGCGGCAGTTCATATGGGGTCTGGGGCTGCACCCTCGGGTTTTTGGCCGCATTCTGGATTGGACCCTGGGGAGTTATCATTGGACCTTTTGCCGGGGCCTTTATCGGGGAAATGATCGCTAAAAATGACTCCAAGCATGCTCTCAGGGCAGCCTGGGGTTCATTTGTTGGGTTCCTGTTTGGTTCCCTTTTGAAATTGGTGGCCTGTTTTGTGATGTTGTACTATTTGCTGGTTAGCTTGTAGAAAGAGCTTTTAGTGATTGGCTAATAGTTCTTCATAATTTATAATCAATAATCAATAATTTTTCAGTGAACCCGATACGCACCCTACTCTTACTTCTTTCCTTGTTCATACTGGCCACTACCCATGCGCAAAAGATTATTCCGGATAAACCGCTTTTGTCGCAAACGGATTTCAAATTGGATTCCTTACCCTACTCCGAGATCAATTTACCCATTCAGATCGACCTGAAACCCATTTACCTGATGGCCGAAAAGAATGTGGATACCCTCTTTTCCTCCCCCAACTGGCCGGATGGCTGGGTGGAAAGTGGTTGTGATACCCGATATAAATACCAGTTTCGGCGGGGGCCCCTTCGGTTAAAAGGGAGCAGCAACCAGCTTGACCTTGATTTTACAGGATACTATAAAATTATTGGGTCTACACGTCTTTGTGTTGGTGGGGCGGTTCTTTCACCCTGGACCAGTCCCTGTAGATGTGGATTTGCCGAAGGTGACCGTCGGGTGGAAGTAGGCTTTACAAGTAAATTGGCCATCCAGTCCAATTATAAATTACTTAATTCAGTGATCCGGAAGGAACCTGTAGCCGTGGATAAATGCACGGTTTGTTTTTGGGGTCAGGATATCACCGACCAGGTCATGAAGGGAATGGCGAGTGAACTTGATCTTTCCAAGAAAGCCATCACCGATTCATTTGGAGTGGTTGACCTTAAACCACAGGTACAGCAGTTTTGGAACCAGCTATCAGCCTCCTATAACCTGAACGGATTAGGGTGGTTAAAAATGAACCCCCAATCCCTGCGGCTGAACCGGTTTGTGATCCGTAATGATTCGTTGAACCTGGCGCTTGGATTGGTTGCCCGGCCGGTTATCTCTTTTGAAAAACCGGAAGACCTGCCTACCCTGGTACCCAACCTTTCTGCAGCTTCAGTAAAAGGCGGATTTAATATCTTCCTGGATGCGGTGCTAAATTATGACTCCCTTAGTCAGTTGCTCAATCAACAGATGATCGGGAAGACCTTTGATCTCAATAAAGGGTTGATCAAAAAAAAGATCACCATTAAAGAGTCCAGGATCTATGGAATCGGAAATGAAAAGGTCATCATCAAGGTTACTTTTAGTGGATCCAACTCAGGAACCGTGTATTTAACCGGTAAGCCATTTTTTGATTCGGCCAGTCGTAAACTCGCCATCAGCGAGGTGGATTTTGACATCAAGACGCGGGCATTCTTACTCAAAAGCGCGGAATGGTTGTTTAGTAAAAAGATCATTCAATCCATTGAAGAGAATTCACGGTTTGACCTGGGTAGCTATATCGATTCGGCTATGGCAATGGCTAATCAGCAGATCAACCGTGAATGGGTAAAGGGTATTTCCAGTTATGGGCAATTGGACAGACTGACGATGGTAGGAATCTATCCGTTGTCCGATAAATTGGTGATCCGCAGTAACCTGGGTGGACAACTGGCCGTGAAAGTAGGGACTATTGAGTTTTAGCCTCGACCTTATTGACCCGAAACGTAAAGAATCGTTGTATCACATAGCTGGTCAGAATCACTACTATGGTGGTGATGACCTGGGAAAGCATGACAAAGATGTGTAGCTTTTCCACCAGGAATTTCAACATAATATAGTTCAGGGTAAGGGTAAAAAGGAAAGAAAAAAGATATCTGAACAATTGGCTTCTGCCCCGAACATTGGAGTCGCTAAAGACCACATATTTCATCAGAAAAAAACCAACGGGAAAACTGACACAGAAAGAAAAGAAAAGAGCAGCCGTATAGGCGGTAAAAGCATAAAAACCCAGATCGAGCATTTGCTCACGTAGAATGAATTTGAAGAAGACATAATACACTAACAAACCAAGTACAGTATTCCCTCCCCCACAGGCGGCATATCGAAAGGTTTGAATATCCATCCATCTCCTAAAAGGCGGATAAAAAAAATCGATCACGGGGATCAATAGTTCACGAGCGGAATGGATGTGCCGGTGCATTGGGCAAAAATAATCAAGAATTAAGAATTAAGGAAGAAACGAAGGATTTTGGTCGTAAGACGTGAGTCGTGAACCGTGAGACGTTGGCCAAAACTCACGTCTCACGATTCACGACTCTCGTCTCATGCCTCACTATTCACTTAAAAACATTGCTTATTTTCGCAAAAAAACTGGCTTTCATGGCTTTAGTTCATCAAATAAGAAAAATTTGTGCCGCGACGATTGGGGATCTGTATGGTATACAGGTAAAGGAATCCGAGGTTGCTATCAATGAAACCAAGCCAGAATTTGACGGGGATTATACCCTGGTATTATTTGGATTTGTCAAATCACTGAAAAAATCTCCTGAGCAATTAGGTAATGAAATAGGCCAGGCATTGCTGGAAAAGAATAGTGAATTGTTTTCCTCCTTTCAATTAATTAAAGGATTCTTGAACCTGTCCGTAAGAGACAATTTCTGGATACAGTCTCTTGAGTCAAACTATGGGGTGGCAGATTTTGGCAGCAAGTCCTCCCTGGGCCGCCGGATCATGGTGGAATATTCTTCGCCCAATACCAACAAGCCCTTACATCTTGGCCATCTGCGAAATAATTTCCTGGGTTGGAGCATTGCTGAGATCTATAAGGCCACTGGGTTTACCACTTTTAAAACCTGTATTTCCAATGACCGGGGTATTCATATTTGCAAGAGCATGGTGGCCTGGCAATTGTTTGCCAATGGGGCTACCCCTGCCAGTACCGGCACCAAAGGAGATCATTTTGTAGGTGATTATTATGTCCGTTTTGGACATGAACACAAGCAACAAGTTGCCGAACTGATCGAAAAAGGGTTGACCAAAGAAGAAGCAGAAAAGCAGGCGCCGATCATGCAGGCCGCTCAGCAAATGCTGGTGGATTGGGAAGCAGGAAAACCCGATGTAGTTGCGCTATGGAAAGAAATGAACAGTTGGGTATATTGGGGATTTGATGTGACCTATAAACGGATTGGTTCAGATTTTGACAAAACCTATTTTGAAAGTGACACCTATCTGCTGGGAAAGAAAGCAGTGGAAGACGGACTCGCCAAAGGTGTATTTTATAAAAAAGAAGACGGCAGTGTCTGGATCGACCTGACTGCCGACGGGTTGGATGAAAAAGTGGTTCAGCGCCGGGATGGAACTGCGGTTTATATCACCCAGGATATTGGGTTGGCGGAACAGAAGCAGGCCGAGTTTGATTGTGAGCAAAGTATCTATGTGGTGGGTGACGAACAGAATTACCATTTTAAAGTCCTGAAACTTATTTGTGAAAAATTGGGAATACCTGGAGCGGCCGGTATCTACCATTTAAGTTATGGTATGGTAGAACTTCCGTCGGGCCGGATGAAGACACGCGAAGGCACCGTAGTGGATGCGGATGATATTGTTGATGAAATGGTAAAGGTGGCCAGGGCCAAAACAGAGGAGTTGGGCAAGGTGAAGGATTTTACACCCGAGGAGTTGGACTCTTTGCATGAAATGATCGGTCTGGGGGCGCTTAAATTTTTTATACTCCGTGTTGACCCGAAGAAGCGAATGATCTTTAACCCGGAAGAATCCATCGATTTTCATGGGTTTACCGGGCCTTTTGTACAATACACCCATGCCCGGATACGATCCATGTTGCGCAAAGCACCCATAAATAAAAGCGTTCCAACGGGTGAAGGTGAACTTTTCAAATTAGAGCGTGAATTAATCCGCAAACTGGAGCAATATCCGGTGATCCTGGATCAGGCTGCCCTGGAACATAACCCTTCCCTATTGGCTATTTATGCGTTTGAAGTGGCCAAACAATTCAATACATTTTACACCGAACATTCCGTATTGAATGCAGAGACGGATGAGAAAAAGCAATTGCGTTTGAAAATTTGTGCGTTGACGGCAGAGGTGATCAAGAATTCAATGGGGCTGTTGGGGATTGGCGTGCCGGAAAGGATGTAATTATTTTAATGGCATTTACATACCCATCATTTGTTTCTTCTGCTTCAGATTCGCCAGTGAAGGATCCATTTCGATGGCTTTATCGCATAGCATAGTTCCCTTGTCCTTTTCTCCTTTCTTTTGATAACACATTCCGATCATGTAAAGGGCGGAAGCGTTCTTTTTATCGTATTCCAACATTTTATCCCAGTACTCCATGGCCAGGTCAAATTTGCCGGCATAGTAATAGGATTCAGCTACGAGGTTGAGAATATTGAGGTCGCTGGGTCTTTTCTTTAGTAGTTCATTGAAGATCTTCAACCCTTCATCCAGATTGCCTGTATTGAGATAGGCGATACCCAGATTGTAGTGGTAGTCGTTTGATTTTTTATACCCCTTCTCTCCTGCCTGTAGCAGATATACCAGGGCATTCTTGTTATCGCCCAAAGCATAGTGGATCATCCCCAATTCATAGATCCATTCCGGGCGCGAAGGGGTCAATTCAATGGCTTTGATATAATGCGGGATTGCGTATTTATAATTGAACATATCGGCATAGCTTCTGCCGATGAGATAGGGAATCTCTCCGTTCCCGGGTTCTTCCTTCTGTGCTTGTTCCAGGTAGCGAATCCCATCGCCATAGTTTTCCTGGTTGTAATAGGTTTTACCCAACATATAACTCACTTTGGCAGTTGCGTCTTTCTCTTTTAATAGCTGGGCATAGCGGATGACATCGTCATGATGTTTCAGGTTGTAGGAGATCTGAAGTAAAAGTTGGTAATGGGTGGCTGAGTTCTCCCCCATTTTTTCCAGTTTCTGCATCATTTCCTTGGCCTGGGCATATTTTCGAAGGTCAAATAAAATGGAGGCTAATTCAGAAACGATCTGTTTATTGTTGGAGTCGTAATGATAGGCTTTGTCGAGGTGTTTCCACACTTCCAGTTTACGCCCTGCCTTTTTTTCAGCTAAACCTTTTTCCAGAAAGAATTGAGCACTATCGGATTGTGCCAAAAGGGACCCCGAGAGGAGGAGTAATAGAAATATCTGGTAGTAGCGGTTCATAGGAAAATTGTTTTGGTCGATTCAGCCGGGTATTAAATGTAAACCATCCGTCCGAAAAGTCCTAATCTCAGACGGTAGAATCGTCTAAAAATTGTGCTGGAAGGGCGAAAATTATGGGAATAGTGGGATTCCCTTAGTAATTAGTAATCAATAATTAACCATTCTACTTTAACACGATCCCTGCCAGAGGGGGAAGGTGTAGGGTGAGTTTGTAAACCATGTTCTCCTCGTCGACCAGTTCGGAGCGGATCTCGGGGTTAAACGTATCCCCTGTTCCCCAGTATTTCCGGTCGTCGCTGTTGAAGATTTCGGTGGTATAGGTATGTCCGTGGACATAAATTTCCCAATCCCGGCGAACCACGGGGGTCATATTCAAAATAACAAGTACATCATCGGTCTTCTTTTTGCCTTTTCGGCGATAGGCTATAACCGATTCGGCCCGGCGATTCAGGTCAACCCATTCAAAACCATACATGGTGAACTGGTTCTTGTAAAGGGCGGGCTCTCCCCGAAGGAGTTTATTCAGGTCGGCCACACAATCTTTCATGCGTTTGTGGCAGTCGTGTTCCAATAGGCCCCAATCCAATTCGGATTTATAATTCCATTCAGAGGTTTGCCCGAATTCACAACCCATGAACAGCAGTTTTCCACCTGGATGCGTCCACATATAGGTGTATAGCAGCCGAAGGTTTGCAAATTTCTGCCATTCATCGCCCGGCATTTTATAGATCATGGGGCTTTTGCCATGGACCACTTCATCATGGCTATAGGGAAGCATGAAGTTCTCATCATAATAGTACATCATGCTAAACGAGAATTTATCCTGGTGAAATTGCCTGAACATGGGATCGATCTTGAAATAATCCAATGAGTCGTGCATCCAGCCCATCATCCATTTCATTCCAAAACCCAATCCGTCTTCAAAGGTGGGCCTGGAAACACCAGGCCAATCGGTGGCTTCTTCGGCAATGGTTTGGACATCCGGAAAATCCCGGAAGATGGTTTCGTTCAGGTCTTTGATAAATGCGATAGCTTCCAGGTTCCCATCACCACCATATTCATTCGGTTCCCATTGGCCATGTTTTCGGGAATAGTTTAGTTTGAGCATGGAACTGACGGCATCCACCCGGATACCATCAATATGAAAAAGATCAAACCAATACCGGGCACTGCTGATGAGAAAGGATTTTACCTCTCCCCTTTTGTAGTTGAAGATATAGCTGTTCCAGTCCGGATGAAATCCTTTGCGCATATCGGCATATTCATAGGTATGGGTACCATCAAACATGAATAGCCCGTGTGCATCATAAGGAAAATGGGAAGGTACCCAGTCAAGGATCACACCTATCCCCGCTTCATGACAGGCGTCAATCATACGCATAAATCCCTGGGGGTCGCCAAAACGGGAAGTGGCAGCAAAGAATCCGGTGCATTGGTATCCCCAGCTTCCATCAAAGGGATGCTCCATTACGGGCATGAATTCTACATGGGTGAATCCCATTTCCTGTAAATAAGGCACCAATCTTTCCGTGATCTGTTCATATGTGTTATATACCTCCTCATTGTTTTTATCCGGCCGCATCCAACTGGCCAGGTGCATTTCGTACACACTCCAGGGTGCTTCGAGGGAATTGTGCTTTTTTCTTTTTTTCATCCATTCCTTATCCGCCCAGTCATACGATGTGTCCCAGGTGATCGAGGCTGTATTCGGCCGTTTCTCCCAGAAACGGGCAAAGGGATCGCCTTTATCTGTTTCAATCCCTTTAAATCCGACGATATGGTATTTGTACACCTCTCCCAGGTTAAATCCTGGAATAAAACCTTCCCATACTCCACTTTTGTCCCAACGGGGATTGAGTTCATATTCATGATTTTTCCAATCATTGAAATTTCCTTTCACAGAAACCGAGGTGGCATTTGGGGCCCAGACACAGAAATACATCCCCCATTGGTCGTTTACCTGGATGGAATGGGAGCCAAATTTTTCATATAACCGATAATGGGTGCCTTGCTGGAAATTTCGGATATCGTCTTCAGTTAGGAGGGAGTAATTCCAAACTGGTTTTGATGTGTCCACATATTCCACTTCTTCATAGCGTTTGGATTTTGCTGTTTTCTTTTTGGAGGAAGCCATGTATGTGGTTTTAGCAGAAATGGAAGAATGGTAGTTGAAATCCCGGAATAAACCCGGTTTAACGTAAAATTAAGGATTAGTGGTTTTGAATCCGTATGGAATTAATGGAATTTAGCATCTTCGAATTTTTCGCAAAACCACCCGTAAAGCAATTGCATGAGATACCGTCTGCCGGCCTTCTGTATAGGCCTCCTTTTTTCCTTTTCTGCCTTCTCTCAAAAATCACAGTTATCCGGAGTCATTTTGGACAGTTTTGAAAAGAAAAACCTGGGTGATGCCGTCGTTTCCCTTGTCAACAAGAAGGATTCCACGCTTTACCGGTTTGTACGAACCAAAACCGATGGTTCTTTTTCCTTTCAAAGTTTGGATACAGGTAATTTCTACCTATATATTCATTATCCGAAATATGTTGATCATGTGGAGGATATCCGTCTTGGAGCTGGCGAAATGCTCAATTTAGGGTCCATTCCCGTCATTCCAGCCAGTAAATTACTTGAGGAGGTGATCGTGAAGCAAAACCGGGCGATCCGAATGCGTGGGGACACCATTGAATACACGGCTGACAGTTTCAAGGTTAGAGACGGGGCATCGGTAAAAGACCTTCTCCGGGTGATGCCGGGACTACAGGTAGATAATAAAGGCCAGGTAACGGCTCAGGGTCAGAAAGTAGAGAAAGTGCTGGTGGATGGGGAAGAATTCTTTGGGGATGACCCGGCTGTGGTAATAGAGAACCTGCGGGCCGATGCCATTGATAAGGTTCAATCCTTTGATAAAAAAAGTGAGCAGGCGGAATTTACAGGTGTCGATGACGGAAGTCGGTCAAAAACACTTAACCTGGTGCTGAAAGAAGATAAGAAAAAGGGCTATTTCGGCAAGGTGGTTATTGGGGGTGGAACCGAGGAACGATATTCTGAAGAGGCCATGCTGAACTTTTTTAAGGGGAAAAAGAAATTTTCCGTGTATGGAATCGCTTCCAATACGGGTAAGACCGGTTTGGGCTGGCAGGACAGGAACAAGTTTGGCGAAGGAGATGATTTTGGCGATGCGACCGTGGAAATGGGTGCCGGTTTCATCATGATCAGCAGTGACGGGGATGATGATTTTGGGGATTGGTCAAATCGGTATTATGATGAAGGGATTCCCCGTACATTCAAAGCAGGAGCACACTATTCGAACAAGTGGCTGAAAGACCAGCAGAATATGAACCTGAACTATACAATTCGGGATATTAAGAACGAGGCCATTGGAAATTCGCTGACAAAATACATTCTACCTGATTCCGCCTATTATTCCCGCGAAAACCACAAAAGTGGTTCTCAGGAAACCAGGCAACTCGCCAGTGGGTTATATGATATCAAGATCGATTCTTTGGCTTCCATTCGGTTCAAGCTGAATGCCAAAAAGGAAAGAAAAACAGGGGCTACCCTTTCAAATACATTATCACAGGATGAAGACCTGAACCTGGTCAATGATAACAAAATTGATAACTCATCCGAGTCGACCAACGAAGCCTACCTGGCCAGTTTACTATGGAGGCAGAAGTTTACCAAAAAAGGGAGGACACTTTCCCTTTCGCTTTCACATAAGTACAATGAAGGAAATTCGACCGGGTTCCTTTTTTCCACAACGGATTTTTATAGTGGCTCTGCCAATCCCTATCTCCGTGATACCGTGGACCAGTTCAAATCGAATTTTTCCAAAACCCTTACCACCAATTCCAAATTGGTGTACACCGAACCTGCCGGAAAGAAAGCACTGGTTGAATTCAACTACGCGTTTAGCCGTATCGGCAGTGATGCCGACCGCCGGAGTTTTGATAAAGTAAACGGGAAATATACTGGGCTCAATCAGGAATTCAGCAATAAATACAGCCTGAATTATCATTCCAACAGCGCCGGGTTCAAGTATCAGTATAACGGGAAGAAACTCGTAGCGAATATTGGAACCAATTTGGGTCTGGCCCGATATGAGCAATTTGATTCTTTGGGAAAAAAGGTAAATGACCTGAAATATACCAACCTCTTCCCTACCAGCCGGATAACCTATAAGATGGCGGCCCAGCGCAGCCTGAACCTGACCTACTCTGGTTCTCCTCAACCACCCAGTTTGGACCAGGTCAACCCCATTCGTGAGAATACCAATTCCTTGTTCATTCAGGAAGGGAACCCCGATCTGGAACAGGCCTTCCGGCATAGTGTGTCTCTGTTCTTTAGTGATTTTAAGCTGTTGACCGGTAGAAATATCTGGATCAATGGTTCCTTTAGTTCTACCAATAATGCCATTGTTAGCAGTCAGGTTACGGTCAACGGTGTTACCACACAGAAGTACATTAACACCAATGGCAATTTTGATTATTATTTTTACAGCTCCTATGGTTTCAAATTGAAGAAGACAGAATTGAACCTGGGTGTTAACCTGCAAACAAATGGGGGCCGGTTTGTGAATTTTGTGAATGGTATTTCAAATACCAGTAATAACAATACAACCGGGCTGTCTTTTAGTGTTTATACATATAAGGAAGACAAATATGATTTCAATGCCAATGTGGGATATAATTTAAATACATCCCAGTCAAGCATTAATCCAAACAAACTCAGCTTCTGGAGTCAGGACCATAATGCAAGTGTCAACGTTTATATTACGAAAAGACTGAGGATCGGCTCTGATGTGAATTTCTATCTCCGTGAAAAAACGGATGCTTTTGACGGGAATAATAACTTCACTGTTTGGGGAGCCACTTTGAATTATCAGGTATTTAAGAAGAAGAACGGCGAGTTCCGACTGGAAATGAATGATATCCTGAATCAGCGTCGTGGTTTTGAGAGGGAGTTCACCCTGAACCGAGTATATGAAAGGAACTTCAATCAATTGGGACGATATGGCATGCTGAGCTTTGTATGGAATTTTACTAAACAACCTGGAACAACAAAATAATATGAGAACAAGGATCCTCCTCATTCTATTTCTGGCTTTCTCCCTGGAGGGAATGGCACAGACCAATTTTATCCGCAAGGCCAAGATCGAGTTTGAACGAAAAACAAATACACATCGTTTGTATTTCTCAGGGGAAACCGATTCCTGGGCTGATGAGTTCAAGAAATTAATACCTCAATTCCGGACAGATTATTTTGATCTCCTGATCGATGAGGGCAAGTCCATCTATCGCCCCGGTCGTGAAGTGGAACAAAAGAATTCGGGATTCTTTGAAAGTCCTGCCATTACCAATACCGTTTACACCGATCTGTCCAAAGGAGCTTCCACCAGCCAGAAACAGGTATTTGAAACACTTTTTCTCCTTCAGGACTCCTTAAAAAAATACACCTGGAAACTGGAGCCTGAAACGAGGACCATTGCAGGCTATGAATGTCGTAAAGCGATCACCCGTATCTGTGATTCGGTGGTAGTGGTAGCTTTTTACTCAGATGAGATCGTTCCTTCTGCCGGACCTGAATCCTTTAATGGGTTACCGGGTGCCATCCTGGGTCTGGCTGTTCCCCGGCTGTACACCACCTGGTTTGCCACGAAAGTGGAAGTGTTATCCGATAAGGATGAGAAATCAATTCTTCCTCCCAGTAAGGGAAAGAAAGCCGATGATAAGGTCATGGTCGCGACGGTTGATGCGGCCATTAAAAACTGGGGCGATAAGTACCATGACCGGTCGATCTGGTTCATTACCTTATAGGATATAGCTATTAGCTAATAGCTATAAGCTTATTTAAGTAATTCAAATACGACACCTTCTTTCGCCGGAATGGAATACCCTTCCAGGTTAAGTATCTCGCCTGTTTGAATATTTCTCATTTTGGTAAAACCTTTCACGCGCTCCTGATAGATACTCCAATCAGGTGTGTAGGCACTATTGCCTGTATTGGTAAGCACCATTACGGTTTGTTTCTCGTCATATCTGAAGTAAACATAGGTGGCATTCCGGACCACATATTGCATGGTCTTTCCGGAGGTGATAGCCGAGGAATTTTTTCGGAAATGAAGAAGTTTGCTCACATAATTGAAAGAGGTATTCTCCATATCTGTCCTACCTGCGCTGGTAAACTTATTTTTTGGATCATTGGCCCAACCACCCGGGAAATCATATCGCACTTCCGCATCGGTCGGGTTCTTAAAATTCTTCATCAGGATCTCCGTGCCATAATACAATTGCGGGATTCCACGCATAGTGAGTAACCAGTTGAGCCCCCATTTCATTTTATTCCAATCCTCCCCTATTACGGAATATATCCTGTCCATGTCATGGTTATCGAGAAAGATGCAATTGTTCATGGGGTTTTTATACACGATATCCTGCGACAGGGTCATATAGAGCCTGTTTACGCCTTCCGTCCAGCCAAAGGGCTGGTTCATGCCTGCATGCATGGCAAAACAAAGAGAGAAGTCGATGGCGCCAGGGGCATTGTGTTTGAATTCAGTATTGATCTTATTTTGGACGAAGTAGGCATTGGCAACTACGGTATTGGCCCAGGCTTCCACAAAGGTGGTCAGTTTGGGAAATTCTTTGGCAAGGGCCGCATTCAGTTTATTGACAAAAGGTTCTTCACAATACTTGTAGGTATCGATCCGGAATCCGTCAAACCCGAATTCTTCGGTCAGCCAAATGGCATTTTGGATCAGGTAATTGGCTACATAGGGATTGTCCAGGTTCACATCGGGTAAATGAGGGGTAAACCAGCCTTTCGCCATATTATTTTTGTCAAATGCAGAGCCATAAGGATCAAACATGGATTCTTCGCGGTGATTAGGGCCTGTAAAACTTGGCCAGCGATTGATCCAATTTTCTTCCGGAGCGTCTTTATTCATCCAATGCCAAAGTCCTACGTGGTTGTAGATCGCATCCTGTATGATCTTCAGCCCTTTCGCATGTGCAGCGTTTACCAGGGCCTTGTATTCTTCATTGGTGCCAAAACGTGGATCGATCCTGTAGTGGTCGGTGAACCAATAGCCATGGTATCCGGCCATATCATTATTGCCTTCATGTTCTTTAGGCATATCATTTTCCAGTACCGGGGTGAACCAAAGAGCGGTGATCCCGAGATCGTTAAAATAATCCAGATGGTCCTGAACCCCTTTGATATCTCCGCCGTGACGTGCGTATTTATTGTTCCTGTCACTGCCATTGTCTCTCAGGTTTGGAAACGCATCGTTGGACGGATCGCCATTGGCAAAGCGGTCGGGCATGAGCAAATAGGAAACATCTTTGGATGTGACTCCCATAACCCTTGTCTTTCCATTTTGGGTACTCCGTGCTTTCAATTCATAATTGATTATAGTTTTCCCCGGGGTAATGCCAAAGAATTCAAATCGGAATTTCTGCGGCCTGGCGGTTTTTGAAATTTCCAGGTCAACGGCGAGGTACTTTGCGTTTGTGAAATGGTGAACCTTTATAACTTTTACATCCGCCGAAGTGGATCGAAATACAAGTTTATTCTTCGGGATTTCTTTTTCTGCTTTTATAAGCACCTGCAGTTTATTGTTTTGCATCCCTGCCCACCAATGCGAAGGATAAATGGTTTGGGAAAACAAAGTGCCAGTTAACAGCAACAGGAAAAGAAAACATAATTTTTTCATACAATTACTATTTGTCTTTGATACGAAGCGTAAGCAGTCCACCCAGGATCATGGAACATCCACCCACCACAATGGTCATGATGGCATTTCCGTCAAAGAGGTGCCTTGTCAAAAATCCAAGTAAGGTGGCAGCAAGAATCTGGGGTATGACGATAAAGAAGTTGAATATGCCCATGTAGACGCCCATCTTTTTAGCAGGAAGGGCTTTTGTCAACATAGAATAAGGCATGGCAAGAATACTGCACCAGGCGAGGCCAATACCGGCCATACTGATGATCAGCAATTGCTCATCCTTGAAGAAATAATAGGAAATCAACCCTAGTCCTCCGCCCACCAGGGCAATAAGGTGTGTTACAGGACGCGAAAACTTCTTCGCCATCACAGGAAGGAGAAAAGCGAACAGGGCAGCAAATCCATTATAGCAGGCAAAAAGTACACCCACCCAATTACTGATCTTATTGTAATCCGCCGATGTTGTATCCGTGGTATTATAGAGATGCTGCGCCAATGCCGGAGAGGAATAGATCCACATGGAAAAGAGCGCAAACCACGAAAAGAACTGAACAACAGCCAGTTTTTGCATAGTGGGCGGAAGAAAGTTCAGGTCATCCATCACTTCGACAAAACCATTTTCTTTTTTCGCTCTGGCAAAGAAGGAAGCGACAATTTGTAAAATTCCAAAGACCAGAATACCTCCGGTCAGTACATAGAGTTCTTTTTCCAGGTTTTCGGAGGGGCGGGAATTATAGAAATATAAACCACCTGTAAGCAAGGCTCCGATAAAACTCCAAATGATTCCTTTCTGCAGAAAACGATCAGCCGGTGTTTTGATCTGAACATGGTTGTCTTCCTCTTTAATATCTCCAAAGGCCTTCATTTCCTCCGGCGAGTACTCGCGGGTGGTAAATACAGTATAGGCGATCGCTGCAAGAAATACAACGGCTCCAATGATAAATGAGATCTTTACTGAATCCGGGATCATTCCGGCAGCGGCTTCGTTCTGCACGCCAAAGGCCGTTAAGACGTAAGGCAAAATAGAGGAAACCACGGCACCAATCCCAATGAAGAAACTTTGCATGGCAAAACCAGTGGTCCGTTGTGAATCAGGAAGCATATCTCCCACAAAGGCCCGAAAGGGTTCCATGGATACATTAATGGACGCATCCAATAACCACAACATCACCGCAGCCATCCAAAGTGCACTTACATTGGGGAAAATAAAAAGGGCAAGGGATGCACAAATGGCGCCGGCCATAAAGAAGGGGCGTCTCCTACCCCATTTGCCTAACCAGGTTTTATCACTAAAATGGCCAATGATCGGTTGAATGATCAATCCCGTCAACGGTGCCGCGATCCACAAAATGGGGATCTCCTCGATCTTGGCTCCCAGAGTCTGAAAGATCCGGCTGACATTGGCATTTTGTAAACCAAAGGCAAACTGGATCCCAAAGAACCCCACACTCATGTTGATGATTTGCCCAAGACTTAGCCTGGGTTTGACGGAAGGAAGAAGCGACATGGCAATCGTTATTTAAATAAAGGTAAGCCCTATTTTAATTAATATGTAAAAAAGACACATTAAAAATTACCCCCTCAATCCCACTCTGGTATTCCATACAATTCGTGAAATCCAATCAAACCAGAAATTCGTCTAATTCGTCAATTCGTGTCTAGATAACGAAACCATTTGGGATAACCGCCGCTTTTTTAATCACCACGATCCCATCTTTAACTGTGTAAAGCGGTTGGTCAGTATTTTCCAGGTGTGGCCCTCCATTGATCCGGACATCATCGCCTATGCGGCAATTCTTATCCAGGATTGCATTTTTGATATAGCATCGGTTACCGATACCCAGCAGGGGGACCCCATGGGAACGGTCACTCTGCATGTCTTCGAGTGTTTCATAATAATCATTCCCCATCAGGTAGGAATTGACTACGGTTGACCCGTTACCAATGCGGGAGCGGATGCCGACTACGGAGCTTTCCACCCGGGAGGCATTGATGATACAGCCTTCGGAAACAACTGTTTTTTCGAGTGTGGTACCGCTAACTTTAGCTGGAGGCAGCATGCGCGCGCGGGTATAGATGGTTTGGTCGGAGTCAAACAGATTGAACAGCGGCAGGTCTTTTGTCAGATCGAGATTGGCTTCAAAAAATGAATAGATATTTCCGATATCCGTCCAATAACCTTCATACTGATAGCTGGCTACCTTGTATTTCTCGATTGATTGGGGAATGATCTCTTTACCAAAATCGGTGGCGTCTTTGTATTCGGTCTGCAACAGGTCGAATAATAATTTTCGGTTGAAAATGTAAATACCCATGGAGGCGAGATAGACCCTGCCGGTTTTTTTCATTTCTGCGCCGGTGTCGCTGACCCAATCTGCGAGGACCTCTTTTTTGGGTTTCTCTACAAAGGAGGTGATGAGTCCGTCCTTTGATTTCAGGATACCGAATTCTGGTGCTTCCCGGTCGGCCACCGGAATGGTGGCAATGGAGATATCGGCTCCCAGGGCTTTATGGTTCTCCAGCATTTCTGCGAAATCCATCTGATAGAGTTGGTCACCCGAAAGGATAAGAACATAATCGCTTTCAAACGGTGCGATATGACGCAATCCTTGTCTTACCGCATCGGCGGTACCCTGGTACCAGGTAGGGTTATCCGGTGTTTGTTCGGCGGCGAGGATATCTACAAAGGCCCGGCTAAAGGGGCTGAAATGGTAGGTATTCTTGATATGCCGGTTGAGGGAGGCCGAGTTGAACTGAGTAAGGACGAACATACGTCCGATCCCATTATTCAGGCAATTCGAAATAGGAATATCCACTAACCGGTATTTGCCCGCAATCGGTACGGCGGGTTTGGAACGGCTGGCGGTAAGTGGGTAAAGGCGGCTGCCTGCCCCTCCCCCTAAAATGACGGATAATATTTCTGTGGAGTGTGTGATCGTTCTGATAGCCATAACCGTTAGATTTTATTTGAGTGACTCATATAGCGATAAATAAGTGTTGGCGGAAGAATCCCAGGAATGATCCAGGTTCATCATGTGGTGGCGCATCCAGTTGTACAATTCTTTTTTGTGTGAATACAGATCTATGGCCCGGCCGACAGAATAGGTGATATCGCCGACATCGGCATTATTGAACCGGATTCCGAAACCCTGGTAGTCACCAAAATCGGTCACCGTATCTTTTAAACCCCCGGTACTTCTTACCAGCGGAACTGTTCCATACCGAAGGGCATACATCTGGTTCAATCCACAAGGCTCTACCCTGCTTGGCATGAGCAGGAAATCGGCACCGGCATACATCAGATGGCTGAGTGGCTCACTGTATCCGATATAGGTATTTACATACCCTTTGAACTGGCTTTTTATATGTTCGAGGTTTTGCTCTACCTGTGGTTCACCCGAGCCCAGCACCAGAAAGTTGGCATTGCCATGATGCTGGTAAATGGAACTGGTGATGGCATCGGGCAAAAGATCGGCCGCCTTCTCTCCAACCAATCGGCCAATGAAAACAAATAGCGGTTTATCTACATCCAGACCAAACTGGCCACAGAGTTCGAGTTTATTTTTTTTCTTGCCCTTATTCACTTCTTCGGGATCATAGTTGGTCGCGATCAGGCTATCCCGGGTTGGATCCCACACATCATTGTCGATCCCATTGAGGATACCCACGCTTTTCCCTTTTTCATATTCAAAAAGGTTTTCCAACCCGTTCGACATGTATTTCAATTCATCGAGGTAACTATTGCTAACCGTAGTGACCTTCCAGGCATTCTTTACTGCAGCGGCAAGGGGATTGATCGTATTGTTCCATTCAATAAGTCCGGCCTTCCAATTGTCCCATGGCGGAATATAGTGGCTTTTGTCCCATCCCATCCAGCCCTGATACTGGGCATTATGTACAGTGAAAACGGTAGGAATATCGGCCAGGCGGTTGAAGCCATAACAATATTTCAGCATGAAAGGGATCATGCCGGTATGGTGATCGTGGCAATGGATGATATCCGGTTTATGTTCCCATCGGGAGAGCCAGTCACAGAAGGCGATCTGAAACGACATGAATCGCTCGGTGTCATCATCATAACCATAGATCTTTTCCCGGTCAAGCAGGCCATTGATATCAATAAGATAAAGGTCGAATCCGAGTTTATTGGTTCGTTCTTTTATGACACTATAATGAAAATGCTGACCACCGAGTGCCTGTCCGCCTTCATGAACGAGATCCCAGTCATTTTTATAAAGAAAAGGTGTGCGGTACATGGGCATGACCACTTTTGCAACATGACCGGCTTTTGTCTGGTATTTGGGAAGGGCTCCCACCACATCACCCAGTCCCCCGGCTTTGGCGACCGGGTAACATTCGGCAGAAACGTGAATGATTTCCATAACTACCTCAAATTAAGTGGTTTTTTGATAGGATGATTATTTGGTTTAAAAATTTTTCGATAAGGTTTTTCCTTACCTTTCGTTTTAAATCAAAAATTAATTCTTGCTGTATGAATCAGGAAACAAAATGGTCCCAGTTTGGTACCTTAATCACCGTCTTTTTCTTCTGGGGATTCGTAGCTGCCAGCAACAGTATTTTTATTCCCTTTTGTAAGAAATTCTTCAATCTGGATCAATTGCAATCGCAGTTGATAGGTTCTGCTTTTTACGGGGCCTATTTTTATGGTTCCCTGATTCTATATGTGCTCTCCGCCCTTGTTGGATTTGACCTGCTTAATAAGATCGGGTATAAGAAGGGGATCATATACGGACTTCTCATTTCGGTGGTTGGCGCCCTGGCGCTGGCACTTATCAGTACCTCCGCCCATCCTACTTTTGGAATGGTGCTTGTTGCATTTTTTATCATTGCCCTTGGGTTTTCGCTGCAACAGACATCCGCTCAGCCATTTGCCATTGCCCTTGGTTCGCCCGAAACAGGTGCTCACCGGTTGAATATGGCCGGTGGAGTCAATTCCTTTGGTACCCTTTTGGGACCTCTGGCCGTATCCTTTATGCTTTTTGGCTCGGCTACCTCCACAAAGGAGGCGACTATCGGCAATATAGAAACGGTTTATTTCTTTTTAGCCGGGTTGTTTACCCTGGCTGCCATCATATTTGCCGTGGCTAAATTGCCCAAAGTAACGAGTGATGAACATTTGGAGAAAAGTCCAAAGGCCATGCGTGTCTTGTTGATTATTGGTTTGGTATTCCTGCCGGTTCTTTTTGCCGACGCCATTCGTGAGCAGACCGGTATACCTAAATCCTATGTGATCTATGCCTCTTTACTGGTCATCCTTTCCATTCTGTTCGGATCAATGTTTACGGCCGCTAAGAACAAATCCGGCTGGGGCGCCATGCAATACCCACAGTTGGTACTTGGCATGATCGCCATCTTTGTATATGTTGGTGTAGAAGTGACCATTGACAATAATTTCGGAGCCTTTTTAAAGCGCCCTGAGTTTGGCGGGTATGATGAAAAACACAATTCCCACCTCATTGCCCTTTACTGGGGAAGTTTAATGATCGGCAGGTGGACCGGAGCCGTGAGTGTATTCAATTTAAGCAAACGGACCAAACAGTGGTTGGTTGGACTTGTCCCCTTCCTTGCCTTTGGTATCATTTGTCTGGCCAATTATCTGAAAGGGAACGATATTTCGGATTATAAATATTATCCGATCATGATCCTCTTACTGGTAGGTGCGAATTTATATTCACAGGAGAAACCCGTGAAATTGCTGACCACGGTTTCCATTATGGCCGCTGCCTTTATCCTGATCTCTCTCTTTACAAACGGGATGGTGGCTAACTATTTGATCATTGCCTGTGGTCTTTGCTGTTCTGTTATGTGGCCCTGTATCTTCTCACTGGCCGTTGCCGGTATTGGCAAATACACCAGCCAGGGTTCCTCTTTCCTTATCATGATGATCCTTGGTGGGGCTATCATCCCACCTGCACAGGGAGCGTTGATCGACCTGGATCTTGGTACTGAGGTAAACGGTATCACCACCGGTCCGTGGACACATATGTCTTATATTGTTCCCCTTGTTTGTTTTGCCTATCTCGCCTGGCATGCCATGAAGAGTAAAGCAGAATTGAAAAAGCAGGGTATTGATTTTGACCAGCAAGTATCTGCGGGTCATTAACCAAATAAAAATGAATTTGTATCTTTCCCGTCCCGTTAGTTTTAACGGGACTTTTTTATTCAAAAACCACAAGGACTATGGCAAAGAAAATGATCAATGAGCAGTTGGCGATCGGTATTGATATTGGCGGAACCGGAACCAAGTTTGGTATCGTGGACAGAAATGGAAATGTACTTTTCTCCAGTGAACTGGCTACCCGGAACCATGCCGACATCGATAGTTTTATCAGTGAGCTTCATGAGCGATTGATGGAATTAGTGGAAAAGGCCGGTGGTGTAGGAAAATTCAAAGGCATTGGTGTAGGTGCACCGAATGGAAATTTTTATACCGGCACCATTGAATATGCCCCCAACCTGCCCTGGAAAGGGATCATCCCGCTGGCCAAAAAGGTCCAGGATAAATTTCATCTGCCGGTTACCGTAACCAATGATGCCAATGCGGCTGCCATCGGCGAAATGATGTATGGCGCTGCCAAAGGCATGAAGGATTTTGTGATGATCACCCTCGGTACCGGTGTGGGTAGCGGATTTGTGGCCAACGGCCAATTGATCTATGGACATGATGGTTTTGCCGGAGAACTCGGTCACAATATCATCATCCCCGATGGTCGCCTGCATGAAGGCACAGGTAAACGGGGTTCACTGGAAAGTTATGCTTCTGCTACTGGGGTTACCCTTACCGCCCTTGAGGTATTGTCAAAAAGTACTGAGGATAGTCTGTTACGCCAGGTGCCAGCGGAAGAAATGAGTTCCAAAAAAGTATATGAAGCCGCTATCCAGGGAGATAAATTGGCCAAGGAGATTTTTGAATATACAGGCCGGATCCTTGGTATTGCCCTGGCGAATACGGTGATGAATTTCAGCCCCGAAGCCATTATTCTGTTTGGCGGACTCACCAAAGCTGGTGACCTTATTCTAAAACCCACCAAAGAACATATGGAAGCCAATGTGATCGAGGTATTCCATAATAAAGTAAAAATATTGATCAGTCACCTGAAAGAAAGTGATGCGGCTATTCTTGGCGCAAGTGCGTTGGTGTGGGATGGAACGAAGTAGAGAGACGTGAGACGTGAAGCGTGAGACGTGAGACGTGAGACGTGAGACGTGAGACGTGAGACGTGAGACGTGAGACGTGAGACGTGAGACGTGAAAAATATTTTGGGGTTGTAAGATATGGGTTTTAAGTTTCACTATTCACTATTCACTATTCACTTTTAACCACTCACGCCTCACGTCTCACGTCTCACGATCAAAAACACCCCCGGCACGGCCCGCTGTCCTTCCTTATCTGAAGGTTTGATCGTTTCTTTTCCGTTTATCAAAAGGCAACTACTTCCTCCCCCATCCAGGTTCATGGCTTCTATGCAACCGATTTCTTTGAGCATTTGGGCAAGTTGGGTAAGGCTGGCTCCTTCGGCCAATCCGGGCATTCGTCCCTGCACGACCAACAACACTAATTTTCCATCGGCCGTATAACCCATTGCGGAGCGTGGATGTTTGTCGTCTATGGCTTTTCCGGCAAATTTCCCTTCTTCATTATTGGTGATCATAATTTCCCCATTCTGGACCAAAACAGGACCCCCTCCTACTGCCGCGATTGGTTTCCATTTACGCCACCCGGTATAGGTGCCGGCAAAAAATGAAAAATCTGTATCCTTGATCGAATCCCTGATCAGGGAGGGTACAGGGTTTTGAAGCGCCAAAACTTTTCGGCTGCCCGAATCAGTCCAGGTCCAGGCTATATCCGCAGTTCTGTTTTTAAAAATACCGATGGCGCTTCCCAAGGGGTGACGCCAGGTCAACGTATCCTTGCCTCTTCCGGGCAGCGAGTGGATATTATAGGCAACCAGTTTTTTGTCTTTGATGATCAGGTTAAGGTTTTGATGGGTTTGAAAGGAAAAGAAGGTCGTATTGATCACCGCCAGGGCTTTTTCATTTTTTTGATAAAATTCTCCGGGGGTGAGTCGGCGCTTGTAGGTGGTGTCCGTTTTGAATTGAAGTTGTTTATCTTTTAGATCAGCGATCAGGTAATAGGCGATATTAGGTTTGCCATCTACCAATGATTCCGTTTTATATACCTGAACGGAGTTTGGTAACGGATTATATTGGTCGGTGACGTTTTGCCATTGTAACTGGGCATTGGAATGAATGGACAGAATGGAAAATGGTAATAGCAGCAACAGGAGTTTCATACAACGAAATTAAACAATTTACCGGGAGGGCAAGAGCGACGGAAAGGCTCTGTTAGCGAATGAGGGTGAAGATACCTTTCATCTCATATTTCTGGCCAACGGCATCAACAGCTTTAAGAATCCACACATAGGTGCCAACGGGTTGCGGCAGGCCTTTTAAACGGCCATCCCAGCCTTCGCCGATCTGTTTGGTGGAATATACCTGTTCTCCCCATCGATTATAGATCGTAAAGAAATCAACCTGGGCGATACCGATAAAACGTGGACGCAGAAGATCATTTAACCCGTCACCATTGGGAGTGAATCCGGTAGGAACATAAATAGCGGAGCCTTTGAATACGGTGATATAGATCGAGTCTTTATCAACACATCCTTCGGGGGTAGTTACGGTCAATTCATATTCCTGGTCATTCTGGAGTGTTACAACCGGGTTGGAAATACCAGGGTTACTTAATCCGATCGGTGGACTCCAGGCATAGGTCGATCCACCTGTAGCGTGGAGCATGGCGGGTACATCCTTTAGGAGGATCGTGTCGTTTCCGGCAAAGGCTTTAGCTTCCAGTATACGCAGGGTATTGACTACTGTATCCGACAGGCATCCCTGATCAGATAAAGCCCATGTCTTTAAGGTAAATGTTCCAGGCCTGGTGTATGTATGGTTGGGCGATTGAACATTGGCGGTAGTGCCATCACCCAGGTTCCAATTCCATTGGGTGATATTGGCGGCCATTTCAGTACGTGTGGCCGAAAGTGATACAAGTTCATTCAAACAAGCATCCGGAGTAAGCGTGGTGAATGCCGGAACGGGATGAAGCAGGGCATTTTTTCGGATGGTATCAGACTCGCACCCGTATACCGAGCGTACCACCAACGCCAGTTCCGGATTTCCGGCAGGGAGATCGAAGAACTGTGGTTGCTGTACTCCGGAAACCGCGGAGCCATTTAACAGCCATGTCCATTGGTTGATGGCACCAACTGAATTGGAGGAAAGATCGGTGATGCGAGGTGGATCACCTGCGCATGTATCTTCTACATTGAAATCGGCCACAGGTTTGGAACCGATCACGATCGTTTTGCGTAACGTATCGCTGACACAGCCATCCAATCCTGTGATCACCAGTTTGGTTTCATAGATTCCGGGCTGGCTATAGATTTTTGGCGGTGGGTTCTGTTGGGTACTGCTGGTGCCATCTCCAAAGTTCCAGTAATAGGATTGAATGGGGCCAAAGGATTGTGACTGGCTGGTGAAAAGGATCGGATCCAGGTCACAACTGGTGTTTGTAGTTCCGAGACTGGTAGAGAAAACGGGGTTTAGTGCTGTACAAAACTGTTGCAGGTTATTGGAACCACCGGTAGCCGCACTAAATCCCCAATACACCATCGGGTCATTATTGAAAATTGTAGCCACAAGGTCAGTTCTGGTTTCCACTCTTAACTCCCCATCAAAATAGGAACGGAGATACTGGGAAACGGGATCCCAGGATATACGTAAAACGTGCCACTGGCAGTCTTCAATATTACCGTTGACCGAAGAAGCTTGTACCGGCCCTGCGAGATCGGCACCATGTCCTATGACACCATTGGCCTGAATGCTGATGTGATCAAATACCGGGTCATTGTCTTCTGTATTCTGCCAGGTATCGAGCAGGATACCCACGGAAGGTACTACGCCGGCAAAGCCGAGTCCGCCTCCGGAGGCGCCGAGGCTGGTACTAATGGGTTGAAGCATGAAGACGATCCCATCGGCTCCATCTGCATCTTTACAACCCAGATAAACATTGAACCAAAAATCAAAGGGTTGACGAAGATCGATCTTATTGGCATTCCATACACTACCACTCTGGGTATTCACTGCATTGGTTAGTGTATAGCAATTACAGGAATTTCGGATCGCATTACCATTGAGGATATACTGTGCCTTTAAGTCCAAAAAGGCCAGCAACAGGCAACCTATCGTGATGATCGTGAATTTCCTCATTTTCTTAAGCCTCAAAAAATCGTTTAAAGCCGGCCTGCTTCCCATTCCCGGCGGCCGATCTCTGGGAACACGTGTTTTTCACTGTGATAGGAGGATCTTACAAGGGGACCGCTTTCTACATAGTCCAGGCCCATTTCATAGCCCAGATCGCGGTATTCGGCAAATTCATCGGGATGTACAAAACGATCTACCGGCAAATGTCGGCTGGTAGGTTGGAGGTATTGACCAATGGTGACCACATCACATCCATTATCCCGCAGGTCGCGGAGTGTTTGGATGACCTCTTCTTTTTTCTCACCCAATCCGAGCATAATGCCACTCTTGGTGCGGATACCGGCCTCTTTCAGGGTCTTGATCACTTCCATGCTTCGCCAGTATTTAGCCTGTATACGCACCTGACGGGTGAGTCTTTCCACGGTTTCAATATTATGGCTGATCACTTCAGGTGCCGCTTCTGCTACCCGGAGGATATTCTCTTTTTGTCCTTTAAAATCAGGGATCAGTGTTTCGAGGGTGGTATCCGGGTTGAGTGTCTTAACCGCTTTGATCGTGTTGTACCAGATGATGGAGCCACCATCGGGTATCTCGTCCCGGTCGACCGAGGTGATCACCGCGTGTTTGACCTTCATGAGGTGAATGGCTTCTGCGACCCGCTGGGGTTCATCCCAGTCCACAGGTTCAGGGCGGCCTGTTGCAACGGCACAGAATCCGCAGCTGCGGGTACAGATATTTCCAAGGATCATGAAGGTAGCGGTTCCGGCACCCCAGCATTCGCCCATATTGGGGCAATTGCCGCTTTCACAAATGGTGTGTAGTTTATGATGGTCCACCAGCCCCCGAACATGCTTGTAATTATCTCCCAGAGGTAGTTTCACCCGAAGCCAGTCCGGTTTCTTTACCCTAGGTTTCGCCGGGGTGGCGGATGATACGGGTAGTTCTGTCATGAAGGCAAAAATAGCACGATTACTTGCGACGACCAAACAGGATAGCAAGGTGGCCCTGGAAGAAAAACTGGTTCTCCTTTTGAAACAGCATCAGGGGCACTTTTCCGGCATAGAATTCAGCGCTAATCCCTGCTTCCAGCCCGGATACCGTTTCGTTGAAACGGCCCCAGTCAAACCGGATGGCGGCTTTGGCAAAGGCCCCGGGTTTGATTTTCATTTCGCCCCAGCCTTTTCCGATGCCCGCCGCGCCATCAATTGGGCCATCTACAAACTTGGCGCTATCGGCAGGTGAATATTTGATGGTTTCAATAAAGCCCCCGTTATTGTATCGGATATAATAGGGTCGAAGAAGACCAACGGATAAACCGCCGGAATAAACACCCATAACTGCAATCCCATTCTTATTTCCTTTTTGGCCAAGTACACGCTGCTGGCCTACGCCAAGTTTAAGGTTGTAAAAATTATTGATCTTGCCGTAGATGTATGGATTACCAAAAAAGACAAATTTCTTGTCTTCTTTTTGGTGTTTGGTTTCATTGAACTCAATACTGTATAACATCGAAACATTTGGCGTCTTGCTCCGACCGAGCTCATAAAATCCGCCAAAACCGTTTGATCTTAACTGTATGGCAAATATGTTCTGCTTGTGGTAAACAAGAACGCCTTCCTCCTCCTGTTTCACCATTTCGTTGATTTTATTGCGGCGGGACTCGCGTTTACTATCGCGGGTAGATTTTTCCTGTGCAACAGCGGGTACCCAGGCAATCAGAATAAGAATTGGCAAAAGGAGTTTCTTCACGGGGATTCGTTTTATTTCTTAGTAACGTAAATTTAGGGCAAATTCCTAAAATGACAGCTACGGTTCTTTATGAAGGTGAATTGCGTACGGTTTGTACCCATTTAAAAAGCGGAAGCCAGTTTGAAACAGATGCCCCAACGGATAACCAGGGCAAAGGGGAACGCTTCTCTCCCACCGACCTGGTGGCCACCAGTTTGGGTGCTTGTATGGTCTCTATCATGGGGATAAAGTCCCGCGCGATGGGGTTTGACCTCAATGGCATCAGCATAGATGTAGAGAAGATCATGTATGCGGATCCCCGGCGGATCGGCGAGTTAAATTTAACATTTCATATACCTGAAAATCTGGTTTCATTGGACACCAAATCCAAAACGATCCTGCGAAATGCGGCGGAAACCTGTCCGGTCTTTAAATCCATTCACCCGGATATCAAGATCCGTGTGGATTGGGGGGCCTGGTCCTGATTTTCCTTTAGCAGGTAATGACCGATCATACAATCCAGACAACGTAGCTGGGTGCAATAATGGTTATGCAGTTCGGTCAATGCCTGGGCATCAAAGGCATTGGCTCCCTGAATACCCAGCAAGCCAAACCCCCTGCAAATCCGGTGTTGTTCTGCCGGCAATGCAGAAAGCCAGTCCAATGCTTTTTCCTGGAAGCGAAATTCGTTTTTGCACTTCCCAAACGTGTATAAAAGCGGACAGACCGTATTGATCAGGATATTTTCAATCATGGATTGGCCCAGATTTTTTGCACAGGGAACCGTTGTGTCTTCAAAGCGATAATGATCATGCCAATAGTTCCCAGCTGTTACAGACAACCATTCCCGGATCTCCTCTATCTGATCAGCCGTCTGAAACCGGGCGAAGAAATGTTGGTAACGACTTATCAGTATAGCCAATTGGGCCAGCCGAATGGTGGGAAAATTTCCGGGTCGCATCCGGGAGAACTTGATGGGTTCGTGAATTGACTTTAGCCCGTATTTTTTTCGCAGGAATCGGAATTCCTTCTGTAATAAGCGGGGATAGGTTTCATGAAAATGTTGTTCAAGCAAACCCGCTTGTCCCAAAAGAAGGGCTTCTATCTGATACGGTTGATTTTGGTGACGGTTCAGCAGGGACAGTGGGGTCGCTTGAGCCAGTGCCTGAAAGGCCGATCCATTCACTTTCCCTCCAAAGTTTCCAGCCAGCATCCACCAACAGGTTTCCTCCCAATGAAAATGATTCTCTTCCAGCTTGAGAAGGATCGGTTTTGATTTGTGTTCCATGCGTTCTACCATCAATCGCTCCTTCCATTTTAACCAAACCTCTTCACTGACCCGGGAAATTGACCTTTCACAAGGAATGAACTGACCAACCTGAAGAAGTTGCTTGTATCTCTCCAGGAGAATAAAGGGAACACGTCCGGAGAGTTCCAGAACAGGTATATCGTTTACCGGTTGATCATGTTCCCACACAACATGAAGGATTACATTTTTGTAGTGTGGGTCTGATCCATGACCATGTTTTGTCCAGTCACTCGTGCGGAGATGCATTTCAACATGACCGGCCCATAGTTGATCGCCGATACGGATGCGGGCATTGGAAAAATCAGGACCTTGATCGTGATTCAAGATGCCCGGATGGACCACTTGAATGACCCCTCCTGTGGTAGTTTGGAGTTGGGCATGATCGTAATACTGGAAACGCCAGATATACTGGATGAGCTTTTCGTTCATAAGGTAAGGTTGGCCGTAAAGGTACAGCGAGAGACTTGGGTAAATAAGGGCATTACTGCGAAACAGAAAGGATGTTTCCGCGGTAGAAATTCATGGATAAACCCGACCAATAATTATACGGCGAATTCTGCCAGCGCTTTTACCACGCGGCTAACTGGTAAGCCCATTACATTGTAGAAATCACCCTTTACCGATTTTATACCCACGACCCCGATCCATTCCTGAATGGCATAGGAACCGGCTTTGTCGTACGGCTTATACTTATCGACATAGTATTCGATCTCGGAGATGGTCAGGGAATGGAATTCAACTTCAGTGATATCGGCAAAGGCGATTTCTGATTCGCCTTTGCGCAGTACAACACCTGTTACCACCTGGTGTTGTGAACCGGACAGTGCCAGGAGCATACTCACCGCATCTTCGCGATGAACGGGCTTGCCCAACATCGCTTCACCTAAAAAAACAATGGTATCAGCCGCGATCACAATTTTATCCTCATCCACCCGGGGTTGAACTGCCAGGGCTTTATTACGGGCTATATGGATGGCGATATCGGCAGGGGCCAGTCCGGGTGGATAGGTTTCATCTGTTTCTGAAACCACCACTTCAAAGGGTATTTCCGCCCATTCCAACAATTGACGTCGCCTGGGCGATTGGGAAGCGAGTATGACAGGGTTCATAAATAAAAATAAAAAAAGATCATGGAGAGAGTTCCGGTAAGCATTACTGCCTTGGTCAGGGAGCTTATTTTTCCATAGTCTTTGGGTTCTTTGGCCTGAAACAATCGATACAGGATCAAGGCCAGTGGTACGATCACCAGCACCAGATTATATATGGCCGGCCACCACCAGCGAAAGGGAAGTACATAGATCTCAAGAATCGAAAGCCCTGCGAGCAACACGATCACCCAAACGGTGACGTATACCCGCGTCGAGTTCATACCCCATACCACCGGCATCGTCTTACACCCATACCTACTATCACCCGGGAGGTCTTCCATATCCTTGATGGCTTCGCGGACAAGGGAAATGATAAAAGCAAAGGCTGCATACAGAAAGGTGAGCCGGAAGAACTTTGGATCGATCATCAACACCCCGTTATCATATACATAGCCCAGGGGAAATTTGGAGAAAAAGATGATCAGGATGGTCCAGGCAGTCAGCAGGGAAATAACAATATTGCCAATGGCCAGTGTTTTTTTATAATTGGTGGAATAAAACCAGAGCAGGATCACACAAAATACATTGGCCATGACAAGATGTGGAAACTGAAAAAAGGGCAATGCGATTATTGTAAGTCCGATACCGGTTACGCTTAACATGAAATGCCAGGCGATGGCCCAGCGACGGCTGATGATCTTGTCGACCACTACCCTTTCGGGCTTGTTGACCTCATCGATATTAATGTCAAAATAATCATTGATGATATATCCGGCAGCGGCGATCAGCAGGGAGGCCAAAACAATGAGAATGAAACGAAGGGTATCATTCCCGGGTACATTATCTCCATAAATCGGAAGGTAGATACAGTACTGAAACAGGACCTGAGTAAGCGCAATGAAAAGGAGGTTAGGCAGGCGGACCAATTTAAAAAAGGCGGCGATTAACCTCATAATTTGATTTTGGGATAGGACCCGAAATTAGTTATTTCTGGTTATCTCTCCATTCATATACCCAGGAGCTTTGAATCATTTCCAGATGGCCTTCATTCGACTCTTCCCTTTTACCTACAAAATTCGGAAGGGTAAGCACCCATTCCAACAGGTCGGTAAAGCGGACCCGGTAGATCTTGGATTCGGTAAACTCATCGCCGAACTTCTCATAGAGTTTGAGGGCAATATCTTCGTAGTCATTCCAATGGATCGGGGGTTCGTAAGCCTGCGACATTATTTGTATTTTAAAATAGCTAAAGGTGTTTTATTCGCCCAGGAATTGAGTCTGGTCAGGAAGGGTCACTTCGATCTCCCCTTCTCCATCCAGTAATACACATTGGCAACCCAACCTGGAGTGCAGTCGTGGGTTTACAGCCCGGTCAATGAAATCCTCTTCCCGGTCACTGAGTTCTTCCACAAATTGTTCTCCTTTTTCCAGGTACAGGTGACAGGTACTACAGGCACAGACACCGCCACAATTATGGTGCAACTCGATATTATTATCCAGTGCGATCTCGAGCAGGCTTTGCCCGGGTTCGATCCCTTGCAGGGTGACCGGTTCCAATCCTTTTTGTTCAAACTTGATTTTTAGTGTATACATCGCTTCCTTTCCTTTTCGGGGGGCAAATTTACCGTAAAAACAAGGAAAGGGTTTACTTGTTTGGGAAAAACTGAAAATTGGTCCGATCAGGCCTCTCCCCGCTTTATTTGAAGGGAAAAGAAAGTGTAAACCTCTTTCAGCTGGGGATGGTTATCCAGCAGGGCAAGGTGTTTTTGGATGGTTTCTTCATCTCCCCGAATAGCGGGACCCGTTTGGGATTTTGAAGGGGAAATTTCCTTTACCCGGGTGGCTGTTTCTTCGATCAGGGGCCATAGCAGGCGGAAGTCCAGGTTTTCTTTCCGGCAATATTCTTCTGCCAATTGGTAAAGATGATTGGTAAAATTATTAACCACCACGGCTGCCACATGCAGGCGGATCCGTTCATCCAATGTTGAAGGTCGTGTTTCTTCGCCCGCAATACTGGCCGCCAATTCCTGCAGAACCTGTCTGGCTTTTGGGGTCGCCCCTTCTGTAAAAACAGGAATTTCCGGTAAGAATATCATTTCTTTTCGCAGGCTTTGCAGGGGGTAAAAAACACCATGATGAGGGCTTACATCCTTTAATACATCCATATTGACAGATGCAGCGGTATGCGCAATTACTTTATCCGGCAGAAGAAGATCTTTGGCCAATTCGGCTATGGCGTGGTCACTAACCGCCATCACATATACATCTCCGTGTTGTGAAATCAGGCTGAGATAATTGGCCGATTCCGTATCCCATTCGTAGGCCAGTCGGGAAGCTTCCATTGAATTTCGGCTAAGCACCTGAATAATGGTATGTCCGGCAGCACGGAATTTTCTTCCCAAAACGGCCGCTACATTTCCCGAACCAATGATCACGATCTTTTTCATGAAATTTTTTCTCCCAAATGGGGACTTACCTTTGCCTCTCCGATCCGGGATTAGACATAAAGGTAATTGTTCCTCCAATGAAACTGGCACAAAGATTAGCCCTCGGTTATGTCCGGGGAAAACTGAAGCTTCTTTCGAAGGTCTCCAAGCGTAAAGCAGCGGAGAAGGCGTTCGAACTATTTTGCACCCCTCAATCGAGGAACCTCAAAAGAAGGCCACCCATTTTCAAAGAGGCAGAACTGATCCAGGAAAACTTTCAGGATTACAAACTGGTGGGCTATCGATGGAATAAAGGGGGGCAGCGAAGGGTGTTGATCATTCATGGATTCGAATCTTCAGTGGTAAATTTTGACCACTATATCAAACCCCTGATCCGAAAAGGGTACGAGGTACTGGCCTTTGATGCTCCGGCGCATGGCCGAAGTTCAGGCAAACAGATCAATGCATTAATTTTTCGCGATTTTATACTTCATATAAATAAACAATTTGGGCCCATTCATTCTTTTATGGCGCATTCCTTTGGCGGAATGGCATTGGGGCTGGCGCTGGAGATGATACCCCATGATGATGCATACCGGGTAGTGTTGATTGCTCCTTTAACGGAAACCACTACCTCTATGGGTACATTCTTTGATCTTTTGCGTATCGATCCGGCCACACAGGCAGAATTTTCTGCCCTGATCACACGGATGGCGGGAAAGGATCCCGCCTGGTATTCGCTACGGCGGGTCATGCCAAACCTGAAGGCCAGGGTACTCTGGTTTCATGATGAGGATGACGCGCTTACCCCCTTGCGGGATGCGGAAAGAGTAATGGCTGACGGTCACCCGCATGTTGAATTTGTGATCTCAAAAGGCCTTGGTCATCGAAGGATATACCGGGATAATCAGGTGAAGAAACGAATAGTGTCCTTTTTATAAAATAGTAATATGACAAATCAACGCTATACCCTGTTATGCCTGGGAGATTCTTATACGATCGGGGAATCAGTGATGATTCACGAGAGTTTTCCCTACCAGGTGGTGCAGGCTTTACGGGAAAAGGGCATCGAATTCATCGGCCCGGAGATCCTGGCCAAAACGGGTTGGACCACCGATGAGTTGTTGTCCGCTATAAATGGATACCGGTTTTTAAAGGGGTATGACTGGGTGACCTTGCTGATCGGTGTCAATAATCAATACCGGGGAAGGGATAGTAGTAACTACCGATCTGAATTGGAGGTATTGATGAAAAAAGCCATTCAGCTCGCCGGTGGGCATTCAAACCATGTGATCGTTCTTTCGATTCCGGATTGGGGGGTAACCCCCTTTGCCGACGGGCGTGACCGGGCCCGGATCAGCCGGGAAATAGACCAGTTTAATGAGGTAAAAAGGGAAATGGCCGGGACTTTGAGGGTACATTATATAGATATTACCCCGGGAACACGGGAGGCTGTGGAAGGCTCGCCCTGGATCGCCGCTGATGGTTTACACCCTTCATCACGGGAATATACACGTTGGGCGGTTGCTGTATCGGGCTTGATTGACAGTCATTTATAATGAAAATTTGTTGCATTTACCATATCCTTCATCTTAACATAAAATGAAAATTTGCGATTTCTATACTATTATTGCAAGATTCAGGGCGGTGTGGAACCCTTTGAAAGACTAAAACCCATTTTGAATTCATGGCGAAAAACCTGTTAATAGTCGAGTCCCCTGCGAAAGCAAAAACCATAGAAAAGATCCTCGGAAAGGATTTTGAAGTGAAGAGTTGCTATGGACATATTCGCGACCTGGAAAAGGCCGAAATGGGTATCGATATTGAGAATGATTACAAACCTCGCTATATCATTCCGGCAGATAAAGAAAAGGTTGTCAAAGACTTAAAGAGTTTAGCGAAAAAATCAGATGAAGTATGGCTGGCAACGGATGAGGACCGTGAAGGAGAAGCCATCAGCTGGCATTTGTGTGAAGTTCTGGGTCTGAATCCAAAAACCACCAAACGGATCGTATTTCATGAGATCACCAAACCCGCTATTCAGGCAGCGGTAAAGAATCCACGATTTCTGGATATGAACCTGGTGAATGCCCAGCAGGCCCGTCGGATCCTTGACCGCATTGTAGGTTTTGAATTAAGCCCTGTGCTCTGGAGAAAGGTGAGTATGCGGAATAACCTGAGTGCCGGACGGGTACAGAGTGTAGCTGTTCGCCTGATAGCCGAGCGGGAAAGAGAGATCAATGCTTTTGCCTCAAACAGTACCTTCAAAATTGAGGCCCAATTCAGTTCACAAGATACCACCGGTAAATCGGTAAACTTTATAGCCGAAGGCAAGAAACAGGATTCGGTTTCCGATGCGGAAGCTTTTCTGCAAAGCTGTACCGGTGCCACGTATACCGTAAGGGATATTCAGGTAAAACCGGGAAAGCGCTCCCCTGCTCCACCCTTTACAACTTCTACTCTGCAACAGGAAGCCAGCCGCAAGCTGGGGTATGGCGTTTCGCGTACCATGCTGCTTGCGCAGAAACTGTATGAGAACGGGCATATCACTTATATGCGTACGGATAGTGTGAACCTGAGTGATACTGCGTTGGGCGATATTACCAATACTGTGAAGGGGATGTATGGTGACAAGTATCATCAGTTCAGGCGGTTCAAAAATAAGAATGAGAGCGCGCAGGAGGCCCACGAAGCCATTCGCCCTACCTATATGAATAATACACAGGTAGGTGATCCGGATACCCAGCGTTTATACGAGCTGATCTGGAAACGCACCATGGCCAGTCAAATGGCTGATGCCGAATTAGAAAAGACCATTGCGAAGATCGATATATCCACAAATAAAGAAGAGTTGACCGCCAGCGGCGAAGTATTGAAGTTTGATGGTTTTCTCAAAGTTTATCGGGAAGACCGGGATGACGATGACCTGGCGGAAGAAGAAAAAGAAGGTATGTTGCCACCCTTAACGGTTGGGCAAATACTTCCGCTTCGCGAGATGACCGCTACTGAAAGATTCAGCCGCCCATCTCCGCGCTTTACAGAAGCATCGCTGGTTAAAAAACTCGAAGAACTTGGTATCGGCCGACCTTCCACCTATGCCCCTACCATTTCCACGATTTTAAAAAGAGGGTATGTGGAGAAGCGTGATAAGGAAGGTGTGAAAAGAGATTTCCGGGTGTTATCCCTGAAAAAAGACAAGATCACGACGAGGGTCGATCAGGAAAACACTGGCGCCGAGAAATCAAAACTCTTCCCTACCGACCTTGGATTGGTAGTGACTGACTTTTTGAAACAGTACTTCGATGATATCATGGATTACAGTTTCACAGCCCGGATCGAAAGTGAGTTTGATGAAGTGGCGGAAGGAAAGATCAAGTGGAGTGAAATGATCAATGATTTCTATAACCCTTTTAAAAAGGATGTAGAAAAGACCATTGAAACGGCTGAGCGTGTGAAAGGAGAAAGAGAATTGGGTACCGATCCTGAATCAGGTAAGCGCATTGTGGCCCGGATGGGACGTTATGGCCCCATGGTACAGATCGGGGAAGCTGATGCAGAGGAGAAACCACGTTTTGCCGCCTTGCGCAAAGACCAAAGCATTGAAACCATCACGCTTGATCAGGCGTTTGAACTCTTTCAATTACCCAGGACACTGGGAGAATATCAGGGACAGGAGGTCGTGGTGAATATAGGCCGGTTTGGCCCCTACGTACGGTTGGGTGATCAGTTCATTTCCATTCCCAAAGGAGAAGATCCGCTGGAGGTTTCGCTTGACCGGGCCGTAGAATTGATTGCTGAAAAGCAAAAAGCAGATGCCCCCGTAGCCTTTTATAATGAAAAGCCGGTGACCAAAGGAAAGGGCCGTTTTGGTCCGTATATCAAATGGGATGATATGTTTATCAATGTCCCCCGGCGGTATGATTTTGAAAAACTCTCCAAAGCAGATATCGATGAATTGATCGAAGCCAAAGTGGAGAAAGAAGCCAATCGGTTTATTCAGCGTTGGCCGGAGGAAAAAATATCGGTGGAGAATGCCCGATGGGGTCCCATTATCAAATTTGGGAAGAAGATCATTCGGTTACCCAAAAAGGCGGATGACACAAAATATACCGCGGATGACCTGGCAACCGTGAGCCTCGATGAGGTAAAGAAAATGATCGAGGTGGTGGATCCAAAAGCCTTTGCCAAAAAATCAGGCGGCCGTGTGGCAGCGAAGAAAGCGGCTAAGAAAAGCCCCGCTCCCAGGAAGAAAGCGGCTGTAAAGAAAAAGGCAGCGAAGAAAAAATAATTCGATTTCTCGCCTCGCCCGCAGAGGTTCGTTGCGAGTGCAACGAGAAACCGATCATACGAGTACCTTAATATTAATAGGAATGAAAAAGTATGGTTTTGTGCTTTTGATGCTCTCCTTTTTCTCCTGCAAAGACAAAAAGAAAACCGATCCGGTAGAAACACCCGTTTACCACAATTGGAATTCATTCAGCATGGGTGCGGATCTCTCCTTTGTCAATAATATTCAGGCACACGGCGGACAATACCGCGTTAACGGTGTTCAACAAGATCCTTTTCAGATACTCAAAGACAAAGGCGCCAATACAGTTCGTGTCCGTTTATGGCATAACCCTCTATGGGTAGCAAATCTCAATGCGGGCACCTATTATCATGATCTATATGATGTTGAAAAGACCATCAAAAGGGCTAAAGACCTGGGGATGGCCGTAAACCTTGATTTTCATTATTCCGATACCTGGGCAGATCCAGGTCACCAGGAAACGCCAGCCGCCTGGGCAGGACTTACTCTTCCTGTTTTAAAAGATTCCCTTTACAATTATACCCTTGCGGTTCTCAATTATTTAAAATCAAAGAACCTGACACCTGAAATGGTACAGGTAGGAAATGAAGTGAACGGTGGCATGTGCTGGCCAGTGGGAAAAGTAGATGCGGGGAACTATGATAATTTTTCTGAGTTATTGAAATCCGGGATCAAAGCGGTTCGGGATTTTTCTCTCACTTCCACCATCAAACCTAAGATCATCCTGCATCAGGCCCAACTCCATTCAGCTCATTGGTGGTTACAGGGAATTACGGCAAAAGGGGTTACTGATTTTGATATCGTAGGCCTTTCCCATTACAGTAAATGGGCGACCGTCAATAGCATGCAGGCGATCACAGACACCTTAAAGGCGTTAAAGACACGATTTGGAAAACAGGTGATGATCGTTGAAACAGCCTATCCCTGGGCTGCCGGAGGAAGTGACAGCTATGGAAATATTTTTTCCGCTACGGATACAGCTCCCGGTTATGGACTTTCCAAAGATGAACAATACCGTTATCTGAAAGACCTTGCATTGGCTGTATACAAGGGAGGTGGTATTGGTGTCCAATACTGGGAACCTGCCTGGATCAGTTCATCGATGAATGATGGATATGGCATCGGTTCTTCCTGGGAGAATTGCGCACTCTTTGATTTTTCCGGGAACATCATGTCGAGCGCGGAGTATATGACGATTAAATTAGAATGATAACCAGGATTATTGGAATACCCGGATTCCACAGAATCTGCGAAATCAGCGCAATCTGAATAATCAAGGTATCAATCCACCTTCAAATCCCCCCACCCTGCTCTATAGGTTCTCTTCACAAACTGATTTGCCGCTTCAAAGTTGGTGATCTTCATATTCTCTCCATCCCACATCAATTGCTTGCGACCGTTGAATTTCTTATTGCCTTTGGTGTCGGTTTCGTAATGATTATAACTCAACACCGCGAGGTTACCCATCAACACGGTTTCAGTCAGAGGTCCCGATTGGGAGAATGGAGAACTGGTATAAGCTCCATAGCCTTGTTTACAAGCTTTCACCCATTGGTTCTGGTGACCTTCCGACCCGCCTTCAACAAAGGGGAATTTTGATTTTGGCAGTTTGGCTGTCTTCATCAATTTGGTTGGCAGAAGCGTGGCATTGCGTCCAAACAGACCTGCCATGATTTTTCCTTTGGTTCCTTCAAAGAGGATACCACCATCCCATTCGGCAAAATTTTCGTCAGGAAGTAATTCCTTCGGACGTTGGGGTTTGATCCCTCCATCATACCAGATCAATTCCACCGGAACCATTTTATCCCGGCGTGGGAACTGGATATGTATCTTGGCTGAAGGAGGAAAACTTCCTTCATAGAAGCTTTGCTGGAAGAAACCGGTATAAACAGATGTAACACTACATTCTACAGAGGTTGGATATTTGAGTTTAAGCGCGCGGTAAGGCACATCCATGAAATGGCATCCCATATCGCCCAGGGAGCCTGTGCCAAAGTCCTGCCAACCTCTCCAGATGGCTGGATGATAAGCGGGGTTGTACGCTCTTTGAGGAGCGGTTCCCAGCCAGAGATCCCAGGAGAGTTCTTTGGGTACCTCAAAATTTCCAGTGGGCATAGATACGCCCGATGGCCAGGTGGGGCGGTTGGTCCACACGTGAACCGTATGAACATCTCCGATCACACCCGCCTGAATCCAGGTTTCCACCATCCGGGTATCATCCCCACTGCTCCCCTGGTTTCCCATTTGTGTCACCACCCGGTATTTCTTTTCGGCCAGGGTGAGCATGCGCGCCTCATAAATATCATGGGTGAGAGGTTTTTCCACATAAACATGTTTGCCCAATTCCATGGCTGCCATGGCCTGAATGGCATGCATATGGTCGGGAGTGGTAATGATCACCGCGTCGATGTTTTTATGTTCCTTTTCGAGCATTTCCCTGTAATCGCGGTAAAATGGGGCATTGGGCCATTTCTTCCGTCCATTTACGGCTTGTCTTTCATCCACATCACAAAGTGCGGTTATATTCTCTGCACCATTGTTCCAGGCATAGGGAAGGTTTACCTCCGCTTTACCTCCCACACCGATACCGGCAATATTGAGTTTATCACTGGGAGGAATATACCCTTTTCCCAAAACATGGCGGGGTACGATAAAAAAACCAGCGGCAGCCAGGGAGGTATTCTTCAGGAATTTACGGCGGGAATTGACAGGCATAGCAGACGTTTTGGCTAAAATAAGAAATTAGCGGAAGAAATGGACAAATAAAGGGGATGTACAACTCAATCCACAACTGGGGAAAATTATATGGAGAGATATTCGTTATGAAGAATGAATTTTATATTAATTAATAAGCATGGAACCCAACAACGAGCTATCCGCGTTATTTACCTTGATCGATGATCCTGATGAGGAAGTATTTGGTCTGGTATCGGAAAAGATCATTGATTATGGGAAACCTGTGATCCCCAACCTGGAACATTTATGGGAAACAACGCCTGATACAGGCATACAGGAGCGGATCGAATTGCTGATTCACCGGCTTCATTTTCGTGACCTCAAAGAAGATTTTCGTCAATGGAATATTGCAGGGCATCACGATCTTTTGCTGGGCGCCATGTTGGTGAGCAAATTTCAATATCCCGATCTTACCACTGCTCCTATCCTGCTTGAAGTAGAAAAGATTCGGCGGAATATCTGGCTTGAACTCAATAACTATCTGACCCCGTTGGAACAGATCCGGATCGTGACAAGTATCCTGTACAGCTATTATGGATTGAAAGGGACTGAGATCAATTACCAGGAACCCAACGAATTTCTTATTCACAAAACGATCGAGGCCAAAAGAGGTAATCAGTTGAGCAATGGGATATTATACCTGGTGTTGAGTGAATTATTGGACCTTCCTGTCAAAGCGGTCGGTCTTCCCAAGCAATTTGTGCTGGCTTATTTCAAACCGGGTTATTCGGATGAAAAGCTGGACGATCATCGGGAAAAGATCGAATTTTACATTGACCCGACCTCCGGACTGGTTTTTACCCATCAGGATGCGGAGAATTATTTCCGGCGGTTGGCTGTTCATCCCGTTCCGGCTTTTTTCAAACCGTTGAGCAACCGAATGATCATTCAGTACCTGCTTACCGAAATGGGTAAATGTTTCAGTTCGGAAAAGGACCTGTATAAACAAACCGAACTCCAGGAGCTTTCGGATCTGCTGGATTAGGCGATCCATATGGACGATTCAGTTTCCACATATTATCACTCCCCTGTTGGCCTGTTGAAGATCAGCAGTAACGAAACCTATATTCAGGAAGTAAGTTTTTATGACAAAACAGAGGTGCATGAACCTCGTCATCGTCATTTACCGGAGGTAATGGTACATTGCGTGGAACAATTGATACAGTACTTCAATGGGGCCCTTCGGCAATTTGATCTTCCGATCAAACAGGAGGGTACAGCTTTTCAACAGGATGTCTGGAATCAATTGATGACGATCCCTTATGGGAAAACGATCTCCTATCTTCAACTGGCGCGTCAATTAGGTGATGCAAAGGCCATTCGCGCCGCTGCCAGTGCCAATGGCAAGAACCAGATCGCGATCATTGTTCCCTGTCACCGGGTTATAGGCTCCAATCGAAGTTTGGTGGGATATGCCGGAGGATTGTGGCGCAAGAAATGGTTATTGGAACATGAGGCGAAGTATGCGTATGGGATCCAAACGCTTTTCTAGAAATAAGAAATCAGAAATAATAAATAAGGAATAAGGAAGGCGACCCACCTCCTTATTCCTTATTTCTTTTTCTTTATCTCCTGTCCTGTAAATGCCATGGGCAGCAATTCCATGGCACTTGACAATATAATCACTGGTCCTGTTTTTCCTCCCAGTATCAAGCGGATGGGTTTACCACTTCTTAATTCATATTCAGCAAGGGATTGTCTGCAAATACCACAGGGACTGATGGGGTGGTCACTGGTACCCTGTTCAGTGTCGTAGGTGATGGCCATGGATTCGATGGTGGCATCAGGATGCATGGAACTGATGGCGGAGAGCAACACACGTTCGGCGCAGATACCTGCAGGAAAAGAGGCGTTCTCCTGGTTGGTGCCGGTTAATACCTTTCCGTTGTGCAATTTTGCAGCCGCTGCTACATGGAAGTGTGAGTAAGGTGCATAGGAGGCGGAAGTGGCCTCATGTGCTTTTTCCAGCAGGTCACGGTCAGCTTTCTCCAATTCTGCTGCCGACGCAAATTCCTGGTATTCCGTTGTCAATTGACGAGGCTTCATACCGGTCTGTTTTTAGGTGAAAAAATCCCCTACCTGACCATTTTGAAGAACCGGTTCCACCGGGGGCCCTTGCCCTTTTCAAAGCTGAACCAGATCATCCAGGCCTTTCCTACCACATGGTCTTCGGGAACAAATCCCCAGTAGCGACTGTCCTGCGAGCCCATGCGGTTATCTCCCATCATCCAGTAATAATCCATTTTAAAGGTGTACTGGCTGGTGGCAGTTCCGTTGATATAAAATGTATTTCCTTCCCGGCGAAGGTCATTGTGTTCATAGTGTCCAATAACCCTTTCATACACTGCATAATTTTCAGGTGTAAGGGTAATGGTTGCATTTTTTTTCGGGATCCAGATCGGACCGAAATTATCCCGTGAATAATGATGGAGGGTGTCGTACGGAAATGTAGGTTCATCTCCTCCGGAATAATCCAGTTTGATGTCCTGGATCAATCCCGCCTGTGTCATTTTCTGCCGGGCCTTTTCGGTCAGCAGCATATGGTAAACATTGGGGGCGCTTACCAGTCGGTAATCATATTTCTCCGCATCGAGGTTATATTCCTCTTTCATGATGTCGGGATCAAGGTAGGAATTGCCTTTGATCGTAACGATATAATTCATTTGGGCATCGGGGGCGAGTTCCTGTTTTTGACCATTGATGTATACCAGTCCATCCCTGATGGATAAGGTGTCACCAGGAATACCAACACAACGTTTGATATAATTATCTGTTTTATCTACGGGATGCACGGCAATGGGAAAAGTTTCCGGATCATTAAAAACCATTTGAGCAAATGACTTTTGTTCCGGACTTCCATTGACCATCCAGCGCTTCAATTCATAATATGGTCGGGCAGATTGAAAGTCTTTGTGGTTGATGACGGTATCCCCTGCCGGGAAGTTGAATACCACGGCATCGCCTCGTTTTACGGGAGCGGCAAACCACCGGATATAGGGGATTTTGATCCACTCCAGATAGGATTTTCGTTTAGAAGCCGGGAGATAGTTGTGGATAAAAGGAACTGATAAAGGCGTATTGGGTACCCGGGGTCCATAACTCAGTTTGCTGACAAACAGAAAATCATTTACCAGCAGTGATTTCTCCATCGAGGGAGTTGGAATGGTATAGGCTTCAAAAACAAAAAGCCGAATAAGGGTGGCCGCTACAATGGCGAAAATGGCTGCATCCACCCATTCACGCCACCCAGCTTTTTTATAATTTCTCACCGCTTCGGGTCCGGAAAAACGCAGGTTTTTTTCTGCAGCCAGAACGGGAAAATAGATCGGCGCAAACAGGGAGGCCATGGTATGCTGGCCAAAACTGAATTTACCAAAGAGTTTGACAAACTCGATGAATATTCCCATACTGATAAACCAGCCCGCTACAGGTATGAATTGCCAGAAGACCCAGTGTTTGGGTCGTTGGGCGATTTCCTGCATGATCCAGGTATTGTAAAAAGGTATATAGGCTTTCCAGGCAGGGACACCGGCTTTTTGAAAAAGTCGGGCCAGACCAAATGAAGGAAGGAAGACGAGTAAAGTGCCGATGAGGTAAATGACCAATAAATGCTGAAAAGGCATTGGTGATTGTTTAAAGTCAACAAATTTATTACAATAATCCTAAAGCAATCAGGTTCTTTATTCCTGCATATAAGTCGGCCGATCGCCCTGTTTGTAACAGCGACAATCAGAATATTTTGTTAAGGAACTTAATGATGCTTGGGGGTCACATAATTCCTGACATCTTCAGCTGTGATCTCTTTGCCCGAAAGGATGACCAGCCGTTCTACCACATTTCGTAGTTCGCGGATATTTCCCGACCAGTTATAGTCCTGGAGGCTACGGATAGCATCGGGATGGATCAATTTTTTGGCTATACCGTATTCTGTACAGATATCTGTCAGGAAATGGTCGGTCAACAGGGGTATATCGTCTTTCCGGTCGTTCAGGGATGGTACATGAATGAGGATGACGCTCAACCGATGGTATAGGTCGAGGCGAAAATGTTTGTCTTCCACCTCCCGAAGCAGATCTTTATTGGTAGCGGCGATCACACGCACATCCACGTTGATTTCTTTATCACCCCCTACCCGGGTGATCTTGCCTTCCTGCAGGGCGCGGAGTACCTTGGCCTGGGCGCTTGCACTCATGTCGCCTATTTCATCCAGGAAAAGGGTGCCACCATTGGCCTGTTCAAATTTTCCGATCCGTTGTTTGATGGCAGACGTAAAGGAACCTTTTTCGTGTCCAAACAGTTCACTTTCGATCAATTCACTCGGGATGGCTGCGCAGTTCACTTCCACCAGTGGTGCCCCGGCCCGGTTGCTTTTTTCATGGATCCAACGGGCCACAAGTTCCTTACCCGACCCGTTCTCACCGGTGATCAATACCCGGGCATCTGTGGGGGCCACTTTTTCAATGGTTTCCTTGATCCGCAGAATAGGGTCAGACTGTCCTACCATATCCTGAACCTTACTGACCTTACGTTTAAGGACACGTGTTTCGGTGGCCAGGTTGCGCCGGTCCATCGCATTCCGTATCGTAATGAGCAGGCGGTTTAGATCAGGTGGCTTGGCGAGATAATCGTAAGCCCCCCCTTTTACGGCCTCTACAGCGGTTTCAATATTGCCATGGCCGGAGATCATGATGATTGGTACATCCGGGTTAGCTTCACCTGCTTTTTGAAGGAATTCGATGCCATCCAATTTGGGCATCTTAATATCACAGAGGACCACATCAAAACTCTTTTCCCTGAATTTCTTCAATCCCTCCTCCCCATCAGAGGCTTCCTCTATCTTATATCCCTCAAAGGATAGGATCTCGCTCAATGTCTTACGGATCGCTTTTTCATCATCAATGATCAATACGTCTGCCATGCTGGGTATTTAAGGCGGTAAAATTAAGGCAAAAGAGGTAAGCCCGGGAAAAGGAAGGATATGCGTGGGCTATAAAAAAATAGAGGCTGGATAGAAATCCGGCCTCGTTGTAAAATCCAATATCCTATGAAAAACCATTACAAAGATGTAAGGAAAACCTGAAAGCCAATAATATTGACGTGGATTTATTTATTCACATGTGTCTTGAAAACACGGGAATAAATGGTGTTGCAACGATGATCCGGATCGTGGTCTTATTTTTTCAAATACATGACCTCTTTGACCAGTTTTACGGTGCGGGGTACATCCGGCAAAGCGGCGGCTACCAGGTTGGGGGCATAGTGCAGGGGTGCGTCGGCAGCCGTTATACGGCGAATGGGCGCATCTAAGTAATCAAAGCCTTCTTTTTGTATCTGGTAGCTGATTTCGGAGGAAACTGACCCAAAAGGCCATTGTTCCTCGACGATTACGAGTCGGTTGGTCTTTTTGACACTTTCAAGGATGGTCATCCAGTCCAGTGGACGGATGGTGCGGAGGTCAATTACTTCGGCATTGATCCCTTCTTTTTCCAGTTCGGAAGCGGCACCCAGTGCCACTTTCATCATTTTATTGAAGGAAACGATGGTGACATCGGAACCTGCTTTTTTGATGTCAGCTTTGCCCAGTTCGATATAATATTCATCATCGGGAATCTCCATTTTATCTCCATACATCTGTTCACTTTCCATGAACATGACGGGATCTTCCTCGTACCGGATAGCCTGTTTCAACAAACCTTTGGCATCATACGGGTTGCTGGGGGAAACCACTTTGATACCTGGAATATTGGCATAAAGCGATTCAAAAGCGGTGGAGTGCTGGGCGCCAAGCTGTCCGGCAGAGCCATTACCTCCGCGAAAAACGATTGGGCAATTTACCTGACCTCCACTCATTGCCAGCATCTTACTGGCGGTATTTAAAATTTGATCCAAGGCCAGAACAGCAAAGTTCCAGGTCATGAATTCAACGATTGGACGCAGGCCATTTTGGGCAGCACCTACTCCAACAGCCGTAAATCCAAGCTCGGCGATGGGGGTATCGATCACCCTTTTTGGTCCGAATTCGGCTAACATTCCCTGGCTCACCTTATAGGCCCCATTGTATTCCGCTACTTCCTCTCCCATCAGGAACACCCGTTCATCTCTCCTCATTTCTTCGGTCATGGCTTCCCGGAGGGCTTCACGAAAGGCAACTGTTCTTCCCATGCTAATGCAGATTTTTTAGGGGGCAAAAATAGGGAATATTGGTTATAATTTTTGCTTTGTTAAAGGGCTTGAGACGTGAGTAGTGAGACGTGAGTTTGGGTAAATTCAATAATCAATAATCCCCTCAGGCTAGTTCAATGACCATGGCCGAGGCTCCCCCACCCCCATTACAGATTCCAGCGGCACCATACCGGGCCTTGTTGGCCTTTAGCACATGGATAAGGGTAACAATGATGCGGGCACCGGAACAGCCCAGGGGATGTCCCAGGGAAACAGCCCCACCATGAACATTGACACGGGCGGGGTCAAGCTTCATCCGTTTGGTATTCTCAATACCCACGACGGCGAACGCTTCATTGAGTTCCCAGTATTCGATATCCTCCATTTTCAGACCTGCCTTGGCCACCGCTTTGGGTACGGCCAGGGATGGTGTTGTGGTAAACCATTCAGGGGCCTGTTCAGCATCGGCATAGGATCGGATAATGGCAATGGGTTTAAGTCCCAGGGCCTCGGCTTTTTCCTTGCTGGCCAGTACCAGGGCTGCCGCGCCGTCATTCATCGTAGAGGCGTTGGCGGCCGTCACTGTGCCATCTTTTATAAAAGCAGGATTCAGGGTCGGGATCTTGTCAAATTTCACATTAAAGGGTTCCTCATCCTTTCCAACAATGATGGGGTCTCCCTTACGTTGCGGGATGGGAACAGGAACAATCTCTGCCGCAAAAAGCCCCTTTTCCCAGGCGGCTTGCGATCTTTTATAACTCTCTATGGCAAAAGCATCCTGTTCTTCGCGGGAGATGCCGCAGGTTGAGGCACAAAGTTCAGCCGCATTTCCCATGGCTTTTCCGTCATATACATCCGTCAAACCATCTTTGGCCAGGCCATCTATCAGGGTGGTATTTCCATATTTATTTCCCCAGCGCAGATTCTCGGAGTAAAAGGGAACATTGCTCATACTCTCCATTCCACCGGCCACAACGATATCCGCATCTCCCAATAAAATACTCTGGGCTGCCTGGGCAATAGCTTTCATTCCACTCGCGCAAACCTTATTGACCGTTGTGCAATTCACTTCATTGGGGAGACCGGCGAACTTGGCTGCCTGGCGGGCAGGAGCCTGGCCGAGATTGGCCTGTATCACACAACCCATCAAAACATCCTGTACCTGATCGGGCGAAACACCCGCTTTTTCCAGGGCCCCTTTGATGGCAATGGCACCCAATTGGGTTGCTGATAATGACTTAAGCGCACCACCAAAACTTCCCATGGGGGTACGTACGGCGGAAAGGATATATACCTCTTTCATTATTCGTTGGATTGAAAAGCAAAGATAAGGGGGAAGCGTGAGAGGTGTGACGTGAGTGGTGAATGGTGAATGATGAATAGTGAACTAAAAAAACACTTAATACTCATTATTATACTGGATATTGAAAGTTTTATCGAATAAGTACAAACAATCCTTTCATCAGTTCCCGGCCTTTTGGAAACTGGATAAAATAAACGTACGTACCAGTGGGTTGAGGCAGGCCACGGAAGTTACCATCCCAGTCAACCCAATCTGAGGAAACAGCATATACAAGCTGCCCCTGCCGGTTAAACACCTGTACCTGTCCACCCAGAGAAGGATCGAGAAAGGGAATTCGCCAACGATCATTTAGCCCGTCATTATTGGGCGTAAAGGCTGTTGGAACAAAAATTCCGGCCACCACCTTAATGGACATCGCGTCTGATTGAGGGCATCCAAATGCGGACACGGCACTTAATGTATAGAGTATATCCGCTGGCGGACGCGCAATGGCATTGGCATTTGTTGGGTCATTCAGATAAAGAGGGGGTATCCATTCATAAACAGGGTCGTCCCCTGTGATCGTGGCAGCCATTCGAATGGAATCACCCAGAAACATGACCCGATCGGGGCCGGCATTGACCAGCGGTTTGGGCCTGACATTAATAATAATCGTATCGGAAGCTATACGACAGGCACGAATTCCTGCGGAACTGAGTTCGGTCACAGCCAGCCGGTACCAATAGGCTCCCGGGTTAATGGGATTTACCTGATAGTTGATGGAATTCGCTCCCGGTATGTCGAACCAGTTTTGGCCAGAATCATTGCTTGATTGCCATTGGTACACCGGAGAAACATATGCCGATGAAATGTCGGAAGTAAATGAATAATTTCCGGTTTGTCCTTCACATACATCGATGGTGTCTGAATAACCGACTACGGAAGAAGTTATCGTTGGGCCACATGGCCGAAAGGTGATATCATCCAGGGCCAGGTCATTTCCAATTCCACCCGGGGCATTATTGGTGATACGCAAAACGATGCTGGCATTGAGCAATGGGGTGGTAAAATAAAAACCATATTGCAGCCATTGCGGGCTGTTGGTTTCTGTCAGGTCACCAGTTGAAAAAGACTGCAATACAATACCCGAAGTGGTTTCTATGCGGAAAGTAAGATTGGGTTTGATGCCTGGATTTCGCAATACATTCATCACCCAGGCGGCGAATTCGTAAGTGGTATTGGGACAGAGATCGGTTACCGTGGCTACAAAAAAATCGCCGGGTGTAAAACTGGCATTTACCAGAAAAAAATTTCCGTTTCCTGTATGGTCATTGTTTACCGTATGCCAGGCATTGCCAAAACAGCCCGAGGTTCGGTTGGTTATAGTATAAAATCCGTCATCCGGGCAGGAAGAAGCGGTATAGGTATAGGCTGCAGGCGGAGCATAGCCGCCGGTACCTGAACCACTGCCAAAAGTGATATTGATAACCGGATCGCCCAGGCTGCCATTACAAAGTTGTGCATGACTAAATAAGGGGAACGCTCCAAGCAGGAAGAAAAACCCGATGGCAGAATATAAAAACGAAGAACAGGCACGAATTGCCGCAGGATGCATAATGAGTGTGGCTTGGAACAGCTAAAATAGGCTGTTTTCAACCAAACTACAATGACCAATCGAAATGAATTATTCAAGCTGGCCATTTTTATTTATGAAAGCCATTGGAAATTGAAAGAACCCTTTTTGTGTACATTTTACAAGGTAAATCATCAAAAAAACGGTGAAAAAAAACCTTTTTATCGGTTATATTTTGTAAGTTACTATCACTTGGTATATCATTTGATTGCCTACATTTACAAAAATTATATTTTATGAAACTCTTTGTTGCCGGTCTGCCTTATGATATGGATGATGCGGAGCTGGAAGAATTCTTTGATAAGTTTGGGAAAGTCTTATCTGCCAAGGTGTCGATGGACCGGGAGACGGGCAAAAGCCGTGGATTTGGTTTTGTGGAAATGCCAAACGATGACGAGGCCAATGAGGCCATTGAAAGTTTGAATGAATTACCCCTTGGCCGGAATAAGGTAATGGTTGTGAAAAAGGCCGAAGACCGTCCAGGTGGCGGTTCTGGAGGCGGATTTCGTGGTGGTGGCCAGCGTGGTGGAGGTGGATTCAACCGTGGTGGAAGCGGCGGTGGATTTAACAAAGGTGGTGGTGGAGGATACAACAAAGGCGGCGGCGGTGGAGGATACAACCGGGATCGCGATCGTAACTACTGATTTAAACCTGATTAATAAGATAAAAGCGAGGGCATTTTCCCCTCGCTTTTTATTTTAAGACCCTTTTACCCCCCTTGGGTGAACTTAGCCACAAGTTTTGCACATAGGCAAAAAGTAATACTACGATAACATGCAACCCTAAGGCTTGCTTTCGCTACTTTTAGCCCGTCTAAACCACCCGAACATGAAAAGAAAGAATCTGCTGGTTCTGTGCGGCCTGTCGCTTTTTGCCCATTCTTTATCGTTTGCCCAAAACGATTTGAAAATGAAGTTCCGGAATTCTACCGTGTACGCCGGCATTGAAGTAGGATCCAAAGGGGTAAAGATCAGTTTGCTGGAAATGGGCAAGAATGCCAAAACGAGCGGGGCCATCAATCCCCTCAAAGATTCAACTACAAATACCGACTTTATCACTTTTAGTGATAGCACCTTTAAGGCTACGCTCAACGGGTTGACCGGACTTTATACGACAGCCAATGCAACCTACTCCGTGCCCGCCAGCCGAATATTTACCGTGATCAGCAGTGGGGTAAAGACCATGGCGGATAAGGAGCAAAAAAGTGATTGGGTTACCCGCCTGATCGATTCTTTCCGTGTGCGTATCGGTGATCCCAAGCGGGAGGTCGCTATTATCGACCCCATTGGAGAAGCCCGTCTCTCCCACTTAGGTATCGTGCCGTCCAACAGGCGTTTCACCACATTCCTGATCGATATAGGAAGCGGAAACACAAAAGGAGGCTATTTCCCTTATGGAAATCTGAATGAATTCAAACTCTTTGAACTTACCTGGGGAACCAAGAGTACCACCAATGCAGCGGAGAAAGCTGTGGGTGACGACAAAACACTGGAGAACTATCGCCGGCAATTGACCCGGGTACTCACTGGTGCTGAGAATAATGAAATCATTTATGCCGTGAATTCAAGCGGTGCTTATCCGCTTAGTGACAATGTAGCCTTTAGTGGTGGTATTGCCTGGGCTGCTGCTACCCTGATGTATCCGGAGAAAACGGATGAGGCTGTTATCTCGGTAACCTATTCCGATGTGCTCAAATTCAGCGAAAGACTCTATAAAGAATACAACACCCTTTCAGATGCAGCGATAGTCAAAGCCATTACCGATCCCAATGTTGACAAGGCACTGGTAGCTAAAAATGTAAAAACGGTCAACAAAGTATTCGATCAGCGCTCCATGATTGCCGGCACCGGATTACTCCTGAAGATCATGCGCCAGTTCTCTTCGGTGTATGAGAGCAAAGGGTTCTACCTCGTTAAAAACGGGCAGGTTGGCTGGATATCGGCGTATGTGGATGAGGTGGTGGAATGAAAAGCGTGAGACGTGAGACGTGAATCGTGAGACGTCTCACGCCTCACGATTCACGTCTCACGATTCACGTCTCAAATAACACCCACGCCACCGAAGCCATCACCTCCACCTCGCCACTAATTCGGGCGGGTTTCACCAGTTGATTGTTACGGATATACTGTTTCCATTTCCCCGGGGGAAGGGTAATTTTCTTGCTGCCATTGGCGCCACTATAGATCACCAGTATGCGTTTCCATTTATCTCCCACTGCCGCGCCGTTCAGGGTATAGGCCAAAAGGTCATCGCCGGTATTTTCCAGGAAATAGAGATTTTCACGGATCAGGTTCGCGGATTCCATGCGGAATGCCGGGTGGGAACGACGCATTTTTACCAATGCCTTTACATAATCAAAAACATCCTTGTTGGTGGATTTGAGTCCCCAGTCAATGGCATTGATGCTATCGGGGGAATCAAAGGAATTCTCTACCCCCCTTTTGGTGCGGAGAAATTCAGTGCCTGCGTGAAGGAATGAAATACCCTGCGAGGTCAATACGATGGTCAGGGCCAGTTTGTGCATGTCTGTTCTTTCTGCGGTCGATTTGTTGGGGGCAGAGATCTTTAATTTATCCCAAAGCACATGATTGTCGTGGCATTCACAATAGGTCACAGTTTGATAGGGCTCGGTTGAATACGGCACTTTGGAATAGTTGACCTTGGCATAGTTCACCTGGGGATGTGGGCAGGAAGCCACCACGCCAAATTTGATGGATTCGAGGGACTTGCTGTTGCCATTGACGAAGCCCTGGTTTTCGTGTTCGAATACACTCCCTTTTATTCCATCGCGGATATCGTCACTAAATACAGCTATGCGATCTAACGCAGATACATTGGCTTTGAGTGCGCGTTCTGCATCGGGCAATGGAGAAGCGCCTGCCGTCCAGCCCTCCCCATAGATAAGTATGTCGGGACGAATGCGATGGAGTTCCTGCGCGATCAGGTTCATGGTTTTGATATCATGTACCCCCATCAGGTCAAACCGGAATCCGTCTATATGGTATTCATTTACCCAATAGAGTACCGACTCAAGCATGAATTTTCGAACCATATATCGTTCACTCGCTATTTCATTGCCACAGGCGGTAGCATTGGAGAATTGGCCCTTATCATTTTGCCGGTAATAATAACCAGGTACCAGTTCATTGAAATAGGAATTCTCGGTAAGCCGGGTATGGTTGTATACTACATCCATCACTACACGCAAACCATTCTGGTGAAAGGTCTTTACCAATTGTTTAAATTCTCTTATCCTGACCGAACCATCAAAGGGATCGCTGGAAAAGGATCCATCGGGTGTATTGTAGTTGAGTGGATCATATCCCCAATTGTATTGAGGAAGCTCCGTCCGTGACTCATCAATGGAATAAAAATCAAAAGAAGGAAGCAGGTGCACATGTGTTACGCCCAGGTCACGGATATGATCCAGACCGGTGGAAAGTCCCTCCCGGTTACGGGTCTTCTTTTCCGTTAACCCCAGGTATTTTCCTTTTTGTTGAATACCCGAACTGCCGTGGATGCTGGCATCCCTCACTTGTAATTCATACAAGACTGCGTCCGTTTTCTTTTCAAAGGCCGGGCTTTTTTCTCTCGACCATCTGGCCGGGTTTGTTTTGGCCAGATCAATCACCTGGGCCCGTTTGCCATTTACCCCAACCGCCCGGGCATATGGATCAGGTACCTCTGCACTCCATTTTCCTTTGCGTTTTACCTGGAAAACATAAAACCTTCCTTTCAGGTTTCCAGTGGTGGCATATAGCCAGGTTCCACCTTCATCCGCCATCATATTTTTTGTTTCCATGGGTTCCCCTCCTACTCCCTCAGCATAAAATCGAATACGGGCCGAATCGGCCAGGGGGGCCCATATACGAAATGAACTGGCCAATGGTGTGTAGGTTAAACCCAGATCCGTACCGTCATAGACCGGATATTCGGCAAAGGCGATGGATTGCGACTTTGTAGATGCAGACATGGTGGAGAACAATAGGGTGAAAAGCAGAAATTTCTTCATATCGGGGAATTTGGCAGAACTAACACAAAGGTTGGATAAAATAGGCATACAGGAATTGTTGATTTGCGATTTTTTATTATCGTTTTTCTGTAAATTCACCACCACTTATTAACATAACATGGGAGATCTCCAAATAAAGAAAACGCCAAAGTCATACGACGCCGTCATTGTTGGGTCTGGAGCCGGTGGTGGTATGGCCGCTTATACACTTGCCAATGCCGGATTAAAGGTTTGTTTGCTTGAAGCAGGGCATGCCTATGATCCCCAAAAAAATATTACCCAATTAAAGAACCCCTGGGATTCACCCCGCCGGGGTGCTTCCACCAAATACAGGCCGTTTGGTGATTTTGATGCCTGTTATGGAGGTTGGGACCTGGATGGGGAACCTTATACCAAAAAAGATGGAACACAATGGGATTGGTGGCGTGCCCGTATGGTGGGTGGTCGTACCAACCACTGGGGGCGTATCTCCCTGCGATTTGGTCCAAAGGATTTTAAACGAAGAAGTATCGATGGACTGGGTGACGATTGGCCAATTGGGTATGAAGATGTAAAGCCGTATTATGACCGGGTGGATAAGTTGATCGGGGTTTTTGGCACCAATGAAGGATTGGAAAATGACCCTGACGGTTTTTTCCTGCCCCCTCCCAAACCCCGTCTCCATGAATTGTTTATTAAGAATGCGGCACAAAAAGCCGGTGTGAAAGTCATTCCCTCCCGACTTTCTATTCTAACTAAAAAGATCAATGAAGACCGGGGTGAATGTTTCTACTGTTCGCAGTGCAGCCGCAATTGCAGCATTGCCAAAGCGGATTTCTCCTCTTCGAATGTACTGATCAATCCCGCCTTAAAAACGGGCAATATCGATGTGGTAACAGAAGCCATGGTGCGTGAAGTACTTACCGACAAGGAAGGACTGGCCACCGGGGTTTCCTATATCAACAAAGCAGACATGCAGGAGTACCAGGTAACGGGGCGTACGGTGATACTGGCCGCCAGTGCCTGCGAAACCTCACGGATCATGCTCAACTCCAAATCACCTCGTCATCCCAATGGCATTGTTAATTCAAGTGGTGTGGTAGGGAAATACCTGCATGATTCCACCGGTGCTGCTATGGGTGGCATCCTTCCCGATCTGCTGGGACGTAAACGTTATAATGAAGATGGTGTGGGAGGTATGCACGTGTATTCTCCCTGGTGGTTGGACAATAAGAAATTGGATTTTCCCCGTGGATATCATATTGAATATTGGGGAGGCATGAGCCAGCCCGCCTATGGTTTTGGTTGGGATATTCATGGCCTCAATGGCAAGTATAAAGTAAATGGGGTGCAAAAACAGGCAGGTGGATATGGTAAATCACTTAAAGAAGATTATCGTTATTTCTATGGTGCTGGTGTAGGTATGGCGGGCCGGGGTGAAGCTATTCCCACCGCGGATAATTATTGCGAAATTGATCCCAATGTGGTTGACCGTTATGGTATCCCCGTTTTGCGTTTTCATGTAAAATGGAGCGAACATGAGATCAAACAGGCCCGGCACATGAAGGAGACCTTTAAAGAGATCATGGATGCCATGGGTGCTGTCATCACCTGGGGTGATACAGATGGCCCGGAGAATGACTGGGGAATTTCCAAACCGGGTGAGATCATCCATGAGGCTGGAACCGCACGTATGGGCAGCAACCCCAAAACTTCGGCGCTTAATGGCTGGAATCAGGCGCATGATTGCAAAAACCTGTTTGTGGTGGATGGTGCAGCCTTTACCTCACAGGCAGACAAGAATATCACCTGGACGATTCTGGCATTGAGTATGCGGGCCTGTGAGTATATCATTGATCAAATGAAAAAACGCAGTTTATAAATCAGGCATCAGCCTTTAACGAAAACCTATGGACAGAAGAGAATCCCTACGTTTGTTAGCCACCGGCGCGATCGCCGGGGGATCACTGCTGGCAGGTTGTAATGACAAAGACGGATCACCTGCAACGGCGGGAAATCCCGATGACATCAAATTCAATCTTGACCGTGCACCGGAAGAACAGGAAAGGGACAGCAAGCTTATGCGGGAGACTTTCTTTACTCCGGAAGAAATGGTGACCATCGGCATCCTGGCTGATATCATCATTCCAAAAGATGAGGTGAGTGGCAGTGCCACGGATGCCAAAGTACCCGACTTCATTGAATTCATTGTAAAGGATATGCCCTCACATCAAAACCCGATGCGGGGTGGGCTTCGCTGGTTGGATGTTCATTGCCTGAAGGAATATGGTAAACCGTTTAGCGCCTGTTCCAGTGCCGATCAAATGAAAGTGGTAGAAGCCATAGCGTATCCAAATAATGTTAAACCTGGTTTTGAACAGGGGGCCTCTTTTTTTACCCTAATGCGCAATCTTACTGCCACTGGTTTTTATACCTCGGAGATCGGTGTAAAAGATGTAGGGTACGTGGGCAACACACCTAACAAATGGAATGGTGTACCCTATGATGTACTCAAGCAATATGGTTTGAGTTACACCGATAAGGAAAACCAGGAATGTGTCAAATATGATTGATCATTTCTTTTTTCATTTTTTATAATTCAGGCCCTCCCCTTTTACAAATTATCAACTAATTAAATTACTTAAATAACCATGTCATCCCGTCGCAAATTCATACAACAAACCTCCCTGGCTGCTGCCGGGTTTATGATCGTCCCCCGCCATGTGCTGGGTAAAGGATATATCGCCCCCAGCGATAAACTTAATATTGCCGGAATTGGAGCAGGAGGAAAAGGGCAAAGCGACCTCGCTGAGTTTGCCAAGAGTCCACACGTAAATGTGGTGGCCCTTTGTGATGTAGATGACCGTCAGGCAGTGGCCTCGCGTAAGAAATTCAGCAATGCTCCTTATTACAAAGATTTCAGGGAGATGCTGGCAAAAGAGCATAAGAATATTGATGCTGTTTCGGTATCCACGCCGGATAATACGCATGCCGTGGCTACGATCGCGGCCATGCAATTGGGAAAACATGTGTACACCCAAAAGCCGCTTACCCATGATATTTACGAAGCCCGGATGCTTACGGAAGCTGCCAAAAAATACAAGGTAGTAACCCAGATGGGCAACCAGGGAGCTTCGGGTGATGGGGTACGGAGAAGTAAGGAATTGGTGAATGCAGGTTTAATAGGCGATGTGCATACCGCATTGGCCTGGACCAACCGCCCGGTATGGCCTCAGGGCATCCCCACCCCTACCGGGAAATATGATATACCTGCAGAACTGAACTGGGATCTCTGGCAGGGACCAGCCAAGTCTATTGACTACAATCCGGCTTATCTCCCTTTTAACTGGAGGGGTTGGTGGGCCTATGGTACCGGTGCGTTGGGCGATATGGCCTGTCATATCATGGACCCTATCTATCGCATTTTACCTATTTTATATCCTGATTCAGTAGAATGCTCCGTTGCAACAGTATGGAGAGAAATGTGGAATGACACCCAGAACCTGGATGCCTGTCCGCCTTCTTCGATTATTCACCTGAATTATCCGCGTACTGATGGAAAGGGAAATATCAAAGTATCCTGGTATGATGGTGGTCTGCTGCCACAGCGTCCGGATGAATTATTGCCCGAAGAGGCTTTTGGCAACTGGGATGGTGGTGTGTTGCTGATCGGGTCAAAAGGAAAGTTGCTGATGGATTGTTACGGTGCCAATCCCCGGTTATTGCCCACGAAGTTGATGAAGGAGACCAATCTTCCCGGGGAAACAATTCCCCGTGTTAAAGAAGGCCATTACCTGCAATGGGTCAATGCCTGTATCGCGGGGTATGGCAAAATGGAAACCAGTTCGCCCTTTGAATTTGCAGGGCCATTTACCGAAAGTATTTTGATTGGAAACCTGGCCATCCGTAGCTGGATGTTGAAAAATCCAAAACTGAAAGGTTGGGAAGATAAATATCTTGGGCGCAAAAAACTGATCTGGGATGCCAAAAATATGCGCATCACGAATTTTGATGAAGCCAATCAGTTTGTGAAAAGGGAATACCGGGAAGGCTGGTCTTTATAACAAGGATCAATTATCCCGCCTGTTTCTAAACGCTTCCGTCTTGCGATTGATCTCATCCGCCCGATGGGCCAATCGGGCACCGAAGGCTTTTCGTAAACGGCTCATATATCCTTTACTAAACCTGTTCCCTCCTACCTGGATACTTTTAAGTCTTTTCAGTTTACGGAGAGGTTCCAGGGGTAATTCTTCCAATTGGTTATTGCCCAGGTTGATGGATTCCAGATCCTGCAAATCACCCAATCGTTTATCGAGTAAACGGATCCGGTTGTACTCAACTCCCAATCTTCGTAATTGACGGATCCTGAAAACGACAACGGGCAATTTCTCAAAACGGTTCATGGCCAATTGGAGGGTTTGCAGCTTTTGCATTCCCGATAATTCATCCGGAAGGTCATTCAATTCATTGCTTACAACCATCAGGGTGTGTAGTTGCCGCAGGCGTCCTATGCCGGCTGGAAGTGTGCGCAGCTGATTGAATGAAAGGTCAAGCCAACGCAGGTTGGAAATATCACCGATTTCATCCGGAACAACGGCAAGGGTACTTCCCTGCAGGTCCAATTGTGCCAGACTTTTCCATTCTCCCAAATTGACCGGCCATGCTTCGAGCTGGATACCCCGGGCTGAAAGCACTTCTAATTTGGAAAGCTTTGTAATACTCTTTGGAAATTGTTTTATCGGATTATTGTCGAGCCGCAAATAGGTTAGTTGTGAAAGCGATCCGAGGAATTCAGGTATGACGGAAATCTCATTGTCACCCAGATCCAGTTTTTTCAGTGCGGTCATCTGTTCAATGCCTGTGGGAAATTCAGTCAGTCCAGATGAGGAAAGGTTGAGGAATTCCACCGCTTGCGGATCGGCCAATGCCGCTTTAAGGTCGTTGAAGTATCCCTTCTGCGGTTGTGCCAGCAGGGAATTTGCCAAAAGCAAAAAGAAGGATACTATGGTCCAATTTTTTTTCATGGGTTGGTTGCAGGATCAAGGATATTGGCCCCCCACCAGGATTGAAAATCCTCCTGGGTGACCACTACATTATTTAAAAAGCCCTGATCGGCTACACGCATTCCTATGATCTCCTCATTTTCATCCCGCACATATTCCAGGAAGATAAAGGAATGGCCATAACTGCTCAGGTTGTTTTCTTCGGAAGGGTTATTGATGCCTTTTAGCACTTTCATGAAATCGGAGGCATATACAAAGGTCTGGACAACCGCACCGGGTTTTAATTCTCCTTTCCAGATCATCTTCTCATCTTTGATGGTTCCTAATTTGGCCATCTGCAAGGCCCCGGCACTACCGGTTGCACGGATGTTGGGAATACTTCTCCATATCTCATTGTCTTGTGAATTGATATTCCAGGTCCAGTCAAATACCTGGCGAGGGGAAAGATAGGCTGTAGCCATAGTGGAGGGCAGCCATTCATACAATCCTTTTCCGGTAACTTGTTGAAAGGCCTTATTGACCCGTTCCTTTGCGATCTTGAAGCAAAGGCCGCCACAGTTTTTTTGAGAATCGGGTAATTGCCAGAAATTGACCACTGTCCTGCCACCTACCTCATTCATGGGTGGGTGATCATGGCCTTTAGCCAGTTCAAAAAGACGTTGCTGTACCGCTGAAACGGGTTCGCCGGAGGGCAGGCTTTCCATCCGGAAGGATAGTAATCCGGCCGCGAGCAGGAATAAGATCATGGTTATCAAGGTCCGGTTCACGAGGTACAGGGATTTTCGGGTATTAACGGAACTTTGATCGTATTTATTGAGCAAGGTTTAAACCCTGGAATAAGTCCATTTACCCTTTCCCATTGGATGGAACCTCCACATCCTCCAAAACATGGGGAGTGATGGGTATCTCCACCAGCAGCTGGCAACCTTTTCCCGGTTCGGACAGCACAAGGGCGGTGCCATTATAGGATTCAGCGCGGTTATGTACATTGGTTAGTCCGATTCCATTTCGTTTATGCGTGGTATCGAACCCTACCCCATTGTCTTCGATCCGCATACTGATAAATCCTTCGAAGGCCTTTATCTGTAAATTAATCTCCGAGGCCTTAGCGTATTTATCAATGTTGTGCAGTTGTTCCTGAGCGATACGGTAAAGTGTTTCCTTAACCAATGCAGGTATTTCCTGTTCCAGCACTCCTTCGATCTTCAGGTTTGTTTTCCTTTCCACATTGTGATATTGGCTAAGGAGATTGGTCATTTCATCTCCCAGGCTGCTTTCTGCAAACCGGGGCATGACCATTCGGTGCGACAGGTTTCTGGTTTCCGTGATAGCTTCTTGAATATTCTCTAAACTCTCCTGAATAAATGTGTTGGATTTGTCTGGATGTGAAAGGGAAAAGGCCAGTTTCATTTTTATGGCAGCCAGCAATTGACTAATGTTGTCATGTAGCTCCCTGCCAAGTTCATTTCTTTCCTTCTCCTGGCCCCTGATCATAGCCCTGGTAATTTTCTTTTGCTCCTGTAGTTTGAGTTGGAGACGTTCCTGTTCCATCGCTTTCAATTTCTCCTGCGCTTTAATGCGTTCGGTAATATCCATCATGGCCCCTACCATTCGGAATGGTTTGCCATCCCCAGTAAACAGTGTATATCCGCAATCCAGCACATGTGCGATATCTCCGTCCGCTTTAAGAAATCGGTATTCATCATTCCAATAGGCTTTATTCTTTCGAATGAATGAATACATTCTACTTACAACTCTTTCTTTATCATCCGGGTGGATCCGATCATCCCATGACCTGAAATCAAGCGGTGTCGTTTCCCTGTCATAGCCAAAATGGGTGTAGTAGTTGTCGCTCCACCAAAACTTATCGGTCAACAGGTCCCAGTCCCAGATGATATCATTGGTAGCCTTGGTGACCATTTCAAATCGTTCATTCTGAAGGCGAATTTCTTCTGCCGACTTGCGCATGGCTGTGATGTTACGCGAGAAACAGGCCGTTCCAATGACTTCCTCTTTCTCATAAACAGGGTAAAAAGAAATTTCAGCCCAGGTATCCTCCGGTAGGTCGAAATGCTCCACCACGGTGAATGCCTCCCCTTTCATGGCCCGATGAAGATAATCCTCGAATGACTTAATATTGATGTTGGCCAGTTGCGGGTCATAAAGGGATAATCCCTTAAAAGGTTTTACGCCGGTTAACCATTCCGCCCATCTGTTAAAGGAATTATTGGAAGTAATAAGCCGGCATTCCTTATCCATGCTCCAAATCAGGTCTCTGGTATTATTTATAAGCGACTGAAGGTTATTATGATCAAATTCAATTTGCCGATGGGCCAATATGCGGTCCGTAATATCCCTTCCTACAGCCATAAATTCTCCCCCGGGGAGTTTTCGTATTACCAGTTCTACTTCAATATGGCCTCCATCTTTGGCCTGTATCCGACGATGCTGAAATACAGGTTTATCATCTTTTACCAAATTCATGTCAATCGGCTGATCAGCCAGTCCTTCGGCTTCTAGCAAGTCAGAAATGTGCATGGCTTGCAGTTCCTGAAGCGTATAGCCGGTGTTTAAACAGGCACTTGAATTGGCATCTACTATTTGGCCTGTAGCAGAATAGATCAGGACCCCGTCAAAAGCTTGCTCCACCAGGGTTCTGTATTTTTCTTCGCTTGCTTTTAATTGTTCGGTAACCAGGCGGCTTTCTTTTTCGGCCTGGTGTTGTTTGATGGCCGATTCTATCGAATTAGGCAGGCGCTCAGGCCGGTCTTTAAGAATGTAATCATCGGCCCCCTTTTTGATCATGGAAACGGCGAACTCCTCGGAAACAGTGCCGGTAACCATGATAAAGGGAATGGGCAAATCCATGCGTTTAAAATCTTCCAAGGCCTCCGTAGCGCTATACCGGGGCAGTTCATTATCAGCGAGAATGACGTCAGGTGAAAAAGTTTTAAGGGCATCGAGATAATCGGTTCTGTTCGATACCCAATGGTATACAATGTCCATTCCCGAGCGTTTGAGCAGGCGAATGGCCATTTCTGCATCCAGACGATCATCTTCTAATAGAAGTACCTTTAAAGGAACTTTCATGATCTATTAGATTTAGGTGGTGTAATATTTTCCAGTTGCTTGTCATCCAATTCAGGAAGGGTAAAATAAAAGCATGCACCTGCATTTTCCGCACTGGTGGCCCATACCCTGCCTCCATGTTTATTTATTATTTTTTCAACAATGGCCAACCCCACCCCGGTTCCTTCAAATTCATCTGTGGTATGGAGGCGTTGAAAGACTTTAAATAGCTTATTGACGTATTTCATATCAAATCCAACCCCGTTATCTTTCACATAAAAAACGGTTTCTCCATTCTCTTTATACGCGCCGATTTGGATAGTGGGCTGCGGATTTCCCCGGGAATATTTGATCGCATTACCGATCAGGTTGATCCATACCTGCCGAAGCGAAGTGATATCACCGTAGCTGGAATGAAGCTCCTGAATATCATAGGATACACGATTCGTTTCCGTTTTCTGCTCCATGGAAGCGATCAATTGATAAATCATTTCCCGGGTATCAAATCGTACTTTTTCCAATTCCTGCCTGCCCAGGCGCGAGAAACTCAGCAGATCATCGATCAGGTTTCCCATCCGTATGGTATTCTCTTAGATGATGCGCGTGATCCGTTTGGCTTCATCATCCAATTGAGAGGCATAATCCTCCTGTAAAATATCGGCAAATCCATTGATGCCCCGGAGTGGTGCACGCAGGTCATGGGAAACTGAATAGGCAAATGACTCCAATTCCTCATTCGTTTTCTGCAATTGGCGGGTTCGAATCCTTACCTTTTCCTCCAGTTCTGCATTGATGTTCTTGATTCGTTCTTCTGCATGTTTTCGGTCTGTGATGTCCAGGTGAAACCCATCCCATACTATGCGACCGTCATTTATTACCCGGGGTGTAGAGACAATAAGTAACCACCTGATCCCATGCGATTGGGAACGAGCCCTCACTTCGATTTTAAAAGGCGTCATGTTTTCATAGGACTCCAATTCGCGCTGAATAAAAGCAGGTCTGTCTTCCTCCAGGATCATGTCATATAAAATGGAAGGATCTTTGATTACTTCTTCTGGAGTTCGTCCAGTCAGCCGGGTTACTTCTGAACTTACCATGGTAAATTCCCGGGTGCCATCGGTTGCCCCGATTAATTGAAAAATCATTACACCAGGCAGGTTATTACTTAAGGTTTGAAGCTGTGCCCCTTGCTCAAGTATCTTTTCTTCCTGATTTTTACTCTCCGTATTATCCATTATGATTCCATGCCAGATAATAGATTGTTTGTTTTCCCGTATTGGGAGCGAGTGCGCTTTTAACCAGCGAAGACCCTTCACCGGGTGATGATACCTGAACTCTTTTTGGTAAGGCTCCAGGTATTTAGCTGATTTAATAATACTATTTACCAGTTCAAGCCGGTCTTCCGGACAGGATTCTTTAAGAAAATCTTCAAAACCGGCATTTATGACCTCTGGGGAGTATCCAAAGATTTCTAAAAAGGCATTGCTACCGTATACAAAGCTCATCTTGTTTTCCCTTTCTAACCGGAAGGAATAGATAAGGCCGGGTGAGGTAAGCGCAATCGAAGCCAGTTTATCCCGCTCTTCTTTCAATGCATTGATGGCATTCACCCGTTCAGTAATATCCACCGAAAGCACGAATACCCCTTCAGGTATTGGTTGGAAACTCAACTCAAACCAGGAAGTTGTACCATCCGGGTAAACAAATTTGTTCTCCAGGTGCTGCGGGGTTCTATCTTCAAAACATCGTTGGAATACAGCGTGCAATTCGGTATCTTCTATATTTGGATAAATATCGAATATTGAAAAACCAATTAATTCCTCCCGTTTTCGGCGGGCCTGTTTAACTACCGCGTTATTTACGTATAAATATCTCCACTCAAAATCCAGGATCTGAATCCCTTCCAGCATATTATCCAGGGTTTCCCGATAACGTATTTCATTTGACCGAAGCAGGTCTTGTGCTTCCTTTTTCTCCGTAATGTCATTGGCGAGGATCAAACGGGATTTTTTACCCTCAAATTGAATATGATGCGCAATGATTTCCACCCAGATCAGGGAGCCGTCTTTCTTCTGATGTTGCCATACGCCCCGATAGCCATCATTCAGCTGTTTAATATTTGGATTATTTTCGCGTCGGAAGGAGTCCCGGGTGTTGACCGGTCGAATATCCTCTGCTGTCATGGACAGGAATTCTTCCCTTGAATAGCCATATTTCTGAATGGCCATTTCATTTACATCCAGGAATTTAAATGTCCCAACCTCAATTACCCACATCGGTATGGGGTTATGGTGAAAGAGGTACCTGTATTTTTGTTCCGATCTCCTGATCTCATCGGTCCGGATGCGGACCTTTTCCTCAAGGGATTCATTACTTTGCTTCAATTGATATTCCAACGATTTCTGCAAACTGATATCATGACTTACGGAAATGAATCCAGTCACCATTCCCGATTCGCTCAGAATACTGGTAACGGACGTTAAAACAGGAACTTTGCTCCCGTTTTTATTGATCTTGTAAACTTCACCTGTCCACCCCCCGGTATCTGCCAGGTGCTTTGAAACGGTTTCCAGCCAACCCGATTCCGGTTCATACGATACCAATTCGGTGGCTTTTCTTCCGATTACTTCTTTCGCGGTGTATCCAAACAACCGCTGTGCTCCATAATTCCAGCTGGTGATCGAAAAGTCGGGGCCCATAGTATAAATTGCTTCTTTAGCCTGGTTAACCTGACGGGAAAGAGAATCTAATTGCATGCGCTCCTCCAGACGGCCCGTTATATCCCGAATAGAGGCCGCCATGAGTGTTTCACCATCCGTTTTAATGGGAGCCAGTGAGATATCTGTCATGACGATTGATCCATCTTTTCTCATTCCAGGTAATTCCCTGCCTCCTTCCTTGATCCGTTGGTTGTGCTGCCGCATGTATTTTTCGCGCAATTGCTCATGGGCCCGCTGCATGGTTGGGGGAAGGAGCATCTCAATTCGTTTACCAATCATTTCCTCCCGGCGGTAACCAAAAATTTCTTCCGCCCTCCAGTTTACCATTTTTATATTTCCATCCTCACCAGAGATAATAAGTGCATCCGGAGCTGCTTCTACCAGGGATTTAAATTTATCCTGATCCTGTTTCTGAAAGATTACCCCTTTGAGCACTCTCGAATAAAATACCAAACTTAACCCCAGTACCAGAATCAGAAAACCATATAGCAGATTGTTCAACCTGACGATATACGTGGAAAAGAATTCTTTCCGGTTGACCAGAATGGTCATTTCTTCATCCTCTATATTTCTGGCAAATCGTCTTATTTGTGTGGTGACAGACAAATTCTGTTCAAGTTCCACCCATCTGGCCGCGCTATCATGAAGACCCGCCTTATCAAGACGAATCAAGATTTCTGCATTTTGAACACGTATTTTTACATACTTATCCAGTGAATCGATCCATTTAAGTTGATTGGGGTTATCGGCAATGGATGAACGAAGGATAGCGATCTGACGATGAATGGAGTCCTTCCCTACTTCTGTTTGAAGCAAGTGCTGGGCGTTTCCTGTTAGTACAAAAGTGCGGGCCCCATTTTGAATATCCATGGAGGCTGTCATCAGATTCCGCAAGGTGGTCAAAACAACCCGCGAGCGTGACAGCATATTTGAGGTATTGCGAATCTGTTTCTGCTGGTACAAGGAAAACCCAAAGACGAGTAGGATCGTCAAAAGCGCTGTGATCAATGACGCTTTAATGATCTGTTTGGTGATAAGGAAGTTCACAGTGAAATTGGTGGTGGTTTACGAATAGCAATTAAATGAAGAAATACCGGAGATTAACTGATACAGGTCTTTAAATCTCCTGATTTAGACCATAATATTAGGTATTCATATACGAAAGACCTGTGGTAACGGTAACCGTTACCCAAAAAATAAGTGTTTTTACTTAGATGACTGATTCCCAAAAAAGGCTGTAAAAAAAAGAGCCTCCTGAGAGGCTCTATACAGTTTTGATAAAATGTATCAGGCCAATTCCAATTTTTCTTCTTTATTGTACTCTTCGGTTAGTTTTTTCTGGAGTTCAAACGATACCGGAGCGTACTCCTGAAAATGCATTTTGAATTTGGCCCGACCCTGCGTAATGCTTCGGATTGCGGAAGAATACCCATCCATTTCCGCCAGGGGAACACGGGCAATGATTTTTTGGAAATGTCCTTCGGTATCCATGCCTTCCACAATGGCACGACGGGTTTGAAGGTCACCCATAACGGATCCGGTCAGGTCATCCGGGCAAAGCACTTCAACATGGTAAATGGGTTCGAGTAATTGAGGGTCGGCCATATTGAAAGCGGAGCGGAATGCCTGCAGACCAGCGATCTTGAAACTGATATCATTGCTGTCTACCGGGTGCATCTTCCCATCAAATACTGATACCCGAATGTCCCGCACATAGGACCCGGTCAACGGACCTTCCTGCATTTTTTCCATTACCCCTTTCATGATCGAGGGCAAAAAGCGGGTATCTATGGCGCCACCCACTATGCAATTGTAGAATACCAGTTTACCACCCCAGTCTAGTGGATATTCATCCCGTCCTCTCACGTTCAGACCTTTTGGATCCGGCATTCCTTCATACCAGGGTTCGATCCGCATATGAACCTCTCCAAATTGACCGGCGCCTCCTGACTGTTTTTTATGCCGGTACATGCTTTCGGCCATTTTCCGGATGGTTTCCCGGTAGGGTATCCGTGGGCGTGTGAATTTAACTTCCACTTTATGGAGGTTTTCGATCTTCCACCGGGCTACGGCAAGGTGCATATCGCCCTGGCAATACACCAGGGTTTGTTTCAATTCAGGGGATACTTCCACCAGAAACGTAGGATCTTCTTCTCGTAACTGATGTAGTGCCTGCGCCAGTTTTTCCTCGTCACCCTTTTTAGCGGGTTCAATGGCCACGCTGAGATTAGGGTTGGGGAATTGTATGGGGTCTAGCTCCAGGTTCTTGCCTTTGATATGCAAGGTGTTGTTGACGTGCGTGTTTCTAAGTTTAAGCGTTGCACCAATATCTCCGGCAACCAACTCATTGACCGGAACCCGTTTGTTCCCTTCCATTAAAAAGAGCTGGTTGAATTTCTCGGTAACACCTGTGGATTCATTTACCAATTCCATGGCGGACTTCAGTGTACCGGAGAATACCTTGAAATAGGACATATCGCCCACATGGGGTTCTGAAACAGTTTTATAAATGAATAAGCAGACGGGGCCGTTGGGGTCACATTCAAGTTTATCCCCTGCAGAGGTCAATTGGGGAGGCATTTCATTGGCACTTGGACATACATTATCGATGAAACCCATCAGGCGCCCACTCCCCATATCGCGGACTGCAGATAGACAGAACACAGGGAAGATATCGTGGTTAATGAGTGAGCGTTTCAATCCAACCCGCATTTCATCCTCATCCAATTCGCCTTTTTCGAGATAATGTTCCATCAGGGTCTCATCATTCACAGCAACGGCTTCAACGAGGTCCTGGTGTAGTTTGTTGGCGCGTTCTTTTTCTTCTTCGGGAATGGGTAGTTTTTCCGGTTTACCTCCTTCCATCGGAAACTTGTACATCGTCATTTTAAGTACATCGATGATGGCGTTGAATCCAAGTCCCTGGTTGAGGGGGTATTGAACCACGGTGACATGAGGGCCAAAATGATCACGGGCCTGCATAACGGTTCGATCAAAATCGGCTTTATCCTGGTCGAGTTTATTTACCGCCAGGATCATTGGGGTTTTAAATTTTTCGGTGTATTCCCAGATCACATCGGTTCCTACTTCAACGCCCATGGAGGCATTGAGGAGCATGACACCGGTGTCGGCTACGCGAAGAGCGGAAATCACTTCCCCTGTAAAATCATCATATCCTGGTGTGTCAATGATATTGATCTTATACCCTTTCCATTTGGTGTGCATGAGTTTGGAGAAGATCGAATTACCTCGCTCTTGTTCCAATTCATGATAGTCACCAACAGTATTCTTTTCTTCAATGGTGCCGCGGCGGTTGATGATCCCTGCTTCAAACAGCATACATTCCGCTAAGGTGGTCTTACCAGTACCGGCATGGCCCAGTAAGACTATATTTTTTACGTGTGAGGTATCAAATTCTGGCATGGCAATAGTTTTAAATGTTGAGTGGCAAATTTTTTAAAGAATAGGGGATTTGCCCATGAACCCCGTTAGTTCATGCGGTGAAAAAGATCAGTTGGGCGGATTATCAGTCTTCTATTGCGTTCGGTGAGTGAAGTCGGTAAAGGCCTGACGGAGTTCATTGAGTGTAAGCTCCAGGCGGTTATGTTCTTCAAGGAGTGATTCGTGGTCTTGCTGTGTTTCTTCTGTGATCTGGCCCTGATGGGCGACGGATTCAAAGCTAACACGTCGGTCGTGTGCTTTAACCAATTGTTTCAGGTCGTGAATGTTGATGAGCTGGATGTGAAACTGGTTGTGGTAATGTTCTACTTCGGTGAGTTGTTCGCGGGAGAGAGGGCGGTTGGCAAGTTCCTGGAGTTGGCTTTTGAACCCGTTGATCTGTTCGCGTTGGGAACGAAGTGAAGCCCTCCAGTCACTGCATTCCCTGGTCATAAGCGAGATGTCTGTTTGCACCATGGGATTTGATTTAGAAATGAAGAAAATAGGTTTTCGTCCAAATCGTCAATTACTCTTTCGTTGATTTCCCTGGTCGGATTGATATGATCTAATTTACACCCCTATTTCAGTAAAAACAAGTGATTTTTATGCACATGACCAATATCAGAAGCTCACCTGACGGAAAGTTTATATACAATTTTGATCCCACCGGGAAGATAAGGAGAAGGTACACCTTCGGATTCCCAGGGGAGTCGTTCGTCATCCGTACCAAAGACAGGTATGGTAGTTGGAGGTATTCCTTTTGCCTTGAATTGATGGAATTTTACACCCAATCCTGCATATAATTCCAAAGATACAGGACCGCCATTTCGGGAGAGGGGAACTTCGAATCCTCCCTTTAGGGCTATGCCCAATTCCTTCTTTACTTCCTTATAATTCACCAACATATAGTAAGCGCAGTTTCCCTGAATGCAGTTTACCCCAACTGTGGTTTCCTTCCGGTACTGAACCTGTTTATATAAAAGGTCGAACGCATGAAAAGTGCGCCTTAATCCAAATAAAAAACGGTTTGTATGATATCTGATTTCCTGGCGCCATTTCCATCCACGCAAATTTTCCCCATAACCTAAACGTTGGTAAGGGTCCAAAAACAAATACCCAGCCTCCCCTATCACAGTCCATCGGGGAGCAAAACGATAACCTGCCCCGGCATTGATTCCCGCATCTGCATCGATCAATCCAAGTGGATGAAAACGAATCGTCCAATCCCCTTTTTGAAATAATCCTTGTCCGTTGGTTTGAAGCGTACACATCATCAGCCAACAAAGCATTAAGGCAATAAATTTTGGCGTCATACTAATTTTGTAGAGACGAGACTAACTGAGGTTGTAAAGGATTGGTGCCAATATCATACAACCTAAACCCGCCTGCAACCTGCGCGATCAAAATATTCCCATAGGGAATGACATCATAAAAGGTTTCACCTGTGATCAATCCCAGGTCTATCGGATTGTAGGGTTGAGTAACATTAAAAATATGCAGGCCTTGCTCTCTTTCACATACATATAGCGCACTGTCTTTTACACCAAGCCCTTGGGGGGAGTAAAGGTTCATCACATTTTTTAAGACTGGCAGGGCCGGGTTTTTAATATCATATACCTGTAAGGCCGAATTACCCAACCCACCCCTGCCGCTACAGGGACCTGTAAGTTGAACACGAAGTGCTGCATAAGCAACGGAGTCTTTTACATAGATGGGGTCACAAGCCATCGACAGCGTATAATCTGATTTGGAAAGTCGTTGGGGCCTTGCTGGATCTTGTAAAGAATAGATATACATGGAGGAGGAAGACCCGATAAAAAGTTTATCCTGGTACGGGAAGATCGTTTCGATATTCAAACCTACCTCTGTTATATCCTTATACACAGGCCGGTTGGGATCGGTAATTTCAAATGATTTCAGGCTGGTATGGTCCACTACATACAGAAAATTACCAGCAATGGTAAATCGGGCCGTTGAACCCCCTGCACCCGTTGGATTGGCCGCCAGCGATTCCCCTGTTTTGGTACAGGAAATGGGTATGACCAGTATCAAAAGGGTTGAAATGGTCATGAATAAGGATAGTTTGTTTTTCATTTCCAGCAGCGGGGGTTGGTGAGCGTTTGTTTTTTCCAGCTAACTATAATGCCCTTCCCTTCCTGCGGGCATTCAAACCAGGTGGTTTCGTGAGTGACCGTATTGGAAGGTGGGCTTTGGGTGATCAAATCAGGAAATACATTTTCTGTCCGGCTGACAAGTTTTATATCATTCAGGTTCCGGATATCGATCACCACCAGATCAGCCAGGTTGTTGGTATAAAGAAACCCGCTCTTTTCGGTTACCTCTTTACATAAAAAGGATTTGATAAATGCCAGTTTCCGGGGGTTTTGCGGATCAGCATAGTTGATTACGTGGATACCGGAATCAAGTTCAACTTGAAACAAGAGGCTACCCGTAGTGTATAATTTGCCCCCATTGATGATCGTACGTGGTGCAGTGGACGTAATCGTCTTTAGTTCAGCCAGGTTGGTGGCATATACCGGTACATAACCTTCCACTTGTCTGGGTGGTCCGGAGTCAACAGGGTCGCAGGAAATGATGGAAAAAACGATACATAGGGAGTAAAGGAAAGGTAATGGCCTTTTCGTCATAAAGCAGGTTTGAGGCTGTGACCTCAAATATAGGGAGAGGTTTAATGAGGGATGAAAAAAAGATGACGGAGGACAGATGAATGATGACAGTTGTTATACAATTCTGTCATCGGTCATCCGTCCTCCGTCATCAAACTTCGATCCTCAGATATTATCCTCTTTTCTTCCTTACAGTTGTTCTTTGGGCTTTTACTTTACCACCCCTTCCACGAACGGTGGTGGTGGTTTTAACGGCTTTATTTCCACGCGGTCCTGTAACCGTGGTACGGGTACGGGTCACACGGTAATGGTTAACAGCGGTAGCGTGCCGGGTACGCACGTAGACCGAGCTGACCCGGACAGGGCGGTAAAAGGCATGACAGCGGGCAACACGATGGGTGCGGACTACCACGAAATGACGATGATGGAAGACCCGGCGGGGGTGCCAAACAGACCAGGCAAAGGGTCTCCAGGGCCGGTACCAGGTGGGGTAATAATGCCAACGCCAGGGAGAGATCCAGGGCCGGTAAACAGGTCCGTACATAAACCTGACAGAAGGCCAGAACCAAACATTGACCACAACCCGTGCAGGTGTGTACAATCCCGATACCGCATAGGGGCCCTTTCCATCTTCTTCAACCTCATCTCCCCCATTGGGTTCCACGATCAATTCTTCTCCAAAAATTTCTTCATCCCCAATGATTTGCAGGACGGCGGAGGTATCTCCGGTCTTTTCGATCTCGATCACGGCAATGTCCTGGCTTTCATTTTCTGAAACAGGTACCTGTAGTACCAGAGCATGCATATCTTTTTCCGATTTATCTACTACCCGGATATAATCCACTTCCCCATCCCCATTCAGGTCCAGGTTATTGACATTATTATCCGATGTATTGATCAATTTTTCAAATTCCTCAGGGGAACCTGCCTTTTGGAACATGGCGAGGGCTCCTTCAAGGCTGAACTGATCGCCTGGGGTTCCGGTGGAATCCGGGCGGTCTGTCTCCTGGGCCAAGGCATTCAGGCCCAATAAGGTGGTAAGGGTCATAGAGAGTACGAAACGGGCTGCTTTCATAAAAAAAGTTTTCAAATAGACTGGATTTGGAATAGTAGGTTTAACGAAGGCCCCAATTAGTTATTGCTTATAGGAATAGGGCAGTTTGCCTATATTCGCAGTCCCCCATGATCTCCCAAAATTCCATACAGGAAATATTGAACCGCATCGACATCATTGATGTTGTCGGGGGATTTGTGAAATTGAAAAAACGGGGTGCTAATTATCTCGGACTATGTCCTTTTCACAATGAAAGGACGCCATCCTTTACCGTTTCGCCAAGCAAAGAGATCTATAAGTGCTTTGGTTGCGGCCGCAGTGGCAATACCATCAGCTTTGTGATGGAGCACGAGAAATACAGCTATGTCGAGGCCTTACGCTGGCTCGCCACAAGGTATGGGATCGAGATCGAGGAGACCTTTGCTTCGGATGAACAACGGCAGCAGATGCAGGTGGCCGACAGCCTGTACATCATCAACCAATTTGCGCAGCAATTTTTTACCCGTATCCTCTTTGAATCTGAAGAAGGGCAGGATATCGGGCTGAGTTATTTCAGGGAACGGGGGTTTCGGGAAGAAACGATCCGGAAATTTCAATTGGGTTATGACCCCGAGCAACGGGATGCCTTTGCCAGTGAGGCCCTCAAAGCCAAGTATAACCCCGAGCTCCTGGTGAAGTCGGGGTTGGTGGTCTTCCGAAATGAACAATACCTGGACAATTACCGGGGCCGGGTGATATTCCCGGTGCATAATCATAGTGGTAAGGTATTGGGATTTGGCGCTCGTATTTTAAAGACCTCCGACAGGGCCCCTAAATACATCAACACTCCGGAGAATGAGATCTATGTTAAGAGTAAGATCCTTTACGGGTCATACCAGGCCCGACCGGCCATAGATAAAGCGGATGAGTGCTTATTGGTGGAAGGGTACACCGATGTGATCTCCTTACACCAGGCGGGGATTGAGAATGTGGTTGCCAGCGGGGGTACCTCGCTCACGGTGGACCAATTAAGGTTGATCCGAAAATATACCAACAACCTGACGATCCTCTACGATGGTGATGCGGCGGGTATCAAGGCCGCTTTGCGTGGACTTGACCTGGCCCTGGAAGAGGGACTGAATGTGAAGCTGGTACTCTTACCCGATAAAGAAGATCCGGATAGCTATGTCAATGCTGTAGGGGCGGCAGCTTTTACCGCCTATGTCAACCAACATAAAAAGGATGTGATCCTTTTTCAGGTAGACCTTGCCCTACGGGATACCGGTGATGACAGCACCAAGAAGGCCGCCCTGGTCAACCAGGTGGCTGAGACCATATCCCGGATCAATAAAACGGAAGATTTTACCAAGCAGCAGGATTATATTCAGCAATGCGCCAACCTGCTTAAGATCGAAGAAGCAGGGCTGCACGCCCTCGTAAATAAGTTCATCCGCGAACGGGTGAACGCCATGGAACGGAAACAGGCCAACGAGGAAAGGTTGGATACAGCCCTGCCTGGTCAGGTCAGGGAGCCCGGAAATTATGATGATGCCACTTTTAACCTGTTGTTTCGGGATGACCTTCAGGAAAAAGAATTTGCACGGGTATTGCTTGAATTCGGAAAACGGATGATGGAGAACCGGGATACCGTAGCCCATTACCTGCTTACGGAAATGAATGACGAGGAACTCTTTGATAACCCAGAAGTCCTGCACTTGATGCGTGAGTTTCGTGACTATGTAGACAAAGGCAGGGAAATACCGGACAAAAGCCATTTTATCTATCACCCGGACCTGAAGCTGAGTTCCTTTGCGGTTTCCCTGCTTAATTTTCCCTATGAGGAAAGTGAACACTGGAAGCAGGAGCACAGTCAATCCACCGGTTACCAGCGTCAATTGTTTGAGCAGCGGTATGAGGATTTTATCCGTACCGTTGGTGTGGGAAATGAAAAGGAATTGCAACAATACCTGAAGATCCAGGAAGACAGGACCCTCGAGGCTGTTGATTCTGCCCTTAACTACCTTAAGCTTAAAAAGATCCGTCGCCTGCTGGTACAAAACCAGGAAGACCTGGAAAAGCCTCATACTCCCGAAGAATACCTCAGCATACACCGGGCTCACGAGCACCTTAAGCAAATGGAGCAGGAACTGACCCGGAAAATGGGTACGGTGATCTTAAAATGAAGAACCCGCGATAGGTATTTCCTTCGCGGGTCCGGTTACTTACTAATAATTTAAAATCAGGCTTCGATGGCGGCTGCCGGCTCGGCATTGCGCATCCTGACGGAAACTGAACGCCCGGGTTTGTCAAACCGGGTAGCACTCCATACATGGTCGAGCACCACTTCTTCTCCACAGGAATAACCGGCGGTCGTCAGCTTGTCCCAGCTGCAGCTGCGGTTCAGATCGGTAACGATCTTGGAAGAAGACTTTGGTGAAGCGATCCAAAGCTTGGAATCACTCTTCAATGCAGGCATTACCTCTTTCAGAATGCTGTTAAGCTGAGATTCGTTTACGGCAAACAATAACGCAAAATCGATCTTCCGGCTTTTCAGCAGCGGGGTCACGTTTTTAGCGAAAGAAAGCTTGCAAAACTGTTTCTCAATGGAGGAAGGTAAACCCTGGATCAGAAGATTTTTTTCGTCAGCCAGATCCAACTTTTCAAAAATCGTTTGTGACATACCTTATTAAGGGGTTTTAAGGGGTTTCCGATACAATCCAGTAATAGTTATGGGGTAGGTAGCGGACTCGCAAACAGGCTGCAAAAATACAAAATAAATACCGGAGTTCTTATATTTTAAAAAGAAATATCCCTTTAAATGCCTGATTTAAAGGGATATGCTTAACTGAAATCAATTTTTTAGTGATATAGATGTCTTTTATTTCTGTACTGGCTTATAATAACTTAGGGCTTCTTCCATATACTTCTGAAGCTGTTCGATCCGCTTGCCCTCACTGGGGTGGGTGCTCAGAAATTCAGGTGGTTTCTGGCCACCGCCTGCTTTTTCCATCCTTTGCCACAAGGGAATGGCTTCCTGGGGATTATAACCAGCCATGGCGGCGAAATTCAATCCCCAATGATCGGCTTCCAATTCATGCTTGCGCGAAAAGGGAAGCATGACACCGACCTGGGCACCTATGCCAAAAGCGGTCAGGAATGCGTTTTGTGTTTCGGCGGGCTTACTGGATAAGGCCACCTGCAAACCCATTTGAACGGCCTGTGCCCCGATCTGCTGGCTCATACGTTGGTTTCCATGTTGTAAAAGGGCATGGGAAACTTCATGTCCCATAACTACTGCCAGGGCTGCTTCGTTTTGTGTGATCGGGAGTAAACCGGTATAAACGACGATCTTTCCCCCCGGCATACACCAGGCATTGACTGCGGGGTCGTTGACCAGATTGTATTCCCATTTGAAACCGGTGAGTTTATCGCTCATGTTTTTGGAGGCATAATATTCTTCCACGGCTTTGGTAATGCGTTGCCCTACCCTTTTCACCATATCGGCATCTTTACTCATATTCGTGGCAACAACTTTATTGGCTGATAGGAATTGAGTGTATTCAGTTGTGGCCATGGTCTGCAATTCCGTTTCGGGAAGCAGCGTGAACTGGCTTTTTCCGGTAAGTGCATTTTTAGAACAGGAAAAAACAATTAGGGCGAGCAAAGGAAGGATAAGCTTTTTCACGATGATTATTTTTAGAATAGATCAAACAATGATTGTACCAAACCAGATGAGCTGCACGTAATTAAGGTTGCAGTAAGGTACGATTTTTTAAGTGGATCAGGGTCTGCGGCGTTCCCGGCGGCGGTCACGATGTTTGAGGATGGGAACCTTGCTTTCGCTGCCACGGAGCAGACGGCCGATATTCTTTTGGTGGGTGACCAGTACCATGAGACTGACAGCCACCGCAAAGATCCGGTAGAAGTCATTGTCTACATTAAAGATCACCAGGATAAAAATCGGGAAAGCGATACTGGCGAGAATGGAGCTTAAGGAAACAAATCGGGTGAGGTATAAGACCAATAAAAAGACCCCGACGCAACTTACAGCGGTCAATGGAGATATGCCTAATACAAGTCCAAATATGGTGGCTACCCCTTTGCCCCCTTTAAATTCTGCCCAGATGGGGAAGATATGCCCTACAACAGCAGCCAGTCCAAGGCCAATTTGCAGGTTGGTCATTTGCGTTTCGTGGCCAATATAAAAAGGTAAAAGAAAGGCGAGCCTGACAGCTACGATCCCCTTCAACATATCAACGATCATCACAAATGTCCCCCAGCAAGGTCCAAGGACGCGATAAGTATTGGTGGCACCGGCATTACCGCTTCCATAGTCCCTGATGTCAACGCCAAAAAAGTGTTTACTCACCCAGACCGATGTAGGAATGCTGCCAATCAGATATGCCAGAACTATCAATAACAGTTCGTTCATAGAAGCTTGGGGTTAAAGTTGGAACACAAAGATAACGATTTGAGGGAAAAGTTAATATAAAATTAACCCTCAGGCCTCTTTATCCCTTGAAACTGAGGCATATCCAGCCTGCCTTTTCCATTCGGTCCATGAATTTTAAACCTTCATTTTGGGCCCCGGCCAATATATCCTCTTCATCCGTGGTCAGAAGCCCGCTTAGAAGCATGGTTCCACCTGAAGTTAAACGATCGGCGAGGCTTTTGAAGTGCCCGGTGATTACATTTTTATTAATATTCGCCAGTATAATTTCAAACTGACCTTCCGTGGGTACATGGTCTGCCAGTTCCCATCGGATATGATGGCAATTGTTGGCCTCTCCATTTTCCTGTGCATTTTCCATACTCCAGGTGTCATTGTCAATCCCCAGCACTTTGACGGCGCCTGCCTTTTCAGCCAGAATAGCCAGAACGCCGGTTCCTGTCCCAAAATCAAAGACCTTTTTCCCGGTAAAGTCGATTTGTTCCATACGTTTCATCATCAGCCAGGTGGTGGCGTGATGACCGGTTCCAAAACTTTGTTTGGGGGTGATCACGATCTCATACCGGACGTTTTCTACAGGGGCATGAAACCCGGCCCTTACCGCGCAGAAATCATCAACCATTACCGGTTCAAAGCTCGACTCCCAACGTTGGTTCCAATTGATATAGGGAACAGTGGTTACGGTGTAGTGATCTGTACCGGCCATCGCCTTCAGGTTTTCTTCCTGAAACTCATCTTCCGGTATATAGGCCGAAAAACGGTCTTCCGTTTCCTCAAACCCTTCCCACCCTGCTTCTGAAAGCATGGCAATAAGTATATCCACTTTTTCGGGTGAAAGACCTTTAAAATCGACTTGTATATATGCCTTGTTCATAAAATAAAAAGTGCCTCTGGTTGCCTGGTAAAATTAGCACCAGGAAGCCAAAGGCACTGTATGCGTTTATTCGTGCTTAATTATTCTCCGGCTGTCCGCCCTGGGAGGGGTTATTCTCCTGGCGTTCAGGTTTGGGGATAAGCGCTTTTCTGGAAAGTTTGAATTTACCTGATTTAGGATCGGTTCCGATCAATTTTACTTTGATGCGGTCGCCTTCTTTCAGTACGCCATCGAGTGTTTCCAATCGTTTCCAGCTTACTTCAGAGATGTGAACCAACCCTTGCTTACCAGGCAGGAATTCTACGAAGGCACCAAAAGGCATGATGGATTTAACAGTTGAATCGTACACATCTCCAACGGTGGGGATAGCTACGATACCTTTGATCCAATTTTCAGCCCTTTCCACACCTTCTTTATTTGTACCGAAGATGCTTACTTCACCCATGTTATTCTTCTCTTCGATATTAATAGTGGTTCCGGTTTCACGTTGCATTTCCTGGATCACTTTACCACCAGGTCCGATCACAGCGCCGATGAATTCACGATCAATGAACATCTTCAACATGCGTGGTGCATGGGGTTTCACTTCGGAGCGTGCTTCAGGCTGACAGGCATACATGGCATCCAGGATATGCAGACGACCACGACGTGCCTGGTCAAGTGCTTCACGCATTACATCCATGCTCAGGCCATCTACTTTGATGTCCATTTGCACGCCACAGATTCCATCACGGGTACCCGTTACTTTGAAGTCCATATCACCCAGATGATCTTCATCACCAAGGATATCAGTCAGGATCGCATATTTTCCTTCTTTGCTGATCAATCCCATGGCCACACCTGACACGTGTTTCGGAATGGGAATACCTGCATCCATCAAAGCGAGAGAACCGGCACAAACGGTCGCCATCGAGGAGGAACCATTGGACTCGAGAATATCACTTACGATACGAACAGTATAGGCATAATCTTCGCCGGGCATCATTTGCTTCAGTGAACGCATGGCCAGGTTACCATGTCCAACTTCCCGGCGACCAGGTCCACGCATCATCTTTACTTCACCGGTAGAGAAGGGAGGGAAATTATAGTGTAAAATGAATTTAGAGTAATCTGAAGTGGCTGCACTTTCAACCAGCAATTCGTCGAGAGGCGTACCCAGGGTGACCGTGGTCAGGGATTGAGTTTCTCCCCGGGTAAAGAGTGCAGATCCGTGTGGAGTGGGTAATACGTCTGTCTCCATATCGAGGGGGCGAACCTGATCCAGTTGACGGCCATCAAGACGAACCCGGTCATTCAGGATCATATCCCGTACCACATGGTATTGAAGATCGTGATAATAATTCTTGGCTTTTTTAGCGATCGTATCATCGAGCTTCTCTCCTTCGGCAACATTGTATTCTTTCGTCAGGTATTCGATCAATTCCGTTTGAATGGCATCGAATTTATCAGACCGCTCGTGTTTTCCAAGGGCAGATTTGGAAACTTCGTACACCTTAGGTTTAGCAAAGCCTTCCACTTTTGCGAGCAAATCAGTGTCTACCACAGGAGGCGTCACTTCACGTTTTGGTTTTGCACCGGTCATTTGCCTTAATTCTTCCTGGGCTTTGATCTGGATACGGATGGCATCGTGGGCGATTCCAAGCGCTTTTACCAGGTCTTCTTCCGAACACTCCTGTGCTTCCCCTTCCACCATCATGATATTCTTTTCGGTGGCAGCAATGATGAAATCAAGGTCAGCTTCTGTCAGCTCACTTCGGGTGGGGTTTACTTTGAATTCTCCGTTGATACGTGCAACACGTACTTCGGAAAGGATCTCCTGAATGGGAACATCCGATACGGCAAGTGCGGCAGAAGCAGCCAGGCAAGCCAGTGAATCGGGCATTACTTCCGCGTCGGAAGAAACCAGGGTCACGAGTACCTGAACCTCACAGAGATAATTTTCGGGGAACAGCGGACGAAGTGCCCGATCGATCAGTCGGCTGATCAAGACTTCGTAATCGCTTAACCGGCCTTCTCTTTTAAAAAATGATCCGGGGATACGACCGGCAGAAGCAAATTTCTCCTGATAGTCTACTGTAAGCGGGAAAAAGCTTTGTCCTTCTTTCGCCTCTTTGTTAGCCACCACTGTAGCCAGCAGGATGGTATTTCCCATGGATACAGTAACTGCGCCGTCGGCCTGGCGTGCCAGGCGACCAGTACCCAGGGTGATCTGACGACCATCGCCCAGGTCAAATGTTTTATTTATAGCTTGAGATAACATGAGTATTGTGTAAAGTAAATGAAATGCAAAAAACCCTCCTGAGTGGAGGGACTTGCGAATTGAAATATGTTTACTTCCGGAGGCCGAGCTTCTCGATCAGGGCGCGGTAACCAGTCAGGTTGTGCTTTTGGAGATAGGTAAGCAAACGTTTTCTTCTACCTACCAGTTGCATCAGGCCACGGTGGGTGGAGAAATCTTTTTTGTTGGCCTGGAGATGGCCGGAGATCTGGGTGATTCGCTCAGTCAACAGAGCGATTTGGCCTTCAATTGATCCGGTGTTTCCTTGTTTTCCACCGAATTCAGCGATAATGGAGGCTTTTTTTTCTTTTGTTACAGGCATCTTTGTTTTTTTTTAGAATGTCATCCGATTAAATATCCGATTATTTAAGGCGGCAAAGGTAGTGGATTTCAAGGGAAAAACCAATTTGGACCAGGATTTGGGGATTTGCCGTATGCCTAGGATTTGGGGCACCCGGATGAGATCTGCATCACTGGAATCCTGGATGGAGTGGGATCACAATATACACGACAAGTAACCACCCGCGAAATCCGGAAAACCGGGAAATCCCTGCTAGCTAAATACCTAGAAACCACTACTTTTGACCAATGGAAACCGCTTCGTATTCCGAATCTACCCGGAATATCCTGGGTCTGCAATTGCCTACCGATCCGCGTTGGGTGGACCTGGCCGGACTTTCCCTGGAAGAAATCCTGACCGACCATGCCTGGTGTGAGCAAAAGGCGGCAACTTCCTGTATCTCAATTATTCAAAAAAACAGTGATAAAAGTGACCTGGTCGCGGCCCTTTCCCCGATTGTAACGGAAGAATGGGGGCATTTCCGGATGGTGCTGGCCGAGTTGAAGAAACGAAACTTATCCCTGGGACCTCAACGGAAGGATGAGTACGTCAACCAGTTGGTTGATTTTCATAAAAAAGGAGGCCATTGGAAGGACCGCTTTCTGGATAGCCTGCTACTGATGGCTTTGATCGAGGCAAGAAGTTGTGAACGGTTTAAACGACTGAGTGAGGGAATTGATGACCCATATCTTCAACAATTTTACCGGCGTTTCATGGAAAGTGAAGCCGGGCATTATACGCTGTTTATTGACCTGGCGGAAACCTACCTCGATATAGAAAAAGTACGTAAACGCTGGAAAGAATGGCTTGTTTTCGAAGGTCAGATCATTCAAACGCTCAAAGTACGCGGTGACCGCATCCACTAATACAAAAAATGATGATTGAAAAAACCTTAGCCTATATCCATCCCAATGGGAAAGAAGTTTTCAAAGTTGTGTTGACCAACCAAAACGGGATGCGTGTAAACATCACCAATCTTGGTAATATCATTTCCGCATTGGAATTCAATGGAGTCAATCTCGTGCTGGGATTTGAAGACCTGAAACATTATCTCTCACCGGCCTATCTGACCTCCTACCCTTTTCTCGGTGCCGTAATCGGTCGTACCGCTAACCGTATCAAAGACGGCAGGTTTGAACTAGATGGTAAATCTTATCAGTTGGCCCAAAACCTGGGGCGTGACAGCCTGCATGGGGGAGTTGAAGGTTTTGATAAAAAAGTATGGGAAATAATAGCGATCAACGAAGAAGAGAATAGCGTGCGGTTTCGGTACAAGAGTCCGGATGGAGAAGAACATTTCCCCGGCAATCTAATCATAGACCAGGAGTATAAACTTACCGAGTCCAATGAACTGATCATGGATTCATTTGCCGAAACAGATGCTCCTACCCTGATCAACCTTACACACCACGATTATTTCAATTTAAATGGAAGTGGCAGTATAGGAAAACATCGGGTACGGATAAATGCCAGGGAATACCTGGGTCAGGATGATCAACTTGTAGCAGACGGAAGAAAGATACCTGTTGAAGGCACCGTTTATGATTTTCAAACCACCAAGGAGGTCCTCGCTAATAAGCCGGAGTATGACCAAAGTTTTTGTATCCAGGATGCTGATGGTAGTTTGCAATTGGCCGCCGAAGCCACGGGAGACGTTACTGGCATTTCATTACAGGTGTTGACCACTGACCCCATTGTTCATTTATATACCGGAAGCGGACTACCAGAACTGGAGTTTGATGGTAAAAAATATTTCGGGCCAAGTACCGGTTTTTGTTTTGAAACCCAGAAAGAGCCCAATGCCATTAATATACCTGGTTTCTCCAATACAGTGTTAAGGCCGGGGGAAAGATATTTTCAGCGGGTGGTGTATGGTGTGAGACGTGAGGCGTGAGACGTGAGACGTGAGTTGTGAGAAACCTCACGTCTCACGTCTCACGATTCACGAAACTCACCTCTCACGCCTCACGAAGCTCACGTCTCACGAAGCTCACGCCTCACGAAAATACTCTATCTCCTCCCTCAAATCCACCATTGGATATTTCTCCTGTAATGCCTGGGCGAGTTGAAGATGTTGTTGTAAGAATTGTTGGTGTGCCTTAGTTGCTGCCTGAAAGGCTTTGTGATTTCTGGCTATGACAATTTTTCTGATCTCCTGGCTTAGCCATTTGGATGGTTCATCGACCATGCTATCCATGAATTTTTCCATCACAAACTGTGTGGCGGGATAATTGGGATGAACCATATCAATATCATAAAACCGATAATCCCTCAACACATCGATCACGAGTTCATAAGCCGGGAAATACCAGGTGTTGTCAAATTTATTGACCAACTGATGAACAGATTCCAATAGCCGGGCTTTACTTCGGTTGTTCTCAACCACGCCATCCCGAATATGCCGTACCGGGCTTATGGTAAAGATCAATTTCAATTCCGGGTTAAAGGCGCGCAGCCGATGGATCAATTGATCAAGAGCGGCCGTAGTTTCAGCGATCTCCATCATGTGCTTTTGAAACCATTGCCCGGGTGCCCGATGGCAATTAGCCACAGCTGAACCTGTCGATAAGGAGGCTTTATCCGCCTGATCGGTCAATCTGTAACTAAAGGAAGAACCCAGGGTGATGATCAGCCACTCTGCCTGACGAAGAAAAGCGTGCGCATTTTCCTGCGACCGGTTGATTTCTTCAAGACATTCTTCCTTCCTCATATGCGAAAACCGGGAATGATGATGCCAGGTCGCCCAAACCTCATTCAAATAGAACAGGTCATTGGCAGTGTACTTTTTTCCCTCAATGTATGATAGAAGACTATGACAAACACTGGCCGGATCGAAAAGGATGCCATGAGGATTTTGCAATACATCAAATTTCAATTCCTGCAAGGCCTTTCCAATGTGTTCGGTAAAACAGGACCCTATGAGCATGATCTTTTGCCCATACCGAATCTGTTCCTCCGGCTTTTTGATCTGAATATCTAGTTGAAATTGCATGTGGTTTAGCTGCTTTATTCCTGCTCCCATTTACTGAAAGATATCTTCTGCCATCGGAAGGCTATCTAACAACACCTGTTGATCTATCCCCATGGAAACCCCTTTTTCCCGAAAGAAGGAAACGATATTCAATGTATCCAAATTTCCGACCAGTTCATCATCAGCCATGGGACAACCGCCAATACCCTTGATGGCACCATCAAAGCGACGACATCCTGCCTTCCAGGCTGCTTCCAGTTTTTCTTTCCAATTGTCGGGGCGGGAATGCAGATGAACACCGATTTCAGTTCCGGGAAAGGATTCCACGAGGTAGCCGGTCATATCATACACTTGTTCCGGTGTGGCAATGCCCACTGTATCCGCCAGTGAAATGATGCCGATATCCATGCCTACAAGTCGGTTTACCCATTCAAATACAATGTCCTCATCATACGGGTCGCCATATGGATTTCCAAACCCCATTGAAATATATACCACGAGTTGCTTTCCTTTTTCAACACACAGATCCTGGATATCAGCCACCCGTTCAATGGCAGTTTCCATGCTTGCCTGGGTATTTCTTTGCTGAAATGTTTCAGAAACGGAGAAGGGAAATCCAAGAACATCGATCTGTTCAAAGGAGGCGGCTTGCTCTGCACCACGCAGGTTGGCAATGATCGCAAGTAATTGGGTGGATGAACCCGATTTATCCAATCGGGCAACTACCTCCGCAGTATCTGCCATTTGAGGAATGGCCTTGGGCGAAACAAAACTTCCAAAATCGAGGGTGTGAAAACCTACCTTCAGAAGTTGGTTCAGGTAGCTGATTTTCTTTTCTGTCGAAATTGGTTTTTTCCAACCTTGCATGGCGTCGCGTGGACATTCAACCAGATGAATACGCTGTTCAATCAAGGTAAACGTTGTTTTAATGCTTCATAAAGTATCATTCCCGCTGCTACGGACACATTCAGGCTTTCAAAATTTCCTACCATGGGGATCTTCATGGTTTCATCACAGATCTTCATCAGGGCCGGATAGACGCCCTTTTCTTCCCCACCCATGACGATAGCGCAAGGTTCTTTAAAATCACAATCAAAGAGTGTTTTTTCTGCGGTCATTTCGCTGGCAAATACACGGATTCCGTTCAGGTGCAACTCATCTACTGCTTTCATCAGGCTGTTGACCCGGCAAACAGAGATCAATTCAAGGGCTCCGGCTGATGCTTTTATCGCATCTTCCTGCAAGGGAGCCACTCCTTTATCCGGTATCACCAGGGCCTGTACGCCCATACAAAGGGCAGTACGTGCAATGGCCCCAATATTCCGCACATCGGTGATACCATCCAATAACAGGAACAAGGGGGTCTCCCCTTTTTCCACAACAAAACTGATCACCTGCTGTAATTCGAGGTATTGTATGGCCGCGGTAAAGGCAATTACGCCCTGGTGGTTTCCCCGGCTTATGCTATTTAATTTCTCTGGCGGCACATATTGTATCGGCACCTGGTGGTCCTTTGCCAATTCCCGGATCAAAGCAATGGAATCACCGGATGCATTCTTTTGCATCAATATCTTATCAATCGCTTTTCCTGACCGGATGGCTTCCACCAGCGGTTGTCTTCCTAATACCAGCGAAGATTTCTTGGGTCTTGGTCTTTTATCCGATCTCTCCATTCAGTAACATGAGTTTAACCTTAATAATAGCAGCCACCGAGATGGCATCTGTGATCTCTCCCTTTTCTACCATGGCAAAAGCCTCCTCAAAAGGTAATTTTCTAACCATCAATTGTTCTGTCTCTTCTGGCATGGCCTCCCCCTGTTTTAAATCGCGGGCGAGGAACACTTCGCTGATCTCATCGGAGCAGGAATTGGAGAGGTGCATGGTAAGGATTTTTTGCCAGGCCAATGCTTCCATTCCGGTCTCTTCTTTTAGTTCGCGTTTTGCTGACTCCAGCGGGTCAACCCCCATTTCTCCACCACCTTCGGGTATTTCCCAACTGTATTGGTTCAGGGTGAAACGATATTGCCCAACAAGATAAGTGTTCCCGTCCTCATCCAAAGGCAAAACACCAATGGCAATATTTTGGAAATGCACTTTTCCATAGATTCCCTTCCCTCCATTGGGGTTCAATACGTCATACTCCGTCACCTTGATCCAGGGATTCTCATAGATGGCTTTTTCGCCCAATATCGTCCAGGGGTTGGTGGATTCCATACTGTGAAATTAAAAAACCTCCCCGGTATGGAGAGGTCTTTCTTTATAAACTTCTTTTTGGTGAAAAAACCGCCGGACTTATTTCAATCCAAAAGCCCTTTTCACTTTGTTTACATAATCCAGTTTTTCCCAGGTAAACAACTCAACGGTCACTTTTTTCTCATTGTCTTTCCCTTTGTTGAAGGTTTTTACTACCTCTTTTGGCTCACGACCCATATGACCATAGGCGGCTGTTTCACTGTAGATAGGGTTACGTAATTTAAGGCGTTGCTCGATGGCATACGGGCGCATATCGAAGATCTCTTCTACTTTGCGTGCGATCTCTCCATCGCTCATGTCTACTTTAGCCGTGCCGTATGTGTTTACATACAGACCACAGGGTTTAGCTACACCAATGGCATAGGAAACCTGAACCAGTACTTCATCACAAAGACCGGCAGCCACCAGGTTCTTGGCGATATGGCGGGTAGCATATGCGGCAGAACGATCCACTTTGGAAGGATCTTTTCCACTGAAGGCTCCACCACCATGTGCCCCTTTTCCTCCATAGGTATCTACGATGATCTTTCTTCCGGTCAGACCAGTATCTCCATGAGGCCCGCCGATTACAAATTTGCCGGTGGGGTTGATATGGTAGGTGATCTTATCGTTGAATAATTTACGGAGTGAAGGTTTCAGTTGTTTCTTCACCCGGGGGATAATGACTTCGATGATGTCTTTGCGGATCTGGTCCAGCATTTGTTTATCGGTGCCAAAATCATCGTGCTGGGTAGATACCACAATGGTGTCTATACGCACGGGTTGGTTATTGTCATCGTATTCAATGGTTACCTGGCTTTTGGCATCCGGACGCAGGTATTTCAATTCTTTTCCGGCACGACGGGTTTTGGACAATTCCTGAAGGATCTTATGTGCCAGGTCAAGGGCCAGGGGCATGTAGTTATCCGTCTCTATTGTAGCATAACCAAACATCATACCCTGGTCGCCGGCACCTTGTGCGTTGGCTTTGGCTTCAAAGCTCAATTTCTTTACGGTACGGTCAACACCCCGATTGATATCGGCGCTTTGCTCATGAATGGCTGAGAAGATTCCACAGGAGTTGGCTTCGAACATGTATTCAGCCTTGGTGTATCCGATGTTACGGATCACTTCCCGGGCAATATCCTGAACATCCAGGTAGGTTTTCGATTTCACCTCTCCGGCCAATACCACCTGTCCGGTAGTAACGAGGGTTTCGCAGGCGACTTTTGACTGCGCATCATAAGCCAGGAAATTATCGATCAGGGCATCGGAAATCTGGTCGGCTACTTTGTCAGGATGACCTTCTGAAACACTTTCAGAGGTAAAGAGATAGGGCATGTTTGTTAATTGTAATTAAGCAAAAAGGTTTGGGCGCAAAGATAATAGCCCATTTGATACTTTACCAATGAAGTTCAGACTAAATTTTAGAGTAGATGATCCGTAGTTTCATTCGCCGGGTGGGGTGAGCCGTACCACCGAGTCTGACCCTGCCCGTAACATAATTATTGTTCAGGGTTTGGACATAGTTGGTAAAATTGCCCGAATTATCAAAGTTATTGAGCCGGATCGAGTCGGTACTATACCTGTGCGACATCATCCTGAAATCCATGACCTTCTGCCCTTCAGTTACGATTTTTTGTACATAACGGGTGAGGTCAAAGCTCCAACGGGCCACATCTTTACCCGATCCATTGGGAACGGTGTTACCATAGGAGCCAAATGAAGCCAGGTTCAGGGTACCGCTTCCACCTGGGTAGAGATCATAAGGGATGACCCGGTAACTACTGATGCTGGAGTCGTAGGCATCCATCCAGATGGATTCCGGGGCGAAGAAAATATCATCACTGGGGTCATATATCTGTTCGGCCACGAGCTCTGCCCGGTGAACCAAACGGTTGCTAACATTTTGAAGACCAGGGATTTTGATCGTTGCGTAGGATCCCGGTGAGTTGATCAGATAAACAAAATCATCCGCCGCAGGGGAATTGGCAGCTGCTTCAAGGGGTGAACCTGTGAAGTCACGCTTCACATAATTATGTGAGGCACAACCAATGGAAGAAAATATGCTATAAGGTGAAAATGTAAAATAGCTGACCGTTGTATCCGGCTGGCCATTCTTTGGATATCGATAGTAAAAGGCCAGTTTGGTATTGGGTGCATTGGCCAGGGCAAAGGCCATCAGGGCATTTCCCGATCCGGCCGCAGATTCAATGGCTAACCCTTTAAAATAGGTGTTCAGTAATGAATCACTTTTATAGGCACCTCCTGCGGTCGAGTCATAATCCAGCATGCGTTGTCCAAAAAGATCAGACAGACGAATACGGAGTTGGCTGACCGTAGTATCCTTATATGCCTTTACGGTGTCCTTTAAATTTTGCGGAACAATGGTTCTGGAACCCAACAGGTCACCGTTGACAAAGGTGGTAGATTTTACCAGGTAATTCGAATCCGCCCGGAATACATTGGTCGGTATATTCGCGATCTCGTACACGTTGATGGTCTGAGGAATGGTGGTATCACCATAGGCTCCCTTATAATCCAAAACAAGCACCACAGAGTCGATCGTCAGGCTGTCTGCCCGCGCAAAAGCATGGGGAAACAGAGTGGGTTTGAGTTGAAGGTAGATACGGGCATCGGTCTTGCCAAAGAAGGGATCATTAGAGATCTGTCCCAGAAAATGTATCTCGGAAGAGAGCATCCGGATTGAATCTTCATTGTCACCGAAAATACCATTGTAAACCTCTACATTCAGGACGGTATCAAAGGTGTTGATATTATCCACTGCAGGGATCAGTCCCGAACCGATATCCGTAAAGGCATTAATCCTTTTACACGCGGTAAAGATGGTGACGCCGGAAAGCAGGGAAACAATAAGGAAAAAGAGGACCAGATGCTTGTTCTTCACGGGGTTATAATTATTTTAC